>CAVRYU010000014.1:0-162451 GCA_963725585.1 uncultured Bacteroidales bacterium | reverse complement strand
AATCTGGACATCCCCTTTGTCATCCAGCCACGGAACCCTGAAGATTATGGTCCGCTCCGGCTCGGCAATCCGCTCAAGGATCTTTGGCATGCTTGTACTTAGGATTCTCTTCTATAAACGGAATCAGGGATTCTGAAACCTCCTGGACTGCCTGATGAAATTCATTTTCACCAGGATTTTTGGCTTTTATCATGCCCATGAACTGCTGTACTCTTGGATCCATAATAAAACATTATTAGAGTTTACTAAGGATATCAAAAGTAGAAAAACAAAGGGAATTGTATTTCAATTGCAAAAAATAAATGATAATTAAAATGTGCTCAGGAGAATAAGATTCCTCACTTCGTTCGGAATGACAGGTACTATGATGGGTGTTTTAGGGGAAGAAGCGGCGTTTCGAAAAACAGAACAAAAAATGTGTTGTGAAATCATTTTTCGAAACGCCGCTTCTTCCTCCCTACCTTCAAAAACAAACTGTCATTCCGAGCGTTAGCGAGGAATCTCCACTTAAAGTTATAGAATCTTGTTACATAAAGGCAGAAAAGCATAATCAAGTCCGGTAAACATTACCCGGATAGCATTTGACCACTCCCTTGAATTCCATCTGAAGAAGCATAGGTGAAAGTTTATAAATCGGAATTTCAAGTGATCTGCAAATACTATCGATCGTCAGCTCACCTTCTTTCGTTATAAGCTCATAGATTTTTTGCTCTGATTCACTTAATTCCGAAAAAAGTGTTTTCTGAACCGGAGGCTTTGATTTTTCAGGCAGCCAGTTGAGGAAATTTTCAATATCTGCTGGCTGATTCGACAAGAGCTGCCTTATTTGTTTTAATAAGATCATTGCACCCTGCCGACCATTGATCATCCGGCCTGCCAGGTATCGCCAGAACATCACGGTTATACGAATTAGCCATATCCGCCGTGATAAGGGCACCGCCCTTGATACCAGATTCAACAACAAGTGTGGCATCAGAGAGCCCTGGCAATTATCCTGTTCCTTTTAAGAAAATTGTTTCTCTCCGGAAGTGTATCCGACATAAAATCGGTAAGCAGGCCTCCGGTCTTTAAAATTGATTCAGCCGTTGCCCTGTGAATTGAAGGATAGATAGTTTTAAATCCATGTGCAAGAACTCCAATTGTCTGAAGATTGTTTGAAAGCGCAGCTTTATGGGCGGCAATGTCGATCCCGTAAGCGAGACCGCTGATGATAATAAGGTCGGGATGACCGTCTGAAAGATTGCCTATTATACTTTCGCACAGCTCCCTGCCGCGGGTAGTAGCGTTTCGTGTACCGACAACACTCAGTATTTTGGCACTGTTCAGGTCACTTTTACCCCTGAAGTAAAATACAACAGGCGAATCATCGCATTGCCTTAACCTGAACGGGTAATCATTATCAAGATAAAAATAAGTCCTGATATTATGTTTAACAACATATTCTGATTCGGCTTCAGCAAGTTTCAGGTACGATTTGTCACTTATGCAACTGGCAAGTCCCGATCCTATTCCGGGTATCTTTACCAGATTGCGGTAGGGTTCATTAAAAATTGCTTCGACACTTCCGAAATATGAAACAAGTTTTCGGGCATTAATATCACCGATGCGTGGGATTAGGCTTAAAGCAATTTTATGCTTCAGCGGGATTTCAGACATAGCACCTGGAAATTGAGACTATCAAATATACAAAATAAATTACCCCCCAACCCCCCTGAATGGAGGCTAAATTAATTTTGATATATAAATTGCAAAAAGGATTAAATCTAGCAAACAGGATTAAATGTAGCGAACAGTATTATATGGAGCGAACAATATTAAATGTAGAGACGCCCAAAGGATTAAATGTAGAGACGCCCAAAGGATTAAATGCAGAAACGACCAATTTGGACGTCTCTACAACATATACATATTCACGTATATATACATATTCAGGGTATAGATTAATATTTACGGTACATGTTTATATCAACGTTATAAATTAATATTCACCGGAGTATAATAATATCCACGATATAAATGTAGAGACGCCCCAATTTGGGCGTCTCTACAACTGGGGGGGATCACCCCATAACTACAGTCTCCCCCCTTCGAGGGGCGGGGGGCGTTTCTAGGTTCAAATCACCCCCATATCCAGCATTGAATTTGCTACCTTAAGAAATCCTGCAATATTTGCACCCTTTACATAATCCACGATGCCGTCAGCCCTCTGGCCATGCTTGAGGCATTGGCTATGAATATTGCACATTATTTCATGGAGGCGGTGATCTACCTCTTCACTGTTCCATCTCATTTTCATCGAGTTCTGGGTCATCTCCAGTCCGGATGTTGCTACCCCGCCGGCATTAACCGCTTTACCGGGTGCAAACATAATTTTGTTCTTATTGAATTCTTCAACAGCCTCAGGAGTGCATCCCATATTTGATATTTCAGCTACCAGCTTAACTCCATTTTTAATTAATATCCTGGCCTCATCACCATTAAGCTCGTTCTGAGTTGCGCAGGGTAATGCAATATCAACTTTTACTTCCCATGGCCTTTTCCCTTCATGGAATTCAACGCCTTCAAAAACATAGGAGTATGGTTTCACAACATCCTGGTTCGATGCCCTCAGCTCAAGCATATAATCGATCTTCTTCCCGGAAATTCCTTCCGGATCATAAACATAACCATCCGGACCTGAGATTGTGACCACTTTCCCTCCAAGTTCTGTTGCCTTAAGAGCTGCACCCCATGCTACATTTCCGAATCCCGATACCGAAATTGTTTTGCCTGCCAGAGTTTCGTTTTTCGTCGCCAGCATCTCCTTTGCAAAATATATACCGCCGAAACCAGTTGCTTCAGGTCTTATCAGTGAGCCTCCCCAGTTGCTGCCCTTTCCTGTAAGAACTCCGGTATGGTCGCCTTTCAATCTCTTGTACATTCCGTACAGGTATCCGATTTCACGGCCCCCGACACCTATATCACCTGCAGGAACATCAGTTTCAGGTCCGATATACTTCCAGAGTTCGAGCATAAAAGACTGACAAAACCTCATAACCTCAGCATTCGATTTTCCCTTTGGGTCAAAGTCCGATCCACCTTTCCCGCCACCCATGGGGAGTGTTGTAAGTGCATTCTTAAATATCTGTTCAAAGCCCAGAAATTTAAGAATTGAAAGATTAACACTTGGGTGGAAGCGCAATCCGCCTTTGTAAGGGCCAATAGCATTATTGAATTGCACCCTGTAGCCAAGATTGACTTTTACATTACCCTCATCATCTACCCAAGGCACCTTAAAAGTAATTGCCCGATCAGGTTCAACGATTCGCTCAATGATGTTTGCAGATTCAAACTGAGGATTCTCATTGTAAACCTCTTCAATCGACTCAAGTACTTCCCTGACTGCCTGTAAATACTCAACCTCTCCCGGATGTTTCTTCTCGAGGTTGTTCATTATTTTATCAACATTCATAGTATTTAGTTTTTAGTTTAAGTTATATAGTTAATTATCTGTTGCTTTGAGTTAAAAATTCGGCCTTTTTTTATACCCCCTTTAGGGGGAAGAGGGCAAGGTCACAAAGTTCCTCTCTGATTTATTCATTTAAAATGATTTAACTCATGTTAAACGGGCTTTTTCCCCTTAACTCTCGGAGCGTATGAATTCAATGATCGGAGTATGTTCTCTTTATCCTTACGCTTCAACGCGCTGATAAAAATAGGCGGATATTTTGCGATACCCTCCTTCAGCCTCTGGTACAGAGTTATGCTCTGGACCAGTCCAAAGAATTTCTTATCAAAAGTAAAGCCTGAAAAGGTCTTTTTCCCGATTTCAACCGAATTCTTTTTCCCCTCAAATAATCCTGTAGAATAGTACCTGAACATTATTGTGTCTCCTTCATCCGAAAAAAATATATACTGGTAATTCAATAATGCCGGGAGGAATATAATTATCAGGAAACAGACTGTGAAAATGATGGTCCAGACAGCCCTGCTCATTCCAAGAAGAGGAAACCTGATTATCATGGCGGCAAAAGCCAGAGCCATAAGGATAAGATATACAATTATTGATGTCCGCTGTAAGATCTTTAAATTAATGACTGATTTGTTGTTGTTAATGGTCATGACTCTGCTTTTTGTAAATTACTTTTCTTTAAAAATTTAACCATTTTCCTGACCACCCTTTAGGTGGGACGGCGGACAATGTCTATCGTTTTGATTTGAAGAATTTCGTCAACAGCCCGCCGCATTCATGAGCGAAAACTCCTGATTTTACGACGGTTTTAGGATGAAGTAAAGAACCGGCAATTAATGTATATCCCTTTTTTATGTCACCAGCACCGTAAACCAGTCGGCCTGCCTGGCTCCACCCGAGTGCCCCGGCACACATGGCACATGGTTCAATGGTAACATACACTGTGCAATCAGTAAGGTATTTTCCGCCAAGCCAGCCAGCGGCAGCTGTTATTGCCTGCATCTCTGCATGAGCCGTTGGATCCTTCAGTGTTTCTGTAAGATTATGAGCCCTGCCAATTATTATGTCGTTGCAAACCACCACAGCACCTATCGGAACCTCCTGTTTGCCAAGAGCTTTCATCGCTTCATCAATAGCTGCACGCATGAAATGTTCATCTTTGTCCTCAGGCATTATTTAACAGAATGTGGTCTAAATGTAGGAAAAATTCCTGAATTTTCTTGCCCCCTTTGGGGGAAAAAGAAAGGGGGTGATTAAAGCAATGCAGGTAAGCAGTTTTTTCTTATTTTTGCTGAAATCTAAAAAAAATGTACAGGACAAATACTTGCGGGGAGCTCAGTCTTAGTGATGAAGGCAAAAGAGTTACCCTTTGCGGATGGGTACAGAAATCGAGAGACCTGGGAGGAATGACTTTCGTGGATATTCGCGACAGGTACGGAATAACGCAGCTTGTATTCAACCAGGATACAAACATCGGGCTCCGCGAAAAAGCAAGGAAGCTCGGTCGTGAATTTGTTATCCAGGCTAAAGGAAAAGTTAAGGAACGTAGCAATAAGAACCCAAAAATGGCAACGGGTGATATTGAGATAGAAGTAGATGAACTGAATATTCTTAACCGCAGTGAGATACCTCCATTTACAATTGAAGAGGAAACTGACGGAGGTGAAGAGCTCAGAATGAAATACCGTTATCTCGACCTTCGACGGAACAGCATCAAGAACAATATAATTCTCAGACACAAGGTTGCCCAGGAGGTCCGCACCTACATGGACTCCATTGGTTTTGTGGAGGTCGAAACTCCCGTCCTAATCAAATCAACTCCCGAAGGAGCCCGCGACTTTGTAGTTCCTTCAAGGATGCAGCCTGGTACATTCTATGCATTGCCGCAATCACCACAGACACTAAAACAGCTTCTTATGGTGGCCGGGTTCGACAGGTATTTTCAGATAGTAAAATGCTTCAGGGACGAAGACCTGAGGGCAGACAGACAGCCTGAATTCTCGCAGATCGACTGTGAAATGTCGTTTGTTGAAAGGGATGATATACTGAATACTTTCGAGGGACTGGCAAAATACCTTTTCAGAAAGGTCAGGGGAATAGAATTTACACACCCATTCCTCAGGCTTCCATACCACGAAGCCATGGAGTTTTATGGCAGCGACAAGCCCGACCTTCGTTTTGAAATGAAGATAACTGATCTCACTGAAACTGTTAAAGGCCATGGTTTTGCGGTTTTCGACAGTGCTGAATACATCGGCGGAATTTGTGCTTCCGGCTGTTCGGAATATTCCAGAAAGCAAATCGATGAGCTTACCGAATTTGTCAGGAGACCTCAGATCGGAGCTAAAGGTCTTGTATATCTCAGGTATGCTGCTGACGGATCACTGAAATCTTCTGCTGATAAATATTATTCGCCTGAGGAGCTGAAGAGATGGGCTCAGAGGGTCAATGCCATGCCCGGCGATCTGGTACTTATCCTGGCAGGCGACAGGAAAAAGACGCTTCCGGCTCTTTCAGAATTACGCCTTGAGATGGGAAACAGGCTGAACCTGAGAACAAAAGATGTGTTCGTACCCCTTTGGGTTATCGATTTTCCTCTTCTTGAATGGGACGAGGAGTCATCACGTTATTATGCAATGCACCATCCGTTCACTTCACCGAAACCTGAAGATATTAAACTCATGGAGACTGATCCCGGCAAAGTCAGAGCCAATGCATATGACCTGGTGATCAACGGTGTTGAAATAGGAGGAGGCTCCGTAAGGATCCATGATTCAGATATTCAGAAGCTGATGTTTAAAGTACTGGGATTTACTGATGAAGAGGCAAATGAACAGTTCGGATTTCTTCTGAATGCATTTAAATACGGTGCTCCGCCTCACGGAGGAATTGCATTCGGATTTGACCGCTGGGTTGCCATGTTCGGTGGTCAGGATTCAATCCGCGATTTTATAGCATTCCCGAAAAATAATTCAGGACGCGATGTAATGCTTGACACGCCGTCGGAAATTTCAGGAAAGCAGCTTGATGAGCTAAATCTGTTGATAAAAGGGAAGAAATAGAGAAAAACAGATAAAAAGAAATAAAAGAAATAAAAGAAATAAAGAAATAGGTGTTCAGAGATATTTATTAGTTGTCACCTGCTCCGACGAGCTTTATCAGGATTACCCCGTTAGCGCCCCTAGATCCGTAAATAGCAGCTGATGATCCTTTGAGAATCTCAATCGATTTTACTGTATACGGCTGAATATCGGCTATTGAATTAACAACCATTCCATCGACAACAAACAGTGGTTCAGTGCTTAGCATGAGAGAAGAGGCTCCCTGAATCCTGATGCTTGTTCCGGTCACCTGAACACCCGGTACTTCTCCACGGAGCATATCATAGATACTTCTGTAGGATGCATATTTGGGATTTGTTCCGTCAATTTTACTGACACTGCCGGTCATACTCTTTTTCTTGACGGACCCGTATCCTATATCGACTGTCTCATCATCCGGATTAGCTTTGGCACCAGGCTGAGCAGGCACCGATCCCTGAAATGTGAAATTGATGGTTTTCCTTCCGTCCAGTGGTTCCTCAAGAACTCCGGTCGTCGTCAATATTCCGATCGTGGAACTCCCCGGTATAACCTTAATTTTAAAATAACCTTTCGCATTGGTAAAAGTATCAGTCTTCTTACCATCAATCATCACTATGGCGTTTGCTACATAGGCTTGTGTTTCGTCAACAACATGACCTGTTATTGTGACCTTTTTTCCTGCTTTCTGACCCGACGAAATATTGAAGGAAATCATTACAAGTATCAGACAAAAAATTATCCTGGTTCTCATTTTTGTGGTTTTTTATTTTTATGCAAGTTATAAGTTGTTCCTTTTAAAAAGAATTAATTTATGTTAAATGATATAGTTATTTGTCATCCCCGTGCAACAGATTTATTATTATTACTCCGTTGGAACCTCTCGAACCATAAACAGCCGCCGAAGATCCTTTAAGAATTGATATCGAACGTACATCAATGGGCTGTATATTATCGATTGTGTTTACCGGTACCCCGTCAACAACAAACATAGGTTCAGTATTGCCATTTACAGTGGTTGTACTCCTTATCATAATGCTTGTACCGTTGACAGCAACTCCGGGAACTTCCCCTCTGATCATATCATAAATGCTATTATAGGAAGCGTACTTTGATTTGGTTCCTTTTATTTCACCAACCGGACTTGTAAGAGTTTTCTTTTTTGCATTCCTGTATCCTACATCAACCACCTCATTATCAATGTCCCGTTTCCCCTTGTACTGTTCAGGCACTGAACCGGTGAATTTGAAATTGATTACGTTCCTCCCGTCTAAAACCTCTTCAATCATTCTGTCTGGAGATGTAAAAACACCAATTTTAGTATTCTCTTTACCGACTTTTATTTTATAAGATCCGTCCCTGTCTGTTAAATAATCAGTTTTTTCGCCATCAATCATGATAATTGCATTGGCAACCGGAGCAGAAGTTCCATCAACCACCTTACCTGTAATTGTGATCTTCCTGCCGGTATTTTGTCCTGACGATATATTGAAAAGGACTATAAGCATAATCAGACAAAGAAGAATTCTGGTTTTCATTTCCTTGGTTTAAATTAAATGCAAGTTACTGTTATTGAAACGATAAATCATTAGAGTCCGATTAAAAGTATAAGATTCTTCGCTTTGCTCAGAATGACAAGGATTTTGTTTTTCATTGGGAAGGAGTGAGTGGTTGGAGGTTAAGCCTCCAACCACCCACTCCTTTAAAACCACAAGTGTATGTCATTCTGAGCGGAACGAAGTGAAGCGAAGAATCTCATTCTCTATTCAAATATTATAAGGTCATTTACAACACTAAATTATCTTTCCAATAAGTGTTGCCGATGTGCTGCTTTCTATTTTCACATTGACATATTCCCCTTTTCTCCGGCCATTACCCGGGAATACAACAACCTTGTTCTGCGAAGTGCGCCCCGATAAATGATCGTGAGACCTTTTTGAGAAATCCTCAATTAACACTTCAAAAACCCTGCCAACATCCTGCTTCTTTGACCGGACTGACAGTTTGTTCTGAAGTGAGATTATTTCATTCAGCCTCTTTGTTTTAATCTCTTCAGGAACATCATCATTGTATTTCCTTGCCGCCCTGGTACCCGGTCTTTCACTGTACTTGAACATATAAGCGAAATCATAACCCGCCCACTCCATCAGGGAAAGAGTTTCCTTATGATCATCTTCGGTCTCGGTGCAGAAACCGGTTATTATATCAGTCGAGATTGCACATTCCGGCATGATTGACCTTATTGCACTTATCCTGTCCATATACCATTCGCGGGTATATTCACGGTTCATAAGCCTTAGTATCCTGCTGCTTCCGCTTTGTGCAGGAAGATGGATATGTTTGCAGATATTCGGGTATTCCGACATCGTTTGAAGAAGTTCATCAGAAATATCTTTTGGATGTGAAGTTGAAAAACGGATTCTCATAAGAGGGTTCACAAGTGCAGCCTTTTCAAGAAGTTCAGGGAATGCAATAATATGATCCCCCGACTTCCAGCTATAGGAATCCACATTTTGCCCTAAAAGTGTCACTTCCCTGTATCCTTTATTCCAGAGATCCCTTACTTCATTAATCACCGACTCAGTATCCCTGCTCCTTTCAGCACCTCTGACATAAGGTACCACGCAATATGCGCACATGTTATTGCATCCCCTCATAATGGATACGAAGGAGGTTACTCCGTTTTTATCCATTCTTACCGGCGAAATGTCGGCATAAGTCTCTTCGCGCGAAAGTAAAACGTTAACTGCTTTGTGGCCCGATTCGGCTTCTGAAATAAGAAATGGCAGGTCGCGGTAAGCATCGGGTCCGACAATCATATCGACAAGATGCTCTTTCTCAATAACTGCTTCCTTAAGCCTTTCAGCCATACAGCCTATCATCCCGATCACTATTCCGGGATTCTTCCTTTTCAGGTGACCAATAGCCTTAAGCCTTCCCCAGATGCGCTGCTCGGCATTCTCTCTTATCGAGCAGGTGTTGATAAGGATGAGTCCTGCTTCTTTTATGTCATCGGTGTATTCATATCCATGGCCTGAAAGAATGGAAACAACAACCTCGCTGTCAGCGACATTCATCTGGCAACCATAGGTTTCGATATATACTTTCTTTGTCATATCCATTATCCACCCCTCACCCCTGCCAGGCGCGGCCATTTAGCGTTACAGTCATTGCGTGGAAGTAAAAGATGAAGTAAGCGTGATTACAACATCCCTACCGCCTTCAGAGGTGAAATTGCCCCTGTCATCGGTCTTCGCGTCTTCCATCTTATTTAAATGACAAAAGTACGAACAATGAATGATGTATTAAAGAATTATATAATTTTGCACTCATAACAATTAAAATAAGTATATGTCAGGTCACAGTAAATGGTCAACCATAAAGAGGAAGAAAGGGGCTATTGACGCCAAAAGAGGAAAGATCTTTACCAAGATCATTAAGGAAATCATTATTGCAGCCAAGGATGGTGGTGGTGATCCTGATTCTAATTCGAGGCTGAGGCTTGCTATTCAGAATGCAAAAGGTGCGAATATGCCAAAGGAGAATATCGACAGGGCAATCAAAAAGGCTGTCGGTGCTGATGCCACAACTTATATCGAAACAACGTTTGAAGGGTATGCTCACGGAGGTGTGGCAGTTTTCGCCGAATGTCTTACCGATAACAATAACCGGACGGTTGCATCCATCCGGTCAGCTTTTAACAAATACGGAGGCAAGCTGGGGACAAACGGTTCCTTAAGCTCCCTTTTCGAGAGGAAAGGAGTATTTACACTGAGGAAAGAAGGATTCTCACAGGACGATATTGAACTTGAACTTATTGATGCAGGGGCTCAGGATTTTGAGGATTATGACGATACACTGACAGTGACATGCGCCAAAGAAGATTTCGGCAGTCTTAACAGAAAGCTGAATGAGCTTGGAATAGAACCTGAGGAAGCAGGACTGAAAAGAGTTCCCAACACTACCAAAAATCTTGATCTTGAATCGGCAAAGAAGGTCATGAGGTTTATTGAGTCTCTCGAGGATGACGACGACATTCAGAACGTCTATCATAACCTTGAGATAACTGATGAGCTTGCCAACGAGCTCGAATAATGATTACCAGCATGAAAAAGAAGGTTTTTTTTCTTCTGATTCTTACGATTGTTTCACTTGATATTTGTCTGGCTCAGAACAGAAATTCGACAGCGGAAATAATGAGCAGGCGGAATGCCGGACTTAATACAGGTGATCTTAAAATTTATCAGGATCCGGGCATTGATTCGCTGATTGGAAGGTACATTCTGTATAACCTGAGGCTGAACGGGCTGGAGGGCTTCAGAATTCAGATATACAACAGTTCAAATAAGAATGCCAGGGATGAATCAGGTAAGGTGAGAGCCGAGTTCATGAGCAGATTTCCTGATATTGAATCGTATGCATCTTTCGACAAACCAAGTTATTATAAAATTCGTGCCGGAAATTACAGGAGCAGGATCGAAGGTACCAGATACCTTCTTATGATACGAAAGGTTTTTCCGGATGCTATCCTGGTACCCGCTATTATTAACTTTCCGGACAAGAATACAAATTAGCCATGAGTGACAATGTCAAGCACGAATGCGGCATCGCGCTAATAAGATTGCGAAAGCCGTTGGAATACTATTTTGAAAAATATGGTTCCTGGGACTGGGGGCTCCAGAAAATGTACCTGATGATGGAAAAGCAGCATAACAGGGGGCAGGATGGGGCAGGAATTGCAGGAATCAAAATGAATGTTCAGCCGGGAAACAGGTATATCTTCCGGCAGAGGTCAAATAAGCCGGATCCGATAAAGGAGGTTTTCGACCTTATATATGAGGACATTGGCAAGTTAAGCAGGAAACATAAAAAGGAGTTTGGCGATCCGGCATTCATCAGATCAAATGTGCCGTTTGCCTGCGATGTTTACATTGGTCATGTGCGTTATGGCACCTTCGGAAATTATAATATCGATTATGTTCATCCTGTCAGCCGTGAGAACAACTGGAAATCAAAAAATCTGGTTATGGCTGGTAATTTTAACCTGACAAATGTCGGTGAGCTTTTCAGCAGTCTCGTTGAACTGGGTCAGACTCCCGTCGATTTCTCCGACACAGTAACAATTCTTGAAAATGTCGGACACAGGCTCGATGAAGAAAATGAGACGGGTCTTCAGGTTCTTCAAAGAGCAGGGACATTCAAAACGGGAGATTACCCCGCTTATCGAGAAGAATCTCGACATTGGAACGGTACTGCGGAAGGCAAGCCGGAACTGGGACGGAGGGTATGTAATGGCAGGGATGGTAGGTCATGGCGATGCATTTGTAATGAGAGATCCTGCTGGTATCCGACCTGCATTTTATTATATCGATGACGAAGTTGTTGTAGCAGCTTCAGAACGGCCGGTAATTCAGACTGTTTTCAATATACGTACCGATGACGTTATTGAACTTCCTCCTGCCAGTGCTCTGATTGTCAAGGCCTCGGGTGAAACTTCTGTAGAACAGGTAAGGGATGAGGCTGAACTCAGAAAATGCTCATTTGAGAGAATTTACTTCTCCAGGGGCACCGATAAAACTATTTACAGGGAGAGAAAAAAACTAGGAGAACTCCTTACGCATCCTGTATTGAAAGCTGTCAGTTTTGATATTGATCATACTGTATTTTCTTATATCCCGAATACCGCCGAAAGTGCTTTTTACGGTATGATAAAAGGTGTTGAGGATTATATAAATAAATCAAAGCTCGAAAGCATAATTGAAAAGGGAAGAGAAATTACAAGGGAAGAGCTGCAGAAAATAATAAGCCAGAGGCCAAGAGTCGAAAAAATTGCAGTAAAAGATGCAAAGCTGAGGACATTTATAACTGAAGATATAAGCAGGGACGACCTTGTCGGACATGTTTATGATGTAACATACGGGGTCATTAAAAGAGGAGTTGATAACCTTGTAATAATCGATGACTCAATTGTAAGGGGTACCACACTGAAGAAAAGCATAATAAGAATACTTGACAGACTCGATCCAAAAAAAATAGTAATAGTCTCATCATCTCCCCAGCTGAGGTATCCGGACTGCTACGGAATTGATATGGCAAAACTTGGCGATCTTATTGCATTTAAGGCAGCAGTGGAACTTCTGAAAGATAATGGAAATGAAAAGCTCCTACGTGAAATTTATGAAGAGGCAAAATCAGAAATACTTAAGCCTGTTGGTGAAATCAGAAACCTTGTAAAGGAAATTTACAAACCTTCCTGTACCGACATGATCTCCCGTAAGATTTCATCTCTTCTGAAATCAGAGGATATCAGGGCCGAAGTTGAAATTGTTTTTCAGTCGATTGAAGGTTTGCATGAAGCTTGCCCGGGACATACAGGTGACTGGTACTTTACAGGAAATTATCCTACCCCCGGCGGGAACAAAGTGTCGAATCAGTCGTTCATCAATTTTATGGAGGGCAGAAATGAAAGGGCTTACTGATTTTCGTGTGAAAACCATGTAATAAGAAAATCCTTTTTGTACGATACCAGATGCCTGTTTATCTTCTCCACGTAGATATCCCTCAGGGTGATCATAATCCCTGTCTCTTCAACATCTCCGAACTTGTGATTTATAAAGGTCCCGAATGTCCTCATCGTGGGTGATAAACCCATATAGGCGTTGATAAGGGGCGGAATGTTCTCACCAAGGTTCCTTACCTCCCTCGACAGTATTTTATAATTATCCTTGTATCTCCATCCCCTGAAGATCTTTCTCATTTCTTCCTGGTTAATGTCAATCCGGGCCGGGTCGAGAGGGATGGCAAGATTATCAGGATCATTGAAATGTCTTTTCAGGAAATAAAGTATCATATTCCTTGCCTTCTGGTTGAAATGAGGGTACATAGTCACCTTGCCGAAGAGAAACTTCAGATGATGGTTGTCCAGAATTATTGCTCCCAGTCCGTCCCAGAGATTATCAAGAGCAAAAAGGCTTTTGCGGCCCATGGCACGCGATTGATAGTCGGGATGCACGAACGAGCGGCCAAGCTCCATCATGTGGGGATAATACTTTTTCAGGAATTTTTCAGAAAATTTAAAATAAGACGATGAGGCAAGCTTTGTGACATCACATGTGGTGCATCCTTTCGGAGGGAAATATAATCTGTAACCGCCTATCATTTCCCTGTTCTCCGGATCCCATACAATAAGCTGTTTCTGGGGATCTTCAGGATCAGTGTCAAATTCATCAAGATCAATATCCTTACCTGTTCCGCCTCCTGCGTGCCGGAAAGTGATCTCCCTGATCCTTCCTATCTCATGCATCAGTGCCGGTGAGTTCCTGTGATCAAACAGGTAAACTTCATTATTGCCGTTATTTGTCCGGCGAAGGAGTTTATCCTGTGTAAGTTCTGCAATGATCTGATCCTTTGGAAGCTGTCCAGCTATTGGTTTCATCATAATTTCTATATTGGTAAAGATGATTTCAGTTCATATGACTTGCCTTTAACCCATTCTGCCCATTCAGTAGCAGTTTTTGACTTGTCAAAGGTCTGCCATGATATTCTCTTTCCGAAAACTAAATCTATTGCCTTTCCTTTTTGCTTAAAAAGTTCATCAACGAGATACAGCATTTCAATGTTTGTTTTTATCCCCAGGAAATTCCTTATGTTGGAGAGATTATAGAAGAAGTTCGAGTTGCGGCCTGAAAAATATGCCGGGATGATGTCTCTCTTGTATTGAACTGATTTGGAAATGAAACTTTTGTGCCATTGCAGATCTCTTATGACCCCTTTCTTCTTCCTTGAACATAATCCGGCTGGGTAATAGAGGATCTGACTATCCGAAGCATAAGCCTCTTCAATCTTCCTTACCGCTTCCCTCTCCTGTGATCCATGCTTATTTACCGGAAGGAATATTCCAGAGAGGTTTCTGATATTCATAAGAATGTCATTTACAGGGAATTTCAGCTCCTTATAATACGACGACAGCTCGTTTATGAAGACAAGTCCGTCGAGGCCCCCCAGCGGATGATTTGAGACAAATATATATCTTCCGGAACCTGGAATGTTTTCTCTGCCGGAAACCCTGTAGCTTATATTGAAAAATTCAAGTCCGGCTTTTATGAATTCAACATCCTTCAGGTGTCCTGCCTGTTTCAGGAATTCATTAAGTTCATCCTGATGCACAATCCTCTTTAAGTATCTGACAATGAATCGCGGGATAACTTTTTTCAGAGACGGGTTCTTGGAATAGAGAATCTGCTCAACATCTATTTGGAGGATATCTTTCGTTTCATGGGAGTCAATCATTCAGACAGGCATTTTGGCAAAACTGAATGTAAAAATAGCAAAAAAGATTAAGGAATTAATCAGTTTTATTGCCGGAGATTCCTCATTTCGCTTCGCTTCATTCGGAATGACAACTTTCGTTTTTTTGGATGGGGGAAATGTGAGAGCGGCGATACCGCCGCTCTCACATTTCCCCCATAAATCCAAATAAAGCACTGTCATTCCGAGCGTTAGCGAGGAATCTCCACTTAAAGTTATAGAGTTCTGTTGTCATAACGCAGAAGTGCAAAACATTGAATGAATACCGGTTTGCAGAAAGATTGCGGAATCCAAAGCCAACATAGCAACCTAAATCTTCCAAGAATAGAACTGATCTTAAAATTTTCTTTTATACGCAAATCACCATTATTTGACCATATCATGAGGATCATAAGAAAAAGTTATTAACAATCATAAAAAATAATGTGGAGTAAAGTGGGGGAAAGTGGATAATTTTTTCATATTTTAGCGTTTTAATTGTCAGAAAGAGAGTATGGCCACATTTATAGGCGATTACCCGTGCAAAGTGGATGTCAAGGGGAGGATAATCCTTCCGGTGGCATTCAAAAAGCAGATGCCTGCTGCTGCACAGGATCATTTTGTGGTCAGGAAGGATATTTTCGAAAACTGCCTTGTATTGTATGCAATTGACGACTGGAACAGGCAGATAGAAAAGATCAGGAAGAAAATAAATCCTTACAACCGTGAGCATAACATGTTTCTGCGGAACTTCTTCAAGGGGACGGCCGAACTCACTCTCGACAATAATAACCGGATGCTTATACCGAAAAGACTGATGGAGCTTATCGGAGCTGAAAGGGATGTCGTTCTTGCCGGACAGGATGGAAGAATTGAGATTTGGCCGGCATCGGTTTATGAGACAATAGGAATGCCTTCTGAAGATTTTGCCAACCTGGCTGAAAAGCTTATGGGTGGAAGCATAAACGAGCCTCTGGACTAATGTTTTATCATGTGCCTGCATTGCTTGAAGAAAGTGTCAGGGGGCTGAATATCCGGCCTGACGGAATCTATGTTGACGTCACTTTCGGAGGCGGAGGACACTCTTTGGAGATACTGAAAAGGTTAAAAAAAGGAAAACTGATCGCTTTCGACCAGGATGAGGATGCATTGCGGAATGTTCCTGATGATAAAAAGATCATCTTTTTAAATCAGAATTTCAGGTTCCTTAAAAACAATCTGAAATTCAATGGTATAGACTCAATTGACGGGCTAATTGCCGATCTGGGAGTCTCATTTCACCAGTTTGATGAACCGGAAAGAGGATTTACGTTTCGCCAGGATGTGCCGCTTGATATGAGGATGAATAAAAAGGGTTCAGTAACTGCCGCGAGCCTCCTTAAAACTCTTGATGAAGCTTCACTCGCAAAAATCTTCTATGATTTCGGTGAGCTTGTGAATTCGAGACGTATTGCAAGGGAGATTGCGACGGCAAGAGCTGTCAGGCCGCTTACAACGGTAAGTGATATGATCAACTCAATCGGAAAGCTGGCTCCGCTTCGCCAGGAACATAAATTCTATGCCCGCGTATTCCAGGCCCTGAGGATAGCTGTTAATCATGAGATAGATTATCTGAAAGAGATGCTTGAACAGTCTCTCGACCTTTTGAAAAAGGATGGCCGGCTGGTAGTGATAACCTATCATTCGCTTGAGGACAGGGTTGTAAAGAACTTCATGAGAACCGGAAATTTTGAAGGTGAGGAGAAGAAAGATTTCTATGGAAACCTGATCACCCCTTTCAGGATCATTAACAAGAAGGGTACGGTACCTGACGAAATTGAGATTGAGGATAATAAAAGAGCAAGAAGTGCAAGGCTGAGAATTGCAGAAAAGATCTGAAGATGGCAGAATCGAAGGAAGCAAAACAAAAACAGGGCAAACCTGGCAGTTTCATGAAGGAACTGATGAGCGGTATAATATTCTCCGATGTGATCATCCTCAAGAACCTGTGGTACATTATTTTCCTTACGATCCTTGGTGCTTTCTATATAGGCAACAGGTTTCATGCAGAAAAGATCACCCGTGAAAGTGCAAGGCTCTCAAGGGAAGTGAAGGACCTGAAAGCTGAATCACTTTCCACCTCTGCAAGTCTGATGTATGTAAGCAAGCAGTCGGAGGTATACAGGATGGTTCATGAAAAGGGTCTCGGGCTTGAGGAACTTAAAACACCACCATATAGTCTCATAGTTGATAAATAGGAAAAAGGATGGCAGTCAGGGACGAAATAGTATGGAGGAGCGCGGTCGTATACTTTGTAGTGACGGTTCTGGCCATTGCTTTGATAGTTCAGATACTTGTCCTGCAGTATGTCCAGAGGGGCAAATGGTCGGCCATGAGCGAAAAGTATGTCTTCAAGACAGCCGAGATGCCTGCAAACAGGGGAGATATCCTTGCCTGTGACGGAAGGCTGCTGGCCAGTTCGGTTCCTTATTATTCGATCTACATGGATACCAGAAGCAGCGGAATGACAGCTGAAACCTGGTCGGGTGGGATCAGCGGTTTATCAGAGGGTCTCTCGAGGCTGATAGGAGTAAGATCGTCAGGCGGCTGGAGATCGGTGATAACTGAAGCAAGAAGGAGAGGAGACCGTTATTTTCTTATTCATAAGAAAGTAGATTATGCCACTCTAAAGAAACTCAGGGAACTTCCCATTTTCAGAGAAGGGCAGTACAAGGGGGGCCTTGTTACACAACCTGAAAGCAAAAGGATCCTTCCTCACAATGAACTGGCAGCCAGAACGATCGGCTATCTTAACCAGAGCACCGAAGGCACACAGGTGGGCCTTGAGGGTTCTTTCAATAAGGATCTTGCTGGAAAAAACGGCCTGGTAGTAAAGCAGCGTCTTACAGGCGGTGACTGGATCATAGTCAACGATGGTGAAAGCGTCGAATCGAAGGACGGCAATGACATCGTTACAACGATCGATGTTGAGCTTCAGGATGTGGCATCAAGTGCGCTCGAAACCCAGCTCAGGAAACATAATGCTCATCATGGCTGTGCTGTACTAATGGAAGTTGAGACAGGCGACATAAAGGCTATTGCCAACCTTGAGAGCAGAGGAGACGGAAGTTTTCACGAGACGTATAATTATGCAATAGCGGAAAGTACCGAACCCGGTTCAACTTTCAAACTGGCCTCACTCATGGCGGCTATTGAAGACGGAGTGATAGATACAGGCGATATTGTTGACACCGGCGACGGCAAAGTAAAGTTCTATAACAAGATAATCCGCGATACAAAGGAAGATGGATATGGAAAAATCACTGTAAAGCAGGTATTTGAAAAATCTTCCAATGTCGGCACTTCAATAATTATAAACGAGCATTACAAGAACAATCCAAAAGATTTTGTAAACAGGCTCTATGCAATGAAACTTAATCAGCAGCTTGACCTTCAGATAAAAGGCGAAGGTGAGCCGCTGATAAGATACCCCGGCGATAAGTACTGGTCAGGTCTTTCCCTTCCGATGATGTCGCACGGCTATGAGGTTCAGATGACTCCCCTGCAGATACTTACCTTCTATAATGCTGTTGCAAACGATGGGAAAATGATGCGTCCGAGATTTGTTACATCTATTCTCAGGAACGGATCAGTCATAAAGAACTTTGGATCAGAAGTCATAATAAACTCAATTGCTTCAAGGAATACTATAAGGAAGGCAAAAGATATGATGGAGGGCGTTGTGGAGCATGGTACGGCAACCAACCTTAAGAACTCAAACTATAAAATTGCAGGAAAGACCGGAACGGCACAGATAGCACTTAATAATCGAGGATATCGTCAGGGTGCGAGGATGTCGTATCAGGCCTCATTCGTAGGATACTTCCCGGCCGAGAATCCACTCTATTCCTGTATAGTGGTTGTCAATGCCCCTTCAAACGGGGTTTACTACGGAAATATAGTTGCCGGTTCAGTTTTCAAGGAGATATCCGACAAGGTCTTTGCAACCAGGTTCTTCAGGGATTACAGGGCAGAAAGCAAAGAGGATAAGGATAAAAAACCGTCTGCACCCGAAGCTGGAAATGGTTTAAGATCTGATATAAACGAAGTACTGGGCGAGCTTGATGTCAGGTATAAAAAGACATCAAAAGAAGATTGGGTTGCTACCCGTGAAAGCGGCGATACAATAAGACTTGTGGGTGTCAGCCTGAAAGAAGGTCTGGTACCTGATGTAAGGGGCATGAGCCTGAGAGATGCAGTTTACCTTCTCGAAAATTCCGGCCTCAGGGTCAGATACAGCGGAAAGGGAAGGGTTTTAAGGCAATCACCCGAACACGGGGCACGGGTTTATGAAGGAAGTGTTGTTTCACTTGATATGAATATGTGATTTACAATGGCAAGGATAAGTGATTTGATAAAGAATATCGGTGTGGTCTCAATTATGGGAGAAGAAGATCATCGTGATTGACACGATCGAATTTGATTCACGAAAAGTGACTCCGGGTACGCTGTTCGTGGCGGTGAAGGGTACTAAAACTGATGGGCATGATTTTATCGCGAAAGCAGTTGAATCGGGCGCAACGGCTGTTATTTGCGAAAATCTTCCGGAAAAAGCTGATAAAAAAGTATGCTGGATAAAAACAAATGATTCAGCGAAGGCACTCGGGATAGCAGCTTCAGAGTTTTTCGGCAATCCCTCATCTTCATTGAAGCTTACAGGAGTCACAGGTACAAATGGCAAAACCACTATTGCCACACTGCTCTACAGGATGTTCTCGAGGCTCGGATACAAATGCGGACTCTTTTCAACAGTATGTAATTACATTGTAATTACAGAGCTTCCGGCCACCCATACCACCCCCGATCCAATTGAGCTAAACAGGCTCCTTGCCGGCATGGTCAGAGAAGGTTGCGATTATGCTTTCATGGAAGTCAGTTCTCACGCTATTGATCAGAAAAGGATTGCAGGATTGAAATTTGCAGGAGGGATCTTTACAAACCTGACACACGATCATCTTGATTATCATAAGACATTCAGCAATTACCTGAACGCCAAGAAAAGCTTTTTTGATTCACTCTCTTCCGATGCATTTGCACTTTCAAATCTCGATGACAAAAACGGAAAGATTATGCTCCAGAATTGCAGTGCCCGGAAATATACATTTTCCGCCAAAGGTGTTGCTGATTTCCGCTGCAATGTTATTGAGCAGGACTTCAGGGGGATGGATCTGAGGATTCAGGGAGAGGAGGTATGGACAAGGTTCATAGGAGATTACAACGCTTCCAACCTGCTGGCAGTTTTTGCAGCATCAGAACTGCTTGGCGGAAACCGGAAGGAGATACTTGCAATACTAAGCGATCTCCGGTCAGTTCCCGGAAGGCTCGAATCAGTTGAGGGTCCGGGCGGAATAGCCGGGCTTGTCGATTACGCTCACACACCCGATGCTCTCCTGAATGTAATATCAACTATCAACAAGATCAGGGAGGGGAGCCATCAGCTAATAACAGTTGTGGGTGCAGGCGGTGACAGGGACCGCACAAAGCGTCCCAAAATGGCTGCAATAACTGCAGAAGGCAGCTCAAAAGCCATTCTTACCTCAGACAATCCCCGAACCGAGGATCCGGAGAAGATTCTTGACGATATGGAAGCAGGCATAACACCCGATCTCAGAAGAAAGGTTCTCAGGATCTCCGACAGGAGAGAAGCAATAAAGACGGCAGTCATGCTTGCCGGTCCGGGCGATGTAGTCCTTGTTGCCGGTAAAGGACATGAAAACTATCAGGAGATCAATGGAATAAAACATCATTTCGACGACAGGGAGGAATTAAAAGCTGCCCTGCTGCTGAAAAACAACAAATAGGATATGCTTTATTATCTTTTTCAATATCTGAATGAAATTAATGTCCCCGGGGCAGGGATGTTCACTTATATAACATTCAGATCGGCAATGGCAGTTATTACTTCGCTGATAATTTCAATGATTATCGGTAAGCGTATTATAACATTCTTACAGGTAAAACAGGTTGGAGAAGTTGTAAGGGATCTTGGTCTTGAAGGCCAGTACCAGAAAAAGGGAACACCGTCAATGGGTGGAGTAATAATACTGGCTTCAATAATAATACCTGTTCTTCTGTTTGCAAAGCTCGATAATATCTATGTCATCCTTATGCTTCTGACAACTATCTGGCTGGGCTTCATAGGATTTATGGATGATTATATAAAGGTTTTTAAAAAGAACAAGGAAGGACTGGCAGCAAGGTCAAAGGTAGCCGGACAAATAATCCTTGGTATCATTGTGGGCTTTGACTCTTTTCTTCAGCAAGGATGTCATTTTAATGGAGAAGGTTTCAGTCTCCGATCTGACAGCACGTGAAAGAACTGAGCTTCTTGATCCCCAGAAGCCTTACTTTCCTGACGGCCAGATATCGATGGAGCGCAAATCGCTTAAGACGACAATCCCGTTTGTAAAGAACAATGAATTCAACTATTCGTGGCTTGTGTCATTCATTCCTGAAAAATTCAGACCAATGTTTACATGGATGGTCTTTGTGCTGATCGTTATCTTCATTGTTATTTCAGTTTCAAATGGTGCAAATCTGACAGACGGGCTCGATGGTCTGGCGACAGGTACATCAGCCATAATAGGTACTGCACTTGCAATACTGGCATATGTATCCAGCAACGTAATATATGCAAGCTACCTGAACATAATGTATATTCCGAATTGTGGGGAACTCGTAATATTTGCAAGCGCCCTTATCGGTGCTACAATCGGTTTCCTGTGGTACAATTCCTATCCGGCCCAGGTATTCATGGGCGATACAGGCAGTCTTGCCCTGGGTGGGATAATAGCAGTATTCGCAATAATTATACGGAAGGAGCTTCTTATTCCCATTCTGTGCGGGATCTTTCTTGTCGAGAATCTATCGGTGGTAATTCAGGTTTCTCATTTCAAAAGAACCAAAAGAAAATATGGAGTTGGGCGGAGAGTTTTCCTGATGGCTCCGCTTCATCATCACTATCAGAAAAAGGGTTTTCCGGAACCGAAAATTGTCACAAGGTTCTGGATAGTGGCAATAATACTTGCTGTAATAAGCATTGTGACTCTCAAGATCAGATAACAGGATGAAGAAAATCGTTATACTCGGAGCCGGTGAAAGCGGTGCAGGTTCAGCAATACTCGCACAGAAGGAGGGATTTGATGTTTTTGTATCCGACAAGGGTGAGGTAAAGCAGAAATACAAGGATATCCTTGATCAGAACAATATCAGATGGGAGGAAGGGAAACACACGGAGAAAGATATTTTCACTGCTGACGAAGTTATTAAAAGCCCTGGTGTCCGCGAGGATGCTCCCATTGTCACTCAGCTTCACGAAAGGGGTATCCCCGTAATATCGGAGATTGAATTTGCAGGCAGATACGCGACCGGCAAAAAGATTTGTGTAACAGGGAGCAATGGAAAAACAACCGTCACCAACCTGATCTATCACATCCTGAATAAAGCCGGAAAAAAGGCCGCAATGACGGGGAATGTCGGGAACAGCTTCGCCATGGCGGTTGCGGAGGGAGGATATGATTATTATGTAATTGAGCTGAGCAGCTTCCAGCTCGACGGGATGTTCTCATTTAAGGCCGATATCGCTGTTCTGATGAACATCACACCCGACCATCTCGACAGGTACGACCATAACCTTCAGAACTATATAGATTCAAAATTCAGGATAACCCAAAACCTTACAAAATCGGAGTTTCTGATTTTCTGGGCTGATGATCCGATAATTAAAAGCGAACTGGCAAAGAAAAACTTTGGGATGACGCTTCTTCCTTTTTCTGCCGACACAAAGGAAGGCATGGCAGCCTATATCGAAAACGATGAAGTAATAATTGATTATCATACTAAAACCAACCTTATGACCATTCACGATCTGGCACTAAAAGGCCGTCACAACATTTTCAACTCGATGGCGGCAGCGATTGCAGGCAAAGTACTGACAATCAGAAAGGATATTATCAGGGAGAGTCTTTCTGATTTTCAGGGAGTGGAACACCGGTTGGAACCGGTAATCACGGTCTGTGGTATCAACTTCATAAATGATTCGAAAGGAACCAATGTCAATTCAACCTGGTATGCACTTGAATGCATGGAAACAGATGTTGTATGGATAGCAGGAGGGGTAGACAAAGGGAATGATTATTCAGAGCTTTTTCCCGTTGTGAGGCTGAAGGTAAAAGCAATTGTCTGCCTGGGTAAAGACAACAAAAAGATTGTCGAATCATTTAAGGATATAGTCCCTACCATTGTTGAGACATCATCGATGGATGAGGCTGTCAAATCGTCTTATTACCTGGCAAAAAAGGGACAGACTGTACTATTATCACCTGCATGTGCAAGCTTTGACCTTTTCACCAATTATGAGGACAGGGGCCGCCAGTTTAAGCAATCTGTCAGAAATCTGTAACTAATTATAAAATGCAGCAGGGCTGGCTTACAAAAACTTTCAAGGGCGACAGGGTCATATGGGCACTGGTGGTTGTCTTTATGATCTATTCCCTGCTGGCCGTGTACAGTTCGTCAGTGAGCGTGGCATACCTCAAGCATGGAGGCAACACCTTCTTTTTCCTGAGGAGCCAGCTGATCATATTGGCACTTAGTCTTATAATTATAGTTCTGGTTCACTATCTGCCCTACAGGATTTATTACAGGCTTGCAGGATTAATTCTTTTGTTTTCAATAGGATTGCTGGCTCTTACATTTGTGTTTGGCGTCAGAGTAAACGATGCTGTAAGGGCGATTAACATTCCGGGCGTCGGGAGGCTTCAATCGTCCGATATAGCAAAGCTGGCACTTGTAATATATCTGGCAAGGGTACTGGGTCAGTTCAAGGATAAGCTGAACGACTTCATGGTGGTAACAAAATTCATGATGGTGCCTGTTGTGATAGTCTGCGGGCTTATAATGCCTGAAAATCTTTCAACGGCAGTAATGGTTTTTGGTATCAGTATGATAATCATGTTTATCGGACGGGTACCGATGAAGTTCTTAATGGCTTATGTCGGAATTGCTGTAGTCGGTATTGTAATATTTGCGTCTGTTTTGGTTATGGTTTCGGATGATAACAGGGTTGCAACCTGGGAAAGAAGGATCAAAGCACACTTTTCAAGTAAGGTAGATGACGATTCCAATTACCAGTCAAACCAGGCAAAAATTGCAATATCCACAGGCGGCTTGTTCGGGAAGGCTCCGGGGAAGAGTACACAAAGAAACATGCTCCCACAGTCAAATTCCGATTTTATTTTCGCAATTATAATCGAAGAATACGGGCTTTTGTTCGGAGCTATTCCTCTTATACTTGCTTACATGGTCCTGCTGTTTCGGGGCATAACCATAGTGAAAAAATGCGATGCTGCATTCCCGGCCTACATGGTTATGGGCCTTATTGTAATGATAACAATACAGGCCATGATAAACATGCTTGTGGCAGTCGGGCTCTTTCCGGTGACGGGACAGACACTGCCGATGGTAAGCTGGGGAAGAACCTCGGCACTTGTTATGAGCATTTCGATAGGAGCTATTCTGAGTGTAAGCAGGGTAGTCAATGCCAGGATTATGAAGGAAGAACTTCCTGAAGAGGAAAAAACTGATGAGGGAGAAAAGATATATGAACCTGCAAAGGCATAAAAGGGTTATTATAACCGGCGGAGGTACAGGGGGACATGTTTTCCCTGCTATTTCCATTGCCAATGCTTTGCGGAAGATCGATAAGGATATTGAAATTCTCTTTGTGGGGGCTGAAGGAAAAATGGAGATGGAAAAGGTTCCTGCAGCAGGGTACAAAATTGTGGGACTTCCGGTTGCGGGGATCAGCCGGAAGAATATTCTGAAAAATTTTATCGGTATTAATAAAGCTTTTAAAAAGCCTCAGCCTGGCAAAAAAAACCA
This sequence comes from uncultured Bacteroidales bacterium, assembly GCA_963725585.1. Lineage (GTDB taxonomy): Bacteria > Bacteroidota > Bacteroidia > Bacteroidales > VadinHA17 > LD21. Next base: position 137,713 of record CAVRYU010000014.1, on the reverse strand, counting down.
TCAGAGAGTTTAATCCTGATGTTGCCGTGGGAGTGGGAGGGTATGCAAGCGGACCGGTATTAAATCAGGCCGGAAAAATGGGGATCCCGATCCTGATTCAGGAACAGAACGGTTATGCAGGTGTTACAAATAAACTTCTTGCAAAAAAGGCATCGGCTATCTGTGTGGCCTATGACGGAATGGATAAGTATTTTCCGGCTGACAAAATAATAAAGACAGGAAATCCGGTCCGTCAGAACTTTGACGATCTCGATAGTCTGACGGAAGAAGCATTCAGGTTTTTTGGTCTGAATAAGGCAATACCGGTCATCCTGATTCTTGGAGGTTCGCTCGGAGCCGGCACAATCAACAAATGCCTGTCAGACAACTTAGAAGCGTTAAGAAATTCAGATTGCCAGTGGTTATGGCAGACAGGAAAATATTATTATGATGATGTCATAAAACTTGTTCCGGGTAAAACATCCGCTAATATTTCAGTTCATTCATTTATCGACAGGATGGACCTCGCGTTTGCTGCAGCCGGAATAATTATTTCAAGAGCCGGAGCCGGAACCATTTCTGAATTGTGTCTTGTTGGGAAACCGGTAATTCTTGTTCCGTCGCCAAATGTTGCAGAGAACCACCAGACGAAGAACGCGATGGCACTTGCTGAAAAAGATGCTGCCATAGTCATTTCAGATGGAACGGCGGAAACGACTCTTGTGAAGGAGGCGATTAAACTTGTTTCAGATATTCAGAAGAAAAAAATACTTTCGGATAACATTGCAAAAATGGCCGAACGTGATGCAGATATCAGAATTGCCACGGGAAGTGCTTAAACTGATTAAAGAATGATCGATCTGAAGAACATTGACGGGATCTATTTTATCGGTATCGGAGGTATCGGAATGAGCGCTCTTGCCCTTTACTATGAGCAGGGAGGATATCTTATAGCAGGCTATGACAGATCAGAATCAGAAATTACACGATCATTAACTGAAAAGGGCTGTATCATTTCTTATGAGGATACATTAAAAAGCATTCCCCCGCTGTTTGGTGAACCTTCTAAGAAAGAAAAGGTAATTGTAGTATATACACCAGCCATTCCGCCTGAAAATCATATTATTTCATTTTTCAGAAAGAACGGATACCGGATATATAAACGATCTGAAATTCTTGGTGATATTTCATTATCTGCAGATACCCTGGCTGTTGCGGGCACTCACGGGAAAACGACCGTCTCTACAATGACCGCACATCTTCTCAAGCAGTCGCATGTTGATTGTTCGGCATTTTTAGGAGGTATTTCGAAGAACTACAATACAAACCTTCTGACCGGAGATGGCCATTATATTGTTATGGAAGCCGATGAATTCGACAGGTCGTTCCACAGGCTTAAACCTTTAATGGCAGTGGTTACTTCAGTCGATGCTGATCATCTTGATATTTACGGCGATCATGAGACCATGATAAGGGCTTACAATGAATTCTGTTCGGGGATCAGGCCAGGCGGAAGGCTTTTCGTTAATTTCAATATCAGGGATAAGATCACCATTCCTGCCGGGATAACCGGATTTACTTATGGCTCGGACCCCGGATCCGATTACCGTTATTTTGAAGTAAAGCATTCCACTGATTACTACAGTTTCAATCTCCAGACTCCTGAGGGATTGATCCAGGAACTCCATTTCCCGTTTCCCGGGATCATAAATATTGAAAACCTTACAGCTGCAATTGCAGTTGCGCTGAACTGTGGTGTTACAGAACAGGAAATACGAAAAGCAGTCGTTCTTTTCCAGGGTGTAAGGAGGAGATTTGATATCAGGGTCAATCTGCCAGGACTGGCATACATTGACGATTATGCCCATCATCCTGAAGAGATAAGAGCATGCATAACGTCAGTCAGGGAATTTTTTACCGGAAGAAAAATCACAGGAATATTCCAGCCTCATCTTTACTCAAGGACCCGTGATCATGCTGATGGTTTTGCAGCAATCCTGGATGAACTTGATGAAGCTATTCTTCTTCCAATCTATCCGGCACGTGAAAAACCGATACCCGGCGTAAGTTCTGAAATGATTTTAAACAGGATGAAATCGGCGAAGAAGAGTATTATGAATGCAGATGAGGTAACTGAAAACCTTGATGCGGATAAAATTGATGTCCTTCTTACGATAGGAGCGGGCGATATTGACAGACTTGCAGGTCCGATTGAAGAAAAGCTAAAAAACAGCAGAGTCCTATGAGCAGGATATTAAGGATATTATTGCTTATACCGGCTTTATACCTTGTGATAATGCCTGTTTACTATTCTAACTGGTACAATTCAAAACCATGTAAAAAGATTGAGATCACTATTACAGATTCATCGGAGTATCATTTTGTAACGAAAAGAGACATTCAGAACACCATTTTAAGAAGCAACGGAAATATAATCGGCAAACCCGTAAGGGATATCAAAATGGATGAGATTGAAAATACAATGAGAGCATACAGGGAACTGAAAACTGCTGAGGTATTCATCTCGATCGACGGCACTTTACACATAATTGGCGATCAGCGCACTCCTGTAATGCGTGTTATTCCTGACAACGGAGGCGATTATTATGTTGATGACGAGGGGGTTGTTATAAGAAGAAGAAATCTTTATTCCCCCAGGCTCCATATTGTCGGAGGGAACATAAATATTAGCCAGGCTATGCTGAGCGGAGTCAGTGTTCTGGATACAAGTATAAAAAACTCAATCCTTAAGGATATTTTTTACCTGGTGAAGTATATTAACAGGGATGATTTCTGGTCGGCCCAGATTGACCAGATCTTTGTTAACGGCAATGATGAGATTGACCTTATCCCCAGAGTTGGAAACCATACAATTCATCTTGGAAGTGCCGGTGATTTTGAAGGAAAGTTAATCAACCTTGAAGTGTTCTATGACAAAGTTCTTCCCGAAGTGGGATGGAATAAATATTCAACGATAAATCTGGCTTTTAAGGACCAGATCGTTTGCAGGCGGAGATAAAAAGAAAAACCATATTTCAGACTATGAGCAAAAAGGAACAGTATGTAGCAGCGATCGACATTGGAACCACAAAAATTGTGACTATTGTCGGCAAAAAAAACGAGAAAGGCAAAATAGAAATTCTCGGGATCAGCAAGGCTCCTTCGACAGGTGTCAGAAGAGGAGTTGTTCAGAACATTGAGGAAACTGTAAATGCCATTCAGGCCACAGTTGATGATGTCCAGAAATTATCAGGCATTGTGTTTTCTGATGTCTTTGTTGGTATTGCGGGTCAGCACATCAGAAGCATTAAAACCCGCGGATCCAAGATGCGCGATAATTTCGATGATGAAATAAAAAAGGAGGAGGTCTTCCGGCTTATTGAAGACATGTACAAGATACATGTTGAAATGGGCGAGGAGATAATCCATGTAATTCCTCAGGTGTTTATTATCGACAATGAGCCCGGTATTAAGAACCCGATTGGAATCTGCGGTCATCAGCTTGAAGCCAATTTCCATATAGTTATTGGCCGTGTTGCTGCGGCAAAGAACATTGAAAGGTGCATACAGCGAGCCGATTTGAACCTCAAGGATCTGGTCCTCGAGCCTCTGGCATCGGCAGATGCTGTTCTCACCGACGATGAAAAAGAGGCAGGTGTGGTGCTGGTCGATATTGGAGGCGGAACCACCGATCTGGCCGTATATTATGACAATATTATCAGGCACACTGCTGTAATCCCGTTCGGCGGGAATGTAATCACAAAAGATATTAAGGAAGGATGTGCGATACTCGAACGTCATGCTGAGCAGCTTAAGATCCAGTATGGTTCGGCTCTCCGCGATATAGCTCCTGAAGATAAGGTGGTTGCTATTCCGGGTATCAGCGGCAGGAACCCCAAGGAGATCTCTTTCAGAAGCCTGGCCGGTATAATCCAGTGGAGAATGGAAGAGATAATTGATATTGTGAATTTTGAGATACAGAATTCGGGTTATGCCGACAAGCTTGCGGCAGGGATGGTTATTACGGGCGGAGGAGCAATGCTGAAACACTTAACCCAACTCATGAATTTCAAAACTGCGATGGACGTAAGGATCGGTTATCCGAATGAGCACCTGGCAGGCAATGGGCGCGATGAGATCAAGCAGCCTATGTATGCAACAGCTGTGGGCCTTATAATCCGTGGGTTTGAACATCTTGAGACTTACAAAAAATCATTTGAGGCCGGAACGAAAGAAGATTATATCAAGATAAAAAAATCTGTAACCGAAAAGGTCGAAAACACTGTTCATGAGGAACAGGAAGCTGAACCCGAAACCTTGCATAATGACAAAGTGCCTATTACAGAGAAGATCAAACTTATGATCTCAAAAATGTTTGAAGTGGAGGAACAGAAAATTAACTAGTTGCAAATATGGTATCTGCATGAAAAGTACTGTTCATAAACAATTAAAAAATAATACAATGACAGATGATATAATGAGTTTTGACCTGCCGGTCGAAAGATCATCAATTATAAAAGTTGTCGGAATTGGCGGGGGCGGCAACAATGCTGTAAATCATATGTATGAAAAGGGCATAAAGGATGTGAACTTCGTGGTTTGCAATACCGACCATCAGGCTCTCACCCGGAGCCCTGTACCTGTAAAAGTGCAGCTGGGAGCATCCATAACGGAAGGACGGGGAGCCGGAAGCAAGCCGGAGGTGGGGCGTCAGGCTGCCATCGAGAATATAAAGGAAGTGATGGATGCCATCTCGGGCAATACAAAGATGGTATTCCTGACAACCGGAATGGGAGGCGGTACCGGCACGGGTGCAATCCCCGTGATCGCAAAGGCATGCAAGGATGCAGGATTACTCACAATTGCCGTGGTGACAATCCCGTTCAAATCGGAAGGGAAAGTCAGGATCAGTTATGCTATTGAAGGTATTTCACAGCTTAGCGAATTTGTTGATTCTCTTCTTGTAATAAATAATGAAAAGCTTAGGGAGATCCACGGCGATCAGGGTGTCTCAACTGCATTTGCTAAAGCGGATGATATCCTCACCACTGCAGTCAAGGGAATTGCTGAGATTATTACCGTGACGGGCTATATTAATGTTGACTTTGCTGATGTGGAGACTGTAATGAAAGATTCCGGAGTGGCTATAATGGGTATGGGATCGGCTTCGGGAGAAGAGAGGGCTCTGAAAGCCATCGAAAATGCACTTTCATCCCCGCTGCTGAATTCAAATGATATCACAGGAGCAAAAAGCATACTTGTAAACATTTCCTCGGGTGCCGGATCCAACGAGCTTACAATGGATGAACTTGGTCAGATAACAGATTATATGTATGAGAAATCGTCGGAAGATGCCCTTATTATCAGAGGATTATCACAGGATACAAACCTCGGGGAAAACATAAGTGTAACAGTCATTGCCACCGGATTTCCCTCCAACAGCATCCTGACGCCTTACAAGAAACCGAAACCCAGGAAGGTTGAATTGCTTACTTCTGAAAACCCGGTTCCCTCACATGTCATTCAGGATAAAGGAGACGATTCGTTATCAGTTCACCAGAGATCTTCAAAATCTTTGATATCTGATCTTGAAGAAGAGAAACAGGGTCAGCTTGACTTTGATCTTGAGAGTTTTGGTGAGGTAACAGAGCTCAGAGGATTGAAGCTTCAGGATGATATGGATGGTAAGGAAAATCCAAAAACAACCCTTCAGAAAGTTAAACATATGCAGAATTTCTTTAAAAAGGAGGGTCTGTCGAACAAGATAATTAAAGAGAATATTGAAGCATTTGAGGATGTTCCTGCATATGTCAGGAGGAATATGTCAATCGGACCCAACGACAAGGAAAATAACAGCAAGGTGTCAAAATTCACGCTTTCGACAGGTGATGACGAGGAACCTGTGCTGAGGGAGAATAATGCGTATCTCAACGATAATGTTGATTAGGGACCATTTTTAATTCTTTGCTTTATAGGGGCTGTATCATAGGTCCACCACCTCCCCCCGCCAGCTGGCGGGGTACTCCTCCTCAGTGAGGAGGAGAAAGTTAATGTATTGTTAATCTTCACTTTCCCCTCCTTTGAAAAGGAGGGGTATCATACGTAATCTGACGGATGACGGGGTGGTTAAAACACTTATGATACAGCATCTATTTTCTTTATAATTCCTATATTTGCCGCTGATGAGGCGAAATATTGCAATATTAGTTTTAATCGGATTTTCGTCGGGTTTAATTGCTCAAAAGCAGGATACAATCAAGCCCAGGATCATTGAACAGTGGATTCTCTCACCCGATCTTACCGAAGAGGTTAAAATCCCTTTTGACACAGTTTTTTCCCTATTTCACCAGTACAGGCTGGCTGACAAGTTTTCCCCCCTGAATGCCACCCTGGGCAGCTATGGTCTTCCATTCTATCAGTTTAACTTTTTTGACAGGGTGACAGATCCGGATAAATTCCTGTACAATTATTACTATCCTCTTATGTACCAGCCCGAAAAGTATCACTTTATGAATACACAGATCCCATTCACGGAATTTGTGTGGACATTGGGAGGGCCCCGCGATATGGCTGAACAGACCTTCAGGATCAGACATTCTCAGAACGTAAACAGGAAGCTGAACTTCGGGCTTGTTTATGATGTAGTTTATAACCTCGGACAGTACAGCTACCAGCGGGCAGATGACAAGGATTTCGCTTTTTACGGTTCATACCGCGGCGACAGATATAAAGCCTATTTTGCAGCCGGATTGAATAACCTTACGACAAATGAGAATGGAGGCATTAAAAACAAAATCCAGCTTGAGACGCTCGCCCCAAAGAATGTTGAAGTCAATCTGGGCGGACTTGATAAAGCACGAAGCTACCTTAAAAACAGGAATCTGATGCTTGTACAGCACTACACGGTTGGAAGCAGGCAGCCTGCATTGAAAGATAGCACAAAAACCACTGATCCCAAATCCTTTAAACTGAGCGGCATATTTTCACATATCTTTATTATTGATGGAAACAGGCGGACATATTCCGATGATAACCCTTTATCGGGATTTTATACTTCGGTATATTCAGATTCAACTCAAACTTTCGACTCACTTTATGCACGCAGCATAAAAAACACCGTCAGATTTGATTTTGCAACGGATGAAACCCGCAAATTCAGACTTGGCGGAGGTGTAGGGATCAGAAATGAATTATTTAAATACAGCCAGATAGTGTCGGCTCACGATACTCTCCTTGCTGATACCTCTGTATGGCGGAAACACAACAACATACTGATAGGAAAACTGTATAACAATATTGGAGATAAATTCTACTGGATGGCGACAGGTGAACTGTTTCTGACCGGTTACAGGTTCGGGGATTTCAATCTTAACGGAGTCATTTCCAAATCGTTCGTCTGGAAGAAGGGAGTTGCTTCATGGAAGATAAACGGATCTGTAGCAAACCGGCAGCCATCATTCTGGTATGAGCAGTGGGGAAGTAACCATTTTGAATGGCAGAATAGTTTGAGCAAGGAATTCAGGATTGATCTTGGTACCAGCTTTTCCTATCCTGCGCGTAATATGGAATTAAGATTCAATTATGCCATAATTGACAATTATACGGATTTCGATACACTGGCTATGCCTTCCCAGCATACCGGAGGTCTATCAGTAGCGTCATTATATGCGAAAAAGGACTTCAGGGCATGGAAATTCCATCTGAACACCGATTTGCTTGTTCAAAAGAGCAGCAATGCGGAGGTGCTTGATCTTCCTCTTGCAACTGTAAGGGCAACCGGCTATTTCGAGCATCTTTTCAATTTTAAAAAGACGGACGGTCAGCTTAATACACAGATAGGAGCTGAAGTACTGTATCATACTCCTTACTATCCATATTCCTATATGCCGGCAACCGGAAGGTTTTACAGACAGGATAAGGTGCAAACCGGCAATTATCCGTTTATAAATGTCTTCATTAATCTCAAGCTCAGACGAACAAGGATATTCGTTATGTTCGACCATGTTAATTCGGGATTCATGGGCTACGATTACTATCAGGTTCCAACCTATCCCATGAATATCAGGATGTTACGGTATGGCCTAGCATGGACTTTTTATGATTGAAAAAATTGTTGTATCTTTGCCCCGCAACAAATAAGTTAATGGTTAACAAAAACAATTTTTTTTGATAAAAAAGTTACTTATTCTTCTGACAATAACCGGGACTCTGTTTTTTTCATGTTCCGAAAATCCAACTAACAAGGACAAAAACGATTCAGCTGCATTCGATCTGGATTCAATCATGGCAAGAGGGAAGCTTGTTGCCGTAACTGATTTCAATTCAACGAACTATTTCCTTTACAAGGGTGAGCCGATGGGATTCCATTATGAGCTTCTTAAAGCCTTTTCAGATCACCTCGGTGTTGATATTGAGATTGTTTCAGAAAACAGTATTGAAAATGCCTTCAGAATGCTTAAAGGTGGTCAGGTTGATCTCCTTGCTATGGGACTGACAGTTACTCCAACCAGAAAAGATGAAATCCGGTTTACGGAACCCATCGACAGCACCAGGCAGGTTCTTGTTCAGCGAAAACCCCACAGATGGCAAAAAATGTCTTCTTCTGCTATTGAAAGCAAAATGATCCGGAAACATTCCGACCTGGCAAACAAGAACATTTATGTTCAGAAGGGCTCTTCTCATTCCGGGCTCCTCAGTCAGCTCTCAAAAGAGATAGACCAGCCTATAACTATTATCGAGGTGCCTTTTGAAGCAGAAGCGCTTATAGAACTTGTCGACAAAGGAGAGATCAGCTATGCCGTTTGCGATGAAAATCTTGCATCGGTAAATGCCACATATTTCCCGGAAATAGATGTGGCTACAGAATTAGGCAATCCACAGAATCTCGCCTGGGGAATCAGGAAAACAAATTCAGAACAGCTTGAGAAGGAACTTGATCAATGGATTGTTAATTTCAAAAAGACTCAGACGTTTGCCCTTCTTTACTCCAAATACTTTAAGAACTCCCGTTCCAATGCAATAGTGAAAAGCAATTATTATGCAATAACAACCGGAAAGGTATCACAATGGGATGATCTGATAAAGAAATACAGCGCAACGATACACTGGGACTGGCGTCTTATGGCTTCTCTGATCTGCCAGGAATCAAGGTTCATGCCTGATGTTATTTCAAGGGTAGGAGCTTATGGTCTTATGCAGGTAATGCCTGAAACCGGCAAAAATTTAGGTATCGATATCACATCATCTCCTGAAAACAACATTAAGGCAGGAGCGAAGTTCATTAACTGGCTGCATAACATTTTCGATCCCATGATACCTGATGACAATGAACGGACCAAATTTATCCTGGCATCCTATAATGCCGGACCAGGCCACGTTCTGGATGCCATGAAGCTCGCCGAAAAAAATGGAATGGATCCCCATATATGGGATGGAAATGTAGCAGTATGGATATTGAAAAAATCGGAACCTCAATATTATAACGACATTGTAGTAAAGTACGGCTATTTCAAGGGAAAGGAATCGGTTGCATTTGTTAGTGAGGTTCTCGAAAGATTTGAGCATTACAAGAATATCATTCCGGAAAATAATGAACCAATTTCGTATGTGCCTCTTCGTACTTTTCCTAAATAATAAACCCCCTTTGAATTTCCCCCACGGGGGGAAATGAAATCCAGTAAGCTTTACTGCATTTTCTCCCCCCTGGGGGAGATCCCGAAGGGAGAGGGGGTTGCTTATTCATACCGTAACGCCTCCACCGGGTTCCTTACCGCCGCCCTCCAGCTCTGCCAGCTAACTGTAATCAAAGCTATGACAAGGGCAATAACCCCGGCAATTGCAAAAATCCACCAGCTGAGCTCTACCCTGTAAGCGTAGTTCTCCAGCCATTTATTCATAATAAACCAGGCAACCGGAACAGCTATTACAAATGCAATCCCGACCCATTTCACAAAATCTTTATTCAACAGGATCAAAACCTGAAGTATCCTGGCACCATTTGTTTTTCGGATCCCGACTTCCTTGGTTCGTCTTATAATAGCATAGGCGGAAAGACCTGACAGCCCCAGGCAGGCAATAATTATTGCCAGTATTGAACTTGCCAGGAACAATCCGCTGAAACGCTTGTCTGCACGGTATTGTTCATCGTAAAAATCGTCAAGAAAAAAGTAGTCAAATGGATTTCCCGGGTAATGTGAAGTCCAGATCTTCTCCAATTCAGGTAAAAGATGTTCTATCCCGGTCATATTGACCTTGATTGTGTAAAAGTTATTTGCCGGCTGATTGAAAAATGCGATTGGGCTTGGTAATTGTTTGAGCGATTGCTGATTAAAATCATTTACTATAGCTTTTATTGTGACCTCCTGTTTGCCTCCTCTCAGTATTTTCCCAACAGTGCTTACCGGTTCCTCAAAACCATAATAGGGAAGGGCAGCCTCATTTAATATAATTTTATTCGATTCCTCTTCAATGGATGGCTGGTAATTTTCACCTGCCCTGAGAGTCAGACCATAAGTATCAAAAAAATGATTATCAATATAATATACATCAATCCTTTTTTCTGTGTTACGCCCCTCCACCGGGATCCCGAAGACACGTGAATTTTTGATCTCGGTTCCGGGAACATTTGAGGAGGCTGTCATATTGCTTACGCCTGACAGCGCTAATATTTCGTTCTTAAATGATTCGAGGGTTTTCATGTATGATTCATACGTATTTGCCCTGAGTATTCTCGGACCATCAAGGACTATTAATCCTTCCTTATTGAATCCGAGGTCGTGATTGCGCATAAAATTAACCTGGCGGTAAATTATGATAGTGCCTGTAATTAAGATTATTGAGACGGTGAACTGGAAAACGACAAGAAAATTTTTCAGAAGTCTTACCCATCGGGCTTCTGTTGGATTCTTCCCTTTCAAAACGAGGCCGGGTGCAAAATGCGAAATGTAAATCGCCGGGAGCAATCCGGTGAACAGTGATCCAGAAACAAAAAGCAGAATGAAGAGAAGCAGAACCATAAAGTAATCAAGTTGCAACGGGCTTTGCATAACCTGCTTGAAGAATGGAAGCAAAAGAAGAACACCGGTGACGCTGATAATCAGTGCAATCAGGTTTAATATTGCCGACTCTGTAAGGAACTGGAAAACAAGATCCCGTTTTGATGCTCCTGTCACCTTCCGGATGCCAACCTCATGAGCCCGTTCTATTGACCTTGACGTGGCCAGGTTGATATAATTTACAAAAGCGATCAGCAGGACTAGCAAGGCAACAATACCCAGTGACACTACACTCCGGTAATTGCCGTTAACTTCCAGTTCGTTATTTACAGAAGAATGCAGATGAATGTCAGTAAGTTTTACCAGCTTATATTCCAGCAGGAAGAATGCTTCTTTCATAAATTTCCCGATAAAGGCTTCCGGAATCTGAGGTAATTTCCTCTCCAGTGCTTTTGCATCAGCCCCGGGGGTCATTAGAATGTAAGAGTAAACCCTTTCGCTGACCCATGAATTATCCCAACCTCTCGAGCTCTTTATCAGATTTTCGTAAGAGAGCAGAATATCAAATTTAAAATGTGAGTTTCCTGGTATTGATTTTACAATTCCTGCCACTTCGAAATCGTTGGCCCCATCAATAGTTATCATTTTTCCGATAGGATTTTCATTACCGAAATATTTCCTGGCAGTCTCTTCAGTAATTACGGCATGATTTATTGCGAGAATACTGGAATCAGGCTTTCCTTCTGAAAGAGGAAATGAAAAAATGTCAAAGAAAGATGATTGTGCATACAGAATGTTTTTCTCCTTAAAGGTTTTGTCGCCGTATTTTACCAGGCTCTCAGTCCGATAAAACCTGGTATAGTCTTCTACTTCAGGAAACATGTTCTTAATCTCTTTTCCGACTCCGGACGATCCTGCCGCAGAATGCTGTTCAAGAATACCTTCCTCATAAAGAAGATAATCGACTCTGTAAATATTTTGGGCATTTTTATGGAATTTATCGTACGATGTTTCTGCTTTTATCCATAATGTTATCAGGATAAAAGAGGTTATACCGATTGTTAATCCCAGGAGATTAATAATGAAATATCCTTTGTTCGACTTCAGGTTTCTGAGGGTGAGGATCAGGTAGTTCTTTATCATTTATAGATTTTTACTATAAATGTAAGAAATTACTGTTATTTATACCTAAATGCTTCAACACTGACGCTTCGATCAGTGTTTCAGCTCTCCTCACTATTCGTATCGGAGAGCTTCAACCGGATTCCTTGTTGCTACCCTCCAGCTCTGCCAGCTCACTGTGACAATAGCTGTAACCAGAGCAAAAATCCCTGCCAGCGCAAAAATCAACCAGCTGAGTTCTGTTCTGTAAGCAAAACCCTGAAGCCATTTGTGCATAATGTACCAGGCTATCGGACTTGCTATGACAAAGGCAAAAATCAGCCATCTCAGAAAATCTCTGTTGAGCAATGTCAGCACCCCGAAAATTGTTGCCCCGTTTATCTTACGGATACCTATTTCTTTAGTGCGTTTCCTGCAAGAATGAAATGAGATTGCAAACAGGCCTATCATAGATAAAAACAGGCTTATTAAACAACAGCTTACGATAAGCTTTGCAAAATTTGTATCTGAACGATGATACCATTCATATCTCTCCTTTACCGATTCAATATTAAGAGGCAAATCCGGAATAAGTTTTTGCCATATTTCAGATATTGAATTTCTTACAGACAGTAATTGCCCGGCAGATGGCTTAACAAGCAAATGACTTCCGGAATTGTCAAATATTATTACACCCGGGGAAATTGCATCTTTTAATCCTGAACAATTAAAATCCTTAACTATGCCGATCACAGTCAGATTTTCATATCCCGGCAGTTTTTCACCTATGAGATTTCTTCCTGAAAAATATCCTGCAAATGACTCATTAATAATACAGTTATTCTTGTCTGAATTAATATTGCCTGAAAAATCTCTTCCTATGGTAAGGCTTAATCCAAGAGTACTGATAAAATTTTCATCTCCCCTGAAGATCTTGGGTGAATATTGTTTGTCCTCTCCATTTTCGGTGTAATGAAAGGAGGCCAGAATCCATTCCAGCAACGGAGAAGCAGTTGTTACAGAAATGGAGGCAACAGATGAATATTTAAGCAATTCTTCTTTGAAAACCCCGGTCTGACCGGAATAGTTCTCAGGTATTTTTACTTCGATAACATCTTTATTGATGCCTATTTCTTTATTTGTGATATAACTTATTTGTTTCAAAATGGTGACTGAACAAATCAACAAAACAATTGTAACAATCAGCTGGAATATATTGAATGCAGGAATTTTAACAATTTCCCTCCCTTTATCCATTGTTACTTTATGGGTTGAGGAAGTTGTCTGTTTATTTAACTTATTAACAGTAAAGAGTAATGTGGCAAGCAAAAGAAAGAGTACCACAGATAACATGATCATGAAGGAATAAGGTCTGGTTAAGTAAGTTACATCGATAGAGGATCCTGTCAGATCATTAAATAGTGGAATGATCCATGAAATAATTTCCAGGCTCAATAAAAAGGCAATTACGATGATTATCAGGTTTTCAATCATAAAATCTGCTATAATTCTGGTTCTTGAGCCTCCGTTTATACGCCTGATATAAAATTCAGGAGATTTATCGTACAATTTGTTGTTAATCAGGCCGAGATAATTTACAGAGGCAACACAAATAATCATCAGTCCTATTATCATCGCTATCCGGATATCGGACTTATCTCTTTTATTGCCAAGCAGGGAATATTCAGAGGTGTCAAAATATGTTTCTTTAAAACTCTTCAGGTAGTACTTGCCGGGTGTTCCGTCCTGGAATACAGGAATTTTATCTTTCGCTTCAGCAAGAAGCTTTTCAAGGCCGACAGGATCCGCATTTTTTTTTAACAGAAGAAAAGCGTACCTCTCAGTATCTTCAGCTAATTTTACAATGTCAAACTGGAACTGGGTATTTTCAAAAGGCTTTCTGAAGATCCCCTTCACGAAAAAATCCGTTTTTGAATTGCCATTAATAATGGTCAATATCCTGCCGACAGGAAGGTTTTCTCCAAAATATTTTTGCGCCAGTTCCTCCGAAATGGCAATATCGTCTTTTGTTGCCAGTACTGTGTTCGCATTATTAGTCAGCAGCCTGTATGAGAATATATTAAAAAAGTTCGCTGAAGTCTCGAATACTGAAAGATTATCGTTGTATATCTGGTTGCCTGCTTCTACTTTCTGAGCCCTTCCGTATCTTATACGGCAAAAATCTTCAACCTGTGGAAAATTTTCCCTGATATATTCCGCGCCGCCCTTCCGGCAGTTTGACATTTGTACCCCTCTGTTGAAAGGATCATCACATTTAAGCTGATAAATATGGTCTCTGTTTTCCTGAAAATTGTCTGTACTTAGTTCCCTTGAAATAAAGAGTATTATGATATTGGTACAGGCCATTCCTATTGCCAGGCTGACTAAAATTATCAAACTATTCAGGGGATTTCTTATGAAACCTCTTATTATCTGATTAAATCTCACTTTTTTATTTAATTAATTTATAATAGCCCTCTATTCATATTCTATCTTTTACTTCCTCTTGCCCCCCTAATTTTGGGGTTGGGGGGTTGACTATTTGGGGATTGGGAAATCTTTTACTCATATCGGAGAGCTTCAACAGGATTCCTGGTTGCCACCCGCCAGCTCTCCAAACTAACCGTTATTAAAGTAACAGCAAATACAATTGCTCCCGCTACTAAAAATACCCACCATTTTATTTCAGTTTTGTAGACAAAGTTCTGAAGCCATTTATTCATAATATACCATGCAGCAGGACTTGCAATTATAAAAGCAATTGCTCCCATCCTGATATATCCTGAGTTCAGTATTAACAGTACATCCATAATCTTCGCACCATTTACTTTACGAATGCCAATCTCTTTGGTACGCCTCGCAACTAGAACTGATGTTATTGAAAAGAGTCCGAAACAAATAATTATTATAGCCAAAACGGAGAAGAATGCCGTCATTTTTCCCTGCGAAATTTCCTTTTTATATGCAGTTTTGTAAACATCATCAAGAAACTCATACTGAAAAGGATAATCAGGCAACTCCTCGCTCCAGATTTTTTTGAGACCGGCAATTGCTTCCTCTCTTCTTGCAGAATCCACCCTTACAAGGAAACAGATATAAAAGATTGGTTTCTGAAACAGGACATATGGTTTGATTTCCTGTTTAACGGTATTAAAATTAAAGTCTTTAACCACTCCGACAACCGTCCCTCCGAAAAATATATCAGGGGTGTCAAAGGCTATTTTAAAAGGTTGCCCTATTGCCTCCTCAGCACTCCATCCCAGGCGTTTTAATGCAGTTTCATTAAGTATGTAATCTTCTCCTTTCCGATCGGGATTGTAAGGAGAAAAGTTCCTGCCTGCAATCAGGGGGATATTGAAAAACTCGAGAAAATTATCTTCTGCCGGCATTACAAAAAGTTCTTTTTCTTCAAGGTTATCTTTAATGCCTGTCGACTCAACCTTCAGGGCATCAAGAGTTTCACCTGAAGGCTGTTCCATTGCAGCAGAAAAGCTTTTTACAAGTGGGTTCTGCATTGCCCTGTTACGAATTGCCGTGTATTTAGATCTGGATTCCCAATTCTGCTGCTTGAAACTTAATATTTCTGAATTCATTTCACCCAGGCTTCGTGACAGCATGAATTTATTCTGTTTATATATCGTAATGGAAGATACCATTAATATTATTGAAAGACAGAGTTGTGCTGTCATCAATATTCCATAAGATGAGATTCCCTGATTTCTTTTATACCTGATTTCTCTGAACCCCTGAGATGAGTTCCGCCCTGATACGATATAGATTATTACTGGCAGACTGCCGGCAAACAACAAAATGATAAGCAGTGAAGATATTAATAACCAATTACGTAATATATCGGAATATCCTCCAGGTAGTATATTAAAGCCGAAAACAGTTCTTGCCGGACTATCCGCTAAGTCAAGTAAAATAATTGCAAGAATCAGGGACAATACCACGCATAATGCAGATTCAGCTAATGTCTGCAATACAATAAGCCTGTTATTTGCCCCTGTAATGCGCTGTATATGAATCTGTTTTTGAAGTGTCAGTAATCTGGCACTGTTAAGGTTATAATAATTCACCCAGGACACAACCAGCAGTACAAATGCGATTATAATAAAAAGAAAGATTCCTGTGACATTTCCATTAGCCTCTAATTCCCTGTCTTTATTTGAATAAAGATGAATATCTGTTATTTTCTGCAGGAATGGAGTATAGTTGTTCAGATCATTTACTTTTACTACATCCTTCAGGAAAGCAGGGTACTGAGATAAGATATCATCGGGAGAAGTTTTTTTCTTTAATAGAATATAAACATAAGCCCAGTATGGAGGATTTTCCGGTTTAGCAAATGATGTCAGAACATCGAAATGTATATGTGAGTTAGCAGGATTATCTTTCATTACACCTTTGATTATAAAGGTACCGAACTTAGTATCCTGTTCTCCAGATAATATTATTGGCTGTCCGACAGGATTAGTGTTCCCGAAACACTTGTTTGCAAGGGATGCTGAAATGACAGCAGAATTTGGTTCACTTAAGACTTTTTCTAAATCTCCGGATAGTAAACCGATATTGAAGACTTTGAAAAAATTTGTATCTGTAGAGAATACCCTATCGGAGTAAAATTTGTTTTCTCCTGCTTTTATTGCAGCCAGCCTGTAAGGTTCGAGTCTTACCATCTGCTCAATCTGAGGAAAAGTTTTTGGCATCTCCCAGATCCAGGTTTCATAGCATCGGGCAAAGTGAATCCGGTTGCCATTGAAATTGGTTTCAAAGGTTAGCCGGTAGATACGATCAGAATCGGGGAGGTGTTTATCGTAGCTTAATTCATTCTTTACCCAGACTATTACCGCAATAGCGCATGCCAGCCCTATTGCAAGACCAGTGATGTTTAAGATAGTAAAACTTTTGATCCGGAAAAGATTCCGGAGAATAAGTCTGAAGTTTAGCATTCTCAAGTTTTCTTGTGATTTTTGTCTTTTTACTTTTTACTTTTGTCTTGAGCCTTTTGTCTTTTGTCTTTAATCTTGTTTACTCATACCTTAGAGCTTCGACCGGATTCTTCGCCGCTGCCCACCAGCTCTGCCAGCTGACAGTAAGTAATGCAATTGTCATAGCCGCTATTCCGGATATTGCAAATATCCACCAGCTTATTTCTGTTTTATATGAAAAGCCCAGCAGCCATCTGTTCATTGCATACCATGATAATGGTACCGAGATCACAAAAGCAATAAGAACCCATCGTAAGAAATCGCGATTCAAAAGATAGAGGATCTGAGATATCCTTGCACCATTTACTTTCCTGATCCCAATTTCTTTCACACGACGCTGGCAGGTAAACAATGAGAGAGCTAATATCCCCAGACAGCTGATAAGGATAGCACAGCCTGAGAATACCGAGAACGTTCTCCGGAACTGAAGTTCAGATCTGTACATGTTTTCAACAGCCTGGTCAAAGAAGCTTATCTCAACCGGAAAAGAAGGAGAGAGCCCTGATGTAATATTTTTTATCTCGTCCAGCGATTTTTTTAAAGTACTGAAATCATGGGTGTTAAGGTTAACAAGACAATATGAATAAGAATTCCCGCTCAATATTGCCAGTGGAGAGATAGGAGAATTGAAAGATTCGAAATGAAAATCCCTCACAATACCAATAATTTCATATTCATTTCCGTCAAAACCAAAAATCTTACCACCAAGGGGGTCATCAATTTTATTATCCCTTGCAAACGACTCATTAACAATAATTTTATATTTATCTGTTAATAGATCATTCGTAAAAAATCGACCCTTTACCAATTGCAATCCCATCATTGTGAAGAACTCAGGCTCTGCATTGAAAGTATGGAAATTGACCTGCTTTTTCTCCCCATTCATCTGCAGATCCACTCCCCATTGAGAAATCACCTTACCCGGAAAGTACTGACAGAAGGAAATACTGCTTACAAAAGGCTTATCCTGCAACAAATTTTTCAGAGCTTCCTTTTTTTGTCCCAGCTGTTGTGAAAGCTTGATCCCTATTATTTTATCGGTTTTAATCCCCATATTATCACTTCCAAACTTTACCTGCTTCTGGACAATAAGAGTAAAAGCTATAAGTGAAATGGCGATTGTAAACTGAACTGTAACGAGAATACTGCTGAATGAGAAATCTTTCTTCTCGAAGCTGACACTCTTCTTCAGGTTGTCAACTGCCCTTGATGATGAGAGCTTTATTACCGGAATTATACTGAAAGTAATACTAAGTATAAGTACCGTTACCAATGAAAATAAAATAAAACCTCCGGAATAAAGAAGTCCTGTGTCGAACCGGATCCCTGCGAAATTGCTTAGGCTGGGACTAACCATCCCGACAATTTGCATCCCGATTACCAGAGCAGCAAGAAAAAAGATGAACGATTCGGCGAGCATGTTCTTCATAAGTTCAGGTTTTCTTGCTCCAAGGACTTTCATCAATCCAGTCTGCTTGATCTTTGTGTTCCATTGGGAAGAGGAAATATTTATGTAATTAACCAAAGCTACAAACAGTACCAGAGTCGCTACTACTAAAAGAATCATTACCTTCCCTTTATTCCCGAATCTTATATAATCAGCTCCAAATAGTGTGAATCTGGAAAAATATACTTTTTCAAGCCTGGTAAGACTTGCACCATTATCTTTATAATTGCTCTTCTCCTTCTCTGGTACAAATTCAGCTATCGATTTTATTGCTTTATACGGCTCTGCGTTCTTCTCAAGCAGGAAGAAGGTTTGAAAATTGTTCCAACCCCATTCCGTAAATTCACCACTAGCACTGTTACCCTGTACAATTCTTCTGGTTTCTATAGATGTAAGTGCGCTGAAATTCAGGCAGGTATTTGCCTTGGGCTCATCGATTACTGCGCTTACAGTAAGTAATTTGTCGTTGTTCACCTTAAAATTTCTGCCAACTGAACGGGTAGTCCCAAATAATTTTTCTGAAAGTGAACTGGTTAATATAACGTTCATTGGTTCGCTTAGAGCTGAGCGCAAATCTCCATCAACGACATTATAGGAAAACAGGTTGAAGAAACCGTCATCTGCGAAAAGGAGGTCACTTGTAATAGGTTCACCTCCTTCTGCTTCAAATACAGGTTGTTCCCATGATCCGACAATTCTTACAATGTTTTCTACACCAGGGATCTTATTGTTAATTGTTTCTTTAAGAACACCTGGTGTATAAATACCTCCCGATGATTTTACGTACAGATAAACCCTGTCGCCGTTCTTATGATATCTGTCGGTTGTGAGTTCACTATAACAGTACACAGCAAGGATTATTACAACTGCGAGACTTAATGAAAGGCCTGTCAGATTTATCAGATTAATTGCAGGTCTGGTAGTAAAATTCCTTATAATATTTTTAATAACTTGTCTCATATTAATTCTTTGTCACGTATTTAAAGCCACCCATTTGGGGGGTTGGGGGGTTGATTATTCATACCGGAGCGATTCTACCGGATTCCTCGTCGCCGCCCGCCAGCTCTGCCAGCTGACAGTCAACAAGGCTATTAAAACTGCTGACAGACCGGCAAGACCAAAGATCCACCAACTCAGTTCAGTCCTGTAAGCAAACCTTTCCAGCCATTTCGAAAACAGATAAATGGATGCCGGTACTGCAATAGCTATTGAGACCAGCACCCATTTGATAAAATCGGCATTCAGCATCAGTAAGACTTCAGTTATTGATGCCCCATTGACCTTCCTGATCCCGATTTCCTTTTTCCTTTTTGAAATGGTGATCAGGGAAATTCCGAACAAACCCATCATGGCAAGGATTGCTGCAAGTGCCGAAAATGCAGCTATGATCCGCGACTGGTTGCTTTCCTGTCCATAAAAATTCTCTATATCGTCAGTCAGATAACTGGTTTCAAATATTTCATCAGGTGAAATTTGGGTATATAATTCCCTTAGTCTTTTTATTATTGCTTCATCGTTATTTCCGGTTGTTTTAATAGCAATGAGTCCCATCTTGTCGGGATTCTGCTGAAGAATGACCATCGGCTGGATTAGAGTGTGGAGTGAATGGGCATGAAAATCCCTTACAATTCCTCTGACTTTGAACGCCAGAAAATTTTCCCCTGCTTTTACATTATACATTTTTGCAGAAGATTCATTGAACAAAACTTCTGGAGGTCCCGGCTTGTATAGACCGAATGAAGAGCCATCAATAACTTCAATTCCAAGAAGTTCAATCATCCCTTCACCCATTATGAGACCATCGAATCTTTCTTTTTTACCTTCCGGTGTTGCCAGGTTTATGGGCAGATAATTGCCAAAAGGAGGGATAAATGTGCCGCCGGCAGTACTTTGAACACCCGGAATTTTTTTTACCTCATCACAAATTGCCGTAAAACTTTTCCTTAACTCATCTGTATTAAGGCGGGTTACCAGAACATTCCTGGGATTAATTCCAGTATAGCCGGTCATTGAATACTTAATTTGCTTTGATACGGCAATTACCCCTGAAACTAGTATAACAAAGATTGTGAAATGAAACATTAGGAATGAATAGTTCCATCGTTTCGAACCGGAACCTGCTGAAGATTTGCCTGAAAGTAACCGGCCTGCCGGAATCCTGGAGTAACTATAACCGATCAGGAAGCCAGACAAAGTGCCTGTAATTAGTACAACAGATATCAGGAGCAACCACATAACAGGATTGCTGAAAATATCCGAGCTCAAGGTCTTATTCAGAGTTGAATCAATAAATGAGATCCCGAAATCAATAACTAATGCAGCCGGGATCAGGCTCAGAATCGCAACAAGATTTGCCTCCAGGATAATCTGTCTCCTTAATGTCCTTTCTGATGCTCCGAATACTTTCCTGGTACCAAGTTCATGAAGTCTTTCTGATGTTGAGGCCCGGGTCAGGAGGACATAATTAAGGGCTGATATTAATAAGATAAGAAAGGAAATTGCCTCATAGTACTTAAGCTCATTTGCGTTACCCGCTCTCAAGAACCTGCTCCCTCCAAGATTCTCTGATTTTAAATAAATATCACGGACCGGCTGGAGGGAGTATTCCAGGTCCTTGATATCTTCATTGTCCATCAGCTCTTTGTACTTTCCGATTTTGGCAGCAAGTGACTTGCTGTCAGCATTTTTATCAATTAACACATAAGAGAGAAATTCACTATATTTCCAATTCAGGCTGCTCATCTCAGTCCCATAATCTCCAAGAGTTTTCTGGAATTGCAAATTCAAATTTTCGGCCAGTTTTATATCTGCTATGAACATTGGATTCAGGGTTGAATTCGTGGGAAAATCCCTGTAGACTCCCGATACAGTCATGGCGATAATACTGTCGTTGAGTTTTACCTTTAACACTGATCCCAGAGGTGATAAATTACCGAAATACTTCCGGGCGATTGTTTCGGCAATAGCCACATCGCTGACTGAACTGGCCGGGTCGCCTGAGATAAGCCTGACGCCAAGGATCTTAAAAATGGAAGGATCAGAAAATCCGAAATTCCTGTCCCTTACCAGCTCGTTCTTCTGATTTCTGAGCTCGATTCTGTTTGTCTGATTAAACCTGAAGAAATCTTTTACTTCCGGAAATTCTTCCTTCATTTTCTCAGCAAGAGGATATTGGGTAAGGCCAGACTGCCCGAAAACAATCCGGTAAAGGTTCCTGTGATCGGGTATGAAGCGGTCGAACGATTTTTCATGAAGTATTAATGCCATAAGGAGTATGATGCATCCAAGCCCTATACTCAATCCAATAATACTTATGAATGACTGAACCTTATTCCTCGAAATGCTCCTTAATGCATTTTTAAGATTTGAAATGATCATTGACAGTTTTTTCTTAATACCCACTATTAATGTGCCAAATATATAATAGCTTGATAAACATTTATATAGATATTTTTATCATCATCGGAAGTAAATTAATTTTACATTAATCCGTAAATTAATTTTACGATTTATTGATACTGTTTTGTTTTTATTTACCTTAACCACGGATTTCACGGGTTTTCACGGATTTGCATTTGATTAACTCCGTGTTTCTTCTCCGTGGCAATCCGTGTAATCTGTGGTTATAAATAAATTAATTCAATAGGCAAAACAATAGGTAGTAATCAGAAAATGGCTGAACATAATGGCAACATCCTGGTAGTAGATGATAACAAAAGCATCCTGAGCGCGCTGGAGATACTTCTGAAACCGGTATTCGGGGAGATCTCCTGTCTATCAAATCCGAACCAGATTCCATCGGAACTGAAAAAGAAGGATTTTAATCTTGTTATCCTCGATATGAATTTCAGGGCAGGAACAAATTCCGGAAATGAAGGGATCTTCTGGCTTAACAAGATAAAGGAAATAAACCCCGATGTTTCCGTTGTAATGATCACTGCTTACGGTGATGTTGAAACAGCAGTTAAAGCATTGAAGGCTGGTGCCTCTGATTTCGTGCTTAAGCCATGGGACAACGAAAAGCTTATTGCTACACTGAAGCTCGCCCTGCTGCTTAACCTCTCGAAACAGGAAGTCACCAGCCTGAAAGAGCGCGAGACAGAACTTAAAAAAGAGATAAACCGTGAACAAAAATTTATAATTGGCTCCTCACCACAACTCGTAAAAATCCTGAATCTTGTCAGGAAAGTGGCGAAAACTGATGCCAATGTTCTTATAACCGGAGAAAATGGCACCGGGAAAGAACTTATAGCCCAGGAAATTCACCATCTTTCAGGGAGATCGGGTGAAGTACTGGTAAGTGTTGATATCGGTTCACTGAGCGAAACTCTTTTCGAAAGTGAACTGTTCGGTCACGTAAAAGGATCTTTTACCGATGCTCATGAAAGCCGGCAGGGGAAATTCGAACTGGCCCACAAGGGAACTCTCTTTCTGGATGAAATAGGAAACCTGTCGATCCATCTTCAGTCCAAGCTTCTTTCTGCGATCGAAAACCGCCAGATAACACGAATCGGATCAAACCAACCTGTTCAGACTAACATCAGGCTGATATGCGCCACAAACAGGAACCTTGAAAGTATGATAAGAGAAGGACTATTCAGGGAAGATCTGCTCTACAGGATAAATACGATCCAAATAGACATGCCTCCTCTTAGAGATAGGGGAAATGATATTATAATCCTGACGGAATTTCTTCCTTAAGAAATATACCTTTAAATACAAGAAGCCTGAAATTAAAATCAACCGACAGGCGGTCGATAAGCTTCTTCATTATTCATGGCCTGGTAATGTCCGTGAGCTTCAGCATACAATTGAAAAGGCTGTGATATTAAGTGATTCATCGGTTTTAAAGCCTGAAGATCTGTACCTTAAGCCTGCATCTGCATTTCCGGGAAGTAACTCTTTCACCACTCTTGAGGTGATGGAGCGGGAAATGATCCGGATAGCGCTTGAAAACAATAATGGCAATTTAACAGCAGCTGCAGAACAGCTGGGAATTACAAGGCAGACCTTGTATAATAGATTTAAAAAGCAGCAAAATGATAAGTAAAAACCTGTACATTAATCTGATTGTAAGAGTTTTGATTATTGTAATCCTTTCAGTGCTGACAGGATATTTAATAACTACTGGCAAATCTTTGCGGATAAATCTTATTTGCATTCTTGCAATTGTGGTCATGACAATAAATCTGATTTATTTCCTGAATGGTGTGAACAGAAAAATAAGATATTTCTTTGATTCCATCAGAAATGACGATTCCAGCCTCTCCTTTTCTGTTGAGGAGAAAAACATAACCGTGAAGGAAATCTATAAGAATATGAACAGGGTAAATGAACAGATAAAGAAGCTAAAGATTGATAACAGGAACCAGGAACAATACTTCCGTATTTTAATTGAACACCTGGCAATCGGAATTATCACTTTTGATAAAAAAGGCTTCGTTCTTAATTCCAATTCATCTGCAAGGAACTTTCTTCAGACTGATGTACTGACTCACATAAAACAAATAGAACGGATTGATACAAGATTGTTTCAGACGATAAACAGTCTGAGGCCCTCTGAAAGAAGGCTTGTCCCGCTCCGTACTGAAAAAGGGGAAATACAGCTTTCCCTTAAAACTGCATCATTCGGAACAAACAAAGATGAGGTTATAATTCTCTCAATCCAGGATATTAAGAACGAGCTTGATGAAAAAGAGATTGAATCATGGATGAAGCTGATACGAATCCTTATGCACGAAATTATGAATTCAATCACACCGATCACATCCCTGTCGGAAAGCCTTTCAAATATATACAGTAATGAAGGACAACCTGTTTTGCCGGATCAGTTAACTTCAAAAACCATTGCCACAACACTAAAGGGATTAAATGTCATAAAAGACCAGGGAAAAGGCCTGATGTCATTTGTGGAATCATACCGGAAGCTGACAAGGATACCAGAGCCTGAAAAGCAACTTTTCAGGATTGCTGATCTGTTTAACCGGTTAGAGGTACTTTATGACTCGCAGGTAAAAAAGGATAAATTTGAATTGTCTTTTTCTGTAAAAGAACCTGATCTGGAAATTTTTGCTGACCAGAATCTGATTTCACAGGTTTTAATCAACCTTATCGGCAACGCTCATGATTCAATTGAAAATATCCCGGAAGGTAAAATCCTGATAAGTGCCGGTACTGATCATGAGCGTCATCAGGAAATATGTGTCATTGACAATGGTCCCGGGATCCCTGAGGAGAATCTTGACGAGATTTTCATTCCATTTTTTACGACAAGACAAAATGGATCAGGTATTGGTCTTAGTGTTTCAAGACAGATAATGAGAATGCATGGCGGAAACTTAAAAGTCAGGTCGTTACCGGGGAAAGAAACGGTTTTCTGCCTTAGTTTCTAATCATATTTAATTGCTTTTACGGGAGTGATCCTGCTGATAAGCTGTGATGGAATCAGAAGCATCAGAATGATTGCCGCCATTGTCCCTGCATTAAGGAGCATTATGTGCGACAGTTCAAGGTTCACCGGCACTGTCTTTATGTAATATGAAGCCGGATCGAGGGAGATCAATCCTGTTTTAAGCTGTATAAGAGCAAGCCCGATGCCGATAATATTCCCCCAGAACAATCCTTTAGCAATGAGATATGCAGCCTGGTAGAGGAATATTTTTCTTATGGTTTTATTTTCCGATCCGAGAGCTTTAAAGATCCCGATCATGTTTGTCTTTTCAAGTATAAGGATCAGGAGACCTGAAATCATGTTAAAACCGGCAACAAGAAGCATCAGTGTTATAATTATAAAGACATTCATATCCTGGAAATTGAGCCAGTCGAAAATCTGCGGATATCTTGCCCTGATGTTTGTAACCTTGTATTTTGTTTCATTCTCGAGGATCCTGTATCCAACTTTATCCCTGACAGCCATTGTCATCTCATCGAGCTTGTCGAAATCATCAATGAAGATTTCAAATCCGCTTACCTGGTCATCGCTCCAGCCGTTAAGCCGTTTTATATGTCCCAGGTCACAAAAAACATACATCTTGTCGAACTCCTCAAGACTTGTTTCATAGATGCCGCTTATCGTGAACTTCCGGCTCCGGGGCGGATCCTGTACAAAATACATCGCGAATGAATCTCCTGTTTTCAGCCTGAGCATATCCGAAATCTTTTTTGAGATTATTACATCGTTTGTGCGTCCTGTGTCGCTTACAGTAAAGACAGAACCATTCACCATATTGCTTTCGAAGAATTTCCAGTCGAAATCGCTGCCGACTCCTTTCAAAACCACACCCTGAATTGCTTCCGTCGTTTTGATTATCCCGGCTTTTGTCGCAAATACCTGTACATGGCTGATTCCCTTCATCTGCCGGATTTTCGGAATAAACGACTGAGTGTCGCTTATAGGAACAGTTTCAAGTGACAGGTTTGAATCAAAATTCAAGATCTGGATATTTGATCCGAATCCAACGATCTTTTCCCTTATCTGCTGCTTGAATCCTGTCAGTATTGCCACTGCCAGTATCATCACTGCCAGGCCCAGTGCAATGCCGGTTATGGCAATTACATTTATCGGACGTGAGAATGAGGTCTCCTCGCGACGTCCTTTTATAAGCCTGTGAGCTATAAAATATGGTAAATTCATTTAGTAAGTAACATGTCAAAATTAGTAAAAACTCTGTGTAATAAAAGCTGATGCTGGCGCCGATTTGCAATCGGGACTCGAAAAAGAGCTAAATAAAAGCTTTGTAAGGCACGGATTACAAATCCGCGCTAGCCCGGGTAAATTGCCCCTAAATCCCCTAAAGGGGACTTTAGTTTTAGCCCCCTTCAGGGGGTTGGGGGCAAAAATTTCTTAGATTTACATTTATTATATCATATAATATGAAAAAGACTTTAATCACGATTGGCTTTTCGACGTTTGTTGTTTTTTGTATAGCATGTTCAGTTACAAAAGAAAATCCATTACCCGGGGCATGGCAGATTGATCAGTATAAGAATCTGATTGCGGGTAAATCTGTAGCCATAGTAGCAAATCAAACTTCAATGGTCGGAAAGAAGCATCTTGTTGACACACTGCTGAGCATTGGTATAAAAGTCAAAGTAATATTTGCCCCGGAGCATGGCTTCAGGGACCTTGCCGACGCAGGTGATCAGATACAGGATGGAAAAGACATTGAAACAGGAGTAAGTATAATCAGTCTTTACGGCGGGCATCTGAAGCCAACTCCCGACGATCTTAAAGGGATTGACTTTGTGATATTCGATATCCAGGATGTGGGTGTAAGGTTTTACACCTATATCTCAACACTCCATTATGTTCTTGAAGCCTGTGCTGAGAACAATGTGGAGTGCATAATACTTGACAGGCCAAATCCGAACGGTTTTTATTTCGATGGCAATATTGCAGATACAGTTTACAGGTCGTTTGTCGGGATGGACCCTGTCCCTGTTGTTCATGGAATGACTATTGGCGAATATGCCGCGATGCTTAATGGAGAAGGCTGGCTGAAAAACGGCGTGAAATGCAGACTTTCAGTTATTAAGTGTAATGATTACACTCATAAAACTTTTTATGAACCGCCGGTAAAGCCATCACCAAACCTTCCAAACCTGAATTCCATTTATCTTTACCCTTCAATCTGCTTTTTCGAAGGAACCAATATATCTCTTGGAAGAGGAACTTCGTTTCCATTCCAGGTTTACGGATCACCAAAGCTTCCCGACGCCGGTTTCAGCTATACGCCTGAAAGTGTTCCCGGGGCTAAGAATCCTCCTCTCCTGGGGGAAAAGTGCTATGGTGTCGATTTGCGGAATGCAATCGCAGATAAGATCGTACCAACTCCAAAAGTAAATCTCGAATGGGTTATTGACGCCTATAACAGCTATCCTGAAAAAGAGAATTTCTTCACTTCCTACTTTGATGTGCTTGCTTCGGGTCCAACTCTCAGGGAGCAGATCCAAAAAGGGATGAGCGCTGATGAGATCCGTGCTTCCTGGAAGGATGGACTTGAAATGTTTGGGAAAATAAGACAGAAGTACCTTTTATATGAATAATTGTCTTGCAGGTCTTGCAGGTCTTATTCGACTTGCTTGACTTGCATGACTTGCACGACTTGCACAACAGTTTTCTAGTTTCCGATTATTGCTTTGATTTCCTCTTTGGTGACTGCCGGCAATTTATGGTTCCGGATCTTTTTGATGACGAGCCGGCCTGTTTTTTTTGCTGATCTTTTGTCTTTGAACGGAACCTGCCCCTCAACAGCAGGCATGTATGGCTGGTGTATATAAGTCTTGTCTTTTACAAGAATGTCATATCCCCATCCGTCTTCGCTTTTAAAAAGGGAGATTTTATAAAAATGCCCTCTTCCGGCAAGTGTTATTGTAACAACTATAATTACCAGGAAGAGGGCAAATATTAATGATTTCTTCTTATCAATCATCCTCGTTTAACTCGGCATCAGGATCAAATCCCCAGATGTCATCATAATATAAACCTGAACTGCTGCCTGTTACAACGTATCCTCTGCTTCCTATTGCAAATCCAACTGCACCCTGCCGGCTGGTACCTTCAAAATTTGTCTTTTCAATCCAAAGGTCTGTTGCGGGATCATATTCCCAGGTTTCTACACCGGTTGTCATGCCGCCTGTAGCAAGATATCCTTTCCCGTTAATTGTGAATCCGACCTTGTCTCTGCCCTTTATAGTTGAATAATCATCATCAAAAGTCTGGTCGGTAACATCAGCAATTGATCTTTTTTTGGTCCATGAATCGGCCGCGGGATCATACTGCCACATATCAGTCAGATAATCACCGTTATCGAACCCGCCAACTACATAACCCTTACCGCTTATTACAAAACCGGCCGCACTTATACGCTTGTTCCCACCGAGACTCGATTTTTTGGTCCATATATCAGTTGAAGGATCATATTCCCAGAAATCCTTGAAGTAACTCACGCTGTCGCCTGTTCCCACATAACCTTTGTTATTGATTGCAAGTGCAAGAGCCTGGCGCCTTGCTGATCCGCCGAAGTCAGCTTTTCTGTTCCAGACGTTCGATGCAGGATTATACTCATAAAAGTCCTTGAGTCTGTATTTGCCTTCCCATCCGGTTCCGATATAACCTTTTGTATCAGTTGAAAATCCAACAGCCTGGCTTCTTGCAGCTCCGGGAAAATCAGCTTTCTGCGTCCATGAGTTTTTTACAGCATCATATTCCCAGAAATCGTTGTGAAACTCATCCCCGTCATACCCTGTACCTATATAGCCTTTGGTTCCGATCGAAAAACCAGCAGCATCTGATCTGGGCAAGCCATCAAAGACCGATAATTCCACCCAGTTCCCGACAAGTACAACCGCATCAGGTTTACATGAATTGAAGAAAGGCACTGCCAGAATTAAAACAAGTACTTTGATCCAAATCTTAACCTCTTTGTATGTCATCATTCCCGTTTTATTTTATTTAATAATGAACACAAAACTATCTGAAGGATACTTCAATAAAAAGTCTTGTAGATATATGCCATTAAATTGTAGACAAGATAACCTTAATTATCGATAAAACTTATTTAAATCGGAGTATTTACAAACAGTGTCCGGCTATTTAATTATGATTAAGAAATATCTTTCAATAAAGCCTGTATGTCTACTCTTTTGTGGTTTTTGTATATATTTGCTTTGTTTACATCCTGTTTTAGTATTCTTTTGCATAAACTGAAAGATTGATGAAGGGAATGTGTGCGGGCAAGAAAGTCAGGAAAATCTTATCATTCTTTATATTTGTAACTTTATTGATAGGTTCCTGTACAAAAACCAATGAATTTACAATTGGCAAAGATTTCGTTGAATCGCGGACCCGGCTGCAGGTGATTGATACCTTCAGGGTAGATCTGTCAACAGTTCTTCTTGATTCGGTAATTACATCATCATCAAAAATGGCTTATGTGGGCCATTATGCCGATACAATTTTCGGGTCAATAAGCTGTGAGTCATATTTTGATCTTGCCTACGAATCTTTTTCTGATATTGAGACCAGGGCAATTTATGATTCCTCCTCTTTCATCCTTCAATATACTGATAATAATTTTGGTGATACCACCTCTTTGATGTCAATCAGTATTCACAGGCTTAAGGAAAATATTGTACCCTTCGATAAATCATATCTGTTTAATACTTCAAAATTCGCTTATGAACCCCAGTCTATGGGGAACGTCAGTTTTTATCCCCGGCCCCATTCATCCGATACTGCTGTGAGTATCCGGGTAGACGCTTTCGGAGAGGAATTATACAATCTGATAAGTACTAAGGATGAAAAGGTTTCAACCGAGGAGTGGTTTAAAGACTATATTAAAGGATTTGTAATAACTTCAGGAACTGCCAATAATAAAGCACTGATCGGTTTTAATGCTGGCCAGGAGTATCTGGTTCTTAAGATTTACTATCATTTAAACAAAGAAGAGCCTGAAAAGAAGTCGATTACCATTAAACTGGGTGAAGCTGCCCATCAGTTTAACAATGTAAAATTTGATTTTACAAATACACCTCTTTCCAATATTAAAACGGAAGGATATGAGGTCCCTTCAACTGAAACCGGCAACCGGGTTTTTATGCAGGGAATGATCGGACTTTTTCCAAAACTGAAGTTCTCTTCCCTCGAAGATATACTTGCTTCAGAAAACTGGAAGATATTAAAAGCAGAACTTATCATTGAGCCGGTTCCGCACAGTTACGAGGTTTTCAGTCTGCCCGACAGTTTGTATCTTTTCAGATCCGACAGGGAGAATAAAAGGACAACTTTGTATACTGATAAATCCCAACCAATGCTGGCCTACTTTGAATCGGATTATTATCTGCATGAGAACAACAGATATACTTATGATATTACCTCTTTTATCAATAATGAGTTAAGGGATGCATATATTAATAGCTATGATGGTTTGATGATAGGCCTGAATGATTCTAAATTATCATCCTCATTTGAAAGACTTCTCGTTGAAGGAAAACATCCGCCCGTAAAACTGAGACTTTATTATTTATCTTATTGAACTGATAATGACAAAGTTCATAAAAACATATCTCCTGATTTTGTTGATCTTTTTTTTGCATGCCGGCAAAATATCTTCACAGATCACAACTTCACCTTACTCAATTTTCGGACTGGGATATCTTGAAACAAACAGCTCGGGACCTTCGAAAGGTATGGGTGGAACGGGTATTGCTTTTTTATCAGGCAGATCAATCAACTCAATGAACCCTGCCTCCTATAGAGGCATAGACAGTCTGTTGTCGATTTTTGAGCTTGGTGTATTCGGAAAATATACAATCTACTCTACCAGTAAGGAAGATCAGTCGCTGTTAAATGCAAATTTAAAATATCTGGCGATGGGATTCAGATTAACACCATGGCTTGCCACAAGTTTTGGGTTTTCCCCCTACAGTTCGGTGGGATACACTATAAATACAACTGCTCAGCTGGAAGGTACTACACAGAAGTATCCGAAAACTTTCTCCGGCAATGGTGGAGTGAACCAGGTTTATCTTGGCGGCTCGGTTAACCTTATAAAAAATCTTTCGGTCGGTTTTAATGCAGCCTATCTTTTCGGAAATATAACCCACAGAGAATCTTCGGCAGTTTTCGGCTACTCTCTTGAGGATGCATCATACGTTTCAAATTTCAATATTGATTACGGATTAAATTATCAGCTTGACATAAAAAAGTGGAAATACAATATAGGGCTGACCTACAGCAATTCGAAAAAGCTGGAAACGAAGAATGTTACAACAATTACAACAGATTATGAAACTGATGTTCTGAAAAGTCGTAAATACAAGTTCAGCCTGCCTCAGAAAATTGGCGCAGGATTTGCCATGAGCAAAGGTTACTTCAGAGCCGGTGTTGATTACGAATGGAGTGGCTGGGAAAATATTGATTTTGTTAATACATATCTCAGGACAAGGAACTCCGGCAGGTACTCCGTGGGAGTGGAATTCCCGTCATTGGGCCTGAATAAGGGAACTACCAGAATGGTATTATACCGGTTTGGTGGTGAATACCGCGAATCGTATATGATTATTGATAATATCCCCATAAATTATGGTGCTGTTTCGTTCGGAGCAGGGATCCCGATGAAAGGCTATCTGAGCGTTATAAATGTATCCCTTGAGCTGGGACAGAACGGTACAACACAAAAAGACCTCTTCAGGGAGAGGTTTATCACTCTAAATCTTGATC
Organism: uncultured Bacteroidales bacterium; assembly: GCA_963725585.1. Taxonomy (GTDB): domain Bacteria; phylum Bacteroidota; class Bacteroidia; order Bacteroidales; family VadinHA17; genus LD21. The sequence continues at coordinate 105,979 of CAVRYU010000014.1, read as the reverse complement.
TGGCACTTAAGGACTGGTGGTTCAGAAAACGGAAATACGATTAAGCCTCAGATCAGATTCCTGTTTACCATTTCAAAGAAGGAAGCCCGGTACGATTCGCCAATAGGGATTCTCTGGTTGCCTATAACAATTCTGCTGTTTTCAATCAAATCAATTTTATCGACCGATATTATATATGATTTATGAACTCTGAAGAAGGAGCCGGAAGGAAGCTTTTCAATTATATTTTTCATTGTGGTTTTAGTAAGTATCAGTCTTCCTTCAGCATAGATCTTTACATAATCCTTTAATCCTTCGATATAGAGTATGTCATTCAGATTCACCCTTATTGTTGTGTATTCAACCTTAACCATAAGAAATCCATGTGAAACTCCCGGAGCCTCTTCCGCCGATGCCTCAACAGGATTCTTCATTTTTATCAGTTGAAAAGCCTTGTTAACAGCTTTGGAAAACCTTTCGAATGTAATAGGTTTAACCAGGTAATCGACAGCATCACACTCAAACCCGTCAGAAGCATATTCCCTGAATGCGGTTGTAAAAATTACCATTGGCGGATTATAGAGTGTTTTAAGAAATTCCGGTCCGGTAATTTGCGGCATCACTATATCGAGAAAGATAAGATCAACCTGATTGTTGTTAATTGTATGGACTGCTTCAAAGGGATTTGAAAAGGTACCCGCTAAATTGACAAACTGAATCTTTGAACAATACTCCTTAATGATCTTAAGTGCTGAAAGATCATCATCAATTGCTATACAGTTTATTAAGTTCAGTCCCATTTATAACACCCTTTCATACTCTTCCCGGGTATGCCTTCAATGCCTCTGCCAGTGTTTCCATAGAGTTTTTCAGGTCATCAATTTTAAGGACATAGGCGATTCTTACCTCATTCCTGCCGAGCCCGGGTGTTGAATAGAACCCCGAAGCTGGAGCAACCATTACTGTCTGATTTTTATACTCAAACTCCTCCAGTAGCCAGCGGGCAAATTTATCAGAATCATCAACCGGAAGTTTGGCCACTGTATAGAAAGCCCCTTTAGGTTTCGGGCAAAAAACACCGGGCATTTTGTTTAATGCATCCACCATAAAATCCCTCCTGGCTGTATATTCTGTGTTGACATCCCTGAAGTATTCAATCCTTGTTTCCAGTGATGCCTCAGCAGCGATCTGGCCAAGGCCCGGAGGAGAAAGACGTGCCTGGGCAAACTTAAGCGCGGTTGAAATGACATCTTTATTTCTGCTTACCAGGGAACCTATGCGCAGGCCGCATTCGCTGTAACGCTTTGAAACAGAATCAACAAGGATTACATTCTTTTCGATGCCCTCAAGTCTCATTGCTGAAAAATGCTCAGCGCCGTCATAGCAGAATTCGCGGTAAGCCTCGTCGGAAAACAGATACAGGTCGTGCTTCTTCACAATATCCCTGAGGTGAAACAGCTCTTCCTTCGAATAAAGATACCCGGTTGGATTATTCGGATTACAGACAATAATACCTTTTGTCCTGGAAGTGATTTTCTTCTCAAGTTCCTCTATCGGCGGCAAAGCAAAATCGTTGGTGATATACGATGTCACAGGGACGATTTTGATACCGGCAGCTACAGCAAAACCATTATAATTTGCATAAAAAGGTTCAGAAGTTATTACCTCATCACCCGGGTTTATGCATGTCATCAGGGCAAATGTAATCGCTTCGGATCCACCTGTTGTTATCAGGATATCAGTGTAGTCAATATCAATTCCGATATTGTTGTAGAAACCGGCAAGCTTTCGCCTGTACGATTCATTGCCGGCTGAATGACTGTACTCTATAACCTTCAGATCGAAATTGCGGATGGCATTCAGTGCGACATCCGGAGTTGGAATGTCAGGCTGGCCAATATTGAGGTGATAAACTTTCCTTCCTTTTCTCTTTGCTTCCTCAGCATAGGGTACAAGTTTTCTGATTGGTGAAGGAGGCATGGCCCTTCCTTTTTCTGAAATTGACGGCATATAGGATGTATTAAATCTAAATCTAAGAAAAGCAAAACAAAATTAAGAAAAATCCTGAGTGTAGACCATATAGTTCTTTAAGATCTTGTAAACCTACTTCGTAAGTAGATAATCTTAAGATTGAACTTTATTACCGTTGGCTTTGGAGGCTGTCTCAAAAACCCTTTGTGTACCTCTGTGAAGCTCTTTGAGTCCCCTTAGTGGTAAATAATAAATCCTTGAACCACAAAGGATCACAAAGGTTATCACAAAGTCGCTTGAAGGAGTAGCAATCCTCTAGATTACATTTGATAAAGTCAGATTGACAGATGGCACTGCCAGAGGATGTAATTACATTGTAATTACATCCTGGTCGGGTCCGAAATAATCCTTTTTCAGATCGGGATATTCTGATACCACGAATTTTTATATTTTTGCTCTTTCATTTAAAGACAATCATAAATGCAGATTATGGATATTCCTTCGAAATATGAACCGGGAAAAGCGGAATCCAGGTGGTACAATTACTGGATGGAACATGGATTTTTTAAAAGTAAACCTGATAGGAGAGAACCTTACACTATAGTAATTCCCCCTCCGAATGTGACAGGTGTTCTTCATATGGGACATATGCTTAACAACACAATTCAGGATGTTCTGATAAGGAGAGCCCGGATGCTTGGAAAAAATGCCTGCTGGGTGCCCGGTACCGATCATGCCTCAATTGCCACCGAAGCCAAAGTGGTTGCCAAGCTGAAAACGGAGGGAATTGAAAAACGTGACCTCACAAGGGAGAAATTCCTTGATTATGCCTGGGAATGGACCCATAAGCACGGGGGAATAATCCTCGAGCAGCTTAAAAAGCTTGGAGCATCGTGCGACTGGGACAGGACACTTTTCACAATGGATGAAAAGAGGTACGATTCAGTTATTAAGGTATTTGTTGATCTGTATAATAAAGGGCTGATTTACAGAGGTGTAAGAATGGTAAACTGGGATCCCCAGGCAATGACTGCAGTATCGGATGAGGAGGTCAATTACACCGACGAAAAGTCAAAGCTGTATTATGTCCGGTACAAAATCGTTGGCGAGGATGATTATATTATGGTCGCCACTACCCGACCGGAAACCATTCTCGGAGACACAGCTGTTTGCGCAAATCCTGCTGATGAAAGATACCAGCATCTGAAAGGCAGGAAGGTTATTGTCCCGATGGTAAACAGGGAGGTCCCTTTTATTTTTGACGATTATGTGGATATGGAGTTTGGGACAGGCTGCCTTAAAATAACACCTGCCCACGACATCAACGATTATGAGATCGGGTTAAGACACAAGCTTCCCTCTCTGGATGTATTCAATGATAACGGGACAATAAGTGCAAATGCAGGAATGTTTGAAGGTATCGACAGGTTTGCTGCCAGGGATCTTGCCGAAAAGGAATTGCAGAGTACAGGGAACCTCGTGAAAATTGTTCAGTACAACAATAAGATAGGTCGTTCCGAGAGGACAAATGCTGTTATTGAACCAAGGCTGTCGGTACAGTGGTTCCTTAAAATGAAGGATATATCCAAACCTGCCCTCGATGCAGTGATGAACGGAGACGTACATCTGCATCCGGCCAAATTTAAGAACCTATACCGTCACTGGATGGATAATGTCCGCGACTGGTGCATCAGCAGGCAGCTCTGGTGGGGTCACAGAATACCTGCATGGTATTATGGCGACAATGAGTTTGTAGTCGCAGAGGATATTAAAAAAGCTATCGTACTTGCCAGGCAAAATAGCGGGAACAAGTCGCTGAAAGAGAGTGATCTGCGACAGGAAGAAGACGTGCTCGATACATGGTTCTCATCATGGCTCTGGCCGATAACTTCATTCGATGGAATAAATAATCCTGAAAATCCAGATCTGAATTACTATTATCCAACAAACGTACTCATTACTGCCCCGGAAATTCTCTTTTTCTGGGTTGCACGGATGATAATCGCAGGGTATGAATACCGTGGTGAAAAGCCATTCAGTGATGTATATCTGACGGGCCTTGTTCGGGATCAGCAGAGGAGAAAAATGTCAAAGTCGCTGGGCAACTCCCCCGAACCTCTTGATCTGATAGAGAAATACGGGGCCGACGGGGTAAGGGTCGGGATGATGCTTTGTTCTCCGGCAGGCAATGACCTTCTGTACGACGATTCACTTCCGGAACAGGGCAGGAATTTTGCCAATAAAATATGGAATGCCTTCAGGCTTGTGAAAAGCTGGAAGGTTGACGATGCAATTCCACAACCTGAATCATCGTCTTCTGCGGTTAAATGGATGAACGAAATTCTGAAAAAATCTCTTGGAGAGATCGATTCAGATTTCAAAAGATTCAGGATCTCAGAGGCCCTTATGAACAGTTACAAGCTTTTCTGGGATGATTTTTCCGGATGGTATCTTGAGATAATAAAACCTGAATTCGAAAAACCTGTTGACAGGTTGACATATAACGAAACAATATCTGTCTTTGACACCCTCCTCCAGATAATTCATCCCTTCATGCCATTCATAACTGAGGAGATATGGCAGCTTATCGGTGAGCGTAAAGATGGCGAAAGCCTTATGGTTTCACCTATGCCAAAGATCAGGAAATATGATAAAGAGCTTGTTGCAAAGTTTGAGATCGTAAAAGAAACTGTAACAGCTATCCGTTCGGTCAGAAAAGAAAAGCAAATCCTGAACAGAGACAGTGTCGCTCTGTCAGTAAGAGCTGACAGGAACAGCTATGATTCCCTTTTTCTCCCTGTAATAATAAAGCTATGTAACCTTTCAGGAGTTGAGTTCATTTCTGAAAAGCCTGAAAATGCAGCTTCCTTCATGGTTAAAACTACAGAATTCCATATCCCGCTGGGTGGTATGATCGATGTTGAAAATGAAAGGGCTAAAATAAGTGCCGACCTGGATTACTTCAGGGGATTTCTCGATTCCGTGATGAAAAAGCTTAACAATGAAAGGTTTGTCCGGAATGCACCTCAGACAGTAATTGAAATTGAAAAGAAGAAGAAGGCTGATACGGAATCAAAGATCAAATCTTTGGAAGAAGCGCTGAAAGGCTTATCGGGGAAATAATAAAACGGTATTGGGTCCGCGGTGCGGGCAGCGTGTTAAGGGGGAAAGTTTGTTTTACAGCAATTTTATCTTGCTCCTCCTCTTTAAGGAGGATTAAGACCTCCCGACTTGTCGGCAAGACAAAAACTCAGGTATCAGTTTCCTTACAAAGTAATTCGGACCGGATTCCCTGATCTCCCAGCCGTCGTTAAGGATTATCTGCCATCCTTCGCCATTAATATGATTCTTGTCAGTTTTTAATCCCCTGGCAGTGATCCGAAGGAATTTATAATTATTCGAAACAAGGCAGTCCCCTTTATCAACTGTAAGTTTTCCCCAGTTATCCGATACCCGAAGTGTATTATAGAGAGTTCCCAGAGTATCAAGGAAATGGACATTTTCGGGCTCGAAATCGAAATAGGGACTTTCAAGTTCAAGCAAAACAACCGGTTTTTCAGTAAACACGCTTACCTGATTATTCAGCCTGTCCCTGATATCCTGAAGTCTCTGGTCCTCCTCTTTGTTAATGTCCTCAATATTGTAATGCAATGCGATGCTGCCTGCAATATCCCGGCAATTCACCGGCAGTTCAATGTTATAGAGTTTTCTGACCAGGTTGCCCAGATCAACAGTGTCCGAATTAATTGTTTTAAAATCAAATCCTTTGGCCTGGAGCAGTGTTGCATAAAGTGCTCCGTGAATTGAACCATAAGATCGGGCGTATGACTGAAATGAATAGATCCTGTCGAGGTTTTCGAAAAGTCTTTTTTTATAATCTGCCGGGGAGTTTGATGCAAGGAGAGTATATGTAAAAGTTGCCAATCCTTCATAGGTTTCGAACCGGGTTCCCTGATCAGCGTATTTTGGATATGATTCCCGGTTTGATCCTCTGAATATAAGTGCATCCCTGATCGCAAGGGTTTGTTCCTCACCGTCAGAATCGATGGCTTTTTTAAGAGCTTTCCATTCGAGCTTAATCCAGAGCCGGGCATCTTTTTCATCCATAATGATGATATTGAAATTTTCAGGATTCATGCCTGCCATCTGCTGAAAGGAGTGAAAAAGTGCATGGATACCTCTGGTAATTGTTCTGTAGCTATCCTCCTCGGCAGGCAGAGGAGCCATTCCGAAAAGTGTCCCACCAAAGCTGACAGCAGTTGTCGTTACAATATTTTCCCTGGGATAAAGGCCTGTATAAATGCCATCTTTAAGTTTCAGAAGGCCCTCATTATCTGGTTGATTTGAAATGATTTTTCTGCTTGTCCTGTCGATAAACATAAGTGGTCCGTAAAGATTTTTACCCCAGAGGTTTCCCCCGTCCCGTTTGCAGGCATCCTCAATATTCTTAAAATATGTTACAGCTTTTTCGGGTGTAAAATATGTTTCCTGTATGGTTTCCTTGCAGCCAGCCAGAATCACAAGAACTATAATAAAAATCCACTTTTTCATTTCCTGAAAAATATCTGTTCAAAAATAGTCAATTTTTTTTCATCCGTCCGGTGATGGAACTTTCCGACTCTGCAGTGCGGGCTTCCTTTATGCTTAAATTCAGTTCAAAGCCGATCAGCAGGGCGATCGAGTTAAGGTAGAGCCATACAAGTATTACCATAAGAGTGCCTATCCATCCGTAAAGCTTGTTATACTGCCCGAAGCTGTTTACGTAAGCTGAAAATCCTAATGAAGTTATAATAAACAGGATGGTAGCCAGGGTCGATCCGGGTGTTATGAACCTGAAATCATGGCGTTTGGCAGGTGCAAGGTAATACAGAAACGAGATTGCGACAAAAAGGAACAGAACCACCACTATCCACTTGAGGAATACAAGTATTGAGATTACAAGGCTTTTTTCCAGTATTTCAAGCTCAACAAGTCTGTTAACAGCTGATTTGCCAAATATTATAAGCATCCCGGCAGCTGCTATCATCAGGACACCGATAAGAAGAAGGAGGACAGACACCTTGCGCTGGTTAACCCACGACCGCGGCTTGAATGAATGTGAAGTAACCACAAATGCATGCAAAACTGCATGTATGCCATTTGTCGAGAATATAATAGTTGCAAAGAACATGACAAGCAGAAGACCTCCGCTCTTGTTTGTGACTATGTCTATAATTGTGTTTTCCATCAGGCTATAGGCATTGGCCGGGAAAATACTTTCGAACAGTTTTATCAGTTCAAGCTGGAAATTGGGTATCGGGATGAAAGGAATAAGCGTAAAAAGGAAAATAGTTGCCGGCAGGAGTGCCATCAGAAGATTGAATGCGATGGATGAGGCCCTTGTAACAAGGACTCCCTTCCTGAATCCCATGATCACAAATTGAAAAACTTCTCTTATAGGGATACCGTCAAATCCGGGAAGGACGAGATTCTTTAGCTTCTCTGTTAACCTTAATTTACCATCTGCCGCTTTGATATGCATAAATTAAAAAGCTTTCAGGCTCATATCAAGGCTTTTGATATGATGAGTAAGGGCTCCGGCCGAGATATAATCAACTCCGCATTCAGCGTAAGCTCTTATGGTTTCAAGTGTAATTCCGCCTGAAGACTCCGTTTCATAACGACCACCGATGAGCCTGACAGCTTCGCCTGTGTCGCTTAAACTGAAGTTATCGAGCATGATTCGGTTAACCCCGCCTATCTCAAGTATTTTCCTTACATCATCGAGGTTCCTTGCCTCAATCTCTACTTTAAGGTCCTTCTTTGAACGGGAAAGATAATCTCTTGTTTTCAGAACAGCGTTCTCAATGCCGCCAGCGTAATCTATATGGTTATCTTTAAGCATTATCATATCATACAGCCCCATCCTGTGGTTCATTCCACCACCGGTTCTCACCGCTTCCTTTTCAAGAAATCTCATTCCAGGGGTTGTTTTGCGGGTATCAAGGACTTTTGTTTTAAGCCCTTTTAATTTTTCAGCATAAAGGCTGGTACTTGTAGCTATCCCGCTCATTCTTTGCATGATATTTAGTACCAGTCTTTCGGATTTCAGAATTGAGTGTATTCTGCCTGAAACATGAAACACAATGTCGCCTGGCGAAATTTTACTGCCATCGTTAATGAATGGATCAAATTTTAGCTCTCTGTCAACAATTCCGAAAACTTCACCGGCAACACGGCAACCCGAAAGAATTCCTTTTTCCTTTACAAGAAGCCGTGCTCTTCCGGATGCCTCATATGGAACAGATGCAATAGATGAATGATCGCCATCACCTATATCCTCCCTGAGACATCCTGAAATGAAATCCCTCAGGATTTTATTGTGCATTGTCGGCTTCAATACGAATTATGTGAATTAGTAACTCCTGGTCAACCTTTTTAAGAAGGATATAGACTCTGAAAGTGCCCTTTTCAGTTTCAAGGTTGCCTATCGCATATTGTGCATCATTTCTTGCACCCTGATGCCGGATAACAAAATCTTTTGCATGGTATTCATTAAAAAAGTCTTTAAGTATTGTCTCCGCGACAACCTTCTTATAGAAATCTTCCTTTTCAAGAAGAAGGAGTTCAACTGTCGAATTCATGTACTTTGAAAGTTCTGCGGCATTCCCCGATTTAATGGCAATAGAAATTCCTGCAGGGATCTTTGTCTGATCCTGATTTATCGCCGTCAGAGTAACAAATGCTAAAAAGACAACCGCTGTTGAAATTATGAACCTCATTTAATTCAGTTTATTTATTTTCTAACGTCAGGTTAAGTACTTTACAAATTTAAACTAATTTATCATAAAGAAAACGCGCTTCCGGTTTTCATCATTATTATAATTGCCGGAGCAAGTTATTAATTATTATTTTTGTACATAGTGCCGGACGATTTATAATGTACAAAAGTCGGGCCAATAATTATGAAACCGACATGATTGAACTCAACCACAAACAAGAATGAATATAATTAAATGTCAATCATGTGTGTTTCCATCAGGCCATTAAAATAAATTGTATACTGATGAAAATCGCATTACTACAGACCGGAAAAACTTCAGAAAGATATTTAGCAGAGGGGATTGCCATATTTGAAGAACGTATAAGAAAATATTCAGCATTTGAGATTATTACAGTTCCTGATAAAAAGCGAACCCACAATCTTCCTGAACGCGAACAAAAGATCAGGGAAGGTGAACAGATACTCAGATGTTTCAGGGAAGATGATTTTATCGTAATTCTCGATGCCAGGGGAAAAGAGTTCTCAACTATCGAATTCTCAGCATGGCTCGGGAAATGCTTTATGTTACAGAAAAAAAGAATTCTGTTCGTAATAGGCGGACCATGGGGTTTTTCTGAAGATATTCTGAAAAAAGCTGACATAAGCCTCTCTCTGTCGCGACTGACATACTCTCACCAGATGGTACGATTATTGTTTGTTGAACAGATTTACAGGGCCTTCACAATAATGAAAGGGGAACCTTATCATCACGAATAGACAGTTATCACCTTGCTATGAAAGATGGGAAATTAAAGATCACTCCGGCTGTAGTTGCAGTAATACTGGTTCTTCTTGCAATGGCTGCCGAACAGGTCTATCTGGGCGATTTTGAATTCAGGGTCAGAACAAAAAGATTTAACAGGATCCTGAGGGAAAAGGAGAAGGTAATGGACAACTGTCTTAACGGGATGAAGCCAATCCTTGCAAGTGGGGAACCACATGGCTCAACCACGGAAAATAATCTCTTTTCGGTCGCAAGGCAAAACGGATATTACCATTCTTGAGTATATTGGAAACAGACTTGTTTCATGGTCCGACATCGAATTCGATGTTCCCCTTACCCTATCCGATTCAATATACCAGAAGCCGGTTATATTTCTTCAGAACGGGTGGTTCCTTACCGGGTCAGTTCAGGCCGGCACAGAGAGGATTGTTGGTCTTATGAGGATTAGAAGCGATTATGACCTCCAGAACGATGTCATTAAAAGCGGGTTTGTGAATCATTTCCGGATCCCCGATAACACGGGATTTAGCAGAGACAGGAATGCCTCGGAATATCATATTTTTTCAGGTGACGGAACCTTCCTGTTCTCCCTTTTATTCCCGGAAGAAAAAGGAATGACATATTTCATTCATATTCCACTATTACTTTGGGGATTTGCTTTTCTCGCCATTCTCTACCTGACACTTTGCGTGGTCCGTTACCTGGCTGAGCGCAACAGGGAAATAACAGGATTAATTCTTGCTTTCTTTATTTTCTCGGCGATCTATTCACTGGTCCTTATGGCAAGAAAACCTTCAGTGCTGTTTCAGACAGAGCTTTTCTCACATTACAGGTATACATTGAATTCTTTTATACCATCACTTGGGCATCTTTTGATTTTGAGCATTTTGCTATCTGTCCTTGCCAGCTTTTTTTACAGTACCCTGAAAACAAGTAAACGGTTCAAACAACCTGACAGGACAAAATGGTTCACTCTGACCATGTTTTTTATTCCCGGGGCTCTGCTTTTCTCATTGTATCATATCATCTTCAGCCACCTTGTTTTCAATTCAAATATAAATTTTGAAACTTATAAGGTTTTGGATCTCGATATTTTCAGTCTTACCGGTTTTATTATCCTTTTAATGCTTTTCAGTGTCCCTTTTCTGTATATGCTGTTTGTTTTTCAGACAAAAAAACAGCCCGGTGCAATAACTGTTATATTATCGGCAGTAACAGGAATGGTTGTCTTCCCCGTCTTCTTTTTAAAGGATCCATTTGCCCTTCTTTCTGCCGCACTATTATATTTTGCAGTGTCAGTGCTCGTATGGCTTTTAAAAGCCAGAAATACCGGTTTATTTAATAAAACAGTAATATTTTCGGTTCTCCTCGGATTATATTCTCTTCTCCTGATAACATATTTCTCAGCGAAAAAGACAGAAGAAAATATTAAAATACAATTGGTTACATATTCCACGGAAAATGATCCCATGGCTGAACATCTTCTTCTCGATATGTGGCCTAAAATCTCAGGTGATTCAACGCTGAGAAGTATGATGGGTGTAGCTGTTTTTGAGAAGGATGATGTTGACAATATCTCTGATTATCTGCATGAAAAATATTTTAATGGATACTGGGGTAATTTTAATCTTAGTATAGTTCCCTGCAGTAAAAATGATTCTCTGAGTGTGGAATCACAAAATAACATATTTGAGGATTGCTACAGTTTTTTCGGAAGAAAAATTCTGGCCAGCGGGCATCAGCTTACAGGAACCGGCTTCTATTTTATCGACAGCAAGCAGGGCAGATCAAGTTACCTGGGCAGAATATATTATGAGTATGATAACGGCAGGAACAATGGTCTTTTTATTGACCTGTACAGCGACATTAAAGTTTTTCAACCGGGATATTCCGAGCTTCTTCTCGACAGGAAATATCATAGTTATGCCAAGCTAAAGGATTATTCGTTTGCAAAATACATAAATGGCGAACTGGTTCTGAGGACAGGCGATGTTCCGTATAACAGTACCGACGGTGAATATATTAAGGACGTCAAAGATTACAGATTCTTCAAATCTGACTCATACAACCACTCACTATATATTAATGGAAATGTAACTGTAGTGATAAGCAGTCCTGCATTAACCTTTCAGGACATAATAATTTCCTTTGCGTACCTTTTCGCTTTTATATTCATTTTCTCCAACCTTGTTCTTTTTCTGAACAGAAAACCATTTTTTAAAGCACCATCGGGTTTAAACTTCCGACAGAAGATGCAACTCTTTTTTATCAGTATACTATTGATTTCTTTTACACTTATCGGGTTTGTAACTGCTTCGCTTACAATTGAACAATACCGGGCAAAGCATTATGAGAACCTCAGGGAAAAAATGAATTCAATCTATATGGAGCTTGAAAATAAAATATCTTCTGAGAAAAATCTTACCTCTGAATGGAGCAGTCCCAGCTATTCAAGTCTTGAAGAGGTGCTTGTAAGGCTTTCAAATATTTTCAATACGGATATAAACCTGTATGATACTCACGGATTTCTTATATCATCATCGAGACCAGAAATTTATTTCCGTAACCTTATAAGCAAGAGAATGGATAATATGGCCTTTATAAACCTCTTCAGTCTTAAAAAAAGTGAATATTTACAGAAGGAAAAAATTGCAAACCTTGAATATGTTTCTGCGTATGTACCATATTATAATACCGATTATGATCTGATTGCCTATCTGAATCTGCCTTATTTCAGGATGCAGAGCGTTCTTGCCAGGGAGATATCAAACACTATAGTTGCAGTAATAAATTTCACCCTTCTTCTGATAGTAATTGCCATGAGTCTTGCTGTTTTTATCAGCGGACGGCTTACTGCTCCGCTGGCTTTGCTCAGCAGCAGGCTTGCCTCTGTGGAGCTTGGCAAGAAAAGCGAACATCTTTCCTATAAGGGAAGTGATGAAGTCGGTGAACTTGTAAGGCAGTACAACCGGATGGTTGATGAACTTGACGAAAGTGCACAGAAACTTGCAAATTCCGAAAGGGAATATGCCTGGCGCGAAATGGCCAAGCAGATCGCCCATGAGATCAAGAATCCGCTGACTCCCATGAAGCTTAATATCCAGCAGCTTTTTAAATCGTGGACTGACGGAGTTCCCGGATTTGAAAAGAAACTTGAAAGATTTACAAAAAATCAGATCGAATATATTGATAACCTTTCATCGATAGCTTCAGCATTCTCTTCATTTGCCAAGATACCTGAGGCAAATCCTGTAGAGGTTGACCTTCTGGAACAGATAAAAACTACTCTTGAACTTTTCAAAAACAGCGATAATATTTCATTTCGGGTGGTATCTCCACATTCAGAAAAAATAATTATCAGGGCCGACAAAGAGCAGATAAACGGTATATTTTCAAATCTTATTAAAAACGCCATTCAGTCAATAACTCCCGGCATGGAGGGACTTATTAAGGTCCAACTCGAAATGAAAGGTGAAAAGGTTATAGTCTCCGTTTCAGATAACGGATCAGGGATCCCTGAATCGTTGAAGCAAAAAATGTTCACTCCTAATTTTACAACAAAATCTTCAGGAACCGGCCTTGGGTTGTCTATAGTAAAAAGGTATGTGGAAAATGCAGGCGGAAAAATATGGTTTGAATCTGAATCTGATAAAGGATCAATATTTTTTATCGAGTTTCCTCTGCTTGAATCTGACCCAAAATAAATAGGTAAATAGCCTCTAAAGATAAATTTGAGATCTCTTCTCAATTATTTAGCAATTTTAGCGTTTACTAGTGGTAATTCGGTTTTTTGATGACACACAGAATCTCTTACCATATTAATAAACTGCTAATTATGCTGCTGCTGATCTTTAGTTTTAGCAGCATTGATCTTAAGAGCCAGGAGATAATAAGTGGTGTCATTAACAAATATGCAAAGGTAAATTCAATCAGTCCTGGTCTTGTAACTGTACCTCTTTCCCAGGTAACTCAATTTTCAGCTAATGATTATGTCCTGATTATACAGATGCAGGGAGTGGGAATTCAGACAATTCAGGGATCATACGGTGTGAATGTCCAATCTCTGATCGGAACACCGGGTGCATATGAGTTTCTTCAGATACTATCGGTCAATAATATTACCGGGCAAATAAATTTTACAAGGAACATATTCATCAATACTTATAATGTAGCAGGTAATGTACAGCTTGTACAGGTCCCGTTTTATGATTCGCCGGTAGTCTCGGCCAATCTGGCAAGTCAGCCCTGGAACAGCACAACAGGTACCGGAGGGGTTCTTGCTATGCTGGTAGGTAAGAAACTTACCCTTAATGCAGATATTGATGTTACAGGACAGGGATTTGGCGGGGCATTGGGTGCTCCCGGAATAGGGGAGTGTGTTTATACGAATGTTCCGGCAAACAGCCTTGATTCATATAACTCTTCCTGGAATAATGCCGGTTTAAAAGGCGAGGGAGTGGCAATCCATGATTTCACAGCGACGTTGTTATATCCAACCCATGCAAAGGGACAGGGACGAAACTTCTCGGGCGGGGGTGGTGGTAACGGATGGTTTGCTGGTGGCGGAGGCGGATCGAATCGCGGTAAAGGCGGTGACGGGGGACTTGAGAAATTTGTTTTTGGATTATGCGGAAATGATCCTCATGAAGGTGGATATGGCGGTATGAATATTCTGGGTTCAATCATCCAGGATGGAATATTCCCCGGAGGTGGAGGAGGTTCTTCGACCCAGTTGTCAGGGTCGACAGCATCATCCGGCGGTAACGGAGGAGGAATTGTAATTATAGTTGCCGATTCAATTGACGGAAATAATCACTTTATAAGATCTGACGGAGCTACCGCCGCCAATGCACTGTTGGATGCAGGTGCAGGCGGAGGTGGAGCAGGAGGTTCAGTAGCTCTCTCATTCCAGGGATTCAACAGCCAGCTCCGGATAGCAACAACAGGTGGAAATGGCGGAACCAATACAGGAGGCTTTGGCGAAGGCGGAGGCGGAGGCGGAGGCCTTATCTGGCTAAGTACTTCATCCATGCCTGTCTCCGTAAGCAGTGCTTCAGTAGCATATGGTACACCGGCACCAACAATAGCTTCAGAAGGTACAGGTGAAATAAAGTACAACTTTTTCCCGAAGCTTAACGGATTCCTGTTTAATTCTATTCGTTCTAAAGCAACCGGAAACCAGATCGACTCTGTATGCTCAAATGTACTTTATGGTCAGATAATTGGTACACAGCCTGTTGGAGGTACCCCTCCCTTTACTTTTCCAGTGGCAAAGCAGTACTACCTCGGCAACAGTCGGATTCAGTGCAGCGCCCGGCATAAATAACCAGCAGAATTATACCCCTTCTGCATTATTGACCCAGACCACATGGTTCCGCAGGGTCATTACTGACAGTTCAACGCCAAGCATTATAACAGATATAAGCTTGCCGGTAAGAATAATAGTCCATCCTTTTATTAAGAATAATGTCATAGGCAACCCTGATACCCTTGTGTTACGGACAAAATGCTTCAGCACTGCACCCCATTCTGACTCTTCAGGACGGTAACGGTAAATATGCTTACAGGTGGGAATCGAGTACCGACAATACAGTGTTTACAAATGCATCTTCATCCACTGCAACCTATCTTCCTCCTGCCGGGCTCATTCAGACGACATGGTACAGGCGAACAGTTAATTCCGGATCGTGTATCAATGTAAGCGCTGCTGTCAGGATAAATGTTCTTGATACTGTAAGAAACAATTCAATTTTAACGCTTCCGCAGGAAATTTGTCAGGGTATGAACTTCGTTAACCTTGCTGGCACGGCAACACCAACACTTAGCGGAGGTGATAACACGTACAGGTATATCTGGGAAAGCAGTGCAAACGGAATAACCTGGGTAACTGCAACAGGTACAAGCAATGGAGTTAATTATGATCCTGCAGAGTCTGCCTCATATTTCCCCGGACAGGAATATTTCAGAAGGGTTGTTTTTTCAGGAAGCAATGACGTTTGCAAAAACATAAGCCATCCGGTTCTTCTGAATTCTTATCCTGTTATTACAAACAACCTTTTAATTCCTGCCGATCAGACAATATGCTCAGGGTCATCTCCAGCACAGATAACAGGTACCACGCCTCTGAACGGTAAAGGGCCCGGGTCATATACCTACACATGGCAGGACAGCACGAAGAACCATTCGTGGACGGATATTTCAGGACATATAGGTGTTACTGACCAGAATTTTGTACCACCGGTTCTTACCGATACAACCAGGTACCGGAGAATTGCCTATTCATCGGCCTGTTCAAATATTGGTAAATCAGTAACAGTCAGGGTCCATAAACCGATTAGCAATAATACAATATCACTTCTTGCAGGCGGATTGGCCGATACAACGATCTGCAGCGGTGCAATACCTCACCGGATTAAAGGTGCCCTTGCGACCGGAGGTACAAATATTTCGGGCAGTTATATATACCAGTGGTCATCATCTCCCGATAATACTTCGTGGACAGATATAACAACTGCTACCGGAATTCAATACCAGCCATCGCTTCTGACAGCGACAACCTGGTTCAGGAGAAGAACCGTATCGGGTCAATGTTCCTCAGAGAGCGGGGCAGTAAAAATTACAGTTCTGCCGGTTATTTCAAATAATACAATATCAGGTAATCAGACGGTATGCAAATCTGATACTCCCCAACCGATTGCACAGGCTTCGGGTCCTGCCCTTTCAGGAGGAAGCGGAACATATTCATATCTGTGGGAGCAGAGCCCGGATGGGATAGTCTGGAATGCTGCAGCAGGCACAAACAATCAGTCAAACGGTACCTATCAGCCACCTGTGATGACGAAAACAATGAAATACAGGAGAAATGTCAAATCGGGTGCGGGTGATTGCTGTACAAGCGCCTCCAACGTCATTGAGCTTGTACTTGACTCATTGCCTGTGGGCTCAACAATATATGCAGGTGCCGATACCGCGATCTTTTCATTTGATTTTATAATCCAGCTGGTTGCAGATCCTCCCATTCCCGGAGGAACAGGAAAATGGACAATTGTAGACGGAACAGGCAGTTTTGAAAATGATTCGGATAACAATACAAAAGTTGCTGGATTATCAAAAGGCCTAAACACTTATCTGTGGACAGTGACCAGGGGAGCCTGCAAGATGGAGGATGAAGTGGAGGTATCAGTTTTTGATCTGGTTATTCCTGAAGGTTTTTCCCCAAACAACGACCCGGGCGGATTTAATAACACTTTCAGGATAAACGGTCTTGACCTGCCAAACCAGACAGCTGAGCTGACAGTAATAAACGGAGCAGGGAGTGAGGTGTACCGCACTTCTAATTTTAACGGGAACGAATGGAATGACTGGGATGGAAAAAATCTGAAAGGGATTGATCTTCCTGAGGGTACATATTATTACTTGCTGAAGTTAATATCGAAAGGGAACGGTCAGATCTTTAAGAAAAGCGGTTTTATAGTATTGAAAAGATATTAAGTGATGATTGGTTTCACAAGACATATAAATAATTCTGAAATTCAGGCAAATGGCCAATTCAGCACATTATTTGTTCTCTTATTTTTTATTTTTAATCTTGCTTCCGGCCAGGTGCCTGATTCATCAAGAATAAACCTTGGATTTCCTGTTTACAGCCAGTACCTGCAGAATGGTCTTCTTATCAACCCTGCGTATACGGGAACCCGCGAGGTTTTAAGCGGCTTTCTGTCGTACAGGATGCAATGGATGGGAACGAGCGGTTCACCTCTGCTTCAATCAGTTTCTTTTCATTCACCGATGAAGAATGATAAAGTGGCCCTGGGAATGATGGCTCAGTTCATGAAGTACGGAGCAACAAAATCGACAAGTATCTATGGCAGTTATGCTTATCATATAAAGCTGAAAAAAGGCAAAATCTCCTTTGGGCTCAAGGCTGGAGCCGATCTCTCAAATACCGATTACACAGGCTTGCTTCTGAATGATCCTGGTGACCCTGTCTTCTCAGCAAATGAGAAATCACTTATGCTTCCGAATTTCGGTTCCGGTATTTATTATTTCTCCGACAGGCTTTTTGCCGGACTTGCGATCCCGGCATTCCTTAATTACCGGCGTACCAGCAATGGATCGGCAGTTCCGTATCACAGCTTCAGCCAGTATGACTTCCTGTTCTCTGCGGGTGCCCTTATTTCGATCGCTCCGGTTCTTAAATTCAAACCATCGGTTCTTATTGATTATTCATTGCAGAACACAAGAAAACTTACACAGCTTGATATAAATGGAAACTTTATAATAGCTGACCTTATCTGGGCAGGGGGCTCATGGAGGGTATCAGAACAGGTGGCTGTAGCTATCCTTCAGGTACAGCTGAATCACCAGCTGATGTTCGGATTTTCATATGATTATCCTTTCGGGAGGATGAATTCCTATTCAAAAGGATCGACTGAATTTGTATTAAGGTATGAATTCCGATACAGGGTGAGTGCTGCTAATCCCAGATATTTCTGATGATCATGAAAAGAGAATGGACCATAATAATGATTATTATTTGCTGTTCTGTCGGGAAATGACATTAAAGCTCAGGAAATATCCCCATATGAAGTTTCAAGATTATCATTCAACCTTCCGGGATTCAGTGAGATATCCCCTGTTATTGTGAAGGAAGGCATCATGTTTTGTTCCGACAGGAGACTGAGTGGAGTTACTGACCGCACCTCATTTGACGACCGGCGACTTTACAGCCTATATTTTGCCGAAAAGAAGGATACAGCCGACTGGCGCAAGCCCAACCCGGTAAAAAGCGAAAGATCCGCGCAGTTCAATATAGGGCCGCTCTGTATTGACCTGACGGGAAAACCGTTTATTTCACAAGCGAAATTGAAACCGGAGTCCCTTCAAGAAGCAGGAAGTTCAGGAACCATAGCGGCATCTTTAAAGCTGAGCTCAGCGGTCTTCAGCTGCTTTCAATCCAACCTTTTAAATATAACAGCCTTCAATACAATATTGGTCAGCCTTCAATAAGCGCCGACGGAAGATTCCTTTACTTTGCCTCGGACATGCCGGGGGGACAGGGTGGATCCGATATATGGTTCAGCGAATCAGTAAACGGTGAATGGAGTGCACCAGTCAATCTCGGATCAAAGGTGAACTCGTCTGGAACGGATAATTACCCATGCATAAACACATACAGGGAAACTCTATTTCACATCCAATCGTCCGGGAGGCCTGGGAGGCCTTGATGTGTACAGTTCCGATAATGTCGATGGTGCATGGGAGTCCCCGGTCAGGCTTCCTGAACCCATTAACTCGCGTTCGGATGATTTTGCTTTTGTTGCGCTGCCCGATCTGCAGAAAGGCTACTTCGCATCAAACAGGAGAAGGAATGACGACATTTATGAATTTACGACTACAATTATCAGGAAGGCTTCATGCGATACCCTTGAGATTAATAATTACTGCTATGAATTCGTTGAGGAGAATGCAGTGAAATATGATACAATGCCTTTTAAATTTGAATGGAGGTTCGGGGATGGCAAAATGGCAACCGGAAGAATAGTGGAGCATTGTTATGACAGGCCGGGAAAATACCTTGTCCAGCTCGATGTCACAAATCTTGTAACAAAGGAAAAGAAGCTGAATGAAAAATCGCAGATGCTTCTGGTTGAGGATATCGAGCAGCCTTATATTTCGTCCCTCAATTATGCTGATGCAGGCAGTGCAGTTAAATTCAGTGCTGATAGTACAAACCTGCCTGGCTGGGATATCTCGCAGTATTACTGGAATTTTGGTGATGAAACGATTTCGTTGGGAAAGAATGTTGAAAAATCATTCAATCGTCCCGGAACCTATAATGTCCAGCTGATTGTGTCAACAAAACCGGAGCAGGGCGGAATGAAAAGAGAAGCATGTATTTCGAAAAGTATTATAATAAAACGGAAACCCTGAAAAATATTAAATACTATTATACCAATTCATGAGAGTTAATACTGCAATATTGAAAATTTTAATGTTACTGATGTTTTCCCTGACACTTTCCGGAGGTGGTGAGATCTTTGGACAGGCAGTTCCGGGGAAAGATGAAAACATCCCGTTTCTTGTCACTTTTGGCAAAAATGGTGAGACTTCATGGGGAGACGATGATTTCAGTTCGATATTCTTTTTCACTATTCCAAAGGATTTTAACAGGCAGTTTTATATAAAAGTGTTTGATCCGGATTGTGGAGGTGAGAATGATGAAATACAGGGTCTGTTTGATTCCAAAACAATGTTTTCAGTTTACGGCGGCAAAGGTGTCGACCCTGATAAGAACATTGCATCAAGAGGTCTGAAGAACTCTGATAATTACAAGCAGGGAAATCTTCTGGCATCAAAGGTATTCGGGAGCGAAGCCACCTATGATAACAAATATTATTCATTCGGACCTTTCAACCCTACTGAAGGGGATTATAATGAAAAATGGAAAAGTTATATTTTCAAAATAGTATGTGAAGGTATATCGGGCGATGACGGGAATTTATACAGGTATTTTCTGAGTCGTGATGCCAGCAGTGAGCTTGCAATTGAAGGGGCAAATGCATTCACATATGAATATACATTCAGAATGTGGAATGAAAATAAAAGTGTTTCACACATATATCCTTATGTCGATACCGGTATAGTTTCAATAAAGGAGAGAAACTTTGACTGGGACGATGATGGGGTTATACTGGTCGTTTCAACCTATAAACAGGGAGTACCGGTTGGGGTGTCGAATGAGGATGATGAAAAAGTGCAGGTAATACCCGTTGAAGAAGCCGAGATAGGAAAATCGCTTGATTTCCAGTTTCATAAGAAACAGGAATACGTCGTAAAGAACAACAATGTAGTAGTTTCACTCGAAAACCAGCGGGGCGATGCTCTTCAGTTCTTCAGTTCACCCATCGGCGGTGTACCGGTTTACCAGCCAGTAATAGGTATTAAGAAAACAAAAAGATAGGGAACCCATAAATGATGCAGATCTTTCAGAAAATCAGGATCAGCACCCTGGTGTGCTTTGTTATACTCACCCAGGTATCGTTTGGTCAGTCTTACAGATTCAGAAATTACGGTGTCGTGAACAACCTTCCGAGTGGTGTTGTATATACCCTCATTCAGGATAACAACGGTTATCTCTGGGTAGGTACCACCGAAGGGCTTTCACTGTTTGACGGTTTCGGGTTCTACAATGTACAATTTCCTGATTCCTTGTCCGGACGATACCCGACTGTTTCAATAAAAGACAAAAAGGGAAATCTCTGGTTCGGATGCAACGATGGAAAGGTTTTTCATACATCGGGAAGAATTCTGAAAGAAACCCCCCTGCCGGAGGCATCAGGAACTGGAATAAGTTCAATAATTGAAGGTCCCGATGGAAAACTATATGTGATAGCCCAGAGAAAACCTGTTTTCAGGATCGATCCCGCAAAGCCTGAAGAAGCTGTAACGATCTCTTTCAGCCCTGATCCCACGATTTTTTCTGCGGCTTTTACAAAAACCGGTGAAATTCTTTTTGGAACCCAGGAAAACCTGGTGATTTGCAAAATCGAAGTTGACTCCCTTATCACAAAAGGAATCGTTGAGGGGTTTGACTATTCGAGGATAATGTCAATACATCCGATGAAATCCGGATCGGGATTTATTATAGGCACTGATGGTAACGGATTGTTCAGCTATAAATATGACGGAAATAACGGAATATTATCCCGGTTCAAAGGTTTTCCTGGTCTGGAGACGTTACAGTCAAGTCAATCACAGAAGATTCACAAAACAATATATGGATATCGACAGGGGGGACAGGTGCTGTAAAAATGCAGTTAATGAACAACTCCGATTCGATTGTTGCAGTCCGGTACCTCAATAAAACTTCAGGGCTTGCAGGCGATATTGTACTTACAGTATTTGAAGATGCGGAACAGAATATCTGGATGGGCTTCAATGGTGACGGGCTCTCAGTTTTAACCTCCGACGCGTTTGAGTTTCATACCCCCGGTGAAAAAAATCAACCTAAAAGCATAATTTTTTCAGGAAAACTGGGAGAGGAGTATCTCCTGGGAACTCCTTCAGGTTTCTATTTATACAACCCGGCAGAGAATAAAACAATGTCGTTCACCCCGATGCCTCTCCAGGCGGGACGTTATGAAATCAACTCCTATTATATTGACAACAGTGATAACATCTGGATCGGAACAAAAGGTTCAGGTCTTTTTATGAAACCGGTAAAGGGAGGAATAACCCAGTTCTACAAATCAGGCGATACCGGAGCAGATAATATTACAAGCATAAGAATATCTGGTGATAATATCTGGCTTTCAACAATTAACGGTGTTCGTATAATTTCGCGTCAGACAAAAGCATTAAAAAGGAGTTACGGTAATAATGACGGTCTTCCTCATAACTATATAAACCAGATCCTGCTGATGGAAGATGGAAGTGGTTATATTGCCACGGAAAGTGACCGGCTTTGCAGGATTGATATTGACTCGGGTATATTTTACTCTGATGCTACAATGTACGGGACACTTCTTAATAACGTCCTTGCACTGACAAAAGACAGTAAAGGAGTTTTATGGGCAGCAACGGAAGGCAATGGTGTTTTTGAGTGTTATCCCGATTCAGTGAAATCGCTCAGCACTGCAAACGGATTGCTGTCAAACTATACCTACAGCATATTTGCAGATAAGGAAGACAACATCTGGATTGGTCATGAGAGGGGTATCTCGAGATACGATCAGAAGACCGGTATTACAAAAGGCTACAGCACTGATTTCGCCAATGGAGGAAAATGCAATGAAGGTGCCATTTACGAATCTCCCGACGGCAAAATATTTATCGGGACAACCGAGGGTGTGATTATTTATGACAGGCTGAAAGATCAGAAAGCTCATACAGCTCCTTTAAACAATATAAACTCGGTAACTATAAATGATGTTGAATACCCTTATCAGGCATCCTATTCCCTCCCACACAAAAAGCGATATAACGTAAGGGTTAATTTTACAGGTATATATTTCAGTAATCCTGAAAAAGTATATTACAGTACTTTCCTTGAGAATTATGACACTGACTGGTCCAAACCATCAGGTTCACGGGAAGTCACATATAATCTTAGCGATGGTAAGTATAAATTCAGTCTGTTGTCGGTGAATGAGGATGGACAGACACAGGAGAGCCCGCTTGCGTTTGAGATCAATATTAAGAAACCGGTATGGAGAACATGGTGGTTTATCCTTTCTCTCATAGGAATAGCTGCAGGGGCCGTGACCATGATTATCCGGGAACGTGAAAAAGCACAGAAGAAGATCCAGGAGTATCTTGAGACCGAGCTGGATGCAAGAACAAAGGTTGTAATGAAGCAGAAAACCGAGCTTGAAATCCAGAACCTTGAAATAACCGATAGCATTAATTATGCGAGGAGGATCCAATCCAGTATCCTGCCCGATCTTAAACGGCTGAAGGAGCATTTCAAGGAGGCATTTGTATTATTTTATCCGCGTGATATAGTCAGCGGCGATTTTTACTGGTTTGACAAGCTCGATGATGAAAAGTTCGTTCTTGTTTGTGCCGATTCAACCGGCCATGGTGTGCCGGGAGCTTTCATGTCGATGATCGGGTCTACACTTCTGCAGGATATTGTTTCGAGGCAGCGGATAACAAAACCATCGGAAATCCTTACAATGCTCGATAAGCAAATATTCTCCACACTGAATCAGAATCTTGAGGTAGGAGTTTCAAATGACGGAATGGATATAATTGTTTGTGAGTTTACACTTAAGAACAGGCATGTGAGGTTCGCTTCAGCCATGAGACCCGTTCTTATAGTAATGGGTGGCGAATCGTATTATATAAAGGGCAACAGGGCTTCTGTCGGAGGTCAGACGGTTTCGGAGAAATATTTTGATGACCAGGAGTACTATCTTAATGAGGGCGATTCAATATATATGTTCACAGACGGACTCCCTGATCAATTTGGCGGACCAGAAGGGAAAAAAATGAAAATTGCACGTTTGAAAACTTTCATCGAAGATATCCACACTCTTCCGGTTGACCAGCAGGAAGCAGCCATTGCAAAATACTACATGGAATGGAAAGGTAATTATGAACAAGTTGATGATATCCTCTTTATGGGGGTGAAAGTTTAGGCAGGATTACTCCTCGTAGACACCAGAAAAGTAAACCGGTATCAATGAGGTCGATGCCGAATTGCTTGAATTACCTGCCCTGTCTTTTATATAAAAATCATATTTTATTGTATCTTCCTGAGAATAGAAAAGATAAAAGAAGATGACTGAAATGTTGCCTTTTAATATTTTATTCTGTCCGGTCCTTTCCATATAGGGGATCCTGAAACCTGTGGGTGCAAAGGGGTCATTAACTGGAGCCGGAGATATCTGGCCATTATTCACCCTGAAGAGACTGACAAAAAGATTAATTGTATCGGCTTCAGCGGTTTCATCAGGAACATCAAGACCAAGATCGCCATCTCCGTCCTCAAAGTAGAATTTGAGCTTCCCTCCTTTGATCTGGTTCCCAAGCAAATCGGTTGTATCAAAAACAGTAAAGCTTGTATATTCAATCCGCGGTTCAGGAGGTAAAGTCTCAATTTTCCCGCATGAAGCCAGGGCAAGAATGGAAAAAAGCACCAATACCGGAACAATTATAATTTTCATCGGCTAAACATAATACATTTCTTTCGCACAAAAACCACACCAAAGTAAGCTATTTTTTTCTGAAAAAAATTCGTATCGGTACGCCTGAAAAATCAAATTTCTCTCTCATCCTGTTTTCAACGTATCTTCTGTAGGGCTCTTTAATATACTCGGGGAAATTGCAGAAAAACGCAAATGATGGAGTATAAACAGGCAGCTGGGTCACATACTTTATCTTGATAAATTTACCTCTGGCTGATGGTGGAGGATTATCATGAACAATACCAAGAAGGACATCATTCAGCTCAGAAGTGGGTATTTTCCTGTTCCTGTTATTGTTAACCAGTTCCACAGCTTCAAGGATCCTGTGTATTCGCTGCTTGTTTGTGGCGGAGATGAAAAGCACCGGATAGTCGGTAAATGGTGCAGTTTTGCTGCGGATATCATTTTCAGTCTGAAGAGCTGTATTGTTCTCTTTTTCAACAAGATCCCACTTGTTGACCAGAATGATCATTCCCTTATTGTTTTTAAGGATCAGTGATATTATGTTAAGGTCCTGGGCTTCAATACCCCTGGTGGCATCTATCATAAGAAGACAGATATCAGAGCTCTCGATTGTACGCACAGCCCTCATAACCGAGTAGAACTCGATATCTTCGCTGACTTTGGCTTTTTTCCTTAATCCTGCAGTATCGACAAGAAGAAAATCGTGATTGAACTTGTTGTACCTGGTGTATATAGAATCGCGCGTTGTTCCTGCAAGAGGAGTGACAATGTTCCGTTCCTCTCCCAGCAATGAATTTACAAGCGATGATTTGCCGACATTCGGCCGGCCGACAATAGCTACCCTCGGGATTTCAGGAACTTCTTCAACAGGCTGATCAGGCAGGTCTTTCACTATCTGATCGAGAAGATCGCCGGTTCCGCTTCCATTTATTGAGCTCAGAGGAAAATAATCACCTAGGCCCAGTTTGTAAAATTCGGTGGCGTCAGCAAGCCTTTCGTTGTTGTCAATCTTGTTGACCACCAGGATCACTTTTTTGCCGGCCCTCCTCAGAAGGTCAGCCACTCCGGAATCAAGATCATGTATACCTGTTGTCACATCGACCATGAAGAGAATAATATCAGCTTCGTCAACAGCCAATAATACCTGCTTGTTTATTTCCTCTTCGAAAATGTCGTCAGAGTTTCTGACATAACCACCTGTATCTATCACAGAAAAATTGATCCCGTTCCAGAGACAGGTGCCATAATTCCTGTCGCGTGTGACACCACTTATCTCATCCACGATCGCTTCCCTCGATTCGGTCAACCTGTTAAAAAGAGTTGATTTTCCAACGTTTGGCCTGCCCACTATCGCAACTATCCTGCCCATAAATTTTCACATTTTTTAATCATCTGTATCCGAATCTCTTTAGCTCCTGTGGCTTATCGCGCCAGTCCTTTGTAACTTTTACATACATTTCCAGGAACACTTTCTTTCCGAAAAAATCCTCCATATCGAGGCGTGCTTCGGTCCCGGTTTTTTTAAGTTTTTCACCCTTGTGCCCGATGACAATACCTTTCTGACTATCCCTTATAACATGGATCAATGCCCTGATCCTTATTATGCTCTCCTCTTCCTTAAAACTTTCTATTTCCACCTCCGCAGAATAAGGTATCTCCTTCTGATAATTCATCAGGATCTTTTCCCTTATTATTTCTGATGCAAAGAATCTCTCATATTTGTCAGTAAGCTGATCCTTTGGAAAATAAGCAGCACCTTCGGGGAGTTTGCTGACTATAGCGCTAAGCAGAATATCAAGATTAAAACTTTTCAGAGCTGAAACCGGTATTATGGGAGCACCAGGGAACTTATTTTCCCATAACCCTGCAATACGTTCAAGATCCTGCTGGTTGCTAAGGTCTATCTTATTTATTGCAACTATCAAGGGTATCCCCGATTCTCTTATTTTACCTGTGTATCCGGTTTCATCTTCGGTTTTTTCAGTGACATCTGTCACATAAAGGATAATATCCGCATCACTTAGGGCAATGTTGACAAAAGTCATCATTGACTCCTGAAGCTTGTACTTCGGTTTCAGTATACCGGGGGTGTCGGAATAGACTATCTGGAAATCATCTCCGTTGACAATACCCATTATCCTGTGACGGGTGGTCTGCGCCTTTGGAGGTAATTATTGAAAGCTTCTCACCAACAAGGGCATTCATTATAGTTGATTTTCCAACGTTGGGATTTCCAAGGATATTTACAAAACCAGATCTGTGACTCATTTTTTCCGGTTAAAATAATCCCCTTTTAAGCATGCCGATCTCCTTGTCGTTAAGGAATCTCCATTTACCTCTTGGCAGGTTCTTCTTCGTCAATCCTGCAAAATAGACCCTGTCGAGCTTTTTTACATTGTATCCAAGCTTCTCGAAGATCCTTCTTACTATCCTGTTCTGACCTGAATGGATCTCGATGCCTATTTGTGATTTGTCTTCCGCATCTGCATATGCTACCGCATCAGCGTTTATAATTTCTCCGTCAATCTCCACCCCTTCAGTAAGAAGGGTAAGATCATTCCTTGTTACTGCCCTGTCGAGGAATACATGATAAATCTTTTTCCTTTTATACCTGGGATGGGTCAGTTTGCCTGTAAGTTCTCCGTCATTTGTAAGAAGCAGAACACCTGTTGTAGCCTTATCGAGCCGTCCGACGGGATAGACTCTTTCAGTGCAGGCGTCGCCTATAAGGTCAAGGACAGTCTGATCGGCGTGAGGATCCTCAACTGTAGTTACATAGCCTCTGGGTTTGTTCAGCAGTATGTACACTTTTTTTTCTGCACTGAGCTTCTTGTTTTTAAACCTAATATCATCCCCCGCCGTAACTTTCGTACCAAGATCAGTAACCACCTTTCCATTGACTGTTATTGAACCATTGCTGATAAGCTCATCTGCTTCTCTTCGTGAACATACGCCGCTGTGAGCAATAAATCTGTTGAGCCTGATCTTTTCATCCTCTGCTATCCGGACTTTGGTTCCAGGCTTTTCTTTTCCTGCCCCTGAACGCCTTACAGGCTTCCTGTGTTCCATATAGTTTTTATTCAGGCTCCAAAGGTACAATTATTTGACAATATTATGATTTCGGGTTATTTTTGCACCTTTGCGTCACTAAAATTCAATTCCATGCCATTAATAAAATCTATATCAGGAATCAGGGGTACAATCGGAGGTAAACCTGGTGAAAGCCTTACGCCTGTCGATATTGTAAAATTTGCTTCGGCTTACGGAACCTGGCTTGACCGAAGGAACAATAAGAAGAAGCTTATGGTTGTCATAGGTCGTGATGCAAGAAGATCAGGAAGCATGGTAAGTAATCTTGTTGTTAATACTCTTCGAAGCCTTGGAATTGATGTGACTGATATAGGTCTGGCAACAACCCCAACGGTTGAGCTGGCTGTCACAGGAACAGGTTCAGATGGCGGGATTATAATAACAGCAAGTCATAATCCGGCTGAATGGAACGCACTGAAACTGCTTAATGAGAGGGGTGAATTCCTTTCCTCTGCAGATGGGATTGATCTCCTGGATATTGCAGAATCGGAGGATTTCAGGTTCGCCCCGCTTGACGATATAGGATCTTATGTTCATGATGATTCGTGGGGACAGGTTCACATTGATCAGGTGCTTGCCCTTGAAATGGTGGAACGTGATGCCATAAAGGCCGCAGATTTTAAAGTGGCCATTGACTGTGTAAATTCGGTTGGAGGAATTATCGTCCCGGCTCTGCTTAAATCGCTTGGAGTATCGAAAATTTCCGAGATAAACACAACTCCTGATGGTAATTTTGCTCATAACCCTGAACCCCTTCCGCAAAATCTCACTCAGATTTCTTCACTGACGGTCAGGACAAAAGCTGATGTCGGATTTGTTGTTGATCCTGACGTGGACAGGCTTGCAATTATATGTGAGGATGGATCGATGTTCGGAGAGGAGTATACCCTTGTTGCAGTTTCAGATTATATACTGGAAAGCAATCCTGGTAATACAGTGTCCAATCTTTCTTCGACAAGAGCTCTGAAAGATGTGACCGAAAAACATGGAGGTCATTACTTTACTGCAGCAGTGGGGGAGGTGAATGTGGTGGAGGAGATGAAAATAAGACAGGCGGTTATTGGTGGCGAAGGGAACGGAGGTATTATTTATCCCGGTCTCCACTATGGAAGGGATGCGATTGCCGGCATTGCCCTTTTCCTGTCACTTCTGGCAAAAAGAAAGATGAAATGCTCTGAGCTCAGGAAAACCTATCCCGATTACTTTATAGCAAAGAAAAAGCTTGATCTTCCTTCCGGTTTCGATTTCATGCTTCTGCTTGATGATCTGCGGACAAAGTTCAGCGACCATGAGATTGACGAAAGAGATGGTATGAGGATTGAACACAGAGATGGCTGGCTCCAGATCCGCAAATCCAACACCGAGCCGGTAATAAGAATATATGCGGAAGCCAGAACTATGGACGATGCTGAAAATATGGCTGATACGGTTATAGCAATTGTTAAAAAAGTCAAATAGTTTTCTTTTTTTCCAGAGTTCCGGAATAAAAATAACATGATGAGTGTCTTTATTCCGTAAGACAAAAATCCATAAACCTTAAAAGATGTTAAATCTTTTCCGGGTAAAACGCTTTTAAATACTTTTGCAGGAAATTCGGTTCAGGAAACTTAAAAATTATAAAGAATAATTTCGATGAAAAAATCAGTTATCATTGCAGGCATTGTTGCATTAGTGGCAATAATTATCCTGATCGCTATCGGAAAGGCAGCAAAGAAGAAAGATATAGCCAATCTGTACGTAGAAGCAAAAAAGGGTCAGTTTGAGATAGTGGTTTCCACCACAGGTGAGCTTCAGGCCGAAAACTCAGCAGATATAAAGGGGCCCGATTTTACGCAGAGCAGGCAGATCAGAGCTGCAGATATTAAAATAACTGATCTGGTCCCTGAAGGAACACAGGTAAAAGCGGGTGATTTTATTGCCACCCTCGACAGGACATCTTTTGACAATACACTTAAGGATGAAATGGAGAGGCTGACAACCCAGGAGGCAAACCTTGAGGTTAAAATGCTCGACACGGCTGTTACTCTAAGTGATCTTCGCGATAATATCAAGAACCTTAAGTTCTCGGTTGAAGAGGCAGAAATAACTCTTGAACAGTCGAAATTTGAACCTCCCACAACTATCAGACAGGCTGAGATTTCGCTCGACAAGGCAAAACGTTCCCTTGAACAGGCAATAAAGGGTTATTCGCTTAAAATAGAACAGGCAAGATCCGATATGAAAACAATCAAATTCAACCTTTCGGAACAACGGCAAAGAGTATCTGATCTTCAGGCTATATTGTCAAAATTCACCATTTATGCTCCTGCTGACGGAATGGTAATTTATAAGAGAGACAGAACAAATGCAAAAAGAAAAGTGGGATCATCCATATCACCCTGGGATAATGTTGTTGCAACACTGCCGGATATGTCGTCGATGATCTCAAAAACATATGTAAATGAGATTGATGTAAGCAAAGTAAAGGTCGGGCAAAAGGTTGAACTTCTTGTGGATGCTTTTCCCGATAAATCATATACCGGAGTTGTAACATCGGTTGCCAATATTGGAGAACAGCTGCCGAATGCAGATGCAAAGGTGTTCGAAGTGGTTATCAAGCTTAACGAATCTGATCCGATACTGAGACCTTCAATGACAACAGGAAACCAGATTGTTACCAAGACAATTGAGGATGTTACCTATGTTCCTCTCGAAAGTGTTCAGCTCGGCCCCGACAGTATTCCTTTTGTTTACACAAAGAAAGGAGCCAAACAGATTGTTGTGACCGGTGAAGAGAATGAAAACAACGTTGTTATTGAACAGGGACTGGAAGCCGGAGCGGTTATTTATCTGAGTACCCCTGAGAAAGCTGATAAATTCAAGCTTGCTGGCCAGGATCTGATTGCCGTTAATCAGGAGCGTGTAAAAGTCAGGAAAGAAGAGGAAAGAAAAGCAAGGGAAGAGGCTGCAAAGGCTAACGACAAAAGGGGATTTCCAGGAGGAATGGAGGGAATGACACCTGAAATGATGCAGCGCTTTCAACAGATGAGAGGAAATACGCAGCAGGGCGGAGCAACAGGTCAGGGCGCCCAGGGTGGTCAGCGCGGCCAGCAGGGTGGACAGAGAGATACAGCAGCTTTCAGGAGAATGATGCAGAACAATCCTGAAATGAGGCAGAGAATACAAAATAATCGAAGCGATACATCAGCTAGACGAAGGAACCTGAATCAGCAGGGTCAGGGAGGGCAGACACCTCCTCCGGGAACACCAAACTCAAATCAGAACTAATCTTAAACACTTAAGTTATGTTTAAATTCTTCTTAAGATATTTTCACGACATAGAAATTGCCGTTGAATCAATAGTTTCGAACAAGCTGAAATCGATGCTTACAGCACTCGGTATAATATTCGGGGTTGCTGCAGTAATCGCGATGCTTGCAATCGGGAAGGGAGCCAAGCAGGAGATCATGGAACAGATGAAAATGGTAGGGGTTAATAACATTCTCATCAATCCGATAGTGCAGGATCAGAATACCTCAAGTTCTGAATGAAACGGAAAAACAAACAAAGAAATTCTCGAGAGGACTGAGCATGCTCGATGTGGATGCCATCCGTGAAACACTTCCATCAGTTAAGCGGATAAGTCCTGAAATTTCATTCAACTCTGTGGCAATGATGAACGGAGTAAAATATACTGCAAAACTTGTAGGTGTTTCAAACGATTATTTCTACCTGTATAACCTGCCCCTGGTTTCAGGAACCTTTTTTAACGATTACCAGGAAGAGAACGGAATACAGGTTTGCATAATTGGCGCAAATATCCGGGCAAAATTCTTCAGCAAGATTGAACCAATCGGTCAGTATATAAAGTTCAACGGGATATGGCTGAAAGTTATCGGTGTTCTGCAAAAAACAAATGTCAGCCTTACCGGATTTGAAGAAAAGGGTGTAAATGTGTATAACGATAATATTTATATTCCGATCCAGACAATGCTCCTCAGATATCAGAACAGGGCACTTGTCAATACAAAGCTGGCATCTGAAGCTTCTTCCAATATTATGATCATGGGCGGACCTGGCGGAATGGGAGGTATGTCGCGCATTGTTGTCAGCAGCTCTGATGCCTCAACAAATGCTGAGACCAACTATAATCAGCTCGACAGGATTGTAGTCCAGGTTTCAGAAACGGAACAGCTTAACGCGAGCACTGAAATACTGAGCCGTATGCTCATAAGACGTCATACAAACGTTAAGGATTTTGAGATCACCGTTCCCGAGCTTCTTCTGAAACAACAGGAAAGGACAAAGGATATTTTCAATATTGTTCTTGGCGTAATAGCTAGTATCTCCCTGCTTGTAGGTGGAATTGGAATCATGAATATAATGTATGCCTCTGTAATGGAGAGAATAAAAGAAATAGGTACCAGGATGGCCATTGGTGCCAAAAAAATGGATATTGTCGTTCAGTTCCTTTCCGAAGCCGTGCTCATAAGTGTCACCGGTGGTTTTATCGGTATATTCCTCGGATTCGTGATGGCCAAGCTGATTGAACAGATTGCAAGCATTACGACAATAGTAACATTCTTTTCCATATTTATTGCTTTCGGAGTGTCAGCTGCAGTCGGCGTTGCTTTTGGCTATCAACCGGCAAAGAAAGCATCTGAAAAAGATCCTATTGAATCATTAAGATACGAATAAAATATTAAAAATGAAGAAGTTATTATTACTAGCAACAATAAGCTTGTTTTTGTTTCCATTTCAGAATTCAAATTCACAGGAATTAAAAAGACTCACTCTTGAAGATGTTTTAAAACTGGCTGAGGAACAATCGCCAAATGCCCTGATGGCTAAGAACAGATTCCGTGCGAGTTACTGGCAGTACCGGACATTCAAAGCCGAATACAGACCCTCACTGACACTTACGGGAACGACCCCTTATTACAGTACTGCATTTGAAAGAGTATGGAATTCTCAGGATAATACCTGGGATTATAAATCCACTAACATTTTGCGTAACCTGGGATCACTGGCTTTGTCACAGAATATTGGCTTAACAGGAGGCACAATCTCCTTAAATTCCGATCTGACGCTTGAGAATGATTTTGAAAGAAATACTCGTAATTATATTACTGTACCCGTGAGCATTGGATTGGTTCAACCTTTATTCAGGTATAATTCACTGAAATGGCAGAAAAAAACAGAACCTCTGAAATATTCAGCAGCCAAACAGACATATCTTTCAAATATAGAAGGTGTGCACACACAGGCCGTTATGAATTTTTTCTCTCTGGCCCTGGCACAGAGCAACAAGCAGATAGCGGAGATGAACTTTGCAAATGCTGATACTCTTTATAAGATAGCACAGGGAAGGTATGAACTTGGAACCATTGCTGAAAATGAATTGCTTGAGCTTCAGCTTTCGTGGCTTAATACGGAAACTAACAGGAAAGAGGCCGAGATGAACCTTCGCGACAGGGAGATCCGATTAAAATCATTCCTTGGATTCAATGAAAATGTAAGGCTGGAATTAATCCTTCCAACTGAAATTCCTGCTTTGCAGGTGGAGCCGAATGAGGTGCTTGAGATGGCAAAGGCCAACAATCCCACAATCCTTACCCAGGAGCTGACAGTCCTGACGGCTCAGAGTGCTGTTGCTCAGGCAAAAGCCGAAAAAGGGCTTAATGCTAACCTTATAGCCTCTTATGGAACAAGGGACCAGGATTCCAATTTTGACCTAGCTTATAAAAACTCAAATCAACAGCAGAACATCAGGATGGGAATATCCGTACCAATCCTTGACTGGGGTCTTGGACGCGGAAGATACAAAATGGCACAGTCAAACCTTGAACTTGCCCAGGTCACCTCCGATCAGGCACTGGTCGACTTTGAACAAAACCTGATACTCGATGTTGAGCAGTTCAACCTTCAGAAAGCACAGGTCGCGGTTGCAGCAAAATCAGATACAGTGGCCATGAGAATGTATGAAGTTACAAAACAGAGGTTCCTCATTGGCAAGATCGCAATTCTCGAGCTGAATAACGCCGATACAAAAAAGGACTCGAACAGAAGGGCTTTTATTCAGGCTTTACAGAACTACTGGAACTATTTTTATAACATCCGCACTCTTGCCCTGTACGATTTTCTTAACAGGAAACCTCTTGAAACAGAATTTGAAAAACTGCTGGAATAAAAGGCTGAGATCCCTCATCACGCTCTGCGTGATTCGGGATGACAATTTTGCTTTATATGTATTTGGGAGTGAAGAAAGGGCGTTTCTAAAATTGAAACATCCTTTCTTCACTCCCTCCAATAATATAAATAGGGTCATTCTGAGCGAATCCGCCGGCAGGCGGAGAAGCGAAGAATCTTAATCCATATGTTCGGTATTAACCGGATGTGAGTTTTTTATTAAATGTTTTTTACAAAATTTTAATATCTTTGCGCCTCAATTAAGAATATTCTGAAAGAATACCATTAATCCAAAATAGAAACAAATGCAAAACAAAGCAGTAATTACGATTCTGGCGATTGCACTTGCACTGGTTTGTATCTACCAGCTGTCATTCACAGGGGCAACTTATAAAGTCAGAAAAGACGCAAAGGAATATGCAAAGGGTGATCTGGTTAAACAGAACAAGTATACTGATTCGATAGCGTCATTGCCCAAGGAAAAATGGAGTTACCTTGGTTATACATTCAAGGAAGTTCAGAAAAAGGAGATGAATCTGGGCCTTGACCTTAAAGGGGGGATGAATGTTATTCTTGAGGTATCTGTAGAAGATATTTTAAAAGCTCTTTCGAATTATAATACCGACAAAACATTTACCCAGGCGCTGGCAAGGGCAAAAGCACAATATCAGACCCAGTCGGGAAGTGATTACCTTAATCTCTTCGGCAGGGCTTTCGAGGAAATCGATCCAAACGCAAAACTTGCTGCAATATTCGGAACAGTTGAGCTCAGGGACAGGATCAATTTTAATTCTTCAAACCAGGATGTTCTGAAAGTCCTTGATACAGAGGTGGAGAGTGCCATAGCCAATGCATTTAATATCCTGCGGACAAGGATCGACCGTTTTGGTGTTGTTCAGCCGAATATTACTCAGCTCTCAACGAGGGGACGTATTCTTATTGAACTTCCAGGGCAGGAAGATCCCAAACGTGTAAGGGAACTACTTCAGGGTACCGCAAATCTTGAATTCTGGGAGACATATGAGAATGGTGAAGTTATAAGCTACCTGATACAGGCTAATAATGAACTGCGTGATATTCTTGCAAATACTTCGAAATCAGATACGGCTAAAGCTGCTCAAATACCTGGCATGGCTGCAGCCGATACATCAAAAACAAGCCAGTCGCTCGAAGAGCTTATAGGCAAGGATACAGCTAAGGCAGAAGCAGCAACCAGAGAGGAGTTTAATCTTCAGAATCCTTTGTTCGGACTGCTTAATCCGCGTGTTGATGAGCAGGGACAGCCTTTGCCTTCCTCGATGATAGGACTTGCAGCGGGTATCGATACAATGCAGGTTAACAAATATCTTGCAATGCCAAGGATCAAGTCGCTTTTCCCCCGCGACCTGAAATTTGCGTGGAGTCAGAATCCATATAAGTATGACCCTACCAAATCGCTTTATGAGCTTCATGCAATAAAAATCACAACACGCGATGGAAGAGCTCCGCTCTCAGGTGATGTCATTACCGGAGCAAGACCATCTTCGGGTATTACAGGCTCCGAGGTTAAGGTCGATTTTCAAATGAATTCCGAAGGTGCTAAAACATGGGCCCGGCTAACCCGTGAAAATGTTGATCGCTGTATTGTGCTGCTTCTCGATGGTTATGTTCGTTCGTACCCCAGGGTTGTTAATGAAATAACAGGTGGAAGCACTGAAGTTACCGGAGATTTTACAATTGACGAAGCAACCGACCTTGCAAATATTCTTAAATCAGGTAAAATGCCTGCTCCTGCAAAAATTGCCTCAGAAACTGTAGTTGGTCCGAGCCTTGGTAAAGAAGCAATTAATTCAGGATTGATATCATTCGTTATAGCCTTCTTTATAGTTCTGCTTTACATGATATTCTACTATAGCCGGAGTGCAGGTACAATTGCGGATATTGCCCTGGTAGGAAATATCTTTCTGCTTATAGGTGTTTCTGCTTCTCTGGGGGCAATTATTACATTACCGGGAATTGCAGGTATCATTCTTACAATGGGTATGTCGGTTGATGCAAACGTACTTATTTATGAAAGGATCCGCGAAGAACTCCGGGGAGGCAAAGGGATGAAACTTGCGGTATCGGACGGTTATAAGGGAGCAATGTCAGCAATCCTTGACTCAAACATTACAACCCTCCTGACTGGTATTGTTCTTTATATTTTTGGTACCGGCCCGATAAAAGGATTTGCCACAACACTTGTAATAGGGATATTAACATCACTGTTCTGTTCAATTTATATTACACGTCTGATCTATGAATGGTTGCTCAAGAGAAATGCAAAACTTACATTCTCAATTAGAATAACTGCAAATATTCTTAAAGACACACATGTGGATTTTATAGGGATGAGAAAAGTATTTTATATTATCTCAGGAGTTTTGATTTTGATATCAATCGGTTCGTTAATTACTCGTGGTCTTAATCAGGGGATTGACTTTTCCGGCGGACGTACTTATATAGTCCAGTTTGATCAGCCAGTAAAAACTGCTGATGTTTCAGCAAACCTTACTGGGGCTTTTGGAGAGGCACCCCTGGTTGTTACATTTCGGAAATGACAGGCAGGTCAGAATAACTACAAAATACAAAATAAATGAGCCGGATGTTGATAATGAAGTTGAAACGGCTCTGTATGACGGACTGAAAGGCATGATTGGTAATAATGTTTCAAAGGAGGAATTCCTTTCAAAATACAGGAGACAATCGGAAACAGTGGGACCGACAATAGCAACCGACATGAAAAACAGAGCATACTGGGCCGTTGGCATCTCTCTGATCTTAATGTTTTTGTATATTTTCATGCGTTTTAAAAACTGGCAATACGGACTTGGAGCTCTCGCTTCACTTTTCCATGATACAATAATTATTGTAGGACTATACTCACTTACCTGGGGCAGACTGCCGTTTACTATGGATATAGATCAGTCGTTTATCGCGGCAATTCTGACAATAATCGGATATTCGATAAACGATACCGTTGTGGTATTCGACAGGCTGAGGGAATTTCTTCCTCTTCACAGGAAACGTCCGGTTAACGAAGTTATAAACATGGCCATGAACGATACTCTGAGCCGTACAATGAATACCGGTATGACATCAATACTTGTACTCATTGCAATGATATTTTTTGGCGGAGCAACAATGAGGGGATTCCTTTTCGCAATGCTCATCGGTATTATAGTCGGTACTTATTCTTCAGTTTTCATCGCAGCACCGATTACTTATGATGCAACAAAAAAGAAGGGAATTAAATACTAAACTCAGGTTTTAAAATATAAGAAGGGGACAGGTTTTAAATTGTCCCCTTTTTTTGACTCTCATAGTTATTTACTTCAGGCACTCCAAACTCCAGGCGCTGATTAGTTACAAATAAAGATATACGCTCAGAATCCTAATGAGTATAATTTTTTCTACCTTTGTCATGTTTATGTTTTGCATTAATTGAAGCACTGTTTAAATGAGCGGTCAGGAAATATTTGTCATCATCATTGTTGTCTTATTGTTATTCGGAGCTGATAAGCTGCCTGAAATAGCAAAAGGTATAGGGAAGGGGATGCGCGATTTCAGGAAAGCCACTGATGATATAAAGCGTGAGTTCGAGGAGAGCACCAGCGATATCAGAAAGGATTTTAACGAAGTCACTGATTCGATCAATACCCATGTGAATGATATCTCACAGGATATCAAGAAAGATGTTAATGAGGTAGCTGATGATCTTCAGAAGGGTGTCGACGATTTTAAGAGTGATATTGACAAGGACGTAAATGAAGTGAAGACAAATCTCGAAACCGGGGCAAATGAAGTCGGGGAGAGCATAGAATAAGGACGTGAACGAGGTGAAGGATAACCTTGACGCAAATCCAGTTGAAAATAAAAATACCTACAAAAGAACTATCAACGAACCTGACGACAACTATTACAATTATACAGACTGAATTTTGTTGCTGGGTGCTTGCTGCTTCTTGCTATAAGGGAAAAGTAACAGTAACCAGTAACCAGGAACCAGTAACCAGCAACAGAAATTAAAGAATTAGAATTTATCCCTTAATTCAACATTCCCCTTAATAACAGCTATGATCAGAACCATCGGTATTACTAAATCTTATGGGGAACTAAAGGTCCTTAAGGGAATTGACATTGAAATAAAGGAAAAAGAAGTGGTTTCGATCGTTGGTGCCAGCGGAGCTGGAAAAACCACACTTCTTCAGATTATAGGCACCCTCGATAAACCCGACAGCGGAACAATTACCTTCAACGCAACTGATACCGGAAGACTCAGAGGAAAAACACTTGCAGCTTTCAGAAATTCAAATATCGGATTTGTATTTCAGTTTCATCAGCTCCTTCCCGAATTCACAGCAATTGAAAATGTATGTATACCCGCTTATATAGCCGGCAAAAGCAAAGCCGAGGCTGAGGCAAGAGCAGCTGAGCTACTTGGTTTCCTTAATCTGTCCGACCGGCTTGAACACAAGCCTTCAGAGCTTAGCGGAGGAGAACAGCAGCGGGTGGCAGTAGCCCGGGCTCTTATAAACAATCCTTCGGTTATCCTTGCTGACGAACCATCGGGCAACCTCGACTCTGAAAACAAGAATGAGCTTCATAAGCTCTTCTTCAGGCTCAGGGATTCATTTGGCCAGACAATTGTAATTGTCACCCACGACAGGCAGCTGGCAGGAATGTCGGACAGGATCCTCCAGATAAAGGACGGACTTATAGTCAATGAATCCTGATCGTTCATATAATGGCCTGACATTCTGCGAACTGAGGCAATTTCTTGAAGAGAAACACAATCAGTACAACAGACCTTCATTTATACTCTCCGATCCTATATCAATACCCCACCGGTTTACTTCCCTGCTGGACAGGGAGATCTCAGGATTTCTTGTTGCTGCAATTGCCTGGGGCAGGAGGGACCTTATACTGAGGAGTGCTAATAACCTTCTGGAGGCAATGGACAATGTTCCCTATGAGTTTGTAATGTCGGCCGACAGCAATGATCTCAAGAGAGTTTCGAAGTTTGTCCATCGAACCTTCAATGGTATCGACTGCACTTATTTTATGAGGGGCCTGAAGCATATTTACCTGGAATCCGGCAGCATGGAAGATGTGATCCTTGAGGGGATGTCAGGTTCCGGCTGCCTGAAGGAGGGGATATCTCATCTGCGGAGGTGATTCGCCTTTCTCGCCTATACCTCATCAATCTGGCGTTATTGAACCGGAACTGGTTGACTAATTAAAATCTAAAGTTCCTCTTTTCTTGGAAAGGTGAACTGGACGAAATACTAAGGGCTATTGCAGCACTTAACGCAATTTTATTCCAGTTAAAAAGAGAATCTAAAACAAAATTGACTTTAGAAACTTTGAGTAATTTTGTAATAAGAAATTTGAATACGCATAAAAATTCTTCTAAGGATATGACAACATTGACACGATAGCTGAAAGATATGATTAAGACACCACGTGGCAAGGAAGGTCCCGTGTTTAATATGATCAAAGAGAAGTTCTCATGGACCAGGGCAGCACTGGAAATTACAATCGTAACTACGGTACATACTCTCTGAAATGATTCAAACTGATAATTTAAATTGTTGACCAGAAAGACTTTAAAAAATGAAATTTATCTTCCTTATAGCAGCATTTAACGCATTCTTTTTTACGGTTTTATTGTTTCAGAAGAAGCCTCGGGCACTTCATGATTATATCTTGATCTTTTGGTTAACATATCTTGGAGCTTACATCGGGGTGTATGCTTTCTACTCACATGAACTGTTTACCCATTTTCAATTATTGTCAATCAGCCTAATTTCTTTCTTAATGTTGCATGGACCCTTTTTGTATTACTACATTCTGACCCTGGTATCCGAAAAAAGCAAGATCTATGTCAATGACCTTTTACATCTTATTCCCTTTGTTCTATTTAATCTGTTTATACTGATATCTTCATTTAATCCTGGCATATCCGAAAAACTAAATATTGAGAAAGTTTCTCCGGGGGATAACCCGCCTATTCTATTTTCATTATTTTTAATAATGACAGCCTTCTCAGGAACTGCATATTTTTTATTGACTATCAGGCTTTTTAAAAAACTCGATATAAATATTTTTAATAATTTTTCTAATTCCACAAACATCAATCTTTATTGGATAAGAAAGCTTATCCTTGTCTTTGGTGTCGTATGGACTGCCTTAATTT
The DNA here is from genome assembly GCA_963725585.1 of uncultured Bacteroidales bacterium. Classification (GTDB taxonomy): domain Bacteria; phylum Bacteroidota; class Bacteroidia; order Bacteroidales; family VadinHA17; genus LD21. The sequence goes on along the minus strand of CAVRYU010000014.1, from coordinate 66,371 downwards.
CAGTTACAGTGATTCATCATATTTTCCATATGTTTTCGATGGTTTTTTGTACTGATGGACTATTCCTTTCATTATCAGTTTTTGTGATTCTTATAGGATATTTTGGGTTAAAACAAAAAGTAATATTTTCATCTGAAAACATAATAATTGCTGAAAAAGCTACAAAGATTCAGACAAAATATTCAGGATCAAAACTCTCCGATTCAGAGGCTAAACAATATACTGAAAAGCTGACAGATTATATGAAATCAGCGAAGCCTTATTTAAATCCGGACTTGTCCCTTCCACAATTAGCTGCTGATTTGAATATATCGAGTCATTATCTTTCACAGGTGATCAATGAACAGTTTAATCTCAATTTTTTTGATTTTGTCAACCGATACCGTGTGGAAGCCTTTAAAGAGAAAGTTATATTCCATGAATTCAGGAATTTTTCATTATTAGGTATCGCCTTTGAATGTGGTTTCAACTCAAAGTCGGCTTTTAACAGGATATTTAAGCAAACTACAGGCAAAACACCTTCACAATATAAGAAATCTTCCTGATGGGCATCTTACGATCTTAATTTCCCTTCCCTTCAAGTCCTGCTTTATAAACCGGGCGCTATTTCATTGATATTATAAGTCCCAGATTATAACCTGGAGCGATTTCCCCTTTTACATATAGTAATTTTGAATCGGAATTGATTTTAAACAAGTTATCAATATTAATTTAAAATTTACCAAATGAAAACAAATGAAAAGAAAGTTGAAACCGGCAACTTAAACAGTAACCGGAAAAGAACGAGAGATTTAAGGATCGGTTTAGTACCTTTACTTATTCTCTCAATGTTGATCTTATCAACAAATGTAACATTTGCCCATTGCGATACAATGGATGGTCCTTTAATTAAAGATGCCAGGCAGGCTATCGACTTAAATAATGTCAACTATGCCCTAAAATGGGTCAGTTCAGAAAATGAAGCTGAAATAAAAAATGCTTTTTACCTCATGATGAAAGTCAGAGATCTTAGCCCGGAAGCCAAAGAACTCTCAGAGAAGTATTTTTTTGAGACACTTGTCAGGGTTCACAGAAGTAGGGAAGGAGTTCCTTATACCGGAATTAAACCTTCAGGTACACCTATTGATGATAAAGTACTGGCTGCTGATGAATCAATTGAAATAGGGAACTTATCGCCTCTTAAAGAACTGGTATCAAAAGATAAATTGCAGGAGTTGACAAAACGTTTTAATAAGGTGATGTCATTAAAGAATTTTGATGTCAACAATGTTACGGCCGGGAGAGAATATATTGAAGCATATGTTCAATTTTTCAAATTCGCTGAAGATGAGAAAGAATCTCATTTGGCAGTTTAATCTAAAACAAAAACAACAGAGATATTGTCAGAAAGGTTCACAAAACCAAATGCAAAAGGAAGTCATTCGATTAAAGAGAACATTTCCTGTAATAAGTTGTTAAAAACATAAATAAATCCGAATTATGACACCAACAGAAGATTTAACAAATGAACATAAAGCAATTAAAGTGATGCTTCGCATAATGACTAAAATTGCTGAGAACATAAAAGCAAACGAAGGAAATTATTTAAAAGATGTTGAGCAGATTGTCGATTTCCTAAAAACATTTGCTGATAAATGCCACCACGGTAAAGAAGAAAATGTTCTGTTTCCTGCGCTTGTTCTGGCAGGAATACCAAAAGAAAATGGTCCAATTGGAGTTATGCTCCATGAACACATGCTTGGACGGGGCTTTATTAAGGAAATAAACAGAGGCCTGGAAAACTGTAAATTAGACGACACTTGTTCAGGTGAATTAATAGCGGCGAATCTAACAAACTACGTAAACCTTTTACAAAATCATATCCAAAAGGAAGAAAACATTCTGTTTCCTATGGCAAATAAAACACTTAGTGAACAGAGACAAAAAGAGATTTTTGAACAATTTGAAAGAATTGAGGAAGATGTTGTAGGTCACGGGGTTCATGAACATTACCACGAACTGCTTAATCAATTACAAAACAAATACATCGGTTAAATTGATATGTGTCTTTTTTCGTATTTTGGAAAACAGAAAGGATTACCGGAAGTTTATCTGCTTTATTCTGATACACTGATAATCAATTCAGAAACGGATCCGTTAAATGAAATCCTTATTATATCCTGATTAATTGAATTCTGAATAACATACATGTGTATGGATTTGTGTCTCATCTTTTAAACCGGCATACCGATGTTAAATACAACTAAAATTCATGTAGATGCGATAGTAAAATATTGTTTTGAAGTAACTCAATAAAAACAGTTCTGATAAACATTAGATACTTTTACATGTTTTGTTTATATGAATATTAAACTTTAGCATGTTATGGATACAATAGAAAAAACTACTAAAATAATGACAACACCTTTGGGAAAGTTCAAATACTTTTTCCTTGGTGAATTGTCTAAGCAGGGGCATGATGTTGAAGAATTTCCTTTTTCAATCCGGATCTTGCTGGAAAATATAGTACGAAATTTTGATAACAGTAGTTTCAATAAAACTCATCTGGATAATATTTTAAACTGGAATCCAAAACAAAAGCATGAAGAAATACCATATTTACCAGCAAGGGTATTAATGCAGGATTTTACAGGAGTACCTTCAATTGTAGATATTGCCTCCTTACGAACAGAAGTAGTCCGCAAGAATAAAAACCCTAAACTAATTAATCCTCAGATTCCGGTTGACTTAATAATTGACCATTCTGTTCAGGTCGATTTTTACGGTACAAATTATGCTTATCAACGAAATGTAGCATTGGAATATGAACGCAATAATGAGAGATACTCCCTGTTAAAGTGGGCCAAATCCTCGTTTGATAACTTTAATGTACTTCCTCCAGGAATGGGCATATGTCATCAGGTGAATCTCGAATACCTGGCAAAAGTAGTCACAGTGAGGGATGGGATCATATTTCCGGATACTTTGGTAGGGACTGATTCTCATACTCCAATGGTAAATGGAATTGGCGTAATTGGCTGGGGTGTTGGTGGGATAGAAGCTGAAGCTGTAATGCTCGGACAACCTGTTTATATTATGCTTCCGGAAGTGGTAGGATTAAAACTGACCGGAGAATTAAAGGAAGGTACAACCTCTACAGATTTAGTGTTATCTGTAGCTGAACTGTTAAGAAAGAAAGGTGTTGTTGGAAAGTTTGTTGAGGTTTTTGGTAATGGATTAGATAATCTTTCAGTTCCTGACAGGGCAACAATTTCCAACATGTCGCCTGAATTCGGATGCACCATAACTTATTTTCCCCCAGATAATAAGACTTTGGAGTACTTAAGGGTTACCGGAAGAAGCAAAAAACAAATAGAAACTGTAGAGAAATATTTGAAAACCAACCTTTTATGGCGTGAAAATGAAGATAAAATAAAATTTTCAGAGATTATAGAATTAAAATTGGATGACATAGAACCATCTATTGCCGGTCCAAAACGACCACAGGACAAAATTTTACTTACCAACGTAAAAGACAGGTTCATTGATATTCTGAAAAACAGCCATGAGAGAGAATATATTTCTTTGGATTCAAGAGCTGAAGGACAATGGTCAAACGAAGGCGGGCATCTTGAAGAAAAATTAAAGGAAACCGACTCTATGCATAGTAAAATAGTTGCAGCTGGCATTGAAACAGGACCTGAACGGGACATAAGGAACGGTCTCAAAAGTGTGAAAATAAATGTTGATAATTCAGAATACCTTTTCAGTGATGGATCGCTGGTAATTGCAGCAATTACAAGCTGTACAAATACTTCTAATCCAAGTGTCATGGTAGCCGCCGGATTGCTTGCAAGGAACGCTGTTGAAAGAGGACTTATGACAAAACCCTGGGTTAAAACAAGTCTCGCGCCTGGATCCAAAGTAGTGACAACATATCTGGAAAAGGCCAATTTGCTTTCTTTTCTGGAGGCGTTGGGATTTCACACAGTTGGTTATGGTTGTACCACATGCATTGGGAACAGCGGACCATTACCTGTTTATATTAACAAGGCAATTATTGAAAATAAATTAGTTGTTGCCTCGGTTCTTTCAGGTAACAGAAATTTTGAGGCCAGAATACATCCGCTTATAAAGATGAATTTTTTAGCCTCTCCTCCTCTCGTAGTTGCTTATGCTATTCCTGGGAGGATTGATATTGATTTTCAAAACGAACCTCTGGGGTTTGATCCGAATATTGAGCCTGTATATTTGCGTGACATATGGCCTTCTATGGAAGAAATCCAGGATGTTATGAATAAAGTGCTGCAACCAAAAGATTTCGTATCCAATTATAAAAGTATTTTTATAGGTGATGAAAAATGGGAAATATTGAACATCCCCAAGGGTGATATATATCATTGGGATAAAAAATCTTCCTATATCAAAGAAGCTCCGTTTTTCAAGGATATTTCCCTTGAAACTGAAAAAATCACTGACATTCAATCTGCTAAGGTATTGCTGAAACTGGGTAATTCAATTACAACAGATCATATTTCCCCTGCAGGGTCCATAGCAGAAGATTCCCCGGCGGGTGAATATTTAAAAGCTCAAGGTGTTGATAAAAAGGATTTTAATTCCTATGGTTCACGAAGAGGAAATCATGAAATAATGATGAGAGGAACATTTGCCAATGTTCGCCTAAAAAATGAACTGGTTGATAAGGAAGGCGGATTTACAATTTACTTCCCGGGCAGTGAGATTATGACTGTTTTTGACGCTGCTGAAAAGTACAAAGCTGATCATATTCCTCTTATTATTATTGCCGGTAAAGAATATGGGAGTGGATCTTCAAGGGACTGGGCAGCAAAAGGAGTATCGTTATTAGGGGTACGTGCCATAATTGCCGAAAGTTTTGAACGGATTCATCGAAGTAACCTGGTGGGCATGGGTGTTTTACCTCTTCAATTTAAAAATGAAGAAAATATTGACTACCTTGATCTGACAGGTTACGAAACGTACGATATTCTGAATCTTGATGATCTGACTCCTAATAAGGAAATTAAAGTTATAGCAACAAAAAATAATGGAGCTAAATTAGAATTTAATGTAATTGCAAGACTTGATTCATTAATGGAGATAGCCTATTATCAAAATGGTGGAATATTGCAGTATGTTTTAAGAAATTTTCTAGAAAAGAATAAAACAGGTAGATGAATTTTCATAAATAAGATATGAAGTATCGAATAGAAAAAGATACTATGGGTGAGGTCCAGGTACCTGTGGATAAATATTGGGGGGCTCAAACCCAACGGTCAATAATAAATTTCCCCATTGGTCCGGCCGCATCTATGCCTATTGAAATTATTCATGCGTATGGTTATCTGAAAAAGGCTGCTGCTATAACAAACTATAAGTTTGGATTATTGTCAGCTGATAAAATGAAGATTATTTCAAAGGTATGTGATGAAATTATAGCAGGAAAACTTGATGAACAGTTCCCTTTAGTTATATGGCAAACAGGTTCAGGAACCCATACTAATATGAATTGCAATGAGGTTATTGCAAATCGCTCCCATGTATTGCTGGGCAACAAATTAGGAATAGGAATCCGGTTTATCCATCCAAACGATGATGTAAATAAGTCCCAGTCATCCAACGATACTTTTCCGACAGCGATGCATATTGCAGCCTACAAAAAAATAGTCGAATATACCATACCGAGGATACAGATACTAATTAACACCTTATCTGATAAATCTTTAGCACTGGCCGGAATTGTCAAAATCGGTCGTACTCATTTAATGGATGCGACCCCTGTTTCGCTCGGACAGGAATTTTCAGGGTATGTGTCACAATTGAAACATGGAATCAATGCGTTGAAAAACACATTACCGCATCTTTCAGAGTTAGCTATGGGGGGAACCGCTGTCGGAACAGGTTTAAATACACCGGATGGTTATGCCATTGAGGTTGCATCAACTATTTCCCAGCTGACAAAGCTTCCTTTCATTTCTGCTGAAAACAAATTCGAATCTTTGGCAGCAAATGATGCTATAGTAGAAACTCATGGAGCAATAAAACAATTGGCAGTTAGCTTAACGAAAATAGCAAACGATATCAGAATGATGGCCTCGGGACCAAGGTCGGGAATTGGAGAAATTACTATTCCATCAAACGAACCAGGATCGTCAATTATGCCTGGTAAAATAAATCCGACTCAGACAGAAGCTTTGACCATGGTTTGTGCACAAATAATGGGTAACGACACAACCATTTCAGTTGCAGGTTCAAATGGACACTTCGAGCTTAATGTTTTTAAACCGGTCATGATAAGTGCTTTATTGCAATCTGCTACCCTTATTGCAGATGCCTGCAAAGCATTCAATGATAATTGTGTTATCGGCATTAAACCAAATCTGGAACGGATTGAGGAGAACCTTAAAAATTCATTAATGCTTGTGACTCCATTAAGCACTCATATCGGGTATGAAAATGCGGCGATAATTGCCAAAAAAGCTGTAGCCGATAATTCAACTTTGAAAAAAGCAGCTTTGGAATCAGGGCTTGTAACAGAACAGCAATTTGATGAATGGATTGTCCCCGCAGCAATGATTGGCCCAATTAAGAGGAACCGGTAAGTTCCTTTCTTCATCTGATCTTTAAAAAGCGACACCTTTTCTTCGTTTTTTTTGAGTTCATAGCGATAACTTTTCCTGAACTCTATCCATTTATTCGGGTCGGCAGAATGGAATTTGTGAAAAATTACATAATCTGAGCTATTGAATTATAAGATAGAGTGTTATATAGTCAAAAGTAATCCAATATATGAGCTTGTGAAATTATCATTTATTAAGCTATGTCCTACTGAAAAAATAAAGTGGAATTTTTCTGAGAAATTGACTGATCCACCTATGCTGCAGGCAGTTACAGACTTACTCCCAACAACATCAGCAGAATGATAATACAGTTCTCCACCGAGCATAAACTCTGGAGAAAATTCATACTGTATTTCCGCCCCGGTAAAAATCCAGTTTCTATTAGTTATACCGGGATTTATGCAATAACCAACTCCCCCGTATGTAGTTAATTTGCCCCAGGATTTTTGAGCCCAGACCGGAAGGAAAATCTGAGTTTTTCCAGTACTGAATTCAGAATTTTTAATTGTAGGTAATTCCAGGATGGGGAAAATGCCCACCTGAGGTGAGTTCTCCGTTTCATGGATAAAACAATATTTCACACCAAATTCTGTATTTCCATATCCAAAATTTGTTCCCTGATGCGGAGTATAATTATAGTTCACAGGTAGCAGCAGATGTACTTGAAGGTCGCGGATTAATCCGTAATTCATTTCAATATGAGGGCTGGTACCTGACCAGTTATCAGGGTGTAAAATGTTCACGGAGGAGATATAGAACTCCCAATGTTTAAAATCAACTGGCTGTGGGTCGTCGGTAAAAAAAGGTGGACCAGCATCGCTCAATTGAATGCATAAGGAATATAAAATGAAAGTTAAAATTGAATTTTTCTTATTAAAGATTTTCATTATCTACGACTTTGCAGATCTGACAAATCCTGAATTGAATTCTGAATACCTTCAGACAATATAATCAAGCCGTTCATGATCCTTATAAGTACAACCTTATTATCATTTACTGTGTGTAATATGTTAACTATTAGATCACTTATCTTTTTCATGACGTAATATATTCATTAAAACATTTTCAACCCTTAATTTGTTCTTGGGATTGAGTATATAAAACCTTAGAAAATAATCGTAATACTGAATGTAACGCTGTATTATTCTGATTTTTTCGTTTTTAATTGGAGCAATAGTTCTAAACAGATCTTAAAATCTTATTCATTATGATTCTTATAGATCTTGAATAGTTTTAAAAAAATTATTAGTTTTATAAGTATTAAATTTACGAATTATAGCAGAATATTCCTTACCAATTTTAAATTATCTAAGAAGCTGAAGTGACAGATTAAACTCTACAAAATAAAAATATGTAGTTGGAACAAAATATTACTTTCTGGCCCTTCATCGTTTTTGCACTGATCGTTATTTCTCTCATAGGGATTATGATCGGGCTTGCCTAAATCCTTGGCGAGCGTCATCATGAAAAGAAAACTGACGAACCTTACGAATCCGGAATCCCTCCTACCGGAGATGCCCGGCTGCGATTTTCATCGGGTTTTTATATAATAGCTATGTTTTTTGTTATTTTCGATCTGGACGCTGCCTTCATTATGCTTTGGGCTGTTTCTTTCCGTGAGCTTGGACTTCCAGGTTACATTGGAATAGTAATTTTTATTGCCCTTCTGATCGTACTTCTTGTTTATGAACTCAGTATTGGAGCTCTTGACTTCGGACCTGACGGCAGGAAAATTCTGAAATCTAAAACAGGAACTAAATGAAATCTTCCATGCATAAAAACGGTTCAGAAAATATTGGTCCGGAAAAGGATTTGTCTGATGAAGCCATATATAAATCCATATTATTCGGCAAACTCGATGAAATGATCTCCTGGGGAAGAAAGAATTCCATCTGGCCGTTTGGATTTGGACTTTCCTGCTGTTTCGTTGAAATGGCCACATCACTGACAAGCCGCTATGATATTGCACGCTTTGGAGGTGAAGTTATCCGTGGCACCCCCCGTGAAGCAGACATGATGGTTATTGCTGGTACAGTCTTCCTTAAAATGGCGCCAATAATAAAAAGGCTGTACGAGCAAATGATGGCACCAAGGTGGGTTATCTCAATGGGATCATGTGCAAATTCCGGTGGTATGTACGATATATACAGCGTTGTGCAGGGTGTCGACAAAATTCTGCCTGTTGATGTTTATGTATCCGGTTGCCCTCCCCGGCCTGATGCATTTCTTGAAGGATTATTATTGCTTCGTTAATCAATTGGTAAAGAACAAAGGCCATTAAGCTGGGTTATAGGGCCACAGGGTATCCACAAATCAGAAAAGATAAGCATGAGAGATCTTAAACAGGAAGAAAGAAGTAAAATGGGAATTATCCGCCCTATGAATGAGGTATAAAATGTTATGAAACTCTCGATTTCCAAATGAGTAGTAATGACCATAATGTTATTGTTGAACTGGGGTCCAGGTTTGGAGACCAGACTATTTTGCATCAACAATCTACAAAAGATGGTATAGCTACCATCTGGACTGAAAAGAATAACCTGATTCCAATATTAAAATATCTCAAGACTGAAATTACTCTGCCATTCAGAATGTTATATGATCTCACCGGTATTGACGAGAGGACCAGGATTAACCGGAACGGTCAGCCCGACAGTGATTTCACCATAGTTTACCACCTTACCTCATTCGAAAGGAATGAAGATAACCGCCTAAAAATACCGCTGAAAGAGAAAGACCTTTCAATTCCAAGTATTACAAGTATCTGGGAATCTGCTAACTGGTATGAGCGCGAGGTATATGATATGTTTGGTGTCGACTTCAACGGCCATCCGAGGCTGACAAGAATTCTTATGCCAAAGACCTGGCAAGGGTACCCTTTGAGAAAGGAACATCCGTCCAGGGCAACTGAACTTGATCCTTTTGTGCTGACTGAACAGATCAGGGATGAAGAAGAGTCAAATCTTAAATTTAATCCTGAAGAATACGGATTAGATACAAAAAGTGATGACAGCGATTTCATGTTCCTGAACATCGGTCCGCAGCACCCGGGAACTCACGGGTACCACATCCCATGCTGGATACTTGCAATGGTTTTTAATACCCCAACAGGAAGAAGGCTTATAAGTAACATTAACATCAATCCGGCATTAATCGACCAGAATGCGATACTCAGTAATTTAGTCCTCCATACATATTTGATAGTAAGGCCTTTTATTACAAACAGCATAAGCCCTATTCCAAGATTGCCAAAAACACCAAAGAGGGCTGCATGACCATGAAGAGGGGTCGTATTAAGACCCTGCATATAGTACAATGCAATTGGAGGATTAATAAGGAAGCCGAATAATCCCGCACCTACGAGGTTCCAGAAGCTTACCGAGATAATGAAATAGATGGGCCATTTGTATGACTTTACCCATGCCGTAGCCCTGCTGAGTTGCAGGTTATGGTAAGCTTCAAATCCCATGAAGACCAGCGGGACCACTTCAAGAGCGCTGAAAGATGCTCCAAGGGCAATTATGGCTGTGGGAGTTCCTGCAAAATACAGATGATGGAACGTACCGATTACTACGCCTGTCATATATACAATGGTAGCAAAAAGAACTCCGGTCGTAGCATATTTTATATTCAGCAATCCCATTCTTACAAACAGGAAGGCAGCAATTACCGTAGCAAATACTTCAAAGAACGCTTCAACCCAGAGATGAACCACCCACCATCGCCAGTATTCTGCTATTGACAAATGTGTTTACCTTCCCCACATCAACCCTGCACCATAAAATCCTGCAATAGCAACCGAGGCTATAATAAATAGTATCAGTAACTGACGGCTTTCTGATGGTTTGGTAAGTGCGGGCCATAAAGCACGGAACATTAAAAAGAGCCAGATAATAAAACCGGTAAAAAGAAATATCTGCCAGAACCTTCCCAGATCAACATACTCATAACCCTCGTGACCAAACCAAAAATTCTGATTCAGATGCTTTAACAGGAGTTCACTGGTAAAAATGTAATATATTAAAAAGCGATACCTATTTAAATCCTTCGAAAACTCCCAATCCAAATAATGCAAAGTCGTATTTGACAGGATCCTCGCTATCCATTTCACGTAAATTAGTATCCAATTCTGTAACTGCTTTTGCATCATTCAGCTTCCGTGTCAATAAGCCGAGTTTCCTGGCAACATTGCCTGAATGAACATCAAGTGGACAAGATAAGATTGAAGGTGAAATCGACTTCCAGATGCCGAAATCAACTCCCCTGTTGTCATTCCTGATCATCCACCTCAAATACATATTTAATTTCTTTGCCGCCGATCCTTTTAATGGATCTGAAATATGTTTCATTGTCCGGCTGTTATGTGGCAATTCAAAAAACATGTTCCTGAATAGATGAATAGCTGGCTGCAGTGAATCATATGTTCGGCACTGGTCAAATATACCTTCCAATCCGTTTTTTGTCTTATAGATGTGTTTAAGTGCTTTTATAAAGTATACAAAATCTGCAGCATTAAATGTCCTGTGGATAACCTTTGATATTCTTTCCAGGTCACCTTCACTATGGTTCATTATAAAATCATATGGTGAATCATCCAGATATGCCATCATACGATTTGCATTTCTCAGGATCATGGTTCGGTTACCCCAGGCGATTGTTGCGGCTAAAAAACCTGAAATCTCGATATCTTCTTTGCCGGTAAACTGATGAGGAATGCTTATGGGGTCACTTTCTATAAAATCGATGCGATTATATTTCTCAACCTTCTCGTTTAAAAACTCTTTCAGTTCTTCCTTTTTTAACTTCATATCCGTAATTTGCCATCACAAAATTAAGGAAAATTGACATTCAACCTTCGTGAAATCGATATATCGTATATCAATAAGAAGTTACCATGCTAATAGATTTCCTTAGTGCCATAGCTCGAAAATATGTGAATGATGTAACTTTTTTCTATAGATATGTAACACTCATCTTGTTTCCAGGGACTAACTTTAGCTCATTCATATTTCATTGTGCAGAAAATTGGCTGCTTCGAGTGGAGGCAGCCAAAGTTGTTAAGCTTATCGCTGACAGAAGGTCGATTCCATTATTAATTAATCTTCTTAATGATAAAGAAAACATAAAATGTAAATGATAGGAATCTGCGATTAATTGCAGTAACCAGTATGTCATATATAATATAAAAACAACATGAAAACAAATAAGGTAAGTAAAGTATTGATAGCGCTGGATTATAATCCAACTGCACAAAAAGTGGCGGAGGTCGGTTTTTCATTGGCAAAATCCATGAATGCTGAAGTAGTATTGCTGCATGTAATAACAGATCCGGTGTTTTATTCCACCTCAGGATATTCTCCGATAATGGGATTTACTGGTTACGTATATACAGGCGCTGTACATTTAGATAGCGTTGATGGACTGAAAAATGCATCCCTGCAATATCTTGAAAAATCAAAACAACACCTCGGAGATAATACCATTCGAACAATGGTAAAAGAAGGTGATTTTGCTGATGCTATTCTGGAGACTGCAAAAGAGGTGAATGCGGATATTATTGTTGTTGGATCTCATAGCCGGAAATGGCTTGAAAATATAGTAATGGGAAGTGTTACAGAAAAAGTCCTGCATCATACTTCGATTCCGCTATTAATTGTTCCGACTAAAAAGAACGATTAACTCTGACTCTGGCATTAATTAACACCATAAAAGGTTTTGTTTTTTACTCCAGCTGATGGTGAAATATTAAATTTTCAGCCAAAGAATTCAGAATATTCCATTATGAAAGAAAAAACAGACATAAGAAAACCCGTTTACAGTTTATTGCCATGGGATCTTGACGGGGTCGATTCTCTTGCAGAGCTTGCACTCGATATGCGATGGTCATGGAATCATGCAGCCGATGAAGTCTGGCGGCAACTTGATCCTGCACTTTGGGATCTGACACATAACCCATGGGTGGTTTTGCAAACAGTTTCCAGAGACCAATTTCAGAAGGTAATGTCCGACCCGGTCTTTCGTAAAAAAGTAGATGTTCTCCTACAATCCCAAAAGCATGCAAATACATCTCCGGCCTGGTTTCAGCAAACCTATCCAATATCTCCACTTACCTGTGTAGCTTATTTTAGCATGGAATTCATGTTAAGTGAAGCTCTTCCGATTTATTCAGGCGGGCTGGGAAATGTGGCGGGTGATCAGCTTAAGACAGCAAGTGATATGGGTGTTCCTGTTGTCGGTATCGGGCTTCTGTATCAGCAAGGTTACTTTCGTCAGGGAATTGACAAAAACGGTGAACAACAGGCTCTTTTCCCATATAACGATCCGGGACAATTACCAGTTATTCCGCTACGTCAACCCAATGGAGAATGGTTGCGGCTGGAAATAGAGTTACCAGGATATTCTGTCTGGTTACGTGCATGGCAGGTACAGGTCGGAAGGATCAAACTTTATCTGTTAGACAGTAACGATGCGGCAAATTTTCCTGCTCATCGTGGAATAACAAGTGAATTATATGGCGGAGGACCTGAGCTTCGGCTTAAACAGGAACTGGTGCTTGGAATCGGAGGATGGCGTCTGCTAGCTGCTCTCGGTGTTAGACCTGAGGTATGCCATCTGAATGAAGGTCATGCAGCTTTTGCTATATTGGAGCGTGCTCTTGGTTTTATGAAGAATACGGGACAACCATTTGATGTTGCGTTGACTGCTACCCGGTCTGGAAATCTCTTTACCACTCATACAGCAGTTACTGCGGGATTCGATCGTTTCTCACCTGAACTTATCGGGCAATACCTCGGTGAATACGCTGAGCAGAAACTTGGTATTACGCGTCATCGGTTATTAGCTTTTGGCCGTGAAGATCCATGGAACGAATCGGAGAAATTCAATATGGCTTATCTTGCTATCAGGGGAAGCGGAGCAGTAAACGGGGTAAGTCGTCTCCACGGAGAAGTAAGCCGTCATATCTTTGAACCGCTATTTCCAAAATGGCCGGGAAATGAGATACCTGTAGGATATATAACCAATGGTGTGCATATGCCATCGTGGGACTCCAAAGAAGCAGATTCAATCTGGACTGAAGCTTGCGGGAAAGACAGGTGGTTAGGTACATTGGAAAACATCGGACAGGATATTGGGAAAATCAATGATGAAAGGCTTTGGGAGATGCGTACTAAATCCAGGGCTGCACTAATTCAATATTCCCGTGAACGGTTATCACGACAGTTCGTGGCTTCCGGAGCACCTTCCAGGGAAGTTGAATATGTGAATCATTTGTTCGACCCAAATGCATTGACCCTTGGTTTTGCACGTCGTTCGCAACCTATAAAAGGCCTGATTTATTGCTGCACGACCCTCAGCGTCTGATTCGTCTCCTCTCCGATCCTCAACACCCTGTACAACTTATCATTGCAGGTAAAGCGCATCCTGCTGATCAGGCGGGTCAGGATCTGATTACAAGATGGATTCATTTCATCCGGCAACCCGAAGTTCGTCCTTATGTGATATTTTTAAGCGATTATGACATGCTTTTGACAGAACGTCTTGTCGAGGGTGTGGACGTATGGATTAATACACCGCGACGCCCCTGGGAAGCCAGCGGTACAAGCGGTATGAAGGTACTGGTCAATGGAGGTATTAACTTATCCGAACTTGACGGTTGGTGGGCTGAGGCTTATACACCCGAAGTGGGATGGGCTATAGGTGATGGGAAGGAACATGGTGACGATCCTGAATGGGACGCTGCCGAAGCAAATGCACTTTATGAACTGCTCGAACGGCAGGTTGTACCCGAGTTTTATAATCGAAGCGAAAAAGGCATTCCGGTTAAGTGGTTAGAGCGAATACGAAAAAGCATGTCACGATCGACCCTGCGTTTTTCTGCCAATCGATCAGTGCGCGAATATGCAGAAAAATATTACCTGCCGCTATCTGCAAATTATCAGGCACGTGCTGCCGACAAAGGCAAAATAGGAAATCAGATAGTGGGATGGTTTAATGATTTACAGCAAAAGTGGAGCGCACTTCAATTTGGAGATGTAAAAGTTAAAACTGAAGGAGATAAGCACATGTTCGATATTCAGGTCTATCTTAATGACCTTGACCCGAAAGCTATAGTAGTGGAGCTTTATGCTGAGGGAATTGAGGGTGGTCCTCCTGTCCGACAGAAATTGGAACCTGTACAAATGAAGACAGAAACCCGTAAACCGCATGTCTATCAAACAACTGTCTCTGCATCACGTTCCGCGACGGATTATACTCCCCGGGTGATACCAAATTTCCCTGGCCTTTCAGTTCCTCTTGAAACCGCTATGATTCTCTGGCAACATTAATCTTTATATCATGGTTTCTCAGTAGCCGGATTACTTGTCCCAGCAAGCGTATGGGAATATCCGGAGGTGAGGAAGGTGCCAGACACGGTGCAAGTATGTATCATCGTGCAAGTTAAGGGACCTTCTAAATCCGGTGGCAATACTCTTGGGAGAAATACTTAAACAAAAGAGCTGTCTGCTTTTTATTTAGCAGACAGCCCTCACCCTAACCTGATCTTATACTAACTAACCTACTGATATCATTTTATAAGTTCTACAACAGCGTACTTCGATATTCTCCAGAATTCATCAGGATCCTTTATTGCTATGTAAGCAATCTGTTTTTCATTTTCCTTTACCATTTCATATGAACCTGATGGGTGCTCGGAAACAAGCTTTACATTCTTAGAGTAGACCGGAATGGTTTTCATCTGTGTAATATCTATTTCCTGGAACAGAGAGTCGGAAAAATCTTCAAGAATGGCTTCCTTTCTTCCAAGACCAATAAATCCACCTTCTTTTGAGAGAAGTCCCTTTTCCTTAAGGTCTTTATAAGTACCGGAAACGAGAAATGCCTGGTGAAGCTTGTCAATCTGACTGCTTATCTTTTCTTCTTTTATCGTAAGAGTATCTTTAAGCGCATACAAATTACCATTAAGCTGTCCAATCTCGAAATCCTTATTTACAAGGTTTGTTTTAAGAACAGCTATTTCACCCTCATAAGTTTTCATTGACTCTTCAAGTGAAGTGATCCTGTCTTGTAATCCGGTAATCGTATTACCTGACTTTTTAAGCTGAACGTTCAGCTGGGCGATCTTCTTTTTATTCTGTTCAATGAGTCCATTGATGTTCTGTATGTCCTCAAGGATCTGATGCCTTCTGTCTTTCGATACTTCAGAATTAGATGAATTTACTGTGATGAGCTTTTCCTTCTCCTTTATCACTTTTATATTCCCTTCAATCTCATCGAATGTTGCCAGCCAGTCGTTTAACATCGAATCACGCTGGGTAAGCTGTTAGTGAATGTCACTCTCTGGTTTTCAAGCACTGCAAGCTGATTGTTATGATCGCGCTTGTTAAGAGAGTAAGCCAGTACACCCAGTCCGAGGAGCAGGATCAGGCTTATAATGGAGGTAATGAGGACACCTTTTGAGATGCCGTCCTTCCGGGCATTGTTAACTTTAGTTGTTATGACCGCATTTTCATTTGGTAATCTGGGGTCATTGATTGATTTGTTTTCCATTTTTTGCTTTCTATTTTAAATTTAACAGATTTGTTCTTTTGGTATATTCGTTTTGGCATTGAATGCAAATGCCGGACCGGGATAAATAATATGCTGATAATTAGTATATTGAAGCTGAGATAAAAAGTGCGGAAATGTTCATTTTGAGTATGCAATTCTCATTTTGAGAATTAAGCAAATAATGATCTTGCATTTATCTTCTGACCTTACACCCTCACCCTCTTAATCCCCCCTCCCCGAGGGGTGGGGGTTGAAAATCCGCAAAGGTTAATAGATTCCAATCTCCCGCATCTTTTTCCCTGTTTGACCAATCGGAGATTGTCGAAACACCAATATCCAGCTTCCTGGCGGTCAGGTCGATACGATCGTCGTTTTTTCTGAGCGTCGTCCGGAGTACTCTTCATTTCATATTCGTGCATTGTCATTTCGGTCTGGGTAATTGATGAAAGTGATTCACCATTATCAAATGCAAAATCGCCCGGCTCAATTTCCTCTTTTACAGAAAGTGCAACAGCAAGCTCAACCAGCGATTTCAGCTCCCTCACATTTCCCGGGAATGAATAATTCATAATCTTTTTTTGTGCCTCTGAATTCAGGCGCTTTAGCGGAATGTTATTTTCCCTGCAAAACGACTCCATGAAATGCCTGGCGAGAATCAGGATATCGCTTGCCCTCTCGCGTAACGGGGGCAGCTCTATAGGTAAGCCTAAAAGCCTGTAATAAAGATCTTCCCTGAATTTCCCCTTCCTGACCTCCTCTTTAAGGTTTTTATTTGTCGCCGTTATGATCCGGCAGTCGGTTTTTATGGGTTTATTGCTCCCTACCCTCACTATCTCCTTCTCCTGTAAAACCCTTAGTAATTTAGTCTGGAGATTCTGTTCCATCTCTCCGATCTCATCGAGAAATAGCGTCCCTCCGTCTGCCTCCTCAAATCTGCCAATGCGTCTGAATGAAGCTCCGGTGAAAGATCCTTTTTCATGACCGAATAGCTCGCTCTCGATCAGTTCGGATGGTATCGCCGGGACATTTACGGCTACGAAGGGTTTCTCCCTGCGCTTTGAGTTGTAATGAATTGCTTTGGCCACAAGCTCCTTGCCGGTTCCGGTTTCACCTGAAATTATAACTGTAATATTCGTTTCGAGGGCCTTATCAACCAGTTCATAAACGTTTTTGATTGCAGGACTCTCTCCAAGGATGGTCCGCCTGAAGCTGTATTTTTTTTGGACCTCCTTTTTCAGGGTTGATATCTCTTTTTTAAGAGAAAGATCTTTTGTAAGATTCTGGATTGTATTAAGAAGACGTTCCTTGATATCATTCGATTTGGTTATGTAATCATACGCCCCCATTTTTAAAAGAGTCACAACCAGATTAATATCTTCCTGCTCGGAAATAAGGATCACCTGCACATCTTCGTTTTGCTGCCGGATCCTTTTCAGAACATCAAGTCCTGAAAGATCAGGGAGCCTGTAATCGAGTGTTACAATATCAGGCGATTCGTTAAGGCAATTCAGAAAATCACGGCCATTGAAGAAACTCCTTACCTCATAATCGGGATTTAAAGATAAAGTGTACACGAGTAGCTTATTGTACCATTCATTGTCCTCTACGACGAATATCTTCACAGGCCTTTCAGTCATGGTTTCTAAATTACTTGAACACAGATAAAACTGAAAGAGTGCAAAATACTAAATAATGGCCGGATTTAAATGAGTTTCAGCTCATTTTTGCGATGTGATCATTAACCAAACTGCTGACAATTCCGAATTCTGCAATTGCATTATCCGCAGTGGTTTCGATTGAATCGGTATTTTCATTATTACGGATTGTCCTTTCAATTTTGTTAAGGAGCTTGTAAAGATCCATTGCACCTGTATGCCTGCATGGCGGCTGAATTTTATGAGCAATGTCAGCAGCAGATCCCCATTGCTGTTTTGCGGCAGCCTCCTTCAAATCATTCAATCCTTTTTCAGTTGTTTCAATAAAAGAGATCAGCATCTGCTTCACGAACTTTTCATCTCCTCCCGAAAGATGATAAAGATTCTGCAGATCAAGCTTTTCCTCTGTCCCCGTTGACCTTTCCGGTGTCAATATATTCAGGCTGGATTTTGCCACCTGTCACTGCAAGAATTGTTGAAAGCAACTGCTCTTCAGTAAATGGTTTCTGAAGAATTCCATCAAGGCCTTCATCCTTATATTTCTGCCAATCTTCATTTGAGCTGGCAGCGGTGATCAGTACAACCGGCATTTCTGATGAGCTTATTCTCATTTCAGCACGTACGAACCTGGTTGTCTTCAATCCGTCGATTCCCGGCATCCGCATATCCATAAAAAGGAGGTCATATTTCTCTTCTTTCAGAATTTCCAGAGCTTCCATTCCGCTTTCTGCCAGACGGCAATCAACCTTCCATCTGTCGAGAATCTTTTTAAAGAGCAACCTGTTGTATTCCTCATCATCCACTACAAGGATTTTCATTCCTGAAATCTCTTCAGGAACTGTTACAGGACGCCTTAAATCCTTCTTAACCTGCTTTTCGTCTCCTATACTGAAGGGTATCCGGCATACAATGGTGGTTCCCTGATTTTTTTTGCTTTTCAGATCGATAGTTCCTCCCTGTAATTCAACCAGCTTTCTGACTATTGATAAGCCTAATCCTGTCCCGCCGTATTTACGGGTTGTGCTCATCTCTGCCTGTGTAAAATCCTCAAAGATCAAATTAAGCTTCGATTCGTCAATTCCTATGCCGGTATCGGCGAACTCCATCACAAGGTCAATTTCGTCTGCCGTCTTTTTGATGCCAGTCACTTCAAGATGAACACTTCCGTTTTTTGTAAATTTAACGGAGTTGCTTATCAGGTTTATAATTATCTGCTTCAGCCGGTAGGGATCACCCAGAATCACAGAAGGGGTTGCCGGATTAAGAAAATAGCTGAGTTTTGTATTGTTTTGCTGTGCCTGTTTTTCAAACATGGCATTGACATCGTCAAGGATCTGGTTTAGGCTGAAATGCACTTTTTCAAGTATAAGCTTGTTCCCCTGCAGTTTGGAAAAGTCCAGTATATCATCAATTATTTTCAGCAGATGATCAGAAGATGATTTGATAACCTTCAGAGAGCTGTTTGTTTCCTCATTCTCTGATTCGTGAAGAAGCTGCTCCGTGAATCCCGAAATGGCAGTCACAGGTGTACGGATCTCGTGGCTCATATTGGCCATGAAAAGCTCTTTTGTCTTCGCCAGCTTTTCTGCCTCATCTTTTGCATTCTCCAGCGCCATCTGGTATGCATAGGCATTCCTTGCATACCTTATTATTATAAATATTACGAGCAATGCAAGTAATCCGCCTGAAATCATAAGCATTACAAGCCACCTGTATGTTTTGTCTGCTACCAGTGCCGCCGCCTCGGCTTTTGACTGGATATGCTCATAGACCTCATTCTCCATTTTAGTGAACAGGTAATAGAATTTCTCAGTGATCTCACTGCTGTTCTTTGCCAGCTGCAGCTCCCTTAATGCCAGTTCATCCCTGGTCTCCTTGTTCTGTTTGACAATATCTTCAAGATCAGCAGCTATCTCCTTTTCTATACGTGTGGTATCGGGACTCAGGCTGAAAACTCTTTTCAAAATGCCCTGTTTCCTGGGCGTAAAGGGAACCGAATCAAGTTGCACCGATAGTTTTCTGAGATTACCTATTACATTATCATCCCTGGAAAGAATCAGCAGTTTATTCCATGTTTTTATGTTCTTTTCAATAAGGGTGCTGATTGTGTCGGTCTGCGCCAGTAAAACCGAGTCATTATTGCATTCAGATCTTAATTTGCTGACTTTTTTATCAATATTTGAAATGAATGCATAATATGGCTTTATATCTGAAGGATTTTTTGTTACCGTGTAGATTCGGACGCTGTTTCCTGCCTTTTCTATGTCCATAGAGATATCACGGATGCTCAGCAGCCTTAGTTCCGGAGTTTCCTCGATCCTTATGGAGGACACGATCAACGAAAGATTCCGGTAAAGCAGATAGCAAGTTACCGAGAGCAGAATGACTGCCACGATCATCAGAAATCCTATCTTAAGCTGTATCGAATTTTTATTCAGGTGCGTTTTGTCAGGACCACTCATTGATCCAAAGATACAGAATATTTATTTTCAATATATTGCTGAAGGTACAAACCGCAGAGCGCGGGTGCAAACTTGTCCTTGACGACAAAATAATCATAGGACACATAATCGCTTTTTTCCCTGACGGTTTTCTCCTGCGACAGAAGTACAACAAGTGCATCGCCAGAATGTTCCTTAATAAGCTCTATTACGTGACCGGCATTTATTCCATCTCCAAGGTAGTAATCAACAAACACAGCTGTGTAGTTGCATTCAAGTTCCTTTGATTTAATTTTCCTTATATATTCGGTAGCATTTGTAAATGAGCGCAGAACAAGCTGGTAATTACCGCTGGCAAGCATCGGATTGAGGCTTTGCTGGATGGCATTTGACAGGGCATTGTTATAGTACTCGTTGTCCTCGATCACTAGAACGTTTATTGTCTTCTTCATGGGATGCTGTTTTGTGTTCACCTTTGTAATATCCAACAATGTGCCATTTTTTGGTTTATATATATATTATTTTATATCCGGTTAAATATTAATGGATTAAAGAAAGCTTAATTCATTTTTTTTGGATTTATTGAACAGAATCCATTCTCATTTTGAGAAAACAACCGCCTCTCTTACACTGGTTAAAATTTAACCCTAACCCCATCCCTTCCCAGTTTAAAAAATAACCCTAACCCCATCCCTTCCCAGTTTAAAAAATAACCCTAACCCCATCCCTTCCCAGTTTAAAAAATAACCCTAACCCCATCCCTTCCCCTTAAATTTAAGGGGAAGGGGGTAATTCAGTACTGTATTATCACTCCTCCCCTTATGCTTAAGGGGAGGAGATGGAGGTGGGGTTAAGAAGATTACAATGGGGAGGAGATGGAGGTGGGGTTAAGAAGATTAAAAAGGTAAATATCCCATTAGTTATAAGGACCAGGGTAATAATTTCTCATTTCCTGAAGTACATTAATCACACTATTAGTAAATTTGCTGTCACTAAATTTTAAATTAGCCAATCACCAATTACCAATCACAAGATATCTTATAATGTTTATCGATTATTACAAAATACTTGGGGTAGATAAAAAAGCAACACCTGGTGAGATCAAAAGTGCTTACCGGAAAATGGCACGAAAGCTTCATCCCGATTTGAATCCGAATGACAGAGATGCAAAAAGGAAATTCCAGGAGGTTAACGAAGCCAATGAGGTACTGAGCGATCCGGAAAAGCGAAAGAAATATGATCAGTATGGGGAGAACTGGAAGCATGCCGATGAATTCAAAAATGCAGATCAATACCAGGAACAGGCTTCAGATTCAGCATCGCGGGGTCAGAGTTATCAGGGGTTTCATGACGAAGGAGAATTCTCCGACTTTTTCGAATCGTTGTTTGGCGGATTCGGAGGCTCGGGCAGAACCAGGCAGGTTAAATTCAGGGGAGAGGATTACAACGCTGAACTTCATCTGGAACTGGCGGAAGCCTGTGAGACTCATCAACGAACACTGAATGTGAATAATAAAAAAATAAGGATCACGATCCCCGCCGGCATCGAAAACGGCCAGACAATCAAAATAGCCGGCCATGGCGGTGTGGGAATGAACGGTGGTCCAAACGGCGACCTGTATATCACATTTCAGATAGCAAATAATCCTGATTTCAGACGGCTGGGAAATGACCTGTACACAACCGCGGACCTGGATCTTTACACTGCGGTCCTCGGCGGGGAGATAACCATTGATACTCTCAATGGTAAGGTAAAACTGAAGGTAAAACCTGAAACGCAGAACGGGACTAAGATAAAGCTGAAAGGCAAAGGATTTCCAGTTTATAAAAGCAAAGGACAATCCGGAGATCTTTTTGTCTCTTACAACGTAAAGATCCCGACAAACCTGTCCGAAAGACAGAAAGAGTTATTCTATGAATTATCAAAATCCCAGACTAAAAAATAATCACTATGAACAGGGGAAACATGATACCAGCAAATGAATTCTGTACCAGCCACAATATTGAAATTACATTTATCAATTCGCTTCAGGAGGCAGGACTGATAGAAATAACAACTATAAGTGAGACAGAATACATTCACGAAAGCCAGCTAAATGAACTTGAGAAGATCGTCCGGCTGTATTATGAGATGGATATCAATCTTGAAGGAATTGAAACCGTCATCCATCTGCTTCAGAAAATAAATGACATGCAGGAGGAGATCACACTTCTTAAGAACCGACTGAGGTTGTATGAAGGATTTTAAATGCCCGAAAACACGTAATTACATTGTAATTACATTAATAATGCATAATACAATATGACTACGATCCTTTTGATAATACTTATGGGACTGATTGTTCTGGCAATTGTTCTGATAATCGTTCTGCGACCGAAAAGAAATATGGATCTGAATATTCTTACAGAAAAAATAATTGAACTTCAGACAAGTATTTCAAACATTGAGAAAACGCTGAAGGAGGATTTCAGGCTTAACAGAGAGGAGAACTCTAAGCTTGCTCATGATAACAGGTCAGAGCTTATGCAGACACTTACAACTACTTTTCAGGCATTTCAACTGACATTCGATACAAATGTGAAGGCTTTTAATGATTTACAAAAAGAAAAGTTCGGAAAAATGGAGATCACTCAGATTGCACTTGTCAAGACCATTGAAGAAAAGCTTGAGAATATAAGGGTGATGGTTGATGAAAAGCTGCAAAAAACTCTCAATGAAAGACTTGGTCAGTCATTTGAACTGGTTGGCAAGCAGCTTGAGAGTGTCCAGAAGGGACTTGGCGAGATGCAGACCCTTGCACAGGATGTCGGAGGGTTGAAGAAAGTCCTGGGAAATGTAAAGTTGAGGGGCGGTATCGGTGAGATCCAGCTTGGGATGCTCCTTGGCCAGATACTATCACCTGAACAGTTTGTAAAGAATGTCAGGACCAAGCCAAGGAGCAAGGAAAGTGTCGAGTATGCTATCAAACTGCCTGGTCGTGATGATGCCGACAACGTTGTCCTGCTGCCTATTGATGCCAAGTTTCCAAAGGACAAGTATGAGCAACTGCTTACAGCCTATGACACCGGCGATCCGGAACAGATTGAGAATTCGCAGAAGAATCTCGCCGACGCGGTTAAAAAAATGGCAAAGGATATAAGTGAGAAATATCTTAATCCCCCGGTCACTACTGATTTCGGGATAATGTTCCTACCATTCGAGGGCATATATGCTGAGGTTGTCCGTAAGGCAAGTCTTCTTGAAGAGATTCAGAATACATACAAAGTTATTGTAACAGGACCTTCAACTCTTGCAGCATTGTTAAACAGTCTTCAGATGGGATTCAGGACTCTTGCAATTCAGAAGAGAAGCAGTGAAGTATGGAAGATACTTGGAGCCGTTAAGAAAGAGTTTGAGAAATTTGGCGGTATGCTTCAAAAAGCCCAGGGTAATATTCAGACAGGACTCAACCAGCTTGAGGATGTCGTGGGAGAGCGCAGCAGGGCGATCCAGAAAAAGCTTCGCGATGTTGAGACCCTGGGAGCTGCCGAAAGGAAATATTTACTGCCTGAAACAAATGAAGGTGGTGACCCTGAGGAAGAGATTGAGAATTCGGATATTGAAAACGGGTGAAATTGAATGATTTAATCTCTGACTTAAAACCTCAATTTTCCTGTCTTTTCAGCGCAGTTCCAAAACATGGCCCCGAACGCAAGGAGTTCATTTCCGACCCGGCAACCATCAATGGTCCCCTCAGGGAACAATACCACTCTATTATTGAATCATTTTGATCTCTGCCGGCCGGAATCTCAGATTTGTTTTTTAAAGCATTGACAAAAATATCGTTCATCTTGTATACTTTCGTTTTCAGGTCAATTCTCAGGAACCTGGTATTTACAACAACTCGTTCAGTTATAAATCCAATGGCTGAAATGACAAGGGTCTTGTTAAAGATGTCTTCTTTTAGTGTAAATTTTCCTTCAAAGTCAGATGTGGTCCCAAAATCCTCATTTTCAACCAGTACTGTAGCATATTGTAACGGATAGCCCGAACTTTTGTCCATTACAATTCCGGAAATCTGGGAGAATATGATTCCCGGCATAAAAATCAATATTGAAATTATAAACGATCTCATGAAAGTGAGATAATTTTAATGGTTTAACTAAGACCGCATGACTGCACGACTGCAGGACGGCATGACATTATATAAGCTTTTCCAGTGCCATAGCCACCAGCGGGAGTGTAAGAATGCTTATGATCGTCGAGACGAACACATTTCCTGTTGCCAGCCTGTCGTCCGATCCGAATTCCTTTGCCATGATTACAACAGTGACCATGCATGGCATTGACGCCTCGAGAATTATCACCGATGTGACAAGTTTTTCAGGAGCAAGCCCTGTCAGTACGGCTATAAGATAAAATATTATAATCAGCAGAGCCGGTCCAAGAACCAGCCTGTTGAAACTGACCAGGTAAAGATTCTTCTTTTTTAGCAAACCTCCGACGTTTGATAAAACAAGCATGGCTCCTATATATAACATCGAAAGCCAGGTATTTGCCGAACCAAGCTCCGTCATGGGCTTAAGCAGGATGTCCGGAAGCCTTACCGACAGAATGAAGCATATAAGTC
Source organism: uncultured Bacteroidales bacterium (assembly GCA_963725585.1). GTDB lineage: Bacteria > Bacteroidota > Bacteroidia > Bacteroidales > VadinHA17 > LD21. The sequence goes on along the minus strand of CAVRYU010000014.1, from coordinate 41,499 downwards.
CTGTTAATGTGGCAACAGTATTAGGATTAATCACTTTGCCGAGACTTTTCTTCCATGAAGCTCCGTTGCCATGGCTAAGAATTACAACTCCGGCTGTCCACATTATAATTGTGGAGACAAGCTGGAACATGCTGGCATAAAGTAAGCCTTCCACACCATAAAGCGCAGTTATAAGCGGAAATCCCAGGAAGATTGTGTTCCCGAACATTGCATGGACCTTGAAAACTGCTGCTTCGGAGCCATACAGCCTGAATATTTTAACAATGAGCCAACCAATAAACAGAAGAAAGAAGATAACAAAACCCGAAATAGCCAGGATAGTAATGCTATTTGCTATCAACCGCGGTGTAGCTTCAAGTCTGAAAAAATTAGTAAAGAGCATCAGGGGAAGGGAAATATTAAATATCACCCTCGAAAGCATATCCTTCGAATCAATAGTAAGAACTCTGAATTTTGCAGCTATGGCTCCGATAAGAACCACAACTGCCAGAATTATTATCTGGGTGATTATAACCTGAGTTTGCATTATTTTAAAAAGTGTATAAATGTAAGGATTTTTATAGTCATGCAAGTCTTGCCAGTCATACAAGTCTTGCAGGTCAGAACTTTTGGATAACCTGCAAAACATGCATAACTTGCAGAACAGGAAAGATGCTAATAATGTCAAAACATATTGGGATAGTAGCCTGCAGCTATGAGGGTGCTGCCCTATGCTACCAGACAATCTGTAATGAAGGATCTCATTACATGGGAAAACATTCTCATCCCGAGGTAAGCCTTCATAATCACGCTCTGAGTGAATATATGAAATTCATAATAAGAGGTGACTGGAAAGGGGTAGCCGGACTAATGCTGTCTTCTTCTGAGAAGTTATACAAAGCCGGTGCTGACTTTTTAATTAGTCCGGATAATACGATACATCAGGCATTTTCATTTATTGTCGAAAGGTCACCTATTCCCTGGCTCCATATCGGAAAAGAGGTAGCAAAAATTGCTGAGCTGAATAACTACAGGAAATTGGGAATTCTTGGTACAAAATTCTTAATGGAAGGTCCGGTCTATCCTGATGTCCTGGAAGAGAGGGACATCAGCTTTTGCATACCGTCCTCAGAACAGAGAATCAGGATAAATGCAATCATTTTCAGCGAATTGGTATATGGGATAATTAATGATGAATCAAAAAAAATCTTTTTGCACGTCATTGATGAATTAAGATCGGAAGGATGTGATTCCGTTATTCTCGGATGCACCGAGATTCCTCTGATAGTCCTGCCCGGAGAATCGTCGCTGCCATTACTTGATTCTACCAGAATACTGGCAAGGGCAGCATTGAAATATGCAGTTGAGGGAGTTGAACAAGCATCGGTTATTTGAAGAACTTTCACAGAGGTTTAGCCCCCAACCCCCTAAAGGGGGCTTAAACTTTACTTACTTAAACCCCCCTTCAGGGGGGATGGGGGGCGGTTAAAGATCAGGCAGATTATACATCTTCCTGGTTTCGCAGACATCAAGAAATTCTTTTTTGAATTGTGCCTTGTTTTCGATGGTTTGATAAAATTCTTCCAGATATCTTATATTCTCCTTTCTGGTCGCCTTTGAAATAATCTCCTGGTTGTTGATAATGGATTCAATCTCCGGCTTCAGCTTCCTGTAAAAATCAAATGTCCTGTTAAATTCATCTTCAGTATAGCATAATCCCTTGTAAACCCTTCTTTTGCTGAGATATGTTTCAGGTACATCTCTTGGTTTGGTATAGCTGGCGTCAATAAGTCCTGCAAAATCAAAATCATACGGAACAACCTGAAGTGCCTTTGTCTTATCCAACGGCCGGAGTATGATTACGTTTCGTCTTGATGAAATGAACCAGTCCCTGTTTCCGATAAGGTACTCGAAAACTGACATTTTCATGAAGTTTTCCCTGTCAAGCATAAAAGGGTTAAGAATGCTATCCCTCTGTACTGCATTATTGCGTTCAGCCATCTGTTCCTCGTGCTCGATAAAAAAGCTGTATCTCTCAAAAACCTGCTTGTGGGTATTGTCATCAATATATACAACTTTAACAAGTCTTACCTTCAGGCTCAGGTCAGTTACAAGGTTATACATCTTGTAAATAAGGTATTCCTCAACTACGTCCTCCTCTTTCTGGCAGGCTGTTACCAGTTTAAGCTTGTCCTGGTTATTGAATATCGTATTTTTGACTTCACTTTTTCTGAAATTTACAAGTAGGGGAGGGAATGTACAGATTTCAGGATTACGGCGAAAATCACCCCTTGCCCTTACCTTAACGTGTGAACTTCCTGATTTTACCGTCCGGGATCATTATAGGTCAGTTTGCCAGGGTGAGGTTTAGGATCTTTGGCAGTGTCAGCCCTGATCTCAGAAAAATGGGAACTCAGTGTCATGTTGATTACCTCATCTGAAAGGAACAGGGTATCGGTCTTCTGACCCCTTGCCCCAATCGAAAGGAACAGAAAGGCTGTAAGGGATACAGCTATCCTGTACAATATCGGTTTAATTAGTAAAGCCATAATAAGTTGAATTTATCGGTTTTCATTTTCCCTCCATTTTGATCTGTCAGGAGAAGCGGGGACAGTTACCTTTTTAGCGGGTTTCTCCTTTAGCTCCTGAAGTAGGACTTCAACTGCCTTTTCGATACATGTATCGATTCCTTTCGCCATCTGTTCCGGCCGCTCAACCACTTCGATATCAGGATAAACGCCCACTCCCTCGATTATCCATCCTTCTTCCTGATCGAAAACTCCAAACCTTGGGACTGATATATAGCCTCCATCCACAAGGCGTGCATTCCCGGAGATGCCAACCAGACCTCCCCAAGTCCGGGTGCCGATAAGCTTGCCCAGTCCCAGCTTTTTGAAGAAATATGGAAATGCATCACCCCCTGAAGCTGAATAACCGTTTATAAGCATGGCTTTTGGTCCGTCGTGGGCAATGGCAGGAGATTTGCCCGGAGTAAGTCCATTCTGATGCCAGTAGACGAGGGTATGACGGTCGAGCAGGTCAGCCATGCGGTCGGGAATAAAACCGCCACCGTTGTAACGTTCATCGATGATCAATGCCTCTTTGTCGAAATATGTATACATTCCCTGGAAAAGCTCGCGGTTACCTTCTGCAGATGTGTTGGGAACATAGATATAACCGATTTTGCCGCCTGAAAGCTTATCGACCATCACTCTTCTTTCATTAACCCAGGCGAGGTTAAGAAGTCCCAGCTCGCTTACTATAGGTTTAATAAGAGAGGCCCTGGCATCAGCTGATAAAGGTTTGCTGCTGACCTTAATCTCAACTGTTTTACCTGCCTTGTTCTCGAGAAATATATAAGGATTAGCGGCTGTTGTGACATCCTTCCCGTCAATGCTTATCAGGTAATCTCCCTCCTTTACATCAACTCCCTGTTCAGTGAGGGGGGAACGAAGGGACGAGTTCCAGTTTTCCCCCTTATAGATCCTGGAGATCCTGTATCGTCCTGCCGTTTCATCGGCTGTCAGTTCAGCCCCAAGAAGACCATTGTCTATTCGTTTTACTTTTTCAAAATCACCCCAGTCAACATAGGTATGTCCTGTATTGGTTTCAGCTACAATTTCGTTCAGGATATAATCAAGATCGGCACGGTGGCTCACGTAAGGGAGCAAAGCACTGTAACGATCCTTCATTACCTGCCAGTTTACTCCATGCAGGTTGTCCACATAAAAATAATCACGGAAAATACGCCAGGCATCAATGTAGATCTGATTCCACTCTTTCTGCGGGTCTATTTTCATCTCAAGTCCTGCTAAGTTCATTTTGCCGGCACCTGTTTTTTGACCGGGTACAAGCTTTATGATTCCAAAGTCTTCTCCTGACCTGTAGATTGCCATTTTTCCATCGGATGTCAGGGAAGCGCTAAATATGCGATCGAGGATCTCTTCATTTTTCTCATCGGCAATGTTGTATTTCATAAGCTTATTATTGCTTATGAATATAAGTCCTCCATCGGATGCACCAACTATCCTGTATTCGCCTGCTTCGCCAGGGAGTGCTGTTATCCGGTCGTTAATGCCATTAAAGTCAATTTCTACCCTGACCTCTTTTTTTGTCGAAGAAGTGTCGGCAGTACTTGATTTTCCTTTCTTATCTTTTGCAGAAGCTGTTGGAGCCGGTGTCGCCTTTTCAGCTTTTACCGGCTCGATATCATTCTTGTCCTTGATGATCTTCGGGCTCTTTGGCGTCAATGAAATAGCGTACAGCCGGGTGGCCTTGTCATAAATATAGTCAAAATCGAAGCTCGAAAATGAAAGATTGAAATCGCGGTTGGAAGCGAAGAAAATATAATTCCCGTCAAGGCTGAAAACCGGGTTGTCATCTGAAAATGTACCATCAGTAACCTGCACTCTTTTACCGGCAGGTATATCATACACCCATATCGCGGTTTTTTCGTTGCTGCCCTCTTTCTGGTATGTTATCCAGCGCGAATCGGGTGAGAAATTATAACTCCTCAGTTCACTCGATGTGGCATGATCTACATCAGTTATCTTACCTGTTGAGGTTTCAATGAGCCTAAGCTTAAGTGTTCTGTCGGAGAACAAAAGCCAGCGGCTGTCGGGAGACCAGATGGGCTGATATTTCCAGGCCGATGAATTGAAGGTAACTTGTCGTGGCTGAGCACCTTTCTTGTTTTCAAGGAGCCAGAGCTCATATTCACCTGTCTTATCAGAGTAGTATGAGATATATTTTCCGTCAGGTGACCATGCAGGATAGATCTCGCGAACTCCCTGGCTTTCTGTAAGATTCTCTGTAATCCCGTTTTCAGCAGGAACGGAGAAAATATCTCCCCGTGCATCAAACAGGGCACGCTTGCCGGTTGGGGAGACGGCAAAGCTGTGAATGTCATCTTTTACATTTTTAAAGTATGGAATAAGGTTTGGATTGTCGAAGTTAATATTGACCTTAACTTTTTCGGTCTGACCCGACTGAAGACTCAGCCTGTAAAGATATCCTCCGTTTTCGTAAACCAGCTGGTCGTCGCTTCCTGAGGGCCACATAACATCATATTCAGTATGACGGGTGACCTGCTTTGTCTCTTTTGTTACAGTGTTGTATTGCCAGATATTCAATTTGAGATCGCGGTCGGAAGCAAAGAAAATGTTGTCGCCCGACCATGTCGGAAGCTGATCGGTGCCTTCATAATTTGTGATCTGTTCTGATGTGTTCTCCTTGAGATTATATATCCACAAGTCGGTGGCCCTGCCTCCCTTATACCGTTTCCAGTTGCGGAATTCACGGTCGACAGGAGTGAATACTATCCTTGAACCGTCAGGTGAAAGGACCCCAAATCCACCGTTAACTATCTGGAGCGGTTTTTCGAATTTTCCATCGAGGTTTACCAGGAAATATTTGCCCTGGCGTTCACCAAAAGAGGTCCGGTTGGCCCTGATAAGTATCTGTTTACTGTCGGGGGTCCAGTCAAGCACAACATTGTCCCATCCTCCCCTTGGAGGCATTACACCTACTGAATTATACCATGTAAGCTGACGGGGAACTCCTCCGTTTGAAGGAATGACAAAGACCTGACGGCTTCCGGAATACTCGCCTGAGAATGCTATCCATTGTCCGTCGGGTGATATTTTTGGAAAAAGTTCCAGTCCATTGTGTGAAGTGAGGCGTCGTGCCTCTCCTCCGGTTGAGCTGACAGTCCAGATATCCCCGGCATAAACAAATGCGATCAGGTTCTTATTTATATCAGGAAACCTGAGCAAACGGGTATCGTCAACAGCTGATACATTATACGATACAATCAGAGTCAGGAAGAATGCGAAAATAGTTTGGATAAGTCGTTTCATGGTTGGTGATTAGTAATTGGTAATTTCAAATTTAAGGTTTTTTGTGAAACATTCTGAAAAGAGTTTAGTTCATCCGGGATTTTCGCTCCCCGTACCCCGAACCTCGGACCCCGTACCGGATTAATTTTAGTAATTTTACGGGGTAAAAATAACAAGTATCATCAGCCGTAGCTTTAGCGAAGGCTGGCAACAAGCAACAATCTCCGTGTCTAACTCTTATTTCAGCTTTAAGCAGTTCACAATTAACCAGGACAGATGTGCTTTTAAAGTAGGTACCGATGGTGTTCTTCTGGGTGCTTGTGCCAATGTTACCGGGAAGAAGAGAATCCTGGATATCGGGACCGGAACAGGGCTGATCGCTTTGATGCTGGCACAAAGAATCGATTCTGAAATCACAGCCATTGAACCTGACCATGATTCATTTTCTCAGGCGTCGGAAAATATCATTATGAGCAAATGGAACAGCAGAATCAGGATTGAAAACTGTTCCCTGCAAGATTTTAATCCTGAAAATTCACACTTTGACCTGATTGTCTCAAATCCTCCATTTTTCATCGATTCACTCAAAAATCCCGATACGGTAAAGTCAGATACAAGGCATAATGACAGACTGACTCATTCGGATATTCTGACAGGAGCATGCAGGCTGCTTAATGAAGATGGATTGCTTCAGCTTATACTGCCTTATGATGAGGGGAATATCTTTGTAGCTGAAGCTCAGGAGCATGGGTTTTACTGTAACAGCATTCTTAAGGTCAGGCCGGTGGCATCATCAGAAATCAGAAGAATGATACTTGGTTTCAGCAGAAAAAGGACAAAAACTGCCGAAAGATTCCTTACGATAGAAAAAGGTAAAAGGCATGAGTTTACGGAGGAATATATCAGACTGATGAAGGATTTCTACCTTAAGTTTTGAAGATCTGGTTTGCGCACATTGCTGGCGCGGATTTGCAATCCGTGCAAAACCACCGCTGGCGCGGAATTGTAATCCGTGCCAACTCATCACCGCTGGCGCGGATTTGCAATCCGTGCCTTTAATTTCTTTTTAAAATTCACTTAATTTTCCTAACTTAATACCTTATTCTTCGTGCTATTTAATTCTTCTTGCTATGTCAGATAAATATAAAATGTGGGATCCCACTAAAGCATATTTTCTTACTATTACTGTAGTAGGATGGATTGATGTTTTTACAAGGAAAAGCTTCAAGTTGACTTTAACAAATTCTTTGCAATATTGTCAGCGTGAAAAGGGGTTGGTAATATTCGGATATTGTGTCATGCCGAGCCATATTCATTTAATTGCAAGGGCTGAAGGGAAAGATTCTTTATCAGATATAATGCGAGATTTTAAGAAATTCACATCAAAAGCCATTGTACAACAGATTATTAGTGAGGATGAAAGCAGAAAAGAATGGATGATTGAGTACTTTATAAAAGCCGGTGAGAACCTTAAGGGTATCACAAATTATAAGTTTTGGCAGGATGGCAACCACGCTGAGATTATCTCTTCAAATAAGTTTTTTGATGAAAAACTGGATTATATTCATAATAATCCAGTTGAAGAATTGATAGTTGAAAGGCCTGAAGATTATATATTTAGTTCAGCCAGAAACTATGCAGGACTTGATAATTACCTTGAAATTGTATTGGAATCGGTGAAGCAAAGAAGGTACAGATAACTAACAAACCTGGCACGGATTACAAATCCGCGCCAGCATTTGCAAAGGCACGGATTACAAATCCGCGCCAGCAGTTGGTCAGAGACACGGATTACAAATCCGCGCCAGCATTGGTCAGAGACACTGATTAGAAATCCGCGCCAGCAATTATGGTTCCCTCCAGTTGATGAATTACGAAATCATTTCATTTTCCGGCAACCCGTATTCTTCCTTCATCTCAATCCCGAGGGTTTTCAATTCATCAAGCACCGGATTATAGATTTCAGGAACCACCGGCCTGTAAACCCCGGTCAGCCTGATTTTCTTTTCGAGGATCAATTTCACTGCAATCGCCGACGGCAGTGCAACTGTTCTTGCAATTGCAGTATTGGATCCTGGAGATCCGAAATCGAGCATCGATGATTTTATTACCTCTTTTTTCCCATCGGGCCAGGCAGCAAGGAAGATATGCTGCATCACAACCATATCGCGCTCGTTGCCGACTCAGCAACATTTTACTGATCATCCTGTCTGACGTAATCTCAAATGGTGATGTTTTGCCGCAATTCATCTGATCATTGCCAAAGAAACCGAGCCATTCCAGCGATTCAACTGCTACAGAATTTTCTGCAATTCCGAGCTTCAATGCAACTTTTTTCCTGAGGTCATTTTTCACTAAGCCGGCTCTTTCAGCAAGGAAATCTGAATAATCCATTCCCGTATAGTCAATAATGGAATCGTCAAGCATATTTAAGGCTTTCATCGTGTCAAGTGTCTCACAACAGCCTTTATACCTGAATGTTCCCCTGAACATTGTTGTGACTTCAGGAATGCTGTAAATGTCAATATAGCTTATTGAATCCCTGTTTGGATAAACCTGCATTTCTCCGACACCAGGGAAATCATATGAGAAGAGATCCCTGAAAAGATTTTCAGGTTCGATGACGATTCTTTTCCCCTTTTTAAGATAAATAGCTCCATTACGGCTTGCCAGAATGACTCCCTTCGGACTCCATGAGAACTTGTATTTCAATGGATTACCAGTATCTTCCGGTGCAGGCAATGCTCCACACAGGGAATAAAATTCTTCGACCTTACCTCCATTTGCATGAATATAATCAATGACCTTCATTGCTGTCATGTGGTCAATGCCAGGATCGAGGCCGATCTCATTAAGGAAGAGGATACCTGCTGCTTTTGCTTCATAATCAAGTGCTTTTATACCAGGCTGGACATATGAGGTGGTTACAAGTGGTCTTCTGTTTTTCAGGCAAATCTTTGCAACATCAGTATGAAATTTATAAGGAAGAAGCGAAACAGTTATATCATATTCCGAAATCAGGTTGTTGAGAGTTTCAGTATCGTCCATTGACCAGTCGAGTGATTTTCCGATGGAGATTACCGTTTATCATTTCATCAGCACGATCCTTCATTGGTGAAGCCACCATAACGCTGATCCTGTTTTGAAGCAGGTATTCAATCATTGGTTTCGCCACCATGCCGGCCCCAAGAATAAGAACTTTGTTCATCACAGATAAATTATAAGTGGTGAAGTTAAGAAAACGATGTTACAATGAAATAATTTATCTTTGTTAACTATCAATTACTACTGAATGTCCGTGCCATCAAAGCCAATAACCGACGATCATAAATATGTCGAAACACCGCTGATGAAGCAGTATTACAGCGTCAAATCAAAGCATCCCGATGCAATACTTCTTTTCAGGGTGGGGGATTTTTATGAGACATTCGGTACTGATGCGATAAGGGCTTCTGAAATATTAGGTATAACACTTACACGCAGGGCAAATGGTTCGGCAACATTCGTTGAACTGGCCGGGTTTCCTTACCATGCACTTGATATATATCTTCCCAGGCTTGTAAGAGCCGGCCAAAGGGTTGCAATCTGTGAACAGCTTGAAGATCCGAAGCTTGCAAAAAAAATCGTAAAGAGGGGAATTACCGAGCTGATCACCCCGGGAGTCTCTCTTAATGAGAACGTACTTAACCATAAGGAAAACAATTTTCTTGCCGCAGTCCATATCGACAAGAAAATAGCAGGTGTTGCATTCCTGGATATTTCAACCGGAGAGTTCCTTGCCTCGGAAGGTACTATGGATTATATAGATCAGATGCTGAACAACTTCCAGCCAAAGGAAGTTCTGTTTGAGAAGCGTAAGAGCGATCTTTTTAACGAGGCTTTCGGAACGAAGTTCTATACCAATAAGCTGGACGACTGGATATTTACCCCTGAAGCTGCAAGCGACAGACTTCTTAAACAGTTTGAGACCAGCTCATTAAAGGGGTTCGGGGTTCAGAGCCTGGCATTTGGAGTGATAGCCGCAGGAGCGATCCTTTATTATCTCGACATAACTCAGCATTCACAGCTTGGACATATTACAAATCTTTCGAGGATTGACGAAGATAAGTATGTCTGGCTCGATAAGTTCACGATCAGGAACCTTGAGCTGTTTCACTCTCCCTATGAAGGGGCCAGTACTCTGATTGATGTCATTGACCGCACTATCTCGCCGATGGGAGGAAGACTGCTTAAGAGGTGGATTTCACTACCTCTCAAAGATATGCAGCCGATCACCGACAGGCATGATATTGTAAGCTATTTTGTTCATAACCCCGATTTTATGTCCGAAATAGCCGGGCTGATTCAGCAGGTGGGCGACCTCGAGAGACTCATTTCAAAAGTAGCGGTAAGCAGGATAAATCCGAGGGAGGTTGTCCAGCTCAAGAGAGCGCTGAGGGCTGTGGCACCCATAATGGGGATGTGCGATAAAAGCGGTTGTGAGCCTCTTAAAGTTCTTGGTGAACAGATGAATCCATGCAAATCAATAGCTGACAAAATTGCCAGGGAGCTCAATAATGATCCTCCTGTTCAGCTTATCAGGGGAAAAGTAATAGCTGAAGGTGTCTCTGAGGAACTTGATGAGCTGAGGAGAATACTTTACAGCGGCAAGGATTACCTTAACGACCTTCAGGCACGCGAGATCCAGAGAACCGGAATAACCTCCCTTAAGGTCAGCTTCAATAATGTTTTCGGTTATTACATTGAGGTAAGAAACACTCACAAGGACAAAGTGCCTCCTGAATGGATCAGGAAACAGACTCTTGTAAGTGCCGAGCGATATATAACCGAAGAACTGAAAGAGTATGAGAGCAAAATACTTGGAGCTGAGGAAAAGATAATAGGTCTCGAGACAAAATTGTTTAACGACCTGGTTCTTTCAATAATTGAATATATTCCACCGGTCCAGCTCAATTCATCGCTGATTGCCAGGCTCGACTGCCTCCATTCCTTTGCGGTCGTCTCATCTGAAAATAATTATGTGCGTCCGGTGATGGATGACTCGTTGAAGCTTGACATCAGGGATGGGCGTCATCCGGTAATTGAAAAGCAATTGCCTCTGGGTGAATCATATATTCCAAATGACCTTTTGCTTGACACTGATGACCAGCAGATCATAATCCTTACCGGACCGAACATGTCGGGCAAATCGGCTCTGCTTCGCCAGACAGCGCTGATAGTGCTGATGGCGCAGACAGGCTGCTTTGTTCCGGCAAAAGAGGCAACCATAGGTATTGTTGACAAGATCTTCACAAGGGTTGGTGCATCGGATAATATAAGCCTTGGAGAATCAACTTTCATGGTTGAGATGAATGAGACTGCGAGCATTCTTAACAACCTTTCGGACCGCAGCCTTATACTTCTCGATGAGATCGGCCGCGGGACAAGCACATACGACGGTATCTCAATTGCCTGGGCGATGGTTGAATACCTTCATGAGAACAGGCACAGGGCAAAAACACTGTTTGCCACCCATTATCATGAGCTTAACGAGATGGAAAACTCTTTTTCGAGAGTAAGGAATTATAATATCTCTATAAAGGAATTCAATAATAAAGTTATCTTCCTGAGGAAGCTTAAAAGGGGAGGCAGCGAGCACAGCTTTGGGATTCATGTGGCAAAAATGGCAGGGATGCCCAGAAGTGTTGTCAGCCGTGCCGGTGAAATTCTTAAAGAGCTGGAACAAAGCCATGAGAAGAAGGAGCTTGCAAAACCTATTGCTGACCTTGCCAGTCACAGGGAAGGTTTGCAATTAAGCATTTTCCAGCTTGATGACCCTGTTCTTAAACAGATCCGTGATGAAATACTGGATATGGACATTGATAATCTGACTCCTGTTGAGGCGCTGAATAAGCTTTATAACATCAAAAAGTACCTGAAATAACTTTTTGTCGATAGAATTTGTTATATTGAAATGAATTAACACCCATTTAATGGTTTCAGTAATTATTCCTGCACTAAACGAAGAGAAGACGATCCGTCAGGTGATCAACCTGGTTAGCAGATCACCCGTTGTTGATGAGATACTTATGATTGATGACAAATCTCACGACAATACTATCAAGCAAGCGAGGCTGCCAAAAGTCAGAATCTATACCAGTCCGATAATCGGCAAGGGAAACTCAATGCGCGACGGAATGCTACTTGCCAGGAATGAGGTCGTGGTTTTCCTTGACGCCGATATCGTGACATACCCCGAAAATGTTACCGAACTGTTATCTGCTCCAATTCTGAAGGATGAGGCTGATTTTGTCAAGTCGTGCTTCGACCGTCAGGCGGGAAGGGTTACCGAACTGGTGGCAAAACCACTGTTAAGCATTCTTTTCCCTGAACTTACAAAATTCTCACAGCCGCTGAGCGGCATGATCGCGGCCAGAAAAAGCTTGCTTAAAAAGATCGACTTTGAGAATGATTATGGTGTTGATATCGGGATCCTGCTCGATATGCATAATATGGGCGCAAGAATAACAGAGGTTAATATCGGGTATATTGAAAACCGGATGCAATCGTGGGAACAGCTTGGTAAAATGTCGAGGGAAGTATCAAGGTCAATCCTTAAACGCGCAAAAAGCATTGAAGTCAACAATCTTGAAACTCTTGAAAACTTCAGTGTGATAAGGACACAGATGGACTATGCGATACGGGAGAGTCTCCTGGGTAAAGAAAAAATGATTGTCTTTGACATGGATAATACATTACTGGAAAGCAGCTTCATCATAACTGCAGCCCAGGAATTCAACTTCAGGGATGAACTGATAAAAATTGTAACAGAATATACAAATTCCTATACACGTACAAAGTCGATCGCAAAGTTAATGAAAGGCAGATCAATTGATGAAATTCTCGGGGTTGTTGATAAAATAAAAATCATTGATGATGCTGCATCTGTTATAAAGGAATTGAAAAAGAAAGGCTACATATGCGGAATAATCAGCGACAGCTATGATGTGGTTTCCAATCATCTGAAAAACAAGCTTAAAGATGGATTTTTCGATAGCAAATGAGCTTGAATTTTCCAAAAGCATTGCAACAGGTGAGGTAAAAGTTCCTTCAGCTTTTATGAGAAACAATAAGAGCAAATGCAATCATGATTTCTGCAAATCAAATGTCCTTTTTCAGCTGGCTGAAAAGTACAGTATCGATATAAAGAATACAATTGCTATTGGCGACAGTGAAAATGATATATGTCTTATAAAGGAGAGCGGAATCGGGATTGCTTTCTGTTCCAATAACAACTATCTGAATCTTGTTGCCGACAGGATCATTTCTGAAAGGAGCTTTGTTCAGATACAGGACATCGCATACTGAAAATACCTGATTCCCGGTATTAAATTATTTTTTGCACCTTTGCGCCTGAAACAAATAAAATTTATCATGAGAATACTTTCATATCTGTTTATCGGAATCATCGTACTTTCAACATCATGCAATTCGACTAAGACAAGCCTGTTTGGCAGCAACAGGCAGGAGAAGGAAGATGGCGTTAAGGGCGCATCGATTAAAACAACCACACTGATGCCTGCGGGACCAATTAAAGAGGTCGAGGAAAAACTTGTTAAGAATGAAAATAAGGAGCCTTCACCTCAGAAATACTTCGTCATTATAGGAAGCTTCAGGGATCCGGTTAATGCCAAAGAACATCAGACACTGGTCCGTAAAGACGGATTTGCTTCCGAAGTCCTGAAAAATGATAAGGGCTTATACCGTGTTTCTGTAAAGGCAACTGATGATATCACTGAGGCCAGGAATGAAGTCAGAAGGATCTGGTCAAAATATCCCAAATATTCAGATACCTGGATGCTGATAAGGAAATAAAGCTGTTCTGAGGGAAATACTGCTTAAAGTCCGGGATTTATTCCTTAAATTTCAGTTCTGAAATACCCGCCGGTAATTTTGATATGAATAAACCGCGAAAGAACCTGAATATCCGTGAAAGGATGTTCAAACGGATATTTGTTGCAGGTGACAGGTACAGGTCATTTGTTTCCTCGATCAGCGGCTTATGCAGGTTCATTGTTACCGTGACACTTTCACTTTTCCTGCTCGGCGTAATATTCTATCTCGGCTTTGGAAGTACTCCCGAAAACCTCGGGGGATTGAGATCTGCCTTCAGGATAATGTTCTTTGTGATCTTTTTCGCGAAATACATCCCGGGATTATTGAGATTCAAAAAGGAAAAGAGAACTGCAAGTATTCTTCGGGTATTTGTTTTTGTTTTCTCACTGGGTGTCTTCCTTTCAAACTTCGGTTTAATAAGCTTCGGAAAGGCTCTCAGGGTGATTTTCACAGGTGATATACCCGTAGTAATTGCTATCGTTCTCATCGGAATTTCTGAAATTTCCGGATTGCTGAGGATGATAAGCTCCGTTAAGATCCCTCCTGCTTTGATTTTTTCAGCAAGTTTCCTTCTAATAATCTTTATAGGTTCTGGACTTTTAATGATGCCGAAGTCACACGCAGGTAATTTATCATGGCTCGATTCTTTATTCACCTCCGTCAGTGCAGTCTGTGTAACCGGACTGGTGGTGGTCGATACTGCAACTGCATTCACCACTCTTGGAAAGATAATAATCCTGTGTCTTATTCAGATCGGAGGTCTGGGAATAATGACATTTACAGGATTTTTCAGCTATATTTTTACATCCGGATCTTCATTCAGGGATAACTTGTTGCTTAAGGAGCTCTTTTCAGCAGAAACGATGAACAACCTGCTCAAGCTCCTGACAAAAATTTTATTGCTGACATTCCTCATTGAAATTATTGGAGCCCTGATAATTTACACAAGTCTTGAAACTGATTATCCGGATAAATTGCTTTTTTCTGTTTTCCATTCTGTTTCTGCCTTCTGCAATGCCGGGTTCTCTTCAAGGTCAGGCAATCTTAATTCACCTGATATTCTGAATAATAACACCCTGCAGGTATCAGTTGCAATGCTCATTATTCTGGGAGGGATCGGATTTCCCGTTCTGGTGGGATTGTATGGAAATCTAAAGCACTTAATTGTTTCAATAATAAGGAAATTTCAGGGCAGATTGAAACCTGTTAAACCTGAAATGAAGAATGTGTCGTCAAATATTGTTATTGTTCATGACTGTTCTGCTTATCGTTGCAGGGGCAGTGCTTTATTATCTTTTTGAATCGGGAAACAGCCTTAAAGGCACAGATAATGTCAAGGAAGATAATTATATCATTCTTTGCAAGCATAAGCGCCAGAACGGCAGGATTTAACATGACTGATATATCGTTATGGAGCTATCCGACTGTTTTTATGATGATCTTCCTGATGTGGATAGGAGCCTCTCCCGGATCGACGGGAGGAGGAATAAAAACCACAACTTTTGCTCTGGCCTTCAGAACTGTGTGGAATACTATAAGAGGCCGGGAACGGCTTAAAATAGGCAACCGGGAAGTAAGCAACAGAACTATTACAAGGGTACTTACGATAATATTTCTTTCTGTTGTAATAATAGGTGCAGGTTTTTTGTGCCTGCTTGTTTTGGAACCAGGAAAAGATCCTGCTTATCTTTTATTTGAATGTTTTTCAGCTTTTGGTACAGTAGGTCTCAGCCTGGCTGATTCATCAACCTTCACCACTTCAGGCAAGGTGATTGATATGTTGCTTATGTTTATTGGAAGGGTGGGTCCGCTTACCCTGCTTACCGGATTCTTTTTATCTTCCCGGAAGATCTATTCACAATACCCGGAAATTGATATTGCGATCAATTGATAAAATTTAAACTATGAAATACATTGTTATCGGTTTAGGCTATTTCGGATCGAAGCTTGCCATAAACCTTACGAACATGGGACATGAAGTGATCGGGATTGATAACCACCATGAACGGCTGGATGAATTGAAGAACAGCGTGACCACAGTAATGAAAATGGATGCCACCAGCGTTGATGCAATCAAAACACTTCCGTTAAATGATACTGATGCAGTGATAGTTGCAATAGGAGAGGATGTCGGGTCTTCAATCCTTACTGCCTCGATACTTAAAAATCTGAAGGTTAAAAGGATTATCGGAAGGGCTATAAACCAGGTCCATCAGAATATCCTTAACCAGATTGGAATTGACGAAGTTGTCCTTCCGCTCGAAGATTCTGCAATGAATGTGGCATCAATGCTTCAGCTTAAAAACACCCTCCGTCTGACTGAGCTGAATGATGATTATGCTGTTGCAGAGTTAGCTGTTCCTGCAAAATATGCCGGACATGCAATTGATACAATCAGCATGGGAGACAGATTCAATCTTAAGATTGTAGCTGTAAAGATCGCTCCCAAAGAGGGATTGCTTGCATCTATCTTCAGGAGGAATTTCAAGGTTGATATGTCATATGATCCTTTTTCCCCGCTGGGTGAAAGGGATGTTCTTGTTGTGGCAGGCAAAATAGCTGATATTAAAAAATTTACAGAAAGCTAGTAGTGCGCCAAAAATAATAAATGAATGACAAATTACATTATTCTGGCTCTTTGTGTTGTTGTGATCCTGTCGTATATTTTTGATATTTCAGGAAGATATTCAAAGATCCCCGGGGTTATCTTCTTATTCTGCTTGGACATTGGAATACAGCTAATAGTCAAAGCAGTTAATTTTCATGTCCCTGACCTGCGGCCAGTACTACCAATAATAGGTACTCTTGGACTTATAATGATTGTGATGGAGGCCAGTCTTGATCTGAAACTTGAAAAAAGAAAAAAGGGACTGATAATCAAATCAATCTTTTCAGCATTCATTCTGTTTGCTGTGTTTTCAGCAGCTCTCTCTTACATCCTTGTAGAATTTACGGGCTATTGCTTGCGCGTCTCATTGCTGAATGCAATCCCGCTTGGAATAATAAGCAGTGCCGTTGCTATCTCTTCCGCAATTAATCTTAACAGTGAGGAGAAGGAATTTGTTGTATATGAAAGTTCATTCTCAGATATTTTTGGCATTATTATTTTCGATTTTATCCTTATCAGCCAGGGAACAATTGGTGAGGGATTACTCGACATGGGTCTCAAAAGTATTATTACAATTGCTGTTGCGTCTGATAACAACATTAATCCTTGCAATTCTTCTTCACAAAATTATCTACCATGTGAGCTACGTGATTAATATGACTTCAATTGTTCTGGTTTACATACTTGCAAAAATATATTATCTCCCTGGCTTATTACTTGTATTGATATTTGGGATGGTGCTCTCAAATATTCAATTGTTCGAAAACAACAGAGTAAAAAAATATGTCGATTTCGTAAAATTCAGAAGCGACATCAAGGCTTTCAAAGTCATACTGACGGAACTGACTTTTCTGGTCCGCTCCTTCTTTTTTATAATGTTCGGATTTTATGCAAAAATTGAAGGTCTGTTCGACCTGAACAACCTTTTGACTGGTGCTGCAATTACTGCAGGGATCCTGTTACTAAGACTTTTGTTTTTCCGAATGGTTATTAAGACAAAACTTATTCCCCTGCTTTTTTTTGCGCCCCGCGGACTTATAACAATTCTGCTGTTTATAAGCATCCCGGCAGAATCCAGGATATCATTTATTAACGAAGAGGTAATTACAATTGTAATACTTTTTACAATCTTTATACTTATGATTGGCAATATGCTTTCCAGGAAAAATAAAGAACCTAACTATGAATATGAAAAATAAACTACGCATGCTGGTTGCGCTATTTCTTGTTTTCTCAATCAATGCAACATCTCAGACAGGTGCTGTAAAACAGCTGAAGCTTACTGATTTTGATCTGCAGTCATCAGCCCTTATAACTGCTTCTGGAGAAGAATTATCTACTCCTCTGTATAAGTCAAAGGTTTACTGGTTCCCTGTAAAGGTTCCATCAACGGTTCTGACCGGGCTTGTAGCCAATGGTGTATATCCCGATCCGTATTCAGGTCTCAACAATATGCTTATACCTGATGCATCGGATGAATTTAATAAAAAATATGACCTTGAAAAATTCAGCTTTCTTCCCAATGGTTCCAATCCATGGAAGAAACCATATTGGTATCGTACAACCTTTATTGTTCCTCCTGCTGATAACGGCCGTTACTTCCAGCTGATCTTCAAGGGTATAAATTACCGTGCCGGTATCTGGCTGAATGGACAACAGATAGCTGATTCGGCTCAGATGGCCGGGATGTTTGCCCAGTACAGCCTTGATGTAAGCCGCTACATAAAAGCTGGCGAAAAAAATGTTCTGGCCGTTAAGATATATCCGCTCGACTATCCGGGATTACCTTCAACCGAACAGCTGAAAGCTTTAGGCGATTTTTATCCGAACGGAGGGCCAACGGGAGATATCGGAAAAAATGTCACAATGCTATGCTCTGTTGGATGGGACTGGGTCCCACCGGTACGCGACCGCAACATTGGAATATGGCTCCCGGTCTATTTAAGGACATCGGGAAATGTGACAATCGGAAATACGAAAATCACAACCGATTTAGCTGGTGAGCAGGATACATCAATGGCGAAGCTCTCTCTGAGCCTCGTGCTGTTTAACCATTCAAGTTCAAATGAGACAGGCAGACTGTCTGTCAAAATTTCTCCCGAGAACTTCAAAGGAAGATCATTCCAGTTCACAAAAAATGTTACTGTGGGGAGTGACGCCAAAAATCTTATAGAATTGAATTCAGATAATACTAAAGAGCTTACTGTAAACAAACCCGGAATATGGTGGCCGAATGGTTACGGGAAACCCAACCTTTACAGGATAAGTCTTCAGTACATTGGTCAATCAGGTGTTTCGGATGATACAACGTTCGTTTTTGGTATCAGGACGGTTTCCTCCAAATCAGTGGATGTGAACGGAAGCTGGCGCCGCGATTTTTATGTGAACGGGAGGAGAGTCCATCTGACAGGTGGAGCATGGGTCCCTGACTTTATGCTTAACCGCGACTCATTGAGATATGATTATGAGATGCATCTTTGCCGGAATTCAAATATTAATCTTGTAAGGATCTGGGGAGGAGGAGTAACACCATGCGACGAGTTCTTTGAAGCCGCCGACAGGTACGGGCTGCTTGTATGGTCTGATTTCTGGATCACAGGCGATACTCAGGGTGAGTTCAAGGGATCTCCCGACTGGCCCTTTGAGAGTGAGGTCTTCAAAAAGAATGTTGAAAGCACAATACTAAGGATCAGGAACCATCCAAGCCTTCTTGTATGGACAGGAGGGAATGAGGGTCACGCCCGACGGGAACTTTATGATTTCATGAGGAACAGCGTCATCTCCCTTGACGGGACCAGACC
This sequence comes from uncultured Bacteroidales bacterium, assembly GCA_963725585.1. Taxonomy (GTDB): domain Bacteria; phylum Bacteroidota; class Bacteroidia; order Bacteroidales; family VadinHA17; genus LD21. The sequence continues at coordinate 22,399 of CAVRYU010000014.1, read as the reverse complement.
CTTTATTCCCAGCTCTTCAGGGTTTGCAAAGCTCCCGGAAGGATGGCCTGCATCGTGGCCCGATAACCTTCCGGGCGGTGTTTACAGCGGCGGACCGTATACATGGCAGGACCCTGTAAGCACATATAAAAGGGCCATTGCAGGAAAGGACTGGGTATTCAAGGATGAAACAGGATTGCCATCCATGCAACCATACAATATAATGCCACAGATAGTCCCCGACCTTGTATGGGATAAGACCCTTCCATTCCCGCTGAACAATACATGGGGCTATCACGATGCCTGTACGGGCAACGGCCGGTGGGACCAATATTACAGGGAAATGGTCAGACGATATGGTGAACCCGAAACCATGGAGCGATTCTGCGACAAAATGCAGCTTATGAATGCTGTCGGTTACCAGGGAATATTTGAAGCTGCCGGCCATAAGTTAAACGATATCGGAGGAGTTATGCTCTGGAAGCTTAATGCAGCATTTCCAAGTGTCGTATGGCAGGTTTATGACTGGTTCCTGATGCCTAATTCAGGTTATTATTTTATGCAGAATGCATGTGAGCCGGTGCATATCCAGCTGAATCTGAGCAATAAAAAAGTTATGGTTCTGAACAGGACATATAAGCAGGTATCAGGTCTGACTGCTCAGGTTAAAGTCTTTAGTCTTGATTCAAAACCAGTATTCAGCGAAAACGTAAATGTAAATCTTGGGCCCACAGACCTAAGGGAGACATCAGATCTCGGAAAAATATTAAAAGATGCCGGAGGAATTAAATTTGTAGTCCTTAACCTGAAGAACAATTCAGGGGAAGTGATATCAAACAATGTTTACTGGTTATCACCTGATGGTGATTATAAATCCATGAACGAAATGGCTGAGACAAATATCAATGTGTCGGTTCTTAATGAAGCGAAAGGAAAGATTGACCCGGAATGGAATGTACAGATAACAAACAACACAGGGAAGATAGCTTTTTTTATACGACCACAGCTGATGTCGGGCAGAAAAGAGATATTGCCCTCTTTCTGGTCAAGGAGCTATTTCACCCTTGCCCCGGGTGAAAGTACGGAAGTCACTGTTTCATGTCCTTTTGCAGAAATTAATGGTAAATCACCGGTGCTGAAGGTATCGGGGTGGAATGTGCCGGTAACAGAGATTGGGCTGAAAAGGAACTAATATGGAAAAATTAACTTATTTAAAATTCCCCCTTTGAAGGGGGTCGGGGGATGTTTTATGCTGACAGCTTTTACCAATACGACAATTTTCACGGGAAGTGAAACCATTTCCGGTAAATCACTTCTCATAAGAAATGACAGAATTGAATCAATCGTCGATCCTTCAGCAGTGCCTGAGGATGCAATAATTATTGATTGCAAGGGCAGTTTCATTTCCGCCGGACTTATTGATCTTCAGATAGCCGGCGGAGGCGGATACCTCTTCTCAGCTAACCCGACTCCCGGGGCGTTAAGGGCCATAACCGATGCCATTACCCTGAGCGGTACAACCGGTTTTCTGATAGCAATTCCTACAGACACCCCTGAAGTGTATCATGAGGTGATCAGGGTAGTCAGAGAAAACCCTCATCCTGCAGTTCTTGGTCTCCACATCGAGGGTCCGTTTATAAGTACTTTACGGAGGGGGGCTCATTTAAAGGAATTGATAAGAAAACCAACGATAGATGATATCAAAGCACTGATTGACGAGGGGAAGGGTGTTGTGAAAATGTTAACAATGGCTCCGGAGGTATGCGAACCCGGGATAATTGAATTATTGAATGAAAACGGAATAGTTGTAGCTGCCGGACACAGCAATGCCACTTTCAGGGAAGGTGTAAAAGGGTTCAGGCAAGGAATAAAAACAACCACCCATCTGTTCAATGGTATGTCGCAGCTCCATCATCGCGATCCCGGGCTGCCTGCTGCTGTATTTGAGACTGAAAAGGCATATGCCAGCATAATTGCTGACGGGATACATGTCGATTACAGCATGATATCCATAGCAAAGAAACTGATGAAGGAGCGACTGTTTCTTATTTCGGATGCTGTTGAGGAAAACCTGAAAGGTACATATCTTCATGTTCGTCAAAGCGACAGGTTCACATTACCCGACGGCACCCTGTCAGGATCTCTGCTTACAATGATGAAGGCTGTCAGGAACTGTGTCGAACATGTCGGTATACCTCTGGAAGAAGCTCTCCGGATGGCATCATCTTATCCGGCTGCGGTAATGAATATAAGTGACAGAGGGAAAATATTGCAGGGATATAAAGCCGATCTGGTAGTCTTTGATAAGGATTATAATGTTGAACAGGTATTTATCAATGGCGTAACGGTATAACAGCGTAACGGCTTAATGATGGTCAGATACATCCTTAAATATTTGAATATCTGTGTTCTGCTGCTGATACTGTTTTCGTGCCGGGACAGACAAAACTATTTCACTTACAACCATGGGGCAATTATCAGGGGAGATACAACCACAAAAGAAATTGCACTTGTTTTTACAGGGGATGAATTCGGCGACGGAGGCAGGTACATATCGGAATTACTTAGAAAAGAGAACATCAAAGCTTCATTTTTCCTGACAGGCAATTTTTACAGGAACAGGGAGTTTGAACCTGTAATAAAAGAGCTTCTTAAAAACGGGAATTACATGGGCTCCCATTCCGACAGGCACCTGCTTTATTGTGACTGGACGAAAAGAGATAGTCTTCTGGTCAGAAAGGATGAATTCCTGACTGACCTAAATAATTCATTCTCCGAGTTGGCCCGATTCGGAATTGAAAAAGAAGATGCTGTTTATTTCTTACCGCCCTATGAGTGGTACAATGATTCGATAGCATTATGGTCTGAAGAATCAGGGACAAAGCTTATAAATTTTACGGGAGGCACCCGAAGCAATGCCGACTACACAATCCCGGAAATGGGAAATCAATATATTGACAGCAAAACTATTTACAACTCAATAATTTCTTTTGAGAAGAAATCAGTTTCAGGAATGAACGGATTTATTTTGCTGGCTCACATAGGGACAGATCCAGAGAGAACGGATAAGTTTTATTATTTACTTCCGGAGCTTTTAAAGGAGCTGAAAAGTTGGGGTTACAGGTTTGTGAGAATTGATGAGTTGCTAAGAATACAGGATTTTTGACTTATCATAGATAAACATAAAGGAGACAATAATTATGAAAGCTAAATTAATGAGAGAATTTAGTCTGATTTTAATTGGGATTGCATTTATTCAGGCAATTTACAGTCAGAATATCGGACTTGTAAGCATCAGGAATGCTGAAAAGACAATTACAGTCGGTGGCCCGGACGCCAACATCCGGGGTTTTACTTCAGAGGCGATACAGATTGCACTCGATGCAGTTAAGGCAAGGGGTGGCGGGATCGTCATGCTTAATCCAGGGACATTTAACATAACCGGACCGATTCGCATGTCCGACAATACATCATTGATCGGGTCGGGCGAGACCACCATCCTGAAGAAATGCGACGGATTTAAAACAAGCTTCATTATTGATGCTGACTGGGGTATGCTGAAGGCAGAAGTAAAGGATGCCAGTGGCTTCAGTATCGGAATGGGGATAGAGCTTTACGATGATGAGCACGACCAGGGATGGGACGTCACCACCGCTGTAATAACAGATATTCAGGGTAATACAATCTACTTTGACAACAGGACCGTAAATGATTACATCTCGTCACTGAATGGAACAGTTACGAACAGCTTTTCAATAATCGAGGCTGTTGATGCTGAGAATGTTAAAATAGAGGATCTTGTTATTGAAGGGAATAAAAATTCAAACGATTACATAAACGGGTGCAGGGGAGGGGGAGTATATATCCACAAATCGAGGAACTGTATTGTTGAAAATGTGAAGGTTAATGAATTCAATGGGGACACCTTCAGCTGGCAGATAACTGAGAACATTACAATAAGGGGGTGTGAGGCCTCAAACGGAAACGGACTTGGATTTCATCCGGGGACGGGATCGGACCATTCAATAGTTGAAAATTGTATCAGCCATCATAATAAGGGGGATGGCATCTTTTTATGCTGGCGGGTTCAGAACGGTATCTTCAGGAATAATACGTCATACGCTAACGGTGATAACGGGATCTCAATAGGTCATAAGGATACTGACAATATTTTTGAAAATAATCATGTTTATGAGAATGGTTCCCATGGCGTCCTGTTCCGGAATGAGAATGAACAGAACAGCGGCCACAGGAATACTTTTACGAACAATGTCATAGAAAATAACGGGGTCAGCCGGGAGTCAGCAGGATTTTATATCGGCGGTGAAACACACGATATTAAAATTGTCAATAATACAATCCGTTCTGCAGGAAAAGGGAACCAGCCTATTGCGATATTTATCGGAAAGAAATCTTCGAAAATTATCGCAACTGACAATAAAATATCAGGATCGAAGGATATTGTTTACGAAAAAAATAAAATCCATATAACCACGGAGTTACACGGAGTTGCACGGAGTCAAAACAGTTCAAATATTTGCTAGCGCGGATTTGCAATCCGTGCTAAGTGTTTGATTGTTAATGGCACGGATTATAAATCCGCGCCATCAGTGGAGATTGTGAAACTCCCCCGATAGATCTGGGCAGGCTGTGGTTAAATATTTTTCTGACTTAGAATCCAGTCGAACCATAAGTTCATACCTTCTCCTGTTTTTGCCGACATGGTAATGAATTCCAGGTGATGGTTTACCAGACGGGCATTTTTCATAAACTCTTCGATACTGAAATCAACGTGGGGCAGCAGGTCGGATTTATTAATTAAGCACAAGTGAGATGATTCAAACATATTGGGATATTTCAGCGGTTTGTCCTCACCTTCAGTGACGCTGATTACAAGAACCCTCTTATATTCCCCGAGGTCAAACATTGCAGGGCAGACAAGGTTTCCCACATTCTCGATAAAAAGTATCGAATCAGCTTCAATATCCATTTTCTTCAGAGCAGATTCGATCATTTTTGCATCAAGGTGACATCCTGAGCCGGTGTTGATCTGGATTGCAGGGGCTCCTGCTTTTTCAATCCGGTCTGCATCAATTAATGTTTGCTGGTCTCCTTCAATGACATATATTTTTCTGGAGGATATCAGATGAGCTAATGGTCTTTTCCAGAACGTCGTTTTTCCTGATCCGGGGGAACTTACCATATTGAAGCAAAGTACTTTTCTCCCTTCAAAAAACCGTCGGTTCAATTCCGGCAGTTATGTTATTCGGCGAAAGGATATCGATATTAAGATCGATAACTTTCTTATGAGGATGATCGTGTTCATGCTGATGATCATGAGTATAATCACTGTCGTGGCTATGTGTATGATTCGGGTCGTGAATCACGAATCCGTCAGGTTTCCCGCATCCGCATGTATCGCACATAATTTTTGCTTTTATTCTTCTTCTATCATCAGTGATACCACCCTGAATTCTTTTCCACTTGTCTTTACAATATTCAGCCGGGCTTTTTCGAGTACTGAACCTTCAGAAATTAGTCCAAGTGCCGATTCAAACGCTTCAGCTTCAACACCGCTGAAACTGCCTACTTCAATTGTAATTTCGCTGACTGCAAGAGCCTTGTTTTTCTCAGCTTCACATTCAGCAATTTTAATTACTTCTGTTGCCAGTGAAAATTCATGCATGACATATAATTTCAGGCGTATTCACCTCTGACGATCTCCTCCTTATCCTTGTCCCAGTACATTGTACGGCCCTCAAGGTATGCCCTTGTTCCCATGTGGGCTGTCATTGCCTCCATAAAAGCCTGGTCGATGTTGCATGAGGGGGTTTGTCCCTGACGGATACACTCCAGCCACTCCCTCATATGCAGGTGAGTTGTGTCGTAACGCTTGCCGTCGACATATGTATAAAGCAATCCCCGCTGTGCAAAGTAAAGTTCTGTGGCAGAAGTCACAGCATCGACTTTACTCTGTCCTGGCACATACGTGAAGAATGATTTGTCAGTTGGGATTATGCCCTGTTTTATCTTCTCTGCATAACGTTCGGAATTGCTGTCGGCTGTTATGCTAAGGATATTTGAAACCTCCATGGATGCATCGTGCCCCATGAAAACCTTGCCCCTGTTTCGTGAACTTGCCAGCGTTGCGCTATAAAGCATGGTGAGATTCCGGTCAGGCCATTCGAAGGTAGTCTGTAAAACATCAGGTACTGTCCGGCCATCTTTGAAGAAATAGACTCCGCCTGATGAGGTTGCTGATTTGGGTATACCCAGGTGCATGATCTGGTTCACTGCATCATATTCATGGGTGAGAAGATCACCAGAAAGCCCCGTACTGTAGTCCCACCAGCAGCGCCAGCGGAAGAACCTTTCAAGACTGAATTTGTCACGCTGCTCAGGTCCCATGTAACGCTCAAGACGAAATGACTTCATATAGTCATTGTACTCTTTTACGCGTTCAGGATCGCCCTCAAACTGTTTCCAGTCGATAGTCTGAGGGTTCGAGCCTTCGATTATCGGATAAACCCATGCCCCATTGGGAGAATTACGGTTTGTACACACCTGTATAAGGTTGACATGACCGAGCAGGTCGTTACTGATTATCTCTTCAGCTTTCTGATAACAGGCTGTCTGCCGGCCCTGGTGGCCCAGCTGAAATACGATGCCTGACTCTCTTACTGCCTGCCGGACCAGATAAGTTTCCGGCACCGTCCAGGTAGCAGGTTTTTCACAATAAACATGTTTGCCTGCCTTTGCAGCAGCAATGGAAATTGTCCCGTGCCAGTGGTCAGGGGCGGCGATAACTACTGCATCAATATCATCGGCTGCAACAAGTTCATGCCAGGTACGGTAACGTTTTGGCAGAGGACCAAATTTACCGTTTGTTCCTTCACGGTTTATATTGGAGCCAGTCAATTGGGCAGATTCGCTGTATAGATCAAAAATATCGCATACCCCGTTTATAACAACGTTAAGATTACCCTGTTCCATGAACACATCATAACGGGTGTCATCCGGATTTACCTCTTTGGCTTTGACAAGGCTATCCATATATGATGGTTCAGCAAAACCCAGCGCTCTCATCAGCTGTTTGCCCCTGATGCCAAATCCAATTAATCCTACACGGATCTGCTTACCGTTTGCAATTGGCTGAATGAAAACGGCATTTTTGGTGCTCAGCTGGAAAACATCTGAGATATCGCGGTCCAGAAGAACATTTTTTCTTGTTTTGACAAGCCCATAAGCCATAGCACCCAGCAAAGGAACCGTGGCAAGCGTTTTTATAACATCGCGGCGCCCGATGGCTGAAGATTTTTTTGTTTCAGCCTTTTCTGAAGACTTATTTATATTTTCTTTTTCCATGGTATCAGATTATGAATTTACGAAAACCTAACAGGTAACACCTTGATCAGAAAATGGTCCATCCCGATCACCCTGGCAGCCGGGAAAACGAAAAGAACACCTAATGCGACCAGCTCGATGAGGTTCTTGTCGATTAAGAAATAGGAGCCTTCAAAAGCCATCATATATTTAACACCTATAAGGGCAGGGTGCGAAAAAGTATAAAGCAATAATAACAGGATTCCTCCAATAACTGATAAACGGGTAAAACACCCAAGCAGCAGACCTAAACCAATAAGCACCAGTGCCCATTCGTTAAGAAAATCAATGTATTTCATTGTTGCGGCATTGCCGGCCATACCAATGAATATTGAACGAAACATACCCTGGGAGTCCATCAGGTAAGAAGTAGCGGTCCAGTGCGGATTAAGAACCTTTACCATTCCTTCGTAAAGAAAATGCCACCCGATAAAGGTACGCAGCACCAACAACCATGTCAGCTGAGCTTTTGTGTAGTTATTTTCCATATTTGGTATAATTTTTTCTCTTTAAACTACAATTTTGACATTGAAAAAAAAATTGACTTTAACTTATGAAGAGTGTAACTTTGATTATAACAGTAGTTTAAATTAATAACCGGTTTATGAAAACTATAGTAGAATTGCTTGAGAGCAGTGCAAAGAAGTTTGCAGATAACCCTTATCTCCTTGAGAAAAAAACTGACAAGTACGAAGCTATTACCTACAGGGAAACCAAAGAACAAGCCTGGAACGTTGCAGCAGGTCTTCTGGCACTTGGCATAAACAAGGGCGACAGGATTGCATTATTATCCGAATCCCGCACTGACTGGGTGCTGGGTGAACTTGGCATATTGCATGCAAGAGCAATATGTGTTCCTCTTTCCATTTTGCTGAAGGAAGGCGCCGATCTGAAATTCAGGCTTGATCATTCAGAATCGAGATGGATAATAGTCTCACGCAGCCAGCTTGATAAAATAAATTCAATAAAAAAGGATCTTAAAAATCTTGAAAAGGTTATTCTACTGGACCCAAAGGAAGATTATTCTCAGGATGAGATATATATGGGGAATGTAAAGAAAATGGGGGAGGAGTATCTTAGCAAAAACCATGAACAATTCATGCAAACAATAGAATCGGTCGGTCCCGATGACTATGTGAATATTTGTTACACTTCGGGAACAACAGCTGATCCAAAAGCAATAATCCTGTCCCATAGAAATTATACTGCAAATATTGAACAGGCACTAACTCTGATGGATGTTCCGGAATGGTGGACTACACTTCTTATCCTGCCGTGGGACCATTCCTTTGCCCATACAGTTGGAATATACATTATGATGGCATCAGGTGCCAGCATTGCTGCTGTGCAGGGCAAGTCTTACCTCGACAATCTCAAACATATTCCGGAAAATATCAGGGAGATTAAGCCTGTTTTTCTGCTGAGTGCTCCAACCCTGGCAAAAAACTTCCGGAAAGGGATCGAAAAAGGTATCAGGGAGAAGGGTCCGCTTATCGAAAAACTTTTCAATCATGCGCTAAAGGTTGCCTACAGCTACAATGGTATTGGATGGGATAAGGGGAAGGGAACGAAAATACTTCTTAAACCGTTATACAGCCTCTATGATCAGATTCTGTTCAAGAAAATCAGAGCCGGTTTTGGAGGAAGACTGAAGTTCTTCTTTGGCGGAGCAGCTTTGCTGGATATCGAACTTCAGAAATTCTTTTCTGCTATCGGCATACCTATGCTGCAGGGATATGGTTTATCTGAGGCGTCGCCGGTGATTTCAGGAAATATGGAGAAAAGACATAAGCTTGGATCATCTGGTTTTCTGGTAAAAAATCTTGAACTGAAAATCTGTGATGAGGATGGAAATGAGATGCCTGTCGGTAAAAAAGGTGAAATTATAGTCCGGGGTGAAAATGTCATGAAAGGATACTGGAAAAACGAAAAAGCAACAAGGGAGACCCTTCGCGATGGATGGCTCCATACAGGTGATATGGGGTACATGGATGAAGACGGATTCCTTTTTGTCCTTGGGAGATTTAAAAGCCTTCTTATTTCAGACGACGGTGAAAAGTACAGCCCCGAAGGAATAGAAGAAACGATATCTGACAGATCTCAGTTTATCGACCAGATGATGCTGTATAACAACCAGAACAAGTACACTTCTGCATTGCTTACTGCCGAATGGAGATGCACTGACAAAATGGGCAAAAATCAATAATATAAATCTGACCGAACCAAAAGGACCGGAGGCTGTTTTAAATGAACTTGAATCAGTGATCGATCAGTATAAACAGGGAGGTGTGTATGATGATCTGTTTCCTTCAAGGTGGCTGCCTTCCGCAGTTGGCATTCTCGATGAACCATTCAGTGTTGATAACAAACTTCTGAATAGCCTCGGTAAAATGGTAAGAGCTAAAATTGTTGAGCGGCACCAGGAAAAATTAGACTTTCTGTATACTCCGGAAGCGAAAAACATTGTAAATCAAAGAAATCTTACTGCAATAAAGAAAGTGTTAGGGAATTACAAGTGAGCCTTGTGCTGTTTCATTAATCCTGACCTTATAAAGATCCACAACTCCTCCGTCAGCAATCGGGTGACCTGTATTGATTATGCTGCATGATCATGGCAGCCGGTCTGACATTTTACAAAAGGATAATTCGAAATTGACTTATAAGATACTTTAATTATCTTTGAATATACCCTATGACGAAACCTGCACCATATTACCTGACTCCGGTGTTATTTATGATTGTATGCCTGGGCGGATCACCTGAATCTATTAAGGCAGCCATGGCATTTTCAAACGCAATTACACAGGACACTGTTGATAAACACATGCTGCTTAACGGAAGGATATGGAGGAACCAGTATTCAAAGGTAACCGGTGACCAGTTCTTCATGACAGATAAATATATTAAAGGATCGGTGACCTTTAACGGGAGGACATTTAAAAACCTTGACCTTAAGTATGATATATACAATGACGAGCTGATATTGAGCATTGAATCTTATCCAGTCATATTTATGAATAAGGAGATGACTGACAGCTTCAGCATTGAATTCGGGAACAGGACGTATCACATAATTAATGCCGGCACAGATACCCTGAATGTTCTGAAAGGTTATGTAAACGTACTCTATAATGGCCCTTCGGCACTGTATGTTAAATACATAAAAAAGATACAACCGCTGGCTGATGAAGGGAAGTATGACCTTTTTTACCAGGAACATCTTGTTTATTTGAGAAAAGGTGCCGGAATTATTCCGGTAACAGGCAAAAAAAAGCTTATGAACCTGCTGGATGATAAAAAGAAAGAGATCAGGAGTTACCTGAAAAAAACAGGGATTAAAGTTACTCAAAAGGATCCCTGGACTTTTATTCCGGTACTTGAATATTATGATGGTATTATGAAATAGCTGAAGGGGAAATGAGATTAAGAGCTTTTTTCACTGCTGTCTTATTTTTAATATTTCCTGCTATCCATTCGCAGGAGGAATTTGTCATTGACTGGGATATTGATGGTCAGCCATTTGAAGATTTCGTCCTTAAAGCTGAGTCGCGATTCCCTGTAAAATTCTTTTATAACGATGAGTGGGTTAAAAGCCTTACACTTGACAGCTATGGCAACAGGCCGGGTCTGAAAGAGGTACTCGATACTCTTTTCAAAGGGGAATCAATTTACTTTTATACCAGCAAATCAGGGAATATTATCCTTACAAAAGGATTTGAAATTAAAACAGCAGTAGAGAAGATTGCTGGCAACAGCATTTATATCCCCGGTATTGACTATTCGGGGAACATAGAAATAAACAGCAACGGAGGAAATCTTGTTGTGGATATCGGAAATCCGTCAGACAGGAGCAGACCGGGGAATGTTACAATATCCGGAAATATAACAAATCGCGACACAAAGGAACCGGTTGCCGGCGTAACCGTTTATATTCCAAAACTTTCTGCAGGCGCTGTTTCAAATTCATTTGGATTCTACACTATGAACATACCAAGGGGTAACTATTCTGTGAGGTTCACCTTCATAGGGATGAAGGAAAAAACAGTTGATCTGAACCTTTATGGCCCTGGTGAACTTAATCTGGAAATGACAGGCGTTCTTATTCCATTGAAGGAAGCAGTAATTACGGCCGAAAAGGATATTACACTGCAACGCCTTGAAGTCGGGGTTGAAAAGATAAATATCACATCATTTCGTCTTATGCCTACCTCCATGGGGGAATCGGATATTACCAAAAGTGTTTTGCTTATCCCGGGGGTCCATTCAGTTGGTGAAGGATCGGCAGGATTTAATGTCAGGGGAGGTTCTGCCGATCAGAACCTGATCCTTCTCTATGGGGCACCAGTTTATAATTCATCACATTTCTTTGGTTTCTTTTCTGCAGTCAACCCCGATATAATAAAGGATGTAACACTTTACAAGGGAGGTATCCCCGCCAGGTATGGCGGAAGACTTTCATCAGTACTTGATATTATTCCAAAGGATGGCAACAGAAGGGAATTTAATGGCAATGCCGGAATAAGTCCCGTAACAACCCATTTTGTAGTTGAGGGTCCTGTCAGAAAGGATACTGTCTACTATCTGGTTGCCGGCAGGACAACCTATTCAAACTGGATTCTCGGTATCATCGAGAACCCTGCGCTCAGAAACAGCCGGGTATCATTTTATGACTTTAATGCAAGAATTGCTTTTGATATCAGCAGGAAAAATAAAATTGATTTTTCGGCTTATTACAGCCATGACTCATTCAGGCTGAATTCAGATACAACATATAAGTATCAGAATAATATTGCTTCGTTACGGTGGCGTCATTATTTCAGCAGCCGGTTTTTCTCCGCATTGACTGTTAACAACAGTTTTTACAAATACGATATATCGAGCCTCAGGGTACCTCAGGAGGCGTTTAACCTTACTCACAGGGTAAACAGCAGCGGGCTAAAAGCCGATTTCAACTGGTTTACGGGAAGGCATGAAATCAATTTCGGAACGGATCTCAACAGGTACGATGTTTTGCCGGGCAACTATATGCCTGCAGATGATTCATCAATTGTGATTCCCAATTCAATTGAAAGAGAGAGAGCCATCGAAACAGCACTCTATTTTGAGGACAAATATATTGTGACAAACTACCTTTCCATTAATGCGGGACTGAGGGTTGCCTCATTTTTTGCGTTGGGCCCTCAGACAGTTTTTGTATATAATCCTTCTTTATCCAAGGAGTGTGTCATCAATTACTGACACAATTTCATTTGGCAGGCTGAAAAACTATAAAACCTATGCCGGACCGGAATTAAGACTTTCAGCAAACTTCAGGCTGAACGGTAACAGTTCCATAAAACTGAACTATAATCATACAAATCAATACCTTCATTTGCTGTCAAACACTACTTCGATATCACCAAGCGATACATGGAAGCTCAGTGATTATAATCTGAAACCCCAGTCATGCGACCAGTATGCTGCCGGGTATTACAGGATGCTCAATAAGAACAAAATTGAAGCATCTGCAGAGATCTATTATAAAAGAATTAATAACATGATTGATTTCAAGGGGGGTACCGATCTTGTTATGAACCAATATGTGGAAAGGGATCTGATCAATGTTTATGGGAAAGCTTATGGACTTGAGTTTCTTCTGAAGAAGCCTGAGGGACGGATACGCTGGAGCATCAGCTATACATTTTCCAGGATATTAATCAGGAGTAAAGGATCTTTCGATGAAGAGTTAATTAATTCGGGCAAGTGGTTTCCTGCCAATTTTGACAGGCCGCATGACCTTATCATTACTTTTAATTATCTCTATTCGAGACGAGTAAGCTTCTCGGCAAATTATAATTTCAGCTCGGGCCGACCCGTGACTTACCCAATATCCTCTTATACAATTGGTGATATAGTTCTTACTCATTATTCGGAAAGGAATAAATACCGGTTACCCTATTATTCCCGGTTTGATCTTTCGGTTAAGGTAAGCGGCGACCTTAAATCGAAAAAGATAGCCCACCCTTACTGGATATTTTCAGTTTATAATGTGACCGGAAGGGAAAATGTTTATTCAGTATATTTTAAAAATGTAAGGAACACTGTAAGAGGGTACTATTTGTCTGTTTTTGGAAGACCGATACCATCAGTTTCATTCAACTTCGATTTTTAAATAAATATGTGTGCACAAAGGATCATAGGATTCGGTTTTTTACTTTTACTGGTCATTGGATGCAGTGTTGAATTTATTCCAGATCCGGAAGAGAATAAAGAGCAGCTTGTTGTTGAAGGAATGATCACCGATCAGAACAGGATAAACAGGATCAGGCTTTCGGGATCACTGCCTGTCGGAAAACCGCTTGTCCGAAAGCCCGTAAAGGGTGCTGTTGTCACAATTACAGATGAGAATGCGATTATCACAACTCTGAAAGAATCCCCGGCAGGTACATATTCAACTGATTCTTTATCATTCCGGGGTCGTGTCGGGGGAAGTTATTCGCTCACAATTAAGATCAATAATGTAACTTATGAGACGGACTTTATTGAAATGAAACCTGTCCCTCCGGTTAATTCACTATATTATAAGAAAGAAGTAATTACTGCGTCAAGTGATACAAACTATGTTGATGAGGGATGCAGGATATATGTTGACAGTTATGATCCTACAGGAAAATGTCTGTTTTTCAGATGGGATTATGCTGAAACCTGGGAATACCGGATTCCATACGCAGTAACAAATAAGGTTTGCTGGGTTACTGAACGGTCAGATGAAATCCTGATAAAGAATACATCTCTTTACAGCCAGGCCAGGGTCTCGAAATTCCCGGTCCTTTTTATTTCAAATAGCGGGGACAGGCTGAAGGAAACATACAGCATACTTGTTAATCAGTATTCCCTGAATGAATCAGAATTTGATTTCTGGGAAAGAGTGCAGAATATTTCCCAGAAAGTTGGTAATCTGTATGATATTTCACCTATGGCTATCCCCAGCAATATAAAGTGCTGTGAAAATCCGGAGGAGAGAGTGCTTGGATATTTCAGCGTATCAGCGGTGACTCAGAAGAGGTTGTTCATTAAAGACCATTTCTTTGGATTACCCCATTTCTTTATTTATTGCGCTACCGATACAATTACAGGAAAGCTGCCTGAAACAGGCCTGAATAAAGATTACTGGGTGATAGAAGATTATGGTGATGAACCACTTCCATTCTGGGTAATTACAACATACAGGGAGTGTGCAGATTGTACTACCAGGGGAACAAGCGTAATGCCATCGTTCTGGCAGGAATTCAGAAATGGTAAACAATGAAATGGATTATAGCAACAATCAGTTTTATTTTTCTGCAGCTATTATTTACAGCCTGCCGGCTTGAAGCACAGGTATATTTACATATTGACAGGAGCAAGTATATCGCAGGTGAGGATATATGGTTCAGTATTTATTCAATCGACCCGGAATCGGGAAAGCTTTCTTCCAAAAGCGCGATTGCATATGTGGAGCTGTTAAATCCCTGGAATAAGCCATTGATACAGAAACGTTTCCGACTTTCTTACGGAAGAGGTGAAGGTAACTTCCTGCTTCCCGATTCAGTCAGCTCAGGAACCTACACAGTTCGTGCTTATACAAGATGGATGGAAAATTTCCTCCCGGACAATTGTTATATGTATGAAATCAATGTTTTTAATCCATTCGGGGGACCTGATTTCTGGCGCAAAACTGATGCTTCAGTTTCGCTGCCTGAAGACCAGGTCAGATTGACCGGTAAAAAAGATAGTAAAATATATCTGGACACAGATTCCGTTTACGGCAGGAGGGAGAAGGTTACCTTAAAGATCGGAATTCTGAACGAAAATCCAGCTCTGCCAGGATTTTCTGAAATAAGCATCTCAGTTACACCTGCTGAAGTTTCTGATTCATCCCGGTGGTTAAAAGGTTATTCGGTTCCGGGTGCAGATCCAAAACAATTCAGGTATGAGAGTGACGGACATTATCTTTCAGGAAGAATAAGATACAGGGAAAGCAATATAGATTCATCAGATTTCCTTTATATGTCTATTCAGGGGAAGGTTGCTGAATTTGATTATGCTGCCATTGACACGTCGGGCCGCTTCACCTTCAGTCTGCCTCTTGATAATAACCTGAGAAATCTTATTCTTCAGCCTGAAAATGCTAATAATAATATGATTCTTGAAATTGAACCATCTTTTTCCCGGATATTACCAGTATCACAGACGATTAGGGAGGCCTTTACTGATTCCCTTTCCGATGAGTTTTCAGTATTGAGCTTTAATTACCAGGTCGGAAAGATATACGGTACAAGCCTGAAAAGAGAGAATGTGGATGATGAAAGCAAAAATCTTAAAAAGAGAAGGTTTTACGGCATACCCGAGATGGAAATATTTCTCGACGATTATATCAGTCTTCCCGTTATGCAGGAGGTCTTTTTTGAGCTTGTTCCCGGAGTCCTGCTAAGATCAATAAAGACAGGGTATGATGTAAAAATTGTCAATCCTCTTACGGGCAATTATTATGCTGAACCGCCTCTGGTCATGATTGATGGGGTGATAATAAATGATCTGACAGTTCTTGGTGATCTCAATCCGGAAATTGTTGAAAAGATTGAAGTCGTGAAAACTCCTTATCTGATCGGTGACCTCGTATTGCACGGGATAGTCAATGTCATTACACGCTCAGGTGATTTCAGCAATATCGTCATGCCCGATTATACTGTAGTATTGCCTTACAGGGTAATTGATAATCCTGATTCCTTCAATGCTCCGGACTATTCCGATATACTGAAAAGCCAGAAAAGAATTCCCGACCTCAGAAATACTCTTTACTGGAATCCTTCAGTAAAAACTGACAAGAATGGGAAGGCTGAAACGGAATTCTGGACATCAGACCTGCCTGGTACATATACCATAAATATCCGAGGTATATCAGCAACCGGAGAAAGAGTATCATTAAATAAATCATTCGTGGTAAGGTAAAAAAAGCACTAATTTTCAATAAGAATGAAATCCATAAAACTTCTCTTACTAATTCTGGTCCTGACCGGACTGAGAGTATCTGCCCAACATGAGGAACAAATTTATATTCCTGATCCTAATCCATTGATTCAAAAAAGAATAGATCAATGGCAGGACATTAAATTCGGGTTGCTTATGCACTGGGGACCTTACAGCCAGTGGGGCATTGTTGAATCCTGGTCAATCTGTCCGGAAGACGAAGGCTGGTGCGTGCCAGATACAGTAAAAGACTATTTTGCTTATAAGAAACGATATGAGAACCTTGGAAAAACCTTTAACCCGGTAAAATTCGATCCGGTAAAATGGGCTAAAGCAGCCAGAAATGCAGGCATGAAATACGTGGTGTTTACAACCAAACATCATGACGGATTCTGCATGTTCGACACCAGGTATACAGATTATAAAATAACCGCAGAAGATTGTGCGTTCCATACCAATCCAAAAGCTGATGTGACAAAAGAGATCTTCAATGCCTTTCGTAATGAGGGTATGTGGGTAGGAGCATATTTCTCAAAGCCCGACTGGCACAGTTCCGATTTCTGGTGGCCGCAATTTCCGCCGAAGGACAGGAATGTAAATTATGATCCGGCAGTTTATCCTGAACGCTGGAACAGTTTTGTGAACTTCACCCATAACCAGGTAATGGAGCTTTGTTCCAACTACGGGAAGATCGATCTCTTCTGGTTCGACGGAGGCTGGGTTCAGAAAAAAGAGATAAAAGGTAAAATTCCGGAAATACCGGAATTCATAGTAAAGAAACCTTACAATATGGATATTAAAATGGATGAGCTGGTTGAAAAGATACGGGCTAAGCAACCTGATGCAATCGTTGTGGACCGAGCTGTTGAGGGCAAAAATCAAAACTATCTTACGCCGGAGAATACCGTTCCTGATAAAATGCTGCCTTATCCCTGGGAATCATGCATTATTCTCGGAGGCGGCTGGTCATATTCATTTAGATGCCAAAATGATGCCCACCCGTAAAGTGATACACATGCTTTCGGATATAGTGGCAAAAGGTGGGAACCTGCTGCTTAACATTGGTCCGGGTCCCGATGGAACTCTTTACGATGAGGCTTACACCGGCTGAATGAGATAGGTGATTGGCTCAAAATAAATGGCGAGGCAATTTATAGTACTCGTACCCAAGCACCTTTTTACGATGGAAAATTGCGTTTCACCCGTAGCAAAGACAGCTCAGCCTATATTTTTTACCTTCTTGATGAAAACCAGAAACTCCCGGAAGAAATCAGGGTAAAAGGCTTTTTTCCAGCCAAAGGCGCAAAAATAAGCATGCTTGGAGGAAAAGGAACTTCACTTAAATGGATTTCCGAAGGAGACTCTTTAAAGATCCTGATAAATGAAAGTCAAAAAAAGGCAGTGCCTTCGCAATATGCAGTAGTATTTAAAGTAAGCAATATCTTGAGATAAAGATAATTGTGCCAGGCAACAATAACTCTCTCATTCTGCAAGGATCTGTTCGATTGATGCCAGTTCTGCTTTTGTGAACTCTCTGTTTTTAAGGGCTGCAACATTATCATCCAGCTGTTTAACGGAGCTGGCACCTGTCAGAACCGATGTCACCCTTGTGTCTTTTAAAAGCCATACAATTGCCATTTGTGCCAGGGTTTGTTCTCTTTGGAGGGCTATTTTATTCAGCCTTTTCACTTTTTCGATTGCCGGCGGAACCTGTTCAGGTCTCAGAAAGCCCCAGGATTTGGAGGCTCTGGAGCCTTCAGGAATTCCATTCAGGTATTTATCTGAAAGAAGCCCCTGAGCCAGCGGCGAAAAAGGAATACAACCGATTCCTTCTTTCTCAAGAACATCGAGGAGCCCTCCTTCGACCCAGCGTTCGAACATCGAGTATTTTGGCTGATGAATCAGGCAAGGTGTTCCAAGCTCTTTCAATATTAATGATGCCCTAGCAGTCATTTCACCCGGATAATTCGATATACCGGCATATAATGCTTTTCCCTGGCGGACAGCCTGATCAAGAGCCATCATGGTTTCTTCAAGCGGGGTATTCGGATCGGGACGATGTGAATAGAAAATATCAACGTAATCCAGGTTCATTCTTTTCAGACTTTGATCAAGGCTGGAAAGTAAATATTTCCTGCTGCCCCATTCACCATAGGGACCAGGCCACATTAGATAACCGGCTTTGGTTGAGATGATCAGTTCATCGCGATAAGGAGCCAGATCGAGCTGCATAATTTTACCGAAATTCTCTTCAGCCGATCCTGGAGGCGGACCATAATTATTGGCCAGATCAAAGTGGGTAATGCCAATATCAAAAGCATGGCGGCACATTGCACGTCCGTTCTCAAAAACATCAACTCCTCCGAAATTATGCCATAAGCCAAGTGAAATAGCCGGAAGTTTCAATCCCCACTTTCCGCACCTGTTGTAGGTCATCTGGCTGTACCTGTTTTTATCAGCCGTATAATGCATAAGCGTTATGTTTCAGTAAATTTTATTCAATTGCTGTGAAATTAGTTAAATCAGGCTATAAAAACAAAACAGCACCTCTATTCTTCCTCAGCAATCCTGAAGAAAAAGAATATGTGAATTATGTAAATCAATGACGGAATTATGTAAAGATTCCCGGGAACTGAGGTCTAACTTTGCAAAGTTAAAATCTTTTCAGGACCTGTTGTCATGAATATCCTATTGGTTTATCCTCAGTATCCGGATACATACTGGAGCTTTAAATATGCTTTAAAGTTTATTTCCAAAAAGGCATCGAATATACCTTTGGGCCTGATTACCGTGGCGCCATTATTGCCTGAAAGCTGGAGCAAAAAGCTTATAGACCTCAATGTCTCCAAGCTGTCGGATAAGGACCTTAAATGGGCCGATTATGTTTTTATCAGTGCCATGTCAGTTCAGATAGCTTCGGCAAAACTGATTATTGAGCGTTGTGTCGGGCTTAATAAAAAAATAGTGGCCGGGGGTCCATTGTTTACTGAAGAATATGAACAATTTAGTGAAATTGACCATCTGGTTCTTAATGAAGCTGAAATCACCCTTCCCCTGTTTCTTGAAGACCTTAAAAATGGCAGGCCTGAAAAAGTTTATCAGTCAGATAAATTTGCTGATATCACCGAATCTCCGTTACCAGATTATTCACTTTTAAAATCCGGCAAATACGCAACGGCCGGGATACAATACTCAAGAGGATGTCCTTATGATTGCGAATTCTGTGATATTACTGCCCTGTTTGGACGTCATGTGCGGACGAAAACGTCAGCACAGATTGTTGCTGAACTTGACCAGTTGATCCAGATCGGATGGAGAGGCAGTGTGTTTTTTGTCGATGATAATTTCATAGGACATAAAAATAAATTAAAGAATGAATTGCTGCCAGCAATTATTGGCTGGATGGAAAAACATGAGAATCCATTCAGTTTTATTACAGAAGCTTCTATAGATCTGTCGGACGATAAGGACCTTATGGATATGATGGTCAAAGCCGGTTTCGTAAAAGTATTTGTTGGAATTGAAACACCGGAAGAGAGTTGTTTAATGGAATGCAACAAGCTAAATAATAAAAACCGTGATCTGATAGATTGTGTAAATACAATTCAGAAATATGGTATGGAAGTTTGTGCTGGATTTATTGTGGGATTTGATAACGATCCACCAAATATATTTCAAAGACAGATCGATTTCATTCAGAAAAGCGGGATCATAACTGCAATGGTCGGGTTGCTTAATGCACCACGATTATCAAAACTCTACAGGAGATTGCAGGATGAAGGCAGAATAACCGACAAATTTACAGGTGACAATACTGATTATTCAATAAATTTCGTTCCGGTAATGGGCAAGGATGAATTATTGAAAGGATATCAAAAAATCATTCAGAGTATTTATTCATGTAAGGCATATTATTCCAGAGTACTATTATTTCTTAAGCAATATGATCCTCCTTTTAAACAGCCTTTTTCGCTGAACAGGTTTATTGCATTATTAAAATCCATTATTTATCTGGGTGTTTTTACAAGAAACCGGGTTTATTTCTGGAAAATTATTTTCTGGAGTATATTTAACAAGCCAAAATCTTTCCCTCTGGCAGTTACTTACAGCATTTACGGATACCATTTCAGAAGAGTGTTCAGAGATGTTATCTGATAATCTTAGAATCAGGGTCGTTCAGATCAGCTTCAAAAGGAGAAGCTGGTAATCCTTCGATATTATACAAATTTGCCCCTTCCGGATTATCAGCCCAGGCATATCGTATGTATTCCGGGTTTTTAATTTCAGTACTCCACACAACTACACGATTGTTCTGAATCCGGGCTTCTGCCCAGACAAACTTCCTGTCTGCTCCCGCAACCGCAAAAGAACTTAAATCACCGCCTCCTTTTGTTATCAGTCCACTGCCAACATGATCAAAAACAATTTTGATGCTGTCTGCCACTCTGACTGCCGATTTAAATATTGGTCCGGAGTAGACGATATTGTCATTTCCGTAAGCCAGTTTTTGTGCCGCCAGGGCTAACCGTTCACCAACAACTTTCTTCCCGAGCGGGTGTATATCATTCCATTCACCTGCATCAATTGTTACTACCATAGCTGTATTCTACTACTGATAAAGTTTTAAACTGAGAAAATCTTAATTCGGCCCATTTACTCTCAGAAGGCAAATACTGAACTTCCATGAAATTAGGCAATTGAACATAAAGGAACGGGATATTTCCCTGTTGCCACTTATTTCTCCAGTCATTAATAAGAGCAGGAAGCAGTTTCCTGTATTCCTGTGGTTTGCCAGTATTTGTTTCTCCCTGGTACCATAAAACGCCTTTTATCCGGTAGTTTATCAGAGGAGCAACCATTGTATTGTACAGACCTGTTGGTTCATTCTGCATCGAGATAACCGGAGTTAATGCCTCTGGCCCCGGGACAACAGGCCTGAATACCTGACCAACCTTATACAGCCATTCTCCCCGCAGATCTATGCTATCCTTCCCCACTAACAAGCCAATAAGGTTTGTCGGGTACAAATCCTCCTTTTCCTGCATTGTTTGTCACTCTGATCACTATTATATTTTTCCCGGGTTTTAATAATCCGGATGGCAAATTGTATCTCCTTGGAGGATACTGATATGTTATTGATCCCGAAAGAACACCATTAACATAAACATTATCAGCATCAACTATCCGACCCATAAATAATTTTGCAGGTTTGCCGGTCATTGAGTCAGGAACATAGATCTCCTTCCTGAACCAGACCACACCATTCAGTCCCCTTACACCCTGATCATCCCAATATCCGGGGAGCCAGAATTTATGCCAGCCTTCAGGTACATAGGTGATGTCGTACCACGATTTTGGTCCGTTGGTGCCCTTGTCCATTGACCGGGGATTTAACTGAGATTCCTGACTGCTTACAGCTCTTTTTTGTGATGCCCGGATTATCGGATTCAGCCAGGAGGTATCCTTTAATTGCTCAATTCTCGATGTCAGCTGAGGGAACTCTTTTAGTCCTTCCTCACTTGTCCATGCTTCAATTGGAGTCCCTCCCACACTCGAATTTATAATTCCAATTGGCACCTTATACTCTTTGTATATACTTCTGGCAAAGAAAAATGTTACTGCACCAAAGCCAGGAACATTTTCAGGTGATGCTGACACCCATTTCCCTGCAGGCAGATCTTTATGGATTGAGGTTACATCTGATGCCGTAGGAATGAAGAAATTCCTTATTTCCGGAAAATCTGCTCCAGCTATATCTTCAGGATATTTCTCCTTCACTCTCTCCATATTCAGAACCATATTGGACTGACCCGAACAGAACCATACATCGCCAAGTAAAATATTGTTTATAATTATTGTATTGTTCCCTTTCACCTCCATGGTATATGGTCCGCCTGCCTTCATTGGTGGCAAAACAATCTTCCAGTTTCCTTCAGCATCTGTTACAGTGCCGGCTGTTTTTTTATTGAATTTAATTTTCACTTTCTCTCCGGGAGATGCCCAACCCCAGATTATTAAATTAACATCTCTCTGCAGGACCATTCCATCG
>CAVRYU010000013.1:0-206717 GCA_963725585.1 uncultured Bacteroidales bacterium | reverse complement strand
TGACTTTTGCTTTTCGGTGGTGTAACTTTGAGGTTCAGGTTCTCGACTTAAAGTAAGTTCTTTTCTATAATTGAACTGGACACATGAAAACAAAGCATTGGAAATATCTCCTGATCATATTATCCTTTGTTCTGCTGGTTCTTTCAGTTTGCAAAAAGGAGGTGATACCCTCGATTAAAACTCTCGGGATAACAGAGATAACAGAAGAGTCCGCTGTTGTAAGCTATAAAATTATAGATGATGGCGGGGATATGGTTATGCAACACGGTGTCTGCTGGAGCCTGGATGCAAATCCAACGATATCCCTGACCACTAAGACCATGGATGGAAGCGGTACCGGAAGTGTTCCGGGTCAATAATTCTCAAAGTCGGTTATCGGATTGGTAAATGGGAAAACTTACCACGTCAAGGCTTATGCCACCAATTCAGTTGGAACAGCTTATGGTGGATCCTACTTTCAGTACGAGACAAATCGCTGCACCAGAAGGTGTAACAACAAAAACTGTCACAATAATTGCATCATCTGCAGCAATATGCGGCGGCAGTATTTCTGATGCAGGCGGATCGTCAAGGTTTGTACGAGGTGTTTGCTGGAGTACAAATCCTGATCCGACTATTGAAGCATCTTCAACAGCTGATACTATTGATTCCTATGATCTGGATTCATATCCTTCATTTACAAGTATTATGACTGGATGGCACTGTGGCACAAAGTATTATGCCAGGGCTTATGCTTCAAATCAGGCAGGGGTCACATATGGCAACCAGATCCACACATTTACAACCGGATCAATTGTTGTTGAAATTGAAGGAAAACTGTATAATAGTGTTATAGGGACGCAAACATGGTTAACTGAAAACATTGGAACAACAACATATAATGATGGCACACCTGTTCCATTGGTAGTTAATCAGGCAGAATGGAATATCCGGATCGCCAGGTTATTGCTGGTTTAATAACGACAGAGCAGCTAATGGAGTCACCAAGGGAGCACTTTATAACTGGTATGCCGTCATTAAAGGGAACCATTGCCCGGTTGGCTGGCATGTTCCTTCAGATCCGGAATGGACTGTATTGACTGATTTTCTTGTGTTCCGAATCCGGAACGAAATCAGGAAACCTGAGACTAATCAATGGACGGATTATCCAGATTTTGTAAATATCAGTCTCTTCTGGGCTGTTCCAGGCGGGATACGTGATACCATAATTGGTTTTGAAACCCCCGGTGAATGTGATCCGTCAATTTCTGATTGCCACTGTGGCTCATCCACTTCATCCAGTGGTTGAGCAGCCTTAGCAAGGTGGCTCTATTCCGTAGAATTATCGAGTGTGGAATACAGCAAAAAGAATGGCTTCTCCGTTCGTTGTATTAAAGATTAGATCAGGCTGATGATAACTGATATTCCGATTCTGACCGCTAAAAACATTTGCAAATCATTTGGCAGGAACGTTGTACTGAAAGGGATCAATATTGAACTCTTCCAGGGGAAATTTTATGGCCTGGTCGGAGAAAACGGAAGTGGAAAAACTACGATACTGAACATTCTTGCCGGTTTCTGGAAAGCAAATACGGGTTCTGTTGAAATCAAATGCAGGACAGGTTTCTGTCCACAGGAACCATATTTATTTTCTAGCCTTACTGTCGCGGAAAATATTAACTTGTTCTCACTGGCCTACGGTTTAAATGAGAAAGAGCACCTTCAGAAATATGAGAAGCATAGAAAAATGTTGCTTGAGACTTTTAATCTTACAGGCTGCGATAAAAGCATTTGTTCAAAACTGAGCGAAGGTACAAGGCAAAAGCTCAATCTTGTCATCTCACTGCTTCATGATCCGGATCTTTTACTGCTTGATGAACCGTATTCATCTCTCGACTGGGATAATTACTCTAAGATTCTGGGATTATTCGGGTAGGCTGAAGCAGCAGGGAAAGACTGTACTAATTGTATCACATCTGATATATGATAAAACCAGAATGGATAAGATATGGGAATTAAATAACGGGAATCTGGTATGAGAATTCAAAAAGTGACATATAATCTGTTAATAATTATAAAAGAAACTTTCAGAAACAGGATTACATTATTGCTTCTGTTATTAATCCCTGCAATTTTTTATTTTATAGCCTTTTACACGACAAGTGAAATTCCGATATTGATAAAGATCGCCTCCGCGCCAAAAGAAGCTGTGATAATGATGAAGCCTAAAGATTTGGGACTAATATACATCGGACTTGCCGCGGCAGGTTTTATAACCTCTTTTCTGGCGCTGAATATAATGCAAAAAAATACCCTTGCCAATAAAAGACAAATATTATGCGGGTACAGTATTTTTGAATTATCCCTTTCAAAATTAGTATTTGTAATCTGTATTGTCATTGTACTTGGCGTCTATACAGAGTGGACTCGGATTAATGCTTATGACGCCAAAATATGTTTCCGGAGTTATACTGGGTTACATCCTCTGCGGATTTGTCTATGGTTCATTCGGCCTCTTCATCGGAGCAATTTTTAAAAATGAATTGGAAGGAATTCTGATTATAGTCCTGCTTGCGAACCTGGATATCGGATGGCTGCAAAATCCAATATATTTCTCTGCCGCGCCCAATAAATTAATTATAAAACTCCTTCCTGGCTTTAATCCTTCACAGGTCGCTGTTATCTCCGCCTTCAGCGACTATTCAATAAGCTCTCAGATTATTTACAGCTGGATTTACGGTTTGGTTTTTTTGATATTATCCATGATAATATTCAGGATCAAAATGAAAACTTATGGTTCAGGCATAACACACTTAAACTCACCTGATAAACCGAATAGCGACATATCAGAATAAGATATTAATGTCGGAACTCAACATATTCGTCCACGAAATGGACCCTTTCTATTTTGTAGGTTTTATTGAGTATGCGAATATCAATATTTGCTACAGCGCTGAATTTAATTCCCGTGCGGATCCCGTGAAATCCACCTAAATAAACCTGTAGCCATTTTCCCGTATTCATTTCTATAATCCATGAAATCATTTATTACCATTTCCTCATGATCACTTACTTCTATTGTTATCACCAGATCGCTGGAAGCGCCATGTATGATATATTTATCAGCAAAAAGGAGATTCGTTGACTTGCTTTTCTTCTGCTGAATTATTTTAAAGGAGAAACCATCCAAAATATAATAATGCCCGGTTGCTTCCAGGTATAATCTTGATACTTCAGTTATTGTATTGCGATTCCTCATTACTGAATAAGAAAGGTTTATCTTCTCATGATTCAGGCGACCCCAGTGAAGCTGACTAACCGGAATCTTCCATGGCAGAATTGTTGATATTACCTGATCACAATAACCCTGTGCATCATTGAATACCATCAGTCTGTCCCGGGTTTCAATGCTGCCTGAGACACTACTTCCAGGTATTAATGGGATCCATTCAATAAAACCATTTTTCTGATTATCAAAATAAGCAGAACTATCGGGCCAGCGGACTTTGTCAATACAATACGTCAGATTGACCTTACATTCCTCAAATTTCAGGCTGATCGAACATCTATCATTGTCAAACCGGACTTCTCCTTCATCAAAAAGTAATACTCTGTGGTCATTCCCTTTCTGCTCAAGTGTTCTGATGCATGAAATATAAGGTTTAAATGACAGATTCGGGTCTCTTTTAGAACCATGCATCTGAAAATAAGTACGGTAGTTTCTCCCAAGTTTCAGCCGTGTAAAAAACAGAATAAGGTAATCGTCACGCCCCCCGGTAATGTCAAAAAACCACTTTCTGAATTCATAAAATCTCATCAATTCTTTTAATTAACGGGTGACAGGCTTCTTATGCCCTGACTTTTCCATTAGCAGTACAATAGTATCCTGTAATCTGATAACACTTCCCTTTTCAAGGATTACCTGGTAAAGCTTTTTTTCAACCGGAAGGTACAATTGCAGCCTGTAGTAACTTTCAATTGTAACAGCACCGACTTTATATAATTCAATTACAAATTCATTTTTATTGCCATCAAGAATAAAGCAGATATCATAATCAGTCAGATAAATTGTTCCTTTTCCGGTAATTATAAAAGCATCATCCTGTTCAGTGTATAAGGTACAGGTGTCGCGATATAAAACACTATGGCCCTCCGGAAGGGAACTTTCTTTGTTAGTTAATTCACCTGCTTTCATTTGAGTCAGGTCACCCTGCCTGATTTTAATATCATTATATAGGTCGTCAATGCTACGGCAAAGAACTTTTCCGCCTGAAGTATAATTCAGGTTGAACTGAGGATCTATCTCAATAATATTGTTGCACTTTCCGCATTTAAGTTTCCGGGGAGGGATTTCAGATAAAGTCTCTTTTTCATGGCATACCGGACAACGATACAAAAGTCGAGATAAGTTCCCGGTAATATTTTTAGCTGTGCAGTATAATGATTTCTCAGAAGTTCTCCGAGGAGTTATTCTGTCGATTATCATTTCCTCCAGCTTCTCATTTCCGATGGTGTCATTTACATTGATAACCTTTTCAAATGTGATTCTCACCTGTGCACTAAACATCCGTGGTGACCAGCGGGGCCACAGGTAATAGTTTCCTTCAAGCCGGACCGGAAGGATGGGAATATTCTTAAACTTCTTAAACATTTGAATTGATCCAGGTTTAAATGATTGTGTTATCCCTGTCCATGATCTTTCGCCCGATGGAAAAACACCAATCGGGTACCCCTGTTCCAGAGCTTTTTTCATCAGAATGACACTTTTTGTATCAGAAGCATACCTCTTTTTGGGAATTGCTCCCAGAACCGAAAAAACTTTTCTTTTCAATCTGGTTCTAAACATCTCAAAAGTGCTAATATGCCTGACAGGCCATGGTAGTGCGTAGCTGATGAAAAACGGATCCAGGTAATTCCTGTGGCTCGCTATTACAAAAAAAGGCGGAGATACAGGAATATTTTCTTTACCAGAAATCCGGATTCCAAACCAGATTTTAAAGAAGGGGAATGCAAATACCTTTAACCATATTTGCAGCTTTGGGATAAAAAGAGCTGTACGTACTCTATACTGCTTATAGGCAGATCCAAACCTTTTTACCAGTGCTTTTTCTTCAAACCGGATATAGATCAGCACTGAAATGATAAATACCGGAACAACTATAAAAAGGAATCCGTATGACTGCAAGAGTCAATGCCAATGCTGAAACAGTTATAACCGCGAACAAATAAATTGGGTGTCTCCAGACAGAAAAAAGACCTTTTTGAATAATAATATCAGGAGGAATAGCAGAGACAGGCAATTCTTTACTGTATTTCCGGAATTGAAAAACAGAAAGCAACAATGATAGGAAGGCGGGAATAATAATTACCAGACCAATTATCCTGCAAGAGTGTGGCAGGGTAAATCCGCTGAATGAATTTTTGTCAAGTAAGCTTGCAGATTTAATAAGCGCAAAAGGCAGAATAATCCAGAATAGAAGAAAATAAACAAATATGATAATCGTCTTTTTCATTTACTGCCGGAGGTGTTCAAAAACTGATACTGCCAGATCGTCGGGTGTATCTTGCGGCGGATCTTTTCCCGGCAGGGGACTTATTCTGTCGGCCAGGCAAACCGGACATATACGACCGTTCCGGACTGTTGCATCAGGGCAGTGATAACAAATTGAAACTCTCTTTTTTTCAGAATTGTATTCTGGTCCGTCCTGAATAGCCAGATACTGATATCTTATTAATCCTGCGTGTTTTGAATTCTTAAGCAATTCCCTTAATTCAGATATCCGGCGTAGTTGTATAGCGCATTCAATAATTCCTGTAATTATCAGCGTCAGTCCAAAAAAACGCCTCATGGGAGGAATACCAAATAACTCTCTTTTTTTAACACGGAGGTATAACTTTTGATAGGTTCTTGTCAGTGATGGAGATAAACTGAAGGTTTTTTGGGTTTCATAATTGATATAGTACATATAAACCAGCCATGTAATTGATTCATCATCAGTGCTTGAAGGTAAGAAAACTGAAGGTTGAAGATTCAATGACTGCTTCAGATTCTCATATTCGCTCAAAAGCAATGGCCAGTCCTTATTTGAGTATTCCGGCTTAATTGCCATATCAACTGACTTCTCCAGGACACATAAAAGTCCGTCAAAATTGGGATAAGCCGAAAAATCTTTAAGAAGATCAGGAATCCTGATATTTTGATTTCTGTATATGGTCCATGAAACAGTTGTGAGAATGTTCAGCTTCTCAGTTTTCCTGAGAAACTTATGAATAGACCCAATAGGATCTTCATATTCTTTCTGACCACCATCAATGTGTAAAAGGATCCTGACAAGACCATTTTTTTTTAACTGTTTCAGCTGAATATCTTCACCGTCGGACAGGAATCTAAATCCGTTTGTAAGCATTTGTGCTATAATTCCTTTCTGGCTGATATACTCTACTATTTCAGGTAATTCAGGATGTAGCGAAGGTTCCCCGCCAATTAAAGTTATTGTATCAGCTTTTCTTAATTTAAGTCCAAGATCGACCTCCTTTTTAATCTGATCAAGGGTTTTGACATAATTTCTATTGTAGTTATAGCAGTTTCTACAGCGGAAATTACAGGTCATGTTAGTTTCAATTGTCAGGTGAGGCACCAATCCGGCATCCGGTTTCCATGGCCTTATACGGAGGGTTTTATCAAAATCTGTTGTCTTCATTACACTCAAATAAACAGGTTTCCCTCATTAATACCTACTAATTTAGTAAAATAAATCCCCGATGTCAAATTAATTAACCAGCCGATGGATTTATCAATAATATTAAATCCTCTAAAAGAGAAAAGATTATTGTCTGGGAAAGGGATCTTTATTCCCGGCATATTTCCCTGAAATATATTTTTTAACGATATTTGCTATATAAGAACTATTTCATCCTTTATATTCAGTAAAGTTTTTCAACTAAATCTTTATTCTGATGAAAAAACTTAATATACCGGTACTTATCCTTCTTTTCCTGGCAAATGTCATCCTTGTGATTTCATGTGCGGTTAACCCCGTAACAGGCAAGAAACAGATAATGCTGATGTCCGAAGCTCAGGAGATACAGATGGGATTATCCTACGATCCGCAGGTTATGGCAACATTCGGTGCATATCCGGATAATAATCTGCAGAATTTTGTCCAGACAAAGGTTAACGAAATAGGAAAAATCTCTCATCGGCCAAATCTGGAATATCATGCGAAGGTTGTTGATTCTCCGGTGGTTAACGCATTTGCCGTACCAGGAGGATATATATATCTTACCCGGGGAATTCTTGCACAGCTGAACAATGAGGCTGAGCTGGAGGGTGTAATGGCTCACGAGCTGGGCCATATAGCTGCCCGTCATACCGTAAGCCAGCAAAGCAAACAGCAGCTGGGACAACTCCTTCTGATTGGAGGGATGATAGCCTCTGAAAAATTTGCCCAATATGCACAGTATGCCCTTCAGGGCATGCAGCTGCTTTTTCTTAAGTTCAGCCGCGACGATGAACGGCAGGCTGATGCCCTTGGAGTTGAATATTCATCCAAGCTTGGATTTGATGCCCACAAAATGGCCGATTTTTTTAAGGTGCTTCAAAAGATGAGTCTCTCGGAAAGTGAAGGAGGAATACCGACTTTCTTGTCAACACATCCCGATCCGGGCGACAGGTATAACGATGTAAACAAGCAGGCAACTGACTGGCAGACACAGCTTAATCTTGGCACTTACAAGGTAAATCAGGACTCATATCTTAAGATGATTAATGGCATTATTTACGGTGAGGACCCGAAACAGGGATATGTTGAAGGAAATACATTCTATCATCCCGAGCTTAAATTTAAATTCTCATTTCCAGCCGGCTGGAAACTGGAAAACTCTCCTTTGCAGGTAAGTATCACTCCACCCGACCAGAAAGCTCTGATGCTTTTCACATTGTCAAACCAGAAGTCGCTTGAAGCTGCGGTAGATACAACTATTGCCCAGTACAAACTTACTCTCCAGGGAAGCAAAAGAGTTACAGTTAACGGATTACAGGCAATAATGATTCAGTGCAAACAGGTATCTCAGGACCAGTCGACCGGTGCAACTCAAACAAATATGGTGCTTTCATATTTTATCAGCCATGGCGGACTTGATTTATGTATTCCATGGAGTATCAACCGAAGCTGATTTCAATAGCTATGCCGGTACAATGAATTCATCAATGACAACTTTCTCGGACCTGACCGATCCCGCAAAAATTAATGTGAAGCCCAAGAGGATTCAGGTAGTAGCAGTACAAAGGAACGGACCCCTTTCAGATGCATTTGCATATTACAGGGTTCCTCAGACACAGTATAAGGAACTGTCTCTGCTGAATGACCTGGAACTCACTGACCAGGTTCCGGCCGGGAAACTGATTAAGATAATAGGAGAATAAAAAAGACCCCCTTCCCAACCTTCCCCCAAGGGGAAGGAGTAAAAAAATACTAGTATTTTGGCAGCTTATATCCGTTATTATAAACCGGAGTGATGAGGGCATTTGCAGTTCCTGTGGCAAATGACTGTTTTGAATCATCCCATGTCACTTTTTCACCGGTACGATAGGCTATATTCCCCATCTGGGCAACCAGAGCCACCCCACGACCGATATCAATTCCTGCATTAAGCTTTTCAGGCGTATTGTTTTTCAGACAGTCGAGGAAATTCCTTACATGCAGATCGAGTCCGTTTCCGACATTTTTCTGAACCGGAACAGCCTCTATCTTCTGTTTTCTCAGGCACCACCTCCCAGCCACTGCGATCAAGTACAAGCGTGCCGTTTTCACCAATATACGACATCCCGTGAGGTCTTCTCCAGTTGCCCAGACCAATTCCTATTGTATGTTCCCAGATCATAGTGAAATCCTTGAAATCATAAACTGCGGTCATTGTATCGGGGGTAACCATATCGTCATCGGGAAAGGCATATTTCCCGCCAATAGCCATCACTGATGCAGGAATCGTCTTGCCCATGCCATAAAGAATAAAATCAATCAGATGCACCCCCCAGTCTGTCATCAGCCCGTTTCCATATTCCCAATACCACCGCCATGTAAAATGAAAGCGGTTCATATTGAACGGGCGTTTTGGTGCGGGACCGAGCCATGTGCTATAATCGACACCTTCAGGAACTGCTGAGTCGGGTACCTTTGGTACAGCGCCTTTCCAGTCAACATACGACCAGGCCTTGCAGGTACGGATACGTCCAAGCTTACCTGATTTAAGATAATTTATTGCATCAACAAAGTGCGGCTGACTTCTTTGCCACTGGCCAACCTGTACCATCTTCCCATGTTTCTTTGCAGCTTTGTGCATTATATTTATCTCGGCGATTGAGTTACCGAGAGGCTTTTCAACGTAAACATGTTTGCCGGCTTCCTGGGAGTCAACGAACTGAAGGCAGTGCCAATGGTCAGGAGTGCCTATAATGACTACATCAATATCTTTGTCATCAAGCATTTTCCGGTAATCGGTATAAAGTTTTGGTTTTGCAAACCCAAGTTTTTCTATATCGCTGGTCCGGCTTGCAAGGAAGCTGTTGTCAATATCGCATAATGCAACGCATTCAACTTCCGGGTTCTTCAGAAAGGATGCCAGATCGCTGTATCCCTGGCTTCGTGCTCCAATGAGTCCAACCTGAATCTTGTCGTTAGGACCAACCTTCATTCTTCGGGCTTCTGCAAAAACATCAACCGGAAGTACTGACCCTGCGGCGATTACCGATGCAGTCTTAATAAAATTTCGGCGTGATGAATTCATAATATTAAAATTTTTATGATATGAGTGCCAAGGTAATGTTTTCTTTAAAAAGCATCAAGATTTGTCACATTAAAATTCTTTAACCACAAATGACTCAAAGTGCATTACTATGGTGCTCAATTGAATAAACTGATTTGTGATTAAAGCATATATTTCCTAAATTTACTTTTTAAAGTCATGTCAATTTTTTACCAAACATAAAACTCTAACAATGAAAAGATTAAGACTGATTTTTCTTTTGCTTATTTCAAGCTTTATAACAACTGGCATAAGTGCGCAGGGCATTAAGCTTGATGACCCTATCCCTCCTGATCCGGGAATTAAGATCGGCAAGCTCGAAAACGGGCTAACCTACTACGTAAAGCAGAACAAGAAACCCGAGCAGAGAATTGAGTTACGGCTGGCCGTTAATGCCGGTTCTGTTTGCGAGACTGACGGACAGCAGGGTCTTGCTCACTTTGTTGAGCATATGTGCTTTAACGGTACAAAGAATTTCCCGAGCAACAGGATGATAGATATGCTTGAGGAAATGGGAGTAAAGTTCGGTGCAGAACTTAATGCATATACAAGCTTTGATCAGACTATTTATATGCTGAAGGTACCTTCAGATAAAGAAGAGTGGATCAACAGAGGGTTCCAGGTACTGGAAGACTGGGCTCATCAGGTGACCCTCGATGATGGAGAAATTGACAAGGAGAGAGGAGTTATAGTTGAGGAATGGCGGCTCGGTCTGGGTGCAGATGACAGGATGCAGTCAAAATATATCCCTGTTTTGCTGAAGGGTTCCAAATACGCAGAAAGGCTCCCGATTGGTAAAATAGATGTGATAAAGAGCTTTCCAAATGATACTCTGCGCAGTTTCTATAAGACGTGGTATCGTCCTGATCTGATGGCCGTAGCTGTGGTCGGGGATATAGACCCCGGGGTTGCTGAACAAAAAATAAAGGAATATTTTGGAAGGATACCCAAAGCGATCAACCCAAAAGCCAGGGTCGAATTTCCAATTCCGGATAACAGCGACCCATTGATAAGTGTTGTCACCGATAAGGAGGCAACCGATTATTCCGCAGTTAGTTTTCTTTAAGCATCCTAAATCTGATAAAGGACTCTATGGAGATTATCGCAAACAGATAATGCAAACCCTTGTACACAGGTATGCTGAACAAACGATCTACTGGAGATTTCCCTGAAACCCGAATCACCCTTCTTAGATTCCGGGGCAGGATATGGTTCATTTATCGGCAGGAGTGTTGATGCTTATCAGCTTATGGTAAGCGCAAAGGAGAATCAGATAGAAAAGAGCCTTGAGGTTGTTCTTACTGAAAATGAAAGAGTGCGCCGGTTTGGATTTCTGGCATCTGAACTTGAACGTGAAAAGAAGGATATGCTCACAATGATGGAAAAAATGGCAAAGGAGGCTGACAAGACAGAATCCGCTTCATATGCTGATGAGTACCTAAGAAATTTCCTTGATAAAGAACCTATACCCGGCATTCAGAAGGAGTATGAGATTACGAGGGATTTCCTTCCCGGAATAACGCTTGATGAGATCAATCAGATCGGAAAGGAGTGGATCTCTGATAACAATATTGTCTCCCTGATCACCGCCCAGGAGAAGGAAGGGATCAAAGTACCAACCGAATCGCAGGTCCTTGATATTATCAAATCCATAAAGGGAATGAAGATCGAGGCATATTCTGAAAAAGTCTCCGATGCACCTCTTTTGTCAGTACCGCCTTCACCGGTGCCTGTAACAAAAAGATCTGAGAACAGCCAGTTTGGCTATACTGAGCTAACCTTTGGAAATGGAGTCCGAATGATCCTTAAGCCTACTGATTTTAAAAATGATGAAATACTTATCTCTGCCTACAGTCCGGGAGGAACTTCACTTTACCCCGATAATGATATTATGTCGGCTATGCTGGCATCAACAATTGTAACGCAAAGCGGGGTTGGGAATTATGATTATACCGGACTCCAGAAAAAATTATCAGGAAATACTGCAAAACTTACACCATATGTCAATGATCTGCGGGAAGGAATCAATGGCAGCTGCTCACCAAAGGATATTGAGACCATGCTGCAGCTGAATTATCTTTATTTCACAGAAGCCCGGAAAGACGAAAGTGCTTTCAATGCATACATCTCACGTATGAGAAATATGATCAAAGCCTCTGAGGGCTAATCCACAGATAATCTTCTCTGATACTTTATCAAAGATAGTTACAATGAACTCACCAAGAGAAATTTCAATTCCAACAGACGCCCAGTTTGACCAGGTAAATCTCGACAGGCTTCTTGCTATTTACAAAGATCGTTTTGCAGATGCAAGCGACTTTACATACTTTATGGTAGGAAATTTTAAGGTTCAGGAAGTTATCCCTATGCTGGAAAAATATATCGGAGGTCTGCCTTCAACCGGAAGAAAAGAGACCTGGAAGGATGTGGAACCCGGTTTTCCCAAAGGGAAAGTGGTTGTTGATGTCCCTAAAAACTCCGAACCCCAGAGCATGGTGGCCATGGTATGGAAAGGTGATTTCAAATGGAAAGCGAAAACCCGCCAGGGATTTACGATGCTGATGAATATTCTCTCGATAAAGCTCAGGGAATCAATGCGTGAAGATCAAAGCGGGGTATATGGCGTCAGCTTCAACGGGAGTTCTGTAAAATATCCCGAGCCGGAATATACTATTACATCCTCCTGGGGGTGTAATCCGGATAGTATCACAAAGCTTACACAGATTGTCCTTGGAGAGATGGCAAAAATAATGAAAAACGGACCTTCCACGGAAGATCTGAACAAAGTGAAAGAGACACTGATAAGGGAACGTGAGACAAAACTGAAAGAGAACAATTTCTGGATTTCTTACCTTCAGGGCTTGTATCTTAACGATGACAGGCTGATGACACTCGATGAATACAAAACATTTGTCAACTCATTTACAAGCAAGGATATAAAAAAGATTGCTGATAAATACCTTGATACGGAAAACTATGTAAAGGTGGCATTAACACCTGTACCAAAATCTGAGTCAAATTGCCCCTGAATCCCCTAAAGGGGACTTTTAAATCCGCAAATGCTGATCAAGCCCCCCATTTGGGGGGTTGGGGGGTTAAAACAACCCATGTAACTCCGCATCGATCTTGTTGATCACTTCAGCGAGATGATCGTTGTTATTCGGGAAATTGTAATGGTCAGCTTCAATTATAAGCATTTTCCCAGGCTTATATGACTGGATCCAGGCTTCATACCGCTCATTAAGCCTCTTTGAGATAATCAATACGGATAGAGCTCTCATATTCCCGGCCTCTTTTCTGTATCTGGTTTACAAGAGTCGGTACTGATGCTCTCAGGTAAAGCAGGAGATCAGGCGGCTGGATCAGGGAACTCATCATATTGAAAAGAGAAGTGTAATTATCAAAGTCGCGGGTCGACATCAGACCCATCGAATGCAGGTTAGGGGCGAAAATATATGCATCCTCATAGATGGTCCTGTCCTGAACAATTGTTTTGTCCGATTTTCTTATTTCAAGAATCTGACTGAAGCGGGAGTTAAGAAAATATATCTGCAGGTTAAAAGACCAGCGCTGCATGTCTTCATAAAAATCCCCGAGGTAGGGATTATCATCGACATCCTCATAATGAGGGGTCCATCCATAGTGTTTGGCAAGAAGTCCTGCCAGCGTTGTCTTTCCTGATCCTATATTACCTGCGATAGCTATATGCATTGTTTGGAAAATTACTTTTTACAGATCATAAAATTACTAAAAATCCATAAAGTTCTTCAATGAACTCACGGGTATTTGAAAGTCGTGGAACCTTGTTTTGTCCGCCAAGCTTGTTTTTGGACTTCAGCCACCTGTTAAATGTTCCCGGAGGCACACTTCTTACAATCGGCTTCACAAGGTTAATATCCTTATGGCGTTTGGCTTCATAATCAGAATTGATCGACTTGAGTGTATCATCCAGCAGGTTTGTGAAAATGTTCATGTCATCGGGTGCTTTTTCAAATTCAATTATCCACTCATGTGTTCCTTTTGATGCTTCTCCCATATAGACGGGGCCGGCAGTGTATTCGGAAATTGTCGCCCCGGTTATCCTGCATGCTTCTTCGAGTGCTTTATCAGCATTTTCGACAATTAATTCTTCCCCGAAAGCATTTATAAAATTCCTTGTCCTGCCTGAGATCCGGAACCTGTATGGGGTTGTACTTGTAAATACTATTGTATCACCGATGATATACCTCCATAAACCACCGTTTGTCGAAATTATAATTGCATAATTCACCCCTTCCTCAACTTCACCCAGGGTTAACGCAGGAGGGTGGTCAGAACCCAGCATGTCGGATGGGATGAATTCATAAAAAATACCATAGTCGAGCATAAGAAGCATGTCAGATCTTCCTGGATCATCCTGGATTCCGAAAAAGCCTTCGGACGCGTTATATGTTTCCATATAGTGCATCTGATCGCCGGGGATAAGCCTTCTGTAAATTTCACGGTACGGGGTAAAACTTATTCCGCCATGAAAGAATACCTCGAGGTTGGGCCAGACATCAAGCAGGTTTGATTTTCCTGAATATGCAAGCACATTTTTTATAAGAGTGAGATACCAGGATGGTACTCCTGAGAAGCTTGTAACATTCTGCTTTACAGTTATTTTTGTGATCAGTTCAAGCTTCTCCTCGAAGTCATCAATAAGCGCGATTTTTTGTGATGGTGTTCTGATAGCTTCAATGTAAAATGGTGCATTCCGGATAAGCACTGCTGAGAGATCGCCGTAGATTGATTTGTTGCTGAGCTGGTTTATTTTGCTGCTGCCTCCGAGTGTAAGAGCTTTACCCGAGAAAATCCTGGTATCCGGATTATTAAAGCAATAGATGGCAAGAATGTCTTTTGCTGCCTTGTAATGGCAGTCAACGAGTGATTCTTTGCTTATCGGGATGAATTTGCTTTTTGATGAGGTTGTTCCGGAGGATTTTGCGAACCATTTGAAATATCCGGGCCATGTCAGGTTGCTTTCTCCGTTGCGAAGCCTTTCAATATAGGGAAGGTATTCTTCATAAGACCTTACGGGGATGCGCGACTGAAAATCCTTTACAGAGAGGATTGAAGAATAATTATATTTCCTTCCCCATTCAGTGGCAGCTGCAACATCAATAATACCTGAAAGAGTCTGATGCTGGGTTTCGACAGGATATTTCTTAAAATGATCTATCTGGTTAATACGCTTTGCATAAAACCGCCTGATGATTGAAGGTATGACAGCCATTGGGGAAGCACCTGTTTAAGGCTTAAAGATATGGAAAAATATTCCAGGACCGGTTTAATAATCAGGTGAAAATCTCTTTCATTATATCAAGTGAATTTATTTTTTTCAGTCCGGGAAGATGGATGCTGAAGTACCTGATTATAGTTTCGAGCACTTCATTCCGGAGTGAACCTGTCAGAGGAATGCTTCCCATCCGGTCAAATGAAATCCTGAAGAATTCAGCCAGTATTTCAGAGACCTGAGGGTCAGCATAAGTTGAATTAAGTGGCGGCAAACCGACAAAAGAGCCATTAACAAGGTCAAAGTACTTTTTTTCAGGATCATCCCTTATTCCCGGTTCGAAACCAAGGAAACTGCTGAGCCCAATCAGAAAGGCTATATGGAAATTTGCAAAACCTGAGTCGCATTTATCAAGATATCTGATTGAATCTTCAATATAACCGAACAATTCAAAATTAGGACTCTCTTCCTTTAATACCGAAGTGAGTATTTCTGCCAGGAAAACAGCAATACAGCTCTTTCTGACATCAGCATAGATCTCTGCCGGTGAATATGAAACAGTAAATTCTTTCAGCATCTGTACTCCACGCAATTCGCGGTAGTAAAATATAAGGTCAAGGATGAACATTGGCTGGAACAGGACATTGTGCTTTCCTGAATTCCTGCTTCTCATTCCCTTTATCATTATCGACACCCTGCCAAAGTCACGGGTGTAAACCTGTACAATTACACCCGAGTCGGTATATTTTATCTGGTGCAGTATGATGCCTTTTGTTTTGTGAAGCATTATAGCCGATGATTTGCTCAAATATAAAATTATTATATTTACCTGTCAATCAACTGCACAATGATCTCAACAAATAATGATGAACTTGTAAAACGCATTGCAAAGCTTGCAAGGCAGAATAAGGAGCTGGAGGAACAGCTGAAAATGCTGGTTAAGCAGAATGGGGAGCTTGCAGAGGAGAATGAAAATCTCAAGGCTCATTCCCGGGAAGTACCGCGGGAGAGGAGAAATCGCTGAAATTCAACATGGCAACGGTTTTGTTCGCTGATATCCGCAGCTTGTCGAAATTAATTGAAGGGATGGATTCGGCCTCGGTGATGGATGAGCTCGATGAGATCTTTTATGAGTTTGGATCAATTGCTGAAAGGTATAAAATAGAAAAAATAAAAACCATCGGCGACACCTTCATGTGTGCAGGAGGAATACCTGTTAAGAATATAACAAACCCGATAGATGTCGTGATGGCTGCAATGGAGATGCGCAATTTTCTCGGGAAATTTGAACACGAAAGAAGAGGAGGGAGTAAAAGGATCTGGGATTTAAAAATAGGGATCCACACCGGCCCTGTAACAGCTTCCGCTTCTGGCAAAAAGAAAATAAATTACGATATAAAGGGAGATACGGTTCATAATGCGAGCCGCCTGGAGGCCCTTTCAGAAAACGGATCTATTCTGATCTCCGTCATGACCTATGAACTGGTAAAGGAATTTTTCGACTGCGAGTATTACGGCAAACTTCCGGTGAAATATAAGGGTGATCTGCAGATTTACCGGGTTAAAGGATTAAAGCCTGAATACTCAGTCGATGGAAAGGGAGTAAATTCAAACGGAGCGTTCAGGATAAAATTCGGATTGATTCAATTTACCGATATGCAGGAAATGATCCTGGATAAACTTGAAAAGGAACTGCCTGGATATGTATTTTACCATAATATCAAACACACAGTTGATGTGGTCACCGAGGTCGAGCTGATAGGGTGGGCCGAAGGTTGCACCGATGAGGAGATATTACTTTTGAAAACAGCAGGGCTTTTTCATGATACAGGTATAACAGTTTCATTTGATAATCATGAGTTACTGGGGGCAGATTATGCACGAAAAATCCTCCCCGGGTACAACTATACCCCTGAGCAGATAGAAAGGATTTGTTCGATAATAATGGCAACAAGGCTACCGCCAAAACCAGCTACCCTTCTCGAGGAAATAATTTGTGATTCGGATCTGGACTATCTTGGCAGAAGCGATTTTATCCCGGTATCCAATACACTTTTCGAAGAGCTTAAGGCTCAGAACAAAATGAAAGACCTGAATGAATGGAATAAAATGCAGGTTAAATTCATTTCAGGACACCAGTACTTCACGAAAACTGCAAGAAGCCTGAGAGAAGTGAACAAGCAGCTTCAGATTGAAAGAATTCAAAACCTTATTACTGGCTGACTATCGTCTGATAACAAGAATTTTTGTAACACACGATTCTGATCCATTGTTGGCGGAACAAAATGCAAGGTACACACCTGTCCTGACCCTGTGACCGTTGAAGGTGGTGAGATCCCAGGATGCCTGTCCGCCCTCCGAAATTGTTTCATAAACAAGATTTCCGCTGATATCTGTTATTTTAACCTGTGAGTCTTTCAAAAGCCCGGTGATTGTGACATTCCCGGCGTAATCTTCCCTCACAGGATTAGGGAATGAATATACATTACTGAATGACTTACTGCCGGAGGTGGCGATCTCTCTCACTGAAAGAACCCCCCCGGATGTTCCGAACCAAACCTCACCTGTGTTGTTATCGACTGCAACCGCTGCAATTGAATCAGAAAACATTGGGCTGTTCAGGACATTGTAGTTTTTAACCACTGATGTACCGTCAGGGGAGAGCAGATATGCACCGGAATTTTTTGTTCCCAGCCATTTCCTGTTTGCGCCATCAACCGAAATTGCAGTGATCGATTCTGTTCCCAGCATGTAATCGGCCAGCCCTGAACCATCATTCCGCGGCACTTTTATCCTGTAACCCCTCAGATCACCGTCAAAGATCCTGTCAGTATTGTAGTATATTACCGGACCCTGGTCAGTTCCAATCCATATATTTCCGTCATGATCCTCGGCTGCAGAAAAAACCGAATTAATGATTTTATCGTCGCTGTCTGTAATTGTAAGTTTTTTGGTTCTGTCATCTGAAAAAACTTCAGGCGTTTCATTATCATCAATTATATATAAGCCATTGCCTCCTGGAAGAATTATCCACTTCAGACCGTTTTCAGCCGAAATAATATCTCCTATAACCGGAGCGTCGATCGTTAAGGGATAAACTATCCAGCTGCCATCGGGTTTAAGTATTTTAATGCTTCCCGGAACATCGGTCTGAGTGATCCAGAGATTTTTAAATTTGTCCATTGCCAGACCGCAGACTTTTATTCCTGAACCTGGTTCAGCTGCTTGTCTGAAGCGGGGAATTTGATGAATCGTAATGCTTCAACAGGGTGTTGTTCTCAAATTCGAATAATCCGCCGCCCCATGATGAAATAAAAATAGCGGGAGTTGCTTCCCGGATCAATTAATGAACGCATAGCATCAGTGGCAGATTCTGTAACAAGACTGGAAAACTGATTGTTTTCATGAACGGAGACCTGAAAAATTCTCTTCAGACTGTTCCATGACTTATCTGTTCCGCCGGCGCATAAAATTGTTTTTCCGTTTGAGGATGATATGCTTACAATATCGTTCGTTACAGGGCCGGAGAGGGAGAGACTGGCTAAAGGCCGTCATGTTTTCCCCTTTGATAAGGCCATAATCAATATCTGCTATCCATAAGTCATTATCAATAATGATTCCCTGCGATATATCCGGAATACCCCACCCGTATGATGAAATTTCTTTTATTAAAGATCCATCGGACCTGAAATATCTTAATGAGGCGGCCGAAGCGACAAGGAACCCCAGCGGGGCAGCATCAAATGATCTGTTTATGACCCCCGGGTTATTAGAGAATAACCTGGTTCCTCCATTAATTGCATATATTTTGTCGCCTGCAGATCCCTCCGAAATATTACAGTAGAGAGTTTCACCTGAGAAGATCACATGTGTGCATCTTGAATCTGGTTCAGGCAGGCTTGTAATCTGGTTCCAGTTGCCGAAATAAGCCAGTCCCTGGTTTGAGAGTTCAGCCTCCCACACTCCGTTTACCGTTGCAGCATAAACCTTATTGTTTCCGAATGTAATATCAAAAACCTCATTGCTACCGGCTCCTGGTCCGGGCCTCCAGGTATCGTGGATCTCCATCCTGACCATGTCGACAACAACGATTCCGAATCCTGTTGTCAGATAAGCGTATTTTCCAAGAGTCCTGATCCTGTTGATTCTTTTGTTTCCCTGGATATTCCTGTTATAAATATCCGGGATGTTATAAACTTTTTTTCCTTTTACAAGGTCGATATTTGTATTTGTATAGGCAATGATCAGCATCCTGGTTTCATCCGACCACCCGATAGCACTTATTCCTGTCTGGGAGAGTCCAGTCACCGGCGACAGCTTTGTAAGTTCATTATTTTTGCTGTTCCAGGCAAGAATCGAAGACCCGGTTGATGCATATATTTCTTCCGAATTGCCGGCAATGCGGTTCGCAGTATTGTATCTTAAATGGTCCGACCATGATCCTACAGGCAGCTGTCCCGACAGGCAGTTACAAATAAGAGCTAAACCTGTTATATAAAACAGTTTTTTCGGCATTTACACTGTATCCTTATTGTCGGCCTTCTGAATCCCGATGAGAAAATGTCTGAGTTTTTCAAAGGCCCTGGCCCGGTGCGAAATCATGTTTTTCTCTTTTAGATCCATTTCAGCAAACGTAACTGACTTTCCGTCAGGAATAAAGACAGGATCATATCCGAATCCCTGTTTGCCTCTCCTGTATTTTATTATTTTACCTGTAACAGTACCTTCAAAAAGATATTCTTTACCATCAAGAATTAGGGCAATTACAGTCCTGAATCTTGCATTCCGGTTTGGCTCATTTTCAAGCAGAGAAAGAAGTTTTTCAATATTGGCATCAGAATCTTTGTTTTCACCTGCAAATCTTGCAGAATGGACTCCTGGTCTGCCATCGAGTGCTTCAACTTCAAGTCCGGTATCATCGGCAAAGACATTCTTTCCTGTCGTTTTGAAAATATGACGGGCTTTATGAAGTGCATTGCCCTCAAGAGTCATTTCGTTCTCAGGAATCTCTTCTTCGATGTTTAAATCCTGAAGGCTTAAAAGTGTAAAGCTATTTCCGAGGATGTTATTTATTTCCCGTATTTTGTTTAGGTTGTTTGAAGCAAAAATAATCTCCATTTTGTGAAAAGTTACTTCGGCGAAATTAGTAAAAGTGATGAAAGTTCAGCAATTCCACAATGGCTCATGAAGTTTGGCGTTAATAAAGTTAATTTATACATTTGATAAAAGATCAATCTAAATTAAAGTAAATGCTGTTAATGAAGAAGTTGACACTTTCATGTAATCTAATGGTTCTTACAGCAATACTTTCAGTCAAATCCTTTGCAAATACTCCTGGTGCTCCTGAGATCACTCTGGCGATTTCCACAATTGTTATCGGATTAATCATATTGTTAGCAGTCGAATTTGCAATATATAAAC
Organism: uncultured Bacteroidales bacterium; assembly: GCA_963725585.1. Classification (GTDB taxonomy): domain Bacteria; phylum Bacteroidota; class Bacteroidia; order Bacteroidales; family VadinHA17; genus LD21. The sequence continues at coordinate 186,259 of CAVRYU010000013.1, read as the reverse complement.
TTCTGGAATTCAAGTTTAAACGCAAACAAAAGGTTCTTGAGCAGATCATTAACAAAAAAAATGAAGATCTTGTCAGGATAAACGAAAAGACCGAAGCACTACTGGCAAACGTTCTTCCAAAGAATACGGCCGACGAGTTAATGGCAAAGGGAAAAGCCACAAAAACCAAATATAATTTTGTGACTGTCCTGTTTTCCGATATTCAGGGTTTTACCCAGATTGCAGAAGAAATGAATCCCGAGGTATTGATTGATGAGCTTGACAAATTCTTTTTTCATTTCGATTCAGTTGTCGAGAAATACAGGATCGAAAAGATCAAAACCATCGGGGACGCATATATGTGCGCAGGAGGGATACCCGAAAAGAACAGGACCAATCCTGTTGAAGTAATACTTGCTGCTCTTGAGATGCAGGAATATATGAAAAACCTGAAAGAGGCTTCTCTTATCCAGGGTATGAAATACTGGGATATCAGGATAGGTATCCATACCGGAACAGTGATAGCCGGTGTGGTGGGGCATAAAAAGCTTTCTTATGATATATGGGGCGATACTGTTAATATAGCAAGCCGGATGGAGTCCTCGGGCGAGGCAGGGAAAATAAATATTTCAGGGGCTACGTATGAGTTTGTCAAGGACTTTTTTATTTGCGAGTATCGTGGGAAAATGCCGGTCAAATACAAAGGGGAACTCGATATGTATTTTGTAAAAGAAATTATCCCTGAACTCAGCGATGAAAATGGGTTTCCCAACAACAGGTTCAGGTTTAAGATGCAGCTTATCAAGCTTCAGGATGTTGAGGAGGCGGTCAACAAAATGTTTATTGATGATGCCCCTCCCAGTCTCTGGTTTCACAATGCACAACTTGCCGTGAGTATTACCAGTCAGGCAGAGCTGCTTGCTACAGCAGAGGGGCTGCCTTTGGAGCAGTATATTAATCTTAAGCTGGCTTCAGTTTTTCTGATGACAGGATATATGTCAGATTACAATAATCCGGCTGAAGCGTCGTGCAGATTAATGGAAGAGATGCTTCCGTTCTATGGGTTTGATGAGTATTATATAAATTCAGCCAGAGATCTGATTAAAAACTCCTTTAACGGGAAGTACGAGTCGGATACTGATAAAATCTTGCACGATGCAAGGTACGATTATCTGGGCAGGGTCGATTATATCAGACTCAGCGAAAAACTTTTTAAAGAGAGAAATGAACATGGGATCAGTTTAGGTCTTGAAGAATGGTCCGGCATCCAGAAAAAACTACTTAACAGAAAATGATTTTCTTACAAATACCGGAAAACTTCTCAGAAGTGTACCCATAGCAGAGCAGATCTCAAAGCTACAGGAGTGGCATAATTAATCGATTTTCTGAGGGAATATCTGTCGGAGATTAGTTATAAAGATGTACTTTTACCGGATATTTATAAATTGGAAGCTATGGAGAACCTTGACTGGAAGAACCTTCCTTTTGGTTATATAAAGACGGATTACAATGTGCGCTGTTTTTACAAAAATGGTAAATGGGGTGATCTTGAAATATCGGCTTCCGAATATATTGATATTCACATAGCTGCGACAGGATTGCATTACGGGCAGGAGGCTTTTGAAGGTCTGAAGGCATACATGGGGAAGGATGGAAAAATCAGATTGTTCCGATGGGAAGAAAACGCAAAAAGACTTATCTTTTCAGCCGATGGAATCAATATGGCTAAATTTCCGGTTGATAAATTCCGGGAAGCGGTTTTTAAAGTTGTAAACCTGAATAAGAAATTCATTCCGCCTTATGGCTCGGGAGCCACGCTTTACATTCGTCCCCTGCTTTATGGCAGCGGTGCAGAGGTAGGGGTTAAACCTTCTAAGGAGTATACATTCATTGTTTTTGTAACGCCTGTCGGCCCCTATTTTAAGGGAGGTATCAAACCGGTCAATATGCTTATTTGCAGGGATTACGACAGAGCTGCACCAAAGGGTACCGGAGTATATAAGGTCGGTGGTAACTATGCAGCAAGTCTGAGAGCCGGAATGGTTGCAATGGAAAAAGGATATGCAAGCTCCATATTTCTGGATGCAAAGGAGAAAAAGTACATTGACGAATGCGGCCCTGCAAATTTCTTTGGGATAAAGAACAATACTTATATCACTCCGAAATCTGAATCGATTCTGAATTCCATCACTAACATGAGCCTTATTGAAGTGGCCAGTACTCTTGGAATAAAGGCTGAAAGGAGACAGGTCCCGGTTGAAGAGCTGGCGGAATTCTCTGAAGCCGGAGCCTGCGGTACGGCAGCTGTAATAAGCCCGATTGCCAGGATATTCGACCCGGAAAAGAATAAGATCTATGAGTACTGTAAGGACGGAAATCCGGGACCGGTGACTATGAAGCTTTATAACAAGCTGGTATCCATTCAATATGGCGATGAACCGGATGAGTTCGGATGGATTTCAATTGTGGAATAGGAGATAGGATTGCTTCCCCCGGCCGATGGCTGGTGTCGCAATGACAGAAACAAATAAAGCTCCCCTCCCTGGAGGGGGTGGGGGTGGGTTAAAGATTTATTAGTGAAGAAGAAAGAATCAGGATTTTCAAAGGCAAGGCTCGGTGGTTCATATCTGACACTCGTTATAAGTGTTTCTCTTGTGCTTTTTTTACTGGGAATCCTGGGACTGGTCATAATCAACGCAAAGGAGCTTTCAGATTATTTCAGGGAGAGTCTTACCTTTTCGGTCATTCTCGATGAAGATGCCAGGGAAGCAGATATAAGAATGCTTCAGAAGGATCTTGATGCCAAGCCTTCTGTTAAATCGACTGAGTATGTCTCAAAGGATGAAGCTGCTGCAAAAATGAAAGAGGATATGGGGGAGGATTTCATTAGTTTTCTTGGAGATAACCCGCTACCCCCTTCCATTGATGTTTATCTTTTTGCAGGATATACCAACCGCGACAGTGTTGTAAAATTTGAAAAATACATCCTGGAGTATCCTTTTGTTAAGGAGGTCTGGTATGAAGATTCATTATTGTTTCTTATAAACGAAAACGTCCGAAAGATCAGTCTGTTCCTTCTAATAATCAGCTTGTTCCTCTTTCTGATAGCAGTTACAATAATAAATAACACAATCAGGCTGGCTATATATTCAAAACGGTTCCTCATAAGAACGATGCAGCTTGTGGGAGCTACCCGGGCATTTATAAGGAAACCTTTCCTTATAAGAAGTGTTTACCATGGAGTGCTTGCAGCACTTACTGCAATGCTGCTGCTGATGGGATTGCTTTATCTTATTGAGAAAGAATTTATTATGCTGTTTTCATTTGAGAGTACCAGACTCCTGGCAGTGCTTGGCTTCTTTTTGATAATAGCAGGGATTTTGATTAATCTGGTTTCGACATTTCTTTCGGTAAACCGTTATCTTGACATTTCTGAGGATAAATTATATTTTTAAGACATGGCAACTAAAAATGAGAATAAGGAAAAGCTGAATTTCGCCCTTGGCCGTGAAAACTACAAGCTTCTTGCTATTGGCTTTGCAATAATTGTAGTTGGATTTCTTCTTATGCTTGGAGGTAAATCGGAAGATCCAAATGTATTCAGCGAAAAGATATTCAGTTTCAGAAGAATAACCCTTGCACCGGTTGTAGTCCTGGCAGGATTCATTTTTGAAATCTGGGCCATCATGAGAAAGCCTAAAAACTCCAGATAATTAAATATTTATTAATTCCTGATGAATTTATTTGAAGCTATAGTCCTGGGTCTGATACAAGGGCTTACGGAATTTTTGCCTGTAAGCAGTTCCGGACATCTGGAACTCGGCAAATATCTTTTCGGAATAGACCATGAGGCAAATTTTTATTTTTCAATCGCTGTTCACGGTGCTACGGTTCTGAGCACTACTTTTTGTTCTTTGGAAAGAAATAGCAGGTCTGTTTAAAGGTCTCTTTGCTTTCAGGCTGAATGATGAAACCAGGTATATTATCAAGCTCTTTATTTCTATGATCCCGGTGGGAATAGCCGGGTTCTTTATGAGCCAAATAGCTGAAAAGTATTTTGCCGGCAATATGATATCGCTTGCGATTGAATTTTTTATCAGTGCATTATTTCTGGGTCTCACTCTTGTTATTAGACCAAGGGAAAGGGAAATGACCTATTTCGATTCATTTATTATCGGATTGGCGCAGGCTCTTGCTGTTTTGCCGGGGATATCACGATCCGGTGCAACGATCTCCACAGGGATGATGCTTGGCAATAAAAAATCTGATATTGCGAAGTTCTCTTTCCTGATGGTGCTGATCCCGATTATCGGAGCGAATTTTCTTGAAATGATCTCCGGTGATTTTACAAAGGAAGGAACCTCAATAATTGTTATTGTTGCCGGGTTTCTTACAGCTTTTATTTCAGGATACCTGGCATGCAGGTGGATGATCAGCATTGTTAAAAAAGGAAGCCTTAAATGGTTCGCTGTATATTGCGTTCTGATTGGCATTTATTCACTTTTATTGGGTCTGCATGTTTTCTGAAAAGATCTCATCTTTTGAGGAGGGGCAGGTATTGTTGTTTGACAAACCTCTCTACTGGACATCGTTTGACCTTGTAAATAAGATAAGGATAATTATCAGAAGCACTTTTGGCATAAAAAAAATAAAAATTGGTCATGCGGGAACACTCGATCCTCTTGCAAGCGGCCTCATGATAGTTTGCACCGGAAGAGCAACAAAGAAAATAGATGAATTCCGGGATCTGGATAAGGAATATGTTGCGACTATACATCTCGGTGAGACAACACCTTCGTTTGACCTTGAAACGGAAACAGATGGACGATATCCGGTTGAACATATAACTGAGAAACTTGTTATAACAGCACTTAACAGTTTTCTGGGAGAACAGAAGCAGGTTCCTCCTTTACATTCAGCAAAAATGATTGAAGGGAAAAGAGCTTATGAATTTGCCAGGAAAGGAATTCAGAAGGAAATGAATCCGGTAACAGTCTGGTTCAGAGAAGCAGAGCTTCTTTCATTTGGAATTCCTGACATAACTGTCAGGATCCTTTGCAGTAAAGGGACTTATATAAGATCTTTTGCCAGGGACCTGGGTCTGGCACTGGGTAGCGGAGCCTGCCTGTCGCAACTTAAAAGAACGGCTATTGGTCCCTATTTGCTTAAAAATGCATTTTCCCTGGAAAAATTTGAAAATACTATAAAAGATTTGAAACAAAACTGAAATCCTTTCGTATAAAGGAATTCAAAAAATTGATATATCAAAATTCTTAACATGAAATTATCACAATTCAGGTACAATTTACCCCAGGAGCTTATTGCCCTATATCCCACCGAAAACAGGGATGAATCGAGGTTGCTGGTCGTTAACAGGAAAACCGGAACCTTCGAACACAAGATATTTAAGGAGATCCCGGAGTATTTTCACGAACATGATGTCCTTGTTTTCAATAATACAAAAGTCTTTCCAGCCAGGTTATATGGCAATAAAGAAAAAACAGGTGCTGAAATAGAGGTTTTTTTGCTCAGAGAACTGAACAGGGAGCAAAGACTATGGGATGTTCTTGTTGATCCTGCAAGAAAAATCAGAATCGGCAATAAGCTTTATTTCGGAGAGGACGATCTGCTTGTGGCAGAGGTAATTGACAATACGACATCAAGGGGAAGAACCCTCCGGTTTCTGTTTGACGGAACCTATGAAGAATTCAAACAGACCTTGTACAGCCTTGGAGAAACTCCGCTTCCAAAGTTTATTAACAGACCTGTTGAGCCTGAAGATAATGAACGATATCAGACTATATTTGCGAAACATGAAGGGGCGGTAGCTGCCCCGACCGCTGGACTTCATTTCAGCCGGGAACTACTGAAAAAACTTGAAATTCTTGGAGTCGATTTTGCTGAAATAACACTCCATGTAGGCCTTGGTAACTTCAGAAGTGTCGATGTTGAAGATCTCACAAAGCATAAAGTTGATTCCGAAAGGATCAGGATAACAGAAGAAGCCGCTGAAATCGTAAATAAGGCAAAAGATGAAAAATACAAGATCTGTGCCGTCGGAACTACGGTAGTGCGCACCCTCGAAAGCTCAGTATCGACAAGCGGATATCTCAAACCATTTGACGGCTGGACAAACAAATTCATATTCCCGCCTTACGATTTTAAGGTTCCCGATATGATGATAAGTAATTTTCACCTTCCATACTCAACCCTACTGATGATGGTTGCCGCTTTTGCCGGATACGATCTGCTTTTTGATGCCTATAAGACCGCCGTTAAAGATAAATACAGGTTCGGTACTTACGGAGATGCAATGCTGATAATTTAGAAAGACACACGACACAGGACTCATGGCGCACGGAAAACTAATCAGCCGGATTGATTGAATTCATCCGGCTTTTTTATTGTTAATAAAGTGTTAGTAACAAATAAGAAACGAACAGTTTTAACGTTATAATCCGGACCTGATGAATTGAAACAGGATGTTCCGGTTTCCAGAAAAGAAAATGAAACCGGATTTTTTACCCGTGATGTATAACTTAACCTGGCAATTTGACCGTTTCTGAACACATAGTGGTTACTATCATTTCAGTTACTAAAAATCTGAGAAGCAGATGCTTAAAAAAAAGGATTATTATTTTCTTTTTAAGCTTGATTTTAATTGCCGGAGCTAAGTCTGAATCCTTCGGTCAGTTGTGCCCGGCCGCTCCTCTTGGATATCAATATCAGAAGACTTTAGAAATAAACTATACAAAGGTTGGTGAATTTGTTGCCAATTTCCCCGTTCTTGTAAGCCTTGGTTCGCCTGAAAGCAATGAACTTAGGACCATTTCAAACGGCGGACGCATTTACAGCAACACCGGATATGATATAATATTTGTTGATGCGAACTATAATAAGCTTGATCATCAAATTGAAAGCTATGATCCTGTTTCTGGGAATTTAGTAGCATGGGTCCGTTTCCCGTTCATAAGTAATGCAGCCAACACCATATTCAGGGTTCTCTACAGCAATAGTCAGATTACAACAAACCAGTCAGTGGAAAGTGTATGGAACTCAAGTTATAAGGGAGTCTGGCATTTAAATGGTTCGGATTATACTGATGCCACACCCACAGGAAATGACGGAGTCCAGAGTAATACCGGTTCAATTACAGGTAGGATAGCAGGCGGAAGAAGCTTTAACGGTACAAATTCCTATGTCAGAATGAATCCTCTAGCAGGATTTGTCAGGTGTAACGAACCCCAGACAATAAGCATTTGGGCGAGGTATCCATCTACTCCATCAGGCAATAGAAACTTTGTGGCTTTTCAGAATACAGGGGCATCAAGTGCCGTTCAGGTTGGATTTGCAGACGGGCTGCCTGAATCATGGTGCTGGGGAGGAGGAACTCTTACTCCGTATGGAGCTCTTCCCTCATCAAATACCTGGCACTATTATGTTTATACTTTTGATGGCACAAAACACAGGCTATATGTTGATGGCGTCTATCAGGAAAACACAACAGCAGGCCAGGCAGGTGTACCAAGTGAAGGGAATCTTGGGAGATATAATAACGGAGAATATTTTGACGGTTGGCTCGATGAGGCAAGATACTCCACCAACACGAAAACTGCCGGCTGGATTACCACGGAATTTAATAACCAGAATGACCAGTTAATAGGTGCAGGACATTTCATTCAGAGTGTCAGTGTAGAAAGTGAGTATAATTCCCCTACAAATTATATCTTTAATGTCTGTGCCGGAGCGGCTGTAACTTACAGCATCCCCTCACAGGCAGGACATACATATACCTGGACGGTTACCGGGGGAGCACCTGCATCTTCCACTGCCAATCCGGTAACAATTACCTGGGGAGCTATAGGGACAGGCACCATCCAGTTAAAAGACAATAACGGGCTGTGTGACGGAAACTCCCAAACATACAATGTCACTATAAATCCGCAACCTGCAAGCCCAGGCCTGAATACAAAAACACCAAACCTGGCAACAGTTTGTGACGGTCAGACGGTATCAGCCACTTTTAATGCCGGCAGCGGAGGTGTTGGATGCTCCGATAATTATCAGTATCGTTATGACGGTGCAGGAGGATGGAACCCATATACCCCCGGAAATAATCTGAATACGACAGGACATACACTTGTAGAAATCCAGGGCCGGAGATCAGGCTGCACAGCAGCAGCAGGTTGTACGGGAACAGCATGGGCGACACTTGCCTCATGGACTGTAAATCCACAACCCACCTCTCCGACGCTGAATACAAAAACACCAAACCTGACAACAGTTTGTGACGGTCAGACGGTATCAGCCACCTTTAATTCCGGTACCGGAGGTGTTGGATGCTCCGATAATTATCAGTATCGTTTTGACGGTGCAGGAGGATGGAACGCTTATACCCCCGGAAACAGTCTGAATACGACAGGACATACACTTGTAGAAATCCAGGGCCAGAGATCAGGCTGCACAGCGACAGCAGGTTGTACAGGAACACCATGGATTACACTTGCTTCATGGATTGTCAATCCATATCCTGCTTTATCAAGTTCACTCACACCACCAGCAATATGCAGCGGATCGGTGTTCAGTTATACACCGACAAGCGGAACGGCGGGACCAGCTTTGGATGGACACGTGCAAGTGTTGCAGGGATCACACCTGCCGGCCCCACCTCAGGGACAGATAATCCTAATGAGACACTAACAAATACAACCGCAGCACCAATAACAGTAAGGTACATTTATACTTTGACAGCCAACGGGTGTACCAATCCGGTGACATTCAATGTAGACGTTGTTGTCAATCCGATGCCTGCACTTACAAGTTCACTCACGCCACCAGCAACATGCAGCGGATCGGTGTTCAGCTATACACCGACAAGCGGAACAGCAGGGACGAGCTTTGGATGGACACGTGCAAGTGTTGCAGGGATCACACCTGCCGGCCCCACCTCAGGGACAGATAATCCTAATGAGACACTAACAAATACAACCACAGCACCAATAACAGTAAGGTACATTTATACCTTAACGGCCAACGGGTGTACCAATCCGGTGACATTCAATGTAGACGTTGTTGTCAATCCGATGCCTGCACTTACAAGTTCACTCACGCCACCAGCAATATGCAGCGGATCGGTGTTCAGTTATACACCGACAAGCGGAACAGCAGGGACCAGCTTTGGATGGACACGTGCAAGTGTTGCAGGGATCACACCTGCCGGCCCCACCTCAGGGACAGATAATCCTAATGAGACACTAACAAATACAACCGCAGCACCAATAACAGTAAGGTACATTTATACTTTGGCAGCCAACGGGTGTACCAATCCGGTGACCTTCAATGTAGACGTTGTTGTCAATCCGATGCCTGCACTTACAAGTTCACTCACACCACCTGCAATATGCAGCGGATCGGTGTTCAGTTATACACCGACAAGCGGAACAGCAGGGACCAGCTTTGGATGGACACGTGCAAGTGTTGCAGGGATCACACCTGCCGGCCCCACCTCAGGGACAGATAATCCTAATGAGACACTAACAAATACAACCACAGCACCAATAACAGTAAGGTACATTTATACTTTGGCAGCCAACGGGTGTACCAATCCGGTGACATTCAATGTAGATGTTGTTGTCAATCCGATGCCTGCACTTACAAGTTCACTCACGCCACCAGCAACATGCAGTGGATCGGTGTTCAGTTATACACCGACAAGCGGGACAGCAGGGACCAGCTTTGGATGGACACGTGCAAGTGTTGCAGGGATCACACCTGCCGGCCCCACCTCAGGGACAGATAATCCTAATGAGACACTAACAAATACAACCGCAGCACCAATAACAGTAAGGTACATTTATACTTTAGCAGCCAACGGGTGTACCAATCCGGTGACATTCAATGTAGACGTTGTTGTCAACCCGATGCCTGCACTTACAAGTTCACTCACGCCACCAGCAACATGCAGCGGATCGGTGTTCAGTTATACACCGACAAGCGGGACAGCAGGGACCAGCTTTGGATGGACACGTGCAAGTGTTGCAGGGATCACACCTGCCGGCCCCACCTCAGGGACAGATAATCCTAATGAGACACTAACAAATACAACCGCAGCACCAATAACAGTAAGGTACATTTATACCTTAACAGCCAACGGGTGTACCAATCCGGTGACATTCAATGTAGACGTTGTTGTCAATCCGATGCCTGCACTTACAAGTTCACTCACGCCACCAGCAACATGCAGCGGATCGGTGTTCAGTTATACACCGACAAGCGGGACAGCAGGGACCAGCTTTGGATGGACACGTGCAAGTGTTGCAGGGATCACACCTGCCGGCCCCACCTCAGGGACAGATAATCCTAATGAGACACTAACAAATACAACCGCAGCACCAATAACAGTAAGGTACATTTATACCTTAACAGCCAACGGGTGTACCAATCCGGTGACATTCAATGTAGACGTTGTTGTCAATCCGATGCCTGCACTTACAAGTTCACTCACGCCACCAGCAACATGCAGCGGATCGGTGTTCAGTTATACACCGACAAGCGGGACGGCAGGGACCAGCTTTGGATGGACACGTGCAAGTGTTGCAGGGATCACACCTGCCGGCCCCACCTCAGGGACAGATAATCCTAATGAGACACTAACAAATACAACCGCAGCACCAATAACAGTAAGGTACATTTATACTTTGGCAGCCAACGGGTGTACCAATCCGGTGACCTTCAATGTAGACGTTGTTGTCAATCCGATGCCTGCACTTACAAGTTCACTCACGCCACCAGCAATATGCAGCGGATCGGTGTTCAGTTATACACCGACAAGCGGGACAGCAGGGACCAGCTTTGGATGGACACGTGCAAGTGTTGCAGGTATCACACCTGCCGGCCCCACATCAGGGACAGATAATCCTAATGAGACACTAACAAATACAACCACAGCACCAATAACAGTAAGGTACATTTATACTTTGTCAGCCAACGGATGTACCAATCCGGTGACCTTCAATGTTGACGTTGTTGTCAACCCGATTGCTGCACTGACAAGTTCACTCACGCCACCAGCAATATGCAGCGGATCGGTGTTCAGTTATACACCGACAAGCGGGACAGCAGGGACCAGCTTTGGATGGACACGTGCAAGTGTTGCAGGTATCACACCTGCCGGCCCCACATCAGGGACAGATAATCCTAATGAGACACTAACAAATACAACCACAGCACCAATAACAGTAAGGTACATTTATACTTTGTCAGCCAACGGATGTACCAATCCGGTGACCTTCAATGTAGATATTGTTGTCAATCCGACAGCAGAGGTTAATCAGCCAGTAAGCCAGGTAAAATGCAACGGGACCTCGACAGATGCAATAACATTCGGGACACCGAATACAGGAGGCACAGTAACCTATACCTGGACAAATGACCAGCCAACGATAGGACTTGCAGCAAACGGAACAGGAGATATACCGTCGTTTACAGCAATCAATGCCGGGACGGCTCCAATAGTAGCAACGATAGTTGTCACGCCTCATTTTGAGAACGGATCAGTAACATGTGATGGTCCGACAAAGACATTCACGATTACAGTCAATCCGACAGCAGAGGTCAATCAGCCGGTAAGCCAGGTAAAGTGCAACGGAACCGCCACAGATGTAATAACCTTCGGAACACCCAATACTGGTGGTACGGTAACCTATACCTGGACTAATGACCAGCCGTCGATAGGACTTGCAGGAAGCGGAACAGGAGATATCACTTCGTTCACAGCAATCAATGGCGGGACAGCTCCAATAGTAGCAACGATAGTTGTAACACCTCATTTTGAGAATGGATCAGTAACATGTGATGGTCCGACAAAGACATTCACGATAACAGTCAATCCGACAGCAGAGGTCAATCAGCCGGTAAGCCAGGTAAAGTGCAACGGAACCGCGACAGATGTAATAACCTTCGGAACACCCAATACTGGTGGTACGGTAACCTATACCTGGACTAATGACCAGCCAACGATAGGACTTGCAGCAAACGGAACAGGAGATATACCATCGTTCACTGCAATTAATGCCGGGACAGCCCCAATAGTAGCAACGATAGTTGTCACACCTCATTTTGAGAATGGATCAGTAACATGTGATGGTCCGACAAAGACATTCACGATTACAGTCAATCCGACTGCAGAGGTCAATCAGCCGGTAAGCCAGGTAAAGTGCAACGGAACCGCGACAGATGTAATAACCTTCGGAACACCCAATACTGGTGGTACGGTAACCTATACCTGGACTAATGACCAGCCGACGATAGGACTTGCAGCAAACGGAACAGGAGATATCCCGTCGTTCACAGCAATCAATGCCGGGACAGCTCCAATAGTAGCAACGATAGTTGTCACACCTCATTTTGAGAATGGATCAGTAACATGTGATGGTCCGACAAAGACATTCACGATTACAGTCAATCCGACAGCAGAGGTCAATCAGCCAGTAAGCCAGGTAAAATGCAACGGGACCTCGACAGATGCAATAACATTCGGAACACCCGAATACAGGAGGTACGGTAACCTATACCTGGACTAATGACCAGCCATCGATAGGACTTGCAGCAAACGGAACAGGAGATATACCATCGTTTACAGCAATCAATGCCGGGACAGCTCCAATAGTAGCAACGATAGTTGTCACGCCTCATTTTGAGAACGGATCAGTAACATGTGATGGTCCGACAAAGACATTCACGATTACGGTCAATCCGACAGCAGAGGTCAATCAGCCAGTAAGCCAGGTAAAATGCAACGGGACCTCGACAGATGCAATAACATTCGGGACCCCGAATACAGGTGGTACGGTAACCTATACCTGGACTAATGACCAGCCAACGATAGGACTTGCAGCAAACGGAACAGGAGATATACCGTCGTTTACAGCAATCAATGCCGGGACGGCTCCAATAGTAGCAACGATAGTTGTCACACCTCATTTTGAGAATGGATCAGTAACATGTGATGGTCCGACAAAGACATTCACGATAACAGTCAATCCGACAGCAGAGGTCAATCAGCCGGTGAGCCAGGTAAAGTGCAACGGAACCGCGACAGATGTAATAACCTTCGGAACACCCAATACTGGTGGTACGGTAACCTATACCTGGACGAATGACCAGCCGTCGATAGGACTTGCCGGAAGCGGAACAGGAGATATCCCTTCGTTCACAGCAATCAATGCCGGGACAGCTCCAATAGTAGCAACGATAGTTGTCACACCACATTTTGAGAATGGATCAGTAACATGTGATGGTCCGACAAAGACATTCACGATAACAGTCAATCCGACAGCAGAGGTCAATCAGCCGGTAAGCCAGGTAAAGTGCAACGGAACCGCCACAGATGTAATAACCTTCGGAACACCCAATACTGGTGGTACGGTAACCTATACCTGGACGAATGACCAGCCAACGATAGGACTTGCAGGAAGCGGAACAGGAGATATACCTTCGTTCACAGCAATCAATGCCGGGACAGCTCCAATAGTAGCAACGATAGTTGTCACACCTCATTTTGAGAATGGATCAGTAACATGTGATGGTCCGACAAAGACATTCACGATAACAGTCAATCCGACAGCAGAGGTCAGCCAGCCGGTAAGCCAGGTAAAGTGCAACGGAACCGCCACAGATGTAATAACCTTCGGAACACCCAATACTGGTGGTACGGTAACCTATACCTGGACGAATGACCAGCCGCGATAGGACTTGCCGCAAGCGGAACAGGAGATATCCCATCGTTCACAGCAATCAATGCCGGGACAGCACCAATAGTAGCAACGATAGTTGTAACACCACATTTTGAGAATGGATCAGTAACATGTGATGGTCCGACAAAGACATTCACGATTACAGTCAATCCGACAGCAGAGGTCAATCAGCCAGCAAGCCAGGTAAAATGCAACGGAACCGCCACAGATGCAATAACATTCGGAACACCCAATACTGGGGGTACGGTAACCTATACCTGGACTAATGATCAGCCGTCGATAGGACTTGCAGCAAACGGAACAGGAGATATACCATCATTCACTGCTGTTAATCTTGGAACAGCCCCGGTTGTAGCAACGATAGTTGTCACGCCTCATTTTGAGAACGGATCAGTAACATGTGATGGTCCGACAAAGACATTCACGATTACGGTTAATCCGACAGCAGAGGTCAATCAGCCAGTAAGCCAGGTAAAATGCAACGGAACCGCGACAGATGCAATAACATTCGGAACCCCAAATACAGGGGGTACGGTAACCTATACCTGGACTAATGATCAGCCGTCGATAGGACTTGCAGCAAACGGAGCAGGAGATATACCTTCGTTTACAGCAATCAATACCGGGACGGCTCCAATAGTAGCAACGATAGTTGTAACACCACATTTTGAGAATGGATCAGTAACATGTGATGGTCCGACAAAGACATTTACGATTACAGTCAATCCGACAGCAGAGGTCAATCAACCGGCAAGCCAGGTGGTTTGCAGTAACTCACCCACAGCAGCAGTTGCCTTCACCACACCGAACTCAGGAGGCACTTTAACTTATACCTGGACTAATGATCAGCCATCAATCGGCTTATCTGGAACAGGGTCAGGAGATATTCCCTCATTTACCGCTCTGAATATCGGAACCTCGCCAGTTGTAGCAACCATTATTGTCACTCCTCATTTTGAGAACGGATCATTTACATGCGATGGTCCGACAAAAATATTTACAATAACAGTAAATCCTACAGCACAGGTAGAACTACCTGTCAATCAGGTTGTATGCAATAATGTTCCGACTCAGGCTGTGATTTTAAGTACAATTAATACAGGAGGAACAACGACCTACACCTGGACAAATGACCTGACATCAATAGGACTTGCAGCAAGCGGTACCGGAGATATTCCCTCTTTTACAGGAGTGAATATAAGTAATGATCCGGTAATCGCGACAATAACTGTCACTCCTCATTTTGAAAATGGCTTAAAGATCTGCGACGGACCATCTCATACATTTACTATTACCGTGGACCCGACCCCGCAGGTTGTCCCAAGCACTCTTACCCAGACTATCTGTAACAACGGAGTTACCAATATACTCGTCGGCAGCCCGAGCACATTCAGCAGTGGAGTTGTTACTTTCAATTATACTGTTGTTGCAACTGGAGGAGTTACAGGTTTTACTACACCTGTGAATGGTCTTCCAAAAGACTTCATTATTGCTGATAATCTTATTAATCCAACGGATGAAGTACAAACGGTTACTTATACAATTACCCCTGTAACTTCTACAGGTTGCGCATCTGGACCGGCGACTGTTATTGTGACAATTCTTCCTACGGCCCAGATTAATCAGCCCTCAAGTCAAATACTCTGCAACGGAGATAACTCAACTTTGGTTTCTTTGGGTACTCTTACTGTTGGAGATGTAACCTTCACATGGACAAATGACCAGCCGGCAATAGGGCTTACAGCAAGCGGCAACGGAGATATTCCTTCATTTACAGCCGTTAATACTGGTGACAGCCCATTGATCGCTACCATAAGTGTAATCCCGCATTTTACCTTTGGTACTCTTTTGTGCGACGGACAGCCTAAAATATTTACGATAACTGTCAATCCGATACCGAGGATCTCCCCTGTACCTGTTAATCCGACGCAGTGTGACAATACGGCTACGAATATCACGCTTCAGAGTCCGAGCACATTTACAAGCGGGGTTGTTACATTCAATTATACGGCTACTGCCACAGGCGGAGTGACAGGCTTCACGGCGAGTGCGACAGGACTTGGGAACAATCATGTAATAACAGATTTACTTGTCAACCCTACAGATGGACCACAGACAGTAACATATACGATCACCCCGGTAAGTCCGGCAGGCTGCAATAATGGGCCGTCAGTTGAAATCACTGTAACTGTCAACCCTACACCGAGGATCTTCCCTGTACCACCAGCAATCATACAGTGCGACAGCACGACGACGAATATCAGGCTTGAGAGCCCGAGCACATTTACAGGCGGAGTTGTAACGTTTAAATATACGGCAACAGCAACGGGAGGGATAACTGGCTTCACGGCAAGTGCAACAGGATTACCAAACGGGCATATAATAGCAGATAATTTAATCAATCCGACTGATGCACCGCAGACGGTTACATATCATGTAATACCGGTAAGTCCGGCAGGATGCAGCGACGGGCCAGGGATCGACATCACGGTAACTGTCAACCCGACACCGAGGGTATATCCAGTACCGGCCAATACAATCCAGTGTGACAACACAGCAACAAGCATCACTCTTCAGAGCCCCAGCATATTTACAAGCGGGTTAGTGACGATTAATTTTACTGCTTCAGCTCCTGCAGGATTAAGCGGATTCACTGCAAGTGCAACAGGTCTCTCCGTAGGTCATATCATAACTGATAATCTTATCAATTCTACCGATGCTCCTCTGACAGTAACGTACAGGTTGGTACCTGTAAGCGGTGTAGTCTGCAACAATGGTCCGGCAGTTGAAATTACAGTTACGGTCAATCCGACGCCAAGAGCCACCCCTGTCAATGGAAAACCTGCAATATGTTATGCAGGGGATACCCAGATAACGCTCAATTCCCCGACAATAATGACTTCAGGCGAGATAAGATTTGATTATACAATAGCATATCCCTCAGGAGTTACTGGAATTTCAGCTCCGGGAACAGATAAGGTTCAGGGTGATGTTTTATCATTTAAGTACAGGAATTATAATGACACTATCGAGTCAGTATTTTTCTCAATTACACCAAAAGTTTCCGGATTAAGCTGCCCGGCCGGCAATATCAGTCTGCAGGAAGTTCAGCTTCATCCAAAACCGGTCAGGGGAATTACAATTACAAAACCTTTTACCTGCGAAGCCAGTACAGGCCTTGCAGAAATGGAGGCAGAGATATCAAGAGGCGCAAATCCTTATAGTATCTCATGGACCGGTCCTGTAGGATATACAATGGAGGATTCGCTTGTGATCACAAACCTTTATGCCGGTTATTACACGCTCGATGTTACGGATAATATCGGTTGCGCTGGGGATACTGCAATCAATATTGCCAACCTGAGTGCCTCGGCAAGAATTATTCCTCTGCCTGTACTTCCC
Source organism: uncultured Bacteroidales bacterium (assembly GCA_963725585.1). Taxonomy (GTDB): domain Bacteria; phylum Bacteroidota; class Bacteroidia; order Bacteroidales; family VadinHA17; genus LD21. The sequence continues at coordinate 169,124 of CAVRYU010000013.1, read as the reverse complement.
AATATCCATATTTCATGCCCCGGGGGGAATGATGGAAGTGCCCGTATTTATGTAAGGGACGGGATTACTCCTCCCTATGAGTACTGGTTGGTTCGCAATGATGCCGATACATTATTTACCGGATTTTTCTCAGGTAACTATGATACTGGAAATCCTTCAACTTACAAAGTGTGCACCGGCCTGATGTCAGGAACCTACAAACTGATTATCCGTGATATAAATGGTTGTGAAACTTACAGAACCGGAGAACTGAAAGAACCCGCACCTATCGTTGTGGCATTTGAAAAGAGCAATTACAGCGGGGCCGATATTTCATGTCGTGGTTACAATGACGGATCAGCAAAGGCAACTGTAACCGGAGGCAACGGTTCTTATTCGTATTTATGGTATTCTGCCAGCGGAACTCTTGAAGTAAGCAATAATACCAATCTGCTCGACAGCATTCCTGCCGGGAAGTATTACCTGCAGATTACAGACCTTCTTGGCTGCATAAAAATTGACAGTGTAACACTTATAGATCCTCCGGGTATGGTTTTAACAGGAAGTGAGATGTCGCACAGCAATGACAATAATTTCCAGATCTCATGTTTTGGTGCAAGCGACGGATATATCAGGCTGACAATTTCGGGCGGCTCAGGCAATTACACATATTTATGGGCAGGTCCGGATGGATATTCTGCAACTACTAAAGACATTTCGGGACTTAAGGCCGGCACTTACACCTGTACTGTTACCGATATTAATGGCTGTAAACTTATTCCTCAGCCTTCCTTTACCCTGACTCAGCCAGATCAATTGGTAATTGCTTCATTATTATCAACTTCAGCTGACGGATCCTACAATATCAGCTGTAACGGAGCAACCGGATCAGTTGATGTCACGGTAACCGGCGGTGGTGCCGGATCATATTCCTATGTATGGAGCACAACTGACGGATCAGGTATTGCAGCCGGGCAACAGGATCAGAACTCCCTGACAGCCGGCACATATCATCTTATAGTAACTGATTACAACGGATGCATTACTTCAAAAGATATTACTTTAACACAACCTCCGGCTCTTATTACGGATATGATACCGACCCATATCACATGCCAGGTATCCGGTTTCAATAATGGCTCAATAAATCTGAATGTTTCCGGTGGTATTGGTCCCTATTCATATAACTGGTCAACCGGAGCCACTGTTCAGGATATTTCAGGACTTACCGAAGGGAAGTACTTTGTGACGGTTACTGATGCAAATGGCTGCCTGAAGACCGATTCTGTAGTGATTAATCTGCCTCCTCCTTTAACCTATGATCAGGTTCACTCGGAATACAATGGGTATAATATAAGCTGTAACGGAAAATCGGACGGATCCATTCAGATAAATCCAACAAGCGGTACACCTCCTTATATTTTTAGCTGGCAGGGCCCTGGAGATTATTCTTCATCCTCAAAAGATATTTCAGGACCTGAGAAGCGGCCGGTATATTCTGCATATCACCGACAGCAATTTGTGTGAAGTGCTTGACACAATTGATCTGACTGAACCGGGGGAAATAGGAATGGTAATAACTACTTCGCTCAGTCTGACTGCTGAACATAACATAAATTGTGCAGGCGACAAAACCGGAACGATAATGGTTGGAGCGGTCAATAATGCCGGCCCTGTTTCATATCTGTGGGCTGATGGAGAGATTGGAAGTGAACGGACAGGTCTTGCTGCAGGTAATTACAAAGTAATTACAACAGATTCAAACGGCTGCTCGGCTGATTCCGTAATTACCCTCACTGAGCCGGATTCTATCAGAATCTCATTTTCAGTAACTCAGCCATTCTGTACCGATATGCCCGATGGCGGGATTGCGGTTACGGTTACGGGTGGAACAAATTCCGGTTACACCTATCTTTGGTCCGACAATTCCGTTTCACAGAATATAACAACTGCAGTAAGCGGTCTGTACAGCGTGAAAGTTACTGACGCGAACGGGTGCTCAACACGTGATTCAGTTATTATACATCCGTTAAATGATGTGTTGCCTTGTCATCCCGAATGCGATATCTCCTAACGGGGACCTCATAAACGATGAATGGAACATAGGGCTTAAAGAACTTTATCCGGAAATGGAAGTCAGTATTTTCAACAGATGGGGAGAACTGATCTGGAAATCAGCAAGAGGCTATGGAGTCCCATGGGACGGAAGAAGTAAGGGGAATATTCTCCCGATAGACTCATATCATTATACAATTGATTTACATAATGGATCCAGGCCTCTCATCGGGCATGTAACCATTGTGAAATAATTAACAGTAATTACAAATTTGAAGAAACTGGCTTTAATATCAGCATTAATTATCCTCACTGCAGTTGCAGCAGCTCAGCAGCTGCCTCTGTACAGCCAGTATCTGTATAATAAATTCCTTATAAATCCCGCTGTTGCCGGTAGTGACGGATTTACAAGCTTTAATCTTACTGCCAGGGAACAGTGGATTGGATATTCAGGGGCGCCAAGGACTTTCTCCTTCAGCGGCCAGGCCAGGGTTCTTAAGAGAGGATATAAACTTCAGGGAAACTCCCGTGGAAATGTTTACCGTCCAAAAACAGACGGCAAGATCGGATTCGGGGGATATATATTCAGTGATAAAAATGGTCTGATCCAGAGGACCGGCTTCCAGGCATCATATGCATATCACATGTGGGTTCAGAATAATACCCAGTTGTCGATGGGGCTTGCAGTTACCGGATATCATTTCAAGATAAATGAAAGGGAGATAAATTTCGAAGACCCAAATGAACCATGGCTGAACAACGAACTCAGGAGAGGTATATTTGTTCCTGATGTCGATTTCGGGATATATGTTCTGAATCCTAAGTATAACGTTGGCTTCTCAACAGAACAGTTATTCGGAGCTGCAGCCAAAATAGGAAGTGAAGCTTACAGAAATTTCAGTATGGACAGACATTATTACCTGTTTGGTTCCTATAGTTTTGACGTGGCTGATAAAACCGAGTTGCAGCCCTCAGCACTTTTTATGATGTCGGAACAGGTAAAACCTCTGGTTGATTTAGGACTTACATATATATACGACCAGAGAATATGGGCAGGATTGGCATTTCGTACCAGCAAGGCAATTATTGCCAATTTTGGAGTTACATACACAAATATGTACATCGGATATGCCTTTGATTTTACATTGCAGCAGATACAGAGAGTAACGTATGGAACCCATGAGCTGACAGTTGCAATCCGCTTTGGAGACAGTGCCAGGAAATACAGGTGGCTCGATAGGTATTAGGATTTGTTAAGATCTGCGTCATATCTGCGAAATCTGCGGGAGGAAAAAGATTTCCCGCTGATCTCGCTGATTTTCGCAGATTTTTATTTTTTACGGAGAAAGTAAATAATAGAACTGCTTCTTCCTTTATTGAAAAGTGAACGGAAAGCAAACAAAGTTCCTTTGATCATTCCTGTTAAAAAGTGAAACTTTGTACCTTTATTTTTCTCACTTAAGATTGAAACATAAAAGACATCAAGAGGAAGCGGCCTTGTTCCGGCGATGTGAAACCCCGTTTTTTCAGCAAAAAGACTGAAGGTCTCCGGTGTGAAATGCCACAGATGCCTCGGCACATCATATGCGGCCCAGTATTCGCTATAGTGAGTTGCATCGAATGAACTGCAGTTCGGGAGAGCACATATGCATACACCGTCCGGTTTTAGGAGCCTTTTAATTACTGAGGCATAACTGAAAGGATCGTGAAAATGCTCCAGAACATGCCACAATGTAATGCAGTCGAAAATTCCGGTTGGAAGCTCAGAAATATTTTGAGGGCTGATTACATCAAGGCTAAAATGCCTAATAGCGAAATCGCGTGCCTTAACATTTGGTTCTATCCCGGAAACATCCCAGCCGCCTTTTTTCATGGTTGCGGCAAAGTAACCTGTTCCGCATCCTATATCAAGAATTCTTCCCTTTGTCAGCTGCGTGGCTTTTTGAATTATTTTTCTTTTCTTTTTAAGCATCAGGGTTCTGACCTGGAGATAAATGAAGTTCAGAAATCCCTTTGCACTATCATCATGCGAGATATAATCATCAGATTCGTAATATCTGCCGATATTCTGTTCCTCAGGATACTTACAGGTAAAAACAAATCCGCATTCCGTGCATTTAAAAAGGTCAAATTCCTCCCTGCTCAAAAGATGATCAGTGCATTTGAGATATGATGAAATTTTGCCGGATGAACAGAGTGGACAGATGCTGTGAGTGATCATCTATTCGGATTTTGACCTTTTGATGAACCGCGAAAGAAAATAACCTCCGGCAAAAAGGAATAACAGTATCGAGCTTGCAAGCGAAATTTTATTTCCGATTATGTAGGATGAGGGTTCAAACGAAAATCTGACCTGATGTGTCCCTCCCGGAAGTATCATTCCCCTAAGGACATAGTTTGTCCTGAAGTATTTACTCTCCTTGCCGTCGATATAGCATTTCCATCCTGCAGGATAATAGATTTCAGAGAAAACTGCCAGCTTCTCGCCTTCAGCAGTATATTTATATTCCAGTTCGTTGGGTTGATAAGATACCAACTCAATTTTATCATTTCCGCTGACCGGGTAAACGGATCCCTTAACCTGGTCCCTGAACCTTGCATCAATCACCGCCTCTTTTGAGGGATCAATTAAGTTAACGGATGCCAGTTCCATATTTGCATTTTCAACCAGTACAGGCTTCTCTGCAAACCATACATTCCCAAGGGCATGAGGATTAATTACCGGCAGAGCATCCGGACTGTAAATGACATATTTGGCATTCAGCATATTAAGCACTGAAGTCTTCCCGAATAAAGGCAGGAGCTCCTCAACTGATTTTACAGAACCGAACATTGCCAGTTCCCTGCCTATTGATGAATCGATTAGTTCCTGATACCTTTTGAGCTTCGCACCATGATAACCTCCAATAGATTTATGGAACCAGGAGGTCGGGGAATTATCGTTGAATGTCGAAACCGACAGGTTAAGAACCCGGTGATATGATTGATCCTTCAGAATTGCGGCATCAGCAACGGTCGGAGTGAATGATTTCTGGATGGCTGAGGGCCGTTCAAACCGGTCAGCATTAAGATATCTTTTCCCTGTTCCCCACAGATCGAAAATAATGAGTAGCGAAATCATGAGGATCGAGTATTCTTTTCGCAATTTGCCTGATACGAACCCCAAAATTGCCCCCGCTCCGAGCACAATGAATACCAGTGACCTGAAACTATCGGTTCTGAGCAATGCTTTTCTGTCAGCTGCAAGCGCTGAAGTGAGCCAGTCGGGAAGTTTATATTCGGTTTCATTGGGGCTGATAAACGATCCGGCAATACCCGGGAAAATAAGAATCAGAAGCAGAAGGCCAACAGTTATACCACCAGCTATCTTTATTCCCCTGAACATCTCTTTCTTTGAAAGGCTTCCGTTATAATATTCCCGCAAAGCAAGGAATCCCAGCAGGGGAATGCAGAACTGGGCAATTACAAGTGTCATTGTCACAGCCCTGAACTTATTATAACCCGGGAAGTAATCAATAAACAGGTTTGTCAGAGGCATGAAATTCTTACCCCATGCCAGCATTACAGATAAAATTGTAGCGATCAGAAGCCACCATTTTTCGCGCCCCTTAATGACAACCAGTCCAAGCACAAAGAGAAATATCACTAATGCCCCCATATAATGAGGTCCGTCGGTTCCCAGGGTCTGGCTCCCCCAGTATTTTACAAACTGGTTTACTGCTTCTCCGGCATTGTTCTGCCTCAGGACCTTTACAGTCTCAGAGTCTTTGTCAAACGGTTTGCTTGAACCACCTTTGTAATTTGGTATCAGCAGGTTCATGGTTTCGTCAATTCCATAGCTCCACATTACAATATAATCCCGGTCCAGCCCCGCAGACGCATTCTTATGTTCAGACGTCAGTTCCGACTTGCCCCTGATGGAATATTTACCGTATTCCCGGATTGTATTCAGGTTTCCGAAATTTATCCCGATTGCTATTATAAATGGGATTATCAGTATAAGAGATGTCTTCAGAAATCGCGGGAATGTTTTTTCTTTTAATGAAAAGACGAGCTCAGTTATACCAAAAACAAGGAGACAGATCATTGCATAATATGTTATCTGGGGATGGTTTGCAAGGATCTCAAGCGATAACATAAATGCTGTCAGTAAAGCTCCTTTTATTGCATCAAACCTGTATGCATAATATATTCCGCCTATCATAGGAGCCATATATGCAAGTGCAATTGCCTGTGTATTATGACCTGCCGCAAGAATTTGAAAGAAGAAGGAAGAAAACCCGTATGCAACAGCTCCGGCAATTGCCAGCCATGAATTAACGCCAAAAATCAGTAATAATAAATAGAATCCTGCCATCGAAATGAATAAAACAGATACGGGCATTTTGAAGACCCTCAGAACAGTATCAGCGTGCTTCATCAGGTTTCCCGGGAACCTGGTCGAGATGAGATAGGCTGGCATGCCGCAGAATATCGAATTGGTCCATAAAGGTTCTTTGTGAAATTTTTCACGATAATCCCTTATCTCTTTTGAGTTGATATTCGAAACCGTCGAATCGTTGGCTTTAAGCACTTTGCCTTCCAGGACAGGATAGAAGTAAGCAAATGATATTACAATGAATAATACAACCGCAATTATATGTGGTAAGGCTGGCTTGATTTTCTCCCTGATTTCCATATGCCATGATATTTTACTGTCTGAATGAGTGACAAAATTATTTATTTACCTGTAAATACTAATCGTTAAAGCTTAAACAGCTGTTATTTTTCGCTCTGAATTCCCTTCAGCGACCTCAGATTTTTCCCCAGATTCCTGACATCTGACCATTTTGAAGTAAATCCCCTTATTGCATTCAACTCGGCCTTCTCATAAAAACCGAACAAATAAAGCAGGAAAGGGAAACTTATGACACATATAGTTTTGATTATCAGCCTTGGAACAATATGCATTTCATTCAGGAAGAAGCCCGTAAATGATAGCAGGGCTCCTGTCAGGAACATTATCAATATCTTTCTTTTCTCATAAGGAATAAAGTACTCTTTCTGGGAAAAATAGTAATTGAGCAACCAGTAAACAAACTGTGTTAAAAGGGTAGCCACTGCGGTTCCAAAGATATTCCATAAAGGTATCAGGAGAATGTTCAACACTATATTCAGCACTGTGGCAATTACAACATTCATTCCGATAATCCTTGATTTTTTGTTGATCAGCAATCCATAGCTTGTTGTTTCCCGCATATTCATGAAGAACACTGAAAGGGCAAGGATGGGTACCACCATATATGCCCTCCAGAATTCTGTCGAGTTTGAAATGACCTTTATTATCTCATAAGAGAAAAGAGAAACTGAAATTATTCCAAGCATCAGTACAAATGAAGTGTACAGCATTGATTTTGAGTAAAATCGCTTATTGTCAGGAGAATTGATCTTCTGCAGCACCATAGGTGTCAATGCCATTTTTATCGAGTCGACAATTACCAGTTTAAGGACCGAAGAAATTTTGTATGCCATTGAGTAAATTGCGACAGCCTTAAGCAACGCCATTGAATTAAGGGAATACCTGTCGATAGCGGTAAGTGCTGCTGAGGCAAAATTTGCCAGCAATAACGGATAACCGTACCTGCTCATGGACCTGAACACCGGGAGGCTGAAGAATGGGGTAATGTTCTTTAAGGCATAGCCCGATAAAAGAATTATAAACAAAAGATTTCCGATAACCTGTGCAAGATAAATTCCAGATATACCCATGCCCCTGTAAACGATGAAATAGATAGTGAGGAAAAGAACTACAACAAGTTTCACCAGATTAGCTGCAGAGAACATTACAGATTTCGACTGCACCCGCATCAGTGTGTTTATAAGGTTATTTATTGCCTGGAGCCCTGATGCAACTATTAATAACCTGATAGCCCTGCTCCAGTCAACCGTACTGAAAATCAGTGTCGAGAGCTGGTTGCTCAGTGGTAACAGGAACAGGCAAAACAAAATGCTGATCAGGAACTGGAATGAAAGGGACATAAAAAATATTCCTTTTTGTTTTCCGGAATAATCCTTGTCCCAATACCATCTCATCATGCTCTGAGGCAGGCCTGATGCCATTAATGAAATCAGGATAAGTCCTGAAATGTCAAGAACGGCTATTGTCCCGAAGTCATTTACTGAAAAGTATTCAGGATCAGTATAAAGTGGAATTAGAAGAAACCCTATTACCTTGACCGCTATATTCCCGAGTCCATAAACAAGACTATCTTTAAAGGATACTTTTATGGATTTTAACATTACTTCTTATCTCAAAATGAATTCCGAATAAATCAGACTTTCCTTTAAGGGAGTCTCTGAATAATTTCCTGCTAAGATACCAAATACCCTAATAAATAGACTTGCAATATGATCAATGCTTTTTCTTATTTTTGCCGGGTATCCCCAAAAATAAAATTCCATGTTTATTAAAATAGGGAACCTGAAACAGTCCGATTATAAAGGAATTCCTGAAATGGCTGCATATAAGCTGCACTCAGATATTTATGAGATGCTGAAACCATATCTCAAAGAGAATTTAAACGTTCTCGATTTCGGTTGCGGCCAGGGTGCATTCTCACAACGTCTTGTTGATCTTGGAATGGTGGTTGATGCCTGCGATATTAATACAAATCAGCTTAAGGCAACAGTGAACAGAAAAATAGAACTTGACCTTAACAAAGAGATCCCAACTGATAAATTCCCTTATAAATATGATATAATTCTGGCTTTTGAAATTATTGAGCACATCCACAATCCATGGAAATATCTTGATGATTGCCTCAGGCTTCTGAAAAAGGGAGGGTTAATTGTGCTGACCACTCCAAACATCTCAAATTTCATTTCCCGCCTGAGGTTTTTAATGAGAGGCTCATTGCTGGCGTTCGAAAAAACCGATCTGAAACATGGACACATCACCCCGCTGTCTTTTGTTCAGATTGAAAATCTTTGCGATCATTTCAAGCTTGAAATATTGAAAAAAGGCCATGTGGGACCCATTCCACTGATCCATATTTACGAGCTTTCCCGTTTTTCATTATTAAGAAATACAATCCTGCCGTTGTTATACCCTTTTATGTCGGGGCCTAAAAAAGGGCGTGCTTTAATCTATATTCTCCGGAAAAATGAATGATGCCGATTTCGCCGTTTTTTATGATAACCAGCCTGATTATGTTGCTTTCAGAAATGACAAGGAAAAACAAAACGACTACAAAACCCTTGTTGACTGGAAAGTAAGAAAGCTTGCAGGAATTATCCCTGTAAATCTTAAATTCAGTAATATCCTTGAAGTCGGATGTGCCTTCGGTGTTTTGCTTAATAGCATTGCCGACCGGCTTAATGTCAGTTTCAAGAACCGGTATTGACATTTCCGGGGAAAATATTAAAACTGCCGGAGACCTTTACCCCGGATGCGGATTTTTTAAAGGTACCCTGGAGGATTATGTAAAGGAGAAGTCCTATATCCTGAAAAACCACCGGCACGATCTGATTGTTCTCTCGGATATAATTGAGCATATTCCTGATGATCTTGAGTTCCTGAAACTTGTCAGAAAAGTATCGGAGTATGTGGTTGTAAACCTGCCCCTGGAAAAAGCTTTTAAGAACCGTAATCGCAATTATGGAATTAAAGATCCGTCAGGTCACCTTCGCTGTTATAATAAAAAGCAGGCAAAAAAGCTATTTATTGATGCTGGATTTCTGTTGATCAGGGACCTGACATCAATTGCCACTTCCGACCCGGAATTCTCAAAGATATATAAGAAGAACCGGAAAATAAGAGTCATGTCCAAACCCTTAATATTTAGGATTTTCTGGTCGTGTTTTTATGCAATTGAGGACAAATTCAAGCTGATCAGCAAAAGGATTTCCTCAGGGATTTACGGTACCAATTATTTTGCATTCCTCAGGAGTTCCTGATATACTTCCGAAAGTGATTCTGTGAACCGATCCTTGCTATACTTTTCAAGGACATAGTTCCTGATGGCCTTTCTGTTATAGGAATTAAGATTACCGGTAAGGGACCTTATAGCCCGGGCAAGCTCCGGCGGATTTTCCTTTTCAATCAAAATACCGGTCTCTTCTGTAATAATCTCCTCCGGACCACCGCATCTTGTTGCTATTACGGGTAATCCGGATGCCATTGCTTCAACTACCACCACGCCGAAGGTTTCATCCCTGCTTGGAAGTACATAAAAATCCAGCTTTGAATAAAAATCCTGAATGTTTTCAGGTTTTATCTCACCGTAAAAGATGCATTTCCCGTCCACATCAAGCTTCCTGGCCATATCCCTGAATGTGCTGAGATATTTCCCGTCTCCCCCGATGTGAACTGTCAGATCCATATCTTTTAGAAGCGAAACCGCTTTTATCAGAATATCCAATCCTTTGCGGTAATTCCCCATACCTCCCAGGATGCCTATATTCATCTTATTATCCATTCTTCCCGGGTCAGTTACTGAGAATTTATTCATATCTATAACATTTGGAACTACATGAACCGGGCGTTTGCAGTACCGTTTTATATCCTCGCCCAGAGCCCGGCTGACAGCAACAATGCAACCGCAGTGTTTAAGTGTATATAGTACACATAATTTATGGATGGTGCTTCTGAAATATTTTTTTATCCATGTGTGCTCTGTCAGTACGCAGGGGATCTTTTCCCGGTTCTGAATTATTGTCCCGAGAAAACCTGCCGGATAGGAAAGATGGCTGTGTATAATATCTATTTTCTTTTTGCTCAGTATTTCCCTCCTGATAAACCTGTATGTATCATTTAAATATTTCAATTGATTTATTACAGGAAAAGATTTCCCTGTAGTCACCTCATATTCGGTAACCTTTCCTTTTTGCCTTTTCACAAATGAGTATTTTGAAAAAGGGGCAAAGCTTGTGTAATCAACCCTGAAATAAACAACTATGATCTCATGTTTTTCGCTCAGGGCAAGGGCCTGATCCTGTATAAAGAGCCCCCTCCATTTAATTCTGGAATCAGGATATGAATGGGTAAGCAGCAAAATAGTCATCTCAGGCACTGTATATTTTTAACAGATTCTCTTTGACCAGGGATGAATTAAGCTCACTTAATATTGCCCTGTATCCGTTTTCCCCCATTTCACTTCTGAGGTGAGGATCTGCTGACAGTTTTATTATCGCATCTTTCATCTCATTGGAATTGGAATAAATTATGCCGCAATTGTATTTTTCAATAAGTCTTTTCTGGGGCTTGCAATCAGAGGCTATAACAGGCTTTTTTCCGAACATGTAATCAAATATTTTATTTGCCACGCCTGATTCATGCTGTGGATTCTTATGAAAAGGGGCAAGACAGATATCAGAAATGTCAAGGTATGCAGGTAGTTCTGAAAGATCTATCCAGGGGATATATTTTACACGGTCATTCAGGATATCTGATCCGGTTTTGGTGAAAAACCTTACCCTGTCTTTTTTGTCAATGGGGCCTATTACAAGAAAACAGGAAGGATGATTTTCCCTTGCCAGCTGTTCAAAAACATCGAGGGCGTCGAATATTCCCCTTCTCTCAGCAACCACTCCAAAATAAAAGATAACAGCCATATCCTTTTTAAAACTGAGATTCATTGTTACAACCTCTTTATGTGCCATCTGAGAAAGATCCGGAACATTTGGCAGAGCTGTAAAATTATCTTTCGATAATCCGGTATATCTTCCGGTAAGCTCATCCCGGAAATCATCGCTCAGTACAATTATCCTGTCAGCATATCCGAGATATTCTTTCTCCTTTTTCTGCCATGCTAGAGGTCTTGAAAGCATGTTTCTGAAAAAGCCTTTGGTCCAGTTATAGGTGGTTACTGCATATGGATAATTTTCGTGGAGATCAAGAACCATACGAATTTTTCTTCCGGACTTCCTGATTCCCGATCTGCCTGCCTTTGACATGTACAGATCGTGTACGTGCAGGAATTCTATTCCGTTGGCTTCAATGAATTTTTTTATCCTGGCGCTCCAAAACCATTCATAAACAGGAATTGTATTCAGGAAAAAGAAAAGAAAATCCTTTAATTTTTTACTGATCCGGATCCGTGTTACATTAATATCCTTCAATCGGTTTGTAATCTCTGGTATTAAAGCCGAAACATAATACAAAGATCCTGTGCCCGGCTTCCTTCAGGATCTCAATCTCCCGTAAAACCCTTTTATCATCATTCAAATCGTTATCGACTACAACACCAATGTTCATATTCTGAACCTGGTAATCTGTTTAAGCCATTAAAGGTAAAAATATTTTGCAGGATAAATCATAGATTGTTACTTAACCACGGAGTCCCACAGAGTTTACACGGAGTTGCACTGTTTCAAACTCCGTGTTTACTCCGTGTAACTCCGTGCAAATCCGTGGTTAATGGATTTATTGATCTAATACAATAATCAACTACTTTTTTAACCAGGTTTTCCCTTGAATATATTGAAGGAGAGACTTTTTCGGTTATCTCAGGGTTTGAAGTAAGAGAGATAAGATATTCCGAAATTCTTTCAGAATCATCATAATCAAAAGTTTTCCCATGACCAGTTTCCTCAATGATCTCTGCCGCATCGCCGTCAGCCGGTCCGAGACAGATTACCGGTTTACCCGAAGCAAGATATTCAAACAGCTTCCCGGTAATTATGCTCCTGGAGCTTTGATGATCGGGTATTATAAGAAGCAAAGCGCTTGTATCAAGCATGTTTCTTATGGCTGTTAAATGTTTTGAAAAGGGAATAAATTCTACATTTGACTGACCTGCAGCCGAAATTATCATCTCTTTTTGCTCAGGAGAAACTACCCCGGTAAACCTGAGCCTGAAGCTTATACCTTTTTCAATTAATGGTTTAAGCGCATTGAGAAATCCTCTTACCGGATACGATCCTGACAGTGTTCCAACATATGAGATCGTTAATATTTCAGGTTTAGATGGGGTCAATCCGGCGAAATCCTCTTCATCATATCCATTTGAGATAACTTCGATTTTTTCTATAATACCGGGAATCTTTGAACTGAATAATTCCTTCAGCGAATTTCCGACTGTAATTATTCTGTCTGCCGATCTCAGGACTTCTTTTTCATAAGCCGAATCAATCCTTTTAGATAAAAATGTAGGATAGAACTTTTCGTAATAATAGATATCTGTCCAGGGGTCCCGAAGATCGGCGATCCATCTTATTCCAGGATATTTTCTCTTCAGTTTCAGACCAATAAGCTGCGTGGAGTGCGGGGGGCTTGTCGTAATTATTCGGTCAGTTTTTTGGGTCTCAATAATTTCACATGCTTTTTTAAAAGCAAACCTGTTCCATCCCCTTCTTGGATCAGGAATAAAAAAATTACCCCGTAAGAACCTTGTAATATGGCTGATAAAACCTTTTTCTTCATCAACTGCAAAGCCAGCTGAGGGAATCTTTGATTTATCCTTTTTATAAAGGTCTGAAATAATTTCTCGCCCTGGTTTTATAAACGGTCAGGTTGGCTGGTATTTCATTGTTCAGTGAATTGTCGATTGCAGAATATACAGCAAAATCGGGATCGACAGTCAGTATCAGAGGTTCCCAGCCCTGTTTGGTGAGATACTTTGAGAACTTCAGCCATCTCTGGACGCCGGCGCCTGAGCCTGGCGGCCAGTAATAGGTTACTATCAGTACCTTTTGCATTCTACAGCTTTTTCAGCAGTGTCCCAATGCTTACCTTTTCAGAAATAATTTCTTTAAGTCCGGTAATATTTACCCGTTCCTGTTTCATCGAATCACGATACCTTATTGTTACTGTCTGATCATCAATAGTCTGATGATCAATAGTGATACAGTAAGGAGTCCCAATTGCATCCTGCCTGCGGTAACGTCTTCCGATTGAATCCTTGTCATCGTACTGGCAGTTGAAATCAAACTTAAGGTCATGAACGATCTTCTCTGCAATTTCGGGCAGACCGTCTTTCTTTACAAGAGGCATTACAGCCAGCTTTACGGGAGCAAGAAATGAGGGAAGTCTCAAAACCACCCTTATATCCGATGTGCCATCTTCCTTTTTAAGCTCTTCTTCTGCATATGCGGCAGAGATAACCTGAAGGAACATTCTGTCGACACCTATTGATGTTTCAATGACGAAGGGGATGTATGATTCCCCTTTTTCGGGATCAAAATACTGCAGCTTCTTCCCGCTGTACTGTTGATGCTGACTTAGATCATAATCTGTTCTTGAATGAATGCCCTCAACCTCCTTGAATCCGAAAGGGAACCTGTATTCAATGTCGGTGGCAGCGTTGGCATAATGTGCAAGCTTTGTGTGATCATGGAACCGGTAATTGTCTTCACCAAAACCAAGTGCCTGATGCCACTTCATCCTTGCCTCTTTCCATTTTGCGAACCAATTAAGCTCTGTTCCCGGCTGGACAAAGTATTGCATCTCCATCTGTTCAAATTCCCTCATCCTGAAGATGAATTGCCTTGCCACAATTTCATTTCGGAAAGCTTTTCCGATCTGGGCTATTCCAAAAGGAATCTTCATTCTGCCTGTTTTCTGGACATTCAGGAAGTTGACAAATATTCCCTGTGCGGTTTCAGGACGCAGATATATCTTGTTTGAACCTTCAAGGGTTGATCCCATCTCTGTGGAGAACATAAGGTTGAACTGTCTGACCTCAGTCCAGTTGCGGCTGCCGGAGATCGGACAGACGATCTCATTGTCGATGATTATCTGCCTGAGTTCAGAAAGATCGGCGGCATTGAGTGCTTTGGAAAATCTTGCATTCAATTCATCATATTTTACCTGGTTTGCCAGTACGCGGGGATTTGTTTCCCTGAATTTCTTTTCATCAAAGGAAGATCCGAATCTCTCTTTTGCCTTTTCAACCTCCTTTGTGATCTTATCCTCAATCTTCGCAAGCTGCTCTTCGATAAGGACATCGGCCCTGTATCTTTTTTTTGAATCCTTGTTGTCAATAAGAGGATCATTGAATGCATCGACATGACCCGAAGCTTTCCAGATGGTGGGATGCATAAAGATTGCAGAATCGATTCCCACAATATTATCATGCAAAAGGACCATGCTGTCCCACCAGTATTTCTTGATGTTATTTTTCAGTTCAACGCCATACTGTCCATAATCATAAACAGCGCTTAAACCGTCGTAAATTTCGCTTGAAGGGAAAACATATCCGTATTCCTTGCAATGCGCAACCAGTTTTTTGAAAACATCATCCTGAGCCATAAATAAATTTGTTTTGAGGAGAGCAAAAATAGTTAAAAACATTAATTAGTATCTTTAGCTCTTAAAACTTTGGCTATGACAATGAGAAAAAGAACAGATTTTCTTGTTATCGGATCAGGAATAGCAGGACTGACTTTTGCACTTAAGGCAGCCAGGTATGGTAAGGTAACTATTATTACCAAATTAGCAATTGACGATTCAAACACAAAATATGCCCAGGGAGGAATTGCTGCTGTTTTCAGCGAACCCGACAATTTTGAAAAACATATCAGGGACACATTGATCGCCGGAGACGGGATATGCAATGAGGAAGTTGTAAGGCTTGTAGTACAGGAAGCCCCTGCCAGGATCCAGGATCTTATTGATCTTGGGGTACCCTTTGACAAGAAAAAGGATGGTACATATGATCTGGCAAAGGAGGGAGGACACACCGAATACCGGATCCTTCATGCAAAGGACAAGACCGGTGAGGCCATTGAGGCGACTCTTATTGATAAGGTTAAGAATGATCCGAATATTGAGATATTTGAACACTACTTCGCAATTGAAATCCTTACCCAGCATCACCTGGGAATAGAGGTCAAAAAGAATTACCCGGGCATAAAATGCTATGGGGCTTATGTAGCTGATCTGGCAAACAAGAAAGTGTTTACTTTCCTTTCAAAGGTCACGGTGATAGCAACAGGAGGTTTGGGAAATGTATATCTCACAACTACCAATCCGGAGGTAGCAACAGGTGATGGGGTTGCAATGGTCTACAGGGCAAAGGGGACAATTGAGAATATGGAATTCATCCAGTTTCATCCCACCTCATTATATGATCCGGAAAAGAAACCCTCGTTCCTGATCACTGAAGCATTAAGGGGTTACGGAGCGATACTTAAAAATATTTCAGGGGAAAAGTTCATGAGCAGGTACGACAGCCGCGGATCGCTTGCCCCAAGGGATATAGTTGCCAGGGCAATTGACAATGAACTGAAAATATGGGGAGAGGATCATGTGTGGCTCGATTGTACGCATCTGAGTTCTGATGGATTAAGAGATCAATTTCCAAATGTCTATGAGCATTGCCTTCAGAGGGGGATTGATATCACAAAGGACATGATACCAGTTGTTCCTTGTGCTCATTACTCATGTGGAGGAATTAAAGTTGACACGAACGGACAGAGCAATATTGACAGGTTGTATGCGCTTGGTGAGGTGTCATCGACAGGCCTTCACGGAGCAAACCGGCTGGCATCAAATTCGCTTGTGGAGGCTGTCGTTTATTCTCACAGGGCTGTAATGCATGCCGAAGAACGGCTTAAGGATCTTGATTTTGAAGAAAAAGTGCCTGACTGGGACTATAAGGGAACGACGCATCTGGAAGAAATGGTGCTAATCACTCAGAGTCTTAAGGAGGTTCAGATGATAATGAGCAATTATGTTGGTATTGTTAGATCCGATCTCCGTCTTGAAAGAGCTATGGTACGGCTTGAAATACTTTACAATGAAACAGAGAGTCTGTACAAGAGATCGCTGATATCCAAACAGATATGTGAGCTCAGAAATCTTATCAATGTAGGATATCTTATAATAAAGAATGCAATGAACAGAAAAGAAAGCATAGGTCTCCATTATTCAATCGATTATCCGAAAAAAGTAAGTTCCGGACAATAATTAATTTTCAATTTATGAACCATCTCGAATCAGCATTTACGGGGAAGAACAGCCCTTGGAGGTATATCGTAATGTTTGCAGTTATACTGATAGCTACAAATACAGTCGGAGCCATACCTTTACTTATAGGATATATTTCAAAAGCTGCTTCCGATCCTTCAATAGTTTCGGATATTGCAAAAAATCCAAATGACCTGGGTGTTTTGGGGCTCGATCCAAACATGGGTCTATTCATGATGCTTTTCCCTTTTCTGATCGGACTTCTTGCTTTTATAATTCTGGTAAAGCCTTTGAATTACAGGACATTCAAATTAACCGTTAATGGAACCGGTATGTTCAGGTGGAACAGGTTCCTTGTTTCCGCACTGGTATGGACGATCCTTTCAGCTCTCTATTTATTCATTTACCTTAAGATGGATCCTTCAAACTTCAGTTTGAAAAACACTTCGGAAACACTTATTCCGCTTATTTTAATTTCACTGATCTTCATTCCTTTTCAGGCTGCCTTTGAGGAGGTTCTTTTCAGGGGTTATCTTATGCAGGGATTCGCGGTGCTTCTCAGGAACAGATGGTTCCCCCTGGTGATAACCTCCGTTCTTTTCGGCCTTATGCATGCCTTCAATCCTGAGGTTAGAGGAATTCGGGTTCTTTATGATGATGCCGCAATATATTCTCTTCGGACTTATATTCGGCATTGTTACAATACTTGATGACGGAATTGAAGCAGCCATTGGCGCCCATGCTGCTAACAATGCTTTCCTTTGTATTATGGTGACGCATAATTCTTCCGCACTGCAGACTCCTGCTGTTTACGAGCAGCAGAATATATATCCGTTTACTGAATTTGCCGCCTTGCTTGTTACCGGGGTTGTTTTCCTTGTAATTCTGAAGATGATTTTCAGATGGGGATCTTATTCACTTGTTCTGAGCCGTGTTAAAGCAAAAACAGAACCCGGTCAGAGTCCGTACACGGATGTTTTTTCCTCGGTACGGTAATCACCCCATTTATTCCGGATATCAATAATAAGATCCTTTATCTGGTCAGGCTCCGTAGCTGTCAGCAACTTAAGCCTTGTCTCTTTAAAATGAGGCAACCCCTTAAAATAATTTGACAGATGTCTTCGCATCTCATATATTGCCCTCATGCCTTCTTTGAATTCAAGTGATTTTTCGAGATGTAAAAGAGCCAGACCCGCTTTCTCAGCAACCGTAGGCTCGGGGAGCAGATCCCCGGTATCAAGGAAGTGTCTTATGTCGCGGAATATCCAGGGCCTGCCGACTGAAGCACGCCCGATCATTATTCCGTCAACCCCGAACGTTTCGAACATCTCCTTCGCCTTAACAGGACCATCAATATCCCCGTTACCGATAACCGGGATCTTAATCCTCGGGTTATTCTTTACCTCACCTATCAGAGTCCAGTCGGCAGACCCTCTATAGAGCTGAGCCCTCGTCCTTCCATGTATCGTCAGAGCGCTGATTCCGGTATCCTGCAATCTCTCGGCAACTTCAACTATATTCCTGTTTTCGTCATCCCACCCTATCCTGGTTTTAACGGTTACCGGCAGTCTGACTGCTTTTACTATTGCTACGGTCATTTCAATCATCAGTGGAATGTCGCGAAGCATTCCTGCTCCAGCACCTCTGTTGGCAATCTTTTTCATCGGGCAGCCAAAATTGATATCGATCAGTTCAGGGTTGGCAGTTTCGGCAATCAGAGCAGCCTCGACCATTGCATCAATCAGGTGGCCATAGAGCTGGATGCCTATCGGTCTTTCAAAATCGTAAATATCAAGCTTTTTTACACTCTTCCACCCTTCCCGGATGAGACCATCGGATGAAATAAATTCGGTATACATGAAATCGGCACCGTTAATCTTGCACATATACCGAAAGGAGGGATCAGTTATATCCTCCATGGGTGCAAGAAACAAAGGATATTTCCCCAGCAATATATTGCCTATGTTCAAACTGATTTATATTATGGCCAGATAGTGCTTTGAGCCTCAGAGGGTGAACCTGCTTTATTCAGTTCACTCTTACGGTAGAAATAGACTATACCGTAGTTCTCACTCTCGGTCATTCTCTTGTCTTCGGGGAGTGTGCTGTGGGCATTTTCGACTTCATTCCAGATCTGTACAATTATCTCATCAGCTTCTTTTCTAAGCTCTAAATTTTTCTCCGTATAATCGAGTGTCCTTTTTGTAATGGTCTTTTGAAAATTCCAGGCCTCGAGGAAATTCTGGTATCTTACTTTAACAACTGCTATAGTCGGATTGGTGATAGGACAGCCGCCTTTCCTTATCCGGAACTCCTCGCCTTCAATTATCCTTTTGCCCCAGCTGATAAGTTCATTTTCAGTATTTAATGAAGGAACTGTTGATTCGTTTGTTGCAAGCCCGTAAAATGCTCTTGTTTCAACCGGGAGGTCGCCACGGAAGATTGCCATGTTCATCACCCTTATAAAATGAGTCAGGTAAAGCCTGGCTTTCCTTATGATCTCAGCATAATCCCTGCTTTTATTGTTTTGCGAGGCATAGGACTGGCGCTGCAGCATGATCATGTTTTCAAACTGTGGCAGAAATCTCTGCAATCTTACAATGTTCTTAGGTGAAAAGGCCATCTGACTTGGATGAACATCCCTCCCTTTCTCGAGAGCAATTCTCATCGCTCTGATGCGTGCAGCATCAGTATTGGGCAATCTTCTGTAAGGCATACCGTCAGGTTAGTGTTAACAAAGTGTTGATAACTTCAATGCGAATATAATAACGTTTTGTTGATAACCAATAGTATTCGCAAACTAAATTATTTATTATTAAAATGTTCTGTTTTAGAAAAATACTCTATTATTGTTAATAAATTTTTTCTTTCTTATTTATACGATCAGATTTTGATAATGTTGCGTTGAGTATGCTAATTTAGATGTGTCAATTCGTTAATTAAAAACTTCAGATATGTTCAAAAGCGAGGTATATAATAACAGAAGAGCCAGGCTTCATAAACTTATGAAATCGGGGCTCGCATTATTTATCGGAAATGTTGATGCACCTATGAATTATCCTGCAAACACTTACCATTTCAGGCAGGACAGTGATTTTCTTTATTTTTTTGGACTTGATCTCCAGGGACTTACCGGTCTGATGGATTTTGATTCGGGAAAGGACTGGATTTTTGGCAATGATGTCGATATGGATGATATCATATGGATGGGTCCCCAGCCAAAAATCAAAGAGCTTGCCGCGAAATGCGGTGTTACAAGTGTTGCTCCGGTTTCAAAACTTGAAAGTGTTATAAGGGAAGCTGTTTCAAAAAAGAGAACCATACATTTCCTGCCGCCTTACAGGTCTGAAACAAAAATGACTCTAGGATCGCTTTTTAAAGAGAATCCCTGCCAGATGAAAACACTATCATCGACCGACCTGATCAGGGCTGTCATTTCAATGCGATCAATAAAGGAACAAATTGAAATTGATGAGATCGTAAAAGCAATTGGGATCGCTTATGAAATGCATACTACTGCAATGAAGATGTGCAAACCCGGTATGAAGGAACAGGAGATATTTGGAGCAATCGAGGGAATAGCCCTTGCAAAAGGAGGTGGCACTTCTTTCCCAATAATTCTGAGCATAAACGGACAAACTCTTCATAACCATTATCATGGGAATCTACTCACCAAAGGCAGAATGATGGTTACTGATGCAGGCGCCGAAACAAACCTTCATTATTCATCCGATATAACCCGCACCACACCTGTCGGAGGGAAATTCAACCGGAAACAGAAAGATATTTATGAAATCGTTCTGAAGGCAAATACTGAATCCATCAAATCCGCTGGACCCGGGATGTCAAACCGTGATCTGCATCTGAATGCTTGCAGGATTATAGCATCATCATTGAAAGATCTTGGACTCATGAAAGGTGATGTTGATGAGGCAGTTGCAGAAGGAGCACACGCCCTTTTCATGCCTCATGGTCTGGGACACATGATGGGGCTGGATGTGCACGATATGGAAGCACTTGGCGAAAATCATATCGGATATAATGATCAGGTAAAGAGAAGCGATCAGTTCGGGCTTGCATTTCTTAGATTTGCACTTCCATATAAACCCGGAAATGTTTTTACGGTGGAACCCGGGATCTATTTCATTCCTCAGCTGATTGATCAGTGGAAATCAGAGGGTAAATTCAGGGAATTCATCAATTATAATAAAGTTGAGGAGTGGAAAGATTTCGGAGGTGTTCGAATTGAAGATAACGTCCTTATAACAGAAAAAGGGCATAAACTTCTCGGAAAACCAATTCCGAAGACAATCTCAGAAATAGAATCAACCTGTTCCTAAAAAGCTTTGTAAAACTCCCTGTTGAGCCTTGCTATATTTGTTATTTTAATCTGTTTTGGACATTCAGCTTCGCACGCTCCGGTATTTGAGCAATTTCCAAATCCAAGTTCATCCATTTTCTCAACCATTGCCCTTACTCTTTCCTTTGCCTCCACCCTGCCCTGAGGAAGGAGCGCAAACTGAGAAATCTTAGCTGATACAAACAACATTGCAGAGGCATTTTTGCATGCTGCGACACAAGCTCCGCAACCTATGCAGACCGATGAATCAAAAGCATTATCGGAATCCTTCTTTGGTACCACTATTGAATTTGCTTCCGGAGCAGCACCAGTATTTATGGAAATGAATCCTCCCGCAGTCTGGATCTTATCGAAGGTACTTCTGTCAACAATAAGATCTTTTATTACAGGGAAGGGTTTTGCTCTCCATGGTTCAATCCAGACAGTATCTCCATCTTTAAAGTATCTCATTGAAAGCAAACAGGTTGTTACAGCAGGAACAGGTCCATGAGGGTGGCCGTTAATGTACATACCGCACGACCCGCATATTCCTTCGCGGCAGTCGTGATCAAATGCGACCGGCTCATTGTCGCCTTCAACAAGTTTTTTGTTAAGCGCATCAAGCATCTCGAGGAACGACATTTCAGGCGCTACATCATCCATCTTATATGTGGCAAATGCTCCTTTCGCACTTGCATTCTTCTGTCGCCAGATCTTTAATGTAAGTTTCATATTAATTGATATTTAAATTTTTATTAGCCACGGATTTCACGGGTTTTCATCGGATTTAATCTTTACATGCCGTTAAGCCGTTATGCCGTCATGCCGTTATTTATAACTTCTTACCTTCATCTCCACCTCCTCAAACCTGAGTTCTTCCTTATTCAGGATAGGAGGATTATCCTCGCCGGCATATTCCCAGGCAGCAACATAAGCAAACTTCTCATCGTTCCGCTGAGCCTCACCATCGGGAGTCTGGAATTCTTCTCTGAAATGGGCTCCGCACGATTCTCTTCTTTCGAGTGCATCAGTTACAAGAAGTGAAGCAAACTCAATGTAATCAGCAACCCTGCCTGCCTTTTCAAGCTCGGGATTTAGCTCCTTTATTGTGCCGGTGACTTTCAGATTACTCCAGAAATCTTTCTTAAGGTCACTTATTAGGCTCAGGGCTTTTTTGAGCCCCTCCTCATTTCGAATCATACCGCAGTAGTCCCACATTATTTTTCCAAGTCTTTTATGGAACGAAGAGGCTGTCTGTTTTCCATTGATTGAGATCAGTTTTTCGAGACGCTCCGTTGCAGCTTTTTCAGTTTCCTCAAATTCAGGCCGGTCGGTTGATATCTTTGCCACCCTTATTTCATCGGCCAGGTAGTTGCTTATCGTGTTGGGAAGAATAAAATAGCCGTCACCAGCAGCCTGCATAAGAGAGCTTGCCCCCAACCGGTTGGCTCCATGATCAGAAAAGTTTGATTCACCAATGGCATAAAGACCGGGAATCGTTGTCATCAGCTCATAGTCAACCCAGAGTCCTCCCATAGTATAATGACCGGCTGGATAAATCATCATTGGCTCCTCATACGGATCGAAACCTGTTATTGTTTTATACATCTCAAACAGGTTTCCGTACTTATTTTCAATTGTCTTTTTCCCCTGTTTCTTAATTGAATCCCTGAAATCGAGATTTACAGCAAGTCCTGTCTCGCTGACGCCATATCCGGCATCGCATCTCTCCTTTGCGGCTCTTGATGCAACATCCCTCGGAACAAGGTTTCCGAAAGTCGGATATCTTCGTTCGAGATAATAATCTCTTTCCTCTTCGGGGATTGAGTTGGGAGGCCTTTTATCGCCTTTGTCCTTTGGCACCCATATACGTCCGTCGTTTCTGAGCGACTCTGACATGAGAGTGAGCTTCGACTGGAACTGATTCAGCTGCGGAACGCAGGTGGGATGGATTTGCAGGAAACTTGGATTCGCAAAAAAAGCTCCTTTTTTATGAGCTTTCCAGGCAGCTGAAGCATTTGAATTAACTGCAAGGGTTGACATATAATAGATGGTTCCATATCCGCCAGTTGCAAGCACAACTGCATGAGCTGAATGTCTCTCTATTTCACCGGTTACAAGGTTGCGTGCTATTATTCCCCTTGCCTTCCCGTCAATTACAACAAGGTCGAGCATTTCCCTTCTCGGGTACATAACCACGCTTCCCTTTTTGATCTGCCTGCTAAGGGAAGAATAACATCCAAGAAGACACTGCTGGCCGGTCTGACCCTTTGCGTAAAAAGTCCTCGAAACCTGAACCCCCCCGAAAGAACGGGTATCGAGTGTACCCCCATAGTCGCGGGCAAATGGGACTCCCAGTGCGGTATAATGGTCAATAACCTGATTGCTTACCTCTGCTGCCCTGTAAACATTGGCTTCGCGTGCCCTGTAATCTCCCCCTTTTATCATATCATAAAACAGACGGTAGGTACTGTCACCATCATTCTGATAGTTTTTGGCGGCATTTATCCCACCCTGGGCTGCAACAGAATGAGCTCTTCGGGGAGAGTCCTGATAGCAGAAATTTTTGACGCTGTAACCTAGCTCGCCCAGGGCGGAGGCGGCGCCCGCCCCGGACAATCCTGTCCCGACAACTATGATTTCAAGTTTCTTTTTATTTGCAGGATTAACAAGCTTTACAGAAGCCTTGTATCTGGTCCATTTTTGTGACAGGGGACCGTCGGGTATCTTTGAATTAAGTTTTCCCATTTTGTCTATATTTTCTATCTGAATTGCCAGAGAATAATTGAAATAATTGCAAAGCCAACAGGTATTGCGATTGCATAAATCCATGCAAATATCTTTACAACCGGGGTCCATATCCTGTGATTCAGCCCAAGTGTCTGAAAAGCTGATGAAAAAGCATGGAAAAGATGAAATCCAAGAATTCCGAAACAGACAAGATAGATATAATTGTATGCCGGAATTTTAAAGAGACCATGAGCTATGGAATAAAAATCTTCCGGGTTCCCCTCCACAAATCCAAGCCTGATGAAATAAAAATTGAAAAAATGAAGGATTAGAAATGTCAGTACTGAGGCGCCGGTCCAGATCATGAATTTAGAGAAAAATGAAGTCTCTGATTTGCTACCACTTACATAGCCGACCGGACGTGCCAGCCAATTCTGGATCTGAAGAAGGATACCGTAAAAAACATGCACCAGAATAGCCCCCATTAGCAAAATTTCGATTATCTTGACTATGGGAAAAGTTGCCATGAAATGGGCTGCTTTGTTGAATGGTTCCGGATCGCTTTTAAGAAGCATAAAGTTTATGATAAGGTGCACCGGCAGAAACAGTATCAGGAATAATCCTGCCAGAGCCATTACAAACTTTTTGGAAATTGACGAAAAGATAACTTTATCCATTGTCTGTGAAATATTTTAAGATCTGATTCAGGAGAGACGGAAAGTTTTAAAAATAATAATTATTTAATCATATTAACAACAGAAGTGATAAACTTAATTTATTCCGGAGTTGTTTTAAGAAAATTAGCAGGTTAAGTTTCAATGCTGTTACCTTTAAAGATAAAGCCATGAATTATTACATCCATTACAACGGCGGTAAAATTTACTACTCTGATACCGGCGAGGGAGAAATAATTGTTCTTCTCCACGGATATCTCGAAACATCGGACATATGGTCGGGGTTTGCCGGAAAGCTTGCAAAAAAATTCCGGATCATATCTGTTGATCTTCCCGGACACGGACTTTCAAAAGTCTATAGCGAAAGTCATACTATGGAGTTTATGGCAGGAGCTGTAAAAGTACTGCTTGAGAATCTTAATATTAAAAAGGTATTTCTCACGGGCCATTCACTTGGAGGGTATGTGGCTCTTGCCTTTCTTGAATTATATCCCGGAATGCTGACAGGTTACTGCCTGTTTCATTCACATCCGTTTACTGACAGACCGGAGACCATTGAGAAAAGAGATAGGGAGATAAAAGTTGTACGGGCAGCCAAGAAATACATTTTATATTGCGAGAATATATCCCAGATGTATGCTTCAGTGAATCTTAATAAATTCAAGGAAGAATTACAAAGGTCAAAGGATATTGCATCAACAATACGTGACGAAGGCATTATTGCAGTGCTGAACGGAATGATTAACCGGCCTTCAAGACTCAAATTCATGGAAGAGGGTAAGGTACCGTGTCTGTGGATTCTTGGTAAGATGGATAATTATATCTCCTGGGAGGAAATTCAGACGAAGATTAAACTGCCGGCAAATGCAAAAGTGATTGTACTTGAAAACTCAGGACATATGGGATTTATTGAGGAGGAAGATCTTGCAGTAAAGATTTTAACAGATTTTATTCAGGGAATAAAATAGTAAAAGTTAAAAAACCCACCCCAAACCCCTCCAAAGGAGGGGATCCTTATTGAATTCCACATACCGCAAACGGCGAGCCGCAAGCCATTTATTTATTAAGATACTCAATTGCATATTTTAGCGTTGAATCAAGTTCTTTCCAGATCGGATAAAATCCTTTGGTATCCAATATATTACGGGCGATATATGCTTTTAGCTGTGTTTGAATTATCTTGCCTGAAAGCTTTAATCCCTCAGCATCTTTCCTGACCCCGTTTTTTGATGCGAAATCGGTGAACTGATCCAGCAAGGCCTGTTTATCAAGATATTTTTCCATCTCTCCGGCCTCAGTGTACTTCTGGAGCGCTTCCCTTTTATTTTCGGTATAATTCAGGGCAAACCTGTATATAAGTGGCCTTACAGCCAGGAAATAGGACGACCTGCCGGTTGTATCGACCGGAATAAAAATATCAGGCATTATGCCTCCCCCTCCATACACCGTCCTGCCGGCAGGAGTTGTAAACTTGAGTGAATCAGCAAAGTGGATGCTGTCAGATACTTCAAATTCACCGTGTTCATACCTGGAGTTAAGGTCATCATAATATTCATCAAACCCGTTATTGTATGGTTTCTGAATCGACCTTCCGGTAGGTGTGTAATAACGTGCGATTGTAAGGCGCATTCCCGATCCGTCAGCAAAAGGCACCGGCTCCTGGACAAGTCCCTTTCCGAATGAGCGCCTTCCGATTATAGTTCCCCGGTCATTATCCTGGATTGCTCCGGCAAGTATTTCGCTTGCAGAAGCACTGTATTCATCAATAAGCAGAACAAGGTCGCCGGTCTCAAATTCTCCTTTGCCTGTTGCCCTGGCTTCGGTTTTGGGCTGGGAGCGGCCGAGTGTATAGACAATCATCTGTCCTTCCGTTAGGAATTGATTGGCTATTTTGATCGCGGCTTCCATTACTCCTCCGGAGTTCTCCCTCAGATCAAGTATGAGACGGTTCATGCCCTGGGATTTGAGTTCTTTAAGGCTTTTCAGAAAATCATCAAAAGTTGTCATTGCAAAATTGTTGATCTTAATGTATCCTGTCCGGTCATTAATCATATAGCTTACATCTACGCTGGCAATAGGAATTTTGTCGCGGGTGATCTCAAATGGAATTAGTTCCCTGTAACCTTTCCGGAGAAGTTTTATTTTGACCACTGTTCCCCTTGGTCCCTTGAGCATTCCCATTACCTTTTCATCGCTGATCTGTTTCCCGGCAACAAGGGAATCATTTACATAGATTATTTTATCTCCGGCCATTAGTCCGATTTTTTCGGAGGGGCCTCCCGGTATCGTGCTTATAACAAGTATTGTGTCGGTGAGCATGTTGAACGATATTCCTATCCCGTCAAAGTTCCCCTGCAATGGTTCATTGGCCCGCTGGAGATCCTTTGCAGGAATGTACACTGAGTGCGGATCAAGCTTTTTTAAAATCGACGGAATGGCTGCTTCAACAAGTTCAGCCCGGTTGACTGTATCGACATAGTCCGATTCAATAATGTTGAGGATACTGTTGATCTTATCATTCCTCGCCCTGAAACCTGACTGCTGAGGGGCACTGTTCTTTCCGGGAAGATAGATGCCTATTAATATCCCGGCCACAAGTGCAACGGCCATAAGCAAAGGAACTATTACACTTCTGTTCGTATTATTGTATTTCATAAATGTCGTTTTCAGGGTCAATATAAACCAGTTCAATTCCAGCCCGTTTCAAAAGGTCCAACCCATCTGTCCTGTGATAACGGTTGCAAAAAACCACTCTTTTAATTCCTGACTGAATTATAAGTTTTGCACACTCCATGCATGGAGAAGTTGTTACATACAACGTTGAGTCTTCGCTGGAATTGTTCGATTTGGCAACTTTTGTTATGGCATTTGCTTCAGCGTGAAGAACATAAGGTTTGGTAACATTGTTTTCATCCTCGCAAACATTTTCAAATCCTGACGGAGTTCCGTTATAACCATCGGAAATTATCATTTTCGCCTTTACAATCAGAGCACCAACCTGCCTCCGGATACAGTATGAATTCTGAGCCCATATAAGAGCCATTTCAAGGTATCTTTTGTCAAAAGTCTTCTGTTTATCCCCATATGGTTTAATAATATCTGCCACTTTAATGATTGTATATTAAATGGTTACTGTTTTTAAGGAGCCAAAGTTAATTATTTTATTATAGTTTTACTAAATGAATGCAAAAAGGAACTTTGCGCCGATAAAATAAAAAAGGGCCGTTATAACACCATCCAAAATTGCATTTATTTAATGTTTAGTCAGGGAAAAGAATTATTTTTGTTAATAATTGCTCAGACAAAGATAATAGTTTGAATGTTATCTAAATTCCTTTAAATTAATAAATTATGTTAAATACTTCTGATTTTCATCCAATGATTGTACATTTTCCAATTGCACTGATATTAACCGGCTTTCTGGCAGATGTGGTTTTCCTCTTTTTCAAAAGCGAAAAATGTCTTTCAAAAGCCGGATTCTACCTGATGGTTCTTGGTGCCCTGGCCGCAATTGCAGCATGGACAACCGGACAGCTTTTCACAAATGAACCGGGACAGGGAGAAATTATGAGCGTATTTGAAAAACACGAAACCGGAGCGATCATAACAATGATTCTTATGATTATCGGAGCAGTGCTGAGAATTTATCTTGTCAGGAGTAAAAAGGAAGAAACAAGTCTTAAATGGGTTGTTTTCGTGATCTATCTTCTTGCTGTTGGAGCAGTTTCATTTACTGGCTTAATGGGAGGAACAATGGTCTACAAATACATGTTGTCAATCTGATTTTACCCGGGTTTAATATTTTGATACTTTAATTTTAAATTTAATAACTAACAAAAAAACAACTATGAAAACATCTGTCAAATTCTTGTTAATCCTTGGAGTAATTGGTTTAGTCTGTGGTTGTTCCAGCAAGCCGGTTAAAACCATTGAAAACCTGAAGTATGCATATAACGGAGAATCAACCGCAAGTGCAAAATACGCCGCATTTGCCGCCAAAGCAAAGGCCGAAGGATTTGATACTGTGTCAGTGATGTTCATGGCAACCTCGAAGGCTGAGGCAATTCATGCAGAGAACCACAGGAAAGTCCTGGAAAAACTTGGTGAAAATATTGCCGGACCTCAGATAGGAACATTCGAAGTTCTTTCGACAGCTGAGAATATAGCTGACGCCGGTAAAGGTGAATCCGGCGAAATTGATACAATGTACCCCGGATTTATTACCGCTGCAAAGGCAGAAAAATCTTCTGATGCAGTTAAATCATTCACATGGGCCCTGGATACTGAAAAGAAACATAAAGCTTTTTATAAGACCGCACTCGAAGCATTAAATTCAGGTGGTGAAAAATCCCTTCCGGCCCAATGGTTCGTATGTCCGGTCTGTGGAAATACTTACGATGTGTCTACCGTGACCGCAAAATGTGATTTCTGCATGACATCCAAAGACAGGTTTATAGTATTCTGATTCATGGTATGAGAAATCCGTGGAAAAAAATCACGGATTTCTTTTTCAATTATCTGCCGGTGGAAACCTATGCCGAAAAGATTATATCCTTAAGCAGCCAGCAAGCTACCGTGGCAAAACTATTTCCTGAACTTATAGGAATTCAGAATCTTTTGAAACAATTCCGTGTTATCATATATACCAGTGAATTTTCCCGATCCCGGGCCAAAGGCATAAACAGGAACCATCACGGCCGTATGGCCGGCAGTTGAAAAAGCCAGTTTACATTTTTTGCCTTCATGTCGCCGCCAAGAATTGTTACTCCGCCGGTTTCGTGGTCGGCTGTAATAACAACAAGAGTATGTCCATCTTCCTGTGCGAAATCAAGTGCAACACCTATGGCCCTGTCAAAATCGAGAGTCTCATCAATCAGAGTGTCAGCAGCATGGGCATGTGCCGCCCAGTCAATCTGCGATCCTTCAATCATAAGAAAAAACCCTTTTGGATTCTTCCTTAAAATCCCGATAGCCTTACCCGTGGAAGCAGGCAGCATGTCACCCCTTCCTTTCAACCGGTAAGGATTCTGCAAGGGAGCAGTAAATCCGGCAAGTTTTCCGGCATTGGATTTCATGATCATTTCCATAGATGTGTCAACTTCATAACCTTTTGCTTTAAGGCTGTCCAGCAGATTCAATCCGTCAGCCCTCTTAGCAAAATGATCCAATCCTCCTCCGATAATTACATCAACATCGGTTTTGAGAAAATCCCTGGCAATGTCTTCATAACTTCCCCGGCTCGACTGATGTGCAATAAATGATGCAGGTGTCGCATGAGTAACTGAGGAGGTTGAAACCAGTCCGGTTGCCAGTCCGTTTTCTTCTGCAATCTCAAGCAGAGTCTTTACACTCTTTCCCTGATCATCAACTCCGATCGCACCGTTATTTGTTTTCTTACCGCTTGCCAGGGTTGTTCCGGCAGCTCCTGAATCAGTTACATAGTTATTTGCCGAAAATGTCTTCTGAAGGCCCGTAATTTCACACTTTTCAATATTCAGAGGATTATCCGAAACGCTCATTGCGGCATAAATATGTGCAACTCCCATCCCGTCACCGATCATGTAGATCACATTTTTTACTTTAGGATTGTCTTTAATGGCTGATTTGTTTGTGGTGTAACATGAGACCACGGATATGCCAATCAAAATCAGCAAGAGAATGTTTTTAAGGTTCTTCATATTTAGTTCTGATAATTTAGTATTAGTTTCGGAGGCAAGATAATTAATTGAATGTGCAAAATACGTGCTTCAATTATTAATAAAACTTAAAATACATGACTAATTTATCCCTGACTGCCTACTTTCAACTGGTCTTCTCAGAATACAGTGGTGATTTTCAAAATCTTGTTGCCAGATGGATTACATTAATGCTGGTTGTCACCACAGTTTGTTTCCTTGTAAGCGAAATTACCCGCAACTACAGCCAGGTGGATAAGCTCTGGAGTCTTTTACCAATTACTTATGGGTGGATTACAGTTGCTGCAGTACCGTCACCAAGACTAATACTAATGGCATCGCTGGTAACGATCTGGGGCCTGAGGCTCAGCTATAATTTCTACAGGAAGGGAGGCTATAACATCATTCCATGGAAAGGAGAGGAGGATTACAGGTGGAATTTAATGAGGGAAACAAAGGTGCTTAAAGGCAGATTAAGATTCGGCATTTTTAATTTGCTTTTCATATCTGTTTACCAGAACATAGTGATTTTCCTGTTCTCTTCACCTCTGCTGCTTGCAGCAATTTTCCCTGATAAACATCTTACAGTAATTGACCTACTTGCAGGTTTTCTGATGCTGGCATTTATAATCACTGAAAGCATTGCAGATAAACAGCTTTTTAAATTCCATCAGGAAAAGAAAAATATTGGAAAGGAAGAAAACAAGTACCAGGAATCGCTGCAAAAGGGCTTTCTGACTGAAGGCTTGTGGAAGTATGCAAGACATCCGAATTTTACCTGCGAACAGGCAATATGGATCTGCTTCTACTTTTTTGGAGTTGCGGCATCAGGACTATGGATCAATATTACTCTTGCAGGACCGCTATTGCTGATTCTAACTTTCATTGGGAGCTCCAGGCTGACTGAAAGCATTAGCAGTAAAAAGTATCCTGAATATTCTGTTTATAAGAAAAATGTGCCGAAATTTATACCCTGTATTTCAGGACGAAGAAAAATTTTAAGCCGATTAGTATTATTGACATGAACACCTGGTTTGAAATTGGATTTATAGCGCATGAAGTTCTGAATCTGACACCTGCGGAAAGTTATGCTCTGTGTGAAAAAGGAGCAATAATTGTCGATGTCAGGGAGGAATATATGAATTCATTTAAAATGTTTAATGTCGATAGTTTGTTTTGCCTCCCATATAGTAAATTGGAACAATTGTATACAGAACTGCCGAAAGATAAGCCACTGATTTTTGCCGATGCAGTGGGGTTAAAAAGCCGTGAAGGCGTACTGTTTATGAATGCACATGGTTTTGAAAATGTTGCTAATATGGCAGGGGGTATAGTTGACTGGGAAAGAGATGGGTTACCGGTTACAACTGATACCAGTAACCGTCTGTCAGGTTCGTGTATGTGCCAGTTGAAAGCCAGGGAGGGGTTGAAAAAAGACAAAAGATCCCCTCTTGGGAGGGGGAGGGGTGGGTAAAGTAAAGGATCAATTATTTTTTCATAATTATGAAACAGATTAGATTTATTATAATAGTATCATTATGAAACACACAATTGGTTTTATCGGAGGTGGAAGGGTTACAAAAATCCTTCTGCAGGGTTTTAAAAATAAGAATATAAAATTCGAAAAGGTTGTTGTAACTGACACGAATCAGGAGGTTCTGGCAAATCTTAAAAAGCAATTTCCTGAAATCGAATCTGCTGATGCAAAAAGTGCTGCCAGCCAGGATATTGTTTTCATTGCACTGCATCCGCCAATGGTTATGGATACCCTTGAGCTGATAAAAAACGAAGTAAAAGCGGAAGCAACAGTTATTTCGCTTGCTCCAAAGATCAATCTGTCAAAACTTTCAATGAAACTTGGACATGTTAAGGATCTGGCAAGGCTGATACCTAACGCGACTTCATACATCAATGAAGGATTCAACCCGGTGACATTTGCAGAAAGTTTTAACCCTTCGCAAAAAAATGTTGTACTTGATCTTTTGAAAACTCTGGGCACAACTTTTGAGGTTTCTGAAGAGAAACTTGAGAGCTATGCAATCATTTCAGCCATGCTTCCTACATATTTCTGGTTCCAGTGGAGAGAGCTTGCTGAAATAGGTGGGAAAATTGGCTTGTCTGATGTAGAAAGTAAAAAATCTATTTTTGAGACTTTAATTGCATCCCTCAACCTTATGTATAAATCCGGATTGTCAGCTTCAGAAGTTATTGATCTAATTCCTGTGAAGCCGATCGGGGAACATGAATCGCAGATAGTTGAAATTTATCGGAACAAACTGATTGGATTGTTCGAAAAGATAAAACCTTAAATACCAAGTTTCATAGGAAATCCCATAACAATAATTTCACTAAACTTTTCACAAACCTATCAATTGAAGGTGTCTTTAGCAGGTTTGATCGTTTATCCGAAAACCGGAGAAAAATACATTAATGAATAATTTGTTTGCTGTCCTCAACCGTAAATTCGGGTTGAATTGTCGAATGATTTATATTATAACTAATTAAGACAGCTTTTATGCGATAAAGGATACTCTCGAAACTGCTTACGTTAATATCTTCTGACATATCAATATGCGCTTCAAACATCATCTCATGTTCATTGATTTGCCATACATGAACATGATGAATATTTTTCACTCCCTCTATTTTTTCAATCTCAGAAGCAATTTTCTTAACGTCAATTTCTTCCGGAGTGAATTGCATTATAATCCGAAGCGATGATCTGACAATTCCCCAGCTCATATATAGCAGATAGACGGCTATTGCCATCGAGAAAATGCTGTCGGTCCGGTACCAATGAAGGTATTTCATTGCAAGTCCACCAATCAAAACTGCAACTGAGATAAGCATATCGCCATACAAATGAAAGTAAACCGATTTCATGTTCATGTTTTCATGAGAATCATTCCTGATGAATAACACAGAAATTCCATTTACCAGTATTCCGGCAATAGCTAACCAGATAACCAGATTTGCAGAAATCGGTACGGGATTCACTAATCGCTGAATGGCTTCAAAAAGAATAATAACTGAAATTATGATTAGCGTTGCAGAATTTATGAAGGCAGCCAAAATTTCTGACCTTCTGAAACCGAATGTTTGTTTTTCCGTTGCTTCTCTTTTTGCCAGCCTGTTCGCTAAAAAGCTTATTACCATTGATAACACATCGCTGAAGTTATGAGCAGCATCGCTTAGCAAGGCCATACTTCCGGATATAATACCCCCAATGGCCTGCGCTATGGTAATGCCGACGTTAAGAAGGATGGCAAACCCCAGATTCCTTCCGCTTACTTCGCGGTGATGATATTCATATTGCTTCATGAGTAATTCTTTTAATGATTAAGCAATTGCATCTGTGCTCCCCGCCTTCTATATTGAAAGTCTGGAGGACTGACGTTTTAGAAGCAATCATTATTACTTTACCCCTTTCATTTTCAGCACTGTTATCACATCTTCTTCAGGAAAAAATCCAACGTGTCTGAAATATTCCTTTCCGTTCCCGTCAAGAAAAATCTGGGCTGGAATGGTTTGTATACCGTATTTTTCCGCATAAGGTGCCTCTGCAGGAGTCCAGACATCATAAAAAATTACTTTTACCTGTGTAGTGTATTTTTGTTCAATAGATTTCAATACTGGCTGCATCTGCTTGCAAGGAATGCAATTAACTGATCCAAGTTCAATAAATGTAACTTTAAAATTTGTTTCCGCCTGATTGTTGGTCTCTTTCCCTGGAGTTGACTTTGGATCATGATTGCATTCTGCCAGGAGGAAAGCAAATATCGTAAAACAAGTAACGCCAGTCCGTTTAGAAAGAATTCTCATGATTCACTTTTTATTAGTTTTTCTGCATGGTTAAAGATTTCTGTTATCGGTCTTTGTTTTATCATTTTACCTAATTCAATAGCCTCTTTTGCCTGATCCAGGGTACAGCCTACTTCGAGAGCTTTTTTAAAATGATAATCGAGGCAAGGGCGGCATCCTCCTGCTATTGAGGCTGATATACCTGCTAATTCAATGGTTTTCTCATCGAGATGTTTGAATTGCTCCATATTTATTTTCTCCTATTTCCTTTTTATCTTATAATTAAAGGCTTAAAAAATTGATCCAAAAACCAAGCCTGCTATTGTTGAAAAAACCACAACAAGTGTTACATAGACAACAGTCTTTTGAGTTCCCATTACTTTTTGGATTACAAGCATACTTGGCAATGATAGTGACGGTCCTGCAAGAAGCAGTGCCAGAGCAGGCCCTTTTCCCATTCCAGCAGCAAGTAATCCCTGTACAATAGGTACCTCAGTAAGCGTGGCAAAATACATAAAAGCTCCAACTACTGATGCAAAGAAATTTGAAAAGACAGAATTTCCTCCAACAAGCGCAGATATCCATTCATTTGGAATTACACCTGCAATTGTTTTTCCATCATGGGTCGATCCTAAAAGAAATCCAGCCGCAACAACACCCAAGGCAAGCAATGGTACAATCAATTTTGCAAAATCCCATGTTGCGATGGTCCATGCCTTGTTCTCTTCCTCTTTTTTATCAAAAAGAGTTATAACACTAAGTGAAATGATTGCAACAAGCATGGGAATGAGCGGAACAAATTTCTGATTATTAATAAAGGTTGAGGATAAGACAGCAGATATTGCAGTGATAATAACAGCTGCAAGCACCCATTGCCACTTGATTTTTAAAATTTTGATCAACGAATAACCAAGCATCAGTCCAAAGAACCCTGTGATGTACCATTTATATGCCCATATATAATACCAGGTGCTTGAAGTATCTCCTTCAGCTGGTTTACCCCAATTAGCAAAAACAAGTATGAGGACCAGGGTAAAAAAGTGGAATGCTGTCTGCCACATCGGTCTTTTCTCAGGCGGGGCAGTAATATTCATCTGTTCCTCTTTTTTTGCCTTTTCTTCCTTACGGTAGATAAAAGCCATAACGAGTCCGATTAATACGCTGAATGAGACAGCACCTACTGTCCTTGCAACTCCCATCTCAAGACCTAAAATACGAGCTGTAAGAATAATGGCCAGGATATTGATCGCAGGTCCGGAATAAAGAAATGCTATTGCCGGACCAAGTCCAGCACCACGTTTGTGAATACTTGAGAACAAAGGGAGTACTGTGCATGAACATACGGCCAGGATTGTACCTGAAACTGCAGCAACAGTATATGCCACCCATTTTTTTGCCTGTGCACCAAAATATTTGAGTACTGAAGCCTGGCTGACAAAAACTGATATTACACCTGCTATGAAAAATGCAGGCAGAAGACATAAAATAAAATGTTCTCGGGCATACCATTTTACAAGGTCGAGGGTGGCTGCAATGGCAGTATTAAAGCGGGCACTTTCAATCGGAAGAAAAAAGGCAAATGCAAATCCTGCGGCTATCCATGCAAGTATTTTAATCTCTTTTTTAAGCTCCATAATAATTTGAAAATTTGAAAATGAGATAATTTGAAAATTGTTATTCGGGATGTTATTTCGTGAAATAACGAAACATCTTATTAAAAAATTTACAGGTAGACCCTTATTATATAATAGATTCCTACAGCAATAAACAGCACAGCAATAACCCGTCTGAACCAGAGCTCAAAAGTTTTCATCTTATTATATACATTGCCCACTCCGGAAACAGTGTAAGCAAGAAGCCAGGCGATTATTATAACAGGAATTCCGGTTGCAATCGCAAAAACCAGTGGAAGGTAAAGTCCTGATGCACTGGTGACTGTCATTGGAACAAGCATGCCAAAGTATAATACCCCGCTGTAAGGGCAGAATGCCAGGGCAAAAACAAGACCCAGAAGAACAGCATCAAAATAGCTCCAGCGTTGTTTATTCTGCATACCCGAAGTAAGTCTGCTGAATGCGGGGAATTTTATTTTAAAAACATCTAGCATCAGTAACCCTATTATCAACATTAGGGGCCCTATGAATTTTTCACCATATCTCTGAAAAAAACCGGAGAATTTAAGCTGATCAACCCCAAGGAAAATAATTAGTGCTAATGCTGTATAAGTAATTGCCCTGCCAAGAGTATAAAATAATCCGTTAAAGAATACCCTGTTGCGATCCTTAATGTCCTTGCTGATAAACCCTATTGCAGTGATATTGGTTGCCAGGGGACACGGACTTATTGCAGTCATTAACCCAAGCAGCAATGCCGTAAGCCATGGCATTGTGCTGTTATCCAATAGGTTTGTGAGAAATTCCATTGACCTACTTAATCATCAGGCCATC
The DNA here is from genome assembly GCA_963725585.1 of uncultured Bacteroidales bacterium. Classification (GTDB taxonomy): domain Bacteria; phylum Bacteroidota; class Bacteroidia; order Bacteroidales; family VadinHA17; genus LD21. The sequence goes on along the minus strand of CAVRYU010000013.1, from coordinate 132,537 downwards.
AACTTTCTCGTTGATAATTTCCTTGAATTTCTCTGGTTTAGCCACAGCGTATAAGAACCCCTCGTTGGTGAGATTAATTTTCTGATCGCCTTTAACTAACAAAAGAGTCTGACCTGATACTCCAAGCTTTTCAGCCACGGGCTTGGTGGATGCTTCATCCAGATTAAGCGACTGAAATGTTATTAAACCCTGTTTGAACTGGTTTGGATAAAGAGTTTCAAGATTTTCTTTGGCGTTTGCTTCAATTGTCCTGCATGTCACGCAACGGGCGGTAAAATGAAAGTAATATGCCTCAATTTTATCTGAGTTGTTATCAGAAGATTTAACTTCTTTCTTAGATGGTTGTGCTGTACACGCAAAAAATGGAACCATTAATAACAATGCGATTATTAATCTGTAAGTTTTCATAGTTACTTTATTATTATTGATTTTGAATTAGGATTTCTTTAACCTGTTTCACAGTTGGAACTTGTCCGCTGAGTACGACTTTCTCGTTAATAACAAGCACAGGTGTATGCATTACATGGTACTCCATTATCTTAACTATGTCTTCAACTTTTTCGATTGTGGCTTCTATACCTGTTTCCGAAACCGCATCCCGAGTTACTTTTTCGAGCGTTTTGCATTTCGGGCACCCGGTACCTAAGATTTTTATTTCCATTATCAGATATTTAATATTGTAAAAACCAAATGATTGATAAAAAATTATTTTTGAATAAGAGATTCTGATTCTTCACAGGAAAAATTTATAGATTGAGAGTTATTTAGGAAATCATCAAGGAACCTTTTGGCCTTTTCCCAGTTTTTCCTGTTGATACAGTATTTAATATATGGAGGATTAATTTCTCCCTGAATCAATCCGGCATATTTTAGTTCTTTAAGGTGCTGAGAGAGAGTTGACCGGCCAATCGGAAGTTCCTCAACAAGATCTCCGCTATAACAGCATGAGTTCATTTTTGACAGCTTCTGGAGAATATAAACTCTTACCGGATGACTCAGCGCTTTGGAAATCCTGGCAATCTCCCGAACTTCCTGAGTAAATTCTAATTTGCCTGACATGATTTGGAGTTTTTATTTCAATATTTCGCAAATATACGAAATGTTTTTATATTTGTATAATTTTCAAAACAAGTTATGGAAGAGAGAGAAAATCACCTGAAGATATTAGTCCTTTGCACAGGCAATAGCTGCCGAAGCCAGATGGCACAGGGTTTCTTACAATCATTCGATAAGAATATCGAAGTGCATTCTGCCGGAACATTTCCTGCCGCAAGGATCAATCCAAAAGCAGTTGAAGTAATGGCTGAAGCCGGGATTGATATCAGTAAGAATGCACCAAAATCTGTGGATGATTTCCTCAATGATCAATGGAATTATGTAATTACAGTTTGCGATGATGCAAATGAAACATGCCCGGTATTCATGGGTAAGGTAAAACATAGATTGCATATGGGTTTTGAAGATCCTTCTCATGCAACAGGGTCGGAAAATTTTATAATGAGTGAATTCAGGAGAATTAGGGATTTGATTAAAAAGGAATTTTGGGATTTTTATATTAAAAATTTGAAACATTGAAAATGAAAGCAGAAGATTTAAAGAGCATTGTTAAAGAGAAATACGGGAAAATGGCGTTACAAATTGATGAAGATAAATCCTGCTGTGGTAGCTCATCGTGCTGTGGAGCAGGTGTGGATTACACAGTTTTCAGTGAGAGTTATGAAAAGCAGGAAGGATACAATCCAGATGCCGATATGAATCTAGGTTGCGGGATACCAACTGATTATGCAGGAATAAAGGAAGGTGATCATTTACTTGATCTTGGAAGTGGTGCCGGGAATGATTGTTTTGTAGCAAGGGCATTAGTTGGAGAATCAGGCTATGTCATAGGTCTCGATATGACAGAACCTATGGTTTTAAAAGCCCGGAAAAACTGTGAAAAACTTAAATATGTTAATGTCGAATTTGTTCAGGGCGATATTGAAGACATGCCCTTTAAAGAAAAACAATTTGATGTGATAATTTCAAATTGTGTCCTGAACCTGGTACCGGATAAATCAAAAGCATTTTCAGAAATCTTCAGAGTACTGAAATCAGGGGGACACTTCTGTGTCTCAGATGTGGTGTTAAAAGGTACACTTTCTGATAAAATGAAAAAAGATGCTGAAATGTATGCGGGATGTGTTTCAGGAGCAAGCGAAATGACTGAATACCTGAAAATAGTTGAGAAAACAGGATTTCTTAATGTTAAGATACATAAGCAAAAAGAAATAAAGCTTCCGGATTCTCTGTTAGCGGAGTATAATGATCCAAATGAAATAAAATCCTTTCATGCAGGTGATACCGGAATTTTCAGTATTACTGTTTCAGCAAATAAACAATCATAATTTTTTTATATTAAAATTTTCACGTTTTCAAATTAAATAGTATGGGAACAACAAAACAACTTTCATTTTTTGACAGGTATCTGACTCTTTGGATATTCCTTGTAATGTTTGCCGGGGTAATAATTGGTTATTTTTTGCCCGGTATCTCAGGATTCTGGAACTCTTTAAGCTCCGGTACAACAAACATTCCAATAGCAATCGGACTGATACTTATGATGTATCCACCTCTTGCCAAAGTGAAATATGAAAAGCTACCCCTGGTTTTTAAAAATCTTAAGCTTTTAGGCTTGTCCCTTACGCAAAACTGGATTGTCGGGCCAATAGTTATGTTCTTACTGGCAATATTATTCCTCCATAATCATCCTGGCCTTATGGTCGGTGTTATCCTGGTTGGACTTGCCCGATGCATTGCAATGGTGCTTGTCTGGAATGATCTTGCAAAAGGCGACACGGAACTTGCAGCTGGTCTTGTTGCATTCAATGCCCTCTTCCAGGTATTCCTGTACTCTGTGTATGCTTATGTTTTTATCACTCTTCTTCCTCCTTTGTTTGGACTAAGTGGTTCCGTAGTGGAAGTTTCCATATCCGAAATAGCAGTAACTGTTTTAATCTACCTTGGTATTCCATTTCTGGCCGGACTAATTACCAATACTTTACTTCGGAAGGTATCAGGTGACGGATGGTACTATGGGAAGTTTATTCCAAAAATATCATGGTTAACTCCCATTGCCCTGCTATTCACAATCTTTGTAATGTTTTCATTGAAAGGAGAGAAAATCATTGAGTTACCTCTTGATGTAGTGAGGGTCGCAATTCCCTATACAATTTATTTTGCGATAATGTTCTTTTCAACATTTTTTGTGGCAAAATGGATGGGCAATGGGTACGAAAAATCAGCAACAATGGCTTTTACAGCAGGAAGTAATGACTTTGAACTGGCTATCGCCGTTGCAGTCGCTGTTTTCGGCATCAATTCCCAGGCCGCTTTTGCGACTGTAATTGGACCTCTTGTTGAAGTGCCGGTCCTTATATTACTGGTAAATGTTGCATTGTTTTTTAAGAGGAAATACTTTCCTGCAGCTCAGTAACTGCCAAATTCAACAACGGTCTTAATCATTTCCTCAATTGTATCAGTTGTCACATCCGTCTGAAGGATATGGGCCGGAGCCAGCAGGTAACCCCTGTTTTTGCCAAGAATACTGATTCTTTTTTTTATTTCTTCCCTTATCATCCTGATATCACCGGAAGGTAGAAGCGACTGTTGATCAATTCCTCCGAAGAAACATATCTTATCACCATACCTGTTCTTTAGCTCCTGCGGATCGGACCCTGCTACATTTGGCTGGACTGGATTATATACGTCAACTCCAATCTCAATAAAATCATCGATCAGTGGTGCAACAGCTCCATCGGAATGCATTATTATTATAAGTTCGGGATTTTCCCTGCGAAGTGTTTCGATCATTCTTTTATTGCGCGGCTTGAACCTGGTTCTCCAGTCATCGGGTGCTATCAGCGTTGATGTCTGACTGCCCAGATCTTCACCGAACCATATTGCATCCACTCCGGCTTTTACAAGCTGGATAGCAAGCCCGGTACTCCATTCTTCCACTAGATCATTAAGAGGTTCAAGCCAGGGTTCTTCACAGAGCATCCCGATCATATATTTCTCAAGTCCTGTTAGATGCCAGGCCATTTCAAAAAGAGAGATCTCGACATCACCGATCACAAAATACCTGTCACCATATTTATCAATGTCTCTCCTGGCTTTTTCAAATCTGCCAATTGCGTAGGGGTCAGGGAAAGAATAGCTTTCAATATCGCTTATAGAAGCTGCATTTTCAAGCGGGCATTTTACAACATCCACATATAATGGTCCGGGTTTCATATGCATGCCGAATTCATTCCTGGTGATATTGCCGCTAATAATTTCCGGCGAATATCCTGACGGCACCGTCGCGCCAACCACTACAACATCGCTCCCCATTCTTGTCCTGATTTCGTTAGCAGAGATCCTGTAGGTCAGATCTTCATAATATGACAATGAATAATCCGGTGCGATCCCGAGTTTTTTCCCGAAAGCTTCAGTATGCTGCCTGCACAGGTCAAATTGTATAGGAACTCTGTCGGGATTGCCGACCTGTTTCCTTAATGCTTTTAATACCCTCTCTTTTGAATTCATAAATAAAAATTTAAATTTATCTTTTTTAGCAGTACTATTTAATTAATTCTTCACATTATGTTCCTGAAGTTATTTCTTCTCGCGGTTTTCGGTCTAGCAATGGCTCACCTTGAGGGTGTGGTTGTTGTTTACCTCCGTAAGGCTCTTGGAATGCTTGATTCGGAATCGAACAGGGAATCGCTTGAAAAAATAGCCCCATCATATCTGAAAATTGAAATGACCCGTGAGGCGGCAACGATAATCATGCTTGTGGTTATTGCTTACCTTGTTGGCAGTACCTGGCTGGAAAAGGGGATCTTCTTCCTCTGGACTTTTGCTTTCTGGGATCTGTTTTACTATCTGTCGCTTTACATTCTGATCAAATGGCCTCCGACGCTCAAAACCATCGATGTCCTGTTCCTGATTCCCAAGCCATGGATCGCCCCGGTATGGTTTCCTATCGGAGTTTCATCGTCCACAATAATTGTTATTGCAATATCGTATCTTTTAAGAGTAATCTGAAGGATGATAGTTTTACCCCTAAATCCCCCAGGGGGGACTTATTTATTGATGATTTTATAGCCCCCCTTGGGGGGTTGGGGGTAATTCCTTTCGGATATTAAAATCCAAGAATCTTAAGAGAATACTTTATAAGCAATTAAATTTAGCAACTCTAAAGAATACATTTCAGCAAATCCGGATCTGATTATGGATTTTTCTTCAAAGTTTAAGACTATATTCCGTTCACTACAATACAGGAATTACAAGCTTTTTTTCACCGGGCAAAGCATTTCGCTTATTGGAACCTGGATGCAGAGGATCGCGATGCCATGGCTGGTATATCATTTAACAGGATCGGCATTTCTGCTTGGACTTGTAAGCTTCGCAGGACAAATACCAACCTTTGTTCTTTCTCCCCTTGCGGGTGTTGTCACCGACAAATTCAGCAAGTACAGGGTCTTGCTTATCACACAGATTATTTCTCTTGTTCAGGCTCTGATACTCGCTGTGCTTGCTCTGACAGGAGTGATCGAGATATGGCATATTGTCGTTCTGAGTATTATCCTTGGGTGTGTCAATGCATTTGATGTGCCTTCACGACATTCATTTGTGATTGAGATGGTTGAAAAGAAAGAACACCTTGGGAACGCTATTGCCCTGAATTCCATGATGTTCAACGGAGCACGCCTGATAGGTCCTTCCGTTGCAGGTTTGATGCTGGCCACAACAAATGAGGGAGTCTGCTTTCTTATAAATGCCATAAGCTATGTTTTTGTTGTGATTTCATTGTTTTTAATGCATGTGCAGAAGAAGGAAGTGATCCGGAAGGCGGGCAACATATTTGACGAAATGAAGGAAGGTTTCAATTACGCCTTTGGCTTTGCTCCCATAAAGCATTTACTTATATTGCTTGGCATTGTGAGTTTCATGGGATCATCATACCAGGTGCTTATGCCGGTATTTGCAAAGGAGATCCTTCATGGAACTTCCTCCACATTCGGATTTCTCATGGGAGCTGCCGGTCTTGGTGCTCTGGCAGGTGCCGTATTTCTTGCCTCACGGGAAACCGTATTAAAACTGGGAAGGATAATACCTTCAGCGGCGGCCATATTCGGTATCGGCCTTATCGCTTTATCAATGACAAAATATTTCCCTGTTTCTCTTTTTCTTATGATTATTATAGGCCTGGGACTGATGCTTCATACTGCTGCAAGCAACACGATACTGCAAACAATAACAGATGATGACAAACGCGGAAGGGTTATGAGCTTTTACTCTCTTGCAATCATGGGAACGGCCCCTTTCGGGAGCCTGCTGGCAGGCAGCCTGGCGAAAATTGTTGGAACTCCGTTTACACTCCTCATTGGCGGCATAAGTTGTATCATTGCTGCATTCTTTTTCTATAGAAAGCTCCCTGAACTAAAAAGAATAGTCAGCCCGGTTTATATCAGAATGGGTCTGAAAGATGAAATGCAACATTCCGATACTTTTATCGTTTAAATCTGCAGAGGACACAATTTGAAAGCCAGAGCAGGAGTCTTATTATTAATTTAAAAAATACCTTATGAGATATTTTAAAATATTTCTCAGTTTGCTGTTTATTGCCCTGATTACAGGATGCAATAAGGAGAGCGATCCGGGACCTGTGGCAGGTGACGGATTTATAATTGATCATTCCTGTACAAAACTTGCATCGATACCTTCAGAGTGGATTTTGGCAGCAAAGGATAATCTTCATATTGCTTACAGCCACACATCGCACGGCAGCCAGCTCACCGAAGGGATGTCAGGCCTTGTATCTTTCAAGGGCACTTCATATTCATGGAACAATGGAGGAACCGACGGTGCCCTCGACCTTCACGACTATGCAATGAACGGCGATCTGGGAAATCCCGACCGGACATCCTGGGCTTCGGCAACAAGGACCTACCTGGCAGCGAATACCGATGTGAATGTCATAATCTGGGCATGGTGCGGCCAGGTTTCAAATGCTACTGTGGCTGACATCAACACCTACCTGAACCTGATGAATGAACTTGAACGTGATTTCCCCGCTGTGAAATTCGTTTATATGACCGGTCATCTTGACGGAACAGGTTTAACAGGAAATCTTCATCTCAGAAATGAGCAGATAAGAAACTTTTGCACTGAAAACAAAAAGATACTTTACGATTTTGCCGATATAGAATGCTATAATCCTGACGGGATATACTTTGGTGGCAAAAAACCCGACGATGCATGTGCCTACGACACTAATGGCGATGATACCCGCGACGGGAACTGGGCTACTGAGTGGCAAAACACTCATACCCAGGGAGTGGACTGGTTCATATGTTCTGCCGCTCACACGCAGCCATTAAATGGCAACCAGAAAGCTTATGCCGCCTGGTGGCTCTGGGCAAGACTGGCAGGGTGGGATGGGAAATAATTCTTCTAAAGTATTTCAGGAAAAGTATCTGCCGGCTGAATCTTTTTGTCTAACTTTACTTGATTCAGGACTATGCATTGAAAACCAGCGGTATACAAATAATAGTAAATCCAACGGCTGGCAGTGGTAAAGCAAGACAAATTGCCGATTCCTTATTGCCAGAAATCAGAAGGATTTCCGATTCTAATATTAATCTGATTTTTACAAAAGGTAAAGATGATGCAACATTTATTACTAGGGATGCTGTAATAAATGGTGCATCAATGATAATTGCTGTCGGTGGAGACGGAACAGTTAATGAGATAGTAAATGGATTTTTTATTGAAAATAAACCAATAAATCCTTTATGCGATCTTGGCATTATAAGCTGCGGTACCGGAAGAGGTATAGGAGGTGGTTTTAGGCTGCCCAGATCCATTAGCCAGCAGGTGGATCTGATTGTACATAGTAATAGCAAGCCTGTGGATGTCGGTCATATCTCCTATTACAATACTGGCGGAAAACCTGCTGAACGTCTGTTTATAAATGAATGTCAGACAGGAATTGGAAGCAAAGTTGCTTCCGCAGTCGGAAAAAAGCAAAAAATCTTGGGTGGCACTGTTGCTTTTGGTTTGACTTCCACAATTCAGGTTCTTATGTTAAAACCTCAGTCATTGAGCATACGATTTGACGATGAACCTGCCGGTAAATTTAAACTAATAGGAGTTGTTGCCGGCAATGGTACAGAGTGTGCAGGCGGTATGAAACTGACACCTGATGCAAAAATTGATGATGGGCTGTTTGATGTGCTTTTAATGCACGAAATGAATGTCATTAAAAGATTGTTTAACCTGACCAAAGTTTATTCCGGCTCACATATTCTGTCCCCTTATTTCACAATAAAAAGGTGTAAAAGGCTTGATATTACCTCTGATACAAAGATTACCATTGAAGCAGATGGAGAAGTGCTGGGATTTTCTCCTTTTTCAATTGAAATTATACCAGCGTCAATCAGAATAAAAACCGGATTTAATAACACGGATTAATATGCAAGCTTTGTCTGGCAGTATAAGGCAAAAATGGTTTGAAATAAGAATATTCATCTCCCTTTCAATTGTTTTAATTATATCCCTGCTATCATTTCTTGCATTTAAAGATACACCTGTCATAATTGAAACAGCTGGCCAATGGATAGGTTTGTCATCTGAATTATCAATACGTTATGGCTTTATTATTGTTGCCCTGCTGGTTATTTTTGCATCCCTGATACGTATGTGGGGTGGAAGTGTCCTGACATCAAGGACCGTGATGTCATTCAGGATTCAGGATAGCAGACTCCTGGTGTCAGGGCCTTATGTTTTTGTAAGAAATCCAATTTATTTTGCTGATCTTATTGCATTTACATCTTTATCATTTTGTTTAAGACCAATAGGCTTATTGATACCGTTGTTAATTTATCTGCATTATCTGCAGTTAATAAAATATGAAGAAGAGACCCTTAAAAAAGAATTTGGTCAGATCTACATGGATTATATGGAATCTACTCCAGCCATTTTACCCGGTTTTGCCCAAATCAAAAAGCTTTATCAGGAGCCCTTGAATTTCTTCATAAATTTTGACGGATTCCGGCATAATGCCCAGTACATACTTTTTATTCCAGGGCTTATAGTAGCAGCTTTTACAGGTAAATTTATTCACGCCATAATAATTGGTCTCCCTGCAGTAATTGATTGGGCTGTTGTGCATACTGTCATTGGTGTATCTCCTGATGCTTCATCAAGGATTTCCACAGCTCCGAAAAGGAAGAAATTCTCCCATTCAAAGGTATTCAGGGATATTTTGTATGCACAATGCTGGGAAGATCCCGAAATAGACAGGATTGCTTTTAAGATTAAAAATAATGATACGATATTCTCCATCACGTCAGGTGGCTGCAACGCTTTAGCATTCCTGATTGATGATCCGGGAAAAGTAATCTGCCTTGACCTCAGCAGATATCAGAATTATTTACTTTCACTTAAGATTAGTGCATTCAGTAATTTATCATACAATGAATTGTTGGAGTTTCTGGGAGTGAGACCATCGGAAAGAAGGCTGGAATTATTTGAAAAGCTTAAACCTTTTCTACCAGATGCAGAACAGTCATACTGGAGCAATAAGACAAGAGACATAAATTGCGGAATCATTCATTGCGGAAGGTATGAAAGATATATGCACCTTCTTAAAAACATATTCAGAATCCTGATCGGGAAGCGTGTAATAAATGAATTGTTTGCATCACAAAGTGAAGGAGAACGGGTACGATTATTTAATGAAAAATGGGATAATTCGCGATGGCGTTTTTTTTGCCGTGTTTTTCTCAGCCGTGCATTTGCAAGCCTTCTTTTCGACCGCGCTTTCTATAAATACCTTGATCCTTCATTCTCCTTCGGAAAATATTACAGGTCAGCAATAAAAAGAGCTGTGACACAATTGCCTGTAAAAGAAAACTATTTTCTTGCTTATATTTTGCTTGGGAATTATTTTGAAAACAACCTTCCTGCATATCTGGAAAAGGAAAATTTTGAGACTATACGCAACAGGTTAAATCGTATTGAAATGGTTACTTCCGGTTGCTTTGAATACTTCAGAACAATTCCTGAAGGAACAATTTCAAGATTTAATTTTACCAATATTTTTGAGTGGATGTCTCTAGAGGAATTCAAAGATATTCTTGCTGAAACCATAAGAGTGGCCAGAGACGGTGCTATAATAACATACCGTAATCATCTGGTCACAAGAACCAGACCTGAAAGCCTTTCAGATAAGATATTTCCTATCGAAGGACTCTCTTCAGCTCTGCACGAAAGAGACAGGTCTTTTATATACAAAGCATATATTGTTGAACAAATAAGAAAACAATAGTGTCATATATTGTAAGGGAAATTTCAGGGGAAACAGGATGGAAAGACTTTCTTTCAATACCGTATGAAATCTACCGGGATGATTTGAACTGGGTAGCTCCGCAGGTTTCTGAAGTGAGGAGAGTGCTCAATATTAAAAAGAATCCATACTTTGACGGTGTTATCCTAAAGGTATATGTCTGTTATTCCGGCGATAAACCTGTTTGCAGATCGATAATAGTAATAAATCGCCGGCACTGGTTGAGATGGAATAAGAAATCAGCCTTTTTCGGATATTTTGAATCACTTAATGACATCACTGCAGTAAGGCATCTCTTTAAACAAATTGAAACTGAGTGCCAGGCTTCCGGCGCGGAATTTCTGGAAGGTCCTTTTAATCCAAATCATTATTCAGAGCTTGGAATGCTGATTGATAACTATAATTCATCACCGGTTTTCTTTGAGACATATAACCCGCCCTATTACCCAGGGTTGCTGGCCGGAGCGGGATTTTCAGAATTATCAGTTTTTCATACAAGGATTAACCACAATATACAGGCTACATTGTCAAAATATGGTACCGAACCTGATTCAAGTATCTATGGCAGAGACATCAAATTTAGAAAGTTCTGTATCTGGCGGATGAAGAGGGATCTTGAAATTATGCGTGGCATAAATAATGATGCATTTGAAAACAACTGGTACTTCCTGCCCCTGAAAAAGGAGGAGTACAGGTTTTCTGCCAAATTCCTCTTTTTTGTCACCAGACCTGAGCTCATATTATTTGCCGAGTATAAAGGTCAGCCTGTTGGTGTTCTTCAGTGTGTCATTAATTTTAACAGTTTAATCAAGCCGTTAAGGGGGAAAATGAAGATCTGGAATCTTCCTGGTCTTTTTATGCAAAGGAACAGGACAAAAGAACTGATAATTTATACTGTCGGGATAAAGAAAGAATTCCAGCACACCAGGGTTTCCGCAGCGATGATAAAGTCCGCAATTAAAATACTCAGGAAGTATTCTACGGTTACAACCACCTGGATTTCAAATGAAAACAAATCGGTAATCCATATTTCTGATCTGTTCGAAATGAAACCATATAAGCATTTTGCTGTCTATTCAAAGCATTTGCAGAATTACTGATATTATGAAGATCATTAACCGGATTATTGATAAATGGGAACTTGAGGCTGATAATTCAAACGTGCTGGCCATTGGAGGTTGCAGTACGGTTCAGTTAAGCGATATTTATGAAACTCCATTACACGTTGTAAATGAGGACAGACTTAAACAAACTGCAATATCATTCGTTAACACCCTAAAAGCAAAATATCCGGAAAAAACATCTGTCCATTTCGCATTCAAGTGCAATCCTGTTCCCGGAATAATTAAAATAATCAAAGAAGCAGGACTTAATGCTGAAATAATGAGCGGGTATGAGCTGATGCTTGCTCTTAAGCTTGGCTTCAAGGGCAGTGAGATAATAGTAAACGGACCGTACAAAACAGAAAGGCTGATAACACATTGCCTTGAGAATAATGTCAGGTTAATAAATGTAGACTCAATCTATGAGCTTGTTCAGATAAATAATCTTTGCAATAGCCTGAATAAATCCACTGATATTCTCCTGAGAGTTAATCCTGATTTTGTCCCGGCAGGTATGAACAAAGGAAGCGCCACAGCTGGTCGAAGCGGATCCCAATTCGGGTTGGATCTTAAAGGGGGTGAAGTAATTCATGCCATGGAGGTTATCAGGAAAATGCCAAAAATCAATTTCAGGGGCTTTCATTTTCATATCGGCTCAGGCATTCAGAATCCTGATGATTACAGGAAAGCGCTTTTAAAGCTTAATAAAATATTAAAGTATGCTTATCAGGCAGGATTTACAGTAGATGTATTAGATGTAGGCGGAGGTCTTGGAGTTCCAGATTCAAGGGAGATGACCACATTTGAAATGTTACTGTACCAGACATTTGATCGTCTTCCTTCCCGCAGGCTGCATAACAACAATGTTTCATTCAGTAAGTATGCAGATTCTGTTGTATCCGGTGTGTTTGATCTGTTTAAGAACAGAAAGCTTCCGGAGCTCATTTTTGAGCCGGGACGATGTATTACAAGCCACAACCAGCTACTTCTGTTGAAAATTCATCAGGTCAAAGAGCGTAAAGGGATAAAAAAGTGGCTCGTTACGGATGCAGGTATTGGTACTCTGACTATGCCGACCTTTTACGAGCATCATGAAATAATTTTATGCAATGATGTTAACCGAAAGATTTCGGGTAAAGCAACAATTACCGGCCCGGGTTGTTTCAGTGCAGATATAGTATACCGTAATAAAAAGATGCCTGAAGTTGTTCCGGGAGAAATAATTGCTGTAATGGACAGCGGTGCTTACTTTACCTCGTGGGAATCATCATTTGGATTCCCACGTCCGGCTATAGTGTCAGCGATGAACGGCAGACACAGACTTCTACGTGAAAGAGAATCATTTGACGATATGGTTTCTCTTGATAAGTTATGACAGCTAATTAATCTTAATATGTCAGTTAATGAGGTTTAAAGTCATTAAGATTCAGGGATTCCCTGACCCCGGAAAGAACTTTAATTCATTGCTGGATGAAATAATATGGAAAGGGAATGAATTAATTGATCCTTTCGGGAAATCAGATTTTGTCCTTAATCTGATTGATCTCGATAATCCGATAGCGTATGTAAGGAAGGGACAGGAAGAAAAAGTTATATCTATCGCTCTGCTTAAAAATTACAGAACAGACATGAAGTCAGCCTGTTATATAGCTCTGGTAAAAACTCTTTCAAATATGTTGTTCACCATTGTTGACGATGGCAGGGATGATAATGTTACAGGATACAGCATTACTCCCGAGGTTGGATTTGTCAGGTTCAAGTTCAGCCCTGAGAAAATGTTTGAATATATGTTCCCGGTAATATCATCACACTTCGTACTCAGAAACAAGATAGATACAGATCTTGATATAAACGAAGACCAGAAGATTCCTGAAATTGACGATCTCATTATTTTTGCAAAAGAGATGAAAGTTCTTGGTGTCCTGCCGGCTCCTTTCCCGTTAACAAAATATCTGGATCAGGATCTTATTGATCATCTTTTCAGACTCTATCAGATAAAGGGACTAAGTTATGGTAATCTGAGCATCAGGAACGCCTATTACAAAACAGAAGGCACATCTTTTTGGATGACAGCCCGGGGAGTTGACAAATCTCAATTACAGGGACTCGGGAAAGATCTGCTTCTAATAAAAGGTTATGATGAAATGGATGGGGCGATGCTGATTTCAGTTCCCAGCGTGCATGATCCAAGGGTAAGGGTTTCAGTCGATGCGATAGAACACTATATGATTTACCGTGATTTCCCTCAGACAGGAGCTATAGTTCATCTACATGCCTGGATAGATAACATTCCGTGCACGACGCAAACCTATCCATGCGGTACAAGGGAACTTGCTGAAAACGCTGTAAAGCTTTTAAAAAGTACTCCGGATCCCGGAAGAGCAGAAATAGGACTTAAAAATCATGGAATAACTGTCACTGGTACAGATATCAGAGATATATTTACCAGGATAAAAGGCAGGCTGAAACTAACTGTACCAATGTTCGATTGATTATGTATGCTTTCAATATACTGACTGAACACCGTGTAAGATATATTCTTACTGCATTTGGCATATCTCTATGCACCCTTCTGATGCTATTCCTTGTCGCTATCTACAAAGGAGTATCTTACGGATCAGTAGAGTACGTCAGAACAAATGATGCTGACCTCTGGGTAATGCAGGAACACGCCACAAATATTTTACGAAGTACATCACTTCTGCCGGCAGCCTATGAGGAAAATCTAACCAAAATCCAGGGGATTAAATCAGTTTCACCTGTTTTCTTTATTCTGGCCTCAGTGAAACTTCAAAATGATCTGAATGCTACTTTGTATCTTACCGGATTCGATCCCGGAAGCGGGAAAGGCGGTCCCCCGGCTATAATAAAAGGACGGAATGTTAAGTCGGATAATGAAATTGTACTGGATAAAGCATTTGCAGCCAAATATAAGATAAAAACAGGGGACAAAATCCGGATCAGGGACGATTCGCTGACTGTTACAGGTATCAGTACCGGCACAAATATGTTTGTTATCCAGTATGCATTTATCTCCATTAACGAGGCTCACTCAATAATCGGATTTAAAAATGTGGTATCCTGTTTTCAGATCTTTGCTGACAAAGGATCAGATATTGAAAAATTAAAATCAGACATTCAATCAGAATTAATCAATATTGCGGTTTTTGATAAAAGCACTTTCATTAAAAACAACATTCAGGAAATGGAAAGCGGCATTATTCCGTTGCTTTTTATTGTCACTTTAATTTCTGCCATTGTGCTTACGGCAATTTTAAGCCTGATCCTGTCGGTAAGTGTGCTTGAAAAACGCAAAGACTTTGCAATTATGAAAGTGCTTGGCTCTCCACGGGGATTTATCCCACGGCTGGTTATCAGAGTATCAATGATGTTATCATTGACCGGAGTGATCCTTGCCCTTGTGCTTTTCTTCCCGATGATCGGGATTGTAGAAAGAATTTTCCCTGAGGTGTCTGCTAAATCATCTGTTATCCAGATACTTGTTGTTTCAGCAGGGGTAATGATAATCAGTCTTGTAAGTTCAGTTATTCCGAACAGGAGAATACGGAAAATTTACCCAATGGAAGTATTCATGTAATCATGATTGAAAACACCAGTCATATAGTCAGACTTGTTAATGTTACAAAAAGGTATGAAGGACCGCATGGCGGAACTCTCGCACTCAGAGGTATTTCATTTGCTGCAAGTCCCGGAGAAATGATTTTACTTTTGGGTCCAAGCGGCAGCGGAAAAACCACATTCCTTACCTTGCTTGCCGGTCTTCAAAGCCCCACTTCAGGTGAAATTTACCTTTTCGGAAAGCTTGTAAAAGAATATACACAAAAGGAGCTTCAGTCAATCCGGGCCTCAAAACTGGGATTTATTTTTCAGACATTCTATCTGCTTGATTCATTGACTGTGATTCAAAATGTAATGATGGTAAGAAGGTTTGCCGGAGCTGGTAAAGAAGAAGCTCGTCATAAAGCACATGATTACCTGAAGAGATTCGAAGTTGACCATCTTGCTGACTCATTTCCAAACAAGATCAGTCAGGGTGAAAAACAAAGAGCTGCTATTGCCCGTGCACTTGTCAACGGGGCAGAATTAATTATAGCAGATGAACCCACAGGAAGCCTGGCTTCAAAACAAGGCATGGAAGTTATTGATTTCCTGAAAAGAAGCTCACACGACGAAAACAGATGCGTCATAATAGCCAGTCATGATGAAAGGATCATTAGGCATTCTGACAGGGTCCTTTATCTTAGGGACGGAGAATTAAAACCTGGTTAAAATTCACCCATTCGGAGTGATAAGTTCATTATTCCGTTATCTCATACACCACGCTTGTCAATGGTGAATTTGAGCCGACATTGATACCAACCTTCATAAGATAGTCACCGGAATATGTTCTTGCGCCCTGTGGCATCCCGGAACCACCCATTCCAGGTCCTCTCCTTCCCTCATTGGATACGTTGATCTCCTGGACTTTATATGTCCTTGCAGGATCGAGCCCCTGAAGCTTAACAAGGTTTAAGGTTTCACCATATCTTGTATTCAGGCTGTACCCGAACAGTACAGCCCTGTTCTTAGCATCATTTACATACATCATCACAGCCCGGTTCTCTTCATATGGAGAAATAAGCCTGTAAAGATCACCGGCATAAATGATATCCTTAATCCTGTTGTAGGTTGCAATTGCATTTTGGCTGAACTTCAATTCATTCTCGGTCATTTTATCAACCTCAATATCATAACCCATTTTACCCATCATAGCCACATCTGTCCTGAATTTCAGGGATTGTTTACCCCATGATGTGACATGATTACATACTGAGATTGCCGGGAAAAAGTAGGAGTAGCCCCATTGGATATATATCCTTTCGAGGGCATCCGTGTTATCGCTTGCCCAGAATTCGGTGAAATACTTCAGTGCCCCGTAATCGACCCTTCCACCGCCTCCCGAACAGAGCATTACCGGCAGATGGGGATATTTCTGGCGAAGGCGTTCAAGAACATTGTAAAGACTGTTTACATAATCAATATACAGATGCGATTGCTTGTCTTTCAGATAAACAGAATAAGCATTGGTCATCATCCTGTTGCAATCCCATTTGATAAATGCAATTCCCGGATTAGCGGTAAGCATTCCGTCGACGACATTATAAACAAACTCCTGTACCTTCGGATTTGTAAGGTCGAGAACCAGCTGATTCCTGTAGTAATGCTCAGGACGGTTCGGGAGTTTCAGTATCCATTCGGGATGTGTCTCGTAGAGTTCACTTTTTGGATTGACCATTTCAGGTTCGATCCATATCCCGAATTTAACACCTTTGGCGTCGGCTTCCTTGACAAGATAGCCCAGACCGTTTGGAAGTTTGGCCTTGTTTTCCTGCCAGTCACCCAGTCCTGCACGGTCATTATTCCTTGGATATTTATTCGCGAACCAGCCGTCATCGAGCAGGAAAACATCGAGTCCCATTTTTTTGGTATCATCAAGAATAGCCGAAAGTTTCTTTTCATCAAAATTGAATCCGGTGGCCTCCCAGTTATTTAAAATTGTCATGCGCGACCCAGTTCCGTCCAGCACTCCGTATTTGGTTGCCCAGCGGTGGAGGTTCCGGCTTGCCTCTCCTTTGCCATGATCAGAGTAAGTGAAGATCATTGAAGGAGTTCTGAATATTTTTCCCGGTTCAAGCGAATACTCTGAAGCAAACGGATTTATTCCCGAAATTACCCTTAGGGAACCTTTTTCGTCCACTTCAAAAAGGAACCTGAAATTTCCCGACCAACCAAGAGTTCCTGCAATTACCTGACCAGTATTCTCATCCGACTTTTCATTAAGCGATAACATGAATACCGGCGTCTGGTACATATGAGCCCTTGTTCCGAGCTTTGTGTCAAGTATTTTAATACCGGCCGTAAGCTGGCTTTCCTGCATTTTCATCTCTTCGGCCCAGTCGCCATGAAACTGTGTGAGCCAGTATTTATCAGCATCGAAATGGAGCATTGATGATGCATAGTTGTAAATAGTAACAGGTTTTTTTTCAGTATGGTTTATTTCAACCCACTGCTCAATTACATCCTCATCATCATAAGTTTTAATGTTTAGTGTCACTTCGAAAGGGTAGACGGGGTCCTTCAGAAAGATTCTGCTGAGTGTGACGCCACTCTTTCCTCCAAATGATTTTTCAACCGACTGATTTAAATATTTCAGCTCAAGGGAGGGATTACCATCGTTATGGGTTGCACGGACAGCCGGCTCAAAAAGATTGTCGGTGCCGAATGTGGCATATACAAGATGGCCTGCATCCCTTGTCTGTTTAAGATTGTCGATATTGTCAAGTTTCTTGCCGAGGTACGACTGGTATAATCTTCCGTCTCTGCCGTTGACCCTCAAAACCAGACTCGTATTTTTTGTGTCAAGCGGTATAAAAACATCAGGAGTTTGCTTCATCTGCTGTCCTCCCTCCTGCGGAGGCGGGCCGCCCGCCGGCAAATCCTGTGCTGTTAATGGGAGTCCGAGTGTACAAATAGTGATAATGGAGAGTAGTTTCTTCATAAAGGTTATTTTTAGAATTTGAATTGCAATCAATTAGTTAATGTTGCTGGTTGCTAGTTACTGGTTGCCGGGTCGTTTATCGTTTCGCTGTTTTTGTCTTCCTCTTACCCCGTACCCCGTACCTCGCACCTTTATCTTTGACATCCGAAATTTACCAATTATTTCAATTTAAACTCACAACAGGTTATTTGACATTTTAATTAACCAGTTATTCTTCTAATTTTGAGACTTCTGTTTTTCAATTTTTTGTTATGACCTCTAATTACCCTCACCGGAAAGACCTGGCGGTCTTTATTGCTTTTTTTGTGACATTTTCAGTCGCCTTATCACCATCTTCATATGCTGTGAGCCAGGTTCAGCAGGATACAATTCCCAAACAGGATATCAGAAAACAACCTGTATATACGACATCGCGGCTTTCAACTTCAAGACCCGTTATCGACGGGAAGCTTGATGATGAATGCTGGAAAAAAGGCACCTGGGCAGGTGATTATAATCAATGGAAACCGGTGGAAGGTGCAAAACCTACTTATCCTACGGAACTGAATATTCAATATGACGACAAATATCTCTATGTAGCTTTCCGGGCTTACGATGACGAGCCGGACAAGATACACAGGTATGCAGGTGTTCGCGATGAAATTGTTGGTGATATGATGGGTCTTACAATTGACAGCTATCGTGATTACCGTACAGGTTTTGAGTTCACAATAACAGCCTGGGGGCAGAAGGTCGATCTGGTACTTTTTAATCCAGAGAACTGGGACTTTAACTGGAATGCAGTCTGGAAGGGTAAGGTTGGACTGGAGGATTCAGCATGGGTGGCAGAGCTTGAGGTTCCGCTTAGCCAGCTGCGTTACAGTAACAAGGATGAGCAGGTTTGGGGATTGCACACATGGAGGTGGATTGACAGGCTTCAGGAGGAAAGCAACTGGGAAAAACAATCAAGCACCGGACCGGGGATGCTATATAACTTCGGAGAGATTTGTGGGATAAAAGGTCTGAATAAATCAAAACGCCTTGAAGTAATGCCTTTTGTGCTTGGTGATCTTAAGAACCATGAAGAAGGAACCGGGTAATCCATATGCGGAAAACGGCAGGATTTGGGGTGGAAATGCTGGCCTCGATGCCAAAATAGGGATATCAAGCAACTTCACCGTTGATCTGACTGTCAATCCCGACTTCGGCCAGGTTGAATCAGATCCCTCTGTGATGAACCTGACAGCATTTGAAACTTTCTATGAAGAAAAGAGACCTTTCTTTCTGGAGGGTTTAACAATATTTGATTATAAGTTTGACATGCAGAACCTTTTTTATTCAAGACGTATCGGACATTCGCCAACATATTCGGTGTATGATGATAATGAGCATTTTGTGAAGGCACCTGATATGACAACAATCCTTGATGCTGTCAAGCTTAGCGGAACGACCTCAGGAGGATTGTCAGTTGGACTGATACAGAGTGTTACAGGAAATGAATATGCAAAGATCACCGACCTGGAAGGGAATGAAACCACTCAAAAAGTAGAGCCACTGACTAACTATCATGGTCGGACGGGTACAACAGGGATATGGTGCCGGCAATACTGTGATCGGAGGTATGTTTACATCAACAAACCGTTTCATTGAAGATGAACAGCTTGATTTCATGACCAGGGATGCCTTTACCGGTGGACTTCGATCTGCTCCATCACTGGAAAGACAAGAAGTTTTTTGTAAATGCAAAAGTAATGGGCAGTTATGTCAAAGGAAGCCGGCAAGCAATAACTGCACTTCAGGAATCGCCGGTGCACTATTTTCAGCGGCCGGGAGCCGGTTATCTCGATTATGACAATACAAGGACGAGCCTTAGCGGCATGGGTGGAAAAATAGAGATAGGGAAAGGGGCAGGGGGATTCTGGAAATATTCCACTGCAATATCCTGGCTTACTCCCGGCCTCGAAATGAATGACCTTGGATACTTGAGGACAGCTGACCAGATTGAGAACCAGAACAAAATCTCATATCTGATAACAAAGCCAGTATCAATATTCCGCACTTTCAATATTGGTTTTGAGGAGCGGAATTCCTGGAATTTCAACGGAACTCCTCTTGGATGGGATGCTGAACTGGCATTGTCAACAATGTTCAATAACCAGTGGAGTCTGAGCACTGAAGTTGCATATCATTCACAGGATATCGACACAAGGTTGCTAAGGGGTGGTTATGACATCCGGATGCCCTCCGCCACTGAATTTGCAGGAACCCTGAAGAACCGATGCATCAAAAAAATATGTTGCACATGTTTCCTACCAGTTTATGAAAGCCGGAAATAATTCAGCTTCACAATGGGCGATCGCCTCAGGAATTTCAATTCGTCCTTTCAGTATGCTGAAGTTGGGCAGTAACTGCATCGTACGAAGAGAACCAGGATGAGCTTCAATATGTGGCAACAAGAAATACTTATCTGAACAATAAAAGATTTATTCTCGGAACAATTGATCAGAAAACCCTTAGTATTATGTTCCGGGTCGATCTTAATCTCACTCCCGAATTTTCAGTTCAGTACTATGGAAGTCCTTTCATTTCGAAGGGCAGCTATTCAGAGTTGAAACGAGTAACAGTTCCTGATTCAAAAAATTATAACGAGAGGTTCAGATCTATCAGAATCCTCTCCTCTACAACGGAACGTACTTTCTTACCGATTACGATGATATGCTACCTACAGTCGTTTCGGTCGTCAATCCCGATTTCAATTTTCATCAGTTTCGCTCAAATCTTGTTGCCAAATGGGAATATCGTCTGGGATCATATGTTTATTTTGTCTGGTCAGGCGACCGTACAGGCAGCAATAGTTCATCCGGTGCCTCATTCCGCGATTCATATGGTTATCTGGGGGATGTTTTCCCGAATAATATTTTTCTGGTCAAATTGAGTTACTGGTTTTCATTATAGATCCCATTTCCTGAGATTCATTGAGCTTATTGAAAAACTTCCGGGAATGATCGGGATCATTGACAATAATGAGATAATAAATGAGTTTTATAAGTTAATCGGACCTGACTTGCTTCCCAGAAGGGGGAAAAGCATCTCAGACTTAATTTTTGGTCACTTAAAACTGTTACGTTTGTCTTAGAATTTATGCAGGCAGTCAAAATATTAGCTTATTTCTTTTGTAAGGCTGATAAAAATCGCCAATTTTGACATAAGGAACTGCCTAAGTTCTGACAGCATTAATTTGTGTTAGTAATTCAAAACCCTGGTATCGGATAATGAAGATATTGATTTGTGAAGATAATCCTATGGCAATGAAGACTCTGTCGGTTGTCCTTGAAAGGGAAGGATATCAGGCTGACGTGGCAGATGATGGAAATGTGGGAATTGAGATGCTTCAGAAGAACGATTATGACCTTCTGGTTGTTGATATTCATCTCCCTTACCGTAGCGGGCTCGAACTTATAAAGTTTGTCAGGTCAGAACAGGGAAAAGATACTCCTGTAATTATTCTTTCGGCCTTCAGCGATAATCAGATGCAACGCCAGGCTGGTGAACTGGGGATCAGCGACTATATTGTAAAACCTTTTAATCCTGTTGATCTGGTTGCCAAGATCAAATCAATTCTCAACAAGTAAATCATGCGCAGACTTTTATTATTTCTATTTGTTGGGTTTGTTATCCCCGGAATACTTGACCTTTCACAGCTTTTATCGCAGGAAATAGTCAATCCTGAAACCGAATATCTCAGGATCAGAACAATGGCTTTTGAGGGCAACTATGAAACAGCAGCAACCGATGCGCGAAAGCTTGTAAATGCCTTCCCTTCATACGGCGACGCCCGTATCCTTCTGGGCCGCATCCTTGCATGGCAGAAGGATTATAAACAGGCGGCAGCTGTAATCGACACTCTTCTTAAAACAGAACCAGATAATGCCGATGCTCTTTCAGCCAGACGTGATATCTCACTCTGGTCAAAGGAGAACACAGCAGTATCAACTGATCTTCGCACAGGTTATTCATTCGATTATTTCACAAAACCCTATACGAGGTTCTGGCAGGTTTTTAGTCTCGGAGCAGGTCACAGATTCAGATGGGGTCCCGCATCGGCAGGTGTCAACATGGGCAATCTGATTACTGATGAAACAACAAATATTTATGCAACTGAATTTCAGTTTGAAGCAGAAGCATATCCACGTCTCTCAAATCAAAATTACGCTTACGTTGCCTATGCTTACAGCCCGGGGATATTTTTCCCGACACACAGAGCAGCATTTGAATTATGGCAGATTTTACCTGCCGGATGGGCAGTCTCGGGGGGACTTAATTATTATTATTTTGACAGGAATATTTTTATTGCTCTTGCATCGGTTGAAAAATACCTGGGAAAATACTGGTTGTCAGGTAAATGCTATGTTTATTTCAAGGAAGGTGGTCCCAGGACTTCTTTCTATCTGAATGTGCGACGTTATTTCAATGATTTTGATTACCTTCAGCTGACCCTTGGTACGGGTACAGCTCCGGATGAACCATATGGGATCCGGGAAGATATTAATCGGCTGAGTGCTAATAGTGTGAGGCTTGCATATAATTTTAATGTTAAGGGCAGATTTTCTGTACGTCTGGGGGCAGGTTATTCCCGTGAAGAGTATGATGCAACGGAAGGTCCGGCCAAAAGAGACAGGTTCGAAGGAAATGTTAACTTAATATATGCCCTTAAGATGAAGTGATGAAATACCGGATCCTGATCATATTATCTCTTTTGCTATTCACTTGTACGCAGGCAGGTCCGGCTGTTAACACTTCGGCCGTATCCATCCACCCATCTCCCATTTTCATTACTGACGGTGTTGCCATTATAACATCGGAGATGAACAATAACAGGCTCGATAACCTAATAAACCTTTCAAAGGACATATATCCAATTCAGATCGGTGCATTCAGGCACAAGACATATGCTGAATTGATGTTTGAAAAAGTTGTCAGGGTACTTGGTAAAGATGTAATAATGATTGAGGAAGATGGTTTTTTCAAGATCCGCGTCACAAGACTGAATAAGGAAAAGATCAGGAATTATCTGGAACCTGAAATTAAGATAAATAATACTGTTGCCGGATTCAGGGATCAGACTATGACTGAAGACACAAGCATATAGCACCATCATCTCAACAGATACAACCCTGATTTCAGAACCAATTGCTGACACAATTACTGCACCTCCTCCTGTTGCAGTTTCAACTCCGGCAGTAAAACCAATAGAGGAACCAAGGCGGAAGTTATTTCTGCTTAACACAGACAGCCCCTGGCTCAAGCGTATAAATTACTTCGGCAAATCATTCGCTCTTGTCAATGCCCTGATCATTACCATTTTCATATCGATCGCCACAATGATTATCCTGCTTGTGGTTATTCTCCTGAACAGAACCAGGATGGAAAAGGAGGAGGATCTTAAGCAGTACCTTGCAGAAACCTACCAGGGAATGATCATCGACTATCTCTTTACGGGAAGCAGTCCGGACAGGTTCCGAAGTATTGCTTCCGATACATACAGAAGACAGGCCCTCATTGATCAGATGATAGATGTGAGCGTTAACCTTAAGGGAGATGCTGAAGAAAAGCTTTGCGGCCTCTACCTTTATCTTGGCCTCGACAGGGATTCGATTAATCGCGCAAATGACTACCGGTGGCATAAGAAAATAAAGGGATTCCGGGAACTGGCCTTCATGAATATTAAAGATGCAAATAATGCTATTTATAAGGCTCTTAACTCAAAGAATGATATCTTGAGGATGGAAGCACAGATAGCACTTGTAAGGCTCTCTGATGAAGATCCGTTTAGTTTTCTGTTTCAGCTTGTCCGGCCTTTTTCACTCTGGGAACAGATAACCCTTCATGAACTTATAATCCAGCATGATCTGCCTGTCCCGGAATTCAAAAAATTCCTGAAGGCTTCCAATCCGACTGTTGTAATGTTCGCAATCAGAATGATAAGGGAGTTTAAACAGAAAGACGCTGAAGACGATTTAAGGGATACTCTCGAACATCCATCTCCCGAGGTCCGGCGGCTTGCTGTTCAGGTTGCAGGTGATATGGATATGCGCTCATCTCTCGAGGTAATGAAAAGAATGTATAAGAGCCAGGATTATAATACCTGCCTTGAGATCATAAGAGCAATGGCAAAGATGCCTGATCCCTCCCTTATGGGATTCCTTAAACTTGTTCTCGATAAGGAAGATGATGTTCAGCTCCAGATCGAAGCTACAAAAGCCATCGAAAACAATGGTGAAGAAGGTGTAAAGACTCTGGTGAAACTTATGAAATCTGAATACAAGAACTACAATATTATTGTCAGGCACGTACTTGACCGCAGAATACTTTAACGACTATGGGATTTATTTTCGGAAATATTATTTTCTATCTGACCCTGTTTCTCTTTGCATCGTACCTCCTGCTTGGAATCTTTTCAGCCATCGCATTGAGAAAATATCTCCGTAAGAACAGTTATATTAATTACAATTCACTGGTTCTTTCACCGCTTAGCCCGAAGATATCTATTATTGCCCCGGCCTTCAATGAAAGCAAAACCATTATCGACAATATCCGCACCCTTCTGTCTCTTTACTATAATAACTTTGAAGTGGTTATAGTGAATGACGGCTCAACTGACGATACTTTTGAGCTTATGAAAGATGCCTATGATCTGACAAGGGTCAATTATTATTTCGACTACCGGATACCCTGTGAAAGGATAAGAGGTGTCTACAGGTCCAAGAATCCTTCATATAACCGGCTTACCATCATTGACAAGAACAACGGAGGAAAGGCTGACTCACTTAATGCAGGAATAAACATTTGCAAAAGCGACCTTTTTGTATCGATCGATGCTGATTCAATAATTGAAGCTGACTCGATACTTAAGCTTGTGAAGCCATTCCTTGAAGAGAAGGAGAAGAAGGTTATAGGTACCGGTGGTGTAATTAGAATAGTTAACTCGTGTGATGTGGAACGCGGCCATATCAGGGAAATTAAAATTCCTTCCCAGTTTTTACCCCGTCTCCAGGTACTTGAATACACGCGTGCATTCCTGCTTGGCCGCATGGCATGGAGTCACCTCGACGGATTGATGCTTATCTCCGGTGCCATGGGGATTTTCGATAGGGAGATAGTTATAAATGCAGGTGGATACAACATCAAAACCGTGGGAGAAGATATGGAACTGGTTTTGAGAATGCGTAGGTATATGGCTGAGAATGATCAGAAATATGAGGTCACATATATCCCTGATCCATTATGCTGGACTGAGGTGCCTTCTGACCTGAAATCTATGAGAAAACAAAGGACCCGCTGGACCCGAGGACTCATTGAATCGCTGCGAACCCATCGCAAGATGTTCTTTAACAGTAACTACGGGAAGCTGGGTATTCTGGGATATCCCTACTGGTTCTTCTTTGAATGGATGGCACCGCTTGTAGCTTTTGCCGGATTCATTTATACAATATATCTCATTATAAGAGACTCCCTCAACTGGCCATTTTATCTTCTTCTTTTCGTTTTTGTTTATTCATTCGCTGTTTGTCTTTCAATTTGGGCCATTCTTTTTGAAGAGATCACATTCCATAAGTACAGGAAGAAAAGAGATGTTCTTAAACTTATTGGGATTGCAATGTTAGAACCATTCTTTTATCCTGTTCATACTTATTTTGCAGTAAGAGGGAATCTTGAAGCCCTGCGTGGAAAGAAAGGATGGGGCACTGCAGAACGATCGGGTTTCAGCAAGAAGAAGAAAGTCAGGACAAAAGTTGCTGAAGACGAAAAGAATATCAATCTGTAAAACCGGGAATAGAAGATAATCCTGTTCTTACAACATCAAGTGATTTTTTCTCCCTTGCTTTAGTTGCGGGAACGGTCATCCACAGAGGCCAGTTATACCTGCCTAATGATGATGTGACTTTCTGATCGAAATATACCGATACTGCTATACCGTCAGATTGTGCAGCTGAAATTATGTAAGTATATCCTCCATCGTACGATACTGCACCGTCGATTACCTTCATCTGGGTCGGATCGCGGAAATAAAGTAATGTCCATGGCACGCGTATCCTTATTTTACTACCACTCCAGGCTGCTCCTGTCCGCTGACCATAAGTGAAATCTGATGCATTTTCAATAGGAAATTTGCCGATATCCTGTCCTTTCCCGGTATGACCATCATTGATCCAGTGCATCAGCTTCCAGGGAGCTCCGTCGGTAACGGTGCTGTAGAACTTCTGATAGGTATGATTTGCAAGGTCAAACCTTGGTGTAAGTCCATTCATATCATAAGCTTCCGTCACATAATAAAGAGCCGTATCGTTCGATAAGACCATTGTAAGAAGGAACTCTGACCTGTTCTCGAGTTTCTTTCCGTTCGGAAGCTTTGATTCCCCAAAGCTTGCAAGATAAGTATCGAAAGCAACCATTACGGTATCTCCGTTAGCAAGTGCCCTCCCGGCCTCTATTTCAAGGAAAAAAAAGCTGTTATCATTGGTGGCGCTTATCTTTTTCAGCGGTCCCGTAGGCTTGTCTGTCTGATATGAAGCAAACGGAAGAATATCTGACTGGTCGAAGGAGATAAGACCAAAGTTCTGCTCAGGCGATGAAAGATTATGCCATAATTGCCTTGTCGGGATCGTTATGCCACCCGATAACATACCATATGCTTCAAGATAGCTGACAATCCATGTCGGCTTAAACCATTCATCCATCCAGGCAAACATGAAGCCGCCTGCACATCCTGCATCAACAATGTTATGCATCAGCCTCATGTTTTTTTCCCCCTGCTGCTGCTCCGAATAGCCGCCATGATGCATATTACTAAAGGCCTGATGGGCGCTTCCCCAGCTTGATGGAACCCCGAATTCGGCAATTACAAGGGGCATTGACGAATAGTGAGCCCTCAGATCATTCAGATAGCCAAGGTAGCTGTCAGGCCCGTAAAGATCATTGAAAGTCCTGTATGAGGGCTGCTCACTGATAAAATTCGGATAATAGGGATAAGCATGATAGGATGCAAATATACCTGGTTCCGGATCTTTTAGTGTTATTTTAGCAAGATCATAAGCGGCTTTATCTTCGTCAGTATATGTCTCTGTGGGATGATTAAGCGGATCAAGTGTCGGCCAGCTTGCGATGCTTACCGGACGTCTGACTGAATAGTTTGAGGCTTCGTACTTTATTGTCTGTTCGAGCATCTGGGTGCAAAACACCTCAGTCGCTTTTGCCCCTGTTATGCTCAGATAGGTTCCATTATATGAGGTTAATGACTGGTGGCGGTTATCGGTACTGTCAACCTCCTGCGGACTGATCTCTCTTCCTATAATATAGCCTGCAGTCCAGCGTGATACATCTGTCAGATATCTGCCATAGGATTTCCCGAACCTGTATGCAATATCCCCGTTCCCGTTTATACAATTTATCACCTCTTTAATTTCACTGGTGAAGGATGATGTCAGGTTCAGTAAGTCGTAAGACCCGGGAACAGAATAGTCTTCGATCTCCTCAAGCCAGACACCCTGAAAAAGAAGAAGCGGATTGTCAGGGTGCCGCTGATTATAATTAGCCAGCTTTTCATAAAATACAGGTGGATGAAGTGTATATATCCTTAAACTGTTGAAACCTGCAGCTGCCATGGATTTAATCCAGCTTTCGTATTCAGCTGGAGAAATGGCATAGGCGATCTCACCGGGAAAATAACCCGGAGGTGAAGATCCTAGGTTTATCCCTTTGAGCATAAGTGACCGGTACTCTGAACCTGTATGCATTGCAATTTGATTTCCCAGGGTTTTGAACGGAACTTCCTGCTTCATTGTAAGCTCAAAATCGATAATCGTATCCACGGCAATTGTAATGTCAGTCAGCCTTACAGGATAATAATTATCGCACGTTACGGCAGTAATTACAGGAAACCTTATCTGCCCTGAAATTGGTACCACTACAGGCGGCATCATATCAGGCTCAATTGCGGTTCCCGCTGAATATGAGGAAAATCCTGTTGCTTTAATCAGTTTCCCCGATACGGTTTTCCCTTTGAATGTAACAGCATAGAAGTAGAATCCGTTTCTCTGGGGCGCTCCGTTCTGATTACAGCCGTCCCATACAATATGGTAACTGCCTGCATCAATTGAATCAAAAAAAGCATCCATGATTTTCTTGCCTGAGAAATTATAGATTGACAGGCGCACATCCCCCTGGCTGTTAATAATAAATGGGATATTTACAGAATATGTGAATGGGTTGGGATATGGTACTCCGACCTCGATAAGATCTGAAATGTTGTCATAAATATTTGATATCCTGAGTGAATAGGTACCGTCTGTTTTGGTTTTGGCTGAATATTCAGTTGTCCCTGCCACCATTGAGATCCTGGCATTAGTAACAATGGCACCATTTGCATCAGTGACCCTGCCATTGACATAATAATCACGGGCAGATAATTCATAACCAAACCATAATAAAAAGATAAGGGTAATGAGGATGAATTTTATGGGAGATTTGAAGGACAATATCATCGTTTCGAATGAATGGATATGTTTATTAAATCTTCTAAAAGTAATAAAAAGAAGCATTTATTTGTAATTTTAAAAATTTCAAATCAGGAACAACCCGCATGGATATTAACGCAGTTTCATACCGTATTATTGAATTGAAGGACAATAAAGAACTGGCGGATCTGATCAGGACAGTCTTCAGGGAATTCAGGATTGACCGGCCCGGAACAGTTTATTTTGATCCGACAACTGACAGTTTATTTGAATTATTCAGGGCTCACGGATCGGTTTACTGGATTGCTGAAGAAAACGGTGTGATGGCAGGAGGGTGCGGTATTTACCCGACACCAGGCCTGCCTGACGGATGTGCCGAGCTTGTGAAATTCTATTTGTTGCCGCAATGGCGCGGGAAAGGTATCGGAAGGATGCTAATGGAGAAATGCTTTGAATCGGCAAAACAACTGGGATACAGCAAGCTTTATCTCGAATCGCTTCCCGAACTTTCCAGGGCAGTCTCAATGTACATAAAATCAGGATTCAGGCATATACCACATGCCCTTGGCAATTCAGGCCACTTTGGCTGCAATATTTGGATGGTAAAGGAATTATAATACGTAATTACATTGTAATTACACACTTATGAAAAATGAAAGTAACTCTTTACGGGCTGTATTGTTTGCCCTGGGAGCAAATCTGGCAATTGCAGTAATAAAGTATGTAGTATCGGTTATCTCAGGAAGCTCGGCGATGCTGGCAGAAGCAATTCATTCCCTGGCTGATACTACCAATCAGGTCTTCCTTCTTATAGGAAGAAAGCGGTCGGCAAAGGTTGCCGACGAGACACATTCGCTGGGATACGGCAAGGAAGAATATTTCTGGGGATTCCTTGTAGCAGTTCTGTTGTTTTTCCTCGGCGGCTGTTTTTCGATTTATGAAGGAATACACAAAATCATGAATCCGGAACCGATCGGAAATTATCTCTACATATTTATTGTATTGGGAGTAGCGATTTTGCTCGAGTATAAATCGTTTTCGGTGGCTTTCAATGAATTCAGAAAAACCTCTCCAAGGGGATTTATCAAGCCGTTGAAAGACTCAACCGACACCAACCTGTTCGTTATACTTGTCGAAGATTTTTCAGCACTGACCGGACTGACAATAGTTCTGATTACTACCCTCCTTTCATTGATAAATCCGTTTTTCGACATCGTGGGAACATTTCTTGTAGGGATGCTTTTAATAACCATGTCGTACCTGCTTGCTAACGAGCTAAGGAAGCTTATGGTAGGGGAGAGCATTCCACGGGAAGCAAGGAATGAAATCAGGGCAATAGTCAGGAAATATTCTGTCATAAAGCATATAAATAATATCCGCTCGATGTACATAGGGAATAATAATTTTATGCTACTTATCTCTGTCGATATTGAGGATTTTTCACGCGGGCACGATATCGAATCCACAACAGAACAGATCAGGTCAGATATCTCCGGTAAATACCCGCATGCAAAATATATTTATATTGAGGTGAGGTCCGGAAATTGATAGGTTTTCCATAAACTTTACAAAGTAAAAAATGTAACAAATGTTACATTTTACAACACCATATGCCCCTCGAATAATGGCAAATTAACGTTCCATTACCGTTGGCTATTTACGTCTATAAAGATTTTCTTCCTGGATCTCCTTTAAAAACAGTGTCCTGGGTGATTTATAGAAATTCATAAAGTCATCCGGAAATGGCTGGTTGGGATTTCCTCCCATTGTGAACCTTGGCCGGAAGGCATGCCTCCATGTCAGCACATACCCTACAGGATACTTGCTTACAACAGGTAAAAGGACCGAGGACCACCAGTCGGTCATACCTCTTCTTTCCCCGGTTTCACTCAACGCAGTAAGCTTATTTTTGCCAAGTGCTGTTTTGGTAACGAAATTCAGTGCATTATCAAGCTCACCTCCGAATTTTTCACCCCGGTCATACATATCGAGCGAAAGCATGTCAATAACATCATCGCCCGGGTATCCTCTCATGTACTGTTCAAGAGTGGTTACCCTGTCGGTGTTGTATGCATAAAGAATATTATGAATGTTCTTTTTATCTCGCAGAAAATAAACCGTATAGCGCCACAGATCTGAATACTCCTTATCGGTGCAGATATCTGTTCCCCACCAGAAAAACGAACCGGAATGTTCGTGGTAAGGCCTGAAAATAAAAGGGATGGGCGTGCCATCATCATCATTCAGCCCGATAAAGAAGGCTGCCAGTTTCTCCAGCCAGCCATTGAACATTTCATGATTTTTACCGCCCGGAAGTATTGATGCAACAACCTCCTTTGAGCTGATGTCCCAGGCTGTACCTCCTTGCCGGCGCGACCTGCTGGCCGGATCCTGCATGGTCAACGGATTATTCGCGTGCCAGCTTATAGTGATGACACCTCCGCGCCTGTAATGTGCCTTAATCTGGTCGGCGATCTGCACAAAGCTTACAGAGTCGAGACTCCTCTCATTTCCCAGTTCAAGATGTCCGAGTTCAAAGCCTGCGACTGCGGGGTAATCTCCTGTAAAATCTTTGGTGTCAGACCTGTCTTTGACATACCACCAGGTGCTTCCGTACATAAGGTCATCCTGGTGGCCATACATAACACCTTTATTCTGGAGATTATATAATGACCTGAATAGATTTACAGTCTCTTTTGTAGCTTTTTTGTCGGCCGGTGAAAGTTTTTTCCCCTGAGCAGGGTAAGCGGCCAGAATAGTAAGCAGGAGCAGGGAAATAATGATTTCATTTCTGATTAATTAAAAGATGATTTAATTTCAACCAATATATTAATTTTCTAAGGCAATCCAAAACAGAAAGAATGGTTTAGTTGATTTTATTAAGGAAAGAGGATATGTACTAAGAAGGACAAGGATAGAGTTTAAGAATTTTAACTAATGATTTCTGTTTTGAGCTCATAAGGAGTATTTTTTTGTTTTATTATTTTAATAATCTTTGCATAAAAGAAATAAAAACACCCCGTCGTTTGTCTAATAATTGAATTGAACTTTAACAAGGCATTTATAAAATGAAAAGAACACTAATTATCACAGGTATTGTAGCAGTCGTCATAGTACTTATAATGATAGTCTTTGGCAGGCTGACTTCAAAAAAAGATACTGCAACCGTTTATACCGAGGTAAAACAGGGACCATTTGAAATAACAGTGACTAATTCAGGAGATCTCGAAGCGGAAAAATCAATTGATATATTGGGACCTCAAATTCAGCAAAGCAATAGCCAGAACCGTGGCGGTGGAGGTCATGAGGGCGGTGGAGGAGATCATATGCGTTTGCAGAGCTTTAAGATTCAGGACATAGTACCGGAGGGTACAATTGTCAAAGAGGGCGATTATATCGCACAGCTCGACAGAACAGAATATGACAATACTCTTAAAACTGCCCGTGAAAACCTGAATACCCTGCAGTCAAACCTCGAAATGGCAATTCTTGATACCACGGTAACACTGACAAGCCTGAGGGATGCAATAAAGAATCAGGCTATTACAGTTGAAGAAGTAGCGATCACTCTGGAGCAGTCAAAATATGAACCCCCTGCTACCATTCGCCAGGCTGAGATAAATCTGAATAAACAGCAAAGGGCTCTCGAGCAAAAAATTAAGAATTATAAACTAAGAAGAGCAAGAGCCCTTACAAACATAAGGACTAATAGACGTCAGCTTGCTGATGGACAGGCACTTGTGGATAACCTGCAGAACTTTCTGGCTCAGTTTACTGTAAAAGCTCCATCGCAGGGTATGGTAATATATAAAGAAGAGTTTAACGGAACCAAAAGAAAGAGCGGGTCACAGGTTAATCCTTTTGACAGGGTAATTGCAACTCTTCCTGACCTTACATCAATGATCTCCAGGACATATGTAAGCGAAATTGAAGTCAACAGAATCAAGTCTGGCCAGAAAGTAATTATGACTATCGATGCAATGCCCGGGAAATCATGGACCGGTTCTGTAACAGATGTTGCTAATATAGGCGAGGTGCTTGGAAATTCCGATGCGAAAATGTTCGAGGTAATTATAAAGGTCGATGGGATAAATAGTGAGTTAAGGCCTGCCATGACAACCTACAATAAGATAATTATTAGCTCCTACGAAAATGTCGTTTATGTCCCGACAGAATGTATTCATACCGGAGCTGACGGCTTCACATTTGTTTACAAGAAAAATAAAACCAGGCAGATAGTTGTTCTTGGTGAAATGAATGAAAAGAACACTATAGTAAAGCAGGGACTCGAAGCCGGAACATCCCTTTACCTTATTGCACCTGTTGAAGCTGATAAATTCAAGCTGGTTGGGAAAGATCTGGTTGCTGGGCTTAATTAACAATAATTCACCTTCAGAGGAACATTTTCTTTCCGGCATATTCAATAAGTTTAGGATTATTATCAACAACCATCGTAGATTCTGATCGGATCCAACACAAACAATATCACCGCTTAATGATTTTTTAGAATTCAAATAATTATTAATCTGGTTTAGCTATATTTGCAAGGATGAAAAAAGCGATAAAGCAAATATTTTTTCTGATTTTAGCTCTCAGCCTTAACCTGGTTTGGGCCAGCAGCAGTTTTGATGACGTTGTTTTTTTTCAAAATCATTTAAGTATCTGCAGCGAATGTTCAGATTCTTCTGATACTTTTGAATGTTTCCATTCATTTTGTTGCGAAGATGATGTCTATATGACTGATTCAAAGATAAAATCAAATTCATTTGACGTAATGAATGATAAGGTCCCGGGTTTAAATGATAATTTCCGGAACAATTATTCTAACAACATCTGGCAACCGCCAAAATTCGTTTAGCATTAATCACTCTTTTTTCTGGCACTGACTTGTATAATTACAAGTCAGATATTATCAAATCATATATAGATTATTTCTTTATGATTAATGAAAGCCAGCGGATTTATTCATGCCCATGAAATCTATGAAAAAGTGGAATAGAGACTTGCAAAGTGGGCCATCGATGTGACATATTCATTTATATTGAACCTTTTAATCAGAAAACCTGGAAATTATGAGAATAAAATTAATAATAATACTTAGCAGTATAGTGTTAAATCTTACAGCTCAAACAAGTAAAGAAGTAAAAACATTAATTGGAACCGGTACTCCGCGTATTGGTTATTTTATAACTCCTTTCTGCCAGTTTAGCAGTATTGCCGGTTCAACTGCCGTTATTCCTGGTGTCGGTGCAGGTATTGTATTCAATAATAATATTTCGCTTGATTTAAGATATAAATTCATTGCAACCGAAAATACTCCTGTTGGAGAGGTGGAAAACCGGTTATATATTGACGGACAATGGTTTGGAATAAGAGGCGAATACATTTTCAAACCTGAAAATGCTGTTCACTTAAGTTTCCCTATTGAGGCTGGTATTGGCGAAATTGAACTCGATCTGAAGGATTCTTATGAGGACCAACATGTCACTATCCCTTCAGATGAAGCATGGTTTTTTAATCTGGAGCCCGGAGTTGCTCTTGAGATTAATTTATTGAAGTACATGAAACTAAATCTCACAGCAGGTTACAGATTTGTCAGTGATATCACCTTCAGAAATCTATCCGGTAAAGATCTGATGGGATTCACTTATTCGGCAGCATTAAAGATTGGAATATTCTAGAATTCCACATCAGGATCATTGGGATTTTATTAGGTATGTAATTACACTAACTTTAAATTATATGAAAGAACCAGGTAAGAAAAACATATGGATTTTTGTAAAGGCCATTATTCTTGTTACAATAATAATTGGCATTAAATTCCTGGCACACGCTTTTGGGTTTGAGTTTCTTACAATAAATAATCTTTTCTCCGGAATAATTGCAGCAAATGTTTTTTTAATGGGATTTTTACTTAGCGGAGTTCTTTCTGATTATAAAGAAAGTGAAAAAATTCCCGGGGAAATTGCATCTTCAATTAACAACATATATTCTGAATTGATTTACCTCTATGATGATAAAAAGATACTCAAGAGTAAAGAATGTATGTTATACTGCCAGGGACTTTCAAAGACTATTCTGGAATGGTTTTACCGAAAAGAAAAAACCACAAATTTAATTGCCAAAACCAGATACTTAAATTCTCTCTTTGCCAAAGTCGAAAACGATACCCAGGCAAATTATATAGTTCGTATTAAAAATGAAATGTCCAACTTAAGCAGAAGTATTATTCGTGTAGATACTATAAGGGATACAAGCTTTATTGCATCAGGATACCATATCTCGATATCTGTTACAACTTTAATGTGCTTTGGACTGATATTCTCAAAGATTGATCCGTTTTATGAATCTCTGTTTTTTGTGGGAGTTATATCCTTTTTAATGATATTTCTGATTCTTTTAATACATGATCTTGATGACCCATTTGCTTATAGTAAAAAGTATTCAGCAGAAAACGTTTCACTATATCCGATCAAACGAATCCTGTCTGAAATTGAAACACTAAACAAGGAAAGAGGCATCATGTGATTTTACAATCAGTTTATAAATATGTTAATAGCGAAATTATTGTTAATTAATCAGTACATTTTCATTTATCTTCTAATGATGACCCTGAGAATAAGACTGAATCTTTAATTTCTTTATCTTTTTAGCATTAAGTTTTTTCAATATACTCTGCTATGCGATACCGTACTGTTTTAACGCTTCTGTCTGTCCTGATTATTTCTTCTGACAAAATATTTGGCCAGCTTTCTCAATGGAGAGGACCTCAGCGTAATGGAATATATCCTGATAAAGGATTGCTAAAACAATGGCCTGCGAAGGGTCCGGAAATGTTGTGGTCGTATGAAGGAATCGGAGCCGGACATGGGAATATAGGACTTTCTAAAGACAAAATATTTGTCCTTGGCATGCCTGATACTACAGGAGTTCTTTACGCATTTGACTATAACGGGAAATTGCTTTGGAAGAAAAATTATGGCTTGGAATGGCATGAAAATTATATAGGTTCAAGATCAACCCCGACAATAGTCGGAGATCGGGTCTATTTCGAAAGTGGTCAGGGGATAGTTTTCTGTTACAATGGCAATACTGGTGATAAGATATGGTCAGCAGATCTGTTTAAAAAGTTTGATGCAAAGAATACCACCTGGGGTATGGCAGAATCAATGCTCATAGAAGGAGACATTCTTTTCTGTACTCCCGGGGGCAAAGAAAATAATATTGTTGCTCTGAACCGTTTTACCGGAGAAACAATATGGACAAGCAGAGGAAATGGTCAGCCATCAGCATATTGCTCACCAATATATGTTAAACATAACAAGACCTCCTTAATTGTGACAATGACTGCTGAATCAATAATCGGTGTTGATGCTCTGACAGGTCAAAGCTATTGGCAGGTACCGCAATTCCAGGTAAATAAGATCCATGCTAACACTCCTGTCTATTCAGGGGGAAAAATTTATTGCTCCAGCGATTATGATAAATCTAATTCAGGTCTGGTTGCGCTAAAGCTGTCTGATGACGGGAAAAGTGTTACTATTGATTGGAGAAATGAGAATTTTAAAAACCTTATTGGAGGTATTATTTTATGGGATGGGTACATTTATGGTTCAATGTACCGGAAAAATTTGTGGTGCTGCCTGAATGCCTCTGACGGACGAATTTTATATTCATCAGATAAATTCGGTGATGGAAATATTATAATGGCCGATGGTATGTTTTATTGCTATAGTGAAAAAGGGGAAATAGCTTTAGTTGAGGCAAATCCTTCATCATTTAAGGTGATCAGCAATTTTCGCGTTCCGCTTGGAACGGACCAGCACTGGTCACACCCGGTAATTTGGCAGGGAAGATTTTATGTAAGACATGGAAATGCTCTGATGGCTTATAGTCTGAAGGGAAAATAATTGCAAAACAAAAACGAAAAATTATGTCTTTGCGTCTTTAAAATGTTTCCGGTATGCCAGAAAGACCGGTAAAATTTGATTTTTTTGCAATAAGAAAAACAGAATAAAAAGCGACTTTTTTTTAAGTTAAGAATATTTATTCATCTGTTTTAGTTATACTTGCAGTCATGAAAAAGGCAATACAACAGATTTCTCTTCTGATCTTAGCTCTTTGCCTGAACCTGGTTTGGGCCGACAACAGCTTTGATGACATTGCTTTTTTTCAAAATCATATAAGTACCTGCAACGAATGTTCAGATTCTTCAGTTCCTTTTGAATGTTTCCATTCAATTTGTTGCGAAGATGATGTCTTTATGTATGATTCAAAAGTAAAATCAAATGAATCCGATACAGAGAATGACAGAGTCCCGGGTATAAACGACAAATTCCGGAACGGTTATCTGAACACAATCTGGCAACCGCCAAAATCCTGTTAATCCACCAGTTTTTTTCTTATTGTCTGCAGAAATTCTCCACGTTACTCATTTGTAACCTGCATCTGATATAAATTTTCGGAAGGTTTATGATGTTTAGTATAAAATTGAAAAAATGAATAACACGATAAATCCGATCAACATATTAAGACGTATCAGCTCAACTCTGCTGCTTCTTTCGGTAATAGTGCAAATTGCTGTTGTATTACTTCTTGCAGCAGATTTTGACGAATTCGAGATAGATGAAATCCATGAAATCAGCGGGTATATATTGCTGGGATTGATGCTCATACATACAGCATTATACTGGAAAAGCCTGAAATCACTGTTCATATTTAAAAGAAAAGCATAGGTAAGATGGCTAAACCGTTAATTAACTCATTGAATATTAATAATTTAAAACTTTATCATATAATGAAAAAAATTTATGTTTTATTAATGGTATTACTGTTATCAGTAGCCATTACCGGTTGCGACAGAGACGAATGTCCGGTATGTCACGAGTGTGAATGTATCTGTATAAAATAAAATTATTACCTTTAAAAATAAAAAAGTTATGACAGTAATTTTAACAGGAATTTTAATCTTAATTGTAGGATTTTTTATCGCCCAGGTTGAACCGCTTTTGCAAAAACACACAACCCTGATTAAGATAATCGGAGCTATTGTCCTTTTCATTGGCTTGTCTCTCAAATGTGTGGTTCAGGTTGAACCCGGACAGGTAGGCGTACAGAAGCTGTTTGGGAAAGTAAATAATAATATTCTTGAAAGCGGACTAAACCTGATCAATCCGCTGGTAAAGGTTGTTATGTTCGATGTCAGAACAGAGAATTATACCATGTCGGGAATAAATGATGAGGGTAATAAGCAGGGTGATGATGCCATACGTGTTTTATCGGCAGACGGACTGGAGGTGGTTGTCGACCTTACCGTTCTGTATAAAGTCATCCCGTCGGAAGCGCCCCGAATTCTTAAGGAGGTAGGAATAGATTACCGGAACGTACTTGTTCGTCCGATCTGCAGGACCAAGATAAGGGATAACGCTGTTTATTATGATGCGGTCGCCCTATACTCAACCAAGAGGGATGAGTTTCAATCCCGTATATTTTCAACCATCGAATCGAATTTCAAAGAACGGGGACTGATGCTTGAACAACTTCTGGTAAGAAATCTTACACTTCCTGCATCTGTAAAAGCAACCATTGAATCAAAAATAAATGCTGAACAGGATGCACAGAAGATGACTTTTGTTTTACAGAAGGAGCGGCAGGAGGCTGAACGTAAAAGAGTTGAAGCACAAGGTATTGCCGATTATCAGAAAATACTGAGTACGGGTCTCAGCGACAGACTATTACAGTATGAAATGATTAAGGCTATTTCTGTATCACCCAACTCAAAGCTGATCTTCATGACCAATGGGAAAGGCCTCCCGGTCCTGATCGATGGTAAATAAACTCTGATTTGAACAACGGCGCAAAACGCCAGGCATCATATCATTAAAATCAAAATTATTTTATGATGAAATCAATAGAGGAGTGTGTTGTAACTGCAATGGATGGAACAGATAAAGAGCTTTTTCCATATCTGCCATATATACTTAAAGACCTTTGGGAAATTGGAGCAGACCCTGAAATAATCATTAGCTTGATTGACAAGCATTTTATAAACCATGGCAGACTTAAAAATTCTTGATTTAGGTTGTGGGAAAGGCGCTGTTTCAATAAAAGCAGCAAAGAAATTCGGATGCAGCTGCTATGGTTTAGATGCAATACCTGAATTTATATCTGATGCCCGGAAGTTAGCTATTAAATATAATGTGGAACATCTTTGCAGATTTGAGGTCGGAGATATCAGATTGAAGGTAAAGGCCTTGTCTGCTTTCGACATTGTAATTCTAGGTGCCATCGGACCAGTATTCGGGGATTATTACGCTACATTGACCACTTTATCTGGAAGCCTTAATGAAACTGGTGTTTTAATAATTGATGACGGCTATATCGAAAATAACAGCGATTTCACGCACCCCCTGATTCAAAAACAAGAGACAACAATTCAGCAGATACATTCAGCCGGAATGCAACTTATTGAAGAAGTAATAATCGGGAAAGATGATATTAAGGATTCGGATGACTATATATTTGATAACCTGAAAAAGAGATGCTTTGAATTAACTGACAGGTATCCGGAAAAGAAAAAGCTATTCATGGATTACATAGAGAAGCAAGAAGAGGAAAACGATGTTCTTGAAAACAAAGTAATTTGTTCGACCATGGTTATAAAGAGGATTGAGAAATTAAATAAAAAACCTGATCAATCTCATTAAAAGGGATTTAGCGACACTGTTTTTTAATCCGGCCAGCAGATCAGTTTCCGGATCCTGTTCAGCCAGATTATCATACTTCTTCCGCAGAGCAGCAATCTCCCTGTTAAGGGGAATATAATATTCTTTAATAATTCCTTTAAGAATATATCTGACCCAGATCGAAATTAACGAAATTGACACAAGGAATAATCCCAAAAAGAATAAAACCACCATCCAATGTTCCATAAGCCATAATTTCATCTCTTTATTGAACAAAGTTACTGCTAAAACAATTAATCCGCAGAACGCAGATAATGCTGTCGAAATTATTTCTTTATGCTTCATAATTTCAGGCTTTAAGATTCGATCAGAAAATTACTTTAATTTATTCATATACTGTCTCTAAGGCATTAAGTTAAGCAACAATTTCAGGCTTTCTTCACTTGTTTATAGATTTCAAACCATGTAATGCTGAAAAGACCAGCTACCATGCATATAATAAATTCCGCAAAACCGATTTTTTCAAATTGAAACAGGTCAAGGAGAAATGGTATGTTCAGGATCAGGATCAGAAAGATAATTGCTCCGCTAACAATCCACGTAACTGCTTTATTCGGAGAAGCAAGAATTTTAAAAATCCCGTATGTCCATGAGCGGTTTGACAGAATAACAGCAATATTTGAGACTATTAACGTAACGAATGTAAGTGTCCTGATACTTTTTTCAGAATATCCCATTTTTAGTCCAATAAAATATACAAGCAAACAAATAACAATGATTCCTATGCCCTGCATGCAGCTGAAAAATATCTTTTTTGCACCGAAAAATGGCTCGTTGATATCTTTCGGGGGTCGGGACATTACATTTTTTTCCTCTTTTTCTGCTTCAAAGATCATGGTACAGGCCGGATCGATGATTAATTCGAGGAAAACTATATGAACAGGCCACAGGATCAGGGGTAAGTC
The DNA here is from genome assembly GCA_963725585.1 of uncultured Bacteroidales bacterium. Lineage (GTDB taxonomy): Bacteria > Bacteroidota > Bacteroidia > Bacteroidales > VadinHA17 > LD21. Next base: position 92,357 of record CAVRYU010000013.1, on the reverse strand, counting down.
AGCGAATAGTACTGGTACCAAAGACAATCCTGCAATCGGAACATGGATTGCAAAAATATATGACAGGGCTTTTTGAAGGTTATCGAATATTTTTCGTCCCATTCTTATAGCTCCGACAATGGATGCAAAATTATCGTCCATCAATACCAGGGAAGATGCCTCCCTGGCAACATCGGTGCCTTTTTCTCCCATGGCAATTCCAATATTTGAAGATTTGAGAGCAGGAGCATCATTTATTCCATCGCCTGTCATGGCAACTATTTCCCTGTTTTTTTTAAGAGCATTAACAATTTTAAGCTTTTGCTCCGGGATCACGCGTGCAAAAATATTCACGGTTTTAATGCGTTCACAAAGAACATCCTCAGGCATCTCATTTAATTCTGAACCCGCTATGAAGAGTTCCGGATTTTTGATCCCGATCTCTTTTCCAATATTGATTGCTGTTACCGGGTAATCGCCTGTAATCATAATTACCCTGATACCAGCATTATAACACTCCATTACAGCATCAGGTACATTTCCCCTTATCGGATCTGACAATCCAATTAACCCCACAAATTCGAGGTCAAAATCGTGCTGAAGTGATGGAAGCTCCCCGGAAATTAAGGTTGCCCTGGCTACCCCTAAAACTCTCAACCCTTCTGAGGCCATCTCAGCCACTGCCTTTTCATAATGAGATATTCTTTCATTAGTCAGGTGGCAAAGGTCAAAGATTGCCTCAGGGGCTCCTTTTACTGCAATTACCTGTTCTTTAGTTTCAGTATTTGAAAAAACCCTTGACATGGCGAGAAGATCTTTGGATAACGGATATTCTTTTTCCATTACCCAGTCAGCATGTATATGTTCTGAATTCTGAAGAAACTGATCGCCAATGTTTATTATCGCCCTTTCCATTGGGTCGAAAGGGTTCACCTGGCTTGCTAAAATTCCATATTCAATAATTTCGTGGAATGGTTCAGAGAAGGTATCTCCTGAAACCACTTTTGAAAAATCGGTACCATTAAAGAGTCGTGTAACAGTCATCTTGTTCTGGGTCAGTGTCCCCGTTTTGTCTGTACACAGGACTGTTGCAGAGCCAAGAGTTTCAATGGCTGCAGGTTTACGCGTCAGAACTGATTTTTTCGACATCCGCCATGCTCCAAGAGCAAGGAAAATGGTCAGAACTACCGGGAATTCCTCCGGTAACATAGCCATTGCAAGGGTAATACCTGCCAGAAACCCTTTTATAAGATCACCTCTTGAAATTGAATATAGAGCAATTACAAGGATACATAATAGTATACCTATTATAGCCAGACGTTTCACTAAAATCCCCATTTCCCTTTTTAGCTGGGTGGGTTCCTCTTTTACTGATTCAAGTGCCTTCCCGATTTTTCCGATTTCAGTATTTAATGCAGTTGCAGTGACTTTTACTAATCCATTTCCCTGAACAATCATAGATCCTGAATAAACAACCGGCAGATCATCACCTCCTGGTATGAACTTAATCTCTCCCTCTTTATACTCCCTTTTTCTCACAGGTACCGATTCTCCTGTTAAAAGAGACTCGTCGGCCAGCAAATTGTTATTCCTTATAACCAGAGCATCTGCAGGGACTCTGTCTCCTTCCTGGAGAACCACAATATCTCCGGTAACAACCTCTCTTCCTGGTATTCTGAAGGTTTCACCATCACGGACAACCAGCGCCCTTGGACTTGCAAGGTCTTTAAGTGCATCAAGGGCTTTTTCAGTTTTTTTCTCCTGATAAAACTCAATCCCCATTATCACAAAAACAAAACTTAGAAGCATTAATCCTTCCTGTAAATCTCCAAGGATTAAGTACAAGGTCCCGCAAACCACAAGCAGCAGGAACATAGGTTCTTTTACTACACCAAAGGCAATTTTAATAACACTTTTCGGCTTTGAAGAAGGCAGTTCATTATACCCATCTTTTTGAAGTATCTCTGATGCTTCTTTTTTTGATAGACCATTAAGATCTTTTCCCTGAACAGGCGAGTACATTATGATCAGATTTATTTAAGTTTTATCAGTAAATTATTGAAAATTACCTGAATAGTACAAAAGCTATCATGAATTCAAAATGATTGTAAAAGTTAATCTTGAGGGAATACTGTAATAATATTGATTACCCTTACAGAGACTTTGGAGGTTGCCAGACTGATCCGGCATATTCCGCCGGACTTAGATTTAGATAATAGCGAAAAAGAGCAGGCCTCCCGAATGAGCATAAAAGTTCAAATGAATTTGATTTCATCCATTTTCCTTCGTCGTCATATTTATTAAGATTATGCTGATGAGGAATTTCACGTTCACTATTATGACCATGATTCAGATGGATTTGAATATTAGTACCAATAAGCATTATAGTCTTACCTCCATCAATGAAATAGAAGGAGATAAAAATAATTGACAGGAATATAATAATACGTTTGACTTTATCCATAAACAATACAAAGATAAATCAAAAGTTTGTTTATTTTATTTCATTTTCAAGTTAACTTTTATTAACCATAGGAACACCTTTACTAAATAAATAAAAAACCCACAGGAAAGTTCCTGTGGGTTTTTATAGAATTATAATACAAATTAGTCGTCATCATGTTGATCATCAAGGTCGCATGATTCAAGAATCGCTTTAATAATATGATGTGCAAGTCCCCTGTTTCCATCTGTATCATCACTTCCTATTTCAATTATCCCATTTTTGTTCCCGTCTGTTGCTGAGCTTAAATCAGCATTGTTCAGAGAAGAAAGCATATTATTAATATGAAAATCAAGATACAATTTAAGATCATCTCCGGTGAGATTTAAATGATCTGCAGTGTCAGGGAATTCTACCTTGAAATCATAATCTCCGGTATACCACATTTCCATAGGTTTCCCGTCAATCGTTCCTGAAATATAAATCGAACGATCATGAACTTCCTTGGGATTATCCGACTTATAACGGTCGAGCTCAAATTCGATTTCGTCGTAAGCAGCATTTGGTAAATCCATTGATGCAACTGGTAAGCCATCTGCTGCCATGGGAGATAACAAATCTATCAGAAACGGACCCGCAATTTCAATTTCATCATCAAGGATGTCATCTCCATCATCTCCTCCCTTGTCCTCATCCTCCGGATCGTTGCAATCATCATTACAATCATCACTACATTCATCATCTAATTCAATATCTATATTCTTTATATTTATCAGGAACTTTTCAAGAGAAATTGCTGATGCTGAATTTGTGCCGCTTTTGGAAACAGAGATTGTTTCAGTTAATTCACTTTTGGATAAAGAAGATTTGTCAAATGTGCTTTTTACAACGATCTGTACTTTAGACTGCGAGGGATTATCCATTTTACATGAAAAGGTAAATCCGGCCATCACCGCTACAACAATAATTACTATCAGTTTTTTCATATTGTCAATTTTAAATTATTAATAATACTCCGACTTTCTTTCTTTAAGACGAAGATTTACAAAAGAAAGTTGGAATGTCGGTTTGAATTTTTAATTAAAATGATAATAAAATGTAAGGTGGAACTCTGCACTTCCGTTATGAGTTCTTATCAGATAACCCGGGATCTTATCGTCCCCTTTATATATGTTAGGCATTCCCAATGACACTAATAGTCCGGGTGCAATGGATAACTGATTGGAAATCTTCAGCTCAAATTCACCTCCTAATCTGATGCCAAAATCATATTTCGCATATTGTGATCTGATATCTTCTGTATCCTTATTTATTTTATGATTTGCGTTTTTCAATACTGAGAAATATCCCCCGGCAATTACATTTACCGAAGACCCGGGAATAAGACGATCACTTCCCGTGAATTTATGTTTGACAGAAAGGGCAAACGTGGAATATTTGAGAGTTATTTTTTCCTTTACGTAATGTCCGTAAAGATATTCAAGGTATTCCTGACCGGTATTTGAAAAGAAAAAACCATCAGCCTGAATCTGCCAGGTTTTATTTAAAGAATAATTCAGGCTGAGACCAACGTCAGGGTAAAACACAATTTCAGATGAATTCAGGGATTCAGATTTAAGGCCATCCAGTGTTTTGTTATTAAGCAGCCAGGTATTCTTAAACAATGTTATAAAGCCTGCAGAAATCTTTCCATTACCTGTTGAGGGAAGTGAATACCCGGCTGGTGAGGAATTATAATTAATTCTCAGGTTGTCAAAATCTGTTTTGGGAAATACTTCTAAATTTTTCAGGTTATCTCCAGGAATTAAAACCGGCAAAGTATTGGATTCTTCATATAGAATTCGATCTTCCGATATAACCGGAAAAGAATCAGCTGTTTCGGACGGAGATAAAACCATAGAAATGACCTCGGTACTTACAGATATTGGTGTTTCCTGTGTCAGATCAGTTCTATTCCTTTCTGCTGAGATTAGTTTATTGTCATCCTCACTTCTATTTAAAGATCCCTTTAATGTTGCTGACAAATCCCCTTTAGCCTGTTCTGGAACATTGGAATCCTCAGATTTATTTTTGACGATCAGCTCCGGCGATTGTCCATTTTGTATATTTTCAATTAAATTATCTGAATGCTCTGTATGTGAATCCAAAATTGTCTTCTTCACAGGGACCATCCCGAGTAAGATAATAAGTACAGCTACAATGGATTTATAAATTATGCCCGAAACTGAATTCACAGGCATTACAATATCAAGATCAGATGAGATCCCGTTCCAAACCTCACCAAGATCCATATCAGTGGATATTTCATTCCAGATTTCATCCAGTTCTCCCTGATTCAATGGTTTAAATAGACTATTGTCGGATTGATTATCAAGTAGTTCATCAACCTGTTCACGAAATCTATCTGATATTTTATCCTTTTCCTTCAATTCATCAGTATTTCATAGTAACGCCGCCAATCCATTGCTGTAATAGTTGTTTTGCCCTGTTGGTCTGAGATTTTGATGTACCTTCAGATATATTTAGAAGTTCTGCAATCTCTTTATGACTATATCCCTCAATGGCAAAAAGCTGAAAAATCATTTTTGCTCCGTCAGGCAACCTGTTTACCTGGGTAATAATATCCTTTGTATTCAGAATGGAATTAATGGATTCTTCATTTGAAAATGGATGAATTATATTTTCAATTGGTATAAACTGAGCCTCACCATAATTTTTTCTATAGTGATCAATTGCAGTATTGGTGACTATTTTTCTCATCCATCCTTTTAATGAACCATTTCTGTTAAAACTGTCGATATTTCTGAAAATCTTGATAAATGCTTCCTGAAGTATGTCCTTGGCTTTATCGCGGTCATTTTCATATAAAAGACATATATTGAACATAGTTTTAGCATAACGCCTGTACAGCATTTCCTGGTTCTTCCTGCTATTCTCTCTGCAACCCCTGATCAGATCATCGTCGCTCAGTTCCTTAGATTTCATTATTTAGGTACCAGATCCTGTTTATTTAACTATAACTTTTGCAGATTGGGCAATACGGTATAATAAAACTTCGTACAAATCCTCATTTTCTTCACTGGAAATTACAATTACCTCTGTTCCGCTATCATCCGAAGTGTCTGCCTCTTCAAGTGACTCCCTGCTTATTGAGTGAAAAGCATACTCCGGATCAAGCGACAGAACTGCATCATAATCTTTGTCTACAGATAAAACAATTGTGGAATTTCCATCAGGATCAAAAGATTTGACACTAAACTGTTCCGCAATATCAATAGCAAGAATAAATGGGATTGAAATACCATTCAAATAAGAATAAGTGCCGGAAATCGCAAGTCCAATATTGGGTGTATCATCCTCATCGTCATCATCGCCATTGTCATCATTTAATTCATCAATGAATATCTTCTTCAGACTAATATCCCATTTCATATAATTAAAAATTCCCTGAGGTATATCAAAATCCGAAATCGTTACAGGCTGTGAAGATGCATTGAATGTTAACTGGGAGAAATTTATTTTAGGATCTGTCTCAAAAAAGACATCTCCTCCAGCTTCTCTTTTACCATCAAACTGGATCCTTCGGACGCCGATTTCACCTCCGGTAAAAGTCAGATATTCATCCTTTGAAGGGTTATTTGAAATACCAATCTTAAAATCGACTTTAACCGGAAATGTAAGGTCATCTTTTTCAGTGCATCCATTAAGGAACAGAATAAGAAGTATAATTACCAGTTTTATCTTATTAAGCATCATAGTACATTTTAAACGAGATATCTTTATTAAAGGTTGGAATCAGATCATTAAAATTAAATCTAAGTTACTGTTTTTTAACATTAATTGTCGTCTCCCGGTAATACGATCCAATCAAATTTAGAGATCTAATCACGTATGTTTTTATTGGCAGAAATCATGGCATATTTTACATTTTTTTGTAGTAGTTAGTTATTTAAATCGTAGTCAAAAAAAATGAGGATGGTTTTTAAACCAACCCCATTTATAAACCAACCAACTTAAAAGTAATTTCTTTATTTTTTTTTGGGAATCAATCCTTCCGCATGGTAATCTGTCAGTCATAATCCGGACTTGGTCCTTCCTGTCCACCACCTCCGAATCCAAATCTTGGGTTAACAACATTATTATAGATTGAACCAAAAGTATATGTCAATCCTATACCTCCTTGAATCCTGTATTGTGTAGACAATTCCCTTAGTTCCAGAAGCCTGTCGGCTTCTGAAATATCTCCCTTTTTCAGGTTTACCTGATCATTAATGTGGGCAATCCCTCCTGAAATCTGCAATGCCAAACCTTTAAATATTCTGAGATTGAGTGAAGTGTTCAGTTCCACACGGTTTTTTGAAAAATCATTCATGTAGTTTGAAGCCAATAATGATAAATTAATGGATCCCCATTTTTTCTGAATCTGGAAAGCTATATTGAACTCCTGTTTAAAGAGATTCTCTTTAAGCTTGTTATAAATAGTTGAATCATTATAACTGTTATACTGCATTCCTAAACTGTAAAGGAATCTTAATTGTCTGTGTGTTGCTTCAGAATAAGGGAAGAGGTCATATTCTACAGAGGGGAGAAAATCAGTTCTGAAACCGTAATTTTCTCTTGTGGAGGTCCCGATATTCCATTTTATGCCAGCTGACCAATGTTCACCGAGACTCTTTACAAACAAGTTGTCGCCCTGAAATTCATTAGTTACGTAAGTGGTATCAAAATCATCATCTTCAATAACCCTTCTTCGGTTATAAGACTGATCAAGCTCAAGTTCAAACTTTATGTCAGGTGTGACTTTTGTAACATTAAATGAGTTTCTTAATTGGAGTTGCCTGTCGGATTCTTCTGCCTGGAACTGGGGTTCAGTACCAAGTGAAAAGACCCAGTTATTCCATTTGTCAACTACCTGCTCCCGTTCAAGTTCTGCGTTGTATCTGATTTCAATTTCGCTGGACACTGGAGTTCTGGCAACATATTTCATTAAACCCATTTGAAGCCTGTTATTTTTTTTCTCCCTGACAATTGTACTTGTCTCATCCGGATTGCTTGTATAAACCAATGTATCATTCATCCCGTTGTAAATTCCAATTCCCTGGAAAGTAAAAGTGTACTGTGTCCCTCCGCTTCCGGCATTTTGCTGTGTTATCAGAATAAAAACCTGGGCTTCTTTCACATCCCTGACAAAATTTACATAAGGGATTTGTTGCCGGGTATAATTCATATCACAGCTCTGACAATCAAGAAAAATCTTCACTGCTTCTTTTCTTAGTGTATCTGATGCTGAACCTTGTTCCTGTGCGGTTACAATCTGTGATATAAATGCAATAAGAAACAGGCATGATAGTCTTGTAGGAATCTTCTTTTTCATGGCATTAAATTGTTATAGAATTAGGTTATTTTTTTTATTTCATGGGTAACATTTGGATAAATTTAATTCTATGATTTTTCTTTTTATGAAAAATTGTTGCCAAGCTGAAAAAAACGATGGTGAATAGTCAAATAGGTTAAGTGAATTTTAACCGTAACTTATAATATAAGCCGGGAGAGTAGAAATGGGCCGTTGGCGTAACGTCAGGACCGGCACCGCTATATCCTGCCCTGCAGTTTGTACCCGGAGGGGGAATTGAACCCCCACAGTATTGCTACTACTGGTGTTTGAGACCAGCGCGTCTACCAATTCCGCCATCCGGGCGTTGATATAATTCGGTAGAAAAATTAAAATTTTCAATCTTTTAAAAGAACTCTGCCTGCTATTTGGGATGGCGGAATTGGCCACCCCTTCAACCTGGCTCTTCGCTAAAATTGCCCACCGGGCAATTTCTTAACGCTCAGCCCTGTTTTACCTGCCGGAGCTTAAGCGAAGGCAGGCCATCCGGGCGTAAATGTCGTGCAGTCATGCAGTCTTGCGGTCTGCGAAAATAGAAAAATTCCTTTACTTTTTACTTTTATCTTTTGTCTTTAATCAAATACCCACCCCCAACCCCTCCAGGGAGGGGAGCCTTTTCACTTTTTCCCCTTTTTACCATTGTGCTGTTATTAACCATTTTACGGATTGCATTCACAATTCCGTCGGTATCAAACCCGCATTCCCTTATAAGTTCTTCCTGGGTTCCATGTTCAACAAAATAATCGGGTATTCCGAGCCGCTTTATTTCTGCATTGTACCCGTTATCACACATGAATTCAATTAATGCGCTCCCGAGCCCTCCTTTTAGTACACCATCCTCCACAGTCATGATCCTGTGGAATTTTTTGAATACAGAATGGAGAACTTCGGTATCAATCGGAGCGAGAAACCTCATGTCATAGTGAGTAAATGAAATTCCTTCACCGGCCAGAATTGATGCAGCCTGAGTAACAAAATTTCCCGGATGTCCTATGCTCAGTACTGCCAGATCTTCTCCTTCGCTTATTAGCCTTGCTTTCCCGATCTCAATTTCGGTGAACGGCTTCTGCCAGTCAACAATCATTCCTGGTCCTTTTGGATACCGGATCGAAAAGGCTCCTTTTATTTTATCAAGCTGGGATGTGTAGAGAAGATTTCTAAGCTCCAGGCTGTTCATCGGTGCAGAAACGATAATATTGGGAATTGAGCGCATGAATACCAGATCAAAAAAACCGTGATGCGTTGCACCATCGGTCCCTACCAGTCCACCGCGGTCGATACAGAACACAACATGAAGATTCTGGAGAGCCACATCATGTATCACCTGGTCGTATGCTCTCTGAATGAAAGAGGAGTAGATATTGCAATATGGGATCATCCCCTGTGTTGCAAGTCCGGCTGAAAAAGTAACTGCATGTTGTTCAGCTATGCCCACGTCAAAAACCCTCTCAGGGATCTCATTCTTCATAATACATAAGGAAGACCCTGTTGTCATTGCGGGAGTAATACCTGCTATCCTTTCATTATTACGTGCAAGTTCAAGCAGGGTATTCCCGAAAGCTTCCTGGTATGTTGCCGCAACTCCCGGTTCAGCCGATTTCAGGATGACACCTGTATTCTTGTCAAACTTTCCGGGAGCATGAAAAACGGTCTTATTCTCTTCTGCCTGTTTGAATCCCTTGCCCTTGATGGTAAGACAATGCAATAATTTCGGACCCGGTATCCTTTTAAGATCGCGGAGAATATCAACAAGATGAAGTATATCATGACCGTCGACCGGACCGAAATATCTGAAATTCATACCTTCAAACAAATTGCTCCTGTCGAGGAGAGTGCTCTTTAATCCGGCTTCAACCTGCCTGGCAAGGGTTCTTGCATCGGGTCCCATTTTACCGAATCGGCCAAGGAAATTCCATACCCTGTTACGGAAACGGTTATATGACCGGCTTGTAGTAATATCAATAAGGTATTCCTTCAGCGCACCGACATTCGGATCGATGGCAATGTTGTTATCATTAAGTATTACCAGAATATCTGACTTTGCAATCCCCGCATTGTTAAGCCCTTCAAAAGCCTGGCCGGCAGTCATTGCTCCATCGCCAATAACTGCAACAACATGCCTGTTCTCGCCTTTCTGTTTTGAGGCTACCGCCATCCCGAGGGCAGCGGAAATTGATGTCGATGAATGACCTGTGCCGAAAGCGTCATATTCGCTTTCAGACATTTTTGGAAATCCGCTTATACCACCGTAGGTCCGGTTGGTGGAAAACTTCTCCCTTCTGCCTGTAAGTATCTTGTGTCCGTAAGCCTGATGTCCCACATCCCATATTAATTTATCATACGGGGTGTTGAAAACATAATGGAGCGCAACAGTAAGTTCAACAACACCCAGACTTGCTCCAAGATGCCCCGGATTCTTGCTGACCATCTCAATAATGAACTGTCTCAGCTCCTCACTCACCTTGATAAGATCATTAGGGCTTAGTTTCCTGAGATCCTCAGGTGATGAAATATTTAACAGAAGATTCTCCTCCTGGTCCATTAGGAAATATGTAAAAAATGGTTTTGCAAATATAACAATTATTATTCCCTTATGTTTGCCGGGGCTTACAGGGGATTTTCTTATTTTTGTTCTGAAAGATAATATCTAAACCCTACTCTGACCATGAATAAATCATTAGCTGTAACTCTTGTTGCTATACTGCCGGTTATCTTTGTATCATCCTGCGTTCCGGGCAAAAAATTCAGGGAAGTCCAGAATACAAGCAGGCAGAATATGATTGACCGCGATGATTTCAAGGCTGAGAATCTGACTCTCGCAATGCAAAACAGGGAAATTGAGACGAAGATCTCAGCACTCGAAAAAGAGATGAGCAAGTCACGGCAGGATCTGACCCTCGCTGAGATTGAACGTAATAAGGCAAAAGATGAATTGAATCTGATCTCCGAAAGATATAATAACCTGCAGAATGCTCAGGAGGATCTGATCAGGGGCAATGTAAGTGAAACCAAAAAACTTCTTACCGAACTGCAGGCTGCACAGCTCAATCTCAGTCAGAAAGAAGATATAATGCGGCAGCTTGAACAGTCGATGGATCTGAAAAAAGTAACGCTCGACGAACTTACACTGGAGCTCGAAAAGAAGAATTCAAAGCTTGCTGAACTTGAAAAGATACTTGATGCACAAAAGAGAATGGTTTCGGATCTGAAGAACAAGGTTTCTGAAGCTCTTCTCGGATTTGAGAATAACGGACTTACCGTTACAAATAAAAACGGAAAAGTATATGTTTCACTCGAGGAGAAACTCCTTTTTAAATCAGCCAGCTGGGATATTGATGCAAATGGCAGGAATGCATTAAGGAAACTGGCCGGTGTCCTCGAGAAAAATCCCTAATATACAGGTCACTATTGAGGGTCACACTGATAATGTTCCTTATAATCCGGGCAGCGGGCAACTGAAGGATAACTGGGATCTGAGTGTAAAAAGAGCCACAACGGTTGTAAGGGTTCTGCTTGAAGGTTCAAAGATCAATCCGGGCAGGCTGACTGCAGCCGGAAGAAGCGAATATGTACCAGTTGAGGCAGCCGACACACCCGAAGCCAGGCAGAAAAACAGAAGAACTGAGATCGTACTTACCCCCGACCTTTCAGAATTGTATATGCTTATTAATGAATATTAGGGAATTCCGAAAATTCCTGCAGCCTTACCTTCATGTTTTTAATAGCCTGGAGAAGATTCTCTTCAGGCTTAAGGAATTCCTGGTTTTCCCAGAATTCCGGATCATAATTTGTTATGGTCCTTGAGAAGACTGAATGTACCGGAGCCAGCTCCTCCCTTTCAAACCTTGTTACATTTGAAAGACTCATGCTTGTGAAAGCCATTTCAAAGAATACATCAAACTGGGTATTGAAAAGCCTTCTCTTCTGCTTTGATTCAAATTCAAGATCACCCCTTACATGACTGAGGTAATATCTGTCATCAACTTTACGGTAACTCACAGAATATCTGACCGAAACAGGCCAGGTAGTGAAGTCTCTTGACGGACTCGAAATAAAAGTCCCTTTCATTTTTTTCAGATAATCGGGATTGATTTCAAAATCGGCTTTAAGCAGGGCAAAATCGGTTGTATTTATAAACACCGATCCTCTGAACATTGGAATCTCAACTCCTTCTTTCGGACCAAATTCAATTTCAAATGCCGATTCTTCATCAAAAGAAACGATATCAGTCAGCCTGTAGCTGTAATCCGCCAGTTCTTCCCCGTTAATAAAGTCGAAGGTGTTTTTTATGCCATCAAGCTGAAGGCATGTGCTCAGTCCTGCCTTCAATCGTACAGTGATCGAATCGCTTACGCTTATATTTTCAATTTTCCGGCTCTTTAGTATTTTGATCTGGTCGTTCAGCATGGTTCCTGTATAAGCGCTCTTATATATCTGAAGGATTGCTTCGGAATATGTCTGAAGCTCCTTTCTTCTGAGAACACCCTCCCTGTAAAAAGCGGTCATGCTGGCAGGTGTCTTTCCATAATTATCAGGTATTCGGATGCGTGTCTTATTTATTATCTCCCAGGGTATCTGATTTTTGATAATAATCTCAGGTATTGAGATAAACTCCCTTCTCATTTCTATCCTGAAATTGTTTCCAAGCGATTGCCGGACAGGTATCTCTCTTGAATAAAAACCGAGGTAGGATACAACTAATGTGTCGCTGTAATTATCAGGGTGAATTCTCAATCCGAATTCACCGCTGTTGTTCGATACGGTTCCCACTCCCTCGTGTTTGAGCCCTATCGTAGCATAGGGAAGAGGTTCAGCCGATTCCCCGTCAAGAATAATACCGGATATGTCTTTCAGTCTGGGCATGGCAATTGAGTCATTCATTACAATCTGGGGAGAAGGTATCTCTCTGGAGATTATAATAAACTCATCAATGACAGAATAGACAAGTGAATCGCCTTTCAGGATGCTGTCGAGAATGACCTCCAGCTTTGTTTTCCTGAAATTCATCTCAGCCCTTCTTTCAGCATCAATAAGCCGGCTGTCGTAAGTGAAATTATAACCGGTCTGCCTTGAAATAAGGTTCAGGGCATTGCCTGTTTTTATTGTTCCTGCCCTGAATGTAAATACAGAATCCAGGATGCCTCCCTGGCCTTTAATTTCCCGCGGAGGGATCAGAAATATCAACAATGCAATGGCGGTTAAACATTTGAATATTGTGCCATTGACAGACAACATTTTTCAGCCTGTTAGTTATTTTTTTGCAAGATGGTAAACGCTACCGTCTTTTGTATAACTGAGGTTAAAGCTAGCACAAATTAAGCGAATAATTGTTTCCTGAGTTTGATTATCGATAGGTGATGTCCACGTATTTGTAATGATATCGGGATCGTCAGCAACAATATCCATGTTATAGACTCTTTTAAGATCCCTGAAGACTACATCGAGTGTTTGTCCGTCATATACAAGGAGGCCCGTGTTCCACGACATATAGTTGAGATTATTATTGACTGATTTTTCGGAATGCTCCGGGAACATTGTCCCGATATATCCCGGTTCAAGAATAAGATTGTTGTTGTTTTCACTTCCTGAAACCATTACCTGCCCGGTTTTGACAAATACCTCAACAGCAGAATCCTGATTGTTTGTATATTATGTTGAAAGAGGTTCCGAGCACTTTAATGCTGGCGTTGCCAGCGTCGACAATAAACGGATTATTTTCATCACGGGCAATTTCAAAGAAAGCTTCCCCTGAAAGAGTTACATTCCTTCCATGTCTGCCGAAATTCTCCCTGTAACTTAGGCGCGTATTCCTGTTCAGGAAGATATTGCTCCCGTCCGGAAGGGTGACCTGAAGATTCTTCTGGTTATCGGTTGTTGCAACAACAGTTTTGCGGCTCAGGACGCCTTTATCATTCATATATAAAAGTACGGATCCGATCCCCAGCAAAAGAAGCATAATTGCGGCAATCCTGAAATATGACGTTCTTATAAAACTTCTCCTGACCACGGAAGCATCTTTAATCAATCCGTTTTCACTCAGCCGGGAATGCAGTTTGTTCCAGGCGTTATCTACATCTATTTCCTTATCACTATTCATTTCTTTAAGCTCTTTCCAGTATTTAATTGTATTATACCTGTCCTCAGCCATGAAACGGCTGAGCAGATCTTTGTTGTCACTCTGTTCTTCTGACAAAAGAGAAGAAAGTTCTTCCCACTCCTTATCAGTATATTTATCTCTGTTTTTCATTACTTTCATTGTTCTGCCAGTGCTTTTCTGAATTCCTTAAGTGCTCTACCCATATTTGCTTCAACTGTTTTGATTGAGACGGCTAGTTTTTGTGCGATCTCCGAATATTTTAATCCTTCAAACCTGCTCATGCAAAAAATCTTTCCGCACTTCTCCGGGAGCCTTTCAATTATTCCGGCAATTTTAGCCTGAAGGTCCCTGTAATTAAGTATGTCAGTCGGAGTTTCATTTCTTTCTGTCTCGGTGAATGCCATCTCCCGGGCATACTTTTCAACAACCTTGCTGTGATTTATATAATGCAGGCAGCGGTTGTGGACTGCTCTGTAAAGGTACCCGTTCAAAGAACTTTCAATCTGCAGTTTTCCCCTGTCTTTCCAGATCCTGAAGAAAAGATCCTGAACAATCTCCTCAGCAGTGTCATGATCTTTTATCAGTGTCTTTGCATATCTTACCAGGGAAACATAGGAGGACCTGAAAAGTGACTCGAACTCTCCTTCATCACCTTGTCTGATCCTCCTTGTTATTTCTGAATCCCTGATCATTACTATTAATACTATTCGTCTTTCCTGTCACTGAATTTCAGCTTTCTGCTGAGGCGTCTTATTGCCGATTCGATACTCTGGTCGGGCTCGATTACATTATATTCGCCCCAGAATTCAGGATCGGTAAATGCTTCCACCTGTTCGGAGAAAACATCGCTGTATCTGAGTTTCTCCTTTCCTGCAAATTTAATTACTTCTTCGTTTGTCCGGTCAGTGATTGCCATTTCCGACATGGTTGTGTAGTAAGTATTGAAAAGTTTTCTTTTCCAGTTTACTTTGAATTTAACCTCTGCTCTCGAGTAGGCTAAATACCACTTTCCATCCTGTTCCCGGTATTGTACCCTGTAGGTCGCAATTTCAGGAGTCACTTCCATCCCAAGCGGTTTTTTCTTGATGAATATTGACGAAACGGCTTCCTTATCTGCAAGATTGAAACCAAACTCAGCTTCGGTAAGGGCATATGTTTCAGTTTCAATGTACAGGTTCCCCATGAACAATGGTTCATCTACCGATGACTTCTGCTTGAACGTTATTACATAATGAGGTTTATTGTCTATTTCAATTACAGAGACAAGCGAGTAATCATAGTACTTCATAGCATCAACAGTCAGTATATCCTGGGTGTTTTTTGCAATATCAAGCTGAAGAACTGTTACCGGGCCACCCTGGAGTTTGAAAAGAACGGTATCCATTTTTTCAACGTCCGATCCTTTTCTTCCTTTATAGATCCTTGCACCATCAAACCGGACATCACTGTTATAAGGTGCTTTGAATATTTCAACAACTGCTTCGCCGATGGAAACATAGGTTCTGTTTTTACGGATGGTTTCCCTGTAAAAGGCGGTCATCAGGTTGGGTTCATCAACATAGTTTTTGCCTATTCTGCCTATTGCATTCCGGACAATAGCTTCAGGATCGATCGGCTTTACAATTATTTCCCTTATAGGAATCGGAGCGGAAGTCATTGATATCACATTCTTGTAACCGTCCTCCCTGAGGTCGGTTATTGGAACCACCTTGTTCTTATATCCAAGATAGGTCACTTCCAGGTTTTTAGATGTCTGGGTCTCGGTGATCTTGATAAGAAATTCGCCGTCAATGTTTGTGATGGTGGCAACATTGGTCTCCTTTACGGCGACTGAAGCAAATACAAGAGGATTGCCTGTCTCGGCATCGACAACTTTACCCCTGAAGGTTAGAAGTGTCTGCTGGTCATTTTTCTTCCTCTCCGAAGAAGCACCTGCATAAATTGTCTGGGCCGTTAAAGCTGACAATAAAAGCACGCTGGCAAGCGAAAAAATTCTGATTGTTTTCATGGCATAAAATCATTAAATTAACATTTATTTTAATCTTTTACAATTCCGGATTGTTCTCTTTTCAGCCATATGACCAGATGAATGCATCTTTACCCTATTTGATCCGGAGATTTTTTTTCTATCTTACTGCCTTATTAATGATTAACGCATGGCAGGTATATTTGTTAAATCAGCGAATGGCCTGGCGGCAGGATCCACATTCCTGATCAGCTCATTAACCGGCTTACCGGTTATCTCCCGGATGCCTGCAGCTGTGTCTTTTGAACTTACAAATAAGTGCAATCTGAAATGTCCCGAATGCACTTCAGGCTCAGGCCGGATGAAAAGAGAACGGGGATTCATGAATATCGGATTGTTTGAAAAAATCATTTCTGAACTCAGACCATACCTATATAATATTAATCTTTATTTCCAGGGTGAGCCTATGCTGCATCCGGGATTTTTTTCGTTCATCGGCCTTTCAGGAAAGATAAGAACGGTTGTCTCCACAAATGGTCACTTCCTTACTGCGGAGATTTCAGAGAAGCTGGCAGTATCAGGACTGTACATGCTTACTATATCTCTCGATGGTATGGATCAGAAAGTTTACACTGTTTACAGGAGGAACGGAGATCTCAGCAAAGTGATAGAAGGAATAAAGAATGTGGCTGGAGCACGCGACAGGTTTAATTCAGCAATGAAGCTGGAGTTGCAGTTTATTGTAAACAGGTATAATGAACATCAGATAGCTGATGCTGAACGATTCGCAAAAGAAGTGAAGGCTGATCTGAAGCTGAAATCAATGCAGGTTCTAAATAGCCGGGATACAGGAAAATGGATGCCTTCCAATAAACGGTACACTCGTTATAAAAATGAGGGCGGTAAGTATGCAATAAGAAATTCACTGCCGGCAAGATGTCTGAGGCTCTGGCTTAATCCTGTTGTGACCTGGGACGGAAAAGTCGTTCCCTGCTGTTTCGACAAGAATGCGGATTTTGTGATGGGCGATCTTAACAATGAATCCTTCAGATCGATATGGAATGGAGAAAAGTACAGAGACTTCAGGAAAAAAATCCTCACAGGAAGGAATAAAACAGACATATGCAGGAACTGTACATCGGGAATGAGAGGGGTCAGGTTTTAAGATGTTATCGGGAATTGGTAAATTGTAAAAAAATATCGCTATGAAAGCACTCAAAATTATTTTACTCTCTTTATCAGGTCTGATAATTGTTGCCGTAATCGCTGGAACAATCCTTATAACAGGAATAAAGCGCGGGGCACTGCCACAATACAAAGGCGAGTTAAAAGTAAATGGACTCACATCACCTGTAACAGTTTTCCGCGATGAAAGAGGGATGCCTCACATTTATGCAGAAAATGAACATGATCTGTATTTTGCAGTCGGTTATATAATGTCGCAGGAGAGATTATGGCAGATGGATCTGATAAGGCGGGCAACTTCGGGGCGGTTGTCGGAGATATTCGGAGCTGACTATGTTAAGACGGATCTGTTTCTGAGGAGTCTCAGGATTCCTGAAAAATCAAAGATGGTAATTGACAATGCCGATGCTGCGATCCTTGAAAGCATTGCCTCTTTCACCGATGGTGTAAATGCTTATATTGGAAATGCCGGGAAAAAACTTCCTCCGGAATTCAGGATCCTGGGATACAAACCCGACCAGTGGAAGAGAGAAGATGTTGCCAATATTATCGGTTATCTGGGCTGGGACCTGGCTGGGGGAAATCTGTCAACTGATATTTTCAATTACAGGCTTGTAAAGAAACTTGGCAATGAAAAGGCAGGAGAACTTATTCCTGACTGGCAGGCAGATTCGACTTCGGTATTTCCCGGCTTCCGGCTCCCTGATGACAAATTGAAGGAAGCACTTACGTTTATTTCATCAATGGATAAGCTTAAATCGCTGGGTATTGCCTCATTTTCGGGCAGTAATAACTGGGCAGTAAGCGGCAGGAAGACCGAAACAGGAAAACCGGTTCTTATCAAACGATATGCACCTTGCGCTTTCTGCTCCCGGGATATGGTTTCAGATGCATCAGGTTATCCCTGGCAAGCTTAACGTGACAGGAGTTGCAGTGCCTGGTGAACCTTTAATTGTAGCCGGACATAATGAAAAAATTGCCTGGGGCATGACAAACCTTATGGTTGATGATGTTGATCTCTTTTCTGAGAAAATAAACCCGGATAACAATGATCAGTATTATTTTGACGGAGAATGGAAGAAATATGAGAGTGCGAAAGGAAATTATAAAGATTAAAGGAGGAAAAGCTGACACTGCAAATATAAAATTTACTCACCGCGGTGCAGTAATTTCAGATTTCAGGGACATCAATGATGCTGTACTTAGTATGAGATGGTCAGGATATGACAATAGCGACGAGCTGAAAGCGGTTTATTTGCTTAACAGGGCGGCAAACTGGGAGGATTTCAGATCAGCAATAAAGAATTTCAATTCAATAAGTCAGAATTTTGCCTATGCCGATGTTGATGGAAATATAGGGTTGAACACCGGTGGAGGTGTTCCTTTAAGAAAAGGGTATGGGTCCATTATAAGAACAGGGGAGACCAGTGAGTTTGACTGGAAGGGTTATGTTCCTTTTGATCAGCTTCCTTCAAGCTATAATCCTGAAAACGGATATGTTTCTTCAGCAAATAATAAAACTGTAAGCAACGACTACCCCTATTATATCTCCTTTAGATTTTACGTACCCTACAGGATAAGCAGGATAAGGAAGATGCTTGAGGAAAAAGAGATTCTCGGAATTGATGATTTTAAAAGAATGATTACAGATCAGCATTCAGATTATGCCAGGCTGCTTACCCCCTTCGTCCTGAAGCTTAGGGAGCGCCGGAATGAAATGAATCCGTCGGAATCTGCCGCTTTTTCAGCTCTGGAAGAGTGGGATTTTAATATGGACAAGGATAAGACAGCTCCGGCTGTCTTTGAGTTCCTTTCAATTAACCTGGCAAAAAATCTCCTGGGAGATGAACTGGAAGAACTTTTCGTTCAGTTGCCTGGCTCAATGAAAGATTATTATATATATCGTATTCTTGAAACAGGTCCTGACCGGTGGGTAGATGACGTAACCACTTCAACGACTGAAACTCTGGATGATATAATATTGAAAAGTTTTAAGGATGGCGTTAAAAAACTATCTGATACTTATGGTACTGATGTAAATAAATGGACCTGGGGATCAATTCATAAGATCTCGCTCGATCATCCGCTTGCCTCAGTTAAAATAATTGACCGTATTTTCAAATTAAGTTCCGGTAAAGTTGGTGTGGGTGGCAGCAATCATACAGTTTGTCCCTATACTTATAAGGAAGGATTTATCGTAACCGATGGTGCCTCAGAGCGGCATATTTTCAACACTGCCGACTGGGATGAATCGTACACTGTTATTCCAACCGGTGCTTCAGGAATTCCGTCGAGTGAGTTTTACCTGTCGCAGACTAAAACTTATCTGAACGGAGGATTCTATAAGGATGCTTTTTCGGAGGATGCGGTCAAGGCAGCTGCAAAATATACATTAAAACTGATTCCAGGAAGATAGGGGGTTGTTGAAAAAGTCCTCTTCTGTCTTATTACCCCTAAATCCCCCAGGGGGGACTTATTGATTTACTGATATTTATAAAGCCCCCCTTGGGGGGTTGGGGGGTAAACCTCAGCTTTATCAACAGCCCCTAAAGGGAAAGGTCATACCGTCATTACATCTTTTTCTTTTGCAGCCATGACCTTGTCAATCTTCGCCGAATAGTCGTGCGTCATTTCCTGGACACTTTCTGTAGCATCCTTTTCAATATCTTCGGGAAGCCCGTCTTTCAGCATTCTCTTTAATTCGTCATTGGCCCATTTCCGGACGTTACGCAGACTGATCTTTGCTGTCTCTCCCTCAGTTCTGACCTGTTTGACGAGCTGGTGTCTCCTCTCTTCAGTCAGAGGAGGGATATTGATCCTGATAACCTCACCGTTGTTAACAGGGGTAAGCCCTATATTGGCAGCCAGAATAGCTTTTTCGATGGGCCCCAGCATATTCTTTTCCCATGCCTGGATAAGAATTGTTTTAGGATCGGGAGTATTGATATTTGAAACCTGGGCCAGGGGTGAGTTAACTCCGTAGTAATCAACTGTAATACCATCGAGGAGAACAGGGGTTGCCCTTCCGGCCCGCAAATGAGCTAATTCATGCTCAAGATGCTCCAGAGCCTTCTGCATCCTGTCAGTTGTTTCTTCAATTATCAGTTCAACTTCTTCGTTCATATTTCAGTGGTTAGGTTAGACGTCGTTGACTATCAAAAATAGTAAAATAGATAAAACCAATAGTGCTTTTAGTTACAAATAAGTGTTCCGATTTCGGAGCCTTTTACAATCTTCATAAGGTTTCCGGTCATGTTCATATCAAAAACAATAATAGGCATGTTGTTTTCCCGGCACATCGTAAAGGCAGTCGGGTCCATAACTTTAAGTCTTTTTTCAATCACCTCTTCAAATGAGATATTATCAAATTTCCTTGCATCCGGATCTTTTTCAGGATCTGCAGTATAAACGCCATCAACCCTTGTCCCTTTGAGCAGCACCTGTGCCCCGATCTCAACGGCTCTTAATGCAGAGGCAGTGTCGGTAGTAAAGAATGGATTACCTGTACCGCCCGACAGGATGCACACAGTTCTGTTTTTCAGATCATTTAAAACCCTGTCCCTGTTGTAAAGTTCTCCGACAGGTTCCATCCGTATAGCTGTGAAAACCTTTGCTTTTCCGCCTGCCTTTATAATAGCGCTTTCAAGTGCAAGGCTGTTTATTACTGTAGCCAGCATTCCCATCTGGTCGCCCTTAACCCGGTCGAAGCCTGATTCAGTCCCGCTCAGGCCGCGGAAGATATTGCCGCCTCCAATTACAATTGCAACTTCGCACCCTTTTTCTGCTATTTCAGCAACCTGTACCGCATATTCTTCCAGAACCCGGTTGCTTATTCCCTGGTTCCTGTCACCTGACAGCGACTCACCGCTGAGTTTAAGTAAGATTCTGGAGTATTTCATGGCAGATACGGTATTGTGCTTTTATTTACAGGTCTGCCAGATTTTTGAATCCTGACAGATTGACGAATATAATAAAAAAAATGGCGCCATAGGGCGCCACCTTATTATTGAAATATGAACTCTCCTTAAAGACTCAGGGAATACCTTTTGAAAGCTGTAACTGTTAATTGTTTGTCAGCCGACTGAAGATATTGTCTGATGCTCATCTTGTTATCCTTAACATACTCCTGGTTAAGCAATGTGCTTTCCTTGTAGAATTTGGCAAGTTTTCCCTGTGCTATCTTTTCAAGCATCTCCTCAGGTTTTCCGTCGCGTCGTGCCTGTTCCTTGCCGATCTCAATCTCCTGTGCAATCACCTTCTCCGGTACATCATCCTTATCGACAGCGACAGGATTCATTGCGGCAACCTGCATCGCAATGTCTTTGTAAACCTGGACATCAAGTCCTGCTTTTGAAAAACCGATAAGCGTCGCAAGCCTGTTTCCCGGATGGATATAAGCCTGTACATGAGCTGCCTCGATCTTTTCATAATATGCCAGTTCCATCTTTTCGCCGATTATACCGACAAATTCAGTCACTTTTTCACCGACTGTAGAATTCTCCATTGGCAGAGCCTTAAGCTCATCAAGATTTGAAGGAGTTTTTGCAAGAGCGAGATCAAGTATTTTAGTGGCGAGAGCAATGAATTCACCGTTTTTTGCAACGAAATCAGTTTCACTGTTAAGAACTATCATTGCACCAGCCTTACTGGTTGCATTGACTTTTGATAACACAACACCTTCTGTGGCATCCCTGTCGGCTCTTTTATTTGCAACAGCCTGCCCTTTTTTCCTTATAATCTCAATAGCCTTGTCAAAATCACCATTCGATTCTTCAAGTGCCTTTTTACAGTCCATCATCCCGGCCATGGTCACTTTCCTCAGCCTGGCAACATCTGCAGAACTTATTGTAGCCATTATTGTAATTCCTTTTAATTAATTTCAGTTAGATCTTCTATTCTTCTTCAGTCTCATCAGCTTCAGCTGCAACTTCCTCTTCCTCATCAACCTCTTCAGTTGCAGCCTCATCCTCAACTTCTACTTCTTCTTCCTCTTCAACTATTGCTTCGATAACTGAATCAGGCAGATCCTTTGTTTCGAGCTCTTTTCTCATAAATTTCTTGTCTTTCTGTGCCGGTTCCTTATCCTTTTCCAGCTTCCTTTCATTAAGGCCTTCATCAATTGCCTGGCACAGGATGCCAACAATCAGTGATATGGATTTTGATGCATCGTCATTTGCCGGTATCGGGAATTCTATGTCGGAAGGATCAGAATTTGTATCAACCATTGCAAAAACCGGAATGCCAAGTCGTTTGGCTTCTCTTACCGCAATATGTTCCTTGGACACATCGACCACGAAAAGTGCTGATGGAAGTCGGGTAAGATCAACAATGCTTCCGAGTGTTTTTTCCAGTTTGGCTCTTTGACGGGTTACCTGAAGTCTTTCTCGTTTTGAAAGGTTTGTAAATGTACCGTCGGTGGCCATCTTATCGATCGATCCCATCTTTTTTACAGCTTTACGGATTGTCGGGAAGTTTGTAAGCATACCACCCGGCCAGCGTTCTGTAACATAGGGCATGTTGACCGCTTTGACTTTTTCGGAAACAATCTCTTTTGCCTGCTTTTTAGTGGCAACAAAAAGGATCTTTTTACCCGATCTTGAAATTTGCTTCATGGCTGAAGCTGCTTCATCAAGCTTAACAACTGTCTTTTCAAGGTCAATAATATGAATACCATTCCGCTCCATGAATATATAAGGAGCCATTGCGGGATTCCATTTTCTTTTTAAGTGTCCGAAGTGTACACCTGCGTCAAGCAGTTCCTGGAAATTTGTTCTTGGCATTTTTTGTGTTTTTTAAGTTTACATTCTGTCAAATCAATCACAGGGTAGTCCCGTCAACTGGCGGAAGTCTCTGTAATTTAGATACTAAACCTGCATCTATAAGGGTTGATCCGTTAAATACTAGCGTTTGCTGAACTGGAATCTCTTGCGTGCTTTAGGCTGACCCGGTTTTTTCCTTTCAACCTCGCGGGGATCGCGGGTAACAAAACCTTCTGCCTTGAGCTTTGGCTTGTTTTCAGCATCAATCTGAATAAGCGCCCTGGTGATCCCAAGACGAAGAGCTTCAGCCTGTCCTTTAACACCGCCGCCGTCAAGATTTACGTTGATGTCGTATTTATCAACGGAATTCAGTGCAACAAGAGGCTGTGTAACAACATACTGCAAAGTTTCAGCTCCGAAATACTCTTTATAATCCCTGTTATTTACTGTAATTTTTCCCTTGCCATCACTTAACAATACTCTGGCAACGGCTGCTTTTCTTCTTCCAAGGGCATTTACTGGCTCCATATCTGTTCCTTAATGTATTATAATTCTAATTTCTTTGGTTTCTGTGCTTCATGAGGATGTGAAGGACCTGCATAGACATGCATGTTCATATAAATAGCCTTTCCGAGCCTGCTTTTTGGAAGCATCCCTTTTACAGCCTCTTCAACAAGACTTATGGGATTCTTTTTCAGCATCTCCTGAGCGGTTGTGAACCTCTGGCCCCCGGGGAAACCTGTATGACGCACATAATCCTTATCGGACCATTTCTTCCCTGAAAGGGAGACTTTCTCGGCATTGATGACTATTACATTGTCACCGCAATCAACATGAGGAGTAAAATTAGTTTTATGCTTTCCCTCTCAGAGTTGATGCAACCACAGTTGCAAGACGGCCCAGAACTAGCCCCTTCTGCATCAATTATCACCCACTCCTTGTTCACGGTCTCCTTGTTCGCTGAAATTGTTTTGTAACTTAAGGTGTTCACTTTTAATCTGTTTTTATAAATAACACTTGAATTTAATGTAAAACCCCTTATTTTGGGACTGCAAAAATACAATATATTTCCTAAAAAAAAAGATTATTGAACAGATTTTATATTTGGTAATCAAATCTAAGGTTATTTTTACCTGAAATAGGTCAGGTAAAACAAAAAATATTTTTGAAAAATGTCTGATGATAATAAATTTCTCCTGGATGCAATTGAGATTGCCTCTTCCGGTATCGGCAACGGCGGGGGTCCGTTTGGTGCGGTTATTTCGAAAGAAGGCAGGAAAATTGCCGGATCAAATAACCGGGTTGTTCTGAACACTGATCCGACAGCCCATGCCGAAATCCTTGCTATCAGGGAGGCTGCCCGTTTGCTTGAGACACATGATCTTACCGGTTGTGTCCTTTATACTTCATGCGAGCCCTGCCCAATGTGCCTGGGCGCAATATACTGGTCCGGAATAAAGCGGGTCATATATGCTTCGGAACGCCATGATGCAGCTGCATCAGGATTTGATGACGAGTTTATTTACAATGAGATTTCACTCGATCCTTCAATGCGGCAGGTGACTTTCATTCATATGGATGATCATGAAGGAACAGAAGTTTTCAGGAAATGGGATAAATATGACGGTAAAATACCCTATTAAAACATTTTCCGGAATCATAATAACGGAGAGGAGCTTTTTTACACGTGATGTGCTTGAGGTGGCTCCCGGATTGCTGGGAAAGGTACTTGCAGTAAAATCAGAAAATGAGCTGATCAGCAGGTTCATCATTTCCGAAACTGAAGCTTACAGGGGATCTGACGACAAAGCCTGCCACGCTTCAAAAGGGCGTACTCCAAGGACTGAGATTATGTTCCATCGGGGGGGTAGGCTCTATGTCTATTTTGTATATGGCATGTACTGGATGCTTAACATTGTGACAGGTATGGAAAATGATCCGCAGGCTGTTCTGATAAGGGGTCTGAAGGGCTGCACGGGACCCGGACGTGTTTCAAAGCTCTTGGAATTGACAGATCATTTTACGGGGAAGACCTCACAACTTCCTCGAGGATATGGATAGAAGATCAGGGCATAACACCGGTTTATAAAACTGGTCCGAGGGTCGGAGTGGATTATGCAGGTGAACCATGGAAAAGTATACTGTGGAGATACCGGGTTTTGCCCCCAACCCCCTAAAGGGGGCTCTTTGAGCAGAGATTTAAAGTCCACTTCAGGGGATTTAGGGGCGCTTTAATTGTTGCTATCTTAATTAGCTTATCAAGCTCTTATATGCAGCGTTAATGCATTATCAAAACGTCTGAGGTCAGTATCATAATATCCGTCAAATCCGAAATAAAACTCAAAAAAATCCATATATGGAAGCCTGATATTGACAGAACCGGTAATCAGCTTTCTTTGCGGGATCACCAGGTTCCCGATGTGATCCGATACTGATCCGAAAATGAAATTACCATTTGGGGCAAAAAAATCACGTGACTTCCAGAATCCTGTTTCAAGTTCCAGTCCCCTTATGGTATAAAATAACTTATACCAGTCAGCATAGCCGTTCTTAATTCCTGAATCCGCATTCCCGGTAAGGCAACTTCCAAAAAACGCAAGACACTCTATCCCAATCCTGCTATTTCGTGATTTATCAATTTCAAAAATAGCCCGCATTCCTGAGGCAATATTGAAAAATGTTTCAACTTGTTCAGGATAATCGCTTATCTGACCTCCGTAATGTTTGAACATTATCTGGACAGGCAACTCAATCCTGATAAGACCGGCAAATTCGGGTGATGTATATCTGAATGATTCACCTGCCGTGAAAATTTCCCTTTCATTGTCACCCTTGAAAATATAGTTTTCCCAGCTTAGCCAGGTATCGCTGAAAAAATTATCGGTTGAGGTCCTGAACTGAATACCGTCCTCAGAAAAAGTATTGTAGATTCTTTCCTTATTAAAATGGGGGTCGAGCATCCTGTGTTGGTCACTGCCAGCTAACGAGCCTATTGTGAAAAAGGTGTTTTCAGAAAAATGCCATGTAGTGGAAAAAACCGGCTTGATCAGCGAAAATCTATTGGTTCCCGAATAGCTGAGAAGATGTGCCCCAAGTCTTAGTGTCACTTTCTCTGCCGGTCTGTAAACAAGTTCAGGCTGAATGAAATAGCCAATCAGAGTGTATCCTTCAATTATCGGATTGGAGTATTCGTTATTTTTTACAAAATTTATATTCCTGAAATTAAAATAAAGTTCCCCTTCCGAAGCGGATAATCCGGTTTTCTCCTGGCCGGTTAAAGCAAAAACGTTTATCGCCAGTAGCAGGATAAATATTCCGCTGTATCTCATTTAACAGTCTCTTTATGGCAAAAGTAGCAAAATAAGTATCAAGTTAAAATGAAGTTAAATAGAGCAAGCGTTATGCGCAAATAATATTTTTTTGCGTTCTTTGTCTCACAGATAATCAAATTACCTCAGTTATGAATTCAATGCAGGGCAACTTCCGCCGTCTGAATACAATCACCGGATGGGTCCTCTTCGCAGTTTCAACAATTGTTTACCTGCTGACTATTGAACCTACAGTAAGCTTCTGGGATTGCGGAGAATTTATCCTTTCATCCTTCAGGCTTCAGGTAGGTCACCCCCCGGGTGCTCCCCTGTTTCTAATGATAGGACGCATTGCAACACTATTCTCACTGGGAGATGCTTCAAAGGCAGCAATGATGATGAATGCCCTGTCGGCAATATGCAGTGGTTTTGCAATCATGTTCCTTTTCTGGACAATCACCCATCTTGTGAAGAGAGTCTATGCCGGAAGCGATGATGTAGAATCTATTCATGTACCGGCCATCCTGGGAAGCGGAATCATTGGGGCTCTTGCCTATACTTTTTCGGATACTTTCTGGTTCTCTGCAGTCGAAGGGGAGCTCTATGCCCTTTCATCACTTGTCACCGGACTTGTCTTCTGGGGCATGCTAAAATGGGAGGAAGAAGCTGATAAGACAATATTCAGGAAGATGGATAATCCTTATTGCTTACATAATGGGACTGGGCCTTGGCATCCACAGGCTTAACCTTCTGGTTCTTCCGGTTCTTTTCTTTGTATTCTATTTCAAAAAATATGAAATCACAACCAAAGGAATAATAAAAACACTACTGCTGGCTGTTGTTGTGTTGTATCTAATGGTTTTTATAATTATGCCGGGGGTCCCAAAAGTTGCCGGCTGGTTTGAACTATTTTTTGTAAACCTGATCGGGATGCCTTATAACAGCGGTCTTCTCTTCTTCATAATTGTTCTGATTGCGGCACTTGTTTTTGGAATAAGGTACTCTTTGAAAAGCGGCCGGGTAATACTTAACTATGTATTAACCGCAATAACGGTTATTATGATCGGATATTCTTCGTACACCATGATCATGATACGCTCATCTGCAAGACCGCCGATGAACCAGAATAATCCGTCGGATATTTTCTCCCTTTCTTATTATATTAATATGGAGCAGTACGGCAGCTCACCTAAAATTTACGGCCATTACTACAGCGCTCCCATTATCGACGTAAAGAGTGTTGTTGCGGGGTATAACAAGGTTAAAGGCAGATATGAACCTTATTTTCGTCCGGAATATGAATACAAGAAAGAATTCATGACAATTTTTCCCCGGATGTACAGCTCTGAAGCTGAGCATGAGAGAGCTTATAAACACTGGGGAAGGATTACCGGAAGAAGATACACTGTAACTTCAGGCTCTGATAAGGAAACATTGGTTTGTCCCACCTTTGGAGAGAATCTTCGTTACTTCTTCAGGTATCAGACCGGATTCATGTACCTGAGATACTTTATGTGGAATTTTGCCGGACGGCAGAACGATAATCAGGGTAACGGCAATCCTCTGCAGGGGAACTGGATAAGCGGCATTAAATTCATTGATGAAGCAAGACTTGGAGACCTGGATAAGATGCCTCAGGACCTTAAGAATAATCGGGGCAGAAATACATATTTCTTCCTCCCGCTGTTGCTGGGTATAGCGGGAATTTTCTGGCAATACAGGAAGGACAGGAATGGTTTCTGGCTTGTACTTGCCTTCTTTATTATGACAGGCGTTGCAATAATTTTATATCTTAACCAGTACCCGAATCAGCCCAGGGAACGTGATTATGCATATGCAGGTTCCTTTTATGCCTTCGCCATCTGGATAGGACTTGGGTTTATGCTCGCTTATGAATATCTCAGAAAGTTTCTGAATGAAAAAATCTCTGCAGCAGCAGTTTTTATAGTTCTTCTGTTTGCTGTTCCTCTCCTTATGGCTGCCCAGAACTGGGACGATCATGACCGCTCAGGTCGGTACACAGCACGCGACATAGGGGCCAATTATCTTTTGTCGTGTGCCCCGAACAGCGTCCTTTTTACATATGGGGATAATGACTCCTTCCCGGTATGGTACGTCCAGGATGTAGAGCAGGTAAGGGCAGATGTCCGTGTTGCAAATCTGAGCTACTTTCAGGCAGGATGGTATATTGATATGATGCGGCAGAAAGCTTTTAAGTCAGATCCGTTACCTCTCACACTGCCACGTGAAAAATATATTGAAGGTTCAAGGGATCAGCTTCCGGTAAACAACAGAATTGACAAGCCAGTTGAACTGAGCCAGATTGTACAGTTTGCCGGCCAGGATGATAAAAAATACAAGATCGATGTCAGCGGCAGGGGTGATTTCCTGAATTATATTCCTTCAAACAAATTTATTATCGATGTCGATTCAGCAAAGGTCGTTTCAAATGGTACTGTTAAGGAGTATTTCAGGAACAGGATAGAATCACCGATGATATGGGAATACACTGATAATGATGCTTTCAAGGGAGATCTGGCCATGATGGATCTTCTCTCGACAAATAAATGGGAGCGGCCCATATATATTTCAACCACTGTTCCCTCAACCCAGTACAAGGGTCTTGAGAAGTATTTTGTTCAGGAAGGTATTACATATAGAATCGTCCCCATCAAAACTGATAAACCTGAGGAAGGAGAATTCGGGATGATTGACCCTTCTGAAATGTATGATAACATGATGAATAAATATAAATGGGGAAATGCAGCTGATCCTTCGGTCTATCTTGATGAGAATAATAAGCGGATGCTCAGTAATTTCAGGAGGATATTCGGAAACCTTGGAAAGGCTCTTCTGGCAGCCGGCGATACTGCAAAAGCAGTTGAAGCAGCACACAGAGGCCTTGAGATAGTGCCGGCAGAAAAACTCCCGTACGACTTTTTTGTACTTGGGCTTGGTGAAGTTCTCATAAGGGCAGGAGAAGCAGAAGAGGGGAACAAGGTACTTAACGAGGTAATGAATTATTCGAAAGAATACCTCGATTATGCTATAGGTATGGATCCCGATAAGCAATTCGGAATGGATTATCCGATTGGCATCAACATGCAGGCTCTGCTTGATTTAAACAATGCAGCCATTAACCTGAAGATGGATGAGCTGGCAAAAACGGTTTCATCGGATGTGAATAAGTATTACAGTATATTGTATTCGGGCAAACAAAACTAAATGAGGCTCTTCAGGCCATTTCCCCTTTTAAGGCTGGTGTACCCGGATGCTGTTTTCCGGATAACTACAACTGCGAAGGAACTATGCCTGACTTTTGACGATGGTCCTCACCCGGATACCACACCCATGATTCTTGGTATTCTTGAATCGCATAATTTAAAGGCAGTTTTTTTCTGCAACGGCCGTGAAGCTGAGAAATATCCCGGGCTGGTTGGACTTATTGTTTCAAAAGGCCATGTTATTGGCAATCATGGATATGATCACCTGAACGGCTGGAAGACAAATGACCCTGATTATATCGAAAATGCACGAAAAGCTGATGAATATACTTCTTCAACCCTGTTCCGCCCTCCCTATGGACGTATTCGCCTGTCACAGTACAACAGGATGAAGAAAAAATACAAAATTGTTTTATGGGACCTTATGCCTTATGATTTTGATGAGGAGATAGGAGGTAAAAGAGCTTTTCATATCCTTAAGGAGAAAATAAGACCAGGGTCAATAATAGTCCTTCATGATAAGGCCACCTCGACTTGTTTGTCGTTTCTTGACGGGTTCATAAAATATGCCGTGAAGAAGGGTTATAAGTTTGTAACAACACCATTATCAGGCAAGGAACAGGGCAGCCCTGGTAATCAGCCGTTCAAAGCTTCTGTCAACTTCAGCGCTTGATTCATTATTGAAAACAGGGAAAGGATTTTCGTGGGAATAGTTATACTTAAAATCCCACACCTCAACAGGGATGAGCTTATTACTGGTCATGGGGATCATGAGTATTTACAATACCGCTGGCCGGGATCACTGTGTCCTGCTTAAGGGCAATTGAACGGATCTGGTCCCTGAGTTTTATAAGCATATTTTCGCGGAAAGGCCTGAATCGGGCTATATCAATCATCGACCTGAATGCCATTCCGATCTGGGATGACCTTAAAAATTCAGAAAAAGGACTTTTATAGCTTATTTCCTTTTCAAAATCATTCATGTAAAAGCTGTAGATTCTGTTTTAAGCAATGCTATCCATAATAAGCTTTGATGTCCCATGCATATTGCTGAAAACCGACCCTCCGCAGAACATGAAAAGCTTTGAATCTGCAAACAGATTATCAGGATTTCCCATCATAATTATCTGTGAAAGGAATGCCCCGATTGAGTATGCGAATATATTGACTCTGCTGCCTGCAGGTATTATTTTATGTTTTCCCGATCTGATCTGGTTCATAAGCTTAACAATATCGAAAGCTAGTCTGGTAACCTGAGTTGAAAAACCGCATTGGTTCTTCCGTGAGCCTTTTGCTCAAGGCAATATTTGCGAAAGTCGACATTGTGATTTCATCGGAGCCCCTGCTGCGTTCTTTTACAAAATTTTGCATCAGTCTTGGATTTATCCATGAGGAAGGCGACCTGTTTATGTGAAATGAGATAGGGAAAAGAACCACGTAGCTCCCGGTTAATTGTGAGAGCCAGTAAGCCCAGACAAGATATTTTACCCAGCTTCTTTCGTTGAGACCATGCAGTAGCAATATTACTTTCCTGCTTGCTTTGTCTTCAGGTACAAAAACAGGATATGAAAAAGAAATATTTTCAGATATTGAAGAATCATCTTTCTTATAGAAAAGAGTCCGGATTAATGTCTGAAATGAATCTTTCGCTGACAATCCTGACAGAAGATCCTGGTATTTTGATCTCAGGAAGATTGGGATCGAAGACCGATTTCAGCTCGTTAAAATCCTTTGTGTATTCCATAATTCTGCAAAGTAAAACTCAACCTGTCACGCTGGCAAATAAATGTTCCGTACTGCACCCTTCAGGGATTAAAATTGAAATCGGGTGACGAAATTTCGTAGAAAGGGATGAAATTTTCTTAGGGATGTCATTAGAAACCCTTATTAGAGACTCCTCAATATAATAGAATCCGATAAATTCTTGATTCGGAATGACAGTACTTTAGGTATACACAGGAAAAAATTAAATTTGCATTTTGTAATTGAAACAGACATGATTGATTTTCGGGAACCGATTCCCGCCTATCTGAACGAAAAGAGGAATATTATCAGGTTAATAATATTTACATCACTGTTTGCCCTTGTTTTTATCAATATCTATTCACCCTTCGGCGCTGACAGATGGTTTGACCTTACACAGTTTCAGTTTCTGACCTATTCCAGCCTGGTCATTCTAACAGGAGTTCTCGTAGTTGTAATCAGCAGGATAATAATGTACTATTCAGGAAGGAACCATGTAATTAATTATTACAGCTATTTTGCCTGGATATTCGCTGAAATAATGGCGATGGCACTTTTTTATGCCCTCTTCCAGAAGTTTGCTCTAAAAGATGAGCGTCTTTTCACTGACATCGTAAAACAGTCTGCCCGGAATACCGCCCTTGTGTTGCTGCTTCCTTATTCTATAATGTGGCTTTATTTTTCATGGCGCGATAAAAAAGAACAGATTGAAAAAATGGCAGGTATACAGGCATTATCAGGAAATGTAAGGGATATGATCCCTTTTTATGACGATAAGTCAGTTCTTAAATTCTCTGTAAAAAAAGAGAACCTTTTGTACCTCGAATCGGATGAAAATTATGTTAATATATGTTATCTGAACAAGGGCAAAGTCTCCAGATACCTTCTTCGTGAAACTCTGAAAAAAATGGAAGAGAACTTTTCATCGACTGAAATCATCCGCTGTCACAGATCTTACATGGTCAACTTTGAGAAGGTTAAGGTAATACGAAAAGATAAGGATGGCCTGAAACTCGAACTTGAGACACCATCTTCAATTGATATTCCTGTCTCCAAGACATATGTGGATAATGTCATGCAGACATTTTCAAGATTCAGCAGGCTGACCGATACACAGATGCATGATTGACAAATAGCCTGATTTTATTTATCGGAATGAAATACTACATTTGAATTGCCTTTAAATACTTTCAGATGAATATTCTCATTCTTGGATCCGGAGGACGAGAACATGCACTGGCTTGGAAGCTTTCACAAAGCAAAAAAGCGGGCAGGATTTTCATAGCTCCGGGTAATGCCGGTACAGGGACTGCAGGGACCAAACCTCAATATCGACCCGGAAGATTTTACTTCGGTTAAAAAAGCTGTTGCTGATCACGGAATAGGAATGGTCGTTGTTGGTCCTGAGGCTCCTCTTGTAGGCGGGATACATGATTTTTTCCTGCAGGATGAATTTCTCACGAATATTCCTGTAATAGGTCCTGTACGCTCTGCTGCCCGTCTTGAAGGGAGCAAGGATTTCGCAAAAGAATTTCTTACAAGGCATAACATCCCGACAGCCAGATACAGGACATTCGACAAAACCAATTCTGGTGAGGCCAGTTCCTTTCTGAGAACCCTTGAACCGCCATATGTCATTAAAGCTGATGGACTGGCAGCCGGAAAGGGGGTAGTAATTCTTAATGACATTGAGGATGCCCTGGCAGAAACGGATGCCATTATAAATGGAAAGTTTGGAAATGCAGGTCTGAAAGTGGTTATTGAACAGTTCCTCAAAGGAATTGAATTATCTGTTTTTATCGTAACCGACGGAAACTCCTATAAGCTTCTGCCTGAGGCAAAGGATTACAAGAGAGTGGGAGAGGGAGATACGGGGCTTAATACAGGTGGAATGGGAGCCGTTTCGCCAGTACCCTTTGCCGGTATTGAATTCATGGAAAAAGTAAAGATCAGAATTATTGAGCCAACAATGCAGGGCCTCAGGAAAGAAGGTATTGAATACAAAGGATTTATTTTTTTCGGGCTCATAAATGTGAAAGGTGATCCTTATGTTATTGAATATAATGCCAGGCTGGGAGATCCTGAATCGGAAGCTGTAATTCCAAGGATTAAATCAGATCTGTTCGACCTCCTTGAAGGTGTTGCAAAAGGAGATCTTGAAAAGCGCGACCTGGTTATCGATGACCGTTATGTTTCAACCGTTATGCTTGTTTCAGGAGGTTATCCGGGTCATTATGAAAAAGGATATGAAATAAGCGGACTCGAAAATACTGAAAAATGCATTGTCTTTCATTCAGGTACAAAAATTGCCCAAAATAAGGTAGTTACAACAGGCGGCAGGGTGCTGGCAGTAAGCTCGTGGGGAAAAACCATGAAGGAGGCTCTTGCTGGCTCATACATGAATGCAAGGTCAGTGTCATTCAGGGATATGTATTACAGGAAAGATATTGGATTTGATCTTTAGTTATCTATGCTTCGAAAAAAATTCAGGGAAACAGGACCGGATGTTGTAATTCTTATCGGTATAACTCTTCTGTTAACATGGACCGGAGCTTTTTTGCATCCCCATCTTCCTGCTGACATGGGCTTTGATATAAAGCCGATGCCTCTTTTCGGCTTACTCATGTCTGTCACATGTTTTAGTCCGTTGTTCAGTGTTATAGTTGCGTGTCTGCTGGTTCTGATAATTGCACTTCTTCTGGTGAATTTTAATACAAGTGCATTCTTCATTAGCGAAAGGAATTTTTTGCCGGCTTTGATCTATATTTTGTTAAGCTGTTATTTACCACAATATCAGATTCTTAACCCGGTACTTCCCGCATCTCTTTTCCTGATCCTTGGTATAAGGAAAATTATCGAATCGTACAAGGTTCAGGGTACTGCTTTTTCGCTGTTTGATGCAGGTATGCTGATAAGCATTGGCAGTCTCTTCTATGCCAGCCTGATCTGGTTCGGACTCCTTCTGATAATCGGAATAGCAATTCTCAGGACAGGAAGCATCAAGGAGGTCATTATATCGGTTCTCGGTTTGGCGGCACCTCTTTTTATTGTCTACGGATTTTTCTATGTGACCGGAAAAGATATGAATTCAATGCTGTCGGCGGTATCATATAATCTTTTTGCAAAAGACGGGAACGCAATCATCCAGGTATTGACTCTGGTGGTTCTGATAGTATCCGGGGTTATTGTTCTGATAAGTATGGCACAGTTGTTATCAGCAATAAACAGCAAAAAGATCAAATCGCGCAAAACTTTCATCCTGCTACTCTGGACATTCATAATAATTGCAGGTGTTACTCTTTTGTCTGATCCTGTTTCTGCAGAAATATACTGGCTCGCGGTTATCCCGCCGAGTTATTTCCTGACTCACTATTTTGTGTTTTCCCGAAGCAGGCTTCTCCCCGAAATAATGCTGGCCGTTCTTTTTGCACTTGCCGCAATGGTGCAGGTGGTAAATCTTTTACAATAGGCTACTGAATCATTGATACAATACTTACGCCAGAACCTGCTTGTCCTTCCGTGAAATCGAAGTAGATCTGGTAAATCCCGCTTTTGTTGCAGATAAGATCAACATAATTAAAAATGGTTCCTGTTTTCTTGTCAACCGAAGAAAGAACAACATTGTTTGAATTATCCCAGATATTGAGTATAAGCTTGCCCATAGAGTTATCATCGGTGCACAGGGTGAACCTGTATCTTGTATTTTTCCAGAGTGACATATTTGCCTTATACCTTAAAGCATCCCGGTCGGTTGTCTGTCCGAGCTGAATCCTGAAGTCTTTAAGATATTTTGCTGTCGGCCCTGTGCTCAGCAAACATCTGCTCAATAGCGGATCACCCGGAGCCTGTCCATAAATTATTGAATATCCGAACCATAGCAGTAAGAACACCAATAGATACTTTTTCATACTAATTAGCAATCAGTTTGTTCCTTACAATCCCAGTAATATCAATAATTTCTGCGAGCTGTTCGTCAGACATTTCAACCATACTGGTTTCGGTCTGTGTCATAACAAGTATACCATCCTTTATGTTGCTCGTAGGATCACCCTTTGAATACGATATTTTGACGTTTTCATATTTCGATGCAATATCCCTGAGATAGCCGCAAACAATAGTAAATTCCTTATCATTGTCACAGTATGGATTAACGATCCTGATCAGATCTTCAAGAAAATACTTTTGTTCCCCGATCCTTTCCCTTAACAAATTTCCCGGGTATTGCTTCATAACCTGTGTGGCAAAGTATTGAGCCTCAATCCATACTCCGACTATCATAATAGATGATAGCTGGCTGCGGTTATTTTTTCTCAGGTATTCATCCATGCGTGTATATGAGTCAACCGAAAGGAACAGAAGTGAATCAAGATTTGATTTATTGAGCGAAATCCTTTTAATAGTCTCAAAGTCAAAAAATTGTCCTACATTCAATCCGTCAGCTATCTTTTTTACTGATGAAAGAAGCTCAATGGAGGTTCCGGTTTTTTCATACATGTTCAGGTAACCCAGATCAGCCCCCAGAATTCCCAGGTAAAGAGCTTTCTGGAATGAAGTTGTCTTTTCATTCGCATCCAGTGATGAAGCGAGATAAGTGGGTGAAAATGGCACTCCCGTAACCTGAAAAAGGTTGGCAATTTCAAGAGGAGATGAAAAATTCCTGTAGATTTCTTCCATGGCATCAAAACCAGGATTGGCCGATGCAGACAGAGAGTCCATATCGGCTAAAACGAATCCTTCAGATTTACCTGAACTATTCCTGCAGGACAAAATTGCAAGGGAAATTGCCAGAACTGAAATTATCACTCTTCCTTTCATTCAAGATATGCTAATGGTTATTACAAAAATATAAAAAAACATCCATTAAGAACATTATTACTCTATTTTCGGGATTTGTAACTCAAAATGAATTTCACCAATCCTGCTATCAGATCATAATATAGTATGAAATATAAAATTATTATTCCTGTAAAGATTATTGAAATATTAAAAACAAACGTATCAACCCTTGTTCCAAAAATATTTTTGGACGGAGCAAAAAAATGAGTTCTGAATCCTAAAAATCCATTTTTGTCAGGATCCAGATAAACAGGGTGTGTGTTCTGAACAAAGGAATTATTGTACCTGAGGATTTTATCCGGTTCATAATACTTTGTAACTATTTCTTCGAGCTTGTAATTATAATATCTCTTTTCAAGCCTTCTCAATTTTTCCTCATTAAGATTATAAAAATGATCCTTTAAATCTGAAGCTGAATTTGATATATTAGTAAAATAGGCTCCTGCCCTCGTAATGTATGACGACAGGGAATCAGCTATTACTGGTGTAAACTTATCTGGTTCCAGGGATTCGAAGTATCTGAAAGCCGGGAAATTATTTAGCGCAGAAATCCTTCCGGTTTCGTTTTTAATTAGTTTAAGATTGTTCAGCGTCTCTGAACGGTCAGCTTTTGGATTTTTGTAATCCTGAACGACACTCTGAAGCACTTTT
Organism: uncultured Bacteroidales bacterium; assembly: GCA_963725585.1. Classification (GTDB taxonomy): domain Bacteria; phylum Bacteroidota; class Bacteroidia; order Bacteroidales; family VadinHA17; genus LD21. The sequence goes on along the minus strand of CAVRYU010000013.1, from coordinate 55,774 downwards.
ATCAGTTCCGGAAACCTGTACACATTGTTAAAATCAGCCTGACTGATCTTTTTCTGGATTGAATAAAATGTTTCCTTATTGGCATTATATTCAAGAGTGCTGTACCTGTTGTCCTTGAACTGGCTTACCATCAATGCTTCGTAGGTCCATCGGGTTGGTATTATCTCCGCTATCAACGGTACCTTGTCGACCCTGGTAATATTTCTGTTTAGCTTGTCAAATGAGAACATGGCTCCGCTCAGAACCATCATTGGAATTATAAGAAGCGGGATGACAATATATATTGTAATCACCGAATTAAATGAAGAAGAAATAATTAATCCGAACATGTTGGCACAGAAAGCTGTAGTGAATAGAGTCAGCCAGTAATTAAAAAATAAGCCTTTGATTTCAAGAATGGGATTGGCAACGGCAATGAAGAGAAAAGCCTGCAGGGCCGAAATTGCAATCAGCAATGTTATTTTTGCAAGGAGGTAACTGCTTCTGCTCAGGTTAAGGAATTGTTCCCTTTTCAGTATTTTCCTGTCATGAAAGATCTCTTCAGCGCTTATTGTCAGCCCAAGGAACAAGGCGACTATAATGCTCATGAAAATATAGATTGTAATATTCTCGTTTTCAGCGAAGTAGTAAACCTCTGAATTGGGATCAGGAATATACCTGATTATAAATGACAGAATAAAAGCCAGGATAGGGGCTTCAAGTAAAGTAAGAAGAATATACTGTTTGTTTGATATCTTGCTTTTAAGATCTCTTGAAAGATAAAGAGCTGAACTGTTTTAATCGTCCCGGTTTGTCGAGATTCCTGCCGGGTGTTTCTGTCACCTTTTTAACAGGTTCCTCTGAGTTCAGGATTTTAAATCGGTCAGCCCATTGTTTAGGTTTTACTTTGCGTTTTTCAGTATAATTTCCGAACTCATCCACTACCTGTGCCTCGAGGATCTTGAATATGACCTCAGGATTCATATTACCGCAAGACGGACATTCCCCCTGACTGGCATTTATCTGGGCATCAATAGTTTTAAAATGGATAACCGAATCGACAGGATTACCGTAATAAACCATATAGCCACCCTGATCGAGGATCACCACCTTGTCGAACATTCTGAAAATCTCGGAAGAGGGCTGGTGAATGACCGTGAATACCAGTTTCCCTTTCAGAGTCAGATCACGGAGAAGGTCCATTATATTTTCAGAGTCTTTCGACGATAGACCTGATGTCGGCTCATCAACGAAAAGTACCGAAGGTTCCCTGATAAGCTCCAGCGCAATATTCAGTCGTTTTCTTTGCCCTCCGCTGATGATTTTGTTGAGAGGACTTCCGACTTTAAGGTCCCTCTTGTCAATTAATCCAAGTGATGTCAGAAGGTTACCGACAATCTGAGTTACCTCCTCTCCTGATTTGTCACCGAAACACTGGCAGGCTGCATAGTACAGATTTTCAAATACTGTCAGCTCTTCAATGAGGAGATCGTCCTGGGGTATAAAACCCATTACTCCCTCAAGTTCTTTCTTGTCCCTGACAATATCAAGCCCGTTTAAACTGACACTTCCCGTTGAGGGTTCAAGAATTCCGCTCAGCAGATTCAATAAGGTTGTTTTACCTGAACCGCTGGCTCCAAGGATACCTATCAGATTTCCCTGTTCGGCTGAAAAGCTTACGTTCACCAGTGTCCTTTGTCTGTTATCGGGTCTGTAGCTTACCTTGTTCACAAAAAAAGAAAGCTTATGAGTCTGGATTTCAGAAAGGAATTTTGAATTAATATCACTGTAATAGAAAGCATGCCGGTTCTGCGATCTTAATGTACTGCCTTTCGGGAACGAATAGATAATGTCAGATGCCATTGGGATCCCGTTCAGGTATAGCTGATCTTTCGATAAATACCTGATAAAGTATAGATCGACACTTGCGATCCTCAGAATCATTATGGTAGTGTCAGCATATCCTTCATGAATCTTGTTGCAGAGCTCGCAGACCGTTGTTCCGGGCTTCAGAACCAGAATTGCGGGATTCTGAAGTTTTTCAGTTTCACTGTTTCTTACAAATTGTTCTGTCGCAGTAAACTCATTGGGAAGTATCCTGAAAACTTCAGCAACAATTGATATTATATTCAGCCTTTGGGGAGTATACTTTTTGCTTGAATTGAGGAGTTCGTACAAACGGATAAGGACCACTATCTTTTGTCCCTTGTTCAGTGTTTTGTTGATCTGCTTGCATATATTTAAAATCTTGACAGAATCCTTAACGGAAGGGGCGTTGTTCTCAGGGATCTCATCAGTCTGCTTATCCGAACCTGTAAGATCATCGAAAAAAAGAATATATTTAATCAGTAAGTTTGAACCAAGCTGCTTTTCAAGGAAACTTATTACGTAATCACGTTCTTTCTGAATGATTCCTCCATCCTGTTTGACAACAAGCGCAAACAGCTCCATTAAGGCTTTTAGGATCTCTTCACTCATTTTTCAGCTGTGAATCAAACTATTGTTTTGAAAAACCAGGTAACAAAAAACTATTTCTTTTTTGTACGGGGCTTTACAAAATTTTTCTGGATCCATCCTGGTACAATTGATGCACCGATGATCAGGTATGGATAATAACTTATAATCCTCCAGATTATTGCGATGGCTAGCGCCAGGCTTCCGACATATGCAGGATCAGCAGGTATGGCATCGGAAATATATCTGCCAAGTATCAGCTCAGCAAAGCCGCTTCCTCCCGGAGTGGGGCTTACTATCATCATTATCCATGTAACAAGCTGCCGGGCAAATATCAGAAAATGGTCATTTATTGTGAAAAAAGCAACCAGGATTGCATTTACTACCCAGTATCGTGAGGTCCAGGAAAGAAATGTTGCCGTAAATGCCTTGATCCAGAACACAAACGGCTTTCTTTTTAGTTCGTATGAGCTTTCTACAATATCATCCCCGGCTTTAACAGCCGATTCATTCCAGCGTCTTAACAATGGAAGCCTGAAAAACCAGATGATTGTCTTTTTGATCTTTACCGGATCGATGAAAAGCCCGTAACCAACGAAGAGTACCCATGCAAGAATTATAAGATATCCGGCTATTGCAACAAAGAAAAGGTTGTTTAATAGAGCGATTCCGGTTCCCTGAAGAGAAGTCGTAAAAAGAATATCGCCCCCGACGATCATCAGAATCAACGGGAACATTATCACAAAATAGAGCTCATCCAGAAATGATGTGGCAAGCACTATTGATGTACTTCTTCCGACTGTAATGCCTTCCTTATGTATGAACACCACTGCCACTGCAGTTCCGCCGACTGTTGATGGTGTTATTGCCGAGGTGAATTCCCACAACATAATTACCCTGAAAGCCTGCCGCCAGTTAAGATCATTCTCCGACAAGATTCTTATCCGGATCATGTAACCCAGATCGCGTCCGATCATACAGCACCAGGCTATAAAAAGCCAGAATACTGATCTCCAGGTAAAATTCAGCTGGCTCAGGGCATCAGTATCTATCTCTTTCAGGATAAACCATGCAACAACAGCAAGACCTATCAGTATCGGAATAACAATTCTCCCGGGCTTTAACCTGCTTACAAGTTTATAGTGGTTTTCCTGCGACATTTACAAATGAATTTTCGTGCCAAAGATCAAACAATTTTGCTTAAATTCAATACATTTAATTGCCGGTTACCGGGAAACAAGTCAGATCAATTAATTTTTAAAGCTAAATACCATGAATAAAGCAAAATACATTAACCGGACAATTCTTTCTCTCTTAATGCTCTTCCTCAGTTACAGCATTGAAGGTCAGCCGGCGGGAAGATCAGTTCTGGATTTTAATTCCGGATGGAAATTTTTTAAAGGTGATGTCTCAGAAGGCCAGAAGAGAGAGATTGATGATTCTGAATGGCGCCAGCTTGATCTGCCTCACGACTGGAGTATTGAAGGACCGTTCAGTAAAAGCAATTACAGCTGTACGGCTTACCTCCCCGGCGGAATTGGCTGGTACAGGAAGACATTTAATGTTCCAGAAAATGAATCAGGAAGAAAAGTTTATATATATTTTGAAGGGATATACAATAACAGTGAAGTATGGATCAACGGGAGCTACCTCGGCAAGCGCCCAAACGGATATATTTCATTCCAGTATGATCTGACACCTTTTATAAATTTCGGAGGAGAAAATCTTATCGCAGTTAAAGTGGATCACTCATTATATGGCGATTCCAGGTGGTACACGGGTTCCGGCATCTACAGGAATGTAAGCCTGATAACGCAGGAACCTGTTCATATCAAACAATGGGGGATATACACCAAAACATCAGGTGTGACCTCTTCAAAAGCTCTCCTTTCTGCAGATATCTCAGTGGTGAATGAAACAAATCACAATGTAAACGTAAAAGTGATAAGTACACTGAAATACGGGAATGAAACCATTGCCAGAGCAACCGGAAAGGTCACTTTGGGGTCAAAGGAAGAAAAGGTAGTTAACCAGCTCTTCGATGTTGTCAATCCAAAGCTATGGAGTGTTGATGACCCTTCACTTTATTCACTTGTTACTGAGTTGAGGGGCAGGGAATTGCTTGATAATACTGTTACAATGATCGGGTTCCGCGATCTGAAATTTGATCCCGACAAAGGATTTTTCCTCAATGGCAGAAACCTGAAGCTGAAAGGTATCTGCATGCATCATGATGCCGGCACACTTGGCTCCGCAATTCCTGTGGAAGAGATCGGACGACGTCTCGATATTCTTAAGGAGATGGGATGCAACGCTATCCGGACAAGCCATAATCCGTTCTCTCCCGAATTTCTTGATCTCTGCGATTCGAAAGGATTCATGGTTATCGATGAGGCTTTTGATGAATGGGAACTTCCAAAGAAAAAATGGCTTGCAGGCTGGAACGCAGGTACTCCAGGGAAAGAAGGCTATGCTGTGAACTTTAAGGAATGGGCGAAACGCGATCTTCGTGATTTCATTCTGAGGGACCGTAACCACCCTTCAATAATTATGTGGAGCATTGGCAATGAGGTCGATTATCCAAACGATCCGTACACCCACCCGGTACTTAATACTGAAGCAAATCCCCAGACCTGGGCAAAATTCAGCGAAGCTCTGCCGCATGCTGACAGGCTCGGGGAAGTTGCCCGGGAACTTGCTTCACTTGTAAGAAGCCTTGACAAAACCAGGCCCGTCACCGCAGGCCTGGCATCGGCACTTATGTCGAATGAAACAGGATATTCTGACGCACTTGACGTTGTTGGTTATAACTACCAGGAATCAAGATATGAAGCGGACCATATCAAATACCCGAAAAGGTCCCTTTACGGCAGCGAAAACGGAATGACACTAGAAATGTGGAACTATGTTGCCGACAATGATTATGTGATGGGCCAGTTCCTGTGGACAGGCTTTGAATATCTTGGAGAGGCCGGGCGGTATCCTGTACGTTCAAATACTGCAGGAATTATTGACCTGGCAGGAAATAAAAAGCCCGAATTTTTCTTTCGTCAGAGCATCTGGAGTGATAAACCAATGGTTTTTATTGGGACCGCAGACAAAAATGCCAAAAGCGGCCCCGACAATCTCTGGTCACATAAAAGAGTGGAACCTGTATGGAACTGGGCCGAAAGTAAAATGATTATCGTAAACGCCTTTTCAAATTGTGAGGAGGTTGAGCTTTTCCTGAACAACCGTTCCCTCGGAAATAAAAAGATGTCTGATTTTGTAAACCGAACCATATCATGGGATGTCCCTTTCGAAAAGGGAACACTGAAAGCCGTCGCTAAAAACAATGGACAGACTGCCGCTGAATATGAGCTGAAAACCACCGGCTCCCCCGTTAAAATTGTTGCTGTGTGCAATGAAAACACTTTGAAAGCTGACAGGAATGATCTTACTCATATTTTTGTGACACTTTGCGATGAAGATGGAAATCAGGTGTATACTGCCGGGAATGAAATTACATGTGAAATTGAAGGGCCGGTCCGTCTGCTCGGCATGGAGGATTCAAATCCTGCAAATACCGAAGACTACAAGGATAACAAACAACATGCTTTTCATGGGAAATTATTGATATATCTGCAATCGCTTGATAATTCGGGAACTGCAAGGATAATACTGACATCTCCAGGATTAGAGACTGCTTCATTGATTATTAATATTACGAAATAAATCTTTTATTAACAGATAAAATTCCCTGAAATTTACTAAATTGTTGGTGTCTCGCTAACAATAACATAATGTCAGAAAAATTCAGGGAAATATACCATATTGGTACTAACCGTTGTCCAGGTTATGATTATTCCGCACCTGGTATGTATTTCATAACAATTTGTACCCGGAAGAAGGTATCGTATTTTGGGGAGATAGTAAATTGTGCAATGGTCTTGTCAGGAACAGGAATTATTGTTCGGGATTTTTGGCTGGCAATTCCTGATCATTTCCCAAATGTCAGACTGGATGAATTTGTAATTATGCCTGATCATTTGCATGGGATTATAATTATTAAATCAGGTCCTGGGTTAAAATTGAAATGTAATAATGTAGAGACGCCCAAAATAAATAATGTAGAGACGCCCGAAATAAATAATGTAGAGACGCCCGAAATATATAATGTAGAGACGCCCAATTTGGGCGTCTCTACAGGAGGTATTGATCTGGTGGGGAAATCAAAAAATAAAGGTAATCCCAATTGGAAATCCAATTCAATTGGGTCAATAATCAATCAATATAAACGGATATGTACAATTAAAGCGAAATTATTTGGATTGGATTTGGTATGGCAACCCCGTTTTCATGATCATATTATTCGTTCGGAAAGTGAATTGAATAGGGTACGATCATATATTGATAATAATCCGAAAGAATTTCATGAATAATTTTATCACCCGATGTTTTTAGTGTAGAGACGCCCGATGTTTTTATTGTAGAGACGCCCGATGTTTTTATTGTAGAGACGCCCAAATTGGGCGTCTCTACGGTTTAGTCACCATTTTATACCCTTCAGCAACCTATTATTACCGTTCTGCACATTTTATTTTTATGGTGCATTTTTATGGTTTTCCTTTGAAACGGATTAATTAATAAACCATAAAAAGAAATGCCATGAAAAACAAATTTTTCCCACTTTTTGCAGGTTTTCTGATCCTCTCAGGAATAGTAATACCTGCTCCTGGTTACAGCCAGAATCATAAGGCAGTAATAAAAAGATATCTGACCAATTTGCCATCAGGCAAGCCTGAAAATAAAACGGCTAAATACAGAATGACAGCTGTTTATACAAACATGGATCTTTACGGGAATTTCACAAATAAAATGTTGGTTACAGGAGACTATACAAGAGGTCTTGAAAATGATCAGGTTACATGGAATAATGTTCTTATTTCCGGATCAAATAAAAAATCAGAGCCATTTGAGAGAGGTGTTAAGCAGGATTATATGGAAAACATAAAGTATGTTCCATCATCAAAAATGCTGGAGACAGAAGCATTTAAGAATTTTCCTGTTAATTCAGAAAATGTTTTTGCCCGAAATCTGATCTGGGATATGATGACAATAGAAATGTTCGCCTGGGAATATTCAGATTCTCTGAAACTGAATCAAAAGTATATTATCCCTGAGGTCACAGGGGAATTTAATATGGCTGACATAGGTACCTATGAGCATGCCGGAATACAACTTTGCTGGACAGGCATATCGCTGATGAACAACGAAATGTGTGCGGTGATTGAATACAGGGCGATTGATAATAAGCTCAAAATTGCCATGGAGCAGATTAATACCAGTGGTACGGAACAATACTGGGGAACAACCTGGATTTCACTGGAAAGCAAGCTGATTGAACATGCTGAAATGTACGGAGGCACTATCCAGGAGATTGAAGTTAAAGGTCTGAAAGACAAACTCCTCATCAAAACAATCAGGGAGCTTTGGGTAGAGAAGATTGATTAATCAGGCTGCTGGCTACTGGTTTCGGGTTACTCAGTAAAAATCAACCTGTAACCAGCAACTGGTCCACGGTATTATGAATTTGTCCAAGAAATCGTAAATTTGATTATATGAAAAAACTAACACTTGAAAATTTCGTTGATCAGAGAAAGCCTTTATCCCATTTTCTCTACATTATGATCACACTTGTAGCAGTGGTTTTTATTTCACTGAAAAACGGGAATGCTTTTACATTTTCAAATAAAATCTTCTTCTTTTTACTGGGTTTGATTCAGCTTGAGGTTTTCATCCTCGTTGCAAAGAAAATATTTGGTGAGGTGGATACTAAAGTCACCGGTAAGGAATTTACAAAGATTATCCTGCGACGATTTTTCCTTTTCATAACTATATGCTTTCTTGCAGCACTTATTATAATTTTATTGTTCGAATCTGTGTTCACATTGATAAAAGGAGGTGATTTGTCAGCGGTTCCTCATAACTTCTTTGATAATGAATTTCGCAACTGGTTTAAATCCACATTAGGCGGGCTGACCTTCGGCGCAATTATCTTTATTATAATTCAATGGCAGGATGCCCTCAAAAGAGAACAAAAACTTCGTGAAGAAAATCTCGTTTTCCAGAACGAAACTCTTAAAAGCCAGGTAAATCCTCATTTCCTTTTTAATAGTCTGAATACTGTCTCCTCATTGATCCAGTCTGACCCTGAAAAAGCTGAACAGTTTATAAACAACCTTTCTTCAGTCTACCGGTATATACTCGAAAACAGCAGGAAAGACAAAGTTCCGGTTCAGTCGGAACTTGAATTGCTGAACAGGTATTTTGATCTTCATCGTATAAGGGATGAAGAAAAAATATCGTTAATCATTGATTACTCCAATGCAGACAATTTTCAGATCCTGCCAGTCTCATTGCAGATACTTCTCGAGAATGCAATAAAGCATAATTTATCAACGAGAGAAAACCCCTTAAGGATTTCAGTCAGCTTCGAGGATCAGTACGTTGTTATGGTGAATAATTTGCAGAAAAAAGCCACCCTGATTAAATCGACCGGAACTGGCCTGAAAAACCTTGCTGAACGTGTAAGGCTGATTACAGGGAAGGTCCTGATAATTGAAGAGAATAATAAATATTTTATTGCAAAAATACCTTTGTCAAAATGAATGTCCTTGTTGTTGAAAATGAGCATCCTGCAGCTGATAAGATCGTAAGGCTTTTGAAAAAACTCGATAAATCGATTACAGTCATTGATGTTATCGAAACTGTTGAGGATGCAATAAACAGGCTTCAGGAGAATCCACAACCCGATCTTATTCTGATGGACATCCAGCTCGATGATGGGCTTTGTTTTGAAATCTTCGATACGATAAACGTAGATACTCCGGTTATTTTTACGACTGCTTATGATGAGTATACTCTCAGGGCGTTCAAGGTGAACAGCATAGATTATCTTTTGAAACCGGTTGATGAGGAATCGCTCCGGGCAGCTCTGGCGAAATTTAAAAAGCTGAATGCTGATAAGGATCCCTTCAGGAGAGATTTCAGGCAGCTGATCAATGAATTCAGGAATCAGTACAAATCAAGGTTTCTCATACGGATAGGAGATAAGTTCAGATCAGTGCCGGCCGGGGAGATAAGTCATTTCCACATTACTGAACGGAGCATTTTTCTGAGCGATTATAATGGAAGGGATTATGGTATCGATAATTCCCTTGACAATTTGCAGGAAATGCTTGATCCCCGTAAATTTTTCAGGATTAACCGGGAATGCATAGTCAATATCGATTCAATCTCTCTGATGTATAGTTACTCATCGAGCAGGCTTCAGCTCACCCTGAAGGGTCAGGAACAAAACGAACTTTTTGTCGTAAGCCGCGATAAGGTGGCGGATTTTAAAAAATGGATAGATAAATGATTCGATTAATATCGATTGGAGTTATCCTTTCAATCACAATCAGAGGAGTTCTTGCCCAGCAGGGAAATAAGACTGAGAAATTAATGTCATCACTTAAATCAGGTGACCTGAAAAATGCCCTTGAACTGGCACAGAATATCGATTCGGTCAATTATACTGACTCAACCGGAACAAGCCTCCTGATCCTGGCTTCCCGTTTCGGCCATCCGAATGTTGTCAGTTTACTACTGGCTAAGGGAGCAAAACCCGATCTGAAAGCTCTCGACGGGTCCACTGCCCTTATCTGGGCTTCTATCAGAGGACGTGCCTACATCGCAAAGCTATTGCTTGATAGCGGAGCAAATCCTGATGTTCAGGATCATGATGGATCAACAGCATTGATGTGGGCTTCATTAAACGGATACACCGATATAGTAAATCTTTTGATGGATTATGGAGCAAACACCGGTTTATTGAGTTCTGACGGGGCAACTGTACTTATAATCGCCGTTGAGGAAAGGTTGAATGAAATGGTAAAGGTATTGCTTGACAAGGGAGCAAATCCGGATCAGCCCGGAGGAAATGGCATAACAGCACTGATGCGTGCATCGCAGCTTGGAAGTACAGAAATCCTGAAGATCATTCTCGAAAAGGGCGCAAATCCAGATTTTCAGGGTAAAAGCGGATATACTGCTCTCATGGTGGCTTCAATGAATGGTCAGACGGATATCGTTACGGAGTTATTGAACAAAAATGCAAACAGGGATCTGAAGAATGCTGACGGAAAAACTGCCCTGGATCTGGCAGCTAATTCAGATATAATCAGTTTGCTTGACATTAATAAACCAGAATAAATATATTCGTCTGCATATTCCCTTTCATACAGATTGTTAGAATCCGTCAGGATTCAAATATTTGTAGATAATTGGAATAATTAAATTGTACCGTCCCATCCGGGACGGAATATCATTTTTTGATCCTTATTCTACAAATATCCGATGCCTATGGCATCAGTTAATTATTGAGGCTTATTCCGTCTTTTCCTTTTTCTCCACGATGATAGTGCAATCCGTAACCAGTGCTGTTATCGCGCCAATAGCTGCAAATAATGGGGCCAGAACAACTCCTATTGCACCAATTGTGAGAGGAAATTCCACGATTGTTTCTTCTTTTTCATTTTTGATGATAATCCTTCTGGCATTTCCTTCCTTTATTATCTCCTTGACCTTTGATAAAAGCTCATCGGCTGAGACTTTGAAAGACTCATGATTTGTATTTTCCTTTTCTGTCATATTCCTATGGTTTTTATATTTGTCTGCTGGACATACCGGATTCGAACTGTCTGCCTCCTGCGTGTTATCTGCCAGTTGACCGACTTTAACCGTCTGAGCTGACAAAACAGGTAAAACAAAGATAAGAAAAAGTTTCGGGCCCGATTCCGGGATATGCTTTTACAACATTTTCAGGAAATTTTATTTGATTCGTATCTCTCTCTTTCCTAACTTTATCACAAAATCAAAGAGCCTGACAGGCTTTTGAATCCCTTAAAAGGTCGGATTTATGTCATCAAAAATCTTTAACGAATACTCAAGACGAAATACAATAGGTTTCTGGATTACAACAATTATAGGAGTAGTTCTGCTGATCTGTCTGTTATTCCTTCTTGTTAATTACATGATTGTTACGTTTTAAGAGCAAATCACACTCTCACAATCAGGTAGTTCAGAATGTTCTTCAGAATATTCAATACCTGTAGGAAGCCATTTATTGATGACTATTTAATTTTAACGAATTTCAATTCTGATGTTTTTTCTCCGGCTAAATTATAATTGATCCAGGCCCTTTCTTTGGGGGTTATATAAACCATTTCATATCTTGTCCAGACTGCTGCAGGATTAAAATTAACAACCAGTTCAACTCTGAACTTTTTTTCAGCATTGTATTCTGCGATCCATGTCATATAATCTCCGCTGGGCCAAAGAACATATCCTTTTAATTTGCCATCTAATGAATCAAAGCCCACATTATTAACATAATACGGAGTTTTTTGACCATCTGTAATGCGAAATACTGTTACTATAAACCCCTCCCCGTATGGCTGGCAATCCCAGACTTCAACAGTGTCATTCCCGATATTTGCCTGCCATGTACCAATGAACCGTTTCATTACCTCAAGCTGGTTGATTTCTGTTTTATTAATTTGTGCCAGTAGTCCGGTTGAACAAACCAAAAGTAACATAGCTGTTGAAGCTGCTAAACAAAATTTTTTCATTGCCTTGGAATTGGTCAGGGTTAATAACCAAAAGTTTAACTCCTGAGCAAAGTTAATCGAACAAAAAGTCATAATCAATTTTATTTTATGGCCCTGCTTATGAGGGCGAGTTCAGATTGCAAACATGAATTGAAATTCATAACTTTAATAAATTATAACCCTGAAAAACATGAAGCATTCTAAGTTGGCATTGTCTGCGCAGATAATTTTTGGCCTTTTGATATTTACCGGCATCGAATCCTTTTCACAAAATTCTGCACTGGAATACGGAAAAGCGGTGATCCTGAAAGATATATCTCCCGCAACTCAGGGAAAAGATATCCCATTAAAATGGATAAACGTAAATACTGACGCGAACACCTGGAAAGTTCAAAAGGGGATACTTATCTGCACAGGAAAACCAATAGGGGTGATGCGTTCTGAAAAGCAATATGAAAACTTCATTCTGCATATTGAGTGGATGCACATTGAATCAGGCGGTAACTCCGGAGTATTTGTCTGGTCTAAAGCCAACCCTGCAGAAGAATCACGTCTGCCCGACGGGGTTGAGGTGCAGATGCTCGAACTCGACTGGATAAACCTTAATACAAAAGATGGGGTTACACCACCCGTTGCATATGTTCACGGCGAGCTTTTTGGCGTTGGAGGAGTTAAGACCACTCCTGATAATCCAAGGGGAACAAGAAGCAAATCGGTTGAAAACAGGTGCAAGGGACGGGGAAACTGGAATACGTATGATGTTGTATGTGTCGATGGTGTCATTAAGCTTTCCGTTAACAGCAAATTTGTCAACGGAATAAGTCAATCGTCTCAGAAAAAGGGATATATCTGCCTCGAATCGGAAGGAGGTGAAATTCATTTCCGGAATATTAAAATAGTTGAGTTACCTGCAGGAATGACCTCTGATTAAATTTCCCCTGACGGGCAGAGCATTTTTACTTGTTCAGGTTCAAAATACAATTATTTGGTAAAAATATCCTTCAACCGCCAATCCTTTTATTCCTTCTATTACATTTGCAGCTTCGTTGTCATGAACAAAAACAGTAAAATATGGCATTGGCTGGCTGTTGCTCTTCTTTCACTGATATGGGGCACCAGTTATATTCTGATGAAAAAAGGGTTACGCTCTTTCTCAGCATATCAGCTGGCTTCTGTCAGGATACTGATTTCCTTTTTATGCCTGTTGCCTTTCGCACTGCGCACTCTTCCAAAGGTCAATAAGAAGCATATCTTATCTATTCTTATTATAGGATTCTTTGGAAGCGGATTTCCTGCTTTCCTTTATCCCCTGGCTGAAACAAGGATAGATAGTTCCCTTACCGGGATGCTTAACTCTCTTAGCTCTGTATTCACTCTGTTAATTGGCATTCTGTTTTACAGGAGAAAAGCTATCAGGTCGCAGATAGCCGGAGTGTTTCTGGGGTTTGCAGGAGCAGCAGGACTGCTTTACAGCGGCTCACTGACTTTCAATTATTATGGTCTCTTTGTGGTTCTTGCCACAGTTATGAACGGATTGAGCAATAACGAGGTAAGCAAGGTGGAAGGATTGAACGGGCTGGAGATTACATCGCTTTCATTTTTAGTTGTGAGCCCTTTCGCTCTGACTCTTTTACTGAGTACGGATATTCATGCAATTTTTCTCACCCCCCAATGGCTTCTGAACTTCGGCTATATAGCTATCCTTTCGGTTGTCGGCAGCGCCTTTGCCAATGTAATTTATTATTTTCTTGTCAGGGATACTTCCCCGGTGGTTGCATCGGTTGTGGCATATTTCATACCGGTTGTGGCAACATTATGGGGACTTTCAGACAATGAACATCTGGCACCCGGCATGTTTCTGTCCGTGCTGCTTATCCTTGCAGGTGTTTACCTGATCAACAGACCAGGCGCCCTGCGAAAAATCAGACAGATGCTGAAATAGTCCGGAGAAAAACATTTTTGCAGCATTTGCCCAGTGGATTTCTGGTCTCACAGTGTCCTGTTACATTTTTCTTGGTAAATTTATGTACATCCTTAATAGTTTTACAGCCGTTTTTTACTGCATCTTTGATCTCTCCTCTTGTCAGGTCAGAACAATAGCAGATCGGAACATCATCTGAATTATCCTTGAAAAACAAGGGTTTTCTCAGATCCGACGTCCTGAAATTTTCTTTTCCGGAAAAGTATGAACATTCACAACCAGGATTTATGCAAATGTTCCATTTAGTCCCGGAATCTTTATTTTTCCGTTTGAAATTCACAATATTATACTTTACGGCATCTGTTTTAACCCTTAATCCGGGCTGTCCGCAGTCAGGACAAATTTGAATTAGCTTCATATAGTGTCCGATATAAGTTTAATTAGACGAACAAAGTTATCCAAGAAAATTGATCTTGTCAATTTCTTTCATGATTCCCCTTTGACAGCCCTTTAATTACCAAAACTATGGCAATTATCCACCCGATTGGATAGGGAAGTATCAGTAAAACCCACCACCAGGATAATTTTGAATTACCGCCAAAGCCCCCAAGAGAGGAAAGATAAAACAGGAATAATACGCCGGTTACAATTAATATTGATGATAGCAGGAATAATTTTCGATTACGGTCGTGTGTCAGGAATGTAGCCAGGGTAATTATAAGACTTCCTGCAGCAATAACAATTGATCCTTCCAGGGGATCGAGAATTCCGATTATCAAGCCAGTAACACCTGTATAATACAGGACCCGGGTCCATTTTATTTTTTGCATATTTTAAAATTTAAATGAATTACTACATCAATTACTCAGAGGGAGCCTCCTGATTTTTGATTCCTCTCACAAAGTTAAACCATGTTAAGGTTGAAGTCAATTTTATTTGCTTGATGCGGCGATATGTCTTTCTCGCCTTCAACGTCAATAGTTGCTTTACACACTAATGAACCTTCAGCCAACTGAGTTATTTTAAAAACAAAACCCGCCTTTGTCCGGATAAACCTGACCACAGCGGGTAATTGTGGAGATTAGGAGAATCGAACTCCTGACCTTTTGACTGCCAGTCAAACGCTCTAGCCAACTGAGCTAAACCCCCGTAAAGACCAGGCAAATTTAAGAAAAAAAAGATAATTATGAAACATAATCCAAATACTGATGTTTAGTCTATGTTGCTTGTTGCTGGTTCCTCATTGCTGTTTATTTGTGAATCATCAACCAACCAGTAACAAGGACCCAGTAACAAGCAACCAGTATTTAATATTACTTTGCTGGGAAGCGGGTAATTACTATTTTTGCGGTTGAGTTGGAGATAAAGTGAAATTAAAAAACATAAATACGGAACTTACCCCCGGAACTGATGATCATTCCTTCAGAATATCCGATTTTGATGATCTTGTTTTTGAACACAAGAACAGGGATTACGGTGCTTACCAGCTTCGTAAAAGATATAACCGTGCCGTTCTAACAGGAACGATTATAGCTTCAATATTGGCAGTTGCCGTAATTTTGATCCCGTTTCTTGCCCGGCCATCATCCGAAAGAATAATATCCGGTGGTGGTGGTTACATACAGGTAAGGATGGAAAAACTCCAGCCACCGCCGGAGGAAATCTACGTTCCGCCAGCCCCGCCACCGCCGGATGCTTCCAGGATGCCGGAAACAGTTGAATATGTAGCGCCTGTAATTGTCGATTCAATCATTCCTGCTGATCAGGCTCAGATAATAACCGACGAGGCCCTCGCATCTTCCAACAGCGATATTATTGATGTAACTGCCGGATCGGGGTTTGGTGAAGATCTTCTGTCGGGAGGCGACGGATCAGGAAATGAAGAACCACTATTCATTGTGGAGGTGATGCCAACATTCAAGGGGGGCGATCTTAACAAATTCCGCGACTGGGTCGGCCAGCGGACAAAATACCCTGAGGAGGCAATAACAAACAAAATCAGAGGAACAGTGTTTCTTACATTTATTGTAGAAAAAGACGGGTCGGTAAGCAATGTTACAGTAATCAAGGGGGTTCATCCGATGCTCGATGATGAAGCAGTCAGGGCCATTTCAGAATCTCCCAAATGGTCTCCCGGCCTGCAGAGAGGTCAGCCGGTAAGGGTCCGGTTCCAGATACCTCTCAGTTTTATAAATTGAGACATAATAATAAACAGATTAGCGAGTTATAAATAACAGTAAATAATAATTTTGTATTACTGTAATAAAACCGGTAAAAGATACCTATGAAAAAGATTGCTTTTCTTTCAATCGTTATGATTGTAATTCTTTCAGCTTGCGGCTCATCCAAAAAACAACTTGAAAAAGGTAACTATGAAGCTGCTCTTGACAAAGCCGTGAAACAATTGCGCAAAGACTCGAGAGATACCAAACAGATCTCGATTCTTGATAAGTCGTTCAGTACTCTTAACGAACAGGATAATGAGAGAATCCGATACCTTAAAATGGAAGAGAAACCTGCCAACTGGGATGAAATCTATCAGTTAAACAAGAGAATGAGCGACAGACAGGCTTATGTGAGAACTGTCACACCCCTTGAACTTAACGGAAAAACCATTGAGTATCCTTATGTCGATTATATGCCCGAAATGGTTGCTGCAAAGCGTAAATCAGCCGATTTCTATTATGCACATGGCAATGAGCTGATGAAAAGCAAATTAAAAGAGTCTTACCGCCAGGCTTTCTATGAATTCGTAAGAGCAAAGGAGTATGTCGGCAATTATGAAGGCATTGATAATAAAATAGATGATGCAAAATATCTTGGCATGAGCAGGGTTTTAATTTCACTCCAGAACAAATCATTAATACAATTCGGTCAGGAATTCGAGGAAGATCTTCTTTCCCTCGATCTGCCGAGGCTTAACAGCGAATGGGTTGAATACCATACCAAGGACCTGGATCAGAATACAAAATATGATTACTATGTAAATGTTAATGTCAGGAATATTCTGGTCTCTCCCGATCAGACGATGCAGAAAGATACTGTTGTAAAGAAAGATGTTGAGGACGGTTATTCTTATCAGCTCGATAAAAAAGGGAATGTTATGAAAGATTCTCTAGGCAATGACATTAAAACAAAGAAATATAAAACACTACAGTGCGCGCTTATTGAAACTATCCAGTCGAAAGCATGCCAGATAAACGGCGATGTTGAAGTGGTTCAGGTCAATCCGAATAAAATTCTCAAAAAAGATCCTCTTGGCGCCAAGTCCGATTTTGAATTTGTCTCAGCAAGGGCTCTTGGTGATATTCAGGCTTTAAGCCAGGCACAGATTGAGAAAACAAAATCAAAGGCTGTTCCGTTCCCTTCGGATATGGAGATGGTGATGCGCTGTTCCGATGCACTTAAACAGGCAATTAACGGTGCTGTTCAGAGTAATAAGAGATTTATTAACTAGATTTGCAACCATTAGTTGCTTGTTGCTGGTTACTAGTTACTAGTTGCTGGATTTAATTAGCAACCAGCACCTAACAACCAGCAACCAAAAAAGTGATCGAAACCAGGATACAAAGCGAAAGAGCAATACTTATTGGATTAGTTTATCCCGGTCAGGATGAAAATCAGGCCAGGGAGTATCTTGCTGAACTTGCATTTCTCACCGAAACAGCCGGCGCTGAACCGGTAAATACATTCCTTCAGAAACTTGCTATTCCTGATTCCCGTACTTTCGTTGGTTCGGGTAAAATAGGGGAAATTGCCGCCTATGTTTCGGAAAACAATATCAGTGTTGCAATTTTTGATGACGAGCTCTCTCCAAGCCAGCTGAGGAATATCGAGGATGCCCTTGGCTGCCGTGTCCTCGACAGGACCAACCTAATCCTCGACATCTTTTCCCGGCGAGCCCGTACATCTCATGCGCGAACCCAGGTTGAACTTGCTCAATATAAGTACCTTCTTCCCAGACTGACAAGGATGTGGACCCACCTCGAGAGGCAGCAGGGCGGTATTGGTTTAAGGGGACCGGGTGAAACTGAACTGGAAACTGACAGAAGGATAATAAGAGATAAGATCGCACTTCTGAAAACACAGCTGAAGAAGATTGATATGCAGATGGCCACCCAGCGGAAAAACCGTGGTAAAATGGTCAGGGTGGCGCTTGTCGGTTATACAAATGTCGGGAAGTCGACTATAATGAACCTCCTGAGCAAATCGGATGTTTTTGCTGAAAACAAGCTGTTTGCAACTCTCGATACAACAGTCAGGAAAGTTGTTATCGGCAATTTGCCATTCCTGCTTTCCGATACTGTAGGATTTATCAGAAAGCTGCCTCACGATTTGGTGGAGTCGTTCAAATCAACTCTCGACGAGGTAAGGGAATCTGACCTGCTGGTGCATATCGTTGATATCTCTCATCCCGGATTCGAAGATCAGATAAATGTTGTCAACGACACTCTTAAAGAACTGGGATCGGCTGAAAAACCAATGATAATTGTTTTCAACAAGATCGATTCTTTCACATTTACCTCAAAGGATGCCGATGACCTCACTCCCGTTAAAAAGGAGAATTATTCTCTTAATGATCTGAAAAAGACATGGATGGCTTCCGATAAGATTCATAAAACAGTATTCATCTCAGCCAAAACGAGGGAAAACCTTGATGAATTTCAGAAACTTCTCTATGAAGAGGTAAAGGGAATACATATTAAAAGGTATCCGTATAATGATTTTCTGTTTAATAATGATTAGTAGAGACGCCCAATTTGGGCGTCTCTACATGTTTTCATAATACAATATTGCATGAATCAGAGACGCCCAATTTGGGCGTCTCTACATGTTTTCATAATACAATATTGCATGAATCAGAGACGCCCAATTTGGGCGTCTCTACATAGGTTTCTGTCTTTCAAGCCCCTCCCACACCGGGGGAGGGGTTGGGGAGAAATCAATACAACTTTTTCTCCGCCATATACTCCGCAATCTGAACTGCATTGGTTGCGGCACCCTTGCGGATATTGTCCGAAACGATCCATAAGTTGAGACATTTCTCCTTTGAGAGGTCCCTTCGGATCCTTCCTACAAAAACCTCATCCCTGTTGTGCGACATGATTGGCATAGGATACTTGAATTCGGCAGGGTTATCGTAAACTACATTTCCTGGGAACTGGCTTATCAGAAACTTTACGTCATCTATATTAAAATCCTTTTCAAACTCGATATTGACTGCCTCGGAATGACCACCCACAACCGGGATCCTGACCACGGTTGCAGTTACCATTATTGATTGATCCTCAAGTATTTTACGTGTCTCGTCAATAAGCTTCTGCTCTTCTGTTGTATAACCATCGCTCTGAAATGTTCCTCCATGAGGAAAGCAGTTCATGTCGATCTGGTATTTATATGCCATTTCCCCTTTAATCCCTGCCCTCTCATTTTCCATCTGGGTAACAGCTTTAACTCCTGTTCCGGTAACTGACTGATAGGTTGCAACAACCAGACGTTTGATCTTATACTTTCTGTGAAGCGGGGCAAGGGCCATTACCATCTGAATCGTTGAACAATTAGGGTTGGCAATTATCCTGTCTCCCTTTTTTATAACATGACTGTTTATCTCAGGGACAACAAGAGGGACATTCTTATCCATTCTCCAGGCTGATGAGTTGTCTATCACAACGGTTCCGTTTGCTGCGAAGGCAGGAGCCCATTCTTTCGAGGCTGAGGCACCGGCCGAAAATATTGCAAAAACAGGTCTGGCTTCAATGGCTTCCATCACACTCACAACCTTAACAGCTTTACCTTTGAAAGTCAGCTCTTTTCCAACCGAACGCTCCGAAGCGGCTGCAATAAACTCAGTAACAGGGAAATCCCTCTCTTCAAGAACTTTCATCATTGTCCGGCCAACCATTCCGGTAGCCCCAACAACAGCTGTTTTCATAATTTTATTTGTCTGGATTAAAGTAATTATCTATATTTATGTTTATTAAAAGCTGTCAAAAATAACTCTTTTTTCAATTCGTCTCGCTGCATGAATAAAGTTATTTTGCTGGCTCTGCTAATGCCTGTTACGGCATTCGGCCAGATTATGGAGAATTTCGAATCCGGCACTCTCTCCGGCTGGGTTCAAAGTCCTGAAGGACATTGGAATACAGACACTGCGACACCCGTTTCAGGAACCTGTTCGCTTCATCATTCATTCGACAATTCTGAAGCAGGAAGTGACTGGATCGGAACAGAGCTCATTAACCTGCGTCCCGGCAGGGGAAACACATCGTGGAACTTTACTGTCAGGCATGGCTATGATCCCTCTTCCTCAAATAACTGGGCACTCTTCATCATGTCTGATTCTGATCCTGCCTCTGCCCGCAATGGTCCCGGTATTAATGGTTATGCCGTCGGGGTAAACCAGACCGGCTACGATGACACACTGAGGCTCTGGAAAGTGAAGAACGGACTATTCAGCCCTGTAGTGAATTCGCATCTGAACTGGCAGACCACTATTAAAACAGCAGACCCGGGTAAAATTATTGTGCAAAGATCTTCCGCAGGAGACTGGACCCTGGAAGTCCGAATGATTAATAATGACCTTATTGGTTCAGGTATCGGGAGTGATACCGAAATATTTGGAATTGGATGGTTTTTGGTATTATACCGATATACTTCAACCCGCGACCGTCTGTTATGGGTTGATGATATAACTATTTCTGGTCCCTTTTCTGATGAGCCTGATCCTCAGGAGGAAGACCCAAATATGGCTGAAGCAGTCCCGGGCGATATAATTATCTCCGAAATTATGGCTGACCCTTCTCCTGCTGTAGCTCTTCCTGAAAAAGAATATTTAGAATTATTTAACCGTACCCCTAAGCCTTTGAATCTTAAAAACTGGAGCCTTTCTGACGGTACGACAAAAAGTATTTTCCCGAATGCTGTTATTGCTCCCGGATCCTATATGATTATCTGCCAGAGGGAAGATACCGCCCTATTCAAAAGCTATGGGAAAACAACCGGTATGAAATCCTTTCCTTCACTTACAAACGAAGGAAAGATCCTTTTCATAAGGGATGCTAAAGAGACACTTATTCATGGGATTAAATATTCGTCAGGGTGGTACGGAGATATCTTAAAATCCAACGGCGGCTGGTCACTCGAAATCATTGATACTGACTACCCTTTCTTTGATGATGGAAACTGGAAGGCATCAGAGTCGGTGGAGGGGGGGACCCCCGGCAGCATAAATTCCATATCAGGGGTGAACAGGGATAACATATTTAAAGGGATTGATAATGTATTTCCTGAGAGCAACAATACTGTAAAAATAAAATTTTCTGAGACCATCAAAGGGCTGGCAATGAAAAATGAAAGCATTAAAATAGATGGTTCTGAAATTGACACTCTTATAAGTTCGGATCCGCTGCTGAGGGATTACACCGCTTTTCTCAGCCGGCCTCTCAGTAAGGGGGTGATTTATATTTTAAATGCCGGAGAAGAGTTAACCGATTTTGCAGGCAATAAAATGGATAGAAATGAATTCAGATTCGGGTTACCTGAAAAGATAAGTCCAAAAGATATTTTATTCAATGAAATATTGTTTAATCCATTACCGGATGAACCTGATTTTATAGAGTTTTATAATTGCTCTGAAAAGATAATTAATGCATCGGATCTTCTGCTTGTTTCTGTCAATGATGAATTGCACGATACTTCTTCAGTTGTTCTGGCATCCTCAGAAAACCATTGCCTGATGCCACGTAATTACAATGTAATTACATCTGATAAAAGAGCTTTGGTCGGTAGATTTTCTTCTTCAGAGCCGGATAATATTTCTGAAGTTTCTTCTCTTCCGTCGATGCCTGATGATAAGGGGCATCTGATCCTTTTTAACAGGAGCCTGGAGAAAATTGATGAGGTATTTTATGATGAGAAAATGCACTATTCTCTCCTTAGCGGAAATGAGGGGATCTCGCTTGAAAAAGTCACGACAAACGGTAATTCGACCGATAAAACACAATGGCATTCTGCATCAGAGTCGTCAGGCTGGGGAACACCCGGGGCCCCCAATTCAGTTTTGACTGAACATCAGGAGAGAGGTGACAAAATAAATCTGTCATCAACCAGAATTTCTCCGGATAATGACGGGAATGAGGATTTTCTGTTAATTGACTTTAAGCTGGAAGGTACTGGGAATATTATATCAATCGATGTTTTTGATGAAACCGGAAGGTTTGTGAAAAGATTAACAGATAATCTGTTAGCCGGACAAGAAGCAACAATTATCTGGAACGGAACAGATGAGGACGAAAAGCTCGTTAGTACCGGAATCTATATATTGCTTATTAGCATTTTCGATGACACCGGCAAATCAGAAAGATTTAAAAGAGTCTGTACTGTAATAAGAAATTAGATCGAGTTTAATTTAATAATTTTTTTACCACAAAGGACACAAAGGTTAACACGAAGTCTCACAAAGTAAAAATAAAAGATATGGACATAGAAAAAATCTTTAAAAGTATTTTAGATTGTTCTTACAAGCTTCATTCAGCATTAGGGCCTGGGTTACTCGAAAGCGCTTATACTGAATGTTTATACTATGAACTTGAACGGTCTGGATATAAAGTGGAAAAACAGAAACCGTTGCCACTAATCTACAAGGAGGTAAAACTTGATGCAGGTTATCGTATCGATTTATTTGTAGAAGACAGTGTGGTAATCGAAATAAAATCAGTTGATGCATTGGCAGATATTCACCTTGCACAGATTCTGACTTATCTTAAGCTTTCAGGATGTAAACTGGGATTACTTGTAAATTTCAATGTTGCACACCTCAGAGAAGGTATTAAAAGAGTTGTTCTCTAATCCTTGGTGTCCTTTGTGAAATCCTTTGAGCCCTTTGTGGTAAAAGATTTATAGCGACGAGATCAGCTCTGTCATTATTGTCGTCATACGGGCTTCTGCCTTTTCGGCTTCGCGCTGAACAGTTTCGTGGGTTGTGTATTCTATCTTTCCTTCGATTCCAAGATCGGTTATTATGCTTACAGCAAAACAGGGAAGCCCCATATGCCGGGCGACGATAACCTCGGGTACAGTTGACATTCCAACCGAGTCTGCACCAATTGCCCTGAAGTATTTATATTCAGCAAGTGTTTCAAATGTCGGACCGGAGGTTCCAAGATAAATCCCCCTCTTTACAGGAATTCGATTATCACCGGCTATCCGAACCGCCTTTTCGACAAGTGATTTGTCATACGCCTGGCTCATATCCGGAAACCGTGCGCCTATCCTGTCGTCGTTCGGACCCATAAGCGGGTTTGGCATCAGATTAATATGGTCGGTAATTACCATTATATCCCCGATCTGAAAAGTAGGATTCACTCCTCCTGCAGCATTTGAAAGAAACAGGTGTCTTATTCCCAGGTATTTAAGAACTCGTATAGGCAATGCAATCTGTTCGGAGCTGTAGCCTTCATAATAATGGAAACGCCCTTTCATAGCCACGATATTCTTTCCTCCGAATTTTCCGTAAATAAGCTTTCCTGCATGCCCTTCGACTGTCGATACCGGAAAGTTGGGGATATCCTTATAATCGATCTCAATCTGGATCTCAATCTTCGACGAGAGCCCTCCGAGGCCTGTCCCAAGTATCAGCCCGGCTTCAGGGTTTACAATTCCTTTTTTCTTAAGGAACTCTGTTGTCTCTTTTATTTTTTCTAACATATTCAATAATCATATTATCAAACTCATTCTTCTTTTCATTCAGAATAGTAACCCCTACAGGAATGCAGTAAAAGTATCTTTTCAATGATTCATCAATATTAGTAAATTCCCTTAACCTTACGGCATCTTTTTCTGTAGTGATAACCATCTTTTTCTCAGATTTAATATCTTTCAGGGCTTTACTGATCTTTTCAAAGTCTTTTTCACTGAAAAAGTGATGATCAGGGAAATCGAGATGAATGATTTCTTTAAAGTATTTCTCGAGAAATGTTTTAAATGATCCGGGAGCTGCTATTCCGGTAACTAATACTGCTCCATGATTTTCACGATTTTGCTGACGCAGAACAGGTTTTTCCCGTGCCGCGCTTTTAAACACCGGAATCAGATCGGTATATGAAATAGAAGTGAAGAAGAGCTTTTGACTTTCGTTGCTTTTCACCTCCCGGGTAATCTTCTCCATTTCTTCACCTGAAGAAGTTTCCGGGGTTTTGGTAACTACAATTACATCTGCTCTTTTCCTGTTGTTCCTGCTTTCCCTGAGATTTCCGTACGGCATCAGATGATCACTGGTTATCGGTCTGTTAAAATCTATTAGAAGAAGTGAAAGCCCCGGCTTTACCTTTCGGTGCTGGAATCCGTCATCCAGAATAATAACTTCTGTTTCCGGGTGTTTTTTCAATATGCTCCTGATTCCGTTTGCGCGGTCCCGGTCGACGGCAACAATGATTTCAGTGAACTTGAGGAAAACCTGAAGAGGTTCATCCCCTGTCTCTGCAACTGATGATGATTGCGATACAATCCAGAAACCCTTAGATCTTCTTTTATATCCCCTGCTAAGAAAAGCCACTTTGAAATCCTTGCGGAGAAGATCAATAATATATTCTGCATGAGGAGTTTTACCGGTGCCTCCGACAGTAATGTTGCCGATGCAGATTACGGGCAGGTCAAATTTTTCTGACTGAAATACACCTGTATTATAAAGTAGGTTCCGGATATCGGTGACCATCCGGTAAAGGATCGAAAACGGATAGAGGAGAATAGATCTTCTGTCCATATATTAATGCACCTCAATGAAATAAGGTAGTCTGGCCTGTATGCCGGAGAGGTTTTTTATTTCCTGGATTTCGTCAAATATTTTCTTGTATTCGCCAAGTTCATTTTTCAGTATCCGCATCCTGATCTCGCCTGTCAACTGCGACAATATCCTGGTAAACGGATCCTCGGCAACAGGCAGTTCCCTCAGGGAATAAGTCTCTATTCCGGCAAGCTTTGCAGCCTCTTCAACAGAAGCTCTTAATCCACCCGTTTCATCAACAAGCCCGATCCTCTTTGCATCGGTCCCGCTCCATACCCGTCCCTGTCCGATGCTGTCAACAGCTGCAACCGACATCTTTCTTCCCGACGATACCTTACTCACAAAATCGGAATAGACCTTTTCAATGCTTAGCTGCATAACCTGCTTTTCATATATTTCCATAGGTCTGTAGATTGAAGGGAAATCGGAGTTTTTATTTGTGTTGACAGTTTCGGTGGAAATGCCAAGCTTCTGGTTCATCAGTTTGCCGGCGTTAGGGATAAGTCCGAATACACCTATTGATCCGGTGATCGTTGTCGGGCTTGCAAAGATCTTTGTCCCGGGAGCTGAAATAAAATAGCCTCCCGATGCAGCGTAATTGCCCATCGAAATTACTACCGGTTTTACCTTTGAGGCAAGTTCCAGCTCTCTCCACATTATATCTGAGGCAATAGCATTACCTCCTGGTGAATTTACTCTCAGGACAATGGCTTTAACGGTTGTGTCTTTCCTTTCCTTCCTGATAAGCTCGCTGAATGAATCTCCTCCAATGTTATTATCACCGCCCTTTCCCATAACAATAGTGCCGGAAGCGTAGATCACAGCGATCTTGTTCTTTACCGAAACCATCTTTTTCGGATCGGGTACCTTTGTGTACTTATGCATCGGGACCAATGCAATTTTATCATCGGTAGTGAGCCCCGACCTGATCTTCAATGTATCGATAAGTGCATCACGGTAAATAAGGCCGTCGACCAGTCCGCCTTCGTATGCACCGGATGCCACGTAACCGGTAAGGTTATCGGCCAGAAGATTAAGCTTTTCAGGAGCGATCCCTCTTGATTTAGAGATATTCTCAACGACATGGGACCATATTGATCCGACATAGGTTTCTATCTGTTCCCTGTTTTCTTTGCTCAGCTTATCAAGGATGTAAGGCTCCACAGCTCCCTTGAATTTCCCGTGGCGGGTTACCTGGACCTCGACTCCCAGCTTTTCGAGTGCTTTTTTATAAAACATTACCTCCCCGCTGAGTCCCTTAAAATCGACAGTCGATGATGGATTAATATAAATCTTGTCGGCTGCAGTTGACAGGTAATAACATTCCTGAAGGAGAACATAATCGGCATAAGCGATTACGAATTTTCCACCGGCTCTGAACTTCTCAAGTGCTTCTCTTACCTCTTCGGTTGTCGCCCACCCTGAAGACAGAAGCCCGTTTTCGATAAGTATTCCTTTTATTTTATCATCAGCTGAAGCCTTTTTTATATTCTGCAGAATTTCATTCAATCCGGGTAAAGGCGTAATAGTCATGTTTATGATATCGAATCCTGCATACGGATTTGTGTTTCCCTGGTCAGGGATTGAAGCGCCTGCTTTCAGAACAAGTATTGAATTCTCTGGTATTGAGACAGCTTTTTCGCCAGAGATCATCATTGTACTAAGGCTTGCAAGCAATATTACAAAGAAAAGGATGGAGACAATTATTATCCCTGTTATTGTGGCCAGAGTATATTTCAGAAAGCTTTTCATGTGGTTTATTGATTTAATAAAATGATTTTCAAATATATGAAAAAAGAATGTCATCTGCGGTCAATGACCATGGAATTTGTAAATTTGGAAGGCAATTGAGAATATGGCAAAAGAAGCTTTTATCGGACTGGGAACAAATCTTGGCAACAGGGAGGAGAACCTTAAGAAAGCCATTGAAAACATCATCCTGGCTGCTGGTGAAGTTATTTCCTGCTCCGGGATCTATGTAACTGAGCCTTGGGGATTCAGTAGTGAAGATCATTTTCTCAATATGGTGATCCGGATAGCAACCAGCCTTAAGCCTGTTGATCTCCTGAAGCACCTTTTAAAGATCGAGATGGAAACTGGGAAGGCTCAGAGGAACTGAAAAGTACTCATCAAGGATCATCGACATTGACATACTGCTTTACGAAAATGAAATAATCAACAAGCCATATCTGAAGGTACCTCATCCGATGATCCAGGAAAGAAAATTTGTGTTGGTTCCGCTATGTGATATTGCTCCGGAAAAGATCCATCCGGTTCTTAAGAAGACAGTTGGAGAGTTGCTTAAAGATTGCAGGGATGAAAGTGTTGTTAAGAAAATTAAATCATTTAACTACGGAGTTCATCCATAAGGATCCCCTCCAGGGAGGGGTAAGGGGTGGGTATAAATAAGAGCTAAAACCATCTCTCGCAGATTTCCGCAGATTTTGCCGCAGATTTCCGCAGAAATTTTTGGACCACACGACTGCAAAACTGCACGACAATTATAGCAGTCCGTTATCTGCAAAGCTATAGTAATCCTTTTCCGAAATGATCAGATGATCGAGAAGCTGGATATCCATCAGGTTACCGGCATCCTTTATTTTTTGTGTTATACGGGTGTCGGAATCGCTCGGATTCAGGTTTCCTGAAGGATGGTTATGGCATACTATGATCCCTGAAGCAAGCGATTCGATGGCCTTTTTCATTACGATCCTCACATCGGTTACGGTCCCGCTTATACCGCCCTGGCTGAGTTTCATTTTGTCGATGACCCTGTTCGATCTGTTCAGGAAAAGTACCCAGAACTCCTCATGGGCAAGATCGGAGAGGAGTGGCTGAAAGATATCCGCTACATCCTTTGAGCATTTGATGTGATTTGCATCAGGAAGCCCGGCCAGATTCCTTCTTCTTCCAAGTTCGAGTGCCGCTGAGATAGTTACTGCTCTCGCCGGACCTATTCCCCTAATTTTTAAAAGATCGGAGACTGATAGTTTTCCGAGAGAGTTGAGGTTGTTGTTCACAATACCGAGCAGCTCTCTTCCGAGATCAACGGCAGATTTCTTTCTTGTTCCTGAGCTGATGAGTATTGCCAGCAATTCAGCATCGCTCAGGCTGGAGATTCCTTTCCTGATAAGTTTCTCCCTGGGTCTGTCCTCGACAGCCCAGTCGGTGATTTTAAGAGACATGATTGAAGAGACATATTTACAAACTAAAGGTAACAAAAAATTGTATTAATTAGGAAAGGATCAGTGCAATTTTTTTAAATGCCGCTGGCGCGGATTTAACCCCACCTCCTTCTCCTCCCCTTAAAATTAAGGGGAGGAGTGTTATTACTGTATATCATGGATTTACACCCTTCCCCTTATTCTTAAGGGGAAGGGCAGGGGATAGGGTTTAATAACCAAGGGGAAGGGTTGGGGATAGGGTTAAAAATCAAAGAAGTAAGAGATAGGTCGATTCTTGGGAATGAGGTAATTACAAAAAAAGGGACCCTTCCCTGGTCCCTTTTCAAAAAATAAAATATTCTCCTTATTTCAGGCCGCTAACATGTTTCTGTACAGAAGATTTGAGGTTTGAAGCCTTCTTCTTGTGAATGATGTTCTTCTTAGCCAGCTTGTCGAGCATTGAATTAATTTTCGGAAGCATTGGACCTGCTTCTTCCTTGCTCGTTGTGGTTCGGATTGTTTTCAGAGCATTACGCATAGTTTTTGCGTGATACTTATTGCTTTCGTTTTTTGTTTTTATCTGCCTGTTCCTTTTTTCGGACGACTTATGGTTTGCCATGCTTTAAAAATTATCTGTAATAATTAAAATTGTAGTCCATAGGGGAATCGAACCCCTGTTACCAGGATGAAAACCTGACGTCCTAACCACTAGACGAATGGACCGTTTAAAGAACTTTTAAAATGCGGATGCAAAGAAACAACCTTTTTTTCGATCTGCAAAATAATTTCTGAAAAAACAAAGTTGATTTATAAGAGGTTGATCTATAAGTTCACCACCTCCCCCCACCTGGGTTGGGGTACTCCTCCTCAGAGAGGAGGAGAAAGTTAACATGTTGTTAATCATTATTTTCCCCTAATTGTTAAGGAGGGGTGTCATCCGCCAGCTGGCGGATGACGGTGTGGTTTAGCAGATTCTTCAACACTTCCTGGCCTTATAGGGCAAGATTCCTATTTAATATGACCAAGTAGCTCTTCGGACAACTTTTTCAGGTCGCAACCGTCAAAATCCCCTGAGCTCATGAAAAGATAAACTGGTGAAGGGAAATGGCTGCTTTTTATATATTCAAACATCTCGCCCGAATTGTCATATACGGCCAGGTTCTGACCTGAAAAGGCTTCTTTAACTGCTTCTTTTGATAAAGAAGGCAGCTTCTTAAGCTCAAACTGATGAGGATTGAAATAAACAAAAGCGCTTTTGGCTTTTTCCATCGTTCCCTTATAGAACGGGAGAAACTCCTTGCTCAGGCTTGAAAACGTGTGCAGTTCGAAGCATGCAATAATATTTTTCCCGGGATATCGTGCTGCAACTGCTTCAACGGTAGCCTTAACTTTTGAAGGCGAATGTGCAAAGTCGTAAAAGAACAATCCTCTTTCATTCTCATTCAGCTTCTGGAGTCTCCCGGATGTCCCTTCAAAACTCTGAATCGAATCATAGAAATCATCTTCAGAAATACCTGCTGCAAGACATGCCTCCTTTGCGGCGGAAAGATTCTGCATGTTATGCTCCCCGAAAAAATTTAAAGGGATTGTCCGGCTGATGGAAGCGGCATAAAAGCCGGTTTTATTCTGGAAATGTCCGTGGATCCGGTAGGGGATCTTCTTAATATCTGTTGCCGCTTCTGCAATTTTCTTTACTTCAGGATCATCGGCATAATATACAAGAGTCCCTCCGCTGGTAATCTTTTCAACGAAGATCCGGAACTGCTTAACATAATTCTCAAATGTTGGAAAAACATTCATATGGTCCCAGGCAATGCCGTTCAATACAGCAATATCGGGCATATAAAGATGGAACTTTGGTCGTCTGTCAACCGGCGACGTCAGATATTCGTCACCTTCAAGAACAGCGATAGTTGAATCGTCCGACAGGCTTACCATTGTTTCATACCCTGAAATGGAGGAACCGACCATGAAGTCAAACTTCATTCCAAGAGTTTTCAGCACATGCATAATCATGGCCGTTGTTGTTGTCTTACCGTGGCTTCCGGCAACAATGATACGTTTCTTGTCTTTTGTCTGCTCA
Source organism: uncultured Bacteroidales bacterium (assembly GCA_963725585.1). GTDB lineage: Bacteria > Bacteroidota > Bacteroidia > Bacteroidales > VadinHA17 > LD21. The sequence goes on along the minus strand of CAVRYU010000013.1, from coordinate 25,761 downwards.
AAAAGGAATTCCGGGAATGACATGATCTTTATTCCCGATTCAATTGCTTTTACAAGCTCAGGATTATCAGCTTTGGCGTGCATTCCGAGGATTATTGTATCAATATCACTGGTTATCCTTTCAGGATACCAGCCATATTTTTCCGGAAGAAGCTTATGAGAAGCCAGATGTGACCGGGCCGGTTCAAAAATCTCATCATCAGAACCAGTAACCGTGAACCCCTTCAGGCGGAGAGCAATGGCAAGATTATGCATCACCGCTCCGCCTATAGCAATAAAATGGACTCTCATCCTAAACATCGCAGATCTGGATACACTTTTTCAGGGATGCCAGCTTGTCTTTCTGGGCCGGTACGAATTCCTGTCCGACATATCCCTTATAACCTGTCTTCACTAGGGCCTGCATTATGGCCGGATAGTAAAGCTCCTGTGTTTCATCAAGCTCGTGCCGGCCGGGAACACCTCCTGTATGAATATGGCCTATATGGTTAATATATTTTCTGATGGTATCTATAACATTACCTTCCATTATCTGCATGTGATAGATATCATACAGAAGCTTGAATCGTTCTGATCCGACCATTTCGCCCAGCGCTGCACCCCATGAGGTCTTATCGCACTGATAATCCTTATGACCGTAACTGTTCAGCAATTCCATTAATACTGTAACCCCGTGTTTCTCAGCTGTTGGCATAAGCTTACGGAGTCCGGTCGCACAATTTATCAGGCCCTCATTGTCATTCAGCCCTTCACGGTTTCCTGAAAAGCAGATCAGGTTGGGAACTCCTGCAGCAGCTGCCTTTGGGATCATTGCCTCGAAGTCGGTGATAAGCTTCTCGTGGTTTTCTTTCCGGTTAAATCCCTTGGGAATTCCCCAGTCGGTTGCATAGCCTACCGCACATTTCAATCCTGCCTTTGCAACAATAGGCCAGTCTTTCTCATTAAGCAGTTCGATCGACTCGATGCCCATTTCCTTGCAGGCTTTTGCAAAATCTTCCAGAGGGATATCGCCATAACACCATTGGCTTACTGAGTGATGGATATTGCCTTTAAGTTTATACTGGGTTTCTTCCGTCACTTATAAAAGGATCCGAACGGTTTTCCTGCAGTGATAACCGCGGCACCTGCCATGCTTCCAATCATATTTCTTCTTGTCATGATTTCAATTATTTATTAAATTAAAGCAAATATACATTAATATCGGTTTCGACCGAAAGGTTTATATTTGTAAAACAGTCGATGATCGGGGAGAAATCTATGAAACGTCGCTCAAGATATGATTATAAGGAAGGGCATTCGGTAAAGCTTGTTCAGAGCGGGGAACCTTTTTTCGAGCGCAAATATAAAAGCTATCGACGAAGCCAGGCAGTATATCCATTTCCAGACTTATATTATTGATGAAGATGAAACAGGCCAGAGTATCATCGATGCACTTATAAGGGCGGCAGGAAAAGGAGTGCGTATTTACCTTCTTCTTGACGCTTTCGGGACCAAATATCTTTCGGATGAATTCATTAAAAAAATTGAAGATTCGGGAATCCTGTTCAGATTTTTTTCTCCTGTTTTTATAACAAAAGGATTCCATATGAGCCTCAGGCTGCATCACAAGGTACTGCTTGTAGACGGTGAGCTTGCCATAATCGGAGGTATGAACTTTGCTGACCGTTATCATGGAACAAAAGGAATGAAGGAATGGCTCGACTTTGCAGTTGCTGTAAAAGGACCTGAATGCATGCACGTTAACAGCATTATGAGGAAACTCTGGAACAAGACGTTTATTTCGAGGGAAGAACGGTCAAACGAAATTGTCCACGCTGTAAAGACTTATGACGAGAACATCAGGTTAAGGGTCACCGAGAATAACTGGTACCGCAACAAGATTGAGATCCTGAGGAGTTACAGATCGGCATTTAAGCATGCCCATCACCATATGATTATATTTGCCAGCTACTTTCTTCCCGGGAGGCTCGAGCGCAAGTTGCTCAGACTGGCAAGTGCAAGAGGAGTGGATATAAAAATAGTACTTGCTTCAGAATCGGATGCTCCAATGTTTAAGAGGGCGACTGGATTTCTATATGAGTACATACTCCGCAACAACATAAAAATTTATGAATACCTGCCCTCCAACCTGCATGCCAAGGTAGCGACTGTTGATGGCAAATGGAGCACTATAGGCAGTTATAACCTGAATCATATCAGCGATTACGGAAGCATTGAGATGAATGCCGACATCCTCGATACGGCTTTTACCGAAAATTTCGAGAAGATCCTTCTTAAAATAATCAAAAACGACTGCAGGCAGGTTACAACCGAAGAGTATCTGAAAAGAAGAACCTGGTATTCACGGCTCAGAGGCTGGTTCTCCTACCAGATGATAAGGTTCTTAATGAGACTTATGGCACAGATGACGGCGAAGAAGGGGAAGACAAAGTAAATTATGTTACCAAAAGAAGTAGAGACGCCCAATTTGGGCGTCTCTACTATTTGGCCAAATGGTGTTATCAAAATCAAGCCAAATGGTGTTATCAAAATCAAGCCAAATGGTGTTATCAAAATCAGAGACGCCCAATTTGGGCGTCTCTGATTCTTTTTCAGAACTGGTGGAAACTCAGTTCGACCCCCCAACCCCCCCACAGGGGGGCTAAGATCAAAACTGGTGGAAACTCATTGATACAAATTCAAGTACTGTCGGTAATGCCGTCCTCCAGTAAGTCCAGGTGTGCCCGCCGTCGCGCATTCTGAATTCATGAGGAATTTCCTTCTTACGCATTGCAATGTGAACAAGAGCGTTGCCTTCATAGAGGAAATCATCATCACCGCAGTCGATATACCATCTGACCGCTTTTTTCTGATCATCCTTAATGTTATCAATAAGGCTAAGAACGCTGTACCGGTTAAAATAAGCCTCTTTCTGAGCATCAGTGATTCCCTCAACTCCCTGCCACAACCTGTAATTTTTCAGGTCATCAATGTTTTTTGGGCCTGTAGCAGCACTCAGTGGGCATGCTGATGAGAACAATTCCGGATGATGAAGCGCGTAAACAAATGTTCCTTCACCACCCATAGATAAACCGGCTATGGCGCGATACTGCTTTACCCCCTTGATTCGGTAGGTTTTTTCGATATATGGCATGAATTCATCGAAGAAAAAATCCTCGTAGCGCCATTCTCCCTTTACATCGTTTACATACCCTCTTTTGCCTGTATTAGCATCAGGCATAACGACAATCATAGGCGTTGCAATCCCGGCATTTATTGACTTGTCGGCAATATTAAGGATCTCACCGAACTGCACCCAGCCTGTCTGATCGTCACCTGCACCATGCAGCAGGTAAAGAACCGGATAACTGCGCTGTGATGATTCGTAATCAGGTGGCAGATAAATGGCATATTTCCTGTCCATCTTCAGAATTTTGCTGGTCATGGAGAGATTGTCCATAACCTTACCGGTTTGTGCTGCAAAGCAGATACAAGTATCAAAAAGATGAGTGTAAAAGATGTTTTTTTCATAGTTTAAAATTTGTTTTGAAGGTTTTAATTGATTGGAAAGATAAAAAAAATTTCTATTTTAACACGAGTTACGCGGATTGAAAAGGAGTTTCACGGAGTAAAAGGATAAAATCTGTGTTTTGTCGGCCCCCCTGCCCCCCTGAAGGGGGGTTGTACAAAAAGCCCCCTTTAGGGGGTTGGGGGCATTTAATAATCTGGTTAATTGATTTTTTTATATTATTGTGTCCAAACTTGTCTTATGAAAATCGATCTTTTCAATATTTCCAACTTTAAAGTTGACGGAGGTGCGATGTTCGGTGTTATACCAAAAGCCTTATGGTCGAGGGTTTACCATTCGGATGAAAATAATCTGATCGTGCTTACTTTAAGATCGCTTATAGTTGAAACCGACGGACACATAATCCTTGTCGACACCGGCTGGGGTGACAAGCAGGATGAAAAGTTCTTCAGGCATACATATCTCCATAATGGAGAAGGGCTTATTGAAGGGCTTAAAACCAGGGGATATAAACCTGAGGATATCACTGATGTGGTGCTCACTCATCTTCATGCTGACCACTGCGGGGGTGGAGTCGTAAAAAGAAAAACACGGAACTGGTTTTGAGCTGACATTTCCAAATGCAATTTACCATGTCAGCCGGGTGCAATGGGAGTGGGCAGCAAAGAATAATCCGAGGGAGGAAGATGCATTTCTTGAAGAGAATATTTTTCCGATTATACAGAGCGGAAGACTCAGTTTTGTGGATGAAGATGGTGAACTGTTCAGTGATTTTTTCGTCAGGATCTTTTTCGGTCATACCCCCGGGCTTATGATCCCTGTTATTAAATACAAGGATAAAACCCTGGTTTATACGGGTGATCTTATACCAACAGTGGCACATATTCCCTTAATCTGGAATATGAGTTACGATATTGAATCATTGAAGACCATTGACGAAAAGGAAAAGCTTCTGAATGAAGCATTGAAAAATAATTATATCCTTGTATTCCAGCATGATGAATCTGTTGAGTGCTGTAATCTCAAAATGACGGAGAAGGGAATCAGGGCGAAAGAGAAATTTAAATTTTCAGAGATTTTTCAAAAGACTTAAGAACTTACACAGAGGTCCACTGAGGAAACACAGAGTTCCACAGAGGCAGTTTGAAGATTTAACTCTGTGTTTCTCTGTGACTTCTCTGTGTTTCTCTGTGTAACTATTTGTTGGATTCTTTTCTTATATTTGATAGAGACTCTTATAGGTTATTGTTAACAAAATAACAATCGCCATGGCTGAATTTTTTTACGAAAAACCTTTCCAGCTGGAAAAGGATCCGACAAATTACCGTCTGCTTACAAATGAGTTTGTTAAAACAGTTGAATCGGATGGAAGGAAGATATTGAAAGTCGATCCACGGGGATTGGAATTGCTGGCGAAAAAAGCAGTTTCGGATCTCTCATTTTATCTCCGGACAGCTCATCTTGAAAAGCTCAGGAGGATACTTGACGATCCTGAAGCGACCGACAACGATCGGTTTGTGGCATACATGATGCTCCGAAATACCGTTATTTCCTCAAATGAAGATCTCCCTTGGTGCCAGGATACTGGTACAGCAATAATTATCGGGAAAAAAGGCGAAGATGTTTACACTGGTGTAAATGATGCTGAATACCTGTCAAAAGGAATTTATGAGACTTTTCAGGAAAAAAACCTCAGGTACTCCCAGATTGTTCCTTTCAGCATGTTCGATGAAAAGAACACCGGAACTAATCTGCCCGCCCAGATCGATATTTATTCGACTGAAGGAAATAAATATGAATTCCTGTTCATAACAAAGGGAGGTGGATCGGCTAACAAGACTTTCCTTTACCAGCAGAGTAAGTCGCTTCTGAATGAAGAGTCGCTGATAAAGTTTGTAAAAGACAAAATCAAGGAACTGGGCACTTCAGCCTGTCCGCCATATCATCTTGCACTGGTTATCGGCGGCACCTCAGCAGAAAGCACACTTAAGGTTGTCAAAGAAGCATCAGCCGGAAATCTGGATGAGCTTCCGACATCAGGAAGTACAGGCGGCCGGGCATTCCGCGACATAGGGTGGGAGCAGAGGATCGAAAAGATCTGTCATGAATATGGAGTAGGAGCCCAGTTCGGAGGCAAGTATTTTGTTCATGATGTAAGGGTTATCAGACTTCCGAGACATGCTGCATCATGCCCTGTTGGACTTGGGGTAAGCTGCAGTGCTGACAGGAACATCAAAGCCCGCATTGATGAAAACGGGATATTTCTTGAGGAGCTTGAAAAGAATCCTGCACGATTTATGCCTGAAAAGGCACCGGAACTTGAAAAACCTGTCGAGATTGATCTTGACCGGCCCATGCAGGATGTACTTGCCGAACTGACAAAATATCCTGTTAAAACACGCCTTAATCTGAAGGGAACCCTGATAGTTGCCCGTGATATTGCCCATGCACGTATCAAAAAGATGCTTGACGAAGGTAAACCTATGCCTGAGTATTTTAAAAGCCATCCCGTTTATTATGCAGGTCCTGCAAAAACTCCGAAAGGAATGGCCTCGGGAAGTTTTGGTCCGACAACTGCCGGAAGAATGGATACATATGTTGATCTCTTCCAGAGTCTTGGCGGTTCGTTAATAATGGTCGCAAAGGGAAACCGTAACAGGCAGGTCATAGAAGCTTGTAAGAAATATGGTGGATTTTATCTGGGTTCGATTGGTGGTCCGGCTGCCATACTTGCCGCTGAAAATATTAAATCAGTCGAAATGGTTGATTTCGAGGATCTTGGAATGGAAGCGATCAGGAAGATAAAGGTTGTGAATATGCCTGCGTTCATAATAACGGATGATAAGGGGAATGATTTTTTTGATGAGTACAATTCCAAGTAGGTTTACTGCAAGTTGCATAGGATTGCTTCGTCCTCCTTCGTCGGTCTCGCAATGACCGGGTATCCGGGACGACGAAGCAATCCATTTCAATAAGTACAAAGTCAGATTACTTGAGTTCCTCGATCTCAAATATCTCATGCCTGTCCATACTAAGCCAGTACTTTATCGAACTCTTCCTTACCAGTTCCCAATATGTATTGCTGTCGAGGCCATAGACAAAGTTGATCTCCTTAAGCTCTGCACTTATTTTTTCAGTTATTTCGGGCTTGAGGGTCAGCCGGATCTTCCTGTTCAGATATGTGAATTCTGCCGAAGGTGAAACTGGCTGATCGTTTATTACGGTAAGAAGTCCGTGACCGGGAGTTGCACCTGTACTGACCTGCAGGCCGTCATTGAAACAGCTGACCGGCGGGATTGATCCTGCAAAAGATCTGACACTGAATTCATCAACACCGGTATTGAAATATTCCCTTGCCCTGATTCCCATTTTTACTCCGATAATTGCAAATACACCCAGATGCCTGTGAAGCTCGTTTGCAAGCACACCCGAGCTCCATTCATCCATTCCGTATTTTTTGATGATCTCTGATACTGACCCACTCAGGTCGTCAAAATAAAAGGATGGATCAACCGGCATTTCTTTAATAACCTGGTTTTTTGCAACGGTTTCTCCTTTTAAGATCCTGATGGTGCTTTCCCTTAACCCCTGAAGGTCGGAAGGGAAGCAATCCGAGACATTACCTAAAGTTTTACTGACAAAAAGTTCGGGATAGTGCAGGAATAAAGCTGTCATTTCATCAGTTGCCTCATAGGAGAACTTATGACTTTCCGACCCGGAAAAATTAAAAAATGAAGATATTTTAGAAGCATACCTTGTATTTATACTGCCTATCGATGAAAGAAATTCCTTATCATAAAAAACAGCATCATTCAGATTGAATTTTCTGACTATCTTGACCGGAATCTCCTGTTTCAGCATGGCCACTGAACTGGGTTTGTCTATGCTATAATTGAATCCTGCCTTATCGTCTGACCCGTCAGCGCTCCAGATAAAATCTTTTACCTGTTTCCCGAAATCCGGTATATTTCTTAATGAATTATATGCTGTCGACATGCTGCCGAGACTGATGAAACTGATCCTGGTCTTTTCAGCAGTAATTAATTCACTTATAAGAGGTATGAAATCAGATACTTTTTCGGAATTAATACCAACTTCATTTCCCCATCTTGTAAGGAGTGCGACTGGAAACTCTGGAGATTTGTAACTGCTTATCCTGTTTATTCCGACAGGAATTCCTTCGTGGTAAAATGAATTAAGGAGACTCCTGACTTTAATATATGCATTATCTGCGGAAAGCGATCCCGGTGAAACAATTACAGCCAGCACCCTGACATCGGGAGAAGCCAGCAGCATTGATATTGCCCTCATATCATCAATTCCTGCGTCGGTGTCAATAATCACATAATGTGATGGTTTCCAGGGATGAGAAGAGACGTTGATACAAAGAAATATGGTAGTAATAATGAAATAAAGTCGTTTCATGAAAGAATGAATTAATGTGCAAAAGTACAATTTTTATTAATTCTGCCCATTGTAAAGGATTGCTTCGTAGTCCCTCCGCCAGGGCGGCGGGGCTTCTCGCAATGACGGTGCCCCATTAGGACCTTTGTGCGACTAAACAAGGTTGCCTTATGTCCGCCGTCATTGCGAGGAGGCCCTGTCAGTTGACTGGGACGACGAAGCAATCCCATGAAAAGCCCCCAACCCCCTAAAGGGGGCTATTAAGAACCCCCCTTCAGGGGGGCAGGGGGGCGATTCTTAAAAAAACTTAAAGCTTGCTCCGGATATCGGATTATTTTTTATCTTGACAACCACATTTTTAAGATATGAAGAAATTTCTTATATGGTTTACACCCGGGCTGCTGGTCGGGATTCTGATTATTCTTGGAGCAGGCAAGGTGATAACAAAAACTTCCTCGAACGAATATTGCATGTCGTGCCATATTCATCCGATGGCTGATATGGAATGGAAGAAATCCGTTCATTATGAAACACAATCGGGCTATCATGTTGCATGTGTTGAATGTCATCTTCCTCCAAAAGGAGAGGGATACCTGTGGGCAAAAGGTACAACAGGATTAAGGGATCTGTGGAGTTTCTACACAAAAGATTCAGCTTCATTCGACTGGGCCGAACGTGGCAGACTGGAGGTAGCACGAGGCCATGTTTATAACAGCAGTTGTTTAAAATGTCACGAGAACCTGTTTCCTGCCAAGCTTACAAAAGCAGGCGAGGATGCACATCTTTATTATACCCAGCAGAAAGAGAGTCCCGATCTTCACTGTATAAACTGCCATCTGAATGCAGGTCATTATATTGAGGGCTATACCCATGGAAGCAACACAACATTCGGAAGTGTGTCATCAGCCCCGAAAGAAATATTCACCCTACCGACAGCTGTTAGCGAGTTTCAAACTTTTATCGAAAAAATACCTAAGTCATCAGTTTCGTTCAACATGGTGGCAATTCCCGGCGGAACATTTAAAATGGGAAGCCCGGCCGATGAACCATTCAGGAAAGAGGACGAAGGACCTGTCAGGGATGTTGAGCTGAGTCCGTTCTTTATGGCCGAGGTTGAAGTGACATGGGATGAATATCTTGCATTTTATGCGCAAACATCTGCCGAAGGGCGGTCGACCGATACCGAAGGATTAAGAAGCGGAATGCAGTCAGCCGGTGATCTTGATGCCATTTCAGGTGCCACCCCTCCTTATGGACAGCCTGACCAGGGATGGGGGTTGGGAAAAAGACCGGCAATTTCATTCACCTATCACGCAGCAGAGACCTACTGCAGGTGGCTGTCGCAGGTTACTGGCAAAACCTATCGTCTCCCTACGGAAGCTGAATGGGAATATGCATGCCGGGCAGGTTCATCAGCTCCATATTTCTTTGAAGGGGATCCCCGGAAATTCGAAAAAACAGGGCTAAAGGCGAAGCTTTCCAAAAACGACACTGCAGTCATCAATACCTATATAGTATATAAGGAGAACAGCCCTTCAAAAACCCAGACACCGGATTTTGTTAAGGCTAATCCTTTCGGACTGAGAAACATGGCAGGAAATGTGGCAGAGTTCTGTCTCGACTGGTACCAGCCTGATGCATATTCAACCTATCCTCAGGGAACATTAAAGGATCCCAGAGGACCGGAGAGCGGCGATGAGCATGTGATCAGGGGGGGGACATTTATTAATCCTGCCGGTCTTGTCAGGAGTGCTGCCCGCGATTATACAAGAACCGAAGCCTGGCTCAGAACCGATCCTCAGATACCTAAGAGCCTGTGGTGGTACTCTGATTGTTTTAATGTGGGATTCAGGGTTGTCTGTGAATTTGACGAAAAAACAGGAAATGTTACTGCCTCAAACTGAGAATTTTCAAAGAAATTTGTTGCAGGTAAATCAAGAAATCTGATAAACATGCTTGTTTTTTCGGAACAAGTTATTTAAATTGCATTACTTTTTTAACATTTTTTAAGAGCCCTAACCTTACTAACCTTTAAACCAGACCTATCTGACAGCAATAAAAATCATCAGATTTTAGAAATGTAAATTAATGAGTGTAAGTTTTACACTTACTCACATTAAGTATTTTGTATTTGGTTGTAATTGAGTAAATAGAAATAAGAAATAAGAAAAGAAATAAAAGACATTCCCCTTCCCCTACGCTTCGGTCAGGGCAAGCCTTCAAAGGGGGACTTTAAACCAGAAACCAGTAACCAGCAACAAGTAACGTAAAACCAATCACTGAAAACCAATTAAATAATCCTAATATCTATCTTTTATTAACTAACTAACAGTGTAACAGTATGAAAAAAACTCCCAACTGCTTTTGGTCCATCGGACCAAATGTTAGTTTTCGCAGGTTGCTTCGGCCTGTGAAAATTGTAGTTCTTCTTCTGCTCTGTGCTCTGGTGATTCCAGCCTATTCACTGGCTGCAGATAATCCAGTCGCAGATAATCCGCAACAGGCAACTGTAACAGGAACCGTAACCGATGCCACCACAGGCGATGGAATGCCCGGTGTTAACATCCAGGTTAAAGGTACCAGTCAGGGTGCTATTACGGATATTGCCGGAAAATACGCGATTTCAAACGTTGACAGAAATGCCACACTTGTATTTTCTTTTATTGGCTATGTGAGCCAGGAGGTCATAATAGGCAACAGAACCGTTATTGATGTAAAGCTCGCAGGAGTGGTTACCGACCTTGATGAGGTTGTTGTTGTAGGGTATTCCACCCAGAAGCGTGCAAACGTTGTTGGTTCTGTAACTTCCCTGTCGGGTGAAAGCCTGAAATCAATTCCATCTGCCACCCTCGGCAGTGCCCTGTCAGGTCGTCTTCCGGGTACCACTATCATTCAGGGTAGCGGTGAACCGGGCCAGCAGGGTGCCAGAATGCTGGTTCGCGGACGTACCAATCTTGGCGCAAATGACGGTCCATTGATTATTATCGATGGTGTTCAGGGTCGCTCAATGGACGAGCTCGACCCGAATGACATTTCAAGCCTTTCAGTTCTGAAGGATGCTTCTGCAGCTATTTATGGTGCTTCGGCCGCCAATGGTGTTATTCTTATAACAACCAAAAAAGGACAGGAAGGAACACCCAGGCTGAATTATCAGTTCTACCAGGGCTTCATGACTCCGACCATAATTCCTGATGTAACAGATGCAGCTGAGTATGCAACAATGCTTTCTGAATACCAGACTCAAAACGGAAAATCACGCTCCTACAGTGATGCAGATATTGCTCTCTTTAAGTCAGGCGTTGATCCCTGGGAACATCCGAATACCGACTGGTACGGTGACCTTATTAAGAAATGGACCGGTGCATATAAGCATAATCTTTCAATCGACGGGGGAACCAAGGGTATGAACTATTATGTTTCGCTCGGTCTCAGGGGAGATGACGCTATATACAAGGCATCATCCACAAAATACAAACAATACAATATCCGTGCAAAAGTTGAAATGCCAATCACATCCTGGCTGAAATCAGGGATTGATCTGGCCGGATTCATGGTAAACCGCGTCTATCCATACAAGTCGGCTGATGCAATTGTAGGACAGTCAACGCGTCTTTTGCCGACACGGTGGTCATTCTGGCCGTCAGGCGAATACGGCCCCGATATCGAGTATGGTGATAACCCGGTAGCGACATCTACATTTGCAGCAGGCAAGAACGATCAGAAAACTTACAGACTGCTGAGTACATTAAACTCAACAATTTCTGTTCCCTTTGTCAAAGGCCTCTCCTTCACCGGATCATTCAGCTTCGACCTTACAAACTATTATGCAAAGGCATTCTACAAACCATGGGTGCTTTATACACCGAACTGGGGCCAGGCTGTCCGGAACTCTCAGGGCTATGTCACAAGTATGCCGCTGACACCAGGACTCAGGGGCCTCTCATCTCCACAGAATAACGAAACCTACAGCAGAACCATAAACCAGACCGCCAACGTCAATGCTATGTATCTGAAGCAGTTTGGCAGTCACAATATTATGTTATATGCAGGTTATGAGCAGTACACAAATGACTGGAATGAGTTGTACGGGTTCAGGCAGTATTATATTTCATCCCTTATCCAGACAATGAATGCAGGGGCTGATCAGGATAAAAATACAACCGGCAACCAGACAATTTATGCACGTAAGTCATGGATCGGAAGGGCAACATACGATTACAAGGGGAAATACCTTGCTGAAATTGTATTCCGCAGAGATGGTTCGCTTAAGTTCCCCGAAAGCGGGCGCTGGGGCAACTTCCCCGGATTCCTTGTTGGATGGAGGGCTTCAGAAGAAGATTTCTGGAAAAACAACCTACAGTTCATCAACTACTTCAAGCTCAGGGCATCCTATGGCAAGATGGGTATGGACCCGGGTGATCCTTTCCAGTATATGAACAAATTCGGACTTGGATCGGGAATGGTCTTTGGTACAGGTACATCGATTGAAACAGTTGTCGGTCCTCCTATCGTTGCAAACCCGAATATTACATGGGAAACCCAGACAACCGAAAACATCGGATTCGATTCAAAATGGTTAAATGACCTGATCTCTTTGAATCTGGATGTATTCTATAGCAAAAGGGAAAATATTTTGACTGCAAGGGATGCTTCAGTACCGAACTTCACTGGACTTACACTTCCAAACGAGAACATAGGACGTGTTGACAACAGAGGTTTTGAAGTTGAACTTGGATTCCATAAAAATATTAATTCTGATCTGAGAATTGATATTACCGGAAACTACAGCTATAACCATAATAAGATTGTGTTCTATGATGAACCGGCCAGAACTGTTGACTGGCAGGTACGTACCGGGCATCCATATGGTGCAACACTGATGTATAACGCAATCGGTATTTTTGCTGATGCCGAAGCAGTTTCAAGTTATGCCCATTGGACAAATGCCAAACCGGGAGATGTCATTTTTGAAGATGTATCGGGTGACGGTACAATAACAGGTGATGACAGGATACTCGTTGATGAAACCGATGCTCCTCAGAAATTCTACGGCATTACTCTGGATGCAAGCTGGAAGAACTTTACCCTGTCTGCACAAATACAGGGACAGGGCAAATATATGCGATTCAATCATTATGATGAACGAAGAGGTGAAGCAGGAAATTATTTCCAGTGGACCTATGACAACAGGTGGACTCCTGAGAACCCAAACACCAACATTGCAAGGGCATTCAACAGGAACGACTATTACTGGGCTCACGCTGTCAATATGAGCACCTACTGGTATGATAACACTGCATATTGCCGTCTGAAGAACCTTGTTCTTTCGTACACCATTCCGAGCACTCTTTACAGAAGTCTTGGAATATCGACAGCCAGCATTTACTTCTCGGGTAATAACCTTGCCCTGCTTTACAGCGGAACCAAGAAATTCGATCCGGAAGGTACAAGCGGCGGTGGTGCCTATCCTCTTCTGAAAACATTTGCAATTGGTGCGAATATTACGTTTTAACTGATTGAGAAATATTTATACTGTAAAATATGAAAAAAGTATTTAATTATATTATTGTAATAGCAATACTGATGCTGCCGGCAACGTCGTGCACCGACGTTCTGAACAAGCAATCGGTTGATTCGTTTAACGAACAGGTGGTTTTCTCAGACATTAACGTGGTAAAAGCCTACGTGGGTAAATGCTACGACAGGATGGGCGGAATTCAGAATGCCACCAATATGAACAGCGATAATAACGGAATCCTGGGGATGCGCGAGGACCTGCTATCAGATGCGACGGACCAGACATTATGCATTCACAGGCCTGCAAATTATGTTAACCTGAAAGGTACACTAAGCCCTGATCAGCTTGGATATTTTGCAAATACCGGTTATGCAGGCTTTCTCAGATGGCCGCATTTATACAACAATATCCAGAACCTTAACACAATCATTGCAGGTATAGATGACGTTGACCTACTCCAACAACTCCTGAGGCGGACCTTAAAAAAAGGCTTAAAGGTGAAGCCTACTTCATCAGAGCGTACGAATATGCCACTCTAATGATGAATCACGGGGGTGTTGTTCTAAGAGCTGAGCCCTGGGCGCTTGGAGAGGACTATTCGACAATCAAGAGATCAACAATTGCCGAAACGAAGGATTTTATCCTTGCCGACATTGCGTCAGCTATCAACATCCTAAAGGATTTCCCACGATTGAACAGGGTCGTGCCAATCAGGAGCAGCAGCGCTCTTAAATCAAGGGTTCTCCTTTTCTGTGCCGGTAAGCTGACAAATGGCGGTTATGAAGCGACAAATACACTTGTTTCATTCCCGGCAGGCAGTCAGACTGCCTTACTCCAGGCAGCAAGGGATGCAGCAAACGAAGTAATGACCGGAACATACGGTACATATTCACTCGTCGGAAACACTGCCGACCCTGTATTACCGCTTTCTGCAGCACAGGTACAAGCCTATGCCGACAATTACGCCGGTATTTTTACCCAGAAAGGGAAATGGAATGCTGAGACAATCTGGGGCATTCAGTATCCTTTAACAGGGGGTAATGTCAATAATGCAAATATCTGGTTCGGCCCATGCGGATATCACAACTGGGGTAATAATAACCCGACAGAGCCTGCTGTAAGAAGCTTTGAAATGGCTGATGGTACTCCGTTTGTCTGGGATAATGGTCAGGGACAATACCTTCGTACAGCAACTGCTGCCGAGCTTGCCGCCGATCCTCTGAAAAGCCCTTATAACGGCCGTGAGCCCCGCTTCTATGCAATTGTTCTCTATCACGGAGCTCCATGGCAGGCCCGTCCTACCGATGTTGTTCCTTTTGATCCGAATAACAAGGTACAATCAGGTCATTTCTATAACCCCGACGGTACTTTAAAGATCCAGGGGTGCGATACAAGACAGGGACCTGTTGAAAACTGGAACGGAACCAAAACCGGCTACTATCTCAAGAAGTTCCTTGATCCGACAATTGCTGGTCAGTACTTTCGTAATACCACCCATTGGGTTGAATTCCGTTATGCTGAAATACTGCTGAACTATGCTGAAGCATGTATTGAACTAGGAGGTACCGATCTTCAGAAAGGTCTCGATGCTTTGAATCTGGTAAGACACCGTGCAGGGCTGCCCAGCCGTGTAACAACCGACCAGGCTGTTGCAAGAGGGTACATTCGCCAGGAAAGAGCAATTGAGTTCTTCGGTGAAGGACACCGCTATTATGATCTGCGCCGATGGATGGAATTTGGCAATGTTGTTGAAAATGTTTACGGAATGAAGATTAAGGAATTCACAAATGGTAACATGGAATGGAAACTTGATCTTACTGATAAAGAGGACGACAAGAGCTGGGGTGTGACCAGTGACAAATTCTACTGGCTGCCGATAATCCGCGATGAGATGAATAAAGCTCCTCAGCTGCAGCAAAATCCGGGGTATAATTAATAGTTAAATTAGAGGTTTACCCCCAACCCCCCGCCAGCTGACGGGGGGCTGATATAAAGTCCCCGCCTGCTGGCGGGGATTTAGGGGGTCAATATTAAAGCCGGTCCGAAAGGGCCGGCTTTTTGATTGCGGCCAACCCCTTGGAAGAATTATCTCTCCCCAAACCCCTCCCGTTTTTTGAACCCTATCCCCAACACTTCCCCTGGTTATTAACAATCATGTTCCCCAACTCTTCCCCTGAAGTAGAGAAGGGGATAAAGGGGGTGAGTACATGTCCTGATTGGAAGGAGAGCGGGAGAGGCTTTAAGCCCCTCCCTCTTGGGGTAGGAGTTTGGGGAGTGGCCTATTTTCAATGAGAGAAGGAAGGGGCTAAGATATTAGAAGGCATTAAAATGATAAAACCCGTAATACCAGAATGTATTCCCGAATTTCTGCTTCAGAAATGGTTGTGCTGTTTTCAGATTGTTCCCGTATGACTGGAACATCCGAAGGAACTGGTTGAACCTGATTTCAACCTGAGGATCTATTTTCAGACTCCCTGTATCAGGAAGGGCTAACCCCGACATTCTGCAAACCAGGACAGCTTCCTGGAGATGAACAGGGATCTTTTTATAACCAAGACTTTCAAGCCGTGCTAAACCCGATGCAATACCATTATAATCTTCATTAAGCATAAGGAAAGCCATCCTGTATTCAAATAGTTTACGATTCATGGAATCGGCCGAAAATGCCATTTCGACATTGACATATGGGTTATCGGTTATTGAGAAAAAATCGTGTTCAATCCTTTCTTTTCTTTTAATTCCTAATTCAGGATGTGATTCAATTGATTTTTCATTGTATAATAATTTTTCAAAAACGGTGGCTTCATTCCTGTAGAACAAGTCTTTTCTTCAGAATTGATACATATTTAGACGCCATCTTATAATTGCCGTTAACTATTTCGGTTTTTATAAGCATCCTGAGATCTTCCGGAGCGATCCCTCTCATGACCATATTCTCGAAAGCCCACCTCTGAGCTTCATTTATCATTCCGGTTGCATAATAGAAATATGCTCCACGCCTTAAGACCTCTCCCATCATCTCCCATTTCAGGAACAGTGACTGTCCATCGGGGCTCTGGGGGAAATGGAAAAGCTGGTCGGTAAGCCTTCCTGTTTCGCAAAGTGCAACATTATTAAGGTATATAGTGAGCCGGTTTGTTGAAGGATGATTCGAAATATACCTGGTAACTTCAATAAACCTCCCCTGGCTGAAGAGTTTTTCTGCATGAAAATATTCCTTGTTGGCCCGGTCAAAGCGCAGTAATCCAAAAGCGATTACCAGTATCAATGATATCACGGAAAGGACCATTATTTTATTAGACTCTTTTTGCCTTATCCGGACCGGAACTATGATTTTCCATTTTATAATCAGTGGAATAAAAACTATAAAACAAATTATTGGACCAAACATCCAGAATTGATTGCCTGTATTCTCATCCGAAAAAGGAAAAATCATCAGCGATTTAAAAGGCTGAAAGAGGAAAAATTCTTTCAGAAGATAAATGACAATGAAGCTAAGAGCAAACAGTAAAACTATTTTAGGCCACTCCTTTTTTATGGATTTCAGGATCAGATATAGAGTGTAAATCAGTGCAAAGATCCAGGCAAATCCACCTGTAATAAAATACCAGAAAGGGAACAAAACAACAGGGAGAAAGCCTTTGAGATATCTTATTACAATGTAAAACAGAACAAGCTGTAAAAGCACACCAAGGCTGTTATACAAAAGGTACTGGTAATTAGTCTGCAGAATGAAAAATGCAGTTCCGAAAAGAACAGGAAGTATTATTGATGATTTGTCAGTCAGAAAACTAATGATCTTGGAGATCATATAAATTATCATGCAGGTTATCAGTGAAATAATTATTGCTCCAGCAACAGGATAATAGTAAAATGTAGTCAGGAATCTGCCTAGATATATAAGTGATGGAGCCAGGCTGGGTAAGGCTGGATTTAAGGTAATCAGATGAAAATACAAAAAGGGATAATTTTTCCTGGTAATACTCAACATAATCAGCAAAAAAACTAAAGAATAAAAACGACCCTGTGAAAAATATCAGGAAGGGCAGGAGATACAGAAATTTAACACTAGGTTTTTTATTCTCCTTCATTCTTGTCTTATATAATTAAAGTTGCTGGTCGCTAGTTGCTTGTTGTTTGCTATAAAGTTAAACTTCCTGTTTTTACCCCTAAATCCCCCAGGGGGGACTTTTTGATTTGTTTTGTTTTGATAGCCCCCCTTGGGGGGTTTCGGGGGTAAATTCAACTTTTTAATTCTCTGTCCATTTTGCCTGTAGTGCTTTTCCTTTAGCGCTTTTCCTTATCTTGCCCGGACTTACCTCAATCTTCATTATAGAGAGTTCCGGAAGATTGAAACTCTTTAAGAACCGTCCGTAAAATTCAGGATCCTTTTGAGGCATTATGAATGGTTTGCCGGAGGATCCGTTTTTATCAATATATGAAATAAAGAATCTTGCAGTCAGTCCGTCGATCCTTTTACTGCTGAAGACAAGCCACCTGCTGTTTGATGACCAGGAGTGATAACTGTCTGTAAAATCACTGTTAAGATCCATAGTCGAAGGCTTCATGGTCCTGAGATCGATCTCATACAGATCTGCTTCCTTATGCCAGATAGGGAAACAACCATAATCATGAAGTGTAATTACAATGTAATTACCGTCTGGAGATATCCTCGGGAACGAAACGCTTTTATTTATTGCTGAAGCCTTGTAGATCAATTCGACTGCACCCGTTTTTCGTGTTGAAGGATCAAAAGGTACACGGCAGAGATCATAGCGGACACTGTCATACACAAATACTTCCCCGACCTTTGGAGCTCTGCAGAAATAGAGATATTTACCATCCGGTGACCATTCGGGATAGGTGTCCATGTATTGGTCCTTATCCGGAAGATCAATATCCATGATTTCATTTTTTTCAACATCATAAAGCACAAGTGAAGATTCAAGGTCGCTTACTTCGACTTTCTTGCTAAGTGAAGAGTGGAACTGTTGCACTATCTTATTTGATGAAAAGGCAACAAATTTTCCTGAAGGATGCCAGCGCGGGTAGACAGCACCATTCTTCATTTCAGCAGTTTTAAGATTCACTTTTCTAAGATCCCCTCCGGAATAGAAATAAGTGCCCCCAAGGCTGCCCCTCATGTGAAACATGAAATTGTCTGATTTCCCAGTGTTATTGTAGGAGTGGCAGTTAATGCAGTTCTCTTCAACGAGGCTGTTTTCGATAATTGATCTCTCTTTAAAGCTTTCGAGGCTGCGCTGTTTTATGGCTATCTCCTTCCAGCTTTCATAACCCGGATAGAGCAGACGATATGTTATGTAAGGATCAATTGGTTCAGGGGCAATTTTATTTGTTATAGTATTATATTTTGACCATCCTGTTCTTTTATCCTTCAGAAAGATGTCGATATTGAAATCCCTTCCCTTGTTTTCATCCAGGAATTTCTTCCATCTTCCCTCAGGAATACTGATAATACCGTCTTTGCTGGTGGTTTCAATAATAGTTTCTGAATCAGCAGAAAACCTTACAAAGAAAGAAGAACCCTTTTCGGCTATTTTGAAATTCAGAGGTGCGATGTTTGGGGGTATTGTCACCCCTGAATAATCGGGATCAATTACAGGAGGCCTCCCGGTTTCGGCAATGTTACCTTCCGGTTTGCCAGTACAGCCGGAAAGGGCTGTAATAATAAGGGTAATTATGAGGGAAAAATATTTTGAAGATAGTCTCATAGGAACTGTAAAAGCGACACCTGAAGTATGCAAATGTAATATTTAAATATCTGCAGTGAAAATAGCAAATTAATTCCAAGTGGTTTGTTCGAAAATTTTGTCCCGCTGTGACAAGTGAAATATGCGTATGGATTCATGTTTCTATAAATATTCTGTCCATAACGGGCCAAGGGAATTTAAGTAGGATCGTGTTCCTATAAATATTCTTTCCTAACAGGATTAGGGGAATTTATGTGATTCTGTTTCTATAAATGGACAAGACAATTTGGTTGATTCTGTACCGTAGGCACAACATATTTCTACGAAAGGATATTTTGACGAATTATTTTCGTGCCGCAGGTACGAAATTGTATTCTTAATTCGGCCCTTTACCGGATGAACAAATTGGATGATTCTGAGCCGTAGGCACAAAATATTTGTAGAAAAATATTAGGCTTAATTATTATTCGTGCCGTAGGTACGAAATATTTAAAACAAGGATTTTCTCTACAACATTTTTTGTGTCGTTGGTACGATATTATTTCTAGAATTTTTCTATATTTGATACTGTCTCGCAACCTTTAATTCTAAATTTTATGGCAAACACCTACACTTAAATTTACATCCATGGTGTATTTTCTGTACAGGACAGATACTGTCTTGTCTCAGAACCATGGAAAGATGATCTATTCAAATATATCACTGGAATAGTTCATAAAAACAGACACAAATTGATCGCAATCAATGGGATGGCTGATCATCTGCATCTTTTTATCGGAATGAAACCGTCACAGTCTCTCTCGGACCTTATGCAGGATATCAAAGGGGATTCATCAAAATGGATTAATAGCAAGGGATTCATAAAGGGCAGATTCTCTTGGCAAGAGGGATTTGGTGCATTTTCATATTCTACTTCCCAAATTGACAATGTAGTGAAGTACATTAATAATCAAGAGATTCATCACATGAAGAAGACATTTATTGATGAATACAAAGACATTTTAAAAAAATTCAACATCAATTTTGATGATAAATATTTATTTAAGAAAATCGATTAAACATACAAATATGCTGTCCCTGACGGGACAAATGAATTTATGTGTGAACATGATTCTATAAATATGCTGTCCCTGACGGGACAGGGGAATTTATGTGTGATCGTGTTCCTATAAATATGTTGTCCCTGACGGGACAAAGGAATTTATGTGGGATCATTTTCTATAAATATGTTGTCCCTGACGGGACAATTGAATATATGTGGGATCGTGTTCCTATAAATATGTTGTCCCTGATGGGACAGGGGAATTTATGTGGGATCATATTCTATAAATATGTTGTCCCTGACGGGACAAATGAATTTATGTGTGAACATGTTCTATAAATATGTTTTCCCTGACGTGACAATTGAATTTATGTGGGATCCATTTTCTATAAATATGTTGTCCCTGATGGGACAGGGGAATTTATGTGGGATCATATTCTATAAATATGTTGTCCCTGACGGGACAAATGAATTTATGTGGGATCATATTCTATAAATATGTTGTCCCTGACGGGACAAATGAATTTATGTATGAACATGATTCTATAAATATGCTGTCCCTAAACGGGACAAGGGAATTTATGTGGGATCATTTTCTAAAATATGTTGTCCCTGATGGGACAGGGGAATTTATTTGGGATCGTGTTCCTATAAATATGTTGTCCCTGACGGGACAAATGAATTTATGTGTGAACATGTTCTATAAATATGTTTTCCCTGACGTGACAATTGAATATATGTGGGTCCATTTTCTATAAATATGTTGTCCCTGATGGGACAGGGGAATTTATGTGGGATCATATTCTATAAATATGTTGTCCCTGATGGGACAGGGGAATTTATGTGGGATCGTGTTCCTATAAATATGTTGTCCCTGACGGGACAAATGAATTTATGTGTGAACATGTTCTATAAATATGTTTTCCCTGACGTGACAATTGAATATATGTGGGTCCATTTTCTATAAATATGTTGTCCCTGATGGGACAGGGGAATTTATGTGGGATCATTTTCTATAAATATGTTGTCCCTGACGGGACAGGGGAATTTATGTGGGATCATATTCTATAAATATGTTGTCCCTGACGGGACAAATGAATTTATGTGTGAACATGATTCTATAAATATGCTGTCCCTAAACGGGACAAGGGAATTTATGTGGGATCATGATTCTATAAATATGCTGTCCCTAACGGGACAGGGGAATTTATGTGGGATCATTTTCTATAAATATGTTGTCCCTGACGGGACAGGGGAATTTATGTGGGATCATATTCTATAAATATGTTGTCCCTGACGGGACAAGGGAATTGGTCTATTCTGTGCCGTAGGTACAAGATATTTATAGGAAACAATGGATTTATTTTTTATTTGTGCCGTAGGTACAAAATCATTTATAGCATTTACCAAATCCGCCTTCTTTGTTAAAAAACTTTAAATTTTCCTGAATCCTTGGTTTTTAAAATCCATATATTTACATTTGGTTACAATCAGTAACCTTGAAAACCTGGTATTTAAAGTTCTTATAATCTAATCAGATCTAATATGAAAAAATCAAGTATCTCAAGACGTAATTTTCTTGGCAAGGCAGCAACTGTTGGGGTAGCAGGTGTTGTGGTTCCCACGATCATTACAAGTTGTGCCCGTGAAACAAAAAAAGTTGTTGAAGTCCCGACTTTCCTCGATCAGGCTCCTGATGGTCCGGTCCTAAAAGCCGGTGTTATAGGCTGCGGCGGCCGCGGTTCAGGAGCTGCAATTAATTTCCTTAATGCTGGTCCGAATCTTCAGATCACTGCATTGGGTGATACCTTTCAGGATCGCGTTGACCAATGCAGGGCAGGCATTCTTAAGCAGAAAAACCAGGAGGTTCCCATTGAGAATTGTTTTGTAGGGTTCGATTGCTTCCAGAAGGTAATTGATTCAGGTGTTGACATTGTAATTCTTGCAACTCCTCCTTTCTTCCGTCCTGAGCATCTGGCAGCAGCAGTGGCAGCAAAAAAGCATATTTTTGCTGAAAAACCGGTTTGTGTTGATCCAACCGGAGCAAGATCAGTAATGGCAACTGCCAAAAAAGCCGAGGGACTCGGACTTAGCATTGCTACGGGTACACAGCGGCGTCACAAACGCGATTATGTAGCTAATTGGCAACAGGTTAAGCAGGGTCTGATAGGAGAACTTACAGGAGGTAACGTATGGTGGAACGGCGGCAAGTTATGGCACCGCGACTTGGATCCGAAATGGAGCGAGATGGAATGGATGATCCGCAACTGGGTCAACTGGACTTGGCTGTCGGGCGACCATATCGTGGAACAGCACGTTCATAACCTTGATGTTGCTAACTGGTTCTTTGGTGCACATCCTGTTAAGGCAGTTGGATTTGGTTCAAGGCTTCGCCGGGTAACAGGCGACCAGTACGATAATTTCAGTGTCGATTATACATTTGAGAACGGAATGCATATTCACAGCATGTGCCGCCAGATAAACGGATGCGCCGGTAATGTTTCAGAAAGACTTCAGGGAACAAAAGGCTCGACCAATTGTGAAAGTACTATCGTTGACCTTACCGGAACTGAGCTCTGGAAATATGAATATCCTCTCGACAAGGACGGAAAGCCAACAACACGCGTAAGCGTCGATCCTTATGTTCAGGAGCATATAGACCTTGTTACCGCTATCCGTACAGGAAAGCCATTCAATGAACTTGAAGCTACCGCCATTTCGACAATGATCGGAATCATGGGACGTATTTCAGCTTATACCGGAAAAGAGACCACATATGAAGAGATGATGAACTCCGACCTGAAACTTGGACCGACAGTATTTGCCTTTGGTCCAGTTGATATTCCAAAGGATGTTCCGATTGCAGGAGAAGCTTACGTTCCTCCAACACCAGAACAGCTGGCGGAACAGGCTAAAAGAAGGGCTGAAAGAGAGGCTGCACAGGCTGCTGCTGCTGCAGCAAAAAAATAAGTTTAAAGTTAATTTTTATGAATAGTTCAAGAAGAGACTTTATAAAAAAGGCTACAACAGGTGCTGCTATTATGGCAGCACCTGCCATTATCGGATCATCAAAAGCCTTCGGTCAGAAAAAAGCTGCAGATGCTATAACTCCGTTCAAGCTGAAATATGCTCCCGGATTGGGAATGTTCCGCCAAAGTGCCGGTGAGGATCCTATTGATAACATTAAGTTCTGTCATGACCAGGGATTCCGTGCTGTCTTTGATAACGGGCTGATGAGAAGAACTCCTGAACTCCAGGAAAAAATAATGGGTGAACTGAAACGCCTGGGAATGGATTTCGGTCCTTTCGTTCTCCGGGCCGATTCAGGGAAACAGGATTTTGTACTGAACACTCAGGAAGTCCGCGATATGCTGATTGCACAGATGAAGGAAGGTGCAGAAGTGGCCAAAAGAACAGGTGCAAAACAGGCATTAGTGGTGCTTGGCAGATACGACATGAAACTTCATATGGATTACCAGACAGCAAATGCCATCGATAATCTCAGATATTGTTGTGATGTCATGGAACCAGAGGGAGTGACAATTGTGCTTGAACCGCTGAATCACTACATTAATCATCCTGGTCTGTTTCTTACAGGTATCCCGCAGGCATATGCCATATGCAGGGCAGTGAACCGGCCATCGTGCAAAATTGTGGAAGACATCTATCATCAGCAGGTTCAGGAAGGTAATCTGATACCCAATATTGAGGCTGCCTGGAGTGAGATAGCCGCTTTCCATTGCGGAGATAACCCCGGAAGAAATGAACCTACCACAGGTGAGATAAACTATAAGAATATCTTTAAGTACCTCTACAATAAAAAATATGACGGTACTATCTGTATGGAGCATGGTATCAGTCAGAGAGGGACAAAAGAGGGTGAAGCACGGGTTATTCAGGCTTACCGCGAATGCGATAGCTTTGAGGTGTAAAATACTTAAAGAGGCTGGGAATTCAGCCTCTTTTTTATTATTTTGATTTATTTACCACGATTGGGAAAAAGACAAGGAACCATATATTGTTAGCATACAGTTCAGGATGGAAGAGCTGGATAAAAGATTTAAAAGCCGTTAACCACAGATTTACACGGAGTTACACGGAGAAAAACACGGAGTAAAAACAGTGTAACTCAGTGGAAACTCGTGGCTAAAATGATATAATTATGTTTGTATTACCCCCTTCCCAACCTTCCCCCACGGGGGAAGGAGTTTTAACATTTCCCCCTTGGGGGAAATAAAAAAGGGGGTAGGAAAAATTTAAGAATAAAGTAATTATGAAAAACTACATTAAAATTATCGGTATAGTTTTAGTTTTGACAAGTTTATTCCTTACTTCCTGTAAGAAGGAATACAACCTCTTTGTTGGCGGCTTCACGACAAAGCCAGGTGAAAAAGGAATGTCAGTATTTAATTTCAATGCCAGCAATGGCAAGCTGAAACTCATCTCAGAATCTGATGTGGGTCCAAGTCCATCTTATTTCTGTTATTCAGAAAAGAATAAAATGTTTTACGTATTGAATGAAGTAATGGAATTCACCGGTAAGTTCGGCGGAGGGCTGACTACCCTTAAATACGATGACAAAACCAATCAGTTTGAAAAGAAGAATGAAATTCTTATTCCCTATGGAGGGCCATGCTATATCTCAATGTCGGCCGACAGCGGTTACCTGTTTACTGCAAATTACCCTAACGGATCAGTTACAGTTGTGAAACTCGATAACGATGGGATTCCTGAAACCATAACGGATACAATACTATATGTTAAAGAGGAACCCGACAGGTCGCATGCTCATATGATCCTTCAGGATCCTGGTGGTAAACATGTTTATGTGACAGACCTTGGACTTGACAGGGTAGTTGTTTATGACTTTGATAAGGAAAACGGCAAGCTGAATCAGATTGAAAATGGCATAGCCTCACTTCCTCAAAAGTCAGGTCCAAGGCATTTTACGTTTAATGCCGATGGATCGAAATTATATGTGATAAATGAGCTCGGATCAATAATGACAGTGTTTGATGTCGATAAAAATCAAGGACTTAAGTTGATTCAGACTTTACCGACAAAAAAGGATAACATTATTGAAAATAATTATTGCGCGGATATTCATCTGAGCAGCGACGGGAAGTTTTTATATGGTTCCAACAGAGGTGAAAATAATATAGTAACATATAAAGTAGGAAACGACGGATTACTTTCTCTGGCTGGTCACACAACATGTGGCGGCGACTGGCCGAGGAACTTTGTGATCGATCCTACCGGTAGATTTATCCTTGTCGGTAACCAGAAATCAGATTATATTTCGGTTTTCAGGATTGACAGGAAAACCGGGCTGCCCTCAGTCGCCCTCGACTCAGCAAGAGTAAAAATGCCGGCTTGCCTGAAATTCTTTTAATTTTTTTTTGTAACATTAATACCTGATAAACTTCTTTTTCTGATGAACCGGGATACATTGATCCAAAACCTGTTGGATGATCCTCAGAAGGTATGGGATATAATTGTTATCGGGGGTGGTGCAACAGGTTTGGGAGTTGCACTTGATGCCGTAACCCGTGGTTATGAAACGCTTTTGCTCGAACAAT
>CAVRYU010000012.1:0-126541 GCA_963725585.1 uncultured Bacteroidales bacterium | reverse complement strand
AAATCCCCAATTGTTACTCATTTAAATATGATTAAGTAAATCAATCATATAGCTAAATATGAATTCCTCATTTAGTCGGCCAAACTTCAAAAGATGGAAGAAATTTACCAGGATAAAGTTTGTTGATCATGTCTTACATAATATTTTCATTTGGTCTTTCTGTTTAAATAAAGTTACTCCATTGTAAAATCGTAATCAAATAAATTTTTTAATTGTCGGCCATTGATTTTCAGTTGTCATAATCACCCAAAAACAGCATGAACCCGTACAAAAACTAGCACCAAACTGTAAATACTTACATTTTGTCTCTGTAAGTTTTTAATTTTCTTCAAAATCCGTCCTTCTTTGACCACTTCAAAAGAAGGTCTGAAAACAATTAACATACTTTAAAAACATATAATATTCAAATTCTTTCACAAGTAGTTAGCTAATACTGATCCAATCTTTGGATAACTAACTTTTATTCCCCATTTAGTTATATAAACCACAATTATTTAAAGTGCCACTTGACTTTGTCATTCTTTTTGTTTATATTTTATTAAATCAGAGCATTTTAATGGTAAACGAACAAGAATGTACGAAGATATTAAATGAGGGTGAGTACAAATTTACCCATGAAGAAATGCTGCTAATCCGGGAATTCCTTACCACATTAGCCATAATTGAATTTGAGGGATACAAAAGAAAACAATACAAATCTTCCAGTAGTGAATGTAATCTGTTACAAAAGAGTTAGCACGGACGACCAGGCAGATCGGGGTTTTAGTTTGCAGCATCAGGAGAAGATGCTGACCCAATACTGCGAAATTAACAAATATAATATCGTAGATATATACACCGAAGACTATTCAGGTAAAACATTTGATCGCCCAAAATGGAATGAGATAATGGAATATATCAGGAAGAACAAAGGAACAGTTGATATCATTCTTTGTCTTCGCTGGGACAGATTTTCAAGGAACCAATATGATGCACTGACAACCATTAAGACTCTGAAGAAATTAGGTGTTACTGTTCAGACAGTTGAACAGCAGTTGGACTTGAACAATCCCGATAATAAGATTCTTCTCAGCATGTACCTGACTCTTCCCGAAGTTGAAAACGACAAGAACTCAATCCGGACAACAGAAGGCTCACGCCGTGCAAGGATAGAAGGTTGCTGGACGGCTCAGGCGCCCAAAGGTTATGTGAATTACAGAGATGATAAGAAGTCAACGCTAAGGCCAAGTGAGGATGCACCCAAAATTGTGGAGGCTTTTAAGAGATTATCGACAGGAGCATATTCTGCTGATGAAGTGAGAAGATGGTTGAATGAGAATGGTGTAAAAATTAGTAAACAAACCTTTTTAAATACGATAAGGAACCCGGTCTACACAGGTAAGATATATGTAAAACCATGGAAGAATGAGCCTTCCCAAATCGTTATGGGATTACAGCCGCCATTGATAACAGAGGAAATCTATCATCTGGCCAACGATGTTCTTGAAGGCAGGAAAAGGAATATGAAGTTTCACGATGACAAGTCAGACCTATATCCATTAAAGGGATTTCTGAGATGTCCGGTTCATAATAGACTCCCTCACCGCATACGCATGTCAAAGTCATAATAAGGAGCTTCACCACTACTATTTTTGTGGTAAAAACAGGTGCAAACAAAGACATCGGATTAAAGATGTACACGAAAGCGTAGAGGAGATATTATCGACAATTTCTTTCTCAGCGCAAACCGTAAATCTCTATAAAAAGATGTTGGAAAAACTCTTTGAAAAAGAAGACCTGAATAGAAGAGATGAGATTCAACGAGTAAAGAAAGATATTGAAAAGGCAGAAACTCGTAGATCCAATCTTCAGGATTTGATTCTTGATGGTACTATAACACCACAAGACTATCAGGATATGAAGGGGAAGGTCGACAAAGACCTTGTTCTGTTTAAGAGTAAACTAAGTGGATTGATGGATCAACCTTCTCCCTATAAAACATATATAACAAAAACAGTCCCGATGTTGGAAAACCTGACTGGGTTTTATAAGCAGGCTGATGGTCAGACAAAACGGAAAATCCTTGGTTGCATCTTTTCAGAAAAACTCGTTTTTGAAAAAGGGAGAGTTGCAACCACCCCCTTCACGGAACCCATACAAGTTTTGTTCAAGATTGTCAAGGTTTTACAAGGGTCTAAAAATAAAAAAGAGGTTGAAAATTAACCTCTTGTCTACTTTGGCTCCCCAGGTAAGACTCGAACTTACGACCCACGGATTAATCCCGAGTACTCGGGATTGCTCTAACCAACTACATTTCTTACTAATTCTTTGAAGTAGAATGCATCATCTCTCGATTCTATTAACCTTTTAATGAATACTTTGCTCTTTTGCGCCTTGAGGAATCGCTCCATCTTCATCGCTTTGCCGCGCACCTCTGAAACTTCAAACGCTAAAACCATTATCCATGGCCTGAATTTGGTGGTGAATTTAATTTTATCTGTGGTGTTATGTTCAATCAAACGTCTCTCTGGATCACTTGTATGACCGATATAATATCTGTCAGCACTCTCAGAATAAAGAATATAGATGTAAAACATTGCAGCGAAAAAAAAGGAGATAGTATTTTATCTCCCGGTGTTGCTCCCCAGGTAAGACTCGAACTTACGACCCACGGATTAACAGTCCGTTGCTCTAACCAACTGAGCTACTGAGGAATTTTTATCTTTTCCCCCTTTTGCTGAGTTGGCCACGGATTAATCCCGAGTATTCGGGATTGCTCTAACCAACTGAGCTACTGAGGAATTTTTATCTTTTCCCCCTTTTGCTGAGTTGGCCACGGATTTGCTGAGTTGGCCACGGATTAATCCCGAGTATTCGGGATTGCTCTAACCAACTGAGCTACTGAGGAATTTTTATCTTTTCCCCCTTTTGCTGAGTTGGCCACGGATTAATCCCGAGTATTCGGGATTGCTCTAACCAACTGAGCTACTGAGGAATTTTTATCTTTTCCCCCTTTTGCTGAGTTGGCCACGGATTAATCCCGAGTATTCGGGATTGCTCTAACCAACTGAGCTACTGAGGAATTTTTATCTTTTCCCCCTTTTGCTGAGTTGGCCACGGATTAATCCCGAGTATTCGGGATTGCTCTAACCAACTGAGCTACTGAGGAATTTTTATCTTTTTCCTTTTCGCTGAGTTGGCCACGGATTAATCCCGAGTACTCGGGATTGCTCTAACCAACTGAGCTACTGAGGAAGGTATTTCTATGCTTAAATTTAGCGTGCCAAAAATAAGGGCTTTATGTGAATTAAGCAATATCTTTGCCGAAAATTTTTAAATGAAACGAATATTGGGAATCGGCAACGCCCTTGTTGATGTAATGACACTTGTTGAGGGCGATTACATTCTTCATGAATTCAAACTGCCAAAAGGAAGCATGCAGCTTGTCGACAGGGAGACATCGGAAGGAATAAAAGCCGCTACTGAAATTTTCCCCAGGACCTGGACATCAGGCGGTTCGGCTGCCAATACTATTCATGGACTTGCAATGCTCGGAGTAGATACCGGATTTATAGGATCGATCGGAAGGGACGATACCGGAATCTTTTTTGAAAATGATATGAAAAAAGCCGGTGTCAATACACTTCTGATTCGCAGAAATTCAGTTACAGGGACAGCAGTGGCACTTATTACCCACGATTCGGAACGGACTTTTGCAACCCATCTTGGCGCTGCTGTCGAACTTTCTACCGATGACCTTAAACCAATGCTTTTCGAAGGATATGACATACTTTATCTTGAAGGTTATCTTATAAATAACTTCCCCCTGATAGAAATGGCCTGCAAAATTGCCAAAGAAAACAAAATGATGGTCGCCCTTGACCTTGCAAGCTATAATGTTGTCGAAGAAAATCTTGAATCATTTAAGGAAATTATTATTGGATATGTCGATATCCTGTTTGCAAATGAACAGGAATCAAAAGCATTCACGGGACTTGAACCAAAAGAAGCTCTGACTGTTCTATCAGGTATGGCTGAAACCGTTATTCTTAAAGCAGGGGCTGAGGGATCGTGGCTGAAACGTATAAATGAATTAATAAAAGTCACCGCATTCCCTGTAAGATGCATCGATACAACAGGAGCCGGGGATCTCTATGCTGCTGGATTCCTCTATGGTCTGGCAAAAGGGCAGAATCTTGAAAGATGCGGAATTATTGGTTCATTGATGGCAGGAAAGGTAATTGAGATAGTCGGTGCAAGAATGGATAAGGTAAAGTTCAGGGATATTAAAAAGGAAATTGAGGAGATCATTGCAGAAAAATGAATGATACAGCACAGAAAAGCTTCTTGAGCAGGCTTAAAATAAGACATAACAGGAATGTAAAGAAGGGAGTCTATGGCTACATGTGGAAGACCGGGCTGAAGATTATCCTGATCTATCTGGCTGTTATGATACCCGCTATCCTGATCAGCAAATACCTTCTTGATTTTAATGCCATTTTCGATTTTATTACAACCAGGTTTAAGGACTGGACAGTTTTAACTGTCTTTTTTATATCCGAGGTATTCCTGGGAATGATCCCTCCCGATTTTTTTGTTATCTGGAGTTCAAAATTCGATTCTCCACTTTTATACCTGAGTATCCTTGGGGTGCTTTCGTATGCAGGAGGAGCAGTTGCGTATTATATCGGTGTCCTTCTTTTAAAAAGGAAAAGAATAAAAGAATATTCCCAGCGTGTATTTTGCAAATATATTGGCATGGTAAGAAAATGGGGAGGTGCCTTTATTGTTATTTCAGCCCTCTTCCCCTTCTCTCCTTTTTCAATCGTTGTTATTGCAGTCAGTCTCTTTAAATACCCTTTTAAACTCTATCTGCTCTATGGACTTGCAAGGATTGCAAGGTTCCTGATACAGGGATTCTTTTATATTGGTGTACTTGATGTAAAATCGATCTTTGGCTGAAATAGCCTTATGAAACAGCCTGTCTGACTCTGTATCCGCTGATTCCATAGTACACAATGAAAGCGAAGCATACCAGCGGTACAATAAATCCAAGCGCCATTGTTGACATGTCTGCAATATAGCCCATGATAACAGGTATCAGTGCTCCACCCACAATTGCCATTACCAGAAATGAAGAGGCTTTTTTGGTCAGCGGGCCCAGGTCCTTTATGCCGAGTGCAAAAATTGTAGGGAACATAACAGACATAAAGAAATATGTCGAAAAGAGGGCAACCACCGATGTCCATCCAAGTCCGGCAACTACAAGGGCCATTGTAATAACATTTGCAATTGCATAAACAGCAAGAAGCCTGTTGGGACGAACAATACGCATGAAAATTGTACTCCCGGTGAACCGCCCGAGCCAGAATAATCCCATCCCCCCAAACCCAAGAATCAGCGATGCCTGCTGGTTTGTCAGTGAAGGTATTTCTTCAGTTACATAATTGATGAAAAAGCTGTTTATCCCTGTCTGCGCTGCAACATATAGGAACTGAGCTACGACAGCAAGGATAAAGTGCGGGTATTTCAGCAGATCCTTCAGACTCCCTCCTGATCCGTTTTCAGCTTCCTGAGATTCTTCCTTGACGGCGGGAAATTTTATCCTCCAGAATAAAACAGCGACAATAAGAACCAGTGTGCCAATAAACATATATGGAAGAGCTATTGAAGAGAACTTATTTGCTTTTTCGCTGGCAGAAAAAATGAACATCCCCCCTACCAGAGGACCTGCAATCCATCCTAACCCGTTGAAAGATTGTGAGAAATTAATCCTTCTTGCAGCGAATTCCGGTGGACCCAGAACTGTAGTGTATGGATTCGCGGCTGTTTCGAGACATGTCAATCCGCAAGCAATTATGAAAAGACAGAAAAGGAAACTTCCGAATGTCTGGATAAAAGTAGCAGGAAACATCAGAAATGCTCCACACGCAAAAAGAAGAAGTCCGAAGATTATACCCTTTTTATATCCGACCTTTTGCATAAGCATCCCTGCAGGAAGAGCCATAAGAAAATAACCACCGTAAAAAACAAATTGAATGAATGCCGATCTGGCTTTCGACATACTCAGCAATTCCTGGAAATGCTTATTGAGTACATCGATACATCCATGAGCAAACCCCCAGAGGAAAAACAGACTGGTCACCAGGATGAAGGGAATCAGAAATCCCTGGTAAACAAGCTTCTGCCTGTTACCATTTACAGAAATGCCGTTATCCATATACAACTTGTTTTTATCAATACAAGATTGTCATGATTTACGACTTTTCCAATACCCTGAGACGAAAAATAAAAAACTCTGTCGGTTTTTTGCCTCACCCCCTCCCGTCCCCTGCTCCCAGGAGAGCGGGGGAGGCTAACTGATAATCAATGATTAAGCCCCTCCCTCCCTGGGGGAGGGGGTTGGGGAGAGCAAAAAGAATTATAGTTTATGAATGTTCAGCCCGCCGCTGATCTCGAATACCATTCCGGTTGAAAAATTCCAGTCACCGCGTGCTATCGATCCGACCGCCTTGCCAATATCTTCAGGAAGACCCCATCTCTTTTGGGGTACAAATCCATCGTTGATCATTTTGGTGTATTTGTCTTTCACTTTGATTGTCATATCGGTCTGAATTATCCCGGGTCTCACCTCACAGACAAGAATACCCTCTTTCGACAGGCGGTCGGCGAAAACTGAAGCGGCCATGCTTAGTCCGGCTTTCGAGATACAATATTCTGTTCTGTTAACTGATGTAAGCACAGCTGAAACTGAAGTGATGAATATTATAACAGGATTATATGAAGATATCTGGCTTTTCATCCAGATCATCTCTTTTGCAATTTTCTGTGCGAAGAAGACAGGCCCTTTAAGATTGATATTTGTGACCCTGTCGTAGCTCTCCTCTGTCATCTCGAGCAGATCGCTCCTCTGAAGAGGTGCCACACCTGCATTGTTTACCAGAAAATCAATACGTCCGTACCGGTCAAGTATGTTTGAGACAACCTCTTTATGGCATTTTGTACATGATATGTCGAGACCTATCGGGAAAAATTGTCCTCCGTGCTTTTCTACTTCCGGACCAAGGATTTCCATACCCTCACTGTCGACTGACCGTGCTATTGCCGCAATATCAAATCCTTCACTTGCCAGCGCAATTGCCACAGCCCTCCCTATCCCTCTGGAGGCTCCTGTAATTACAGCTACAGGTTTCCCATTCATGAGAAAGAAGTTTTTTCAGGTTTGGTTAGTGGCGGTAAAGGTAATAATTTGTGTGATTTGTTCAACTTTCATTATAATTATCTTCAAGATAATCTTTCCAGACCTTCTCGAACCAAAGATTCTGGACAGGAATTTCCCGGACTTTCACACCTGATATTATAATTTTCCCATTCCTTAAATTTACTTCCTGAATATCTTTCTCAACCTCCCTGTCATATTTGCACAGGTCAATATCCAAAACAGGTGATGAGAAATCAGGTATTGCAGTTTTTTTATTATTTGTAATTATATATGACCCGCGGCTGCGGCCATTCCTTTCAATATATGATTTTATTGCTTCAAGCCATATCAGGTGAGTCAGACATGCATCGGAGATGTGGAAACAACCTGCTAACTCTCTTGCAGATGAAGCTCCGATTTTTACTTTAATTCCCCCGAGAAGTGAAGATGCCTCAACAGCAGCAGCAGTAACATTTTTCTGATCACGGATTATACTTCCTGCCCTGACATTCTTTGACGGATCTCTTCAATTATCTTTTTATTCAGAGATTTCCCCCCGGGTGACAACCAGGAGTCAGCCAGATCAAGGACAGTGTTTATATGATCAGTTGCTTCAGCCAGGAACTCAGACATGGCAGGTACGGGAAGATTGTATTTAAAGCTTATGAATTCAGCAGCCCTTCTGCTCCCGACCTGTCCGGAATTAAGAGCAGATCCTCCTGGCCGGTAAACGCCATGGGATCCGTTCACCTCACCCACAGGAAAAAGATGCCTGATATCTGATTCCCACCAGATATTGCCTTTAAGACCTCCGTTGCAATGCTGTGCGCAGACCCCTACCTCAAGAGGTTCAGATGCCAGATCAATATTATGCTGCCTGTAAAGTTCAACTGCTGGTGAATTCATTGAAATCAGCCTGTCAACCGGGATATCCTTGCATTGAATCGGAGCTGACAAGGTAATGACGGACATCAGCATCGAGCTCTTCAGGGAGAAATTTTTCTTTTCCGTTCCACGATACATTTTTTCTGAAATCGATATAAACCCTTCTTCCCCTCTCTGATTTTTCCTTCCAGATCAACAGGTCGATCATCGATGAACCAAATCCCGATAATTTGGCAGAATCGAAAGGCCACTGATAGCCCTTCATAAATATCGCCTTTGTCAGACTTTTATAATCCGGAAAATACTCATTCAGAAATTCTTTTTCATCATTTCCATGGATGTCAGTTGAAAAATACCTTGGTATTACCTGCTGATAGCTTCCCGACAGGTTCCACCTGAACTTCAGAGATGCAATGCCAAACTGTGATTCTGTAAGATTCTGCCCTGTGGCTCCGGCCCGGAACGCCATTCCTGGTGAACCGGTCTGTGACAATGGATAAACACTATCCTCGTATATATCGCCGGGACCACCGGTACCCAAAATAATATTGACTGAATTAAAAAGCACAAAGGCGTTACGTGGATTTTCAGCCCTGGTGTCAATAGCCAGCGCTCCGATCACCTTTGTCTTTTCCTTATCAGTCAAAAGTTCAACAACCTGATGGTTGTCAAGAACTTTTATTTTCCGCTTCCTGACCTCTTCCGAAAGAGAAGTGAACATCATTTTTGAAGTATAAGGTCCTGCTGAAGTGGCTCTTGCCCTTGGATCATTATCTGTCCTGTAACCCGCCCAGGACCCATATTTATCATGAGGAAAAGGGACTCCAAGATCCACAAGTTTCATAAAAGCCTGAACGGAGCCCTGAGCTTCGCACAGAGCAATATCTCCATGCATACACCTGCCGTTGAAGAGATCTTTCGCCATTGCCCTTACCGAATCAGGTTCGCTGCCACACAGAGATAGCTTGTAATAAGTCTGTTTATCCGATCCTGCATTATTCGAAGTTCCGGCACCCCATTTTGTTGTGGCAATTATTATATCCTTCTGTCCCAGAGAATCCAGTGTAACAGCTGAGTTAAGTGATGCGGCTCCGCTGCCGATTATAAGGGTATTAAGGCTGAAATACTTAACATTAAAACCGCCAATTTGTATTGATTTACTTTTCATCGGCAATCAGTTTTTTTAGTTCATCCCCATAAATTTCCCTGTCGTGTATTACGCATCCGCCCGGCCTGAGACTCCTGATCAGCCTTGTACAGCCTGAGCAGGTTATGCAGAATTTTCCTGGATCGGCCATCCCGTTGTTTAATAAGATCAAGCGGCATTGAGGGATAGGCAAACGAATTCCTGCCAAAACCCATGAATGATGCCTGGCCGTTCCTTATGACCGAGGCACCGACATTTGGGGCAAAATGTCTTAAGAAAGACCATGCAGAGCCGATCATGGCTATATCAGGAAATCTTTCCTGAAACAATGAGGTGCTGTTTATCATTCTTGCAACACCTTCGAGGGGATGCTCTGCTGGTTTATTCTGGCCGGGAAGCGGATTATCATAAGGCCTGCTGACATGAGGATTGAAATAAGGACTTCCCATTGTTATGTTAATAAGGCTGATCCCTCTCGATTTCAGCTGATCTACCAGGATAAGAGGCTCCGTAAAATCCGGTTCTCCTTTTTCATCAACACCGAACCCGCCTTTGTAAAGATCAGAAATACCAAGACGGGTTGTTACAATGATCTCCGGAACTTCATACATTATCCTGTCGATTGTTTCAAGCAGGAATCTGAATCTTCCGGGTGTCTCGTCTCCCCCGAAAATGCTGTTAATACCTTGTCTTTGCCGAAAGAAGGTCAACCACCAGGTAGCCATGGCAGGCTTTAATGTCTATTCCATTAAAACCGGATTTATAAGCAAGCTTTGAAGCTTCGACGAACTGGTCCATGATTCTTTTCAGATCGTCATCAGTAAGTATGCCAGGCGGTATTTTATCAAGTAGCGGATTAAGAGCAGCGACCTGTGGTTTTGCTTTTCCTTCCGGCTTGCTGTAACGTCCTGAATGAGTAAGCTGAACAACAAGAAAAGGATCGATACCTTGCATTATCGCTTTTCTTCTTACATTTTCATTAAGCCTGGAGAAGCTGTCCGAATTCTTTTTATGCATCCATAGCTGGCGTGGATTTGAACGCCCCTCGTGCAAAACCGAAACGGCTTCATGCCATATTATCCCGCTGCCTCCCGAAGCATATCTCATGTAACGTCTTTTTGAAAGTTCAGACGGGTGATCCGTCATTTTCTG
This sequence comes from uncultured Bacteroidales bacterium, assembly GCA_963725585.1. Lineage (GTDB taxonomy): Bacteria > Bacteroidota > Bacteroidia > Bacteroidales > VadinHA17 > LD21. Next base: position 116,177 of record CAVRYU010000012.1, on the reverse strand, counting down.
AATCGTATCCCTCCATTGGCTGAACCACAAGACGGTTGGCTATTGAAAATCCGGCCAGCTTATATGGCTGAAACAAAGGAGTTATATCATCAGAAAAAGGAAGGTCAAATCCCAGGTCCTTTGCCTTCAGCTGAAGGTCATCTTTGGTCCTGTATTTAAAACGTTCGTGCATTTTAGTAATGGAAATCGGATGAACTGAACCGCGGATTGACAACGTTGTTATAAATTGATCCAAAAGTATATGTAAGTTCAATTCCTCCTTCAACCCGGTATTTTGTTGCAAGCTCTCTTAACTGCAACAACCTTTCTGCTTCTGTAATATCACCTTTGTTAAGACTGAGCTGATCGTTTATGTGTGCTATTCCTCCATTTATATCAAGTGATAAACCTTTAAAAATTCTGATACGTACCGAGACGATCAATTCAATTCTGTTTTTCGAGAAATCGTGAAAATAATTTGATCCGATTAACAAGAGATTAATTGATCCCCATTTTTTTTGAAGCTGGAAAGCAATATTAATTCTCTGTAGATAGAGAGTCTCCTTTATCTTATTGTAAACAGTTGTGTCAATATAATTATTGATTGTGCACCCCAGCGCTGTATAAAATCCTGAGCTGCCGGTGTGTTGCTTCGGAATAAGGGTAAATATCATACTCGATTGATGGTAGTAAGTCAGTTCTGAAACTAAAGTTTTCACGAGTTGAAGATCCCAGATCCCATAATACACCGGCCGACCAGTGTTCACTTAGACTTTTCGCAAACAGATTACTGATCATAAGGGAACTGGTAGTGTAAGTATTTGTAGTTGCTGAGTCGGTATTGATATTTTCAATGAATTTTTCGCGGTTAAAGAAATGATCCATTTCGATTTCAAGCTTAATATCAGGAGTTATTTTACTGACATTTATTGAGTTTCTAAGTTCCAGCTGCTTGTTTGTTTCTTCTGATTCGAACTGAGGCTCTGTCGATAATTCGAACACCCAGTTATTCCATCTATCAATAACCTCCTCAGATTCAAGATTCTTATTATGATTTATTTCGATTTCGTTAAACAACGGCGTTTTTGCCACGTATCTCATAAGACCCATCTTTAACATATTCGTCCGCTTTTCCCTGATAACGGTACTTGTCTGATCAGGGCTGCTTGTAAATGTCAGAGTATCGTTAAGACCTTTGAACTTACCCTGTCCCTGAAAGGTGAATGTAAATTGTTCCCCCCCGCTTCCGGCATCCTGATCAGTAACAAGAATAAACACTTCTGCCTCTCTGACATCCCTTACGTAGTTAATGTATGGGATCTCCTGACGAGTATAATTCATATCGCAGTCGCCACAGTCGAGGAAGATTTTCACGGCCTTTGTCCTTGTGGAATCAGCTGCAGATTTGTTTTCCTGTGATATGATATTTGAGGGTATGAATATTGCCGTTATCAGAAACAGAAGAAGCTTTATGTAATTTATCATAATACAGAATAATCGGGGTATATATTTGCTGATCAATTTCAATTGGGCAAATATCAGAATATAATTTTAGGCAAAGCTACATACATATTTTTCTTTCACTATAAATTAAAGTTTTTTAACTAAAACATCTGATACATAATTATTATATATCTTATATAATAATATTAATCAAGATATTACACAATTCCTGATAAACAGTAGAGACGCGCAAATTGCGCGTCTCTACTATTGTGCGTCTCTACTACCTATCATTATCAGTTTTGTCTTCTTCATCGGGCCATTCATAAACAGGTTTCTGGGGTCCCTCATTCCTGTAGACAACTGCAAGGATAATCCCGGATATGAATCCAAGCATATGCGATTCCCATGATACTTCTTTATATACATTCGGGAAGATTCCCCACACCATTGATCCGTAAAGGAACACTATCAGCAGGGATAGTGCCACGAGCCTGAAGTATTTCCTTATGATTCCGCTGAAAAAGAGAAAAGAGGCCAATCCATAAATCAACCCGCTTGCCCCAATATGCCATGCACTTCTGCCTGCAAGCCATACAAGGATCCCTGTTAAAAATAAGACCATAAAGATACCTTCACGGCTATTTCAGAGTAAAAGTAAAAGAGGGCGGTTCCCAGAAAGAAGAGCGGAAGAGAATTGTTGAACAGATGTCCTGAAATTTGCATGAATAAAAGGAGAAAATATTACACCCGGCAGGCCTTCAAGAGATAAAGGATAAATGCCAAAATTTGAAAGATCAAGGTCAAAAAGAATTTCTATGATCTTTACCAGCCACATCAGGAAAACAAAAACTCCGGGGATCAGCATGCTCAATCCCAGTTTTTTTCTGAAAAATGCCTTTTCGTTTTGATCTGAGTTTCGGTGGACATATTGGTTTCGAAGCGTTATGCAGACATAAGGACTATGCACGACAATATATTGCACAAGCTGATTTATCGGGTATCTCTCCCGGGAAAAACTATTCCTGCATCTCTTCTGATATTATCCAGTGTATTCATAAGGTCAATGCTGAAAGAGAGGGGAACCACTGGACTTTCGGTAAGACCTTCATCGAGACATCTCATAACCTCTTCGGCTTCCCAGTGATATCCGAGTGCAGGCGGACTGAAAACAAATATCTCCTTTTCTCTGCCATGCAGCCCTAATATAACCCTCTGGTTCATATCACGTCCGCGTGAAACTGTAAGGTTCCCTTTTTCACAAAGGATATCGCATCCAATACCGATGTTCGTTCTGAAGGAGCTGTATATTGTTGCCATGGAACCTTTGTTATATTTAAAGATGGCGCTCAGAGACTCTTCGGATCCGGTTTCGCCAAATGTTGCGGCAGCCTTTATCTCATCAGGAACAGCCAATAAATGTCAGGGCATCAATTACAGGGTAAATACCAATATCATGAAGAGAGCCTCCTCCCAGTTCAATATTGAATTTACGGTCGGAAGGATCAAATGGCGGATTAAATGAGAAGTATGAGTGCAGATGGACTATTTTGCCCAGAACGCCCGAATTCAGAATTTCAATTGCCTTTTTATAGAAAGGCTGGAAAGGGGGCCACAGAGCCTCCATCAGAAAAACATTCTGATTACGGGCTTCCATGATCATCTCCCCGGCTTCACGGCTGTTCAGAGCAAAAGCCTTTTCGCAGATAACAGCTTTTTTGTTTTTCAGGCAGAGTATTGTCTGGTCATGATGCTGCGAATGCGGTGAAGCAATATATATCACATCGACAACCGGATCGGCTGCAAGTTCAATATAGCTTCCGTAAGCTTTCTTAAACCCATGATCATGTGCGAATTTCTCTGCACGTGTAATATCACGTGAACCAACGGCGTATAAATCAGCATTCTCGAGGACTTTCAGCCCGTTAGCGAATTTTGCAGCCATTTTGCCGGGCGCCATGATTCCCCATTTGTAGTGTTTGGCCATATCAGAAATGTTTGGATAAAGATAAGGAAAACCTTCATTTGAAAATTCCGATCAAATCCTCAAATATTAAATTGGATTTACATGCAATTATAGATCGATTGCTGGCGCGGATTTGTAATCCGTGCCGAAACTATTTAGGCACCGATTAAAAATCGGCGCCAGCAAGTAGGTGCGTCTGTGTTTAGTCTTTTTGTGATTTTATTCACAATATCTTTCCATTATTATATTTTCAGTTTTAAAATTTCCGTTTCGTATACTCTTGATTATCTTTCCATTGCAATTTATTTTATTATTGTACCATAAAATAATAAGTACTATGTATTGCATAGTATATTTATTTATATATATCTTTGCATTGTAATGTTGTATAATTTATATAGTAGTAAATATTATAAGGTTCTATTGAAATAAAATAACATTCTGATGAAAATAACAGTTAGTGTAAATCTGGGGGGATATTCCTTCAATATCGACGAAGATGCATATTCAGAACTTAAAAGGTACCTGAAAAATCTCGAGATTCACTTTGCAGGCGAAGAGAGTTCCTCCGAAATCCTGTCGGACATCGAGAGCCGGATGTCCGAACTGTTCCGTTCGAAGCTGACCAGTTACAAACAGGTAATAAATATTGCTGATGTCAGCGAGGTTATTTCGATTATGGGAAATCCTGCTGATTTTTCCGACAATGAAGGACCCTCGCCAAAGGAGAAATTCTCCACGCCGGGCGCTCACCGTATGTATCGTGACCCCGATAAGAGAATAATCGGCGGCGTTTGTTCAGGTATGGGTGCCTACTGGGATATTGAGCCATGGATAATCCGCGGTATCTTCATTGTACTGGTAATGGCAGGAGGTCTCGGCGTCCTTATATATCTTATCCTTTATATTGTTCTTCCTGAAGCGAAAACAACAGCTCAGAAGATAGAGATGAAAGGCGATCCCGTGAACATTCACAATATAAAAGATTCAGTGAAAAAAGAGTTTGACACAGTAAGAAAGAATATGAAACTATGAAAACCGCCCCCAACCCCCTAAAGGGGGCTAAAAACTGAAAATCTAAGTCCCCTTTAGGGGATTTAGGGGCAAAAAATTAGAAACTTTAAAAATCAATCAATATGGATCTGGAAAATACAAAGGCACAGATGCGAAAGGGAATCCTCGAGTATTGCATTTTATCGGTACTGTCGAAGAATTCCTGTTATGCAAGCGATATCATTAAGGAACTTAAGGAGGCAAAGGTGATCGTTGTTGAAGGAACCCTTTATCCTCTTCTGACAAGGCAAAAGAATGGAGGTCTTCTGAGCTACCGCTGGGAAGAATCACAACAGGGGCCTCCAAGAAAATACTATGAACTTACGGCCGAAGGGAGGGAATATCTGGCTGACCTGGATAATTCGTGGGAGGAGCTTGTCGAATCAGTCAACCTCATCAGGAAAAAGTAACCCCATATTAACTTTATAATTGAGAATAAAATGGATAAAACAATCAAAATAAATCTCGGCGGCACACTTTTCCAGATTGATGAGGAAGCTTATAAAATACTGCGCCGTTATCTCCAGGATATAGATAACAGATTAAAAAACACACCCGGAGGAGCAGAAACTATTGAGGATATCGAATTTAGGATCGCTGAAATATTTCAGTCACAGGGTGGAACCGCAGCAGTGATTTCAAGGGAGAATGTCGAAGCAATGATTTCTATTATCGGCAAACCAGAGGACTTTGATACAGGAAGTGAAACGACAGAGGCCAGGCAACCATATACACATTCAGCAAGCCAGAAAAAGTTGTACCGGAATCCCGATGATATGATAATCAGCGGAGTCTGCGGAGGCCTTGGTGCATTTCTAGACATAGAGGCAGTATGGGTCAGATTATTGTTCATAATTTTTTCATGCTTCTTTGGCATAGGATTTTTCGTCTATGTTGCACTCTGGATTGCACTTCCGTCAGCTCAATCAGACTCCCAGAAAAGAGAAATGTACGGAAGGGATGACTTCCGTACAGCAAAGCAGAATCGGAACTCCGGATATTCGCTTGCAGCAGGTGATCCGGCACAAACTACCCTGGGACAGGCAGGATCGGGTGTCGGAAATGCCTTTAATGAGGTGTTCAGGGCTATAGGTAAAGTTCTCTTTATAATACTCCGTATCTTCCTGATCCTTATAGGTATAACTTTTGTCCTTTGCGGATTCTTTGCCCTTGTATCCTTCGTTATGGTTTTCTTCTTTCATTACCCGGGATATTTCTCGACACATTCATTCGGAGTAAATCTATTCTATTTACCTGATTTTCTGAACTATATAGTTAATCCTGCAATTGCACCCTGGATACTTGTACTCACATTCATTGTAGTACTTATGCCCCTTCTGGCCTTTATATACTGGGGAGTAAAAATGATCTTCTGGTTTAAGGCAAAAGATGGGATTTTCAGCCTCGCCGGACTAGTAATTTGGGTCGTGTGCGTTGCTGCACTTTCGCTCCTTCTGTTTAATGAAGGCATAACTTATGCTGAAACAGCTAAAACAGAATCGGAAGAGGTTATTGAAAGGGCTCCGGCAAATCTCTATATTTTGTCGAATCACAAAGTGGCAGATCTTCATTATGATAAAGAGATATCCTTTGACGAGGAGGATTATAACATCTTTTTTATTGACGATAATAAAGGATTATTCATTGGTTCCGGCCTTTACATCAACAATTCCGATGATAAATCGGTTAGGGTAAACGTCAGAAAACGTTCAACCGGCAGGAGCAGAATTGACGCTTCCCGTAAAGCAGAGGGTTTATTATATAACTACAAAATCTCTGGCGATACCATTTTCATTGATGAGTATTTCACTATCCCGGCAAATACAAAATGGTCTTTTGATGATGTAAGAGTGAACCTGTACATCCCGGAAGGAACTGAAGTCCATTTTGATAATACTACTGAGAACATGTTCCGCCGAAAGCACTATTATAACGATGAGTGGAACTGGAGATGGGATGGAGAGGACAAAGAAATGGTCAGATCCGACACCGGAAATAATCAATGGATTATGACAGAAGATGGCCTGAGGAGAACGTCTCAAAACAACCAGTAACCAGCACCTAGGAACCAGCAACCTGTTTAAAGCTTCTTGTTTTTCATTCCTGATATCTTCATGACGATCCGGTATCCATTTGTGGGTGCCGGATTTTTTATGTTCTTAAAATAATTCTTTTAGCATTACTCTCAATTAAAAATATAGTTATAATTTTATTCTATTAATAATTTCTGCAATAACAAACCTGTCAAATCAATGAAAAAACTTTATTGTTGTCTTTTGATTATTATATCATATCCCTGTTATTCACAGGAACCGATTGTTGGTTCAGATACAATCCGGAAGGATGCCCTGAATGTTTATATGGAAGCAAACAGTTACATTAAAAAAGAGATCCCCTACATAAATTATGTCAGAGACAGGAAAGTAGCAGATGTATATATTATTTCCACTCAAGAAAATACAGGTTCCGGTGGTTCTGTAACTACATTTTTTATTGTTGGCCAACAGAAGTATGAGGGAATGAAAGATACCCTTAAATGCAATATCAGCCCTGATGAAACCTATGATATGCAAAGGGCGAAAGAAGTTAAAACTCTTAAGGTTGGGTTAATGCGTTACGTGGCAAAAACTCCCCTTGCCCAGTTTATGGACATAAGGTTCAGCCAACCTTTGTCTGAAACTGTTTCATCGGATAAATGGAATAGCTGGGTATACAGTGCAAGTCTGAATGCCTATACTTCAGGACAGTCAACATATAGTTACGGATATATTTTTGGAACCTTATCAGCAAACAGGGTTACTGAAAAATCAAAATTTAATTCTAGTCTCGGTATGGACCTGCAAAAGGACAGGACCACTTACCTGGACACCACCTATACAAGCACTATAAAAGATCAGTATGGCTACCTCTCCTATGTAAAAAGTATTTCCGGACACTGGTCGGCAGGAGCCTCGGCATATATCCAGTCTTCGAGCTACTCCAATTATGATATGTCAGTAAGAATTTCACCAGGGATTGAATATGATATTTTCCCGTATTCGGAATCTACACGCCGCATTCTGACTTTATTATATCAGGCCGGTGTGGAAATAAACAATTACACGGATGAGACTTTACGTTTCAAAACCAAAGAAACTGTTGGGTATCATTCCCTCTCTGGGACACTTTCACTTATTCAAAAGTGGGGGTCAGTAAGCGGAACGCTAACCTGGAGCAATTACCTTTTCAACTGGTCATATTATAAACTTCGGCTTAATACCAGTGCAAACATAAGAATATTTAAAGGTCTTTCTTTCAACATTTATGGCAGTGTGGCTTCAGTCCATGACCAGATTTCTCTTCCTAGAGGAGAAGCCTCACTGGAGGATGTACTTCTCAGGAGAAAGATGCAGGCGACACAATATCAATTCTCCACCAGTTTTGGTTTGACTTATACTTTTGGATCAATTTATAACAATGTGGTAAATCCACGATTTGGAAGTTCATCATATTAAGAACGACCTTTAAGTGGCAATCATGGGATGAATCGGTTAAATAATTGTTAAACATTCTAAACCCAGCCCCGGTATTGATTCATTTGCTTAAATTCGCTGCCATTTTAACCAACCAGTCAAAAAGCCATGAAAAGATTGATCCTTATTGTTATTCTTGTAATACCATTTCTCAGGGGTTATTCTCAGGAAACTCCCTCAAAATCTGATACTCTACGAAAAGATGCGCTTAATGTATTTATGGAAAGCTCCGATTATGTCTTTATACAATACACTGATTTTATACACAGGGAGATCCCTTATGTTAATTATGTCAGGGATATAAGGGATGCAGGCGTATATATAATTCCTACCAGGCAAAGTACTGGTTCGGGAGGATATGAAAACACTTGCTTTCTTGTCGGTCAGCATGAGTATGCAGGCATGCGCGACACATTAGTGTTCCTTACCACTCCAGATGAAACTACAGAGGGTTACAGGGAGAAAATGGTTAAAACTTTAAAAATGGGGTTGATGCGCTATGTGGCCAAAACCCCGCTTTCAAAATTTATGAATATTTCTTTCAGTGAGCCTTTATCTGAAACCGTTTCGACCGATAAATGGAACAGCTGGGTTTTTAAAGGTTCATTTAACGGGTTCCTTAATGGACGGAAAACATATAAATCAAGCTATCTTTCAGGAAATATTTCGGGAAGCAGGATAACCGAAGACTGGAAAATAAATTTAAATGCCCGGTATTACGTAGACAATTCAAAATATATTATCGATGAGGATATAGTTAAGAGCAGGTCCGATTCAAAATACCTGACTGCGCTTATTGTAAAAAGTTTGTCAGATCACTGGTCATTTGGAGGTTCAACCTCTCTGGGCTCCTCAAGTTACAGTAATAAGAGGATGTATTTTAATCTGATGCCGGGTATAGAATATGATCTTTTCCCTTATTCCGAATCGACCAGAAGACAATTAAGAATCCTGTATTCGGCAGGAATAAGCCTTGTCCATTATACAGATTCAACAATTTATGATAAGATAAAAGAAAACCTTTGGCTTCATACACTTTCAGCTTCATATGAGGTTGTCCAGAAATGGGGATCAATTGATTTCACAATGTCATACAGCAATTATTTCCACGACTGGTCAAAAAATAATCTTTCAGTCAACGGATTTCTGAACCTGAGAGTTGCCAAAGGTTTAAATGTCAATTTCGGAGGAGGCGCATCCCTGATTCATGACCAGCTGAGCCTTGTCAAGCAGGATCTTACCTATGATGAGATTTTATTGCAGAGGAAGGAGATAGCCAGCCAGTATGAATATTTTACAAGCTTCGGATTCACCTATACCTTCGGGTCGATATATAACAATGTCGTTAATCCGCGTTTCGGCAACAGTGGCGGTGGCGGTATGACAATAATAATGAATTAGAGGTTGTCATTAAAGTTAACCTCCTCCCCCCTGACTGTAAACGTCAGGGGTACTCCTCCTTGAAAAGGAGGAGAAATATATTGTGCTGTAATTCAACACTTTCCCCTCCTTGTTAAGGATGGGTGTCCCGTCCGTCAACTGACGGATCGGGACGGGGTGGTTTAATCGACTTTTTCAACTCTACCCACAACTCCGGTTACCATTTTGATAGTAAATTATCTATTTTTAGTTTCCTGACATCAATTACAAATTCATTATACATCTCTTCAGTCATATTTTTCAAGGGTGATCTGAACTGCCCGCAGTCGATGCCAATATATTTCATATATGCCTTGCCTGTTGCTATCCCTCCATACTTCTCAAACAACACGGCCATATTTATTGAAATTTGCTGAAGCCGCCTTGCTTCTGCAAGATTTCCTCTGTTAAATGCATCGATAATGTTGTGATAAAGAGGTGCAGCATAATTATACGTGCTTCCCACACAACCTTTACATCCCAGAGAAAGTGCAGGAAGAAGGCATTCGTCTTTCCCCCACAGAAGGTCATAACATCCATCCCTGAAATTAAGGCATGAAAGGAAATCTGCAAAGTTGTCATGGGTGTATTTAATCCCGGCAAAATTTGGAAGTCTTGAGGTGATTTTTTCCAGCAATGATATCATAGGCATATTAACCCCTGTAAGCGAAGGGATGTGATAAAAATAGACAGGCATCTGTGGAACTGATTCCCCTATCCTTGCTATAAAATCGGCCAGATGATCAGTATCAGCAGGCTTGAAATAATATGGAGCAACAATGGCTATGGCAGAAGTCCCGATTTCAGCAGAGAAAACAGCATTTTCAATGCACTCTACATAAGAAGTCCCTCCGACAAGATTAATAACACGGACTTTCCCTCCCTGCCCTAAGCATCCGGCCCATTTTTCAGCCTGAAGCTGTTTTTCTTTTTGTGTCAGTGAAGCTCCCTCACCTGTCGTTCCATTAATAAATGACCCGAGGACCCCGTTTTTTTCAAGAAAGTCATAATAAGGTTTTATCATATCATACTTAATGTTGCCGTCTTTATCCATCGGGGTAAAGGGAGCAGCAACAAGCCCTTCATATTTCTGAATTTTCATAATAAGGCGATATAAACAGTCTTCCAGTTAAAGATAGTGATTGTTAATGTAACTTACGGGGCGTTGGCTTATGGCAATAAATTTGCATAACTAATATTTTCGTTATAAATTTGAGGTAAATGAAATTAAAAGCCATGAAAAAGATAATACTCATTTCGGTTTGCTTCTTCTTCCTGATCAATCAATTGATGACGCAGAACGTGACTAAAAATTCAAAAATTGACCTGATGCTTGCTCAGGGTGATTATGAGAAAGTTATTGATACCTGCAGACTTATCCTGGCTTCTGATAGTTTAAATCCGGAGATTTATTACAAATTGGGTATTGCTTACCAAAACACTCTTGATGAGGAACAGTCGCTCAGTTGTTATTACAAAGCTTCCAGTCTCAAACCCGAAAGCAGAGTGTATAATTTCTCGCTGGCAAAAGCATATTATACTCAGGGTAAATTCAGCCTTGCTGAACCTTTGCTGATTAACCTCAGCTCTCTGGATTCCACTAAATGGCTGTATGCTTACTATTTATCAAGTATTTACATGCAGACGGAGAAATATGATGATGCACTGAACATCTATAACAGGTTTTTATCGAAAGATTCGACTAATTCTGTTTACCTTGATAAAGCAGCTTTCGCATATTTAAAGGGCGGTTATTTTTACGATGCTATTGATTTGTATAACAAGTCTTTATCAAAAAACAGTAAAAATCTGTCTGCCATCAAAAACCTCTCTTTCCTTTATGCCTCTACAATGAATCCTGACACCGCAATACAGATTCTTACAAGGGGAATAGAGATAGATTCGACCGATAAGGATCTGTACATTAGGCGGGCACAGATCAATTATTCAAAAAACTACACTAAACGGGCAATGGATGATTACCTGGTGCTACTGGCTTCGGGTGATTCTTCAAAATTATATCTGAAAAGAACCGGTATCGGCTATAGCTACAATTTCCAGCCAAAAGAGGCGATCAGATATCTTCTGCTGGCATATAAGGTTGATTCTGCGGATTATGAGACATGCAGTTTCCTTGGACAGTGCTATTATAAGATAAAGGATATGAAAAACAGTATCTATTACTATAAGAAAGTCCAGGATATTCTCAGGCCTATATATTCACAGGTGGGCCTGACCCATTACCTGTGTGCTGATTCACAAAGGGATAATGGCAGCTACAACGATGCCATAGCCAGCTATCTAAAGGCGTATGCGATTAATTCCGATCCGAATATCAACATGATAATTGCAAATATCTATGATGAAAAATTAAATAACAAAGAGAGAGCAATTACCTATTATCAGAGATTTCTGAATAACCAGAAAAGTTCAAAAATAAAGTTCCCTCCAGCCTATATTGAGAAAATTGTGAAACGTGTGGAATATCTGAAAAAGAGTCCTGCAAAGTGAAAGAACATAGAATAAGGGAAGCGCACCCCGGCCCCCGCACCTCATACCCCGTACCAATTTATTTATTTTACTTAACTTTGATTAAACAAACCTCTGTTACAAACTGAATAATTCATTCCATGATATCAAAAACGTACACCCAGTTTGGTAAATTTTCGGTTGCGGTGATGCTTCCAATACTCATCTTTTTAGTGATCATGCTGATACTGACCGGATTTAAGGATGCAATACCGGCAATGATAATGATATTTGTTATAGTGACTGTTCTGGTCTGCCTGCTGATCTTCTATAAGCTGACAATTGAAATAGACAGCTCGCATGTTGCATTCAAACTCGGTACCGGATTGGTTAGAAAAAAGTATGCCCTTAAAGATATTGAAGGCTGCAGACCTGTTAAGAATTCCGCATTATACGGAATCGGCATCCGGATGATACCGGAAGGTTGGCTCTACAATGTATCGGGACGGTTTGCGATTGAACTGACTTTTAAAAACAAAAAATCCAAAATACGGATCGGAACAGATAAGCCTGAAGAAGTAGCAGGAGCAATCAATAAATTATTGAATAAACCAGGTATGGGATCTGCTTATGATGAAGCTTTTGAATCATCAAACCGTGCAGGGTACTATATTCTTGCTTCAATTATCCTGGCTGGACTTATCCTGCCAATAATTCTGATAATATCAGGCGGGAAAGATACAAAGTATGAACTCTCTGATAAAGCTATTACAATAAATGGTATGTATGGACTGTCTGTCGACTATTCAAAGATCATCCGTATCGACACAATAAGTTCTTTGCCGAAGATCAAAGCAAGAACAAACGGATATGCTCTGGGAAATACATTAAAAGGAAATTTCAAGCTCTATGACCAGACTAAGGTTAAACTCTTTGTTGAGGAAGGGATACCTCCGTATATCCATATCAAAACTGACGAGACAGAGCTGTATCTGAATTTCAAAGATCCTGTCACAACAGCTGATTTATATAAAAAGATCAAAATCAAACTAAATTATTAAAACATGATTAAAAAGTCAGCTTTCGCTTATATAATTTTTCTGATAGCTTCCATATCCTACATCCAGGCAGGAGAAAGGTCCTATGATAATGCAGAGGTAACCGAACCTCCAAACGGATGGTTTTTTGGAGGAGATCCTGCCAGCTTTAAGGTTGGAGTTGATAGTAACATCTCACAAAATGGTAAAATCAGTGCTACCCTGGAATCGGTAATCGAAAATCCTCCACAGTTTTGCACTTTGATGCAAAGCTTCGTAGTTAAAAATCTGGGCGGAAAAAGAATTAAAATGACAGGGTATATTAGATCGCAGGGGGAAAATGTAAGGGGATCAATGTGGATAAGAGTAGATGATGCGGGGAATAAGATCTTTGCTGATTTTGATAATATGATGGACAGACAAGTTGCCGGTAATTCGGACTGGACAAAATGTGAGATTATTTTTGATGTAGCTGAAAAATGTATGGTCTCCTACGGGTTTATTTTAACAGGAACAGGGAAAATCTGGGTGGATAACGTTTCTTTTGAAACAATAAGCAGTGACATAATAAAAACTGCACAGTCCCTTAATGAGCCATTCCCCGATGATTACATTGAACAATTAAAGAAAAATCCGGGAGATCTTCCGGAAAAACCTCCGGTCAATCTTGATTTTGAGGATATTGTTTCTGACAAACGATTTATTCCTGTAGCAACAGATCTGCCAAAAGCCGGATTGCATATACATCTTACAAGGAACGTTGGTGGTTCAGGGGCTGTCCGGTACGAAAAGGGGCTGCGTTTTCAGCAGAAATTAGTTACGGAGAAATCAACTGATCAATCTAAATTACAAACGAATGCGGATTAAAAAAGAAGATTTTTATGTTCCCAAACGAAAGTTAGTACCATGAAACATCAAATTTTGTTTTCTTTCCTGTTTATTGCCATTGCTCTTACATCATGTAAGAAAGAATTCCCCGATGATCCTCTTGCTATTGATAAACTGTCGGTAAGTGACTGCAAAACAAAGGGAGATGAAACAAAGGGAGATGAAACAAAGGGTATTGATCCGGAATATATTACGATCAAAACTGTTGATGATTATTACCTTCATTTCAGCCATTTCAATTCAATTCTTAATTGTGAGCCGGGGAAAATAATATTAGCAATAGAAATTAAATCAGATACTATATCTGTTAATGAAACAGAGGAAAGCTCACTTGCAAACTGTGTATGCCCTTACGATATAGATTTCAGACTGGGGCCTCTGGAATATGGTATCTATCCGGTCAAATTTAAAAAAGGAGGCCTTACTTTTAAGGAATACTCCCTGAATTACAATAAGTCAACAGATGTCAGAATTAACATTCAACCTTAAAAGTAAGTCTGCTGATGAAGATTGCATGTGTCATACTTGGTACGAGGGGTGATGTCCAGCCAATGGTTGCCCTGGCAACAGGCCTTATGAAAAAAGGTCATGAGGTTACCATATTTGCTCCACCTGAAAACGAAGAGCTGGTCAGGCTATATAATTGCAGGTTCGAACCATTCGGCCCCGGCATTAAGAAGGCGGTCAGTGAAAGGCCTGAAAAACAGAAGGGAGGCGTTGCTGTTAAGATTTCTCCAAGAGAGGGTAAGAAGCTTATCGGTGATCAGATAAACCTTCTCCCGGGAATGATCAGGGATGTGGATCTGATATTGGGTGCAGGAATAGTAATAGGAGTTGCGACCACGGCAGATGTTCTGAAAGTCCCATACCGTTATGTGGCTTTTTATCCTATTATGCTTGGTACTACTCATGATGATCCATTTAAAAACCGTATGATGTTTGGTTTCGGAAGGTCGATAATGAATATTTTAATCAAAGGCTTTATAAATAAAAACCGGAACAAGCTGGGGTTGCCGTCAATAAAGGATGTCTGGTCGCACTGGCTGGGAGAGAATGTCATTATCGCCTGCGATAAAGAAATAATTGCTGCCCGCGAAGGAGTGGCATTCCCTTTTACTCAAACCGGTTTTATGCTTTTGCCGTCAAAAAACGGTCTGCCTGAAAATGTTGAAACTTTTATTAGTTCAGGAAAACCTCCTGTTTATATTGGGTTTGGGAGTAATCCTATCGCTGACAGGGAGAAATACAGCCAGATGTTTGAAAAGGTGCGGGAAGCAACCGGTCAGAGATTCATTATATCGAAAGGATGGGCAAACCTGCCCGATACAATTTCGCCGGATATTATGTTTGTTGATGAGATGCCATTTGAATTCCTGTTCCCTAAAATGGCAGCTGCAATCTATCATGGCGGAACTGGCACTATGGCAGCAGTGACAAGGGCAGGTATCCCTCAGGCAGCATTCCCTTTCATGGGAGACCAGTTCATGAATCGCGATCAGATCGTGAAACTTGGGCTAGGTCCCAAAACCTGCAATTTCAAGAAAATGACCGCAGAATCAATTTCTTTAGCGATCAATGAATGTTTAACAAATGATTCTTATAAGAAAAACGGTGCTAAGATGTCGGAACGGCTTAAAGATGCAAATGGAGTTGACCTTACAGTTCAACTGGTAGAAAAAATGGATCACAGCTTATGAAAAACTATGCATATAACCTTTTCCCGAAACCCCTGGTCGTGGCCGGATATGCTATAATTGTAATGGCAATTGTTTTACTTATTTTAAACCTTAATTCCGTTAAAAGTGAAAGTATCATGGCTGATCTTGTGACTTCAATTGCTATAGTTTTTATTGGACTGGTGCTGGTTTCATTCAGATCAAAAATAATAATTAATGATAAATCAGACATTGTAATTAAGGAATCTGACTTTTTAGGCATAACCCTTTCAAATGAAAAAATAAGGATCCCCTTTGGTTGTGACAAAGTTTTTATCAAGGAAAAGAACAAAACAGGCACTGGCTATTACAGGTCCGTTCTGCCGGTAAGCTATACGTTTAAATCGTATGACATGTTTTTTCATTCGGATAAGGGAGTGGTCAGACTGCTAAATACCGATTGCGGCAGAGCGATAAAAATCGCGGAATTTTTCAAGTCAAATCTGAAACTTGATTATACACTTGAATTAACACATTGAACTTTAATCATGGCTAAAATCAGAGAGGATCATGAACCTCCGGAATCAATCTCAGACTGGGGTTGGAAATATCATCACCTGGGAATTCCGATAAAAAAGAAAATGCCTTATGAGACTTATTTGCCTCAGTTCAGATTCTATGTATCAGGTTTCAGCACCAGTCCTTTCGGGATTGAATGGATGAGATTTGAAAAGGATAGTCCTGTCGACAAGTTGATCCAAACGATTCCTCATATAGCCTTTGAAGTAAATGACATCGATCACGAGCTGGCTATACATAATCTGAAAGTGCTGACCAGTCCAAATTCACATACTGAGGGTATCAGGGTAGCAATGATTGAGCATAATGGTGCTCCGATAGAGCTGATTGAATTTGAAAAGAACAAATAAAAAAGATTTAACTTCAGACTGCCAAACCTGTAACTTTACATAAAGCAAATATTTTATCAGAAGAAATCCTGTTTCTGCCTTAACATATTCCGCCACTGGATGGCTTGAAAAGGTTGTAAAAGTCACCCTCCAAGAGGCGAAATAGAATTGATTTACATTACTGTTTTTATAGATTTCATAACTAAAATCTGGATTCGAACCACCTTTCAAATTAAGAAGGCATATGGGTATAAATCATTGCTAAATGTTATGTAAAATAAATCCCATGAAATATTTTCTCCTCTCTCTTTTTCTTTGTTTAAGCATTGCATGCTTTGCTCAGCCTGAAAACATCCAACGTATTATGGAAAAGGCCAATTCCGGTAAGGAGCTCACTGAGGCCGAGTAGGAAGCATTGCAAAAATGGATGGATTCAATGGAAAAGCAATATGGTAATGATAATAAACCTGCCCCTCAGATACCCGATTCCAAAGCTGGCTCAGAAGTCATGTGCCCAAAAGATCAAACCACCAGACCTAAAATTGTCCCTCTTACCAGGGAAGGGTATGTTGCCCTGGCAAAATCCCTGATGGCTACTTATGGACCAAGAGTCGGCAAGGCGCTTCCTGAAGTGAAAAAGATACTGGAATCAGCTCAAAAACCGACCGATGGCTCCGATATTGGTGCAATATTTATGATGGAAAGCGCCGGATCAGCCACGATATACTGCACTGCCTGGAGCGCTTCAATAAATCCCGAAGATCTCCTTACTGCCAATAATCTTGGAGTTGCACTCAAAGACATGGGTGAATATGTGAAAGCCCTGCGGGTGCTAATGTATGCTGATAAATTGAAGCCAAATATTGCCCTGGTCGTAACCAATCTGGCCTGGGTGTACCACGAAATGGGCGATCCGGTCAATGCGCAGGTGATGTTTGAACGTGCTGCCACTCTGGCGCCGGGGATGCCTTCGCCCCAGTTGGGACTTGGTTTAATTTACGAGTGCAAGGGAAATCATGCACTTGCCCTGAAGTATTTACGAAAAGCCCTGGCCGAAAGCAATTCAGCCGTTGGAATTATGGCTTATCAAAAGGCTAAAGAGTCCCGGACTGAAAACCCGTCTCAGGAACAGGATAAGCATCTTTCTTCTGAAAAAGGACAAACAGGTGATTTCAATGTTCCTGACCTGCCTGTTTCCGAGAATAAAGCCACTATGGAAAAAGTTGGATCCTCGCTGACAGATTATCATAACAAATTATCGTCGAAGACGCAGAACTTACTTGAGCAATATCAGTCGCTTCTGAAGATTGTTTCCCAACAGAGCATCAGATCGCAGCAATATCCAGACAATTCGATTGTCTTCAGCAGGGACTTCTCAAAGGAGATTTTTATGTTTTATGAGACTGCAGTACTGCTTTTCGGAGAAAACAGCAATTATGGTAAAGCGCTTAATGAAGGAACAAAAAACACCGGACGTTCTTCTGATTTGATAATGAAAGATGTCCCGGGTTTGATGCAATTACAGGATAAACACCAGCAGTTGACCGAAAGGCTGATCGAGCTGATGAAGGAAGAGATAGCCTGTGGCAGTAATGAAATCTGTGCAGCAAAGGTAAGAGCGAAGATGGTACCTGTACAAGCTGAAATAAATGAAGTAGAATATCAGATATGTCTGCTTCAAAAGGGTGAATTGGATATACTTTATAAGGGCATCCATAAACTTTACAAGAACGTTTCTGATGAGTTTATGGCTGCAGCATATGATTTTTATGCATTTACCAACCCGGTTCTGGAAAAAGTATATGCTCCAAGCTTAAATGAACTGATGAATGTATATCGTGAGTTGGTCATACTAATCCATTTGGAGAACGTTGTCGGAATGGGAATGGAACTGCCTGGCATTGCACAGCAATATGATGAACTAAAGTGTGTGGAGCCTCAACCTGCAGGGAGCCTCCCGGAACTTAAAGATCCTGAGATACCAAAAAAAGAAAAAGGACCCTGTCCTCTGGGGGAGAAAGGAATCGGGGCCGGTTTTGGAGCTCTTTCATTTGAGTTGAGTTGCGATCACGTAAAACTTTCGGGTGGAGAAGGCCTCTTATGGACGATAAACCGCGATTTTAACAAGCATGAAACAACTTTCTGGGGCGGCGTCGGGGTACAGGGTGAATATGGTCACGGCAATATTGACGTAGAAGCCAATATTGGTGCAGGAGTTACAATAGGGCAGGGAGATGTAGTAAAAGACGTAGCACTTACCAGCAGTGTTAAAGCCGGATTGGGCGGACTGGTGGAGGGAGAGTTAAGTGGCCGACTCGATACTCAGGGTGGTCCTTCCGTGGAAGCTACAGGCAGCACCGTTCTTGACAACCTGTCCCCTGTTGGCAAATAGAAATAATTATAAAAATCAAAACGACTTGGAGATAAGCACATACTCCAGGTCGAAATAGACAGGAGGTTTCCCATCCTCTTCAGCATAACCTTTCCCTTTTATATATACTATGCCATAACTCCTGCTTACCCAGATATCTTTATAATACTGGGGGTAGGCGCTCATTGTCTCATGGATCTTAACACAGTCTTTGGCAAAGGATTTATCAGGCAGCTGAATGGATTCATTCAATGATGCCACCGTACGCGTATAGACCATGGTTTTCCCCTCCTCCTCAATAGTTGAACTCCAGGTGTCGTTTAATACCGGATTCACTTTCACAAGTGTCAGCTTATAGTTGTCTTCAGGAGAGGCTATTTCGGAGAACTCGTTTTTATTGGCATACCAATAGATCTTTTCGGACCCAATTCCGGCAAAGCTGTTTTCGACTTCAATATAACCATCTTCCCTGATCGACAATATTTTATAAACGACTTCCAGAGGAGTGGGAGTCTGGGAAGTCTTCATTTGGAAATGCCATTCATTGCCAGCTTTCAGGAAAGGGAATTCAGGTGAAGCCGGAGAGGGGTCTGTTTTATCATTCCTGCTTCCGCAAATTGCAAAAATCAGGATAAATAAGTAATTGGTCATCGTATTAAAATCTTTATATAAAGATACGAAGGAAATATCCAGGAACAACTCTATTAACTGATTTATTTTCAGTTTTAAAGACTCTTCCCGGATCACTCCTTAATGAATGGAAAATAAATTTGTATTCAGGAGGATAAAGCAATAACTTTACAATAAGCAAAAGTGTTTCATTCGCTTTAATCTACTTTTATTAACTCACTTTTAAAAGGAGGAAATTATGAAAAACAAGGTACGAATGTTTGTTGCAGTATTGATTTTAGTGTCCCCTTTGCTTAAGGTGCAAGTTCAGGCTCAGGAATCTGAATACAAAGACACCCCCTGGTTCTCAGGTATGCCCAACTTCTATATTTATGCAGCGGAGGATGTTGAATTCGGCAGTTATAACTTCTTCAATGGCAAAAACTGCACAACAGTAGAGGGTAAAAAACTTAAAAGGACATATTCATTGAAGGAAGATGCACAGAAATCAAGCGTTATTCAAATAATACGTAACTATTCTAACGCTATAAAAAGCATGGGTGGCACAGTCATTTATGAGGGAATGCCTCAGAATGCCGAATGTGCTGAAAACAACGGCATTAATATGGTCGTTGGGAAAGCTGTAAAAGATGGAAATGAATTGTGGATTGAAGCTGTCACTCTGGGTGGAGACGATTTCTATCTTACAATTGTCCTGAAAGAATTGATGAAGCAGGATGTCACAGCAAGTAACATGTTTGAAGCCCTCAACCGTGATGGCCATATAGCCCTTTACATAAACTTTGACACCGGCAAATCAGTTGTAAAACCTGAATCCCAGTCAATTATCGAACAGATTGTTCAGATGATGAAGTCAAATCCGGATCTTAAAGTTGGTGTAGAGGGACATACGGATAATGTCGGGAGTGCGGCATCAAACAAAACACTCTCTGAAGGTAGGGCAAAGTCGGTGGTTTCTGCAATTGTCAGCCAGGGTATTGCTGCTGAACGCCTTAGTCCTGCAGGTTACGGACAGGATAAACCTATAGCCGACAATAATACAGAAGAAGGAAGAGCCAAAAACAGGAGGGTCGAACTTGTTAAAAAGTAAACTAAATCTCTTTGGTTTAATATTAATCCCATCGATATAAAAAGAAAGTGAGGTGCAATCGTGAATGCTCTCAATAAAATAATAACATCCAGAATGTGGAGATATTTCTTCATGACAATATTCTTTTCAGGTACATGTCTGATGAACAATTATATATATGCTCAGTATCAGGAAATGGTAGCCAAGCTTACTGAAGCTGAGATCAGGACCGTAATTCCAATCCTGAAAGCAGAGGCTGCACAATTTACGAACTATGTGGAATCGACAGAAAAGCTGACTGAATTGAAGTATCAGTTGTTCCTTGATATCCAATCAGGAAAAACGGATCCTCTTAAGTGGCTGAAACAGTATACAAAACGTATCATTGTACCGCCTGGAGCGACATATCTGCCAGACTGTTCAAGGGAAGAATCCATTAAAGGCTGGGAAGTATATATGGAAGATAAAGAATCAGGGGGAAAACCTACGGCGGTTCCGACAGCTATATTCACATTTGGAAGAGATCTTCCTGCTATCAATAAACATCTGCTTGGAGATAATATATCCAATGAAAGCTATAACAAGTTCATAGAAAATCCTTATGATGCAACCGATCCAAGCTTTGAAAAGATGAGAACATTTATTAAAGATGCGGACTCGTTCTACACCAAAAACGGATTTTCAATCCACTATAGCGACTTCCTCCCTGTTGCCACTGCCTTTAGTTTCTCTCAATCTGAGGATGAAGGACTAATCTCGGGTTTTCTGAATATGTTTGATTGGACATTTCTCGATCCTTCTCATCCTGATGTGCTTAAGCAATGCAGATCATATATCATGGGACCGGTCATTGAAATCAAGGCTGAGCAAAAACTCCTGGATAAATTCTTTGGTTCCCAGGCTGATAACAGTTCAAACGATGAAAATAAAGGAAATAGTTTGAAAAAGGCTGGTATCACAGAAGAAAGGTATGCTTTAGTAGTTAACTCCCTCCTCATGGTACGTCGTGACAGCGAAAATCCGGAAGGCATTGAAGTACCTTCTCTTGATTTCACTCCAACAACCCAGGAAGAGAAGGAATTGGCTAAAGTTGTTGAAATGATGAGACATGATGCTCTTGCAAGAAAAGACAATGTAAAATTATATAATAGATTCAAGACAGAACTTGATCCGATTCTTGATATCCTTGAGAAGTATATGGGAGGGGAATGAATACTGGTAACTGGCTGTTGATTTTAAACAAATATAATTATGCTGGAAATTCCCGAATCACGAACAATTAGCCTGCAGGCGGGCAAGACTTTGACTGGCCGAAGGATTACCGACGTTTTTAATGCTACAAGTCCTCATAAGTTTGCATTTTTTTCCGGCGACCCTGCTGGATATGCTGAAATACTTAAGGGAAGACAGGTTAAATCAGCAAAAGGACATGGAATGTTTGTTGACATCTGCTGTGATGATAAAACTTTATTTACAATCGGGGAGGGTACAAACATGAGATATTATTTACCCTCAGAACAACCGCCTGACAAATACCAGCTGCTGATTGTGTTTGATGATGGCAGATCAGGGCGGACGTGATACTGAAAAGGATTTTTTCGGGAATAGCGGAGGATACAAGACAATACTTTCAAAAAATACAGTAAAGAATCCTTGTCCAAAGTGTGGCAATCTGATCGTTAAAGAGGCTTATCTTGGCGGTGCTGTATACTACTGCCCAACCTGTCAGAAACTTTGAAATGGCAACAGAAATTAAATACCATAAAACTGCCGGAGGCAAAATAATAGCAGAAATTCTTCCGGGACCTTACCTGATTACGAACCCTGATGATATCCTGGATTTAATGGCTGAAGCACGTCTTAATGATAGCGACAGGATGATCATCCATGAAAAAAGTCTCCATCCGGACTTCTTTGATCTAAAAACAAGAGTGGCCGGAGAGATCCTGCAAAAGTTCTCAAACTACAGGATGAGGCTGGCTATTGTAGGAGATTTCTCAGGATTTGGAAGCAGGAGCCTCAGGGATTTTATTAAGGAAAGCAACAGAACAGGAACAATTAATTTTGTTGGATCGGTGGAAGAAGCATTGTTAAAGCTGGATCGCTAATCATAAAATCTTATGGAAAGAATCAGGGTTTTTAAAGGTAAGAACGGAATGGCAAAGTTCTTAGTGATATTTGGCAGCATTTTTACCCTGCTTGGTCTTGCGCTGTTTGCCAAATATGCTATTGCAGGGTTCAATTTCAATTTTCCCTCAGGCGACTGGAATTCGGTCTTTTTTACAATCCAGGGAATCCTGTTCATTATAATGGGTAGTTCTTATCTGAAAAGCAGGAAGTATTTCATTGAATGGGATGAGAAGGAATTACGATTTTTACTTCCTGATAACAGGGGTGTGGAAACCATAAAAATTGGTGATATTGAATCTGTCAATATAAAGCTTTTTGAAATTGAACTTAATATGAAGATGGGAATCAGGACCCTGAATCTTGAGAACCTTCAGTTTGAAGATATTAAAAAAATCAAGGCAAAATTCGAAAGCCTGAGAAAATAGCTAAGGAATTTAGCTACAGACAAAAGCGTTTCGTGGCAAGCTGACGGATTAAAGTTACCGTCTCATCAATTCCGAGAACTGAGGAATTGATACAAAGATGATATGATTCGGCCACTCCCCAGACTTTATTACTGAAATAGTTATAATACCCTGCCCTTTTTTTATCAGATTTATCAATAAAGTCCCTTGCTTTTTCAGCTGTTATCTTTTGTAACTCTTCAATCCGCTTAATCCGGTCTTTCATATCAGCGTAAACAAAGATATTAAGGCAGCGCGGGTTATCAGCAAGAACATAATCGGCACATCGGCCAACGAAAAGGCATGATCCCTTTTCTGCCAGCTTGCGGATTACATCGCTTTGTATCTTGAACAAAGTTTCATTGTTCAGATAATATGTGGAAAATGGTTCCTCCGCGATTGTCCCGCGCAAGCCAAAAAATCCGCCGAATATAGAGTACCCTTTATTTTCATCAGCCTGCTCAAAATACTCTTTCCCAAGCCCGCTTTCCTGCGCGGCAATCTGAATCAGTTCCTTATCGTAAAATGAAATGCCAAGCTGAGCAGCCAGCTTCTCACCAATTATCAGGCCGCCACTTCCGAGCTGCCGTCCAATTGTAATAACATAATATTTATTCATATACGGATAGCTTAATTTAAAGTCAAACTTACTGTTTTACATAGGATTTGCGGTACTGTGATACAAGCAAATACGCAGCTATTAAACTTGCAAGCAAGTCTGCTGCAGGCATGCTGTACCAGACTCCCTTTATCCCGAAAACTGAGGGCAGAATCAAAAGGCAGGGCAAC
Source organism: uncultured Bacteroidales bacterium (assembly GCA_963725585.1). Taxonomy (GTDB): domain Bacteria; phylum Bacteroidota; class Bacteroidia; order Bacteroidales; family VadinHA17; genus LD21. Next base: position 92,416 of record CAVRYU010000012.1, on the reverse strand, counting down.
AGGAAAAGTACCTGTCGGGTAAGTGACATAAATATAGCTTTCCCTGCCATCCCGATACTTTGAAAGAAAGTGGAGGCAACCATCTGAAAACCAACAATAGGGAAAAATATCATCACAATACGTAAGCCTGGTACAACAATGTTTATCAATTCTTCGTCTGTAGTAAATGCCGATGCCACGGCATGCGGAAAGATTTCATTTATCAGAAAACCAACCGTCATAACTGCAGTGGCCAGTAATACTGTTAATTTCATTACTGCGTTTACCCTGTCGAATTGTTTTGCACCGAAGTTATAACCAGCTATTGGTTGCATCCCCTGTGTCAGTCCAAAAACTACCATGGCAAAAAGAGAGGCTACACGGTTTATTACCCCATAGGCTCCTACAGCCAGATCGCCTCCATGTTTGATAAGGTTTTGATTTATAATAATAATAATTATGCTCCCGGCAGAATTCATAAGGAAAGGAGCCAGCCCGATAGACATGGAATCGGTTACGATTTTGCGTTTTAACCTGAATGACCCTTTCTCGAAATGAATATAATTCTGCTTGTTCCTGAAATAACTGAGCTGCCATATCAGCATTGATGTCTGAGCTATGACTGTCGCAAGGGCAGCACCGCGAATACCCCATTTAAACCCAAAAATAAAGAGAGGGGCGAGTATTACATTGATGATAACTGATATGATAGTGGCATACATTGATCTTTTCGGATTACCAGTGGCACGCATCAGGGCATTCAGACCGAAATACATATGGGTTACTACGTTGCCCAGGGTTATTATAGTCATAAAATCGCGGGCATAGGGCAAAGTCTCAGAACTTGCCCCGAAAAATAAGAGTATCTTATCAAGAAAAAGAAGTACAACAACAGAGTAGGCCAATCCAAAGATCAGGTTCAATACAAGAACATTTCCAAGTATTTTATTTGCTGTAATGTAGTCCTTCTGGCCTAACCGGAGTGACATAAGTGCTGAAGCCCCAACTCCAACCAGTGTACCGAAGGCAGCTGAAAGATTCATCAGAGGGAAAGTGATGGCAAGTCCTGAAATTGCGAGTGCTCCAACTCCATGACCGATAAAAATGCTGTCGGTAATATTGTAGAGAGACATGGCTGTCATGGCAATTACCGAGGGTATGGCATATTGCAGAAGCAAACTCCATACACTTTCGTTTCCAAGTGCGAGAGGTGATCCTTTTTGTACCATTTGGTTTTTTAATACAGCATCCTTACCCTGATGGTCCCCTCAATGGCTTTAAGTTCATCCAGTATAGCTGAACCAAGGCAGCTTTCGGTATCAACAATTACATAACCTATCTCAGGGTCGGTCTGGAGATACTCTCCTGCAATATTAATTCCCTTGGAGGTAAAAACATAGTTAACTTCTTTCAGGATGCCTGGTTCATTTTTGTGAATATGGAGAAATCTCTGGGCATTGTTGTTTGGCTGAAGGGAGATCTGAACAAAATTGGTTGCACCGATGGTTGCTCCGGTATCGCTGTATTTTACAAGTTTTTCAGCTACTTCCGTACCTATATTTTCCTGCGCTTCCACTGTACTGCCGCCAACATGCGGCGATAAAATCACATTATCGAATTGCTGAAGTTCTGAAATGAACGGATCTCCGTTTGAAGCAGGTTCTTCAGGAAACACATCGAGGGCTGCACCCAGGAGATGCCCTGATTTCAATGCACCTGTCAAAGCCTGAATATTTACTACGGAGCCCCTTGAAGCGTTGACAAGACAGGCTCCCTTTCTCATTAATGACAGCTCATTTTCGCCTATCATATTCATAGTAAGTGGTGTCTCCGGAACATGCAGTGTAACAACATGAGAAACTGAAAGAAGTTCTCTAAGCGAGGAGCAGGCTACAGCTTTACCGAGACTTAGCTTTTTAACAATATCGTAGTAAAAAACGTTCATCCCGAGCGCTTCGGCAAGAATTGAAACTTGTGAACCTATATGCCCGTAGCCAACAATCCCAAGGTTTTTATCTCGTACTTCAAAACAATTTGTTGCCGATTTCAGCCATTTTCCCTTGTGAGCAGCTGCGTTCTTAACCGGTATATTCCGCATGAGAAAGATTGCCTCAGCTATGACAAGCTCGGCAACAGAACGGGTATTAGAAAAAGGAGCGTTGAAAACAGGAATTCCCAGCAGTCTTGCAGCATGACCATCGACCTGGTTGGTCCCAATACTGAAGCATCCGACAGCCAGAAGCTTTCCAGCGTTGGCCAATATCTCTTCTGTAAGCTGGGTCCGGGAACGGATACCAATAATATTGGCACTTTTTATCTTTTCCTTGAGAAGAGACTCATCAAGTGCATTGGGAAATGATTCGATATTGTTATATCCGTTTGCCCTGAAAAAGTCGGCTGCACTATTATGAATTCCTTCAAGAAGTAATACTTTTATCTTATCTTTTTCGAGAGAGTATTTTTTCGACATAAATTTAAACAAATTATAAGCAAGTATCCTTTTTTGGGTTACAAATATAAAAGAATATCTCGGGTATTATTTCATTTTATAATCTATCCACTCCCATTCTCTTAATAACTCAGGCCGAATCCAAATGGGAATAATGGATTTTCTGAATCATATGGAACATCTTCTTTCTGATTCCTTACAGCATCCATTGATGATGGCAATTCAAACGGCAGTTTTGCAGAGGGATTTACTTTCCCGAATATAACATCAAGCAGTGCCTCATCGCTTACTCCGAAATTTGCCAGCAATCCTCTGGATACTTCAGTAATTTCAGGTATAACAGCTGGTCTGTCAAGATAAATATCTACAACCGAAGGAACACGATTAATGATTTTCAGAATTTCATTCAACTCCTTCTCTTTAAAATCAAGGTCGCCAGAACTGAATAATCTTCCCATCAATCCCGTCCCCTTAATATGCTTTGATGGCGACTTTATTCTCAAAATAGCAAAATCAGCCTCTTCGGGCTTTTTAACTATCGTAGCGTATTTACCTGTCTTATCAGGATCAATGTTAACCAGATAAACCTTTACACCAGTTTTTAACGGCAGGGTTTTCCCGATACTTGTTGAATCATTCTTTAACAATACTATTGATTTTCTTTGCGCCTGCTCTCCTGCTGCCATAAATTCAGGGTTGCCTATTGTCTTTACAGCATTCTCAACATCTGCGAAAGGATTATCGAACAGACCCAGCTCAAATTTCACTTTCAGCAATCTCCTCACTGAGGTATCAATCCTTGCTTCGCCTATTTTTCCCTCCTTTACAAGCCTTACAAGCATTTCAGGTATCATCTCACCTCCGAACTGATCTGCTCCGGCATTAATGATTTTAAGCATCCTTTCTTCAACTGATGCTTTTTCCATCCCCCTGGCACGAGCCGGCAGGATCATTATCCCCAGGAATTTAATATCAGTCAGCAGGCCCCAGTCTGTGCAAACAACACCATCGAAATGATATTTATTACGTAACAGGCCGGTGATCATTTCCTTATTGAAACTGAAACCCACATTTTCACCGGTCATATCCATAGGTATTCCATAATATGGCATAATTTCCGCAGTGCCGGCTTTAAATGCAGCTTCAAAAGGGATCAGGTGGTAATTAAAATTATTACCCGGATAAACCTGGCCTTTGGCAACCGGGAAATGGGGATCGATTCCTTCTTTCTGGGGTCCTCCTCCTGCAAAATGCTTGGTCATGCATGCAACGCTGGTCTTACTAAGGCTGTCGCCCTGGAATCCACTGATGTATGCATATGTGAGCTTTGCTGACAGTGAAGCATCTTCTCCGAAGGTACCGTTTATCCTTCCCCATCGTGGCTCTGTGGCCAGATCTATGGCAGGATGCAGGGAAACCCTTATACCGGCTGCCAGATATTCCTGCCTGGCAATATTTGCAAAGTTCCAGGTAGTCAGCGAGTCCCCTATTGCGGCCAGTCCTATAGGTTCAGGCCACATGGAAAAATCTCCTGCAAATACTGCTGCAAGAGGATTGTTGCTGAAACTATTTCTTGGATCAGAAGCTATTGTAACAGGTATTCCAAGCCTTGTTCGTTCGGCGAGCTTCTGAAGATTATTGTACCATATTGCCATCCCTTTTTTATCTGTACCGGTGAAAATGTTAAAATGATTGATATGTTTGCCAAAAAGCATTTCGGATGTCCCGCCAGCAAGTAATGAAAATGCATCATTCAGAGAGGGTTTCTCAGAAATGGAACCGTCTTTTTTCATACTTACAGGTGGAATAAACATCAGCCCGGCTTTTTCTTCAAGATTCATCTGCGACAACAGATCATTTACTCTTTCATCAGTCGTGCACCTGGAATTTTCATATTTGTCAAGACTCCCGTTTTTATTGAGATCCCGGAAAGTCAGACTATCAATATTCAGGGTTTTTACTTCAGGACCGGCAAGAGCCAAATTTCTTTTGGCAATACGGTTCCCTGAAATGGAAGCCCATAAAAAAGTAATGATGACAATCAGCAGGATCAATCCAATTAGTGATCCCAACGTCAGGAGCAGGAACTTTATAATCTTTTTCATAGTAATTGATAGTTCATTCTAATGCATTAACCGGGTAAATATAATTCAGATTTTTTTGAGTTATCTTTGATAATTATAAAAACATCTGAAAGAATTAAAACTATAATAAGCAGTGGAGTTTTCAACCTCAGAAGGCAGGTTATGGAACTTAAAGATTTAAACAAAATAGAAAAACCATCTGACAGCCCGGGTAAAATGCCTGTGTTGTTTCTTGGCCATGGCAGTCCTATGAATGCCATTGAGGAGAATGAATTTGTGGAAGGATGGAGAAATATTGGTATGACCTTGCCAAAACCCAGTACAGTTTTGTGTATTTCAGCACACTGGGAAACAAGGGGAACACATGTGACTGCCATGGAAAATCCAAAAACGATTCACGATTTCGGTGGTTTTCCTGATGAACTATATGAGGTGCAATATCCGGCTCCAGGAAATCCTGATCTGGCATTGGAAATAAAAAATCTTGCAACAAAGACTCAGATCGGACTGGATGAAAAGTGGGGACTGGATCATGGATGCTGGAGCGTTGTAAGGCATCTTTATCCAAATGCCGACATACCAGTGATACAAATGAGTATGGATTACTATATGAGCGCTCAGCAGCATTATGATCTGGCAAAAGAACTCGCAATATTACGGAATAAAGGGATTCTAATTATCGGAAGCGGGAATATGGTCCATAACCTGGGAATGGTTGCATGGAATAAATTAAATGACACTTACGGTTACGACTGGGCAATAGAAGCCGATGAAAAAATGAAGAAATTTATCCTGAACTGTGATCATAAGCAACTGATAAATTATAAATCTCAGGGCAGGTCATTTGACCTTGCAATACCAACTCCCGATCATTTTCTGCCATTGCTTTATGCACTGGCATTACAGGAAAAAGATGATACAATTACTATATTCAATGACAAACCTGTAGGGGGATCGCTTACGATGACTTCGGTCAAAATTGGATGATCCGATTATTATCTTTTTAACCGCAAAGGTCGCGAAGTTTTATCGCCAAGTTCGCAAAGAGTGTACTCATAATTCCCCGCCTTTGCGATCTTTGCGATTTTTTTGTGTGCTTTGCGGTTAATGGATTTGAGCAGATTCAAAAAGAATTGTAAATTTACTTTCTTACCAGCCTCCTGAAAAATGGCCGAAGAATACCCTGAATATTTTGCCAGGTTTTATGATCTGATATACCATCAGATCCGTGACGGAGTTGATAATGAATTCTATCTCGGGAAAATAAAGAATGCAAAGGGGAAAGTACTGGAAGTCGGTACAGGGACAGGCCGCCTCCTGACCGAAGCCCTTGAAAACGGCGCTGATATTTTTGGTATAGACATAAGCCCTTCAATGCTCGATTTCCTGAAGGCAAAACTTCCTCCCGAGCACAGGAAAAGAATAAGCCTTCAGAATATTGTTGATTTTAAGCTTGACACAAAATTTGACCTGATAATTGCTCCCTTCAGGGTATTCATGCATCTAACTGAAAAAGAGGACCAGCTAAAAGCACTTAATAATGTTTATGATCATTTAAACAAGGATGGACAATTCATCTTTGATTTGTTTGTTCCCGACCTAAAGCCGCTCATCAAAGGACTTGACAATGTCACTGATTTCGAGGGGGAATATGAACCCGGAAACAGGTTGAAAAGAATTGTATCGACAAATCCTGATCTTATAAACCAGATAATTAATATCACTTTCAGGTTTGAATGGAATGAAGGGTCCTCAAACTACAACCGGGAATGGAAAACTCCAATGAGATTCTTTTTCAGGTTTGAACTTGAACACCTGGCAGAGCGTTCAAAATTTAATATATACAAGATAGAAGGTGATTTTATGGGGCATGATCTGAATAATGATTCAAAGGAGTTTATTTTAACTTGCACAAAATAATTGCTGATCCTATGAGCTCAAAATTTTTACTTTTCCCAATACTGCTTTCTTATGCATTTATTATATCATGTTCTGGTAAAAAGATTGAACCAGTTGACTATGTCAATCCATATATGGGAAATATCAGCCATCTTCTGGTTCCGACATACCCTACAGTTCATCTTCCAAACAGCATGCTGCGATTCTATCCCAACAGGGATAACTACAGTTCAAACCAGGTGCAGGGATTTCCGCTGAATGTTGTATCGCACCGTTCCGGAAAAGTATTTAACCTGAGTCCGGTAGAAGTAGACATAAAAGAAATAAATGGAAATATATTGTACACTTATGATAATGAAGTAGTTAAACCGTATTGCTATTCGGTATCACTTGATGAGCCTGACATTGATGTAAAATTCATCCCTGCTGAAAGATCAGGTATTTTTTCCTTCCGTTTCAACAAAGGGAACGATTGGGGCATTATCCTGAAAACTATGAGTCAGGGTGAACTTGCATTTGAAAATAACTCAATAACAGGATATGATACTTATGATGAAGTCAAAGCATACCTGTATCTTGAATTTGAGAGGAAGCCTGAAAATGTAAAAGTTCTTGACAAGGATGTTGTTTCTGAAAATAATTCCATAAGGGGCAACAGGATAGCCATTATCACAAATTTCAGCAATGAAAATAATTCCGAAATAAAAATCCGTTACGGCTTATCCTATATAAGCGCAGAACAGGCAAGAAAAAACCTCCGGAATGATATCTCAGGCTGGGACCTGAATGAAATGGCTGAAAAGGCAAGGGCAAAATGGAATATAGTTCTTTCCGGAGTAGAGACAGAAGGAGGTTCTGAAAACCAGCGAAGAGCTTTTTACACGTCTCTCTACCGTTGTTTTGAAAGAATGGTCGATATTACCGAAGATGGACAATACTTCAGCATCTGGAGTAATAGAGTGGAGCCCGCTAATGATACTGCATTTTATACAGACGACTGGGTATGGGATACCCATCTGGCATTGCATCCATTGCAGGTTATTCTGAACCCTGAAAAACAGGATGAAAAGATCACCTCATATATCAGGATGGCCAGGCAGTCGGGATGGATGCCGACATTCCCGACTATCTCGGGAGATAACCATGCAATGAACGGGAATCATTCAGCAGCAGTTTTACTTGATGCCTGGAACAAGGGGATCCGCAGCTTTAACCTCCAGGAAGCCTATGATCATCTCAAAAGTACGATCCTCTATGAGACCAGACTTCCCTGGGTAAGAGACAGTTCAACATGGCTTGATGCATTTTATGATAAAAAGGGATTCTATCCGGCACTGAGGAAAGACGAAGCTGAAACTTGCCCAAAGGTCCATTCATTTGAGAAACGGCAGGCCGTTGCCATAACCCTTGCCTCATGCTACGACGACTGGTGCATGGCACAAATGGCTAAAGAGCTCGGTAAAAATGATGATTACAGTTTCTTTATTAAAAGGAGTCTGAACTACAGAAACCTGTTTAAGAATGATACTGGATTTTATCATCCTAAAGACAGTGCCGGGAACTGGATCGAACCTTTTGATTACCGGTACGATGGTGGTATGGGTGCGCGTGATTACTATGATGAAAACAATGGCTGGACCTATATCTGGCAGCCTTACCATGCTTTTGGTGATCTTATAAAAATGATGGGGGGAAGTGAGAAGTTTGACAATAAACTCGACAAACTGTTCACTGAGGGATTGGGAAGGTCAAAATGGCAATATTATTCCACAATGCCCGACGCCACCGGAAACGTAGGGCAGTTTGTCATGGGTAATGAACCATCGATGCACATAGCCTATCTTTATAACCTTGCAGGTAAACCCTGGAAAACCCAGAAAAGGGTCAGGATGCTGATGGATACCTGGTTCAGGAATGATCTTATGGGTGTTCCGGGTGACGAAGACGGGGGAGGCTTATCGGCATTCTATGTTTTCTCTGCAATGGGTTTCTACCCGATAACACCCGGAGTACCTGAATACCAGATTGGAAGTCCTCTTTTCAGCAAGATAAAAATCAGGCTTCAGAATGGAAAGACATTTAATGTCACTGCAAAAAATAACAATTCAGTTAACAAGTATATACAATCAGCAACTCTGAACGGGAAAGAATTGACAAAACCCGTATTCACTCATACCGATCTTACCGGAGGTGGGACACTTATTTTAGAAATGGGTAGCAAGCCAAATAAAATGTGGGGTAACGCGGAATGACCTCCGATTTTGATGTATTGATTTCCGGAGCCGGTCCTGCCGGATGCACTGCAGCTCTTGCACTTGGTTCGTCGAGACTCAGGGTTGCATTAATCGAAAAGGAAAATTTCCCACGGGAAAAAGTATGCGGAGATGCCATTCCTGCCTATGTCCCAAAAGTCCTGAATACGATAAACCCTGAATATGCAATAGCTTTCAAAGGGCTGGCTGAAAAGGCAGAGGCTGATATCTGCCGTTTTGTTGGCCCCCACAGAATAGCCCTTGACCTGAAATTCCCGGAAAACGGATTCGTCTGCAAACGTCAGATTTTTGATAATTTCCTTTTTGAGCTTGTAACAGGGCTTTCCAATGTCACGATTTTTCAGGATACTGCTATCAGGGATATTACCATAAAACAGAACCATGTTTTAATACAGGCGGGGAATGATCTATCGTTAACAGCACGGCTGGCTATAGGCTGCGACGGCCCCGCAAGCATTTTAAGAAAAAGACTTGCACTGACTAAAGTCAATGCGGAAGAAAGTTCTGTTGCTGCCAGTGCTTATTTCAGGAATGTAAAGGATAATCCGCCCGGGACTCTTGAGTTTCATTTTCTGAAGGAGCTGCTCCCGGGTTATTTTTGGATTTTTCCTCTGCCAGACAACGAGTACAATATCGGATTGGGAATGCCTTCAAAGATAATTTCTGAAAAGAAGATCAACCTAAGGAATGAGATATTAAGGATCATTGAAAGAGATCCTTTTCTGGGTCCCAGGTTTTCTGAAGCAGAAATGACAGGTGAGATTAGTGGACGAATGCTGCCTCTGTTAACCCGCAAAAATGTAATATCTGGTGAGCGATACATGCTTTGCGGTGATGCTGCATCACTTATAAATCCTGCAACCGGATCTGGAATCGGGCAGGCGATGCAATCAGGAAGGTTTGCTGGCTGGCAGGCACTTAAATGCTTTGAAAAGAATAACTTCTCCGCAGGATTTATAAAATCTTATGATGATACAGTTTATGATAAAATATGGCATGAAAACAGAAATTACTTATTGCTGCGGGATAATGTTTTCAGATATCCAGGGAGGCTGAACATGGTTATCAGCGCCGGCTCAAGGAGCAAATTTGTGTACAAAACAATTTTGAAAACGCTGAAATAGGACAGTTTAAACAAAAACAGGTGCCATCGGATATGAAAAAATTTGGTTTTATTCTCTGATTTATTTAATTTCAACCGGTTAACGATCAGTAACCTGCGAGTTCTGATTAATTTGAACATTATTTAAATAAATTGGTTATCTTATTAATAAATTTCCCTCCATGAAAAAATCGCTGTTGGGTTTGGCTGCCCTGACATTTCTAATGTCATATACCCTTGAATCACAGGGTTTATTGAATAAGGTAAAGAAAGCAGTGTCAAAAGAAATCTCCGGCGTATCAGGAGAAGACAATGGCAATAATACTTCAAAACCAGGCCCTGAACCTGCATGCGCCTGCGAAAATGCAAAGCTCATAATGGATCTGGGCGGAAAATATAATCTTAATTATAGTGAAATATCAATCAGTATGTTGAATGATGGAAGTATGCTTGTGTGGGACAAGCTTGGATTCAAATACTATATTGTAAAGGATGGAATATCGCAGGGACCATTTGATGAGAATGATTCTAAGGTTAAAAAATTCAATTCATCAAATGACGAAGAAACGGACAACAATAGCAAGAAAGGATTGGAAAATATGTACCCTGACTATTTAGTCAAGTCTGGTGATAAGTATCTGATTAAGTTTGGCGGGAAAAGCTATGGGCCATTTGCTTTACTACAGGATTTTGCAGTATCAAGATCCAAAGATAAGTTTGTTGCAGTTGTAACTGAAGATGTCATCATGAATGAAGATCAGGGCAAGAAAATGGAACAAGCAATGAAAAATGCAAAAACCGATCAGGAGCGAATGGATCTTGCAATGAAAATGCAGCAGCAGATGCAGGAAAAAATGATGAATGGTGCCGGAACCGGTGCCTTTCAGCCAAAAGTGGTAACCAATATTCCAGGGGTGGCTTATGACGCTATGACCTGGGCACAGACTCGTTTGGACGGTAAAGTCAAATTTGATGAATTAGTGTTAATTGCTCCTGATAAAATTCTGGACCTAAAAGGAAAAACACTCTTTAACCTGAATCAAAACACTTATCAAATAGAAAATCTGTTTGTTAATTCCTCCAACACCAGATATGCCACCTACAATTACGGAACCCTTACATTCAACGACAATAAATCACTTTCTGAGCTTTTTAATCCATATCTTATTAAAACCGATGGAAGGATTTATCTCACTTACATGTACTACTCTCCAGGGAAGGATGCAATAATGCAATGCGCCATTCCTTTCTAGCAAAGCGTTTCAAACAAGTAACAGTAATCATAAAATAATCTGTGGAGGGTAAACATATTTACCGGTTATTTCTGATTTCATTAATAATATTCCGGCCCGAAGGATTATTATTTTCGCAGGAAGCAGATTATAAGTCAATTTTTGGTAAGGACTGGGATAAGGCCGGTTCATTTGTAGCTGAGAACGAGACCTGGATGAAACAACTTGCCAAAAAATATGATGTCTCTTATCCGGAGGCTGTCGCACTAGTATTTCCTGAACTGATAAGGTATTCAGCTCTGCGTGATAAGATAGAAATTACACTTTTAAAAAGCCTTTATATTTATAAAGGCGATGAGTATGCAAACTTTTCAATAGGCCGGTTCCAGATGAAACCATCATTTGCTGAAGCAATCCACCGGAAAGTGCCATTGCTAAGGGGCAGGATCAGAAACCAGTTCATGGGAAAAATAACAGACGAAGATATCAGGAAGTACAGAGCATCAATTGTTAAGGAACTTGAACAGCCGGAATCCCAGTTTCTTTACCTTATTGCATTTTTAAAAATATGCGGATCTGTTTATAACCTGAAAGAGATGAATGAAAAAGAGAGGTTAAAATTTCTGGCAACAGCATATAATTACAGCTTTGAGAAGAGCTTTGATGAAGTTAATAAAATGACTGATAAAAAGTTCTTTTATACCAGTCTAATCAAAGCAGAGAGTTATTCATATGCTGATATTTCGGCTTTCTGGTATAGAAATTATCGGAAAAATAATGGGATTTTTTAAGAATGAAATTAACCACCCCGTCCGCCAGCCGGCGTACACCCCTCCTTTGAAAGGAGGGGAAATTATTGATATACTGCACTATAACTTTCTCCTCCTTTTCAAGGAGGAGTACCCTGACCGAAGCGTCAGGGGGAGGTGGTTAGTTTATCTAAGATTAGAACCTGTACCCTACCGATAGGCCGAATCCAACATTCTTTTTTATGGTCTGGTCATTTGGAAGACCGTAATCAGAATTCACTTTCAATAGTCCCATCTGCCCATTCATCTGAAGTAAGAGACCATTGTAAAACTCATACCCGAAGAAGATGTTTGCTCCTGCATCAAGTCCCCTGTAATACACATATGTTGTCGGTTCTTCCGATGCGTCATTCAGAAACTTCACTGTAAGCTCTGTTGTTATAGTCCCTGATTTTACCCTTTCTTTACCAAGTACACCATAGCCTCCATATGGACCAACCCCAAGAAGAAGGTGCCCGTCGCCAAGCTGGGGTCTGTAAAGGAGATTAAGAGGTACCTCAACATAACCAAGATTGACTGTCTTCGTTATATCATCGGGAATGATATTCTGCTTTGAACCTTTAACACTGAATAATATTCCAGGCTGAAACCAGAAGTCAGCAAATATTGGAAGGATCACGTTGCCCCCAATGTGATATCCCGGATTAAGCTTATTTTTCAGTTTTTCACCCCAGTAATCTTTACCTGCCATAGTCTGCATCCCTCCTCCTCCCACAATTCCAAAATGAATTCCGTTGTCAACCTTTTTTCTTTTCTGAGCAAAAGTCTGGGGAATTAGCACAATGGAAATCAGCATAAAAGCAAAAAGTCGTGTCTTCATAAAAATGTATTTGTTATAAATATTTTCTAAATACCTTGTTTAATGACCTTAAAGCAATGAAGGAAACAAAATATAAATATTTGCAAAATAAGGAATTGTTTATTCATAAAAAATCATTAAATTACTAACAATTATAAACCGGGGTTACAAAGATATTGACAACTTTATTTATTTATTTATCAAATTATTACTAAAATATTTTAATTATGGCTGTATTAAAAGTGATTGAAATCATGGCATCCTCAGAAAAAAGCTGGGAAGATGCTGCTGCCATTGCTGTTAAAACAGCTGGCAAAACCGTTAAGGAGATACGTTCTGTTTATATCCAGGACATGAGCGCTGTAGTTACAAAGAACAAGATAACAGAATTCCGTGTTACTGCTAAAATAACATTTGAAGTTCTCAACTAAATCTGGTTACTGTCTGCCCTGCGGTCTGGCTCCTTCGCTAAAATTGCCCACAAGGCAATTTCTTAACGCTCGGCCCGGTTACTGGTTACTTTACTGGTTGGAAAAAGCCTATAACCTAAATACTTTTTAGCCAGCAACCAGCACCTTGCAACCAGCAAATTTTTCTAAATTATTAAACTATAAAAATTAAACAATTATGGGACTAATTTCATTTATTAAAAACGCCGGTGATAAACTATTTAAATCGGATGAAAAAAGAGAACAGGAAAAGGCTGACTTAATTATGGCTCACATTAAACAATTCGGATTCAACACCAGCGACATCCAGGTAAAAGTGGTTGACGACAAAGTAACGCTAATGGGCAGCATTGATACAATTGAAAACAAAAACAAGGTAATTGTTACTGCAGGTAATGTTGACGGGATAGCTTCTGTCGAAGACTGGCTGGTTGTTAAGAATCCTCCGGTAGTAACCCCACCTCAGCCAGAAAAACAGTTCTACACAGTTAAAAAAGGCGATTACCTCTCAAAAATCGCAAAAGAGGTCTATGGGAATGCTAATAAATACAACGTAATTTTTGAGGCTAACAAACCAATGCTTAAGGATCCAAACCTGATTTATCCTGGCCAGGTACTTGTAATTCCTCCTCTGGAAAAATAACGGGATTCCTCTATGACTAATAGTAAGGGCGTTGCATGCAACGCCCTTCTGCTATTCGTTAATTGCCTATACATTTTCTGGCTTTTCCTCGTCGCCGGTTTTTTTCTTGATGTTCTCTGCTATGTCCTCAAGCTTATCGGCAGTTTTAGCAGCTGCTTTTTTGCTGAATTCTTTCATCTTCTCAACTGCATCCTCTGTTTTATCTTCGACTTTGTCGGCAAATGCTTCAAGTTTTTCTTTTACTCCGCTTTTCTTTATATCTTCAATCTTATCCTGCATGTAATCTTCTGCTTTATCAAGAGCATCATGAACTTTTTTAAAGGCTTCGCTCTGCTTTACATCCTCGACTTTGTCGTCGACAATATCATCAGCTTTTTTAAAAAGCTTCTTTGCCTTGTCCAGCAAACTTTCCTTCTCCGGTTGTACGGGTTCCTGTGTCTTATTTTCTTCCATTTGTTTAAAGTATTAGAAAAGAATTAATCAATATAAATATTGTTGATTTAAATTTGAATTACTTATAAAGTTAGTAAAATATTTAATATGCTGATTTACCACAGTTTTATTTCACTATTCTGGCTTATCTTTAGGAAAATGTTATTAAAATAATGGAGAAAGAAATAATAACAGCCGTAGCAATAGGAATCGGATTAAGCGCCAGCTGCGGATTCAGGGTGTTTGTGCCGATGCTGGTGGCCAGCATTGCCGCAAAGATGGGTATATTCCCTGTAAATGAAGGATTCCAGTGGCTTACAGGCTGGCCTGCCATAGTAAGTTTCGGCACTGCGACTATTGCAGAAATTATTGCGTATTATGTGCCTTTCATTGATAATCTTCTCGATACTATTACAACTCCGATGGCTATAGGAGGTGGAACACTTTTACTGACATCAGTTCTGCCGATCGACAATGAATTTCTCAAATGGGCAACCGGTTTTCTTTTTGGCGGTGGGGCAGCTGCAACGGTACAGGGCGGGACAGTGCTGACGAGGCTTGCTTCAACAAAACTCACCGCAGGAGCCGGAAATGCAGTTGTGGCAACCGGGGAGCATGCTGCTGCATTCGGAACATCGGTACTTGCAGTACTTATTCCTCTTGTTTTTGCAGCAGTTGTAGTACTTCTGATCATTTACCTGCTGACAAAATTCGGAGAAAAACTTTTTAATCGAAAAAATATTTAATTTTTAAAACTGCTCCGGTACAGGCCAATCAATTCTGGTGCGGAGGTCAAAGCTGCCTTAAAAAAATAACCATTAAACAACTCTAAACTTTCACACCTATGAAACAGTGGTATGAAGAACTTTTTCAGGATTTTGCAGATAATTATGACAGGGAAAATTTTACTGCCGGAACGATCGGCGAAGTGGACTTTATCGAAAAAGAAATCAACTTCAAAAAGGAAGCACGCATCCTCGATATAGGCTGCGGCACCGGAAGGCATTCCCATGAGCTGGCAAGACGAGGCTACAATGTTACTGGTATTGATCTTTCGCCTTCTATGATCAAAAAGGCAAAAGAACTGGCACAGAAAGAAAATCTCATAATCGAATTTCAGGTTAAGGATGCCAGGGATTTTAATTTCAGGGAATCATTTGATCTTGCAATTATGCTTTGTGAAGGGGCTTTCCCCCTGATGGAGTCTGATGAGATGAATTATTCAATTCTTCAGAATGCACATGGTTCGCTCAGATCAGGTGGAAAACTAATTTTAACACACTTGAATGGTTTGTTCCCTCTTTTTCATTCTGTAAAGGAATTCATGGACAAGGGTGAAACTCTGGGTCATTCAACGGGCAATACATTTGATCTTATGACTTTCAGGGATCATTCAGTATTTGAGACTGAAGATGACATCGGCAACAAAAAGAGTCCTGAACTGCAATGAAAGATATTATGTCCCTTCCGAGATATCCTGGCTCCTTAAATCTGCTGGTTTTAAAAAGTCTGAAATTTTTGGCTGCAAACTTGGTGCATACAGCAGAAAGGATGTTTTGACAAAGGAAGATTTTGAAATGCTTATAGTGGCGGAGAAATAAAATATAATTACCTTTAATAATTGATTTTTTAGAATTCCTGATCTTAAAACACCAACAAATTCATAACAATACTAAGAATTATGGCAGAAACAACTCAGGCAAAACCTTCAAGATGGACAGGTGCCGTAAAAAAGACAAAAAAAATACTTAGGTGGACATTTTCGCTCCTTATTATTTTCCTTGTTATTTTTGTGTACTTCAGATACTTTTTTACTTACAGCGAAGGTTACCGGGCGGGCTTATTGCAGAAGTTCTCAAATAAAGGAGTCATTTTCAAGACTTATGAAGGTGAACTGATCCTGAGCAGTGTGTCAAGCACGGCCAATGTTGCACTTGCTTCCGAGAAATTCATATTTTCGGTGAATAAGAAAGATGTCAGTATTCAGTATGATACCCTCCAGGGGAAAAACGTGATAGTACACTATATTGAGAAAAAAGGGACCGTACCCTGGCGGGGCGATTCAAGATACCTTGTCGACAGTATAGCGGTAAGAAAATAATACCCGCACTAAAGACGTTATCTTTAGATTGATAGTAAATCACCTGAATTAATAAAATGTCTTTAGCTGTTAAAGAAAATATTAAGAGCATTTTCCTGATTATTCTTGGGATATTTTGTGCAAGTTTCGGACTTAAGGGATTTCTTATACCCAATCATTTTATTGACGGAGGAGTAACAGGTATTTCATTACTTGTATCCTTTTCAGTCGGAATACCCTTACCCCTGTTGATTTTTACAATCAATGTGCCATTCATAATACTTGGATTCAGTCAGATATCAAGAACTTTTGCAATCAAAGCCTTTGCAGCCATTGCCGGACTTTCCCTTGTGCTTGCAACTGTAAATTTTCCGGTAATTACTCACGACAAGCTGCTGATAGCAATTTTCGGAGGGATTTTCCTTGGGGCTGGTGTTGGTTTTTCGGTACGCGGAGGTGGAGTACTCGACGGTACCGAAATACTTGCTTTGTATATATGGCGAAGGAGTGAAACCTCCATCGGCGACATGATAATGATTTTTAATGTTATAATATTCAGTTGTGCTGCCTTCATTCTTGGCATCGAAACAGCCTGTATTCCATTCTTACCTATCTGGCTGCTTCAAGAACACTTGACTATATTGTCGAAGGAGTTGAAGAGTACACAGGGGTTACAATAATCTCCGAAAAGAGTTCTAAGGTAAAGCGTATTCTGATGACAAAATTCGGACGTGGAATTACAATTTATAAAGGGAAACGCAGCATGATAGGCAAAAATGCCGATATAGATGGTGTTACCGATATGGAAATCATTTTTACAATCGTTACCAAGCTTGAGATAGGAAAAGTCAAAAAGCTAGTAACCGAAGTAGATGAAAATGCTTTTATATATTGCTCACCCATAAGCAATACCAAAGGAGGGGTTCTTAAGAAAAGACCCCTTCATGACTAGAACAAAAATCTGAGGAAGTTTTATTTTATAACCTTTTTCATTATTCCAAACAACCCCCTGATAAAAGTTGCACTCGTAAGCACTTTTACAACCGGATTTCTTAACACGCCGCCTCTTCCTGAAGAACCTGATGTGCTTCTCCCTCCTCCGCCCCATCTATCCTTCTCCCTTTCCTTCCTCGCAGCATCTTCTTCAGCTTGTTTCTGAACAGCGTCAATCTTTTCGGTTAGAATCTCAAAAGCACTTTCACGGTCAACAACCTCACTGTATTTGCGGACCAGGTCGGAACCTCTGTTTAAAGTATCAATTTCGGACTGAGAAAGGATGTCCATTCTGCTCATCGGAGCTCTCATCATGGTTGCAGCCAAAGGTGTCGGGATACCTTTTTCATTAAGTGCGGTTACCAAAGCCTCTCCGATTCCCAGGGATGTAAGAGTTTCGTCTGTCTTATAGTAATCAGAGAGCGGAAAGTTTTCTGCAGTAAGCTTGATGGCCTGCCTGTCGATGGCTGTAAAAGCCCTGAGAGCATGCTGCACTTTCAGTCCAAGCTGGGCAAGCACTTCATTAGGTACATCCATGGGGTTCTGAGTGACAAAAAAAACTCCTACTCCCTTTGACCGTATAAGTTTTATAATTGATTCAATCTCATTCAGAAGAGCTTTGCTTGCCTGGTTGAATACAAGATGCGCCTCATCGATGAATATCACAAGCTCAGGTTTTTCTGCATCACCAATTTCTGGCATTGTATCATATACTTCTGCAAGAAGGCAGAGCATGAAGGTTGAAAAAAGCTTTGGCCGGTCCTGAATGTCAGTCAGTCTCACTATGTTTACAAATCCATTCCCATTCCTGTCGCGTCTCATCAGATCTCTGATTTCGAATGATTTTTCACCGAAAAACAATTCCGCATCCTGTTGTTCAAGTTCAATGAGTTTGCGTAGAATTATTCCCGTTGATGCAGGAGAGATTTTTCCATACTCGCGATCCATTTCTGATTTTCCCTCTTCTGTAACAAACTGGATAACCTTTTTAAGGTCTTTAATATCGAGCAATGGCATTTTCTTATCGTCACAATACTTGAAAATAACTGCAAGAACCCCTTCCTGGGTATCATTAAGGTCTAAAATCCTGGACAGAAGCACAGGGCCGAATTCAGATACTGTTGCCCGAAGCCTTACACCCTCCTGTTTTGAAATTGTAAGCAGCTCAACAGGAGAGCCTCCAACCGTGTAAGGCAATCCGATCTTTGCATGTCTTTCCGTGATGAACGGTTTCTCCTGCCCGGGCATTGCAATCCCGCTAAGATCGCCTTTGACATCCATCAGCAGAACCGGAACTCCAAGCCTTGAAAGCTGTTCTGAAATTACCTGCAGTGTCTTTGTTTTTCCTGTTCCTGTTGCACCGGCAATCAGACCATGTCTGTTCATAGTCTTAAGAGGAACCTTCACATAGGCATTTGCCAACGGGGCGCCGTCAAGCATGGCACCACCAAGTATTATTGATTCCCCTTTGCATGTATATCCATCATTGATATGAGCCGAAAACATTTCTTTCCTATCCATATTTCAAAATTTTAACCCGTGAAAACCGAAGTACGCAATTTAGTATTTTAGGTTCAGTTTTCAAACATATAAGAAATTCAATTAATAAGCCAAAGTTGCTTGTTGCTTATCGCTGGTTTCTAGTCATTAAACAATTAATGATTTAATTGTTTTTCAAAATAAAATGAATTATTATGCAGGTTCAATAATATTCTGTTAATCAATAAGTAACGAGTAACCAGAAACCAGCAACCAGCAACTTGATTTAATTAAACAGAAATATTCAGAAATGTTAAATATTACTATATTTGAAAACTGATTGATTGCTTATTAATTTCAAATCATAATTAGTTAACTTAAACCCTATTACAATGGCAAAGTTCGAAGTTTACCAAAGCGGCAAAAACAAAGAATTCCGCTTCCGCCTGAAAGCTGACAATGGCCAGACAATTCTAAGCAGCGAAGGTTACACAAGCAAGGCCTCGTGTATGAACGGCATCGAATCAGTTAAGAAGAATGCCGGTGATGTCAAAAGATTCAACAAATCAATAACCCCGACAAAAATGTTCCGGTTTGCAATAACTGCTGCGAACAGCCAGATAATAGGAACAAGCCAGAATTATAAATCTGAAAGCGGCCGCGACAATGGCATCGAATCAGTAAAAAAGAATGCTGCCAAAGCCGAAATAAAAGAGGTTGAAAAATAATTGACCTCTGGTTTCTTTGAGGCTATCTCGAAAGTGTTTTAACCCCCCGTCCCGAAGCTTTGGTCGGGACACCCCTCCTTTGCAAAGGAGGGGAAAGTGAGATTTACAATGCTTTAATTTTCTCCTCCTCACTGAGGAGGAGTACCCCGCCAGCTGGCGGGGGGAGGTGGTGAACTTTTAATATAGTCTCAGTTTTTTATTATTCTTCAGATTTAAATAAATTCATTCAATATGAAGTTGAAATTGTTTTCTTTAGTTTTAATTTCCACTCTATTTATCTCTGTCACTTTCGCACAGATAACTGATGCGGAAAAGAGATTGAAAGCAGTGAATGCCGACACTGTAATGGGCTGGAAAAAAGGGGGTCTTGTTGCATTAAACATTGCTCAGACATCCCTTACAAACTGGGCTGCCGGAGGTCAGAATTCAGCTGCATTTAATGGAATTTTCAGTGCATTTGCAAATTATAAACAAGGCAAATCGGCATGGGATAATTCACTCGATATCGGATATGGGATCCTGAAGCAGGGGAAAAATGCAATCTCGATGAAAACCGACGACAAATTTGATTTCTTTTCCAAATACGGTAGAGAGGCGTTCAAAAATTTTTATTATTCAGCCCTTCTGAATTTCAGGACACAGATGAGACCCGGGTATAAATATCCTGAAACGGAAAAGAAAATCTCAGATATTTTTGCTCCTGCATATCTCCTTATCGCTGCCGGTTTGGATTACAAGCCATCTGCTTATTTCAGTGCCTTCATCGCACCACTTACGGCAAAATTTACTTTTGTAAATGATCCGGTCCTGTCTGCAGCAGGAGCATTCGGCGTAAAACCCGGAGAGAATTCAAGGAGTGAGTTCGGAGGATACCTGAGAGCTATCTTTTCAAAGAATGACTTTAAGGATGAGTTCATGAAAAATGTTTCTTTCACATCAAAAATTGATCTGTTCTCAAATTATGCCCATAATCCCCAGAATATTGATGTAACCTGGGAGAATCTCATCGGCCTCAAAGTGAACAAATTCATTTCAGTGAATTTCAACACTGTCCTTATTTATGATGACGATATCAAAGTACCCGTCGACAGGAACGGGAATGGTCTGTTTGAATCAAACGAGGCCCCCGGCTCCAGGACACAGTTTAAAGAAATTTTAGGTGTAGGATTTTCTTACAAATTCTGATATTTTCTAACTAAAACCTGACAAAATGAAAATTTTAGACGAATTCAAAAAGTTTGCAGTAAAAGGCAATATGATCGACATGGCTGTAGGTATCATTATCGGTGCTGCCTTTGGCAAAATTGTGTCATCACTGGTAAGTGACATCATAATGCCCCCAATAGGATTGCTTCTTGGCGGTGTTAATTTCGCTGATCTGAAAGTAGTAATGAAAGCAGCAACAGAAACGGTTCCTGCAGTCACATGGAATTACGGTAGTTTTATCCAGACTGCCATAGACTTCCTGATTATTGCTTTTGTCGTGTTTATGCTTATCAAAGGAATCAATTCAATGAAGAAGAAAGAAGAAGCAGCTCCGGCCGCTCCTCCTGCCCCCACAAAGGACCAGGTTCTGCTTACAGAGATCAGGGATCTGCTGAAGAAATAATTATTGGTAATTTTCATATGAACTATTTATGGTAGAGACGCCCAAATTGGGCGTCTCTACGTTTTTTATTGGGCGTCTCTACGTTTTTATTGGGCGTCTCTACGTTTTTATTGGGCGTCTCTACGTTTTTATCGGGCGTCTCTAAATTTTATCGGGCGTCTCTGCGCTTTTTAATATATTTACCTAACAAATAATCCTTCCCATGAAAATAAGATTTTCTTTCCTCCTTCTATTTTCAATCACTCTTCTTTCCCTGGGTATCTCCCTCAAAGGACAGCCTTCCAGCTCAAGTTTGAAGATCTGGTTCAACAAGCCTGCTGATACATGGAATGATGCCCTCCCAATAGGTAACGGCCGGCTGGGGGCCATGGTCTTCGGAGGAATTGAGAAGGAGAGACTTCAGTTGAATGAGGAATCTGTCTGGACAGGTGCTCCGAGATGGGATGCCAATCCGGACGCATTGAAAAACCTTCCGAAAGTGAGGAAGCTTCTTTTCGAAGGTAAATACGCGGAGGCCGAAAAACTTGCCCAAAGCGGGATCATGGGAGCTTTCAGGCGCGATAACGCCTCCAGCTATCAGACTCTCGGGGATCTGATACTTGATTTCACTCACTTAAGTGGAGTATCTGGATACCGCCGCGAACTGGATATCGGAGAAGCAATATCGACCGTGACCTATACTGCCAATCAGGTAACCTATAAACGGGAGGTATTTTCAAGTGCTCCGGACCAGGCCCTGATTATAAGTATCACCGCGGACAAACCCGGGGCAATCACTTTTTCTGTAAGGCTTTCGAGACAGGGGAATAAGGCAACCATAAAGGCTGTTAACAATGAAATTGTTATGAATGAGCATGTTGGCAATGGTACCGGAGTAAGAATGGAGACCAGGCTAAAGCTTCTTAATGATGGAGGGAAAATAGTATCAGGAGGCGACAGTATCAGAATTGAAAATGCAAATTCAGTTCTGATTCTTCTCACTGCTGCAACTGACTATTTTGGGAATGATCCTGCCGTTATTTCAGGCAATCAGCTTGAAAATGTTTCAAAGCGGTTATATTCTGAAATCAGAAAGGATCATATTGCTGATTATCAAAAGTATTTCAAGAGGGTCTCACTCGATCTCGGATCCGGCGAAGGGAATTATTTTACAACTGATGCCAGGATCACTGCAATGCAAAATGGTTATGTAGATACCGACCTTATAGAGCTCTATTATCAGTTTGGCCGGTATTTGCTTATCAGCAGCTCACGGCCCGGAGACCTGCCGGCAAACCTTCAGGGGATATGGGCCGATGGATTGAATCCGCCATGGAGCGCCGATTATCACATTAATATCAATATTCAGATGAATTACTGGCCATCTGAAATAACGAATCTGGGAGAACTTCAACTGCCATTTGCTGATTTCATCGATGCCATGCGACCGAGTGCCAGGCGAACTGCCAGGGAAGTGTACGGATTGAAAGGGATAGTGGCCCATTATACAACTGATGTATGGCATTATACAGAGCCCCTGGGAGCCGTGGGATACGGAATGTGGCCAATGGGAATTGCATGGAGCTGTCAGAATATCTTTGATCATTACAATTTCGGAGGCGATATTGATTATCTCAGGAACAAAGCCTATCCGATAATGAAGGAAGCTGCCGAATTCTGTATGGGCTGGCTCGTTGTCAATCCTAAAACTGGTTTTCTTGTTTCAGGTCCGTCAATTTCACCGGAGAACAGATTTAATATTCCGGGAGGAAGCGGAAATGCAAGCATTGTAATGGGTCCGACGATGGATCATATGATAATCCGCGATCTTCTTCAGAACACTATCGAAGCAAGCCTTATTCTTAGATACGGATAAAGCCTTTCGCAGTAAGATGAAGAAGACACTTGAGAAGCTGACTCCGATAAAAACCGGGTCGGACGGACGGATCCTCGAATGGTCAGAGGAATTTGGGGAACCTGAACCGGGGCATAGGCATATTTCACATCTTTATGGTCTTCATCCCGGAAACCAGATAACAGAGCAAAAGAATCCCGAATTGCTTGAGGCAGCCAGAAAAACTATCGAGTACAGGCTTGCGAACGGAGGAGGACATACAGGATGGAGCAGGGCCTGGATAATAAATTTCTTCGCCCGGCTTAAGGATGGTGAAAAAGCTTATGAGAATGTTCTGGCTCTTATCAGAAAATCGACGCTTTACAACCTGTTTGACAATCATCCCCCGTTCCAGATCGATGGTAACTTCGGGGGGACAGCTGGTATTACGGAAATGCTCCTTCAGAGCCATGCCGGTGAGGTGGAATTGCTTCCTGCCCTGCCCGCTGCCTGGAGAACAGGATATGTACATGGATTAATGGCTCGTGGAGGTTTTGAAGTAGATATCGACTGGGAAAACGGGAAGCTTAAACAGGCAAAGATAACTTCAAAGCTTGGAAATTCTTTGAGAATGAGCTACAAAGGGAAAAATCATTGAACTGAAGACGACTGAAAAAGGGAAGTCATATATCTTCAGGGAAGGTGCTTCGGGATTAATCAGTATTTGATTAGTCTGGTTATGCAGCCTGGTGGAAGTTTGCGGATCAACTCTAACAAAATCAGGGCTTAAGCCCGCTCCACGACTTTATCACCAAACATATACTCTGTGGGCTTTAGCCCTTATATTTTACTATTTTAATAAAAATTTCCTCAAAATTATTTGGAAGTTAATGTTATTTATTTCTAACTTTGTGTTAGAATTAATTAACTAATACCTTACTATCATGAAAAGAGGGATTATTGTATTTATCGTAGCTGCCCTGGTACTTTTCACAACAGGGCTTTGGTTCTTTTCAGCAAATGAAAAGTTCAAACCTTTTGAGCTGGTTGGCTTGGGCATTTTAATCCTTGTAGTCTTATTTGCATTATTTGTCGGATACAAAAGAATAAGCAGTGCAAAAAGAGGTGAACCCCCGGAAGATGAGCTAACTAAAAAGGTTATGCAAAAAACTTCATCACTTTCCTACTACATTTCGCTCTACTTATGGTTGGCGATAATGTACTTTTCAGACAGGTTAGATTATGAAACCCACACAATTATAGGGGCAGGGATCCTGGGGATGGCAGTGATCTTTGCTGTATGCTGGCTGGTGTTCAATTTCACTGGTGTAAGAAATGAATAACAGGATAAAAGAGTTCCGGGCGAGATACAATCTTACCCAGGAGGATCTGGCCAAAAAGGTAAATGTAAGAAGGGAGACAATTGTCTTTCTTGAGAAGAACAAATACAACCCGTCACTTAAACTGGCCCATGATATTGCCAAAGTGTTCAGTACAGCTATCGAAGAAATTTTTATCTTCGAATAAACATTATTCCCTTTGTGTACCTTCGTGAAATCCTTTGTGTTCCATTGTGGTTAATGGATTTTTTACCACAAAGGATCACAAAGTACGCCCAAAGTTGCACAATGGGTTTATGACACAACCTTATGAAAAAACTCCTACTTTTTTTCGTCATCACCCTGTTTTCGTGTTCTTGCAGTAAACCCGATTCATCTGATTTTACAGCAACTCAGTTACATTGCAACAATCTCGAAAATCCTGCCGGGGTATCTAAAGATCCCTCATTTAGCTGGATTGTTTCCTCCGGAACCAGGGGTGCAGCTCAGACTGCTTATCAGATAATTCTTGATTCTGATGAAAAAAACCTGAAATCAGAAAGCAGATGTCTCTGGAATTCAGGAAAAATATCTTCTCCCCAGTCTGCATGGATAGACTATTCCGGACCTGCCCTCGAACCTGCAAAAAGATATATCTGGAAGGTGAGGCTTTGGGATAATAATGATAACCCGTCAGAATGGAGCACTTCAGCTTCATTTATCACAGGACTATTTGCCAGGGCTGACTGGAGCGATGCAAAATGGATCGGATATGAAGAGATCCCCGATTCTCTTCTTCTTGTCCCGGGAGTGCATGGAAATGGCAATAGCCTTGGAGAGGTTGCAAAAAAACGTACAGTGATTCCATATTTCAGAAAAGAGTTTTCGCTTGATAAAAAGATAGCTCGGGCTCTTGTTTTTGTGAGCGGGCTTGGTCAATATGAACTGTATGTAAATGGTGAAAAGGCAGGGGATCGTTTTCTTTCTCCCGGATGGACCGATTACAGGAAAACCTGTTATTACAACACTTTTGACATAACCAATAATCTGAGGCGGGGCAAAAATGTATTGGGAGCTATCGTTGGAAACGGATTTTATAACATAAACAGGGAACGTTACAGGAAGCTTGTGATAGCCTATGGCGCCCCAAAAATGATATTGAAGCTTATTGTAAAATACAGTGATGGTTCTGAGGAGACAATCGTCAGTGACAGGACCTGGAAGGCTTCTCCCTCGCCGGTTACATTTGCCAGCATCTATGGAGGCGAAGATTATGATGCCCGTCTGGAACAGAATATGTGGCAAGAAGTGGGATTTAGTGGCAAAACATGGAAAGAATGCCTGGAAGTCAGAGAGCCTTCAGGAGAACTTATGCCCGAAATGGATCATCCGCTTAAAGTCATGGAAGTGTTTGATCCCAGGGATATAACCTGCAGAATGATAGCATCTGTATCTATGATTTTAATCAAAATGCATCCGGGATTGTCAGGCTGAAAGTCCGGGGTAAAAAGGGACAGGTAGTCCGGCTCGTTCCCGGTGAACTTATCAGTGATGACATCCATGTTATTCAAAAGGCAAGCGGGGAACCATACTATTTCTCCTATACCCTGAAAGGGGGTAAGGAAGAGATCTGGGTTCCGCGGTTCAGCTATTACGGCTTCAGGTACGTTGAGGCTGAAGGCGCCAGGCCTGCCGGTGAACCTAATCCGGATAATCTGCCGGTAATAACCCGATTGCAGCTTCTTCATACAAGAAACTCATCCCCTACTGCAGGTAGCTTCAGTTGTTCGAATGAGCTTTTCAATTCAATATACAGACTGATAAACTGGTCAATAAAAAGCAATATTGCAAGTGTTGCAACCGACTGCCCGCACAGGGAAAAGCTCGGATGGCTTGAACAGACACATCTGATGGGAAACTCGATCAGGTACAACTTTGACATCCATAATCTGTATAATAAGATCATTGATGACATGACTGAAGCACAGCTCGAAAATGGGCTTGTCCCGGATATTGCGCCGGAGTATGTTCCATTCCTGGGCGGATTCAGGGATTCTCCCGAATGGGGCAGCGCCTGTATCCTGGTTCCGTGGGACATGTTCAAATGGTATGGAGATATCGGTGCCGTTAAAAAAGCCTACCCGATGATGAAAAGATACCTGAATTACCTTGAGAGTATGTCAGAATACTATATCCTTACTCACGGCCTTGGCGACTGGTACGACTTAGGTCCTGAATTCCCGGGTGAAGCCCAGCTTACACCCAGAGCTTTAACTGCAACATCAGTTTTTTTCTACGATGCAAAACTGCTGGCTGAGATGGCCGGGTTGATCGGTGAAAAGGAGGATTCCACCGCATTTAAAAACCTGTCAGAAGAAATCCGGAAAGCTTTCAATAAAGAATTCTTTAATCCTCAGACGAACGTTTATTCCACGGGAAGCCAGACGGCATATTCAATGCCGCTTTTTTTCGGAATAACCGATGACAGTATAAGAAATAAGGTTACAGCCAATCTTGTCAGTTCGATAAAAGAAAACAAAAATGCCCTTACTGCAGGGGATATCGGATACCGGTATCTTTTAAGGGTCCTTGAGCAGGAGGGTTATTCACAGCTGATTTTCGACATGAATTCAAGGACAGATGTGCCAGGCTACGGGTACCAGCTTTCAAAAGGGGCGTCATCGCTTACTGAATCATGGGCCGGACTAAGGAATGTTTCAAACAACCACATGATGCTCGGACATCTGATGGAATGGTTTTTCAGTGGGATCGCAGGCATCCGCCAGATGAAGGAATCAATTGCTTTTGACCACATTCTCATTGCCCCCGAAATTGTCGGTGACATTACCTGGGCAGATGCAGCAATAGAGTCTGTCCATGGTGAAATTTCAAGTTCCTGGAAAATCATAGACAATGATTTTTCGCTTACGGTAAGGATCCCGGCAAACTGCAAGGCAACAGTAGAACTGCCTCAGTCTGACCCTGATAAGATCAGTGAAAACGGCATTCCGGTGAGATCTTCTCAAAACATCAGAACAGGAAAAATATCCAATGGAAGGATCCAGCTTGAAGTTGGTTCTGGAGAATACAATTTTACTTGTCCACTATGAAATATATTAGAGGAAAAGCACACAACCTCTCTCCCTGACGATATCAGGAATTTTTAAACCCTCTTAAACGTACAGAAAAGAATTATACTATGAAAACTATTTTAGCTTAAGATCAACCTGTTAGAGGAATTATGAATTGACCGGGTACTCTTTTTTTACTATTTTAGAAGATTATTGTGCTATACTGATTTATTTTGTCATGCCGTCGGGACTGATATGGCACATTTATTTAAACATTGTTTCTTATGATACCATTTTATACACAGGAATTCAGCGAAATAATTTCCAGCCTTAAAACAGATACCCGTACAGGTTTGAGCACAGATGAGGTTAAACGAAGGATTTTGGAATATGGGTATAACCAGCTTGCTTCAAAACGGAGAAAGAGCTTTGTCAATAATATTTCTTGAGCAGTTTAAAAGCTTTATGATAATCATTCTGCTTATTGCAGCCGCAATATCAGGAGTGGTTGGTGTAATGGAAGGAGAAGGATTGCTTGATACCTATGTAATATTGGGTATTCTGATAGTGAATGCGTTTGTTGGAGCATTCCAGGAGCGTAAAGCCGAAACTTCACTTGAGGCTCTGAAAAGTCTGGCTGCACCGCTTACCAAGGTGCTTCGCGACGGAGTTATAAAAGAGGTACTTACAAGAGAGCTAGTCCCGGGAGATATTATTATTCTTGAAACAGGTGCCATAATTCCTGCTGATCTCCGGCTGATTGAAGCAATCAATCTTAAAATACAGGAATCAGCGCTTACAGGAGAATCAGTTCCTGTCGAAAAGCATACCGACGCCCTGTCAGAAGAGGATGTTGCTCTTGGTGACCGTATAAATATGGCCTTTTCGAGCGGTATGGTGACTTACGGACGAGGACGTGGTGTTGTAGTAGCAACAGGAATGAGGACCGAAGTAGGAAAAATAGCAAATTTGCTTCAGGAGGCTGTTGAAACTGAAACACCTATGAGTAAGCGCCTTGAACAGCTGGGAAAACTTCTTGGGATTGCTGCACTAATAATATGCGCCATGATATTTATTGTGGGAGTTCTTTATGGTAAATTCAGTCATGAGCATGTTCATGACCGCTGTAAGCCTCGCCGTTGCTGCAATTCCCGAGGGTCTTCCGGCAGTTTCAACAGTTGTCCTTGCAATCGGTGTACAGCGTATGGTCAAGAGAAATGCGATAATCCGTACACTTCCTTCCGTTGAGACTCTTGGTAGTGCAACTGTAATATGCTCTGATAAGACAGGGACACTTACCCAGAACAAAATGACTGTCGTTGAAGCCTATGTCAATCACAAAAAGGATGTAATAAACAGGGCTGCCCCCGCTACTGTTCTGAATAAGGAGGAGAACAGGCTGCTCGCCATAGCTGTACTGTGTGCCGATGCACAGGTCAGGACCAATGATGAAGGCAAATTTGAGTTTACTGGTGATCCCACTGAGACAGCCCTTCTCGATTTCGGAGTTCTATATGGCATGTATAAGGATGTCGTTGAAAAGAAGTTTCCAAGGATCGCTGAAATTCCGTTTGACTCAGAAAGGAAACGAATGACAACAGTTAACAGAATGTCTGAATCAAGCACCCGCATAAACGTAAAAGGCGGACTTGATGAGGTTCTCGGTGTATGTGACAAAATAATAATCGACGGCAAAATACGACCTATTAGTTGATGATGATAAGAAGCAAATACTACTTGCAAACGAGACAATGGCCAACTCGGCATTGCGTGTTCTTGCAATGGCATACAAGGATCTGCCGGAGGCTCCCCGGAATGTTCAGATAGGTGATCTTGAGAACGGAGCTTATCTTTATTGGCATGCTGGGAATGATCGACCCGGCACGACCAGAGGTTATTGAAGCCGTTTCCAGATGCAATACAGCAGGGATCAGGGCGGTAATGATAACAGGTGATCACAAAAGCACAGCAATGGCTATCGCCCGTGAGATAGGCATTTTCAGGGAAGGTGATACCGCAATTACAGGGACTGAACTTGAAAAACTCAGTGATGAGGAGTTTACGAAAAATGTTTCAAAGTATGCAGTTTATGCCAGAGTGGCTCCTGAACATAAAGTCCGTATAGTAAAAGCATGGCAGAGTCATGGAGAGGTAGTGGCAATGACTGGCGACGGTGTTAATGATGCTCCGGCACTTAAGGTGGCTGATATAGGAGCCGCGATGGGAATCGTTGGCACTGATGTTGCCAAAGGTGCAGCCGATATGGTACTTACCGATGACAATTTTGCTACGATTGTGTCGGCGGTTGAGGAGGGAAGAAGGATTTATGACAATATCCTCAAGGCAATTCAGTTTCTGCTATCTACGAATATTGGTGAGATATTTCTTTTACTTGTAACATCGATCTTCAACCTTGGGACTCCCCTTCTGCCCATTCATATTCTCTGGGTGAACCTTGTCACCGATAGTCTTCCGGCGCTTGCACTGAGTGTTGATCCGGCTGAAAAAGGGATTATGAACAGGAAACCCCGGAATTCAAAGAAAGGTTTTATGACAAACGGGATGGTCTGGCGTATAATGTACCAGGGCATAATGATTGGTGCAATCCCCCTGGCAGCCTTCATAACCGGCTTGCGGGAGCAGGGAGTGGCTCTTGGGCAGACTATGGCTTTTGCAACCCTGATGTTTGCACAACTTGCTCATGTACGCAACCTGCATTCAAATACCAGGTCATCGCTGGCAATCAGTCCGTTCAGGAATATACCTCTTATAGTCGCAATTGCCGTTTCTGCTGCTCTGGCTTTAATCGTGCTGCTCATTCCTCCAATTCGTGATGCTTTTAGCCTGACAGAACTCGACGGCAAGCATTGGATTACAGTGGCATTAATGTCACTTATTCCGATTCTGGTGGTCGATATTTTCAAATTGTTCAGGATAAATACCACCAGGGATGAAAGGATCAAATAAAGAGAATAAAGAACCTGGAATTTTCGGATTTAACAGGAATATATTATTTACCGGTCTTACGAGCTTCCTGACTGACACATCTGTAAAGATGGTTTATTCGGTTATGCCTATGTTTCTTCTGTCGATAGGAGCATCAAAAACGAGTCTGGCATTAATTGAAGGCATTGCTGAAAGTACTGCGGCACTTGTCAAAGTGCTGTCAGGTTTCTGGAGCGATAAGATCGGTAAAAACAAACCATTCATGCTGATAGGATATGGGCTGTCAGCACTTATTATTCCATTATATACTTTTGTTGTCTTCCCTATCCATGTTCTTGTCCTGAGATTCATTGAAAGGTTTGGTAAAGGCATCCGAACGGCCCCGCGCGACAGTCTGATCGCCGGCTCGATAACGGATGGAGAGAGTGGCAAAAGCTTCGGATTGCAGAAAGCAATGGATAACAGCGGAGCTATAGTAGGTCCGCTGATCGCATTTGCTATGTTGTCATCAATTCCGGGAAACTACAGAACGATATTTCTTGTCGCTGGCATACCCGCTATACTGGCTATACTGGTTCTGATACTGGGTATAAAGGAAGCCAGAAAGAACCGTCACGAGCTGTTCGTAAAATTTCACTTTAAGGATTTCCCGGGAAAGTATTATTTCTTTCTGATCATTGTGTTTGTTTTCACACTTGGTAACTCAACCGATGCACTGTTAATGGTAAAGGCAAACGATGTGGGTATAAAAGTTGCCCTGATACCCCTGGTTTACCTGATCACAAATGTAGTATCCGTCTTCGCATCGATTCCTGTAGGTTCGCTTGCTGACAGAGTCGGAAAGGAGAAGATTCTTATTGTTGGATTCCTGATTTATGCCGTTGTTTATTACGGATTTGGAATAACTACAAGCATGGGAGCAATTATTGCACTTTTTGCACTTTATGGATTGTATTCAGCTGCAACAGATGGTATTCAGAAAGCATTCATTTCCGATATGATCGACAATAACAAGAAAGGCACCGGGCTGGGAATTTATAATGCACTTCTGGGAGTTACATTACTGCCTGCCAGCCTGATTGCCGGATCTCTTTATGACAAGGTCAATTCATCGGTTCCATTCTATTTCGGGGCTGCAACAGCAGGAATTTCAGCAATACTAATGCTGGTTTATTCCCTGAGATTTAAAAACACCCCTTTCAATTCCGCCCAGCGGTATGTAAACTCAACTCCTTCCCCCGTGGGGGAAGGTTGGGAAGGGGGTTAGGACCATAGGAGAAATAGTAAATTTTTTTATAATTTTATATTCTGATTAACCATACCACTCATGAAACAGGTTTTAAAATACACCGGATATATATTATTCCTGGTAATAATAGGATTTATGATCTGGCGCTTTTCTTATATAATTGCCTGGGTTATGATTGCAGCAGTTCTATCATTTATCGGCCAGCCGATGGTGCGGTTTTTTGACAGGATCCATATAAAGAAGATCAGGATGCCCCATTTCCTGAGTGCATTGTTATCTCTCTTTGTAATTGTACTGGTTATACTTGGACTGATAGCCATTTTTGTTCCCCTTATTATCAACCAGGCAGAGACAATATCCAGGATTGACGTAGGACAGATTGCTCAGAACCTGCAGGGGCCGCTGCAATGGCTGGATGAAAAACTTCATCTGCTGGGGGCAATCCCGGCAGAACAGACAATCCAGGATTTTCTTGTTGATAAGGCAAAGTCATTAGTTAATCTTGGAAGCGTTGGACCCCTGCTTGGAAATTTTATAAGTGTTGCAGGAAATATTTTCATAGGTTTGTTCTCCATACTTTTTATAGCTTTCTTTTTTCTGAAAGATGAAAATATGTTCGAGGAGGGCATTCTTCTTTTTGTTCCTACACAACATCATCTTGCAACCCGTAAAGTGGTAGCTGAATCCAAAAACCTGCTTATCCGTTACTATATTGGCGTTGTGCTGGAGTTAATTGGAGTTATGTCGCTGATTACAATTGGACTCCTGATATTTGGCGTTAAAAATGCACTCCTGATAGGATTTTTCGGAGGGATCATGAATATAATCCCATATCTTGGTCCTATAATAGGCTCATCAATAGGAATAATTCTGGGTGTTACATCAACACTCGCCACCGGTTCATATGATGAATTTCTGCCAGTAACATTAAAACTTGGCGGGGTATTTTTAGTTGTGAATTTCATCGATAACAACATCCTTGTGCCGGTAATTTATTCAAAGAGTGTCAAATCGCATCCGCTTGAGATATTCCTTGTAATCATTATCGGTGGCGGAATTGCAGGATTAATTGGTATGTTGCTGGCTGTACCCGTTTATACACTGTTAAGGGTGATTGCAAAGGAATTCTTCCAGCAGTTCAGGGTGGTGCAAAAAGCTTACTGAAGATATCGATGAGAAATAGACCCTCTCCCCATCCCCTCTCCCAAGGGCGAGGGGCTACTAAAAAAGCTCCCCTCCCTGGAGGGGCTGGGGGTGGGTTGGTTTTAAAGGCTCCCCTCCCTGGAGGGGCTGGGGGTGGGTTGGTTTTAAAGGCTCCCCTCCAGGGAGGGGCTGGGGGTGGGTTAATTTAACTTTTAAAACAAATATTATGAAACAATTTTATTGATGATTTTTCAATTAACAGATCTGCTGTCCTGGTTTTTGCTGCGTTTTTAATCATTCTTCCCGCATGCAACAGATCCAAAAGCAGTTCACAGAAAAAAGCAGATGTATCTGAAACAAAGATCACCAATGCCGAAAAACTTGGCTTCCCGGCAGGAAAGAAGGTGATCCTCCTTCACTGCGATGATGCAGGAATGTGTGAAGAGGCAAATATTGCAATAAGGCATTATTTTGAAACAGGTGACCTTCGTTCAACAGCAGTTATGGTGCCCTGCCCCAATGCCATGGAGCTGGTTGAATGGGCAAAGACACAGAAATCACCCGATGTCGGGGTTCATCTTACCCTGACAAGCGAATGGAAAACCTACCGATGGGGACCGGTTTCTGAAACATCTAAAGTCCCCGGATTGATAGACCCCGAAGGAAAAATGTGGCATGATGTCCCGGAGGTTGTCGCCCATGCCTCAGCAGGTGAGGTTGAAACAGAAGTGCGTGCCCAGATAAACAAAGTGATCGCGGCAGGATATATTCCTTCCCATATCGATACTCATATGGGAACCATGTACGCCTCCCTCGATTACCTCAAAGTCTTTCTTAAGATTGCAGAAGAATATAAAATTCCCGCAAATGCAATCGACCTCTCAGATCCCGCTATAGCTGAAAACTTCCGGAAGGAAGGTTACCCTATTACAACTGATGTGGTGGAATTATTAAATCAGTATTCCCTGCCAAAGCTTGACAATTTTTCAAGTGTTCCTGACGGTGGTACGTATGAAGAAAAAAGAGCAAACTTTTTCAAATTGCTTAATTCACTGGGGCCGGGTCTGACAGAAATAATTTTTCATCCGTCAGTTGAAACAGATAATCTTAAAACAATTACTGGTTCATGGCAACAGAGAGTATGGGAGTCTCAGCTTTTCTCAGATCCGGCTGTAAAAAATTTCTTCGCGGACAACGGAATAATTATTACCACATATAGAGAGGTAATGAATCGATTTAACAAGGACAGGTAAAAGCAAAGCACCGGATAATTGGAGCAGACACTGCCCATTGGAGGCTGAAATAATGTAATTACATTGTAATTACATTAATTTTTATCTTAACCCCACTTCTAACTCCTCCCCTATTATTTTCTTAACCCCTCCTCCTTCTCCTCCCCTTAAAGCTAAGGGGAGGAGTGAACACACAGTATTTCATGGATTTACTCCCTTCCCCTTAAGTTTAAGGGGAAGGGTTGGGGATAGGGTTATTTTAATCTTGAGAAGCGATGACTAAAGGTATGAAAAGAAAATAATCGTGTTAAATGCAGGAAGTTCCGGTTTAAAACAAAAGAAAATTTATTTTTGTTTTTAAATAAAGGGGAAACAAATCAATATTTTGATCGTCTTTAACGAAAATCTGATTGTTGCACTTCGAAATAATATATGGGAAGAAACAGGTCGGCAGTTATCATAGGAGCAGGTATCGGAGGAATAACCACTGCTGTTTATCTTGCAAAAAACGGATACAGCGTAAGTGTTTATGAAAAGAATGTATCTCCCGGAGGGCGCTGCGGCCAGCTGATGCGTGAAGGCCATCGGTTTGATCTTGGGGCAACAATGCTGATGATGCCCGGTATATATCACGATGTATTTGATTCCCTCGGAATTGAACTTAATGAAGGAAGCGATATCATCCGGCTGAGAGATCTTTACACGATATTTTTCGATGATTGCAGCCAACTCGTATTTTCAAGCGACAGGGAGAGGATGAAGCAGCAACTGGAAAAGATAGAACCTGGAAGCTATGAAAAATCAGAAGAATATGTTGCCGAAGGATACAGGATATTCCGGCTCGGCATTGACAAACTGATAGGAAGAAATTTTTACAATATGTTTCAGATGGTTAATCTGAGAAACGTCCCTCTGCTTTTCAGATTAAGAGCATTTACGTCCCCATTATAAATTTGCGCAAAGGTTTTTCACCCATCCACACCTTCTAATGGCGTATACTTTTCAGAATATTTATGTGGGTCAAAGCGCTTTTGATGCTCCTGCTCTTTTTTCAATGGTTCCTGCTGCCGAACTTACTGAAGGTTCATTTTTCCCTTCCGGAGGAGGTATGTTCAGGATTGTTGAAAAAATGTTGAAGGCAGCTGAAGAGAAAGGAGTTCATTTCCATTACAGCAACCCTGTAAAACAAATAATCATTACCGGTAACAAAGCAGATGGTATTGTCCTTCAGGATGGAACAGAGATCAGATCCGATATAATAGTTGCCAATGCTGACCTTCCATATGTTTACCGTGACCTCCTGCCTGATAAAAGAAAATCAATCCATCTGGACAAATTAAAATATTCGTGCTCAGTCATCTGTTTTCACTGGGGACTTGATAAGGTCTATCCCCAGCTTGATCATCATAATGTTTTTCTTACTGACGGATTCCGTGAAGGTCTCGACATGATCTTCAGGGACAAAACAGTCAGTGAAAATCCATGCTTTTATGTCCATGCCCCTGTGAGGAGCGATCGGGAGGCGGCTCCAGCGAAAAGTGATACGCTTTCAGTTGCTGTTGCAACAGGGCATATAGATAATAATTTCAAACAGGATTGGGACAAAATCATTGAAAGAACCAGACGCGCAGTAATTGACCGCCTGAAACGGCAGGGACTGGACGATATTGAGCACCATATTAAGTTTGAAATATGCCATTCACCTGAAAGCTGGGAAAATGTCTGCAATATTTCCAGAGGTTCCGTCTTCGGGAGCCTTGGGCATAATATTTTCCAGATGGGATATTTTCGTCCCCATAACCGTCATGATAAATACAAAAACCTTTATTTTGCAGGAGGAAGCACTCATCCGGGTAATGGAATTCCAAATGTGCTGCTATCGGCAAAACTTGTATCGGAACGAATTTTTAAAGAAATCAGCGCTGAAGAGAAATGACAAATTTGCACAGGGAACAATTCATTGAGATATTCAATTCTATTGATTTCAATAAGATAATTGACCATCCCAACATACTTATTGCTGCCAATTTCTGGGATGACGACAGGTATTGTGCTGCAAAAACATGTTACAGGTTTATGCGGACGATCGATGATCTGATTGACAATTATAAAGCAACCAACAGGATGATCGCCCCTGAAAAAAGAAAAGAGTTCATAGCTGACGTCAATGAATGGCTGAAAACGATCATTATTTCGGAAGACTGCAACCCTGAAAAGGCAGCACTTATCAAAACCATCGAAAGGTTCAATATACCGCTTTGGCCACTGGAAGCATTTGCAAAATCAATGATCTACGATATAAATAATGACGGATTTGAATCTTTTGAGTCATTTATCGATTATGCACATGGAGCTTCGGTTGCTCCGGCGTCGGTCTTTGTCCATCTGAGCGGACTTACATCTCAAAATGACCACTATATGGATCCCGCCTTCGACGTCAGGGAAGCTGCAACGCCTTGCGCCATTTTCAGTTATCTTGTTCATATTATCCGTGATTTTCAAAAGGATCAGTTCAATAATCTCAACTATTTTGCTGATGATCTTATCAGAAAAAATGAACTTACCAGGCAGGATCTGAATAATATTGCTCACGGAGCCCCTGTTACTGACCGGTTCCGTAACCTTATCAGGGAGTATTATTCTCTTGCAGAGGGATACGCAAAGAAAACCAGGGAAATAATAGAAAAGATTGGACCAGCTATGGAGCCAAGGTACAGGCTTAGCCTTGAAATAATATTCAGTCTTTATCTGATGGTATTTGAAAGAATAAATGTTGAAAAAGGTAATTTCACATCATATGAACTGAATCCCACAACTGAAGAAACAAGGCAAAGGGTTTGGGAAACAATAATTAGGTTCCCCTCCCTGGAGGGGTAAGGGGTGGGTTAAGAAGTCAGATAGAAAAGAACTTTCACAGAGAGACACAGAGAAATACACAGAGGGCCACAGAGTTATTAACAAAAAACCCTTATGATAAAGTACTTAATCGCCATCCTCTTTCTGACATCTTCCCTGATGTCATCATCCCAAACCAGCAAGGTTTACCTTTTTTCATATTTCACAGGAAATGGAGAAGACGGCCTTCACCTTGCTTACAGCTACGATGGCTTGAAATTTACTTGCACTGAATAACGGCAAATCTTTCCTGAAACCTGTTGTCGGCATTTCAAAACTCATGCGCGATCCTTGTATAATCCGGACACCTGACGGCACTTTTCACATGGTCTGGACAGCAGGCTGGACCGAAAGAGGTATAGGGTACTCATCTTCAAAAGATCTTGCAAACTGGACCGGGCAGAAATACATTATGGTGATGGAAAAGGAACCAGCGGCCCGTAATTGCTGGGCACCTGAAATTTCGTACGACAGGAAGAAAAAACAGTTCCTCATTATCTGGTCCACAACAATCCCCGGACGGTTTCCCGAAACTGAAAAAGCAGGAGATACAGATTACAACCATCGTATTTACTGTGTTACAACCAAAGATTTTATCACCTTCTCAGAAACCCGGTTATTCTATGATAAAGGATTCAACGTGATAGATGCGACAATTAACAGGACAGGCAATAAGTATGTTATGTTTGTAAAAGATGAAACAAGGATCCCTCCTCAGAAGAATATCAGAGTAACTACAAGTAAAAGTTTATACGGTCCGTACAGTGCTCCATCGGATCCGATTACAGGAAATTACTGGGCCGAAGGGCCTTCCTCAATAAAGATAAACGGAACCTGGTACGTCTATTTTGATAAATATATGGAAAAGAAAATGGGCGCCGTCATCTCAAAAGATATGAAATCGTGGGAAGATATTTCTGAAAAAATAAATTTCCCTGATGGAGTCAGGCATGGGACTGTTTTCATTGCTGATCAGAAATTATTTAAAAAACTTTTAAACAATGGGCAAATACGTTAATGAACATCTTATTAAAGATGAATCAGTTGCTTTCGAAACGAAGTATCACTGGATAATCTTTCTGACTCTGAAATCACTAT
This sequence comes from uncultured Bacteroidales bacterium, assembly GCA_963725585.1. Classification (GTDB taxonomy): domain Bacteria; phylum Bacteroidota; class Bacteroidia; order Bacteroidales; family VadinHA17; genus LD21. Next base: position 54,611 of record CAVRYU010000012.1, on the reverse strand, counting down.
TAACCCTCACAATAGCGCCCATGATTCAAAGGGCGTTGTCAGAATTTGTCATTACCAACCGAAGGATAATCATCAAAATGGGTTTTATTGCCAGGAGCACTTTTGAAATGAATCTGACGAAGATCGAAACTGTGAATGTCGATCAGACAGTAATGGGGCGGATACTGAACTACGGGTCAATAACCATTATAGGTACCGGCGGGACAAAAGAGACTTTTCACAATATTTCAAAGCCGCTCGAATTCAGAAAAGCATTCCAGGAGCTTTGCTAAATGTCTTACAGGCATCATTCCTTTTAATATCCACATTGTCAGGTTTTCGGGCGATCTAAACAAAGCTTTTTCGTAAAAATCCCCATAATGTTACAAGGCTCACAAGCGAAAGGGCAATTATGGCAGAAATAAATATCGATCTGTAATCATCCTGCCTCTTAATGGCAATGCCGATAAATGCCCAGACCACTGCCAATCCGATAAAAGGATTTTTCAGATTGTAAACTGTCAGACCTATGATTACTGTACCTATGATGATCATTAAAATCGTCCATGTCTCCTGCGGAATATTGAATCCGGTCCAGTTATAATTTACGAGTAAAGCTGTAACATTGGCTATAGTAGCAATGCAGATCCATCCCAGGTAGATCCCGAAGGTTGCTTTTATAATCCCGAACGGCAGTTCACGTATTAAAGTATTTATCCAGATCAGGGTTACGAGCAAGCCCAGCATCACAATCAGCGATAACGGCAGCTTGCCATAATGCCAGAATATTATCCATAACGCATTCAGAATGCATGAGATGCCAAACGGCCAGCTGATATCTGAAATAATCTCTTTGTTTGTTCCGGTAAACTGGATCACACAGTATGCTATAAGGAGAAGGTAAATGATGCCCCAGATGGAGAAAGTAAGTCCGGCCGGTACAAAAAGATTGGGAAAAGAGTCAGAGAGCTCACCTGTAGTTTTATTATTCAATGGAAGAGCATTGGCCAGATAGTTCATCACCAGCATTCCGGCAAACAGTAGGAGGTTTATGTATTTTACCATGGCAGATCAGTTTTGTTGTTCCATATCAAATATAAGGAATTAAAAAATTCATTTGGCTCTGTCATTCTTTATATCTTTGATTTGGTTAGTCCATGTGATATGTATCAGAAAGATTATGTTCTGCGGATGATTGAGATGCTTGGCGACCTGTTGGCTGCGATTTTCGGACTGATAAAAAAGGGCGATTACAGGAAAGCTTCTGAACAGCTCGGCAAGATTTATAATAGCATGCTGAAAGAGGATGCCGCCTTCTTCAGGGCAATACCTGCAGATGACCTGACCAATAAACTGAAGAAAGAACATAATTATACAAACGGTCATATTGAGATCCTTGCAGAACTCTTCAATGCTGAAGCAGAGCTGGAGTTTGCAAAGGGGAACAAATCCGGTTCCCTGGAATATTACAGGAAATCAATTCTGCTTTTTGAATTTATCGACCTGGAACAAAAAACCTTATATCCGGAGAGACTGATAAAAATGGCAGCAATCAGAAAAAGAATTGAGGAAATCCAGTTGGGGTAAAGCCTAAAAAAGAGAGGGTTTCGCCTGGCTGAAGCCAACGGTAATTGAATCAGGAGTAAAAAAGACTTCGATTGCCTAAAAAATTTCAATCATTCAAATTATCTCATCCTGAATCTTTTGCCGACACAATATTTTACCAAATTATCCGCTATAAAACCGATTGGCACAAGTTTTGCCATTGATAAGTTGTAACAAGTTCTTTAAACAACAAACGTCATGAAAAGATTCTTAACCACCTCGATACTTGCAACAATACTTGCAGTCGGGACCGCACTTATGGCTCAGGATTATCCGGATGAATATCTGGGACTGCCCGGAGATAATTTAAACCTGTATGCTGTAATGAATTTATTCCAGAAATCTGAAACCATTGAAGGTTTTGAAAAAAGCCTGAACGATGAGAACACAAGGATAAACAACCTGGATCTTAATAACGATAACTATATCGATTACATTAAGGTTACTGACTATGTCGACGGTAACGTCCATACAATAGTTTTACAGGACATCCTTGACCGGAATGAAAGTCAGGATGTGGCTGTCTTTACCGTTGAGAAGCTTCGTAACGGATCGGTTCAGATACAGCTTATAGGAGATGAAGCCTTGTACGGGAAAAACTACATTGTAGAGCCCATTTATGGCGAAACCCCGAACCCCGGTTATACCGGCAGGGCAAACAGGAAGAATGTAAATGTGGTTACAAACACTTATGTTCAGGTTGATACCTGGCCACTTGTAAGATATATTTATCTTCCAAACTATTCTGTATGGCACTCCTCGTGGTACTGGGGTTATTACCCGGAATACTGGCACCCCTGGCGTCCATACTACTGGCACTACTATTACGGGTACCACTATAACTGGTTCCCTGAATATTACAGTCACTTTAATCGCTACGACCATCCCCGTTATGCGCACTGGAACGATTTCTACTACAGCAATAAGAGAGTCTATTCAAGAAATGTTGCACTCAATGTAAATGAAGGCCGTTATAAAAATACCTACTCACGTCCTGAGCAGAGACAGGAAGGTGAAGCCCTTTATGCCAAAGTACATCCTGAAAGGGCATCCAGCATGTCAACAGGAAACAATAGCAGAAGACAGGCTTCGGATGCAGTATCCAACAGGCAGTCGGCCGGATCGGAAAATGCAAACACGAGACGTTCAACAAGCGGAACAGTTGGTAATACCAGGGCCAATTCTTCACAGGGTCAGAACAACAGCGGCAATGCCCGACGGTCATCAGGTGAGAACAACGGTGCTGTAAACCGTTCAACCACAACTGTCAACAACAGAGCTAATACAAATTCTTCTGCCGGGCAGAGTACTGTTACCAACAGGAGATCATCATCTGAAACAGTAAATTCAGGATCTGCTTCAGGTTCAAAGGCTTCACAGAAGGCTGAACCTGCAAGAACGACCAGAAAGCAGTCGACAGGCGAAAGCTCTTCAACAAGAAGAACGACAGAAAAAGCCAAGAAAGAGACTGTTATTAGACAGAGCTCCTCAACAAAAAAAGAAATTGAAAGCGGTTCAACCCGAAGGAAATAAAGAATATTTCATGATGAAAGAACTCCCCTCTTCCCCAGGAAGGGGGGTTTTGTTTTTTTGCTTAACTTTAAGACTCCAGTTATCACTGTTCATACTATGTTACGCTATTTATTCATGTTAGCAGCTTTGTTTTTATTAGCCCCGGGATTTGCTCCACCAAAACCAACCATCTACCTGATCGGTGATTCAACCGTTAAGAACGGAAGCGGGAAGGGCGAAGGAGGATTATGGGGCTGGGGAGCTTTTCTGCACACTCAGTTCGACACATCAAAAATTTCAATCAGAAACCGGGCCCTGGGCGGAAGGAGCAGCAGAACATTTATAAGTGAAGGACTTTGGGATAATGTCCTGGCCAGGCTTAAGCCTGGCGATTATGTTTTCATCCAGTTCGGGCATAATGACAGCAGTCCGGTAAATGATAACAGCCGTGCCAGGGGAACACTGAAGGGAACCGGTGAAGAGACCGAAGAAATAGATAATATCCTTACAAATAAGCATGAAATAGTTCATACATACGGATGGTACATCCGGAAATATGTTTCTGATGCAAAAGCTAAAGGAGCCATTCCGGTAGTTTGCTCACTGGTGCCCAGAAATATTTGGGAGAACGGCAAGGTTATAAGGGCTTCAGGGGATTTCGGCAAGTGGGCTAAAGAATCAGCTCAGGCAGAAAAGGCATTTTTTATCGATCTGAATGAGATTATCGCTGCAAAATATGATCCTCTTGGGGAAAATGAAGTTACTGCAAAACTTTTCCTGACCGATAATACGCATACAAACGAAGCAGGAGCGATCATAAATGCCCAGGCAATAGCTGAAGGGATTAAATCTTTGAAGAATTGTAAATTAAAGAATTGGCTGAAATACTGAAAACTGAATTGGCGTCTAATGAAAATTCTAAAACTCTTCTATTATACAATATACTTAATTTTAATTTCCGGTTGTACTCCATTTGATAAAATATACTCTCATGAATTTAGTTCGGGTTATTTTGAACTAAAAACGCCTGATGCAAAACCTGAGTATGTATATTTAAGCCTGAAAGAAGATTCCTTGTTAGTATTTAAGGCTAACCGGAATATGAGGACGGGGATTCCTGATAAATCCAATTCTCAGGGAATAAATATTAATTCTGTTTCACCGGGAAGTTATCTTTACAACAGTACTTTTGTCAAAACTTCCGCTGATATTGATTTATCGACAGTACTTCTCAAGTTCAGGCCTGTTGCAGGAGATGTTCCTTCGCAATTAAGCTCAAATATTAACGGAATTTTTTATACAGGACTCAGAAAAGATTACTTTAAGCTAAAATCTTCTTTATCAGAACTTAATGAACTATCTTCTTTTGTCAGGCATACCGGATTTGACCTTGGATTTTTTGCCGGCATTGGAATAACCCCTTTAAATCCAACAGTGACAATGAACAGAATCACGCAGGAATATGATGGAATGATATTCCAGAAAGGATTTTCAATTTTTGTTACATACGAGGATATGTCTATTGGTATTGCACTTGGATTTGACACACTTCTGGACCATAATAAGAACATCTGGGTGTTTAATAATAAACCATGGATAGGACTTGCTTTTGGAATTGCCAACTTCTGAAAATCCACATGGAAAGGACGAAATATAGACTGATCCTGATTCTGCTTTTTGCTGCATCATTTCAGATTAATGCAAGCTACCGGTCCGAAATCTATTCTGCCTATATTAACAACAGAATGGATCAGTGGAAAAGTGTCATTGACCGTATGGATGCCATCACAGGTAAAAGTGATGAACTTTTACTTGAGCTTGTCAATTACCAGTATGGATATATAGGTTACTGCATTGGTTTTGATAAGAAAAATGAAGCAAAAAAATATCTCGGCATGGCTCAGAAGAACCTTGATATTCTTGACAGGAATAAATATAGTCCCTCCATTATCAATGCATATAAATCCGCTTTCTACGGATTCAGAATAGGCTTGAATCCAATTACCGCTCCAATAAACGGACTTAAAAGCATTGATTGTGCTAAAGATGCCGTGAAGCTTGACCCGCAGAATTGGTTCGGGTATGTTCAGCACGGTAATATCCAGTTCTATATGCCATCGACATTCGGGGCATCAAAAAAGGAGGCCCTTGAATTCTATCTGAAGGCCAGGGACCTGCTTGAAAAGGATACCGGATCACCCTCAGAAAACTGGAATTACCTGAGCCTTCTGATAGTGATCGGACAAACGTACACTTACCTGAAGGATTATAATTCGGCACAAAAAACATATAACTACATCCTGAATATTGAACCCGGATTTACATATGTAAGAGATGACCTTTACCCGAAACTTCTAAAGAAAATGAAGAACTGAAAATTACAGTATTATGAAGATCAACATTTTCTGGTTCCGCAGGGATTTAAGGCTTGATGATAATACCGCGCTTGATCCGGCTCTTGCTTCAGGTTTGCCGGTATTGCCACTTTTCATTTTCGATTCGAATATCACCGATGAACTCCCCGGTGATGACGCCAGGATCAGCTTTATTTATGAAACTCTTTCGGATATAAACAGCAATCTTCAAAAGGAAGGAAGTTCTTTATATATCATAAAGGGAGATCCTTTGGAAAAATGGAAGGAACTTATTTCCGGATTCGATATCAATGGTGTATATATCAATAAGGATTACGAACCATACGCCATAAAGCGCGACAATGAAGTTGAAGAGCTATTGAAAAAGAACAGGATCAGCCTTTTCAGATACAAGGATCAGGTGATCTTTGAAGAAGAAGAGATTCTGAAACCTGATAACAAACCCTACACGATATTCACCCCGTACAGGAATCGTTGGATGAAAAAGCTGGGTGAAAATCCGGCTGCTTTTACAGTTGTCAAAACTGAAAAGCATAATAAGTTTTATAAATGCAAATATCCTTTCCCTTCTCTTCATGAAACAGGCTTCCGGGTAAGCAGCATCAGGGTAAGGCCATTTGATCTGTCAGTTATACCTGAGTATCACAAGTACAGGAATTTGCCTGCTGTTGATAGGACCAGCTATCTCTCGCCTCATCTGAGGTTTGGTACGGTCAGCATAAGATATATTGCAAGCCTGGCGCTGAATCAGAACATGAGTTTTCTGAATGAGCTGATCTGGCGTGAGTTCTTCATGCAGATACTGCATCATTTCCCTGGCGTGGTTATGGATAATTTCAAACAGGTTTATGACAATATTGTATGGAGAAATAATGAAAATGAATTCCAAAGATGGTGCAAGGGCGAGTCCGGTTATCCACTGGTGGATGCAGGGATGTGTCAGCTAAACAGTACGGGGTATATGCATAACCGTGTTCGTATGATAACTGCAGGTTTTCTTTGCAAGCACCTGCTGATCGACTGGAGATGGGGCGAAGCTTATTTTGCCCAGAAACTTCTTGATTATGAATTGTCGTCAAATAATGGCAACTGGCAATGGGCAGCAGGTACAGGCTGCGATGCAGCACCATATTTCAGAATTTTTAATCCGGAAACCCAACAGGAGAAATTTGATCCCAAAAACTTGTATATAAGAAAATGGTGTGATAATTATGGCAAGCCTGATTACCCTGAAAAGATTGTCGATCATGAGTTTGCCAGGCAAAGGGCTCTGAGGATTTACAAGGCTGGTATCAAGAAAAGAATATTATGATATGAACCCCTTTGTGAACCCCTTTGTGAGCCCCTTTGTGATCCTTCGTGGTTAAATATTTTTTACCACAAAGGACACTAAGGATTACACAAAGTAACACAAAGGAAATCCAGAAAAAATAATTATATCTTTGAAACTGACTTATTGGTGATAATACATTTCGAAAATAATCAGCTGATAATTCAAAAAGATGATTAGATCAATTAAAAATCCGGCTTTATCTGTTTTGATCCTCATATCGTTAATTTCAATCATTATTCCCTCCTGCGAATCTCTCAATAAAGATCCTGCATTCATAGGAACATGGCAGTTTACTGAAAAGATCAATTCTGATGACCTGGTTTTTAACACTACACGGACCCTGATACTTACAGAGAATTCATATGAGGAGATTTATACCATTCAGCGTGAAAACTTAGCCGTGATCTCTTCTGTTATCGGTACAAAAGGAAATCTTGAAATGGCTCGTTCAAATCTGATATTTGAACTGAAAGAGCTTGGAACCTGCGCTACGGATAATTCAGAAATCTGCACCGGAAGTGTTCAGTGGTACGGTGAGGGAACCCATTACTGGACAGATAATATAGTCTATTTCAAAAAAACTGTTACCGGAGTCTTTGAGGCCATTGGGAATACCCTAAGGCTTACCCGCGATCTTAATCGTGATGGTGATTATCAGGATACCGGTGAGGATGTCACATTTGAAAAGATATGAAACCGGATAATCAATGAAAGCTATCTGGATCCTGTTTCTTCTGATCACTTTAATTCCCGGTTATAAAAACCCAATAAATGAATCCCCGACCGGACTTATGGTTGAATTCATCCGGGAGCCTGATCAGGTATTAATACTTGATCCTGAACCTGAGTTCAGCTGGATCGTTCCTGATAATGCCGGCAGGCAGAGTGCTTACCAGATTCTTGTTTCTTCTTCAAAAGAGCTGCTTTTAAGAGATATCGGCAATCTGTGGAACGGAGTAAAGACAAATGGTTCAATATCAGTTGAGGTGCAATATTCAGGAGAGAAACTGGCTGACAATTCAACATACTTTTGGAAAGTCAGGATATGGGACAGGAAAGGCAAATCTTCATCATGGTCTGAAATTCAGTCTTTTAAAACAGGGGTACTTAAAGATTATGGAACTGCCGGGAACAGATTCGTTGAGACTCTGATTAAACCTGAGAAAATCGTCAAAACTGGTGAAAATAGTTACTTTATTGATTTTGGGAAAGATGCATTTGGAAAACTTGAACTTGAAATTAATCCCTCATCAAAGGATACAATAATTGTCCATCTGGGTGAAAAAACAGAAGGATTGAACAGGATCGACCGTAAACCTCCAGGTACAATCAGGTATCACAGGATCCTTCTACCGGTTGAACCAGGGAAAACTGTTTATGTCCCGGCGATTACCCCTGATTCAAGGAATACAGGTCCGGCGGCAGTGCATCTTCCCGATTCAATAGGTGTTATCACCCCATTCCGGTATTGTGAACTTGAAAACTGCAACTTTGAACTTAACCCTGAAAACATTCATCAGAAAGTTCTCTGGCACTATTTCAGAGATGAAAACAGTGCATTTATTAGTTCGGACACTGTTCTGAACAAAGTCTGGAATATATCAAAATACACCATAAAAGCTACCTCCTTCGCCGGTCTTTATATTGACGGCGACCGTGAACGAATCCCATATGAGGCTGATGCCTATATAAATCAGCTTGGTCATTATTATACCGACCGTGAGTTTTCCCTTGCCAGGAGAACAAACGAGTACTTTATTGGACATCCGACCTGGCCAACAGAATGGATCCTTCAGACGGTACTGATGTTTTACAACGACTACATGTACACCGGGAATGCGGAGTCAGTTCAACGGTTCTATAAAGAGCTTCAGCACAAGACCCTGATAGATCTTGCCCGGCCCGACGGGCTTATCAGCTCAGGGAATGTCACTGATGAGATAATGACTAAACTTGGCTTTTCAAATGCAAAGGAAAAGATAAGGGACATTGTCGACTGGCCCCCTTCGCAGAAGGATACAGGATGGCAGCTGGCTACCCCTGAGGGCGAGAGAGACGGCTATGATATGGCAGAGATCAATACTGTTGTCAATGCTTTTCATTACAGAAGCCTGGTCCTTATGTCGGAACTTGCCGGATACCTTGGCAGAACTGCTGATTCACTGCTTTTCCGGAATCAGTCATTGAAAGTCAGGAAGGCTGTAAATGAAAAACTACTCGACAGGAACAGGGGTATTTATCTCGACGGAGAATTTTCGGACCACTCCTCACTCCACGCAAATATGATGGCACTGGCATTTGATCTTGTTCCTCAAGAGCATAAAAGGAGTGTAATTGAATTTATAAAATCAAGGGGGATGGCCTGCAGTGTTTACGGAGCGCAGTTTCTTCTGGAAGGGCTCTATAAAGCCGGAGAATCAGAATATGCAATGAGTCTTTTGACTGCTACTCACGACAGGAGCTGGTATAACATGATAAGGTCGGGATCGACTATGACAATGGAAACCTGGGACCTTAAATACAAGCCAAATTCCGACTGGAATCATGCCTGGGGCGCAGCCCCTGCAAATATCATCCCTGGATATATGTGGGGAATCAGGCCTGTTAAGCCGGGTTACTCAAAAGCAGTTATTAAGCCGCAATTAGGAAATCTGACATACAGTCAGGTCAGCGTGCCGACAATCCGGGGAAATATAGTAGCAGAATTTAAATACTCAGGGAAATCAAAGGAATATTTAATTATCATTCCTGCAAATATGGATTGTGATTTAATTCTGAATAGTGTTAATAATTTCACAGTAAAGCTTCATCCGGGAACCAATAAAATTGTAATTTAGAAGGCGCTGCTGAATGCTGGCGCCGATTTGCAATCGGTGCCTTTACCAAATATTGAAAGGCACGGATTACGCTTCGCTAAATCCGCGCCAGCGGTTAAAAGACATCATCTAAAATACCTGATAATGAGAAAAACTATCTATCTGATCCTGACTGCGATTTTAGGCATGACAGGATCTGGCTGCAAAAACAATTCTTCAAATCAAACGTACAAGGCTGATGTCATTGTCTATGGAGGTACTTCAGCCGCTGTGACAACTGCAGTTCAGGTACAGAGGATGGGGCAATCGGTGATTATTGTATCACCCGACAAGCACCTTGGAGGAATGTCATCGTCAGGTCTTGGATTTACGGATACAGGCAACAAGGAGGTTATCGGCGGACTCGCCAGGGAATTCTACCAGCTGATCTATGATCATTATCAGAAACCTGAATCGTGGAAATGGCAGAAACAATCGGAATATGGGAATACAGGCCAGGGCAATCCCGCTATTGATGGTGAAAAAAGGACAATGTGGATTTTTGAGCCTCATGTTGCCGAAGAAGCATTTGAAACACTTATAAAGCAGAATAATATAACAATTCACAGGGATGAATGGCTCGACAGGGAAAACGGGTTAACCAAAAAAGACGGAAAAATAGTATCCTTAAAAACACTAAGTGGAAAGGTTTACAGAGGTGAAATATTTGTTGATGCAACTTATGAGGGTGATCTGATGGCATCAGCAGGTGTGAGCAATACCGTAGGGAGGGAAGATAACGGACTTTATAACGAAACCTGGAACGGGGTGCAGGCAGGGGTTTTTCATCACGGACATTATTTCAAGGATATGATTGATCCTTATAAGATCGCCGGGGATCCGTCAAGCGGTCTGCTTCCCCGCATCTCAGCCGAAAAGCCCGGAGAGAATGGTTCAGGCGATTCAAAGATCCAGGCTTACTGCTTCAGACTATGTCTTACGCAGCATCCTGAAAACAGGATACCTATAACAAAACCAGAAGGTTACGACAGCACCCAGTATGAACTTCTTGTAAGACTTTCAGCAACAAGATGGGATGAATTCTTCGGAAAATATGACCCGATCCCCAATCTGAAAACAGATGTAAATAACCATGGCCCATTCAGCTTTGACAATATCGGTATGAACTGGGATTATCCTGAGGCATCGTATGAGAGAAGAAAGGAAATAATAAATGAGCATATTTTGTATCAGAAAGGATTGCTCTATTTCATGGCGACAGACCGGCGATTACCTGCGTGGGTGAGGGAAACAATGAATAAATGGGGATTTTCGAAGGATGAATTTGCAGATAACGGCAACTGGCCATACAACATTTATGTAAGGGAAGCACGGAGAATGATCGGTGAATATGTAATGACCGAGAATGATGTCCTGTGCAAAAGGGCTGTACCAAATTCAGTAGGCATGGGATCATACACGATGGATTCCCATAATGTCCAGAGATATGTCACAGCCGGGGGGTATGTACAGAATGAAGGAGATATTGGTGTCACGGCACCAAAACCATATCAGATAAGCCTTGGTTCAATAATGCCTGTAAAGGATGAATGCAGTAACCTGCTTGTTCCGGTCTGTGTTTCCTGTTCGCATATTGCATTCGGATCGATCCGTATGGAGCCAGTTTTTATGATCCTTGGGCAGAGCGCAGGAACAGTTGCTTCGCTGGCACTGAAGAACAGAAAAAACATTCATGATCTGACTTATGATGAGATCAAAAAACAACTAATTGCTGACGGTCAGATTCTGGAGTACTAATGCCTCCATCGGAATAATACATAATTCCGATTAAAAATTCCTGTACCTTCTGACTTTAAGCTGGTATAAATGTGATCTTCTCACTATATACTGCAATAAATCTGCATTTTCTGTGTTAATAACTAACAAAAATTGTTTAATAAACTTTAAAAAACTAATCTCCCATTGGTATTTTGGTTTATAATTTGGCTAAAATTTTCGGGGTCAAATAAAATAAAGGAAAATCAAGTGAGATAGTATTTTATAGTATTTGACAAAAGCAGAAATGACAAAAACAATAATTTTTATTAACCATTAAAACTTTCATGAAATGAAACACTTGAGAAAACTGATCTCATTTGCAATTATTTTTGCCGGAATCACAACAGCAGCTTTAGCACAGGTATCAGCCACAGCAACAGCAACAGCGACTATTGTCGGTCCTATTGGAATTGCGAACACAGCAAATATGAATTTTGGTAACGTTGCAGTAGGAGCCGTTGCGGGTACAGTAGTCATGACTCCGGCAGCTGTCCGTTCAACTACGGGTGGAGTTACTCTTCCGGCAGTCACCGGAACTGTCGCAGCAGGTGCATTTAATGTTACAGGTGCAGCAGCCTATACTTACGCAATCACTTTGCCGGCCGCCGCAACAACTATTACTTTTGGTGCAAACACTATGACAGTTGACACCTGGACCAGCACTCCAAGCGGTACTGGTACATTAAGTGCCGGTGGTTCTCAGGCTCTGACTGTTGGTGCAACTTTAAACGTTGGTGCAAGCCAGCCGGCAGGAACATATGTATCGGGAACTCCGTTTACAGTGACTGTGAATTATAATTAGGTTTTCAGATCATAGCTGCTAAAAGGCATAATGAAAAGGCTTAAGAGATTAACTTTCAGCCTGATATTTACCTTGCATGTAACCGGAATATTCGTCTGTGCCCAGTCCGGTAATGCAGTGAGTGCAACTGGTCATGTTATTGCCGAAGTAATCCCGGTTTTCACTGCCAGTGAGACATCACAGCTGAATTTTGGAAAGTTTTCTCCGGGACCCCAGGGAGGAATGATAATTCTTACCCCCCAGAGCACAATTTCAGTTATTGGAAGTGTCTTCAAGGGTATCGGGTCACATAATGCAGCAAGTTTCTATGTCTCAGGCGACGCTGATGCAGCCTATTCTATTTCACTGCCGACAAGTCCGGTGGTTCTTACTCACACCTCAAATGCAAAAACGATGCAAATTCAGGACTGGGTGTCAGAACCCGGACAAGGAATCGGGACCGGAACACTTCAGGAAGGTTTTCAGGTTGTATATGTTGGTGCCACCCTAAAAGTTGGCCCTATGTATGACAATCCTGTGGGAATTTACACCGGAACATATACGGTAACTTTTGACTTTAACTAGCAGATTTATAAACCATCGGGCTTATGACAAAACACAAAATGTATCTCCTATATAAGTGTTCAAACTTCTGCATGTTGAAGTCCCTGATGATGTTCATTGCATTAGTTTTGATTTCTATAATATTTCCCCAGCGCGGTTGCAGGGCTCAGGGAGACCTGTTGATAACCCCGAGAAGGGTCGTTTTTGAGGGTTCTAAAAGATCGATGGACCTGAACCTGGCAAACACCGGAAAAGATACAGCGACTTATGCAATTTCCCTGATGCAGATAAGGATGAAGGAAGATGGCGGTTTTGAGACCATTACCGATCCTGATCCCGGTCAGAAGTTTGCCGATCGCTTCATCAGGTTTTTTCCGAGGTCAGTAACCCTTGGACCAAATGAAGCCCAGGCAGTAAAGATACAGCTGATAAGATCAAACGAACTGGAGCCTGGAGAATACCGTTCTCATTTTTATTTCAGGTCAATCCCTAAAATTTCACCACTGGGTGAAAAAGAAAAAGCAAAAGATACAACAACGATATCAGTTATGCTTACCCCTGTTTTTGGCATAACTATTCCGGCAATAATCCGTGTTGGAGAATCAACTGCAAAGGTCTCAATTTCGGACCTTGGGTTTGAGATGGCAAATGACACAGTCCCTCGATTCAGCCTGGTCTTTAACAGATCAGGGAACATGTCGGTATTCGGGGATCTTACTGTTGACCATATCTCGACCCAGGGGAAAATAACCCGGGTGGGTCTGGCTAACGGGGTTGCTGTTTATACTCCAAATACAAAACGCCGGTTTCAGTTTAACCTGAACAAGGTTCCGGGAGTTGACTTCAGAACCGGAACATTACGTGTTATATATACCGCCTCATCAGATGTTAAGCCGGTCAGGCTGGCTGAAGCAGAACTTCCGCTTAAATAAAACTCATTCTGATGATGCAGTTTTTGCATTTATACAACTGAAAACATGATAAGACCGATCCTTACCTGCAAGAAGTTATTCCTGGCAGTGGTTTTATCATTTTCAGTAATTGTATCCTTTGCAGCTGACCGTTATTCAGTAGCAACCGGAGACTGGAACCAGAATTCCACATGGTCAGCAACATCGGGAGGAGCTTCAGGTGCAAGCTTTCCGATTGCTGGAGATAATGTATTTATAGAAGGAGGTTTTACAGTAACTACAGCAGCAGATGCAGCTTGTGCCAGTTTAAGTATCGCCAATGGTGCAACGTTATCGGTTGCAGGATTCAATTTTACGGTAAGCGGAACAACAACTTTAAACGGAACCATAAATCATACAAGCACAACTGGAACAAAAACCTTTACAGGACTAACTACAATTAATGCCACAGGTATCTGGAATAATAATACGGTTAATGAACAAATTAACTTCAGAGGAGGTGTTTCAAACAGCGGTACATTTAATGCAGGTACAGGCATTTATACTTTTAACACGAACAATCAGGCATTAACAGGAACAATATCAATACCCAGTGTAACTGTAACCGGTGTTACACTCACGAATAATGGCACTTTGACAATCGGCACTGCTCTGGGAGGAACCGGTGGATTGACTCAGACAGTAAATACCACACTAAACCTTGGAGGAACATCCATCATTACCACCCTTACCGCTACAAATAATGGAAATACTGTAAATTATTCGGGTGCAGCCCAGACAGCTAAAGTAACTTCATACTATAATCTTACGCTTTCCGGTACCGGTGCAAAGACATTTGCTACTACACCTACTGTTAATGGAGTACTATCTATGGAAGGAACTGCAACGGTTGTTGTCACAACCGGAGTTGTAACATATGGTGCAAATGCCACACTTCAATACAACACAACAACGGCGAGAACTGCCACGGCCGAAGAATGGAGAACTCCTTTTGCGGCAACCGGGGGTGTGATTATAGCCAATACCGGGACAATAACCATGAACGTAGCCAAAGTCTTTAATGCTTCAATACCGCTTACAATTAATAGCGGAGCAACATTGGCTACCAATAACTTACAGCTTACACTTGGTGGTAATTTTGTCAACGGTGGTTCGCTTTCTGCTGGTAGTTCTCCGATTGTCATTACAAATACAATGGCGGCACAGAGTATTGACGGATTCACAACCACAGGAGTGGTGTTATTGTCCAAGACCGCTGGCATTGCCACATTCACAGGCAATGTCAACGGTAATGGATTAACAATCAATGGAGTAGGGGGAACTCTCAATCTGGGTTCCGGATTAACACACACATTCACCGGTGCATGGACGAGAACCAATGGCACCTTAAATGGAGGTTCAAGCCTTCTAAAGATTGGAGGTAACGCCAGTGGAACCGGAGGAACTTTCACAGCTGGAACAGGAACAGTGGAATGGTATGCCGGTGGTGCACAGACATGTGCCGGGGTTACTTACAATAATCTTACACTTTCCGGCAGTGGTGCAAAAACCGTTACCGGAGTTACTGTCAATGGAATTCTTTCTTTAGAGGGAACGGCAACAGCAGCCGGAACAACGCCAACCTATGGTGCAGCTGCCACAATTCAGTACAAAGGTTCAGCTGCTCAGACAACCGGTATTGAATTTCCGGCACCATTCAATGGTACCGGAGGGATCATTATTGATAACCCCTCCGGAGTCGCTCTTACAAACCCGGTTACTATCAACAGTATTCTCACTCTTACCAGCGGAGCGTTTTCTGTTGGAGCAAATACGCTGACACTAAATGGCCCTACAATTGCTGGCACTCCTGCAAATTTAATAACTACAGCTTCATCCAGTCTTGTATTCGGAGGAACATCATCAGATGTTTTAATCCCAACAAGTGTGGTTGCTTTAAATGGACTTTCAATAACAAATACAAGTTCCGTTACTTTGCAAAGTTCGCTTACAATAAGCGGGACCTTTAATCCAACCGGCGCTGGATTATCTATTGGGGCAAATACTTTGACACTTAATGGTCAGATAAATTGCGGAACTCTTACAGGAGGAGGTACTTCCAATGTTATTATTGCTGGTGCCGGAACAGCAAACTTTCCAACCGTGACATTGAATAATCTTACAATCGACAGATCAGTTTCTATGTGTGGAAATGTTACTGTAGGCGGAGTGCTTATTCTCTCTTCAGGAGCATTATCAATTGGAGCAAATACACTTGCTCTGTCCGATGGAGCAAATCTTAGCTATGGTGCCGGATCTTTGACAGGAGGGGTAGCCTCTGACCTTACAATTGGAACTGGCTCTGATATCACGTTAAATGCGATCCTTAACGGATTGAATAATTTTAATACAAACAGGAATATTAATTTAGGAGCTGATTTATCAATAAACGGAACACTGACTCTTACGGCGGGTACTTTTACAGTTGGCCCGACAAGACTAACACTTAATGGACCTACAATAGCAGGAACTCCTGGCAACTTAGCAACCAGTTCCTCCTCAAGCCTCTCTTTTGGCGGTTCGTCGGCCGGGGTCTCTATCCTTAGCAGTGTTACTAATCTGAATAACCTTACTATAAACAACATAAATGGTGTTACAATGACCAGTAACATCACCCTTGCCTCAGGAGGGATTTTAACTCTTACAAATGGGATAGTCCAGGCTGGTGCAAACATTCTTAAAATCACAAATACAAATCCCGCCGCAGCAGTAGTCTGGACAGCTGGTTCATTTGTTAATGTCACCTCTGGTGCTGTTGAAAGAACTTTAGCTGCAGGATTGACAGGAACCGGTAATGACTATTTGTTCCCGATAGGAGATGGATCAGTTTTCAAAGGAATTCGCCTCCGGGATGTAAATACAGGAGCAACAGGTCCGGTACTACAGGCAAAGGTAAATGCTACCGGTGCATTAACAGGTGATGGTACAACTATAGGTTCTGTTGATCCGCGCTATTGGTCACTGGCCAATTTAAACAGTGGAAACCTTACTAGCGCAAAGGTTGAGTTATATGAAAGTGGTCTCGATTTTTCAAAAACTATCTGTATGTCAGCTGCTGTTCCGGGTAATTATTCAGCAATTGGTGGTTCGAGCAATACATCCTCAATAATATCCCCTTCTCTTCTTAATCCCGGCCCATATTTCTGTATAGGGAAAATCCTGCATACCTATTATTCCTATCAGACCGGTAACTGGAACACACCAACAACATGGACATCAGATCCGAGCGGAACTCTTCAGATCGGAACAACTATCCCGGGAGATAATGATAAAGTCAGAATCCTGACGGGTCGTACAGTTTCTTTTCCGGGTGACATTACTAACCCGAATCTTGATATCACAATTGATGCCGGTGGTTTTCTTGATCAGGGTGTTTACAGGTTTACAAATTCATTATTTGCACTTCACGGACAGGGGACACTCAGACTGGCATCTGTTAATTTTCCCTCTGCTGTAACCAACACATTTATTAATACCGGCGGAGGGACTACTGAATATAACAATAGTGCCAACTTTACTTTACCCGCAGCTCAAACTACTTATAATAACCTCACAATTAATACATCAGATATTATTGCGACACAATTAACCAACATCACCTTAAATGGTAATTTATACGTTAAGAGAGGGACATTTCAGATCAATAATAATATTTCTGTTTCAAAGCTGACCCTTACCATAAACGGGAATTTAACTGTTGACAACAGCGCTTTTATATCTGTCGGTAATGGTGTAACAAATACTGCTATCGGGGGTGCCGGAGGTACAGCTCCATTTCTTACATATTATCTCAATTTCCATACAGTTATCATCAGGGGTGATTTTACAAACAACGGAACAGTTAAATTTACAAATCTGCCTTATCCTTTGTACAATGCTTTCCCTCCTATAGCAGCAGGGGCAACATCGGGTGCCGCAACAGTATATTTCCAGGGAGCAAGCGACAATACTTTAAATTGTAACGGGATTACAAACTTTTATAATCTTATCCTTGATAAAGGGATCGACCAGACTTACAAACTGACTATAAATTCGACAAACTATACAAATTTTAAATTATTTGGAGCAAATATTTTGGCCACTGACGGAGCTGTTTCAAGCGATCCAAACCTAAGAAAAGCTTTATGGATCCGCACCGGGACTCTAGTACTAAAAGGCTCGCTCATCATCCCTTCTCTTTCTGAAGGGATTGTCGCCAGCTCCGATTATTACATCCCATCTAAAGGAGCTTTAATAATTGACGGAGTTGATGTGGTTATTCTTTCAAGTGCTGATGACTACCGGGAAGTAAATACTGCATACACTGTAACGGCTCCCGACAATGCAACAATAGGTGTTACTAAAGGGGGGTTCAGCGCAGTTGATATATTTGGCAAACTGCAAATAAACAATGGCTATCTTTCAACCCGCGAATCAGGTGGATTAATCACTTCAAATGTTGCTTCGGGACAGATCATTATCAACGGGGGAACAATTGAAGCAAAGCAACTTCTTTCATCAACCGGTTCAGCATCATATACGCAGACCGGAGGATTATTCATTCTCCTTGGCCGATTCCAGCGTACTCCGGCGTCCTATTCAACTGTTGCTGATCTTACAGATGTTTCAGTCAGTACGTTAAATACCTCAAGAGCAACTAATGGTATCAGTTCCGGCTATGGCTCGTTTAACCTTGAACAAACAGCCAATATCTTCAATATGTCCGGGGGAACAATACGTATTTATGACGTTTGCGGTATCAGCGGATCAGAACAGGAGGCATTTGATGTAAAATCTTCTTCTTCAAATATAAATGTAACCGGAGGAACCCTTGAAATCAGACCAACTACCGGAACCTCACTGGCTGATGCTGCCGGCTACCTCATTAATTCAAGTGCCCCATTGTACAATATGCTGATTGATCGGGTAAGCAGTACTTCTGTTGTTCAATTAAATACCTCTCCTTTGGTTATCCTCAAGGATATTACTCTTTCTTCAGGAGATTTTTCAGCTAATAATCTCAATGTTACAGTCGGTGGAAATTTTTCAATCGCTGCGGGAACTTCATATACTGCCGGTGCGAACACAACTACTTTTAACGGAACAGGAAATCAGACATTTACTGTTAACCTGGCAGCTCCGATTTCTCTAAATAAGCTGACTATTGACAAACCTGCAGGTGTTGTTTTAAACTTTGCCGGAACACAATCAACCATCAATGTTGCAGATAATTTAAGGATTGTTGCAGGGACTTTGGATGATTCCGGGAAAACAATTAATGCTGCTAAAAATGTTTTTAACTCAGGTGTATACAGGGGAACGGGTAAAATTGTCTTAAACGGAACCTTAACACAGAGTATCGATGGTAACGGAATCTTTGGCAATATCGAACTTAATAATACTAATGCGGCGGTCGCCCCGGTATCACTCCTTGCAAATACTACAATCAACGGAGTATTGACATTCTCGCAGAATAAATTATTTGATATCAGCATCTATAATCTAAAGCTGAATTCCACGGCTTCAATTGCTAACGGTAGTTCAACAAGATATATTCAGACAGCAGGTAATGCAGGAGACGGAGGTGTTACAAAAGTATATTCTTCTACTGCCCCGTTTACATTCCCGGTTGGGGCACCCACAATTGTACCTGCCAGACCTGTAAAATATACTCCTGCTGTTGTCGGATTCAGTTCAGCTCCGGCAGACTACGGTTCAATAACTGTCAATCCTGTTGGTTATGAACACCCCAGTACGACTATTAACGGACAAAGTCTTACCTATTTCTGGAGAATAAAGTCATCAGGGTTCACAGGAATAGCACCCAATTCCATAACCCATTCTTTTACATATGACCAGAGTGATATTGCGGGAAATGAGAGCAATTATATTCCATCGCTATATACAAGCAATGATTTTACCTGGAGAGCCGGAACAAATGCCAACCCTCCAATTGATAATACATCGAACTTAATCACAGACTGGACCACTCCGACCAATAGTACCGGTTTCTTAGATGCAGATTATACAGCAGGTGATCTGTCATTCGGGGCACCTTTGACGTTTTATAGTATTGCAAATTCTGCCTGGAACATTAATACAACATGGTCATATACTTCAGGAGGACCAGCAGTGCCCGCAGGGGCAGTGGAGGGAGTTAATTTCCCCGGACCAAACAGTATTGTAATTATCGAAAATAACCGTACAGTTAATTTAACAGCAGATCAGAGATGTGCAAGCTTGCAGATTCAATCCGGCTCAACCCTTGATATATATACATGGACCGGGAGTACATTCAGCATGGTTATGAACCATCCCTCAGGAAATAACGGTCTCTTCAGGCTGACAACAGCTGTGGGTTCACCAAAAGTATTTTCATTCCCTGCCAATAGTGATTTTTCTGATTTTAACAATAACCGGGGAACCACAGAATTTTATGATATCGATGGTACCGTGGGTGCAGAATATATTTTGCCTCCAAATGTAAATACCTATGGGAATCTTATCCTTACCGCCAAAGGAGGTGATAATCTTGTTTTGCCTAATAACAGCTATACAACAATCAAGGGAGACCTGACAATTGCCGGAGATAACCCTGATGCATGGGTAACAATGAGCTGGTTAACCGCCGGTGTTTACTCGCCCGTGGTTGAAAAAACCGTCCGTGTTACCGGTAATATGTTCATCAATAATGGCACCTTTCTATTTCTTGATGACCAGACTCCCCAGCATCTGATTGTGGATGGAAATGTCACAATAGCCGCGGGAGCGGTATTTGATACTTACAACAACTACCCTGTTAACAATGGCGGCGCAACGCGTCTGAATAGTTTTGAAATCGGAGGCAGCTTCATCAATAATAGTAACCGTAACCCCAGTGCCAGATTTATTAATGGCAATAATTATGTCAATTTAACTTTTTCAGGAAACACAAATGCTTCAATTACAAGTGGTGTTGGTGCGGTTCCAAATACAATTTTTAATAATGTCACAATAAACAAAGGGAACTCTCAATCCACCACTCTTACCTGTGATATAGCAGGGACATTAAGCACTCCGGCTAATAACTGGCTGACGTTGCTGAATGGAACATTCCGATATATGAGAACTAATCCGGGCTCTCATTTTACAATATCAACTACGTCTTCATTTAATATCCCTTCCTCAGCAGGATTATATATTGATTATTCAAATACAGGTGCCAGAAATATACTTATCGGAGACAATGCGACAAACAATAACGATTTAATACTTGATGGGAAACTCACTATTGTAAACGGCAGTGTTTATATCGGACCTGTTGCTGCTCCTGCAAACAACAATGATATTGAATATTCGGGCAGCGGAACATCTGCAATAGAAATCAGGGGAGGTACTCTTACTGTCAATGGTCAGATCAGAAGACCTGCAACAACCACCAATGGTGTTCTAACCTACACACAATCCGGTGGTAATCTGATCATTAACGGAAACAATGCACTGGCAACAAAAGCAAAGCTTGAAGTACTTAACGGGGGAAGCGTTTTTAACATGTCGGGAGGCACACTTACTATTGTCCGTGGTGGCGGGACCACTTTTGGGGACCTTTATCTCAGACCGGCAAGTTCTTTGGTAACAGGTGGAACAATAGTTTTTACAAATGTTACCCCAAATACCCTTCAGAATTATTTAATGGACTCAAATATCCCTCTTAATAACCTCACTGTCGCAGGCGCTGCAGGAGCCGGAGTGAATGGAATACTGGGACTGATTGTAAGTCCGCTGGAGCTTTACGGATCATTGACCCTGAGTAACGCACAAAGCATACTTAGCTCTAATAATATTAATGTTTTGCTTAAAGGAAATCTTGTAAACAACGGTACTTACACTTATGGTACCAATACAACAACCTTTAATGGGGAGACTCAAACAATAAGCGGAGGTTCGGTGTCAAATTTTAACAATCTTAATGTATCATCCGCCAACTCACTTACAGTCAATAACAGTTTTGCCGTTAACCAGGATTTGTTTATCGGAAGCGGAACATTGATCCTTGGCAATAAAAAACTAACACTGTCAGGGAACATAGTAAATAATGGTACATATACCGATGACAATAACCTGGGTGGAATCAGTTTATCCGGAACACTCCAGCAACAGATATCCGGAGCAGGTGCATTTGGTAAGCTTGAGATTAATAATGGCTCCGGAGTTAAGCTTAACAACGGTATCATACTTCAGAACAACCTTGTGCTTACTCAGGGAATCTTCAATATTAACTCAAACCTCCTTACACTGAGCCAGAATAGCAGTATTTTAGGCGTGCCCGGAATAAACAGAATGATTATGTCTGATGGAGTTATCAGCAGTCCGGGAGTCAGGAAGTTTTTCGCTGCGGTACCTCAGTCATTTACATTTCCTGTAGGGGTTTCAGGAAAATACACT
Organism: uncultured Bacteroidales bacterium; assembly: GCA_963725585.1. GTDB lineage: Bacteria > Bacteroidota > Bacteroidia > Bacteroidales > VadinHA17 > LD21. The sequence goes on along the minus strand of CAVRYU010000012.1, from coordinate 32,475 downwards.
CCTGCTGTTTTCACAATCACGGCAAATGCAACAGTGGGCTATCTAAATGTTAATCCCGTAGACAAAAGTCATCCGAGTGTTCTGAATCCGCTTAATGTTCTGAAATACTACTGGCAGATTGAAAGCTCCGGCATTTCAGGTTTTACCGGGGATGTGTTATTACAGTATCTCCCTGGCGACGTTGCAGGTGCTGAGGGCGATTATGTTGCAGCCAAACTTGTATCCCCAGCCAACACCTGGTCATTAGCACCCTCAGGGCCTGCAACAGATAATGTCGATGAAATCAATCACCTGGTCCGATTTTTCTTTTCAGGCAGCAGCAATCTTAACGCTGATTATACGGCCGGCAAGGACATTGCATTCCCTATTGAAGTTCCGACATATGAAACAAATAATAACGGGAACTGGTCAAATCCGGCCATATGGACTCCCTTAGGATCTTCCCCTGCATGTCCGGCCGGTGGGCCATCCGGAGCAATAGTAATTATTGATCATATTGTAACAACTGATATTTCTAATATTTATGTCGTAAATACAACCATCAACAATGAACTAAGAGTTATTTCCCCAACCCTAGGGCATTACCTTGGCAATGTGGATGGTAATGGTAAGATTTACCTGGAAATGGGGAATCTACCCGGAGGTAATTATAACTCATTTATTGATTGCTCTGGGAACGGAACCATAGAATACGGGGGAACAGGTACATATACAATTATTGCTTCCCAGTTCAGTAACCTGCCCAATATGTTGGTTACCGGGACCGGCACAAGAGTACTTCCAAACAAGGATTTGACAATATGTAAGAGACTTGTAATTGATGGACCGGTGCTTGATAACAGTGTAAATAACAGCAAGCTTATCATTAACGGATCAATTGAGCTCTATAATACCGGTGGCTTTTTAAGCGGTTCGGGAGCTGCCCCGGCTTCGACCGTCACTTTTGCCGGTACATCAGTCCAGACTCTTGGAGGACTGACCGGTAACTTCACCGGATCCAATAAGTTTAACAATCTTGAAATAAATAATCCTTCGGGACTAAACATTGGGGTGAACGGACTGGTTGAAGTTAACAATAAACTATTGCTCACAAATGGTATCATACTTACAACCCCATCAAACAAAGTTACATTGTTAAGCACATCTTCAGATGCCATTACACCATCCGGAGGCATTGCGACTTCTTTTGTCAACGGTCCGTTGATCAAGCAGATCGTCAACGGAGGCAGCTTCCTTTATCCAATTGGAAAAGGAACTATTAAGGGACATAATTTTACACTCACATCAACGGCCGGAAGCACACTTGCATGGACAGCTGAATACTTTACCCCAAATCCGACGGCAAATTCTTTAACTCCGCCATTGCTGGTCTCCAACACAATTGAATGCTGGAGCGTCAATACATCTGCCGCGACTACCGCCAAAGTCAAAATCGGCTGGGATCCTTACAGTGTTCTGACTCCTCTTATGACCGTAAATGGAATAGCTGATATGCGGGTTGCCGAATATAATGCCGGTTCCTGGAATGAGCTGGCCTCAACTTCTACGGGAGACAATAACAATGGTGATGTAGCAACTTTAAATAATGTAAATATCTCAGCTACGCCTAAGAATTACACAACCGCAAGTATTACACCTACAATAGCAAGGGCATCATTCTCTCCGGCTGGTCCTGTATGCGGTACAGCAGGAATACCTGTCAGCTTCACATCCTTTGATCCCATTACTTTAAACTATTCACTCAACTATACAATTAATAGTGTTTCACAACCGGTAATAAATGTAACTTCATTACCATATACCCTGCCAACGCCAATTCCTGGAGCATATAAATTAACCGGCTTTACCTATAATAGCGGTGCCAATACAGGTGTGGTTGACCAGACAATCATTAATGTGTATGTTAATCCTCCTGTTTCAAATGCAGGGCCGGATCAATCGCTGTGCGGAATCTCAGGGACCGTTCTTGCAGGCAATAATCCTGCTCCTTATTCCGGCCTATGGACAATTGTAAGCGGGGCCGGAGGTACGCTGATCAACAGAGATCTTAATACAACTGTTTTTACAGGAGTACTGGGTGGAACATATACACTCAGGTGGACCATCAGTAATGTCACATGTACCTCCTTCGATGACGTAATAATATCATACCCTGTTGCAGCTGCACGTCCCTCCAGTTTCACTTCAGCACCTGCAACTGTATGTCAGGGTTCTTCAGGCTATGTCTATACGGTTCCTAATGTTCCGGGCAATACATATAACTGGTCTTATAGCGGAACAGGTCATACAATAAATGGAACAGGTAATTCAGTGACAATCGATTTTAATTCAACTGCGACGAGCGGCACATTAAGCGTGACTGCAACCAATGCATGTGGAACAAGTCCGGCCAGAACTGTAAACATTACTGTTAACTTATTGCCGATTGCAACCTTCAGTTATAGCGGAACTCCTTATTGTCCCAACGCAGCAAATCCGTCCCCGACTTTCAGTGGCGGAGGAGTTGCAGGTACATTCTCATCAACAGCCGGCTTAGTCTTTATAAGTACAGCAACAGGCCAGGTAAACCTGGCAGCAAGCACACCCGGAAGTTATTTTGTTACGAATACAATCGCAGCAGCCGGCAGTTGTGGAGTTGTAACAGCCACAAGTCCGATAACCATTATTTCGGACCTGACCTGGACAGGAGCCATCAGCGCTGACTGGAATGTTACCGGAAACTGGTCCTGCGGATTTTTACCGGCCATATCAACCCTTGTTCAAATCCCAAATGTCCCAAATAAACCTGTACTCAGTGCAGGCGCAACCGGTACTGTTAATAATTTAACAATAGAAGCAGGATCATCCTTATCAATCTCCGGAAATACTTTGCAGATAGCAGGTACAATTACAAATAATGGAACTTTTAATGCTTCGAACGGTACAATTTTATTGAACGGATCATCAGCTCAGACAATCGGTGCCAATGTTTTCAGCAGTAATACGATCAGAAACCTGACTATCAGCAATGCTACCGGTGTAAGCCTACTGGGGACACTCAATGTTACCGGGATCGTCAATATTCAGAACGGGACTATTGCATCAGCCGGATATTTAACTTTAGTCTCATCAGCTTCAGGAACAGCTTTGATTGATGGTTCAGGTTCAGGAACCGTAACAGGAAATGTAACCATGCAGCGTTATCTTCCATCGAAATTCGGCTATAAGTATATAAGCTCTCCTTTCCAGTCTGCCACAGTAAATGAACTAAGTGATGATATCGACCTTGGTGCTTCTTTCCCAACACTATTCAGATATAATGAAGGCAGTACAACATCAGGCTGGGTGGATTACATAACTACTGCCGATCCGCTTAGCAGGCTGCTTGGATATGCTGCAAACTTTGGATCATCAGGAGTTCCGTTTACTGCTGATATTACAGGTACCATAAATAATGGCCCTCTCTCAATAACTTTATACAACAATAATAAGCCCTATACCCTTGGCTTTAATCTTGTTGGTAATCCTTACCCCTCTCCAATTAACTGGGACGCTGCTTTGGGATGGACCAAGACAAATATTGACAATGCTCTTTATTACTTTAAAGCCAGTACAACCGACGAGTATGGAGGAACTTACAGTACTTATATTAACGGAATCTCAAGCGACGGTCTTGCTACAGCCATAATTCCTTCAATGCAGGGATTTTTTATACATGTTTCTGACGGTTCCTATCCGGTGACAGGGACATTAGGATTAAACAACAGTGTGAGGGTCACTGATCTTACACATCCTTTTGTGAAATCGGAGGGAAAGAGCCAGGGACCAATGATCCGGTTGGGAGCAACTTTTGCTGATGATCCTGCTTCCACAGATCCGATGGTAATCTATTTTGATGAAAAAGCACAAACAGGATTCGACACCTTCCTGGATGCCAGAAAGCTTATGAATACTGATTACAATGTACCTAATCTATACGCTTTTGATGCTGACGGAATAAAATTATCCATTGACGCTCTGCCTGATAACCAGGATTCACTTTGCAGAATCCCGCTTGGCCTGAAGACTAATATCGATGGTAATATTGTTTTCAGGATTATCGATTTAGTGGAGGAGTTCCCCTGGGATAAAATCTTTTTAACTGACATGGTGTCTGGTACAGAAAATGACCTTCTTAATAATAAAGAATACAGGGTTAATCTGGAAGTGGGTGAATATAAGAACAGGTTCTTCCTCAACCTTATGAGAAAAACAATTGAACCTCCGGATACCAGCTCAAATAATAATTCATTTACAGTTTACAGCACACATGGAATTGTTAAAGCTTATATCAACACTGACAAAATTGGTTCAGGATTGCTGTCAATTTTTAATCTTACAGGTCAGGTTTTATTTACCAATAGAATTTCAGATCCGGGTTATTATGAGTTTAATCCTGGTTTCAAAGATGGCATCTATATTGTCGGCTTTTTATCGAAAACATATAAGAATTCAAGAAAAATATTTATACAGAACAGATGATATTATCCAGAATAAATGACCACCGGTCCCGGACTGTCTTAATAATACTGGTTGTTTTAATGTATTCAATAACTCCCATGCTGAAAGCACAGGAACCGCCTCCGCGTCCGATCCGCATAGATGCAACCCCCCAGGGTCTGAGCTTCGGTGCTTTTTATCATGGCGCTTCCGGAGGTACCGTTATTATACTTCCTTCTGGTTCACGTTCTTCGACAGGTGATGTTGTTCTGCTTGGTCTTGGAATTCCTTTCTCTGCTGCGCTTTTTGAGGTACACGCACACCGTGGGACAGTAATATCAATACTAAATGGTCCGGATGCAATACTTTCAGGTATCCCGTCAGGAACAATGAACCTTCATATCGGGGGCTCCAATCCGGCATCGCCGTTTGTCTCTAATGTTAACTTCAATATCGCTATACCTCTTTATATCGGAGGGACTCTTACAGTGGGTAATTCTGCTGCTAATCCGCCTGGCAGCTACACGGGAACTTTCGACATAACACTTGTCAGGGAATAAAAAGTTTTATTTAATTAAGTGAAATTACAAAATGACGGTTTTAAAAGCATACTCCAAAGTTTCTCACTCAGGATGTGTGCGTTTTATCGTAAACCGTTTCTCAGTTGTTTTTTTAATCCTCTTGCTCTTTGCCGGAATGGAGAGACTTTATTCACAGGATCTCCCGGAATACGATGAAATTTCTGTTTTCCTTGAGATCCCCGGCATAGGAGGTGGAGAGATCAACGCCCTTATCAAGGGTGAGGAATTGTATCTGCCTGTTACTGACCTGTTTGATTTTCTTAAGATAAGAAATATTCCCTCAGCCGGGCTGGAGACAATCTCAGGATTTTTTGTAAATCCTGAAGCAACATATATAATCGACAGGACAAAGAACCAGATTGTTTACCAGGATAATACATTCCAACTTGAAGGAGGTGATCTGATAAGGACCGAAACCAGTCTTTACCTGAAATCATTCTATTACGGAAAAGTGTTTGGCCTTGAATGCAAATTCAGTTTCAGGGCTCTTTCGGTGAACATTACAAGCAAGCTTGAATTGCCTCTGATCCGTGAAATGAAACAGGAAGAGATGAGGCGCAATATCGCCCGTCTCAAAGGTGATGTACAGGCTGATACAACTATCGGCCGGACTTATCCGCTTTTCAGGTTCGGAATGGCCGACTGGGCTGTTACTTCAGAACAGGAGATAAACGGCAAATCCGACACGAGGCTAAACCTGGCTCTCGGGTCAATGATAGCAGGAGGAGAGGCAACAGCTTCATTATACTATAACAGTACAGATCCCCTTACAGAAAAACAACAATATTACCTGTGGCGCTATGTCAATAACGATTTTGCACCTTTAAGGCAGGTGATGGCAGGAAAGATCCGGACAAATGCCATTGCCTCAATCTATAATCCTGTTGTCGGGATCCAGCTTACAAATACTCCTACAACCTACAGGAGATCATTTGGCACTTATACCCTTAGCGATAAAACAGAACCCGGCTGGATTGTCGAGCTCTACGTGAACAGCGTTCTCGTAGATTACATAAAAGCCGATGCTTCCGGCTTTTTCAGTTTTCAGGTACCCCTTGTGTATGGCAACTCAATTGTAAGACTAAAGTTCTTCGGCCCCTGGGGTGAGGAACGTACACGGGAGCAGAACATTTCAATACCATATAATTTTCTCCCCGAGAAGACCCTTGAGTACACATTAAGCGCCGGTATAGTTGAAGACACCTCCGCAAGCAGGTTTTCAAGGGCCAGTGTTAATTACGGGGCCACAAAAAGTCTGACAGTCGGTGGCGGAGCAGAATATCTTTCATCCGTCACGTCCCAGCCATTCATGCCATATGTAAATGCATCCCTCGGGTAACGAGCAATCTTCTCCTTTCGGGTGAGTATGCTCCGGGGGTAAGGGCAAGGGGCACTCTCTCCTACAGGCTCCCGTCAAATCTTCAGTTCGACGCCTTTTATACATTATACGACAAGGAGCAGAAAGCTATATTCTATAACTACAGGGAAGAGAGAAAGGCGACATTGTCAATGCCTCTTAAAATTGGCAAATTCTCATCATTCCAGCGATTCTCGGTAAATCAGATTGTTCTTCCTGCCACAAAATATACTACTGCTGAATGGCTTATCTCAGGATCCGTTTTTGGTGTGAGCACAAACCTTACCACTTATGCACTTTTCGTCGAAAATGTAAAACCTTATCTCTACAGCAATCTGGCCCTGGCTTTCAGGCTTCCGGGAGGATTTATTCTCATGCCTCAGGCTCAGTACGGATTTACAGAGAACAAACTGTTCTCGGCAAAGGCCAGGCTTGAAAAGCGTGTTATAAAAAACGGATTCATGAATCTGTCGTATGAACAGAATTTCAGAAATAACCTCAGGCTGGCAGAAGCAGGATTTCGCTATGACTTCTCATTTGCCCAGGCAGGTGCCGCAGTAAGGCAGTACAACAATAAGACAAGCTTTATTGAGTATGCCAGGGGAAGTCTTATTCGTGACAGAAAAACAAAATATCTTGGAACCGATAATCGTCCCAATGTTGGTAAGGGCGGGATATCGGTAATTCCGTTCCTCGACCTTAATGCCAACGGGAAAAAGGATCCCGGCGAGCCCAAAGCCCAGGGCCTCAATCTGCATTCAAACGGAGGACGTATTGTCAGAAACGATCGAGACACAACAATCAGGATACTTGGACTGGAACCCTATACCAGCTGTTTTATTGACCTTGATCCCAACAGTTTTGATAATATCTCCTGGAGATTAGCCAAACAGACTTACAATGTTGCAGTTGATCCTGATATATTGAAGAGTATTGAAATTCCTGTAATTATTGCGGGTGAAGCCACAGGTTTTGTATTTCTTGAAAGTGATGGGGAAAAGAGAGGTCAGGGACGTATTGTAATAGGATTCTTCGACAGCAAACTTAAACCTGCAGGAAAGACGATTACTGAAGATGATGGTTATTTCAGCTATCTGGGTCTCACATCAGGAACATATACCGTCCGCATTGATACCTCCCAGTTGCGGAAACTCAATATGATTTCAGATCCCGAAACTCTGCAGTTCACTATTGCAGGAGGAATTGACGGGGATATAGCTGACGGTCTGGATTTCGCATTAAAACTTGTACCGGGTGACACTGCAAAAGTGAGCCCTGTTGCTCCGGAGTTGCCTGTTGTATCCTGAAGTGCCCGCTGTCAAAAAGGATACAACTTACATGATCCTTCACGAAATATCCGAGGAAGTTTATACAATAACCCAGGACAGCTGGGCAATTCAGATTGGTGCATTCAGGAGCAAATCATATGCTGAAGGCTTTCAGAGAATGCTGAAGAGGGAGCTTGGAAAGGATGTCCAGATAACTATTGAGGGTGAATATTACAGGGTTCGTATTCTTGATCTGCCTACCCGCGAAGAGGTCGATGATAACATTATAAAGCTTAATAAACTGGGATTCAAGGAACTCTGGATAATCCATCTGCTGGCACGACAGCAGCAAAGGCTTCTTATCACTAAGGAAGACTCACTTGCAAGAATAAAAGAAACCCTTATTGAAAGAGAGGTTCCGTTATCGCCTGCTGAAAAAGCACAGCTGCAATTAGACGCATTCCGCCTGAGATCCGGTGCAATCGGACTTAGGAAACAGATCTCAGCTCCGATCACTGAAAAGATTACAATTGATAATAAGGGTATTTATTACCGACTTGATACCCCTGATCAGCCTATTCTTGACCCGACGGTTCTTGAAGCTATTGAAAATCTATTGCCCTCTTATGGAAAGCTTGATGTTAAGAATGCATGGCAGGCGCCTGTTGCGGTACAACCTTTTATGGAGCCTGCCGAAAGAGAACCTGTGGTCATTCAAAAGGTTTTTGTGCGTTCAGAAGAATCCATAAGGATAACCGGAGAGAAACCAGGCCGGCTTTCAATGTCAGAGAAACCTGTAATTGGAGAACCAACTGTAGCTCTGCAGGTTGCAATATTTATTAAGGAATCACAGGCATTACGTGCGCAGAAAAGAATAATGACAAAACTTAACCTGCCAGTCGAAATAGTGAAACAATTTGATTATTACCATGTAATCGTTACAGGATTCTATTCCCGAGAAGAGACTTTCCAATATTATCCTGAGCTTGCAGGTATAGGCTATCCGCGTGTTACATTACTTCCGAATTATCAAAGGCAGAAATAAATCAGCCCTGTTGATTCTCTGAACCAACCTGTCGTCCGCTAATTAGAGAATGACATTGGATGTTGAAAAACCAGGTTTTAGTAAGATTTTAACTTTGTGATCCTTCGTGATTTACTTTGTGATCCTTTGTGGTTCAAGGATTTGTTTTTAACCACAAAGGAACTCAAAGGTTTCACGAAGTCGCACAAAGGATTTTTTTAAAAGGCCGCTAATCAATTAATTGTATAATTTTGATTGATTTTCAAATTAAAATACAACAGCAAATGCCGAAAATAGCCATTATTTCTCCCAGTGTCAGAAATGGCCGTAAAAGTCATAGGATTGCGCTGTATTTCAGTAACCTTCTGAAAGAAATGGATATCAATGAACATGAAATTCTTGATCTGCTGCAGTATAATTTTCCGCTTTTTAATGAAAGGCTGAAGTACCAGGAGTCACCATCACCTGAAATGATTGATTTCTCAGATAAAATAAAATCTGCAGATGGAGTAATAATAATAACGCCTGAATATAACGGGGGCTATCCCGCCAGTTTAAAAAATGCTATAGACCTGCTGACTGATGAATGGAGACGCAAGCCAGTAGTTTTTGTCACGGTATCGGACGGTAATTTTGCAGGCACACAGGTGATTACATCCATTCAATTTTCTCTTTGGAAATTAGGCGCTATGACTGTTCCCGCAACTCTTCGCCTCCCAAATATTAAAAGCACATTTGATGAGGCAGGGCGCCCTGCCGATAAAACTGAAACCGATAAAAGAGCATCCGCCCTGGTAAAAGAACTTCTCTGGTTTATTGAGGCAAAAAAGCGAATGTCTTACCCGGGGTAAAGTGCTTGCAATTTTGTATTACTTTTGAATTTTATTTTTGAGCATGAAAAGGGTACTCCTTTTTACAATTGCTTTGCTTGTATCGGTATCCGTTCTGTCGCAGAAAGTGGAAGTGCAGCTGACCAGGACAAGGAATACCTCAGATTCCGAATGGCAGATTCTTGATGAAAAATTTATGCCGGTACTTAAGGATGTTGAATATCCTGCAGAAGATACGATCCGTTTTTCACTGGAAGCTGGAAAAAGGTATTTCTTTCTGATTTCAATCTCACGGATAGATAATACTGATACCAGTCTTTACTCTCTCCTGTTAAACAATAACTTAATCTTACTCATTAATTCAGATACCGGAACGGGCGATCATTTCTTTCCGTTTTTTACCGGAGTAAAAGCCGATGCCGAAGCAAAGATCACTGGAGGATCAAACGCGGCTATTTCTGACTTCCCCTGGCAGGTTTTTATTGAATCTGATGTATTCACATGCGGAGGTTCGATCATCAGTGACCAGTGGATTATTACCGCTGCTCATTGCACAAGGGACGAATATAATGTAAAAATTCCTGCATCGGGAATGGACGTAATTGTTGGTGCCAATAATCCGAGGAATTCACTTCAGGGTAAAAAGTATCTGGTAAGCGAGGTAATAGAGCATGAATCCTTTGACATTTCGACACTTAATAATGATATTGCCCTGCTTAAATTAAAGGAGCCTGTCGATTTTCCGAATGCTGTGCCCATTAAGCTGATTTCGGCAAAGGATGCAGCTGCAGGAGCCACCGATCCTGGTGTTATGTCGTGGGTGACCGGATACGGGATCACCCGTGTTGATCCGGTGGTCTACCCTTCAACGCTCCAGAAGGTCCAGCTGCCGATAGTCTCAAATGCACAGGCTTCTTTAGTGTGGAAGGAAATAGCAGCAACAGATATAATGGCAGGTTATCGCGACGGTAACAAGGATGCCTGCAGTGGCGACAGTGGCGGCCCTATGGTGGTATCAGTCAATGGAGAGAATAAGCTGGCCGGCCTGGTCAGCTGGGGAAGCACCAATTGTGATACTTACGGCGCATATACCCGTTTATCACTTTTTGAATCGTGGATCACTCAGAAGACCGGGATAGAAATCACTTTTGTCGCACCTGTTCCACACGGAGATTCTATCGTTTGCTACGGAACATCAAACAGCGAATACCTTGCAGCCGCAGTAGCCGGTGCCTCTGCTTACAACTGGTCACTGACACCACAGAGCGCCGGAACTATTTTTGGCAATTCCGGAACTGCAGTTGTTACATGGAATTCCGGTTTTACAGGACCCGCAAAAGTAACCCTTCAGATTTCCCGCAACGGAGAGCTGTCTGATATGTCGACACTGAGGGTTAATGTTGCTAAGCTTACAAAAATTTTAAGCGAGCCAGTTGATACGGTTATATGTGCTGAAAAACCCATTGACCTTACCATCAGAGCCGAAGGATATAACCTGAATTACTCCTGGTTCAGAAACGGGAATCTTTTGTTTTCTGGTCCGTCAGGAGTGTTAAGCATCCTTAGTGCCACTGCAGATGATTCAGGTCAGTACTTTTGCGAGATAAAAGGTTCGTGCGGCTCTGTTGTTTCAAGGACCATCAACCTCACTGTTCTGCCTGTTACAAGAATAACCACTATTTCTCCCGATACTGAAGTTTCGTTTGGAGAAAATCTGACCCTGTATGTGACCTCAGAAGGTCATAACCTTACTTATCAATGGCAAAAAGACGGTAAAATCCTGGAGCAGGGAATTTCTTCAAATCTGATGCTGCAAAATGTTAATGCAAATGATATCGGTCTTTACCGGACAACGGTAACCGGAACATGCGGAACTCAATTAAGCGATAAAGTATACGTTTATGTAAAAAAACAAGACTTTTCAGGCGATCCTGAGCTCTTTATATGGCCAACCATCGTGAAAGAATCATTCAATGTAGCACTGAGCAATGACAAGCTATATACTATACTGCTTCACAATCCTGTCGGGAGGCTATTAAAAATGAAAGAGAATTGCCAGTACCAGACAATAATGAATATCGGTGATCTCCCTCCGGGAATCTACATTGTTACTGTTTTTAATGACACTTTCAGGAGATCAATCAAGCTCATTAAAGAATAATTCCCTAAATTGATCCCTATTTCCCTATTTCTATTTCTCTATTTCTTTATTTCCCTATTTCTTTATTTCCTATTTCCCTATTTCTTTATTCCTCATTTCCCAGTATGCTTCTTAAATCAAAACCAGCTCTGCGCCAGAACTTTTTTTCCGCTCTGAAATCCGCTTACCTGATATGTAACTCTTTCCGGATTTTCATTCTCAATCTGATATACCCAGGAACCAAAAACCCCGGTTGCCTGGTATTCCCTTCTCACATATAGCCTGTCGCCGGGAAGAAAATCACATTTCCCGGAATAAACCGCAATCTTTCCGTAAAGAGAATCAAGCGTTGTGGTAATTGAAAGCAGTGGCGGATCCCCAAAATGTTCGGGAGGAGTTATCACTCCTTCAATAAAATTACCGACAAATTTTCGGGTGATAAAAAGCTCATCTTCCGGAAGCATCCCTGATTTATTCACAGATGCACAGGATATCATAATAAGCAGTAAAAATAAGAATCCCGGCTTTTTCATCTTGTTCTGATTTGAGGATATATCAAAAGTAGTAATAAAGGTTTTTTTCCTTCGTGTAACTTTGTGCCTTCCTTTGTGAACTTTGTGGTTCAAGGATTTGTTTTTTACCACAAAGGACTCAAAGGTATTCACAAAGGTAAGCAAAGGTCTTTTTAGACAGCCCCGCTTTTCTAATCAGATAAACCTGATCAGAGCTATAAAATTACGGAATTAAACCGGTTCTTTTAATGTACCAACCCTGTAAATGGCGTAAAATACCTCAATCCTTATCAAAAGAAATAATTGGTTCGTCAAAAAGCATGAAATCTGATACCTATCCTGGAAAATTCTGTACTTCACTGATCATCAATATTCTGTGATCCCGGTTGAGGTACAATTAAAAGAAATCTGGTATTTTCAGGTAAATATCACTACCGTTTTGACGAATAGGCCTTAACTCTTTATGAGGGTCCGGTAATTATAAATAATGCCCGTAATTCAGGTGACAAACGACCGGGCAATCATTCTCATTTCCCCACTAATTGAGCTTTAGCTACTTGCACGTGACTCTTATCCGCATTACTTTTATCTCATTGTTAAACTAAAAAGTAATGGCAACGATTTCAAACCCCGGCAAAGTACAGACAAGTAATGAATCCGTCATCAATCATGGGAACAGGGATAAAAACACCCATGGAATTTCCGGTTTCTTTCCTGCAATAGTAAATATGATTGCGGAGGACGGAGGAAGCTTCTTTAATTATTTAAAAGATCTTGGCCTTTCAAGGGAAAATAACCTTGTGGTCCTCTCTTCAAGACATCACTATTTTTACGATGAAGATGAGATGAAGAATGTCAGAACACTTATTAATCTGAGAAAACTCAATCTTATAAAATATCTTGATGAATTTTTATTCACGCTTGTACAGGTATTGCCTCCCGATACGAAGTTCCTGGGATGCTTCAGCGACTCAAAGGCCTCCGGGAATAATGATAATTCAATATTTCATCCCATAAGGCTTTTAAAACAGAAAGTAAACCGGCTTGATTTCCTGGGCGAAAAGACCATGAATAGAAACAGAGTCAGGGAAATCCTGGAATCATATGGATTTAAAATCATCAATATGACCGAAATGAACGGACTTACATATTTCTGCTCCCAGAATGTGAGCAAACCTGCCAAATTGATAGCTTAAACCTGTTGCCTGTCGCCAGATACCTGACGCCTTTCTACTTCTTATCGTAGGCCGCTGTGGTTCTCATTTCCCCTCCATCACGACCCGGCCTTACCGATTCGATTGACAACAGTTTGCCTCCGTCGGAAAGTTTCCACGTCTCTGTCGATTTCATTTCCCTTGTTTCGCCTCCCATATCCAAAGTCATTGTTGAAGCAATTACAAGAGATGACTTATCAGCTGACCAGGTAACCGTTGATTTCCTTGTAGTATTGAACATGGGGTTCTCGCTAACTTTACCATCAAGGGTGTACCTGGCTGAAGTTTTCATTTCTTCACCATCACGGCCGGGCATGACACTTTCAACGGCAAGAGTGTTTGCATCCTGTGTTACAACCATCGATGTTGCTGCAAAGCGGAATTGGCTATCGCCGAAATTGCTTTTTGACTCATTGAATCCCCACGAACCTGCAAAATTAGTCTGGGCAAATAGGCCTGATGTCGTTACGGAAAAAAGAGCAACAACAAGTAAACTCCTGAATTTTAAAGTGTTTGATTTTTTCATAATTGTTTCATTAAATAACAGAAAATAAAAGGCAATTTTCAAAAATTAACTTCACTGCAAAAGATTCTTAACCACGGAGTCACACTGAGATGCACGGAGTCAATAACTATGTAACTCGGTGTTAACTCCATGATAATTTGTGGTTTAAAAATCCATAATTACAAAGTCCATCCATCCCTGTATTTGTAATGAAGCAGTTCATTGGCTTCTGGCAGGTTGGTGAATTCCATTTTATCGGGATTATATTCCAGGGTAATATTTTTATTTGCCATTAACACTGCAATATTTCCCAGCATCATTGTCTCAACAAGCCTGCTTGCATATGAGAAGTCAGTAGATGATTTTGTATTATTTTTAATTGCATCAATCCACTCTGCATAAATACCCGGTGACCTTGGAAGCCATGGTTTTGGCGGCACGAACTGTTCCATTACCTTTTTGGGCAGAAGCTGGGGGTTGCTTCCATAATCACCGTGCATAAGCACGCCTTTATCCCCGATATAAAGTGCTGAATTAACACGGGTTCCGGGATCTATTTCAATAGGACGCGGTGCACGCAAGCCGCCATCGACCCATGTAATTGTAACTGGCGGCATGTATCCGCGGGCGGGGAATTCATAGGTTATCATTTCGGCCAGGGGCCAGAATTCATTGTTATAGACCGATGAACTTGCCTGTACCCTGGTAGGTATTCCAAGATTCAGCGACCAGAAGGCATGATCGTAGATATGAGCTCCCATATCGCCAAGAGCACCCGTTCCATAATCACGAAGTCCGCGCCAGTTGAAATGGCAGATATCAGGATGATAATCTTTCTTTGGAGCCGGACCGAGCCAGACATCCCAATCGAGTGTTTTTGGGATAGCAATTCCGGCCGGCCTGATAATATTTCCCTGTGGCCAGATCGGTCTGTTTGTTGAAAGATGAACTTCACGTACAAGTCCGATGGCTCCGCTTTGTATCCATTCGTTAATTAACCGGGCACCCTCGCTTGCATGTCCCTGGTTGCCCATCTGGGTCACAACATCATATTCTTTTGCGATCTCAGCAAGCTTCCGGCATTCATATATAGTCTTGCATAATGGTTTTTCAGCATATACATGCTTTTTCTGCCTCATGAATGCGGCTGCGATAGGTGCATGGTTATGGTCGGGGGTTCCAATCACAACTGCATCAATTGATTTTTCCTTTTCAAGCATCCGGCGCCAGTCAGTATAAACCTTTGCTTTCGGATAACCTTTGAATATATGTGCAGCAAAAGCAGTATCAACGTCACAGAGTGCATAAATATTTGCCAGCTTGATTGGTGTACGGTTCTGCTGTGACCCCTGCTGAGCCTGCTGCCCCTGCGGAGGTTGCTGAACTCCCTGGGGAGTCTGTTGTCCCTGTGGCGGTTGCTGGCCCTGGGCCGGCCGGGTTCCCATTCTGGCTTCCCTGGCTGCAATCTCCTCTTTGCTGAGTGGCTGGCCCGTACTTGTACGCTGAGGATTGACGATAGGCACATCCGGATCACATAAACCTCTAATATCGGCTGCTCCGCGGGCTCCGATACCTATTCCCGCAACATTTACCGTATCACTGGGCTGCTGAAAGCCTTTCCCCGGCATTACATGTCGGGGAATAATCGTAAACCCTGCTGTCGCAGCGCTTACGGTACCCAAAAATTTCCTTCTGGAAAGTTCTTTTGATTTCTTGTTTTTTTCAGGGTTAAATTTGGTCATGGGATACTCCTTTCTCTTAAAAATGATAATTGCCATTAAATATATAAAATAATCCAGGTTATCTTCAAGGTAAAGACAATAAAATGGATGAATTAAGAAAATTTAACTTGACTTCTTTTAATGATGGAACATATTTTTTGTTGAACACCGAGGTGTTCCATTAATCCCGTACCTTTGATTTATCTGAAATTATTCTCTCAATAAACAGTAACTAAATACAATTGAAAATGAAAAAAAATAAAGCAGCGTTCAGAGATTTTTTGCATTGTGTTTCTTTATTACTATTTATATCTATCTTTTTCTCCTCCTTCACCTCAGCCCAGATTAAGATCTATGTCAACACCGACCTTGAGGGAATCAGCGGAGTATTTAAATTTGACCAGACGCGGGAAAAAGACACTCCTTTAAATATCCAGGCTTGTGAATATTTTATGGGTGATGTGGCTGCCATAGTGCGTGGACTGAGGGATGGCGGAGCTACCGAAATAATTGTACTTGACGGTCACGGATCACAAGCTGTGATATCTCATCTAATGGAATCTGGAGCAAAGTACATCACTGGCAAACCAAGACCCGGCGCGGGAAATCTGTCTGCACTAGACAGCTCATTTGCAGGAATGGTATTGCTTGGTTTCCACGCAATGATGGGAACACCCGACGGAGTACTAAATCACACTCAGAGCTCAAAGACAGAAAACAGGTACTGGTATAACGGAGTGGAATCGGGTGAGATGATACAGAATGCCATTATTGCAGGGTATTACGGTGTGCCGGTAATAATGGTTACAGGAGATGAAGCTACTGCGAGGGAGGCAAGGAATTTCTTTGGGAATAATATTATAACTGTCCCAGTAAAAAAAGGACTCGCAAGGGAGGCAGCAATTCTCTATCCTTTTGAAGAGACCCGGCAGGCATTATACGAAGGAGCAAAAAAGGCTGTAAGTGTTATTTCAAAATGCAAACCTTATAAAATCAACACTCCTGTCAAAGTCAGAATGCAGTACCTGAATTTTGATCCTAAGCTTCCAAAGCCGGAATTGATCACTGTTGAGGGAACTTCAAAGGATGCCCTGCATATCCTGGAGTTTAGTAAATAGTGTAAGGGTTGTATCACATAATTAACGGCAACGTGAATTTAAATTCATCGCCATTGCCGTTTTTGTTCTCTGCCCATATTTTTCCACTATGCTTTTCCACGAACTCCTTGCAGAGCAACAATCCCAATGTTGACCCCTTTTCTTCAGCTGAACCTGATGTTGAATCGATTTGTGAAATATCAAAGAGCCTTGTAAGGTGAGATGAGACCATCCCCGTTCCGCTAAACCTGACTGAAACCGTCACAGTTGAACCTGATTTCTGTGCATTAATATCAATCTGTCCATCATTGCCCACAAGGTTTATTGCGTAGGTAATGAGGTTTCTCAATATTGTTTTAAGCATAAAGCTGTCAGCTGAAACATAAATTTCCGCATCACCAAAATGATTAACCTTAATGTTTTTTGAATCCAGATGCGATTTAAGGATTGAGACAGCATCCAGTCCGATTTTCCTGAAATTCAGTTTTTGTGGTTCAAATGGGATCTTGCCCTGATTCATCCTTGTCCACTGAAGCAGGTTATCAAGAATACCATAAAGGTTTGTGGCCGATTTGCTCATCATACCTGTCATTTTCTGAATCTCCCTGATTGGAAGATTATCAAGCTCTTCAGCCATTAGTCTTGAAAAGTTGCTGAACACATTGAACGGAGTGTAAAGATACTGGGCAATGATAGAGTAGAATTTATCCTTTTCCCCACTAACCCGCAGCAATTCTTTTTCATACCGCCTGATCTCAGTTGTATCTCTGATAACAGTACAGAACAGCTCTTCCCCCTCAAGCCTGATTGGAAATATCATGCTCTGTATGTTCCTCAATTTACCGGAACCGGGAATTATTATCTCACTTTCAATAATCTGATTTAATCTCTCGGGGGTTTCATTCTTTAAAATGCCGTTTATGACTTTTTCAATAACTTCCCTGTCATTATAGGGAGGTGGTGTAAGCTGAACCTGAATATCAATAATGCTTTTATTCAGGACTTCTCCGGCTTTCAATCCGCACATCATCTCAGCGCCGCTGTTCCAGATAATTATTTTGCCCTCCTTATCAAAAACAATAATAGTATCGTTGATCTGATTGATTATTTCCCTGAATTTTATTTCACTGTCCTTGAGAGCCTGCTCAGCTTTTATCCGGTCTGTAATATTTCTTGCTAAAACGGTACACCCGATTATTTTCTGATTTTCATCAATTATAGGATTAAAAAAACATTCATAATATGCACTGTTGACATCGCCGAAAGTCTGTATAAGCGATCGGGACTCACCTCTTAAAGCAAAATCAAGACTCTCCCTGATCACTTTCCTGTCACTGTCCGAAGTAATGCAATCCAGGAAACTCATTCCAGTTTTTATGTCGCTTCCATATGCAAATTTCATTGAATCCAGGTGGGCTTTATTAAAATACATGTAGCGGTAATTCTGGTCGGTGGAAAAAATTATCGTTTCCTTCTGACTTTCAATGCTTGACATAAGAAGCACCTTCGACTTCATAAGTTCTTCCTCTGTCTTCTTTCTTTCAGAAATGTCAATGACATTTGCCAGATAAAAGGTCTGGTTATCTTCCTGGGTGAAAGGCGAAATAATAATATTTACAGGAATATTATTCCCGTTTTTGTGGCGAAAAACAAGATCAAACCCTTTACTGGGAACATTGTTATTAAGGGTTTGCCCGAAAGCATTCGTAATGTTTTTAATTTCCTCCGGCGGCCAGTAAACATAAGGAGGTTCCTTCCCGATAAGTTCATCTTCTTCCCATCCCAGAATTTTACAGAAAGAATGGTTGACAAATACCTGTCTCCCCTTTTCATCTATCACTGCAATACCACTGGGGATTGAGTTTTCTATTGCCTGCCTGAATGATTTTTCATTATGAAAAGATGTCAGCTTCCTCTCAGGGCTTTTGCCGGTTTGTCCTGTCTCCAGATCTATCTTTCCTCTTCCAGTTTCATTTATATTCATCCTTTTGATATAATTTGAATTTAGTTCCGGAGCATGTACTGTTATAAACAATCATGATTAAATATTGTTCTTGTATATTTGCAGAAAAAAACGAGGAGGATTGTGAAAAGAAATATTACACGTAAAGAATTTATTTCAGGGACTGTTGCCGGACTTGCCGGAATTAAAATGATTCCCTATCTCCGCAGTGTTAAGGTGACAGAAGTTCCCCTCAGGCGTTCCATTGGAAAAACTGGGATAATGGTGCCTCCGGTCTGTTTCGGAGCAACCCGCACAAACGATGAATCATTGATAAAATATGCCATCGACAAGGGGTTCAGCTTTATCGATACTGGTCGATCTTATGCCAACGGGAATAATGAGAGACTTGTTGGCAGGGCTGTTTCAGGGATCAGGAATAAGATAGTGATCCAGTCAAAGCTCAGGCTTGATCCCAATGAACTTCCGGGAGAAGGGAAAGGCAAAAAAGGCGCCGAGGAGATTAAGAGTGCACTTAATTCCAAGCTGGAAGCCAGTCTAAAAGCTCTTGGTACGGACTATATTGATATACTTCTCTATCATGATGCTTCACTGGAAAACCTGCTTTTCCATCCTGAAGTGATGAGATTCTTTGCCGGTCTGAAAAGCTCGGGAGTGATAAAGGCCTGCGGATTCTCAACCCATAATGACCTGATGAACCTCCCGGAAAGAAATAACAGGGAGCTTTTCTATGATGTGATTATGGTGCCTTTTAACCATAAAGGTTCATTTGTCCATTCTGTTACAGGTAACTTTTCCGAATGGGATCAGAACAGACTTATCTCTGCTCTCACCGAAGCCGGAAAAAATGGAATTGGTGTAATTGCCATGAAAACATGTTCGGGAGGAAAATACTCACCATCACCGGATGTTGAACCGGGCTTCCCCGAAGCTGTCAGATGGGTTATCGGGCATTCCTTTATAAGCTCGGCTGCGGTTGCAATGGCAAATTTCGAACAGGTAAACGAGCATGTCGCACTGTTAAATGATTGAAGATATTGAAAATCAGGATATATCTTTCAGGTATAAATATCCTTCCGCAGATAAATCCTGTATGAAAGAACCAGGAGCGTCAAAGATATTCCGATAAAATATATCAGACTAACAGGATCCATCCTGTAACCAGGATTAATAACATTCGTA
Source organism: uncultured Bacteroidales bacterium (assembly GCA_963725585.1). GTDB lineage: Bacteria > Bacteroidota > Bacteroidia > Bacteroidales > VadinHA17 > LD21. The sequence continues at coordinate 12,623 of CAVRYU010000012.1, read as the reverse complement.
TCAACATATTTATAAGGAGTAAGGAACCCTATTTTTGCCACGCTCTCAGTTATCTTGGAGATCGTAAAAACAAAATAGAGGATTATGACAAGTCCGATGGAAAAGGTTGTAATCGGCTTAGGTCTTTTGATTAATGTTGACAGAAAAAGTCCTGTTGAAGCAAACAGGAGATTCAACAGCAGGGTGTAAAGTGACAAGATCAAAAACGCGCTGATGCTGAATGATCCTTTCTTAACCAGTTCGATGAAAATAAAGCCAACCACGGAAGTTACCAGGTTCAATATAAAAACATTGATTATAATAACAGCCAGCTTGCTCAGGAATATCTCACTGCGTGTAAGAGGACGCGTCAGAAGGTATTCTGCTGTTTTATTATACTCCTCCTTTAGCAGGATATTGGAGGACACTACTATTGCATAAACACTGCCGATTACCAGCATATAGATTATATTGTTGACTGCATAAAAACCAAGTACGGAAAGCAGATCGCTGAAATTCGAAATCCCTTTGAACTGGAGAGCTTCCTTTGGTATCAGGCTCAGCATTCCCATGATCTTTGACTGATTGCCGAGGAATGTCGGGTAGACTGACATTGTTGCCGCTATAAGGAAAGTCAGAATGATCGTCCATATAATCAGGCTGAGAGCGTTCCGTCTGAATTCTCTTGCAAAAAGGTTATAATTCATTTGCCTTTTGGTTTAAATCTGGTAATAGTGCATGAAAATTTCATCAAGCGATGGCTCTTCGATCATCAGGTTAATAATCATTTTCCCTGACAGAAAACTTACAAGTTCATTGATGTTACCTGAAAACATGAAGGATAATCTGTTTTCAGGAGCTGCAACCAGGTTTACCACACCCGGAAAGCCTAAGTCCTCAGGCTTAATCTGTTCATTGAATTCAATGGTTACCTTTTTCAGCTGCTTTTTCCTCAGGGTATCAATATCCTCAAGCTGGATGATCTTTCCCTCCTTAATAATTGCTACTCTCCTGCAAAACATCTGTACTTCACCGAGTATGTGAGAAGAAAAGAAAATTGTCATGCCTCTCTGGTTCTCCTTTCGTAAAAGATCAAAGAATATCGATTGCATCAGAGGGTCAAGTCCGGTTGTGGGCTCATCCATTATCAGCAGTGCCGGACGGTGAACCAGGCTCTGGATAATGGACACCTTTTTCTTGTTTCCGGAAGAGAGGTCAGAAATTTTACGTTTCAGATCAAGCTCAAACAGGTTTGCAAGTTCTTTAATTCTGACAACGGCATTTTTTACATCGTAAAACCTGGCGAAATAGTTAAGGAATTCCTCCACCTCCATGTAAGAATAAGCGTTCGCATCGGATGGGATATAACCCGTTTTACGCTTTATATCCTTTGTTTGCCTTACAACATCCATTCCCAATATCCTGGCACTTCCCCCGGTCGGAAAGATAAGGTTCATCAGTATCCTTATTGTCGTGGATTTTCCGGCACCGTTCGGACCTATGAATCCGAAGACCTCTCCCCTGTTTACCTCCAGATTTACATTTTCAATTCCCCTGGATTTTCCGTAGAATTTGGTAAGGTCCCTGATATCGATAATTGGGTCATTCATGGCAGAAACATTTCTCCCCGAAATACTTCGTAATATCCCTTTTTGCTAAAAACTGTTGAGTATTAATGATCAAATATAGTACAAGAATGGTAAATCCGGAGAGGATACCATTCAAACAACCGCAATTTTTCCTGTCGGCAAGGAATACATTCATACAAATTTTGCATCTTTAGTGAATCAATCCGCATTAAAATATCATCCTAATGAAAGAGTCCCTGTTTTTGGTTTTGATCATTTTGTCAATAACAGATTGCTGCGCCCAGGGGAAAAAAGTGGCTACCGTACCCGCCGCGGAACTAAAGGAATGGATCACATATCTCGCTTCCGATGAAATGAAGGGCCGGGTCAAACGGCTCGCCAGAAATGAAAACTGCTGCATACTGGATTGCAGAAAAATTCGCGAAAACGGAGTTAAACCAGTCAAGTCCTGACAGCGGTTTTGTACAAACTTATTCTTTCACTTCGCGTCAGCAAACAATAAAGCTGAAAGAAATGTGATTGGCATTATTGAAGGCACTGACCCCTCATTAAAAGATCAATATATTGTACTTAGCGCTCATTTTGATCATATCGGAATAAGAGTGGGACTGAAACCCGATTCAATACGCAACGGAGCTGACGACAATGCTGCAGGCACATGTACTCTGATCGGAATTGCCAGAACAATTAATTTATCAAGGATCAAGCCCGGAAGAACGATAGTGCTTGCTGCATTCAGCGGAGAAGAATATGGAATGAGAGGCTCACGATATTTTGTTTCCAATCCGCCTGTTCCCCTAAAGAAAATCTATGCTGACCTGAACTTTGAAATGACAGGTCATTCTGAATTTCTGGGAAAGAATAGATACTATATGACCGGATGCCAGTTCTCAAATCTTGATGATATTATAACTGAATATAATAAAGGAACCGTTTTTCAGCTTGTCGATACTCTGCCAATTGCAAATATGCTTTTCAATTCTTCAGACAACATAGCTTTTTCGCGGGTTTCATCGGCTGATGGCATCACGCTTGGTATCCCAAGCGGTACTTTTGCAACATCTGCCACTCCTGATTACCTCCATAATGTCACTGACGAGGCAGAGCTTTTTGACTTTGATAATATGGCAGAACTGATCAGCTATTTCAGCGACCTTGTAATATGGTTATCCAAACAACAAATCAGATGTATTTGGACCGACCCGGCATTCTCCCGGATCAAATAACCAGAAATTACCTTTTTGTTGTTTCATCGTCATAAATGGGACTGAACCATTAGAGGGATCCGGTAGGATCCAAATATTTGTAGTCTGTTGATCTTTAGCTGATTGTCCCGTCCCGTACGGGACGGAATATCTTTCTTTAATTATGCTCTAAAAATATCCTGTGCCTACGGCACATATTTAAACCTCTCCCCATCCCGATACCTAGCGGAAAGTTTGGCTTATTTAAGTCCCATTAGGGACGAACTGTTTGTAGAAATTTGAACCACCATAATTTTAGCTCCGTAGGTGCGACCTGTAGTTAGTCGGACACTAGTGTAATTCCTTATTGTTTTACAACAATTATTTACTGCCTATCCCTTTTAAACAAGTAGCTAACATTTTTAGTAATTTGCTTCAATACCAGGTTATTGAATGGCGATTTCCTATTTCTACACCTCCCCTATACGATGCGGGAACGAAAATTAAGTCAGATCCAAAGCCCTGTCAGGGGCTTGACAAAGCAGTCATGAAAATGACTGAATATGAATAACCTCCGGTGCAACCGGAGGTAAGGCCATCTCTCCCGACGATGCCCTGAAGGGCCTTAATATACTTGCATTTTATGTACAGTAACCTGATTATTCAATCTGTATAAAGATAGATGAAAGATATTTTCCTTAGACAGGAAATTCAGCTCCTCAAGAGCTGAAAAGTCAGGGGGGATTGCCAACCTCCGGTTTCACCGGAGGTTATTCACATATCGCCACATAAGTGGCTTCCTTGTTGTAACCGCTCCGCGGTTTTTAAGATATCGGGAGGGAAGGGGTTATAAATATACTTATGTAACACTTGATTAATTCATGATTACCGATTGTCATATTATATTTTACTTGAGCGAAAGGGATAGGCAGTAATTTTATTACCTGTAACGATATCTAATTCCAGTAGTGTCCGACTAAAGTATGAGATTCATCGCTTCGCTCTGAATGACAAACGTTTAGGGAGGTTGTATAAAGGGGAGGGATGAATCTCATTCTGAATTCAAATATTATCCGGTCAATAGTGATCTATCTCAACCCAATTAAGATAACAAAGTCAAGTGACAATCAGTGCGGGTAACTCCTGAAAGTATTTTCCCTGATTATCAGCGAAACGAAGAACCTCCTGCTAATACCCGGACAATATTGATGACTATTATTAGTTTACAAGATGCTCCCGGATCAATTCAGGAGACTATTTTTGTTTTTTAATACTATTCCAGGAATTATTGCAGCTTCAAATCCCTTAAAAATTCAATTTATGAAATCAATTTCTTTCCGTTTAATTTACCTGTTATTGACCTGTTTTATTATGACCTCCTGTACAAAAAAGGAGGAGCCACCTACCAGCGGTCTGATCCTGTATTATAGTTTTAATGGAAATGTGAACGATGCAAGCGGAAACAATAATAATGGCATCAATAATACTTTAAATAAATATGTTTCAGGGAAAAAGGGGCAAGCCCTCGATTTTAATGGGACATCGGACTTTATAGAATTGACGGAGACCATAAATTCTGATAATGGATTAACCTTTTCCTTCTGGATGAAGTCAAGAGGTGCTGCCGGAACCGAAAACAATGGCGTTATAATAGGTAAGTACAATATGACCTCAGACAGGAGAAGCTTCCTGATATATTCATTTGGCGGCGGTGATACAAGAAATGACAACCGCCTCTCGGCCGCATTTTACAGATTTGGTTATTCATCTGCCACTCATGATAATGTAAAATCATACCTGGAACCGGGGGAGCTGACAGTATTCCCTTCGGATCCATCACTTTGGACCATCCTGAATCCAAAAAGGCTTGCAGTCGGAACATGGACCCATTGTGTTGTCAACGTAACAGGAACTACAATTGAAGCCTGGATCAATGGGGCCTTATGTACAAAAAAGCAAAGGGAATATGATACTTATTTTGATAGTCCGGATGAACCGGTGTATATAGGAAATAACTTCGCGCTTGGCGGCGGCACCAATAATCATTTTAACGGGGTTCTTGACGAACTGAGAATTTATAACAGGGGACTGACCAGGGACGAGATTCAGATTCTGTTCAAGGCAAAATGAAAAGAGTTTTTGATGACTCCATGAGCTCGCAACTGTTAATTAACAAAAATCTCAAACAGCCGGGTGGGATTAATAATTATTTGTCCAGTTTCCAGTTCCCAGAAAGGGAAGATACATTTGATGCTTTCTTCGTCCATTTTTAACTTCATTTATAGCACCAAAATAGTTTAAGTCACTGAATCCTTCTGTACAAATACCATGAGATTTGATGACAGGATTCCCTGCTTACATTAAAGAGGTCAATTTATTGACTAAAATCTTCTGACTGTAGTAAAAAAACACTATTAACCAGCTAATGTATTATCAATAGAAAAAGATTCTTCGCTTCACTTTGTTTCGCTCAGAATGACAGTGCTTTATCTGGATCTTTTGGGGAAAGGCGAGAGCGGCGGTACCGCCGCTCTCGCCTTTCCCCCATCCAAAAAAATGAAAGTTGTCATTCCGAATGAATCCGCCGACTGGTGGAGAAATGAGGAATCTCCATTTCGCAAAACGGTGTTGTCATTAATAACAAAGCGAAGAACCGAGTCCGCCATTGGGGGATGAGCTCACCGAAGGTAATCTCGTACTTTTAGTCAGACGCGGTAGTAAAAATAAAGTAATCAATCGTTGTAAGTTTCCTTTTCCTTGTTGATAAGAGATGATTCCCTGAGCTTTTTTGTGCACAGTAAGCTGACTGACATCAGGATAATCATTGCCACCAATGGCCTTGTCATTGATCCTGTTGATGATTTGAAACTATTCATTCCGAAGATGAATAATATCCCGGAAATCTGTCCTGCAAGCAATAGAAAACCATTGGAGGTACCTTCTGAAACAGGATAGGTTATTTCAGCCCCATACTGGAAACCGATAGGACCGGAGCTTAACAGGAAAAATCCAAATGCCATCCCCGAAATAAGAACCATTACATAACTGGTTGAAATAGTAATACCAATCAGGCTAATTGTGGCACCAGCAAGAGCAATAATAATGAACGGGATTCTTTTCCGGTAATGGTCAGATAAAACAGGAAGAACGACTGCGCCCAGAATTCCACCGGCAATCATCAGACCGCCTGTCATTCCGGCTTGTACTGAGGTGAATCCCCTGGGATTGAGAATATTCTCAATCCAGGTTGTGACAGCGTTGAAAACTCCAAGTCCGATGAAAAAGATAAACAAAAGCCAGTTAAAGCTTTTGTTCTTAAATATAAGCTTCAAGCCGTCGAGAGCAAGAGCGCGCTCCTCCTGATCGGGTCTGCAGGGAGCTACAGGCGGCCGTTCCCTCACGAATATGAGAAAAATGACCGCTGAAATAATTGCAAAAATCCCATATATGTGAAGCATGCTGGCAATACCTGACCCATTTACAAGCCAAGGAGTAAGGATCATCCCTGTAAGTATGCCTAAATAACTCGAAAGAGTTCCGAGCCCTGAAGCTGTTGCTCTTTCTTCAATAGGAAACCATCGGGCTGCAACTTTTGTAATAGCATTCAGGAGAAATGGCTGGCCAATTGCAATACCAACCTGAGCCATAAGCAAAAGATTATAATTTGCAGGCACCAAACCACGCAGCAATCCAAATAATCCGGTAAATACAGCTCCCATACCGACCCCGACCCGGATACCGTAAGTGTCGATGATCCATGATGCAGGTATTGATACCACAAGGTAAACGATCATAAAACACATTGAGAGAATGCCGATCTTCAGATCCGAAACACCATAATGCTGCACTGCCTGGCTTGTAACAGGTGCAAAAGTTATCCAGAGAACCTGATTGACAGCAATAATAATCATATAAACGCTGAGCATTATCCAGCGGTAACCATAAACTTTATACCCTTTGTTTTGCATATGATCATATTTCAACTGTGACTCCTGGCGTTCCCCGGGCAATATACAACAAAAACGATATCGGTATCAACAGGGTTAGTATCCAAATTGATTTGTTCAAATAAATATGACTTTGACTCCAACAAAAAGCAATCTTAATTGTTTGTAATCTGATAGTTCAATTAATTAACAATCACAAACCTTTAGATGAAAACAATCAGATTGTATCATGGGGTTTTGCCGGCAGTTATTTTAGTTTTAGCCCTTTCATGTCAAAAAGAAGCCGGTGATGAGCTACAATTTCAACAAGGAAATGCCAAAAGTTCTGTTAAAGCAGAAGTTCCGCCATTTAATCTTGAAGTCATCCTTCGTGGTGAAGGAAAACAGTTTGGTCATATTAAATTCCGCCAGGATGTCGACCCCGATGAAATTATTACTCTGGATGTATGGGTTCGTGATCTTACACCAAACCACGAGTACTGGCTTGAACGGGCAGTAGACAAAATTATTGATGGCAATTGTCCAAGTACAAGCTGGCTTAGGTTGGGAAATGGATTAGAACCTCAATCCATTTTCACCAATGATAAAGGTACGGGATTTGCAAATTTATGGAGAGATTTGTCTCTCCCAACCCCAACCCCAGTTCCGGTTGGGACTGCTTTTGATATTCACTTCAGGGTTATAGATGCTGAAACTTCTGCTGTAGTATTGAATAGTGATTGTTATAACTATGTTGTAAGGTGATAAGAAATAAGGAACAATATTGAACAAATGAAGCCCCCGGATTATGGGGGCTTTTTCCTTTTCGACAGAAGATAAGGTGTCAGTATTTTATCCTCTAATGATAAATGGGGTGAAATAAATCATATTTATTTAAACATCAGCATATAAAGGATACAACTTTATACCCCGTGATGATTCAGGATAACGTCAAAATCTTTAAGTTTGAATTTGTTGAGCTGAGATATTTTGGCATCCTTTCTATATGCTGGTGGTACAATCCGGAGGACTTCAGCCTTACTTTCGGCTTCCATAAAAAACCAGGCTTTGTGCTCGCCATCCAAACAACCAAAGTCAGCATTAGTAAGTAAATGAGAACCTGAGCTAAGTAAAACTACTGCTGCCCGCTGACAATCTATTTTATTGTTCCCATGCGGAATTTCTATTAAATATTTTGACATAATTGTCTTTTTTAAAATACCAAAATTCAACTTCAATAACCTAAGAGATCTTTGCATAGTCAACCATTCCCTGGAAATCCACGACGATAGCCGGTTCGTTTCCAACGACCCACGCATCATGACCTGACGGGAGGAGAGAAACATCTCCTGGCCGACACTCAAACTTCATTCCGTCGTCCATAACTACCATAAGTACTCCTGCTACATGATACTGAAAATGAGCTGCTTCGCAACTCTTAGTTTTTGCAATAGGCTGGAGGGATTCCGACCATTTCCAGCCAGGCTCAAAAAATGCCCGTCCGACAGTTGCGCCACCAATTTTAATAAGTTCGAGATGTCCCTTCGGAAAATTTCGAACCTCAAATGGTTTTCCAAAACTCATTACTTCTGCTTTTTCCATTTTGTACCTCCATTTTTTAATAGTTGACTATAATAATGCGGTAATTACTATTTATACTTCTAATTTGCAACCTACCAGTGGTTATTGAAATATAAACAAATCAGCCATTAAAAAGTTAAGAATAAATGCGCTAAAATAAACTTTAAGACAACATTGTTTAACCTGACTGTTAAGGGCTTTTAAAATTTCTTTAAATAAATTAAACTGCCTATCCCCTTTAAACAAGTAGCTAACATTTTTAGTAATTTGCCTCAATACCAGGTTATTGGATGGGGATTTCCTATTTCTACACCTCCCCTATACTATCCGGGAACGAAAATTAACTCAGATCCAAAGCCCTGTCAGGGGCTAAACAAAGCAGTCATTAAAATGACTGAATATGAATAACCTCCGGTGCAACCGGAGGTAAGGCCATCTCATCCGACGATGCCCTGAAGGGCCTTAAGATATTTCCTTAGACAGCAAATTCAGCTCCTCTAGAGCTGAGAAGTCCGGGGGGATTGCCAACCTCCGGTTTCACCGGAGGTTATTCACATATCGCCACATAAGTGGCTTCCTTGTTCTAATCGCTCCGCGGTTTTTAAGATGTGTGTAAAGAGTAGCTATCAGGAGGGAAGGAAATTAGCGCCTTGATCAGCAAAGAATAACTACATACTCAATCCTTTTGTTAATTTATTAACAGAAAGATTTTCAAGAATTTATTTAATAAATGTACAGTTTATTGGAGAATAATTGCATAAATTTACAATAATATGATTTTATCAATACGTTTATTGTGTATTTAATATATCTTATATTATACATTGAATAATCCCAATAAATGAAATTCACACCATGAACGAGCTTACTTCCATGGATCACACATTTACCAGGAAGCTGACAGAAATCATTCTGGCAAACCTGGAAAATGAGAGTTTCGGGGTTAAAGAGTTGGCTCATGAAACCGGTATGAGTAGTTTCAACTTAAACCGGAAATTGCAGGTCATTTCCCGGAAGACCATTAACCAGTATATCCGTGAAGTGCGGCTGAACAGGGCGATGGAAATGCTGCAACAGGAACAGGTTACTGCTTCCGAAGCCGGATTTAAGGCCGGATTTGGAAGTCCTGCCTATTTTAGCACCTGTTTTTCAGAATATTTCGGGTACCCCCCTGGTATGGTAAAAAAGAGAGGATTAATCAACTCCGGGGAAGACGGGAAAGGATCTCCTGCCGGGACATTTGCCCCACAACAGGAATTCATGAAATCAGGAACAAAACAATTAAAGGGTAAAAAGGAGTTGCATCGGAATATTGCTTTTATTGCTTCAAGCATTTTGTTAATAATTGTTTCAATCTATCTATTGAGTAATAAAATTCCCGGTGACTTTAATTTTATGACTGCCAATAGATTAAAAAATCAAAAGAGATCGATTGCAGTTTTACCCTTCATCAACGACAGCCAGGATCCCGGGAACGTATATTTTATCAATGGAGTAATGGAAGCCATTCTGGATAACCTTTCTCAGATAAAGGATTTAGAGGTCCACCCCCGGACATCGGTTGAACAGTACAGGAATAATGGTTCCAAAACAATACCCCAAATTGCCAGGGAGCTTGGCGTAAATTATATAATTGAGGGGAGCGGTCAGAAAATAGGGGATAATGTCAGTCTCTATATTCAACTTATTGAAGCCAGCTCCGATAAACATCTGTTTTCCAAACGGTACAACATGAAGCTGGAAGACATTTTTACTCTGCAGAGTGAGGTTGCAATAAAAGTAGCTTCTGAAATTAAGGCCGTTATAACCATTGAAGAAAAAGAATCAATAGAAAAACCATCCACGGCTAATTTTGCTGCCCTGAATTTGTTTTTACAGGCAAATGATGTTCATAGTATGGCGGAATCAGAGGGAAAATGGGAACTCAACATCAAAGCGGAGCATCTGTACAAAAGAGCAATTCAGATTGATTCCACCTTTGCAGAACCATATGCCTCACTTGGATGGATCATTTCCGGCAGAAATATCGACTCCGCATTCTGCCTGGCAAACAGGGCTTTACATTTTGATGATAAAAACCCTGAGGCATATACTTTGAAAGGCTTTATTTATCAATATAAGGGGATGGATAGGGAAGCTGAGGAAGCTTATAAGCTTTCTATAAAAAATAAACCGAATAATTCTTCCGCATATCGTTACCTGGGTGAGTTATATTTTTACCAGGGCAATTGTTCCGGCGCAATCGAAAATCAGCTTCAGGCATTTCATCTGGAGAATAACTTAATGCAGGAACGTAATATTATTGAAAGTTTTTGTTCGAGCCTTTATTGTCTGGGATTTTATAAAGAAGGTAAAAAATATGCTGCAAAACTGCTTGAACTAAACAACGATTCATCATATTATTACTGGGGTCTGGCCTCAGCTGACCTCGACCTTGGCAACTATAATTCCGCACTTAAATGGGCTTATAAAATGTATGCCTGTGATACAAAAAACTCAAACAACATTTATCTGTTAATGTACACATTCTTATATCTCAGAGATTTCAGGGAAGCTGAACGGTTATTGCAAAAATATATTGAAATCATGAAACAACAGGGAAGGAAAATCGAACCAGATTATCTTTTGGGTTTTATTTACCTGGAAACTGGCAATAAAAAGGAAGCCGATTATCATTTTGAAGGTAAAATTAAAGAGATAAAAAAAATAATCAGACAAAACCAATCATCTAATAACTGTACAGGCTATCTGGCTTTAGCCAAAATTTATTCGGCCCGTAACGAAAAGGCGAAAGCAATGGAAAACCTCCAGAAGGTTGAAGATACTATGGGCTCTACAATCTTCAGGGTTAAAGATTTTAAAAATTGCACAATGCTCGACAACATCAGAAATGAAACCGGATTTGCTGAATATATAAAAGTCGCTGAAGCCAGGTACAGGAAAGAGCATGATAAGGTTGAAAAACTACTTGCCAGAGAAGGAATTCTCGACGTCACACAGCAATAAAAGTCATTTTTTGTCAATTCTCCTACGACCACTAATATGCTTTTGAACAACTGGTTCAAAAAATGAAAGTCCTTTACAAAAATCGAAAGAGATATGCAAAAAATGAAAGTTTTAGTTTGTTAAATTGAAATGATTCACAGGGTGTTTTGGTTGAACTTTACCTCAATTAATCATCAGCATTCTTTCACTCGAATTAACAGCTGATAGGAGATATCTGAAAATCCATTAAAAGAGTAGGAATTATAAACTAAAACCAGGCAATATGAAAACGACAATTTCTTTTGTGATTTTTGCACTCCTGACTGTAATAGGATGCTCAAAATCTGATGACTTCAGGATTAACCCGGATCAAAATCAGTTGAAATCGGCAAGAACAGCAACACCAATAACTCCATGGGCGACCAAAGGAGCTATTACAATTTGGGATAACAATGATGTGTTAATGACTGCTTTATGGGCTCCCCCAGGGATTGCTCCTATTGGAACTGCTGATAATTATCCTTATTATAGTTTTCATCAAATTGTGTATGATTTTTCTCCTTATTATGTAAATGGAGAGACAGAATATAATCCTGCTAATTATGATCTGATGGCCCATTTTGGGTATTTCAGCCCAGAGGATGTAGATGATGCAGTTGTTGAATTTACGTTTCCACATATTAAATATTTTCTTCCTCATATGTTAGTTTCAGATGCCTCTGGAGAAGATACAAGAAGAATATTTACTGTTAATAATGATAATAATCAAACAGTGATAACTTGTACTACAGATTTGAAGAAAGCGTATTGGAATACAGCAAATCCTCCAAAACTAATTGGAAGCCCAATGTTTTGTTTTCTTCTTAAGATAGATTGTGGTAAAGGGAAAAGTGGTTTAACAACTTTTTGGACAGATATGAAAGTAAATGGTGTTTCGGTTAAAGGAACAATTAAAAATAAGGTTTTTGCTTGTAATTAATAAATCTGTCCCTTTTCAGATTTACAACCCCCGGAAACCGGGGGTTAACTTTTTAAAATAGATTTGCATCCAGATTTCAGCAAAAAAACACGGTACTTACCCGGGTCGATCCTAAATCCATTTACTGAATAACGAAGAATTTCTTTGGATTGTAATAAGGTGAAAGTTTAAGATTCTCACAGAATCTCTTTCGAACCTGTTCCTCAGGCACATTGACCGGAGACTCTATCCACGTGTAAGCATTCACCCTGACATATTTGATCGGTTTCTCCATTATTTCTGTTTTCTTAACAGTAAGCAAAGGTAATGAATTATATTGTTGGAGTAAGGACAATTTCCACGGCTAACCGGGCCAGTTCGATAAATAAAATTGACTTTCAGGTAATGAGTGTCATAAAGC
>CAVRYU010000011.1:0-46241 GCA_963725585.1 uncultured Bacteroidales bacterium | reverse complement strand
TATCGGTATGATAGCCGTCGTGGCTCACATAGACCTCATATTCACCAGGTTTTATATTAAAATTGAATGTTCCATCGGGGTTGACAGAAATATTCTGCAGTGTTTCCCCTGTTTTCAGGTTTTTAAGTGTTATCAGAGATAATTTAGGATCGACCTCCATCCCGTCCTCAAGCTTAATTGTGCCTGAAGCCTTTGTAAGTTCGTCAGCCGGGTCGACAGCAACAATTGAATAAATATTTCTTATATGGTTTTTATCATCAAAGCGGCTGGCAACAAATCCGGGAGTATTGTTATTAAGGATGAAATTGCTATTTTCCGAAACTGTATTGAAAGCATAGGGCATTCCGACAGGCTGAGTCCAGGTACTCCCTCTTTTTATTGATCTGAATACATCATTTGCCCCCATTGTTATATGACCGATTGAACTGAAAAGCAATGCGTTATTTTCAGGATCAAAGAACGGAGTGTCCTCATCATAAGGGGTGTTGATAGTGTTCCCGAGATTGACAGGACGGTCCCAGGTACCATCTGCAAGTTTCTCGGAAGTCCAGATGTCAAGATCTCCTTCGCCGCCCGGCCTGTTGCTCGAGAAATACATGGTTTTACCGTCAGGGGTTATAAATCCGTGCGCCTCCCAGTAAATTGAATTAACGAATTTACCCACGCTTTTGATCCTTGACCAGGTAGTATCGCGTCTCTGGCTGTAATATAGATTTCCATCTCCTCCGTCGTCCATAAACATCACAAGCATTTTACCATCACCTGTAATTGAGTTTGTGTAAAATCTGTCAAATCCCCCGAGCTGTTTAGTAATATTTGATGGTCTGCCCCAGGTCTTGTTTTTATAGGAGCAATAAACCTGGGTTTTTCCTTCATTCTTAACTGTAAAAACAAAAACGGAATCATCTTTGGCAAGGACCGGATTACAGGCACCCGGATAGTCTTTAAGCCAGGGAGTAAAATATTCGGATATAATTCTCAGCGGCCTTTTTTTCATTTCCATGGCATACCTGCAATTTCTAATCTGAAGATCGACAAAATCCATCTGGTAAGTATCGGATGGCGAAAGTCCCTTTTTGACATCATTGAAAAAGGCAAGAGCCTGTGGCAGACTGTCGTTGCGATGGAAAGCTATTGCCAGGTATAGGTATGTATCACGGGCGGCTTTATCTCCGGTTTGTTTATACTCCTTTTCACTTGATACGACACCCTTGGATGCTTTTTTCAGGAGAGCAAGGGCTTCTTCCTTCCTGCCGTCGAGATTAAGGTAGCAAATTCCCAGCTTGGCTGCAAGGTTATAGTTATCAGGGTTGCTTTTCAGGAGAGGCTCATAGAGACTTGCTGCCTTAAGATAGTTCTCATCGTAATAATAGTACATGTCAGCACTCCTGAAAGCTTTCTGGATATCATTTACTGCAGTCTGGGCGTAAGCGGATAAAATACCGGCTAAAAGAACTGCTAAGGTGAAAATTTTCTTAACGGGGTAAAGGTGTTTCATTTTTCGGGGTATTAAAAATGACAATAAATATAATAATAAAAACACAGTTTATCTAAAGAATGTTTAGATAAAACACCAAATAGTAAATTTAGTTATTTCTTTATAAGTATGCTAATTTCTCTTATAAAAGCATCTTTGAATTCCAAAAACTGCCTTCTTTTCAATGCAGTTTTGGCTTCATCGGCTGAAGTGTACCGCCCATAAAGATAATGATACATTCCGTCTATCTCTTTTGTTTCCCTGACTCCTGTAAGTCCCGGAAAGGTTTTATTTATCTCCACCGGAACACTTGTCGCTTTAAGCTGTATAGAATAATACTTCTGGCTTGGTACAGATTTTTCTCCGGTTCCGCGGGTAACTTTTTTTATGAAAAGATCATCAGGGTAACCTTTACTGAACAGGTCATCCCGGTGAGTATAGGCTTCCGCCTTATCCAGAAATATGCCGGTTGTATACCGGTAAAACTTATCATTATCATTGTAGAAGACTTTGATATCTGAAACGTATTTGAAATAACTGATATCTACAGGATTAAACAATGCCATAACCTGCACGGTATAGTAAAGAATTGTTGTATCCTGCTGATCATTTTCAGTTACATCATAAACCCGAAGGTTTTTAATAAGTATATCCGGGTTGATCTTGATCGACAACCGGAATATCGGAGAGGTCTAATTTTTCGTACACCAACGGAGGGTTCTTATCAAGGATGATGTCTTTAAGATGAATTGTCCGGGCGGGAGTACCCTTGAGGATTGCTGTATCTCTCCGCTGGGGATAATAGCCTGGTCCGGTATAAATGAGCCGGAATCGGCCGGGAGCAACAATAAAGTTATATTGTCCGGTTTTGCTGTCAGGATAACCAGTGTCGAGAGTATCACCTGTGGCTATGTCGGTAAGGTAAATTACATTTTTCTCATCAAAGGTTACAACAGTATCTTTGAGACTGTATTTGCCCGACAGCTCATAGATCCTGTTAAGCCTTGAATTTGTAAGTGTGATATAGAAGATCTCCTTTTTCTTATAATCGGTAGCTATTGAATAAAAACCGTTTTCGTCGTTATTGAAAGGCTGGAAGAACTTGTCATCATCAGTTGAATTTATCGGGAACCCAAGATTTTCAGGCGATTGCCATGAACTCCCTGTTCCGCTGCTCCTGAAAACGTCATAACCTCCCATTCCCTTGTGTCCCTCTGAACTGAAATACAGAAGAGAATCATTTATTGTGATGAAAGGAGTGTCTTCATTATATTTCGTATTTACAGTAGTTCCCAGGTTAATTGCAGGGCCCCAGTCTCCCGAATGCATCCTTTTCTGAAAGATAAATATCAAGCCCTCCCTGGCCTCCATTCCTGTTGCTTGTAAAATAGAGTTTTTTCCCATCTGCAGAAACTGAGGCATGCGATTCGTAATATTTGGTGTTTATGTTCTTATTCAGCTTTTTGATGGGAGCCCATTTTCCATCAGCATATTCCGCTGAATATATATTTCCGTCGTAATTATCTTCTTTGTAGAGAAAAAGTAATGTTCCATCACTGTTTATGGAACATATGGAACAATCATCTCCGGCATTAAGTTGTGAATTAATTTCAATTGGAGTCTGCCATTTGCCCCTGATCTTCTTCGAGAACATAAGAGCATTCAGCAATCCTCTTCGTTCAGTATAGACAATTGTATTTCCGTCAAAGCTGCTGACAGCTGGATTTTCATTGATGGAACCCTGACTGAATTCAGGACTTAACCTCTTCCTGCTAATCCTGAGGGGATTTTCTTTAAAGCTTATTGCGTTGTTACATGCCTGAATCTGCTGATCAATGTATGCCAGGTTTTTCATTCCGCCCTTCTTCTCCGTCTCATTCGCAAGTGTCTTGAATTTATTAAAGGTGCTCAATGCTTTTTCAAGCTCATTGTTGATCATATATGCTCTGGCAAGAAAAAAATATGCGTCCAGAGGTGCTCTCTTCTCCCTGAATGAATTGATCTTTGCATCATAGCTTGAATGCATGACTGCAGACTCGAGATAAGGGATTGCTTTATCTTTTTCCCCCTGGATATTCAGATAACATGTCCCTATCTTATATTGAATGTTGAAATTATCGGGGTTATTCAGAAGTAGATAAAGCGGATTAGCCAGTTCATACTCACCGAAAAGGTTGCATGATTCAGCCTCCGCAAAAATCTTTTTCGTTTCGCGATTGGATTGAGCAATGGCAAAAACAGGTAAAAATACAGAACCAACAAAAAATAATAAAAAACAGAGTATTCTTCCCCTTAGAGTTATCATAAAAACAAATATAACAATTTTGGGAAATAAACATTGTTCAGGACTATTTTTTTCTCCTGAAAAACAAATCTGAAAAAGTAAGTTCCGGGAAAATATTTAAGCCGGATCGGGGGTATAGTTTTCAAGAATCTCTTTGATCCTGTTCAGAAATCTGCCTGCCAGAGCGCCATCGATCACCCTGTGATCGTAGCTGAGTGATAATATCATTATCTGGCGGATACCTATCATGTCTCCGTCGGGAGTTTCAATAACAGCAGGCATTTTTCTAACTGCCCCTGTACCGAGTATTGCAGCCTGGGGCTGATTTATTATCGGGGTGCCTGAGAGGTTATTGTAACTTCCGAAATTGGTGATTGTGAAAGTGCCGCCGGTTATTTCATCGGGCTTCAGCTTGTTACTTCTTGCTCTTTCTGCAAGGTCATTCACTGCCCTTGCAATACCTGTAAGGTTTTTTTCATTTGCATTCCTGATAACGGGAACTATAAGATTCCCGTCGGGAAGAGCTGTAGCCATCCCAATATTGACGTTCTTTTTTTTAATTATGTTATTCCCGTCTACCGAAATATTGATCATCGGGAAATCATTAAGGGCCCTGGCGGCGGCATCAATAAAAATCGGAGTCAGGGTGAGTTTTTGTCCTTCCCTGGCAAGGAACTTGTCCTTTACGCTGTTTCTCCAGCTGACCATCCGGGTTACATCGGCATCAATAAATGATGTCACATGAGGAGAAGTTCTTTTTGACATCACCATATGTTCGGCGATAAGTCTTCTAACCCTGTCCATCTCTATTACTTCATCTTCCTGTGAAGATGAAGGAAGAACCACTTTATCAATCTTCTTTTCAGACTCTGAAGATTTATTTTTCTTGTCATCAATAAGTCTCAGAATGTCATCTCTTGTTATCCTGCCATCCATCCCCGTACCCGTAACCTTATCAAGCTCGGAATAGCTTATCCCTTCATGTACTGCAATATTTCTGACAAGAGGCGACAGGAACTTGCCTGATGGGGTCCGGCTTTTCATCTCCCCTGAAACCTGAATCACCTCTTTTTTTTCTTCCCGTACAGAGTTGATTGTCTCACGAATCCTTTCAACCTCTTTATCGATCTTCTTTACCTCTTCAGGCTGTAATGACACGTTGCTTTCAATTACTGCAATTGCATCACCTACTTTTACAACAGATCCTTCGGATGCTTTTATTTCCACAATTATTCCCGCAGAAGGAGCAGGTATTTCAGAATCAACCTTGTCGGTAGCTACCTCGACAATGGGATCATCCTCCTTTACCTCAGCGCCCTGTTTAACAAGCCATTTGTTTATTGTTGCTTCAATAACTCCTTCACCCATTGCGGGCAGTATAATATTCAACCGTGCCATGACTCTGTTTTTGTTACATTAACAACCTGCAGGCAAATATGTTTAACAGATTCTCCTATTGATGATACGGATTCCTGTTATTAATAGCCCGGCCAAGCGTTATTTCATCGGTGTATTCAAGTTCATCACCTATTGCAACTCCCCTGGCAAGAGTTGTCAGAAATACATTATGTTTATTAAGCCTTTTAAAAAGATAAAAGTTTGTTGTATCTCCTTCCATAGTCGTGCTAAGTGCCAGAATAATCTCACTGACCCCTCCATTCTTCACTTTCTCTTCAAGAGTGTCTATCTTCAGGTCTCCCGGTCCGATACCATCCACAGGGGAAATGACACCTCCCAGAACATGGTACACACCCCTGTACTGGCGGGTATTCTCGATTGCCATTACATCCTGGATATTCTCAACAACACATACAAGCGACCTGTCTCTTTTTCTATCACTGCATATCGAACATATTTCACTGTCGGATATATTGTGGCACAGCTTGCAGTAATGTATCTCCCTGTGAAGCCTGATTATGCTTTCGCCAAACCTTTTTACTTCTTCAGAATCTCTTTTAAGCAGGTTCATAACAAGTCGGAAAGCTGTTTTCCTTCCTATACCCGGAAGAGAAGCAAACTCATTGACAGCGTTTTCAAGCAACTTTGAAGGATACTCGGAAAAACTCATTAATGAAGATTTTCAGTAAAAATAGTTCAATTATTACCTATTCACTAAACATCGGTGAATTTTTTGTCTTCCTTTCTTTTTGTTAATCTTGCATTTTAATTTCAGCTCCTGCCAATGAAACCACTGCTGATACTTATAATCTTCCTGGTCTATACAGTTCTCCTGTTTACTGTCACCTGGATAACTGCCCGCAAAGCCAATAATCAGTCATTTTATATCGGTAACAGGATATCGCCATGGTTCGTGGTTGCTTACGGGATGATCGGTGCTTCGCTTTCCGGAGTTACCTTTATGTCGGTTCCCGGCTGGGTTAAAGAGACCCAGTTCAGTTATATGGTGGTGGTATTCGGGTATCTTTTCGGTTATTTTGTTATAGCCCTTGTTCTTCTGCCGCTTTACTACAGACTAAAGTTAACGTCAATATACACTTATCTTGATCAGCGGTTTGGTTTCTGGTCGTATAAAACAGGGGCAGGATTCTTCATCCTGTCGAGGATCCTTGGAGCATCCCTGAGGATGTTTCTTGTGATAAATGTGCTTCAGATATTTGTTTTTGACGCATGGAATATTCCCTTTTGGGTCAACGTTCTTATTTTCATCACTCTGATTATTATTTACACTTTAAAAGGTGGTATCAGAACCATAGTCTGGACAGATATGCTTCAGACAACTTTCATGCTGCTTGCTGTTGTTCTTTCGGTAATTTATATAAGCAGGGAACTGGGGTCACCTGTGTTTAATCTCGCCAGAACGGTACTTGACAGCTCTGTCTCAAAAATGTTCATAACTGACTGGCATAATGAGAGGTTCTTTGTCAAACAATTCCTCAGCGGAATGTTCATTACAATTTCAATGACCGGACTGGACCAGGAGATGATGCAGAAAAATCTCAGTTGCCGAAATATCAGGGAAGCCCAAAAGAATATGTTCACCTTTAGCGGTGTCCTGGTCTTTGTAAATTTCCTGTTCCTTGTTCTGGGCGCCTTCCTTCTTTTTTATGCACAGAACAAAAATATTTCTGTTACCTCAACCGATGATCTCTTCCCAACCATAGCATTTAAATACCTGACACCTGTTGCAGGAATAGTCTTCCTTGTAGGTCTTATTTCAGCTGCTTTCCCAAGTGCCGACGGCGCCCTGACATCTCTTACAACCTGCGTAAGCCTTGATTTCCTTGGACTTGAAAGGAGGAAAGGATTGACCGAAAAGGCTAAAACAAAAGCGAGATATACAGTGCATATCGCAATAGCCATCATATTTTTTATCTGCATTCTGATATTCAGATCGTTGAATGACAAGGCTATAATTGATAAATTATTCACAATTGCAGGATACACCTACGGTCCGCTTTTAGGTCTTTATTCCTTCGGACTTTTTACAAGAAGGCAGGTCAATGACAGAATTACTCCATTCATTGCTGTTCTTTCGCCTGTTGCTATGTTTTTTCCTGAGTATGTATTCCGTGGAGTTGTTCAATGGATACAAGTTCGGATTCGAACTGCTTCTGCTTAATGGTTTACTGACATATTATGGGATTATGGATATTCAGCCAAAAGTCCGGAGATGTCAAAAAGATGTAATTACATTGTAATTACGTTTAGCTGGCGCGGATCTGCGATCCGTGACCATAGAAAAAGACCCCGATTAGAAATTACTACCAGTGTTTTGTGTCGAAGTTTCTTCAGTTTCCTCTTCAACCACCTCCGGTTTCGTTATTACGGTTTTGGTTTTGTATGGGATATTCCAGGTAATGAAATAGCTTATACCTGCAGCTGTCCTTTTACCGCCATTTCCATACCCCGGGAAATAGATCGGAGTAAGATCCCTTCCTCCACCGCCTGATATTAACAGCTTCAGCCTGATCGTCCATCCCATGCTGATATTTCTGAAAATTTCAGTTTTTACTCCCGGTGAGACTTCAATAAAATGTCCCATTGCCTTTTTTGCAGGTATTGATGAGGTTACCGTACCCCAGTAATTTTCACTCTGAAAGGAGGGAGTCTCAGAATTAAACAGACTGACACCATATCGCAATCCGATACCGGCCCAGTATTTCCCCACTGACATTTCAGGTTTCAGCAGATTAAAATCGACCCCCAGCCTGGCAAAGACACCCTTGCTTGTATAATCGTAATTATATTGGGAATATTTATAGTTCAGATAACCTGCTTCGAGAACAAAAGCCATCTTCTCACTTTTGTCAAATGAAAAATATCCCTCCATGCTGAAATTATTCTTGTCTGAAAGATAAATTCCAGGGCCTGCAATATCGATGCCAGCTCTTATCTTTAAAGGAAACAGGACAGTATCCTGGGCAATGAGGTTACCGGCAGTAATAAAAATCAGGAGACTAGTAAAATATACGTATATTCTCCTCATTGGCTGTCGTTATATTGTCAGAATTCTTATAAATATAAAAAGCATTTCCTGTTGTGTAGGCTGTATCGAGCTTGTGGTAAAATGTATATCCGCACTCTTTTGATATAAGGTGAGGATAGCTCGAATAAAAGATATGCATTGTGTCGGTCACATTATTTATACGGATAATGAAAGTACATGATCCGGAAGATGCATCAAGGGGGAACAGAGCAGGCTGAACGCCTGATTTCTTTTTATAGATAGTATCCGTCTTGTTCAATCCGAAAAGAGTCAGGCTTTCAGGTGTCTTTTTTTCCTTTGAGGTGTTGCTATAAAAAGTGGCTTTAAGGTAAGCATTTGTCTCTTCAAAGCATGCCCCGGGAGTACACGATATAATTACAGCTGAAAAAACTGTTATCAGCAAAGCAAAAAAGAGATGACCTGGTTTCTTCATAAAGCTTCGAAAGTCTCAAAAATAGTAAAAAACCCGGTATGAGGTTACTCAACCATCTTCCTTAAATATTCCTCAGCTTTTCTGAGTGCCGATTCTATTCCATCAGGATTCTTGCCACCTGCCGAAGCAAGGAATGGCTGACCCCCGCCTCCTCCGTTTATTTCACCGGCGATCTCTTTAATGATTGATACTGCATTTAATTTTTTATCCCTGACAAGTGAATCGCAGACCATTACGAGAATATTAGCTTTTTCACTTATCACAGCTCCAAGGACAAGAACCGTGTTCTCAGATGAATTGCGAACCTGGGAAGCAATGATTTTGAGGATTTCAGTTGACCCGCTGTCAATCTTCCCTGAAATAAACCTGATCCCTTTTATCATAACTGCCTTCTCATCGAGGTCTTTTATGAATACAGAAGCAGACAGAGTCTCAAATTTTTCAATACTTTTTCTGAGGAGGGCATTCTCAGCCATAAGCTTGCCGACACTTTCCTTTATGTTTCCTGTATTTTTAAGCAGAGCTGCAACTTCATCGGCCGATTCTAACTTTTCGTTTATGTATTCCTCCGCCTTTGCGGCCGTTACCGCTTCAATCCTTCTTATACCTGCTGCTATGCCTCCCTCGGAAATGATCTTTATGATCCCAATACTTCCCGTATTTTCCACATGAGTTCCTCCGCATAATTCTATTGATTCTCCAAACCTGACAACTCTGACAGTATCGCCGTATTTTTCCCCGAACAGCGCCATGGCTCCCATATCAATCGCTTCTTTCATCGAAACACCCTCCAGGATCTTAATATTGTTGCTTTGCCTTACCATATTGTTTGCTATTTCCTCAACCTTCTTCAGTTCTTCTTTTGTCATCTTTGTGAAATGGCTGAAATCGAACCTGAGACGATCGGCATTAACGAGTGATCCCTTCTGTTCGACATGGTTACCGAGAACCGATCTTAATGCGAAGTGCAAAAGATGAGTAGCAGTATGATTATTTGCAGTCATCTGCCGTTTCTCCTTATCGACCACTGCGTGAAACTGAGCAAACGGATCATTCAGCTTGTCATGGCTTACATGTATGACGGCGTTATTTTCCTTTATGGTGTCGAGGATCGTTATTTTCTCCTTGCCTGAAATAAGCAATCCTGTATCACCAACCTGACCGCCCGATTCAGCATAAAATGGAGTCTTGTCAAGTATTATCTGCAGACTCTCTTTACCCTTAAGCTTAATTTTACGGTACTTTGAAATCAGGACATCATCTTCGGTTCTTATATAGCCGGTGAATTCCGTTGCATTAGTCTCCCTGATAATTGTCCAGTCACCAGCTTCAACAGCAGCATCCTCCCTCGACCTGCTCTTCTGGTTTTTCATTTCGTCCTCAAACCCGGAAATATCCGTAATCATTCCATTCTCCTTCATTATAAGCTGTGTGAGGTCAACAGGAAATCCGAATGTATCATAAAGCTCAAATGTAGCCTTACCGGGAAGGGTATTACTGCCTTCATTCCTGAGTTCTTCAATCTTCTTTTCAATAAGCTTTAAGCCTTTTCCAAGTGTTTTAAGGAATGAGGTCTCCTCTTCAAGGATCACTTTAATTATATGATCTTTTGATGTCCTGAGCTCAGGGTAAGTGTCACCCATGACATCTGCAAGAACAGGAACCAGAAGGTGAAGGAAGGGCTCCTCGGTGCCCAGGTTGTTGTAGCCATATCTGACAGCCCGGCGAAGGATTCTCCTGATAACATAACCTGCCTTATTGTTGGAGGGCATCTGCCCGTCTGCAATTGAAAACGCTATGGCTCTGAGGTGGTCGGCGATAACCCTGAGAGCAATATCCCACTCTTCATTGATACCATATTTTTTCCCAGTAATATCAGATATCCGGCTTATAATTGACTGAAATATATCAGTATCATAATTTGATTTCTTACCCTGCACAACCATACATAGCCTTTCAAATCCCATACCTGTATCCACATGCTTTGCCGGCAGCTGTTCCAGTTTTCCGTTTGAAAGCCTGTTGTACTGGATGAAAACGAGGTTCCATATCTCAATTACCTGAGGGTGACCTTTATTAACGAGTTCAAATCCCGGTACCTTTTTCCTTTCCGACTCATCCCTGATATCCACATGAATTTCCGAGCAGGGTCCGCAGGGTCCTGTTTCTCCCATTTCCCAGAAATTATCCTTTCTGGATCCATCAATTATCCGTCCTTCAGGATTTTTAAAGCAGCTTTTCCAGCAATTGAAGGCTTCATTATCCCTGGGAACATTCTCGTCAGGGCTCCCTTCAAAAATTGTCGTATAAAGCCTTTCTTCAGGGATACCAAGCCTTTTGACCAGGAATTCCCAGGCCCATTCTATCGCTTCTTTTTTAAAATAATCTCCAAAGGACCAGTTCCCCAGCATTTCGAACATAGTATGATGATAGGTGTCATGACCCACCTCTTCAAGATCGTTATGCTTTCCGGATACCCTCAGACATTTCTGTGAATTTGCTACTCTTTTGTTTACCGGGACCATATTACCCAGAAAAATATCCTTGAACTGGTTCATCCCTGCATTTGTAAACATAAGAGTCGGGTCATTCTTCATGACCATTGGGGCTGAAGGGACTATCAGATGCTCTTTTGAATGGAAAAAGTCAAAAAACAGCTTCCTGAGGTCGTTTGCTTTTAATGTAAATAACATATTATTACACAATAAGTAACTCAAATTTGAGTTTGTAAAATTAATTTAATTGTTTTAGATTTGTCATTCTCAGCATAAAAAACCAGAGCAGGTTATGTTCAACCATAAGTATTTTCTTGATCTGACAGATCTTCAATACAAAAAGGTAAGATTGCCATGGAAGAGCAGGCTATCCCGTTTTGCATTATGGTCTGTTGCTGCTGTAGTATCAACTATTATCTATTCATCGGTTTTTAATGGTACGTTCGGTTCCCCCAAAGAAAAGGAATTAGGTCAGGAAATTGAGAACCTGAAACTGAAATATTCAATAATGGGGATGACAATCGATAACTCACTTAAAACCCTTCATGATCTTGAGCTTTCCGACGGTAACCGTTACCGGCCTGTCCTGGATATGGATTCCATTCCAGTTTCGATGCGAAATATGGGATCAGGTGGTGTTGAAAGGTATGAAGAGCTTGATGGTTATGCTAATTCAGGTTTGATGCTGACATGCAGGAAAAAGGTAGTTGAAATAAAGAACAGGGCAACCATTCAGTTTGAATCATTCAGGGCGATTGAAGAAAAAAAGAATGAATGGAAAAGGGAGATGGAATATCTTCCGATGATAAGTCCCGTAAATATAATTTACAGGCTTGGTGACGGGATGAAATTCCGGGATAAACACCCTGTACTGGGAACTCCTCAATGGCACCATGGACAGGACTTCAGCACTCCCTACGGAACGAACGTTTATGCAACAGGTTCCGGAAAGGTTATTGAAGCAGGATGGAACAGTGGCTTTGGTAATTGCATTGTAATTGACCATGGATATGGCTATCGATCAACATACGGTCATCTCAGCAACATCAGAGTAAATGCCGGGCTCAATATCAAGCGTGGAGATCTGATTGGTCTAAGTGGAAATACCGGTACTTCTACAGGCCCGCATCTCCATTACCAGATAGACCTTTATGGACAGCATAAGAATCCTCTCTACTACTTTAATGATGATCTTACTGAAGATGAGTATTTTGATATGATTCAAACACTCACCGCCCAGTCTAAATTCAGATAATAGTCTTCTGATTTTTTAATGATTCAGCACCCTTATTCAATTAATAAGGCTGATTTTATTTCTATGATGAAATATTTATCTTTGTTGAATCATGAAACCTGTTAAGTACAAATTTAACCCTGATTCATTAAGCTTCGACAAAATACGTCTTGGTGCCAAAGCAATCTTTCTCAGGTTACTTGCCTACTTAATAGCATCAGTTCTTATTGCAGTGGTACTTAATTTCATGTACGGTCTTTTTTTTGACACACCAAAGGAAAAAGCCCTTAAACGTGAGATTGCCCAGATGAATCTTCAGTATGATTTGATTCACAGGGAAATGGGTAATCTTGAAACTGTTATTGAACATCTGCAGGAGACAGATGATAACCTTTACAGGACAATTTTCGGTGCCGAACCGTTACAGGCAACACAAAGGCAGGCGGGAATAGGAGGGGTTAGCCGTTATAACGACCTTGAGGGTTTTAATAATTCAAACCTTGTCATCGAAACGGTAAAGAAGCTTGACGTTATCAGAAAAAGAGTCTATGTTCAGTCAAAATCATTCGATGAATTGATATTACTTGCAAGGGAGAAGGAAGACATGCTTAGATCAATTCCTGCAATAATTCCGATTTCTGCTAAGGATCTTACAAGAATTGCCTCCGGGTTCGGACTGAGGATCCATCCGGTTTATAAGATAAGCAAGTTTCATGCAGGCATGGATTTCACTGCCCCGCTTGGAACAGATGTATATGCATCGGGTGACGGTACAATCGAATCTGTTTCATCAAGCAAAAGGGGCATGGGCAACTACATAATTTTAAATCATGGTTTCGGCTACTCATCAATATATGCTCACCTCGAGAGTTTTAATGTGAAAGCAGGACAGAAGGTTCACAGGGGTGATATAATAGGATATGTTGGAAATACCGGGATGTCGGTCGCTCCTCATCTTCACTATGAAATCAGGCTTAATGGCGTAAATGTCGATCCCGTAAACTATTTCTTTAATGACCTTTCGCCTGCCGAATATGAAACAATGATTGAGATTGCATCAAAAACAGGCCAGTCTTTTGATTGATATTTAATAAACAACATGCCATATAAGGAAAAGAAAATTGAGAAGCTCTACTATTCCATTGGTGAGGTCTCAAGGATGCTTGATGTACCCGTATCCACTGTAAGGTTCTGGGAGAATGAGTTTGATATCCTGAAACCCATGAAGAACAAGAAGGGGAACAGGATGTTTACTGCAACAGATGTTAAAAACCTCGGGATCATACACCGACTTTTAAAGGAAGAAGGGATGACAATGGCTGGTGTGAAAAAGAAACTTACAGGTAAGTGGGATGAGACTGATCATAAATTTGAGATCAATGAATCGCTTCAGAAGATAAAAGGTCTCCTTATCGAATTAAGGGATAATATATAAATTAATCACTCTGTGTCTCTGCCCCTAAATACCCTGAAGGGGACTTTTAATAAAGCCACGCAAGGCGTGGTTGGGGGTAAAGGACAGCACTGAGAAACTCCATACCATGAAACTTTCAGAGCTTTGTTCATACCTCGATAATGCTGTTCCATTATCATTTCAGGAAGGATACGACAACTCAGGACTTCAGGTCGGGTTGCCGGACAGTGAAATTTCATCAGCGCTGGTAACTCTCGATGTTACCGAAAAGGTCCTTGATGAAGCAATTCAGAAAGGTTGTGGGCTTGTGATTTCGCATCATCCCCTCATTTTCAGCGGTATTAAGAAAATTACCGGAAGATCTGCTACCGAAAGAATACTGTTCAGGGCAATTAAAAATAATATCGCGGTTTACTCCTCTCATACCAACCTGGATATAATAAGTGCCGGGGTGAGCAGGAAAATGGCACAAAAACTTGGACTACAGAATATTAAAATCCTGCAGCCTCTTAAGGGAAAGCTGATAAAGCTGGTGACTTTTATACCGGAGAATCATCTTGAAAAGGTGAGGGAAGCTGTTTTTAATGCAGGAGCAGGGGTTATTGGCAATTATGACCGTTGCGGGTTCAATATTTCAGGGACCGGCAGCTTCAGGGCAGGTGAGGGAACAAATCCTTATACAGGAGAAATAGGAACAAACCATCTCGAAAAGGAAATAAGATTTGAGACTGTGCTGTTTTCACATATTAAGGAAAAGGTGTTGGATGCATTACTTGAAACCCACCCGTATGAGGAAGTTGCCTATGATATTTATCCGCTTGAAAATGATAACATTGATTATGGACTTGGATGTACAGGTGATCTTGCAGAACCGTTAAGCGGGAACGATTTTCTGAAACTTGTTTCTTCAGTGTTCGATTCCCGTGGAATCCGCTACTCCGGCCTGACAGGTAAGACAGTCAAAAAGATAGCACTATGCGGCGGAGCCGGAGCATCACTTTTAGATGATGCGGTTTCATCAGGTGCCGACGTATTTGTGACAGCCGATATTAAATATCATACCTGGTTTGAAGCTGATGACAGGATTTTACTTGTCGATTGCGGCCACTTTGAGTCTGAAAAATTCTCAACTGAAATATTATACGATCTAATTGTCAAAAAATTCCCTAAATTTGCAGTCCGGTTTTCAGAAACAAATACCAATCCGATAAACTATCTATAAAATGGAAAAAGTAAAATCACATGAAGCTGAGATATCAGTAGAGGATAGACTAAGAGCGTTGTATGGCCTGCAGCTGGCTGATTCAGAGATAGATAAAATAAAGACACTTAGAGGCGAACTGCCGCTTGAGGTACAGGATCTTGAGGATGAGATTGCAGGACTCGAAACAAGGCTGGGCAATCTGAGGGAAGAGGTTGTTAGCCTTGATAAGGCGGTTTCAAAAAAGAATATTGAAATATCCGAAGCTGAGTCTTTGATAAAGAAGTATGAAGAACAGCAGAAAAATGTAAGGAATAACCGTGAGTTTGATTCTCTCTCAAAAGAGATAGAATTTCAGAATCTGGAGATCGAGCTTTTTAATAAAAAGATAAAAGAGTTTGCCATCCAGATTGAAGAAAAGAAATTGGTGATAGCCGACTCAGAAGCAACTCTTGCCGACCGTCAGTCGGACCTTGAAAACAAGAAAGCAGAACTTGATGAGATCATTTCAGACACACAGAAGGAAGAAGAAGGGTTATATAAGAAATCTGAAAAAATTCAGGCTGTGATTGAAGAGAGGCTGCTGTCCGCGTATAAGAGGATTCGATCAAATGCAAGGAACGGTCTGGCTGTGGTACCCGTTCAGCGTGATGCCTGCGGCGGCTGTTTTAACCAGATCCCTCCCCAGAGACAGCTCGATATCAAGTCGAGAAAGAAAATTATAGTTTGCGAATACTGTGGCAGGATCCTTGTTGATGATGAAATAATAAGTGAAAGCCATCTTTAGGATAGAATAAAATAATTAAGAGAGTTACCTCATCCCATGCCCCTTCTCCACCTGATTTCTGAGGGTATCCCGGACAGACTGCCTGAACCTAAACCTTATGATCAGAACATCAATCATGCTCCTAAAAGGAAAGATATACTCAACACTGAAGAGAAGAAGCTCGCAATTAAAAACGCTCTTCGGTATTTCCCGGTCCGGTTTCACAAAATTCTTGCCGGTGAATTTGCCCGGGAATTATATGACAGGGGAAGAATCTATATGTACAGGTTCAGACCTGATTATGAAATAAAAGCGAGGCATATTGATGACTTTCCCCACCGGTCGGGGCATGCAGCTGCAATAATGCTGATGATCTCAAATAATCTGGATGAACAGGTCGCACAACACCCTCATGAGCTTATAACTTACGGAGGTAACGGGGCTGTTTTCCAGAACTGGGCTCAGTACCGTCTGACAATGAAGTATCTCTCAGAAATGACGGACGAACAAACCCTGGTCATCAACTCAGGCCATCCTCTGGGCCTTTTCCCCTCCCATAGGGAAGCACCAAGGGTTGTAGTTACCAATGGATATGGTAATCCCTAACTATTCATCACAGGATCACTGGGAGAAATTCAATGCATTAGGCGTTTCACAGTACGGTCAGATGACAGCAGGTTCATATATGTATATTGGACCTCAGGGTATTGTGCATGGTACAACAATAACAATACTCAACGCATGTCGCAGGATTGAGAGTGAAAATGGTAATAAAGAACTGAAGCTGTTCGTTTCATCAGGACTTGGAGGTATGTCCGGAGCCCAGCCAAAGGCCGCAAAAATTGCAGGCGTAATTTCTGTTATTGCTGAAGTAAATCCAAAAGCCGTAAAAACAAGGTATTCCCAGGGTTGGGTTGATGAGGTTTTTTCCGATATTGATAAGCTTATCAGCAGGGTGATCGAAGCTAAAAGCGAAAACAGGGTTGTTTCCATTGCCTTCAATGGAAATATTGTTGACCTGTGGGAGCGGTTTTCCACGGAAAACATTAAGGTTGATATCGGATCGGACCAGACTTCACTTCATAATCCCTGGGCAGGCGGTTATTATCCTGCCGGTATCACATTTGAAGAATCAAACCGGATGATATCCTCTGATCCGGAACGGTTCAGAGAACTTGTCAGAGAATCTTTGAGAAGACAGGTGAAGGCTATCAATAAGCACTGCGAAAGGGGAACATATTTCTTCGACTATGGAAATGCTTTTCTTCTCGAAGCTTCAAGGGCAGGTGCAGATATTCTTAAATCGTCGGGAGAGTTCAGATATCCTTCCTATGTTGAGGATATTATGGGCCCTATGTGCTTTGATTACGGTTTCGGACCATTCAGATGGGTATGCTGCTCAAATGATCCTGCCGACCTCGTAATTACTGACGGGATCGCCACTGAAACCCTTGAGAAAATACTCATAGGTTCTCCGCAGGAGATAAAACAGCAGATGTCTGATAATATCCGATGGATAAAGGAAGCCGGAAAAAACAGTCTGGTTGTAGGTTCGCAGGCAAGAATTCTTTATGCAGATGCTGAAGGAAGAACAGCAATAGCCAGAGCATTTAATTCAGCTGTCGGGCAGGGAATTATTTCCGCACCCGTTGTAATTGGAAGGGACCATCATGATGTTTCGGGAACCGACTCACCTTTCAGGGAGACTTCCAATATAAGGGATGGTTCAAAATTCACGGCTGATATGGCAGTTCAGAATGTCATTGGAGATGCTTTCCGGGGTGCAACATGGGTTTCGCTGCATAATGGCGGAGGAGTAGGATGGGGAGAAGTTATCAATGGTGGTTTCGGGATGGTGCTTGACGGAACTGAGGAAGCTGAGAACAAGCTAAGAATGATGATTAACTGGGATGTAAACAATGGTATCGCCAGAAGAAGCTGGGCAAGGAACAAGGGAGCAATGTTCACCCTCGAAAGGGAAATGAAGAGAACTCCTGGATTGAAAGTAACGGTTCCCAATATTGCTGAAGATAAGCTTATTGACGAGGCAATAAAAATGGTATGAGGTGCGGGGTACGAGGTATGAGGTTTTACCCCCTGCCCCCTCTAAAGGGGGGTTCATAAAAGCTACAATTTAAGCCCCCTTCAGGGGATTGGGGGTGATTTTTTAAGCAGAACAACTGCCAATGCTACAACTCCTTCTTCGCGGCCGGTGAAGCCTAATTTTTCAGTTGTAGTGGCTTTTATGGAAATGTTTTCGGAGTCTGTCTCCAGAATGGCTGAAATGATATTCTTCATTTCACAGGAATATGACGATATTTTAGGATTTTCAAGGCATACTGTACAGTCAATATTGATTATGCTGTACCCTTTATCTTTGATCAGGTCAAAAGTTCTTTTAAGAAGGATTTTGCTGTCGATCTTTTTAAATTCCGGATCAGAATCCGGGAAATGATAACCGATATCCCTTAAGCCGGCTGCGCCCAGAAGAGCATCACAAACAGCATGAAGAAGGACATCACCGTCAGAATATGCAACACATCCGCGTTCAGACGGGATCATGACTCCCCCGAGCCAAAGGTCAAGACCTGGTTCAAGACGGTGAAAGTCAATTCCCTGTCCTATCCTGATATTCATTTTAGCTAGTTGCCGTTTTTCTGCAATGCATTTATATCGAATGCAAGAGAGAAGCGAAGTGTTCTTGCAAGAGGATGATTTGAAACCGTGGGCATCAGGTATGAGAAATCGATTGTGAAGCCTTTGAGCTTGAATCCTGCTCCGGCAGTAAAATATTTCCTGTTGCCTTTGCTCTCATTTTCATGAAAATATCCGGTCCTTAATGCAAACTGGTTATTGTACCAATATTCCAGACCAATTGAAGAGGTGATCTCACGCATCTCTTCCTTGAATCCTCCGGGTGCATCATAAAATGACTGGAAAATTGCAGCGGGAACACCTACATTAGGATCTTTACCGTCAATTATTTCCATATCGTTATTATAGATTGGAGGAGTAGGAACCAGAAGCTTGTTGAAATCGATTGCCAGAGTCAGTTTGTTGAATTTGTCGAAATTAATAGTTCCTGCTCCGCCTAACCTCATGTTCATGGGGATAAAGTCAGAAGTCTGGCCGTCGGAGTAACTCATTTTTGATCCTATATTGGAGAAATTGAGTCCGAACGCCAGTTCACCATCCTTGCTGAACATATTCACATTTTTCCGGTAATAACCTGAAATATCTGCTGCAAATGAGATTCCAGGCTTTGTTGCATCACCTCCTGAATATGAGCCGCCGGTCAGATTTGAATAGATAAATCTGAAGGCAATCCCCCCAGAGAAGTTTTCTGCAAAAATTCTTGAATAACCAAGGTCAAAAGCCAGTTCATTCGGTTTAAATGTCCGTTCAAGATTTCCGAAATCATCTGTAAATGGAACATCTCCGAGAGAAGAGTATAAGAGGCTTCCGCTTGCTACCTGCTTTTCGTCAATCCTGTAGTATCCGGTCAAATATGCAATATTGATATCAGGAACCAGGTTCCTTAACCATGGTGAATACGATATTCCGACACCTGCTTTCCCGTCAATAAAAGCAAATTTTGCAGGATTCCAGTGCTGACTATATGCATCCGGCGAAGTTGCAACACCGGCATCGCCCATTGCACCTGCCCTTGAATCGGGCGCTATTGAAAGGAATGGGACTACTGTCTGAATAGCATTCAATTCCTGTGAAAAGATCTTCACGGTGCCGGCAAATAACAATAAGAATAATATAACTGGAGTAATTTTTTTCTTCATACTGATTATATCTTTTTTAAGATTTCGCAAATATAGAACAAATATTTTGGCGACTTATTGTGTACCTGTTAATAAATGATCATTCTTCCTGAAATAGTGGAAGTTTCACCATTTCCTGCAGTGATTGTAACCCTGTATGGATAAACACCTCTCCCTGCTCTTTGTCCGCCTGATGTATTACCATCCCATTCTACAGGGGCAAGCTGGTAACCGGTGGAAGGAATTGATGTTTTTAATATTCTGATTATTAACCCGTTCAGGTTATAAATAGTAACAATTACATCAAACATTTCATCGGGGCGATTATGTTCTGCACTGATTTTTGTTCCTTCGATAAAAGGATTTGGATAATTAAAAAGGTTTTTAAGGATGAATTTTTCTCCTTTTTCAACCACGAACATAATTGATTTCTCACTCGAATTGTTGAAATTATCCCAGGCCTTCAAAGTGATTGTGTGACTTCCCGGGTCAAGTCCTGAAAAATTATAGATCAGACTTCCCTTACTGTAGCTTCCGAAATCATTCTCAAAATAATTATTTAAAATAACCGGAGCATTACGATCATCGTCAAGCCAGCATGAAAGATCATGTCCTATCCCTGCTCCCGCATTATTTATCCCGCCAATGTCCTCTATCAGTGCCAGCAGCCTGGGATTGCTGTCAGTTATTCCTCCACTGCGAAAGAGAGTGTCGTTTAGATAGAGACTTATTACTGGTCCATCGGAATCACTGTTATTTCTGTTGTTGAATCCTCCAGCAACAATTCCCGAAAAGCTACCGTTCATATCTCCATTATCATCATTGGCATAATAACTTATCTTTCCCTTACCAGGTAAATAATCTATATCCCTCGGAACTATGAATGTGAATCTGAATCTGCCGTTTCGTGCCCTTGTTTTACCGCTGAAAAGGATATTATTCTGTTTCTCAAATTGCATTTTCTGTCCGCCATCGTTGGCAAGAGTCTGAATTTCAGTTGGTTTTCCGAAAACAACCGGAGCAACCACACCATTAAAGTCATCTGACAGATTTCCGGAATTATCCTCAATATGACCGGCCACCGTAATCAATGACAGAGCCTTTAAAGTGTCGATAGGGCCGTCTGCCGGCATACTGTTAATTGAATCAGTAACAACATTCCCATACCATGGATATGAAAGCCTTAAAGCAGGGTCGCCGAGCAGCATGAAATTTCTTTTATTTGTGTTGTTGCCCGACATGTTCTTTGCAATCCTGATTATATCTCCCAGTCTCTGAGCCTTCCCTTCCTGATCACGGCTGAAGGCAACTGCAAAAATATTTCTGTTGAGAGCATAATTGGGCGCTGAATATACAAGGCGTGTTGTTGACATCAGGGCTATTGCACCTCCTTTACGGTAAAGGAGTATTTTTTCCCCCGATGAAGGTTTTCCGGTTATGTCGCCGGTAATACTGTTGATTGTAATTTCATCAAATCTGCTGAATTCACATGTTGCAGTGATAAAAAGCGGAAGCCTTGAAATATTTTGCCACCTGTCTATATCACCTGGAGTGATTACCCTCTCGTGTGCAAGGCTTGTTTCATTTCCGTGTCCTATATAGTTGAAAACAAGTGTTCCGTTATTTATACGGTCACTTATTGCCTTAGTCACGTCAGGATAAAACTGGCCCGTCGATGTAGTGACCTGATTATAAGCATCGAAGTAGATCTTGTCGACATTCACCCAGGGGGCACGCTCCCTGATCAGGTCAGCAAGACCTTCAGCATCGGACATATGAGTGTTGCCGTCCTCATCATCGGCCGTAATGCAAACAACATTTTTCCAGTCTCCCTGGTTTGCAGTACTCATGTAGCCTTCTATTTTTGAAACTACTATCCCGGCTTCAGTAGTATCCGTTACAGGGATCCTTCCGATACCAAGATCCTCCGTGCCATAATCTTCACCTTCCCCGTTTTCGAGAATACCATAGAAATCATCGGAAGTAAATGACGAGATTATTATGTTTGAATTCTGTGTCTGGTATGTCGGTATGTAGTTCGTATTTCCAGGGGGAGGAGTCTTATTTTCAAAAGAACCATCTCCGAATAAAAGGAGATATTTAAGAGGATGATCAGTTTCTTTCTGAAGCAGGAACTTCATCCTCATAAAATTTCGTATGGCAGCAATATCCGGAATACCACCTGAAAATTCGTTGTAAATCTGTTCAGGAGTTACAATAAGTGATTCAAGTCCGCTGTTCTTTCTGTGCATTTCAGCAAGCCGCAGTGCATAAGTGATAAACAATGGATGAGTGACAATTATCATATCTGCTCCAGGTGAAGAGTGAAGATCCTGGTTAGGTAAAACTTCGGGCTTTATTACAGGCGTTCCGGCTCTGCTGTTAAGGAAGGCGATAAAAGTCCTCAGTGTGTCGGTTGCCATTTTAAAAATTATATTTTCACCTGTTCTGGTATAACTGATAACTTCAGGTGAAAAAGGATCGGTTACATCCCAGATCTGGATCCCTTCGACTGAACTTTTAATTGTGAATTCTGTAACAATACCGTTTCCTGATGATTTTGTGTCCGTAAAACTTGATGTCAGTCCTTCAAATTTATTCACTTTCCGGGCATGAAGTATCACATAATCTATCCATCCTTTTGCTGATATATCGCCATTATTCACAAATGACAATTTAAATGAAGGTTGGGAGGATGATGGAACAAATTCCCCTTTTGAATTTCAGCCTGGGCATAAGTCCCTGTTGTTGAGGAAAGGTTTATCCCGCTAACAGGAACTGTTGTTATAACAGAGCCATTTTCAGTAAACCTGAAAATCGTTGAAGCAGATGCTCTTGCAAGAGCCCTGATCGTGTATTTTATCTTTTCGGCAGTTATAATTTCTTTATATCCGGGATTAACTTCAAGTTCCTTTGAATAACTTAAAGGCTGGTACCACTCTCTTCCCGAATGGAGCAGGTTATCAATCTCCTTTTCATGAATAAATAAGGCATCTGAAGCAGCAGAAAAGTAATTCGGCTGTAACAAGGAACCAGCGGAACTGACAATTCTTTTACCCTGTACGGGGCCCGATGTTATGAAATAGAATGCAGTATCGGAATAATTGTGTCTCAGATAGTTAAAATCTCCTGTTGAATTATCATAAATCCAACGGTTTGTACCTTTGCCGTAAAACAGCAGATAGTCGCCTTCATTGAAGATTCCGTCACTGCCTGTAAAGGTGTAAATGGCAATTTCCTTAAGGTCGTCAGGTCCTGTGCCGTCATTGAAGTATGAGAGCTGACCCTGATTGTTGCCGAAGATCCTTGGATTTGAAGGATAATCCAGACCCAGCTGTTTCAGCCTTGAAAAGTCAATCCTGTAAATGTTATCTTCAGTAACTGCAATTTTAAACCACTTACCTGACGAGAGAACTGATGATGAGGAGTAACTTTCCGTAATTCCGCTGAGGGGAAAATTCAGGGAGAAAAGTATAACCGCAAAACACACTATTTGAACCGGTCGCACCATTATTCAGGGCAAAGATATAAATGTAGTTCAGGTTTTTAATTTATTTTGCGGAATGAAAATGGTTTTGAATGAAATTTTGGAGAGGGTCGGTACGTTGATATTACAGTTTAAGATAATATGATAAAACGATCCCGGACTGGTTTGCATAATGGTCCTTGTTGTTTCTGAAGCATTATTTTGTCAGGAAACAAATTATGGTCCTGGTTACCAGACCATGATAATAAACAACCCTGCTTTTTCAGGAACCAGCATTGACGGGACTTTGAGGCTCTCTTATCTGAATTTCTATCCGGGGAATAATTATAATTTTCATTCTGTATTTCTTTCATATGATTCTTACTTCCAATCCTTACACGGTGGAGCTGGTTTCTACTTGCAAATGATTATATAGGAGGAATAGTAAACGATCTGAGGGGAGGTCTGTCGTACTCTTATTTTTTGCAGGCTGGGAAGGATTTTTTTATTAGTGCAGGACTTTCAGCAGCGTTTTTCCATCGTGGTTTTAATTTCAGCGATGCTGTTTTTCCCGATCAGATTGATCAGATGGGGATAATATCGCGTCCATCATCCGAATTGATGGTGGATGAAAACCCGGCAGTGTTTGATGTAGCGACAGGCTTAATGTTTTTTTACAGAAGACTTTCCGGAGGATTCGCAATAACACATCTTACACAGCCCGATATTTATGGAAACGGGTCGCCGGTTGAAAAGCTTAAACGTAAATATCTGATCAGCTTAATTGCAGATATAGATATTAACAAGGGGAGCGGACTTAAAATTATGCCGCTGGCCTCATTTGAATTGCAGGGGAATTACATATGGTCGGGTGCAGGAGCAGTACTTCAAAGTAATTCCCTGTCATTTAGTTCTTTATTCATGTTTGATAATAATAAGAATATTGATGTGCAGGCAGGATTTTCATTCCGGTGGGAAAAAATCGGAATATTTTATAATTACAGGTTTAATCTCACATCAGCAAATTCATTGGTGCCATTTTCACTTGTCCATCAGACAGGCCTGACATTCAGTTTAAACAATGTTGAAAAAAGAATTAAATTCAGTACAATAAATGCACCTTATATGTAGTTATATTTGGTGTCCGAAAAAACTTTTTCAGAATAAAAGTAAATTTATAAATTCATAAATGCCATTAAAATTAAGGAGTTATGTATAGATTCAGAACCTTATCGGTTATATTTATTGCTGCACTGATTCTCTTTTCGTGCAAGAGCAGCAAAAAAGGGGATAACGTTTCATCCACTACGGGGTGGAAGTATAATGACCCTGACAATGGAGGATTTGAAGTTGCATTGGGTGCGGAACAGAAAACAGGTCCCGGACTCGTGCTGATTGAAGGAGGTCGTTTTACAATGGGCCGCGTGGAACAGGATGTGATGTTTGACTGGAACAATATACCAAGAACTGTTACAGTATCCTCTTTTTACATGGATGAGACAGAGGTAAGAAACGTTGACTATCGCGAATACCTGTTCTGGATTAAAAGAGTCTATAAGGATTATCCTGAAGTATTCAGAAGGGCTTTGCCCGACACCCTGGTGTGGAGAAGTCCTATGGGTTTCAATGATCCGTACGTTCAGTACTATTTCAGGCACCCTTCGTATAATAACTATCCGGTTGTAGGTGTCAGCTGGGTTAAAGCAAATGACTACTGTCTCTGGAGAACAGACAGGGTGAATGAGCAGCTGCTGATCGATGAAGGAGAACTTAATCCTGATCCGAACCAGCTTAATGAAAAGAATTTCAATACAGAAGCTTACCTTGCAGGACAGTATGAAGGGGTCGTAAATCAGCTTCGTGAAAGTCTTAATCCAAATCAGACCGAAAGGCGTACAAATTTTGAGGATGGTTTGCTCCTGCCCGGCT
The DNA here is from genome assembly GCA_963725585.1 of uncultured Bacteroidales bacterium. GTDB lineage: Bacteria > Bacteroidota > Bacteroidia > Bacteroidales > VadinHA17 > LD21. The sequence continues at coordinate 21,322 of CAVRYU010000011.1, read as the reverse complement.
ACAGGCTTCCGACTGAAGCAGAATGGGAATTTGCCGCATATGCTCTCAGAGGCAATACATTTGAAGAACGTGTTTATGAAAGAAGGATCTACCCATGGGACGGGCATAATGTAAGAAATGCAGCCAAAAAATCGCGTGGCGAGATGATGGCCAACTTTGTCCGGGGCAGGGGAGATATGATGGGAGTGGCCGGAAGTCTGAATGACAACGGGAGCATAACCACCGATGTAAAATCTTACTGGCCTAATGATTATGGTCTTTACTGCATGGCAGGAAATGTTAATGAATGGGTTCAGGATGTCTACCGTCCTCTTACATCACAGGATGTTGACGGATTTAATCCTTACAGAGGTAATGTTTATACGGACCTCAGAAGAGATGCTAACGGACAGACTGTAGGTAAAGACAAACTCGGAAGACTTTATGTTGATACGGTAAAGGATACAGATGTTGCAAACAGGTACAATTATCAGAGGGGTGATTACAGGAATTACAGGGATGGGGATATTTCATCTTCAATTACAGCCGACTGGAATGCTGATGACAATAAAAAAGGTTCATCAAGAATGTATGCTCAGGAAGAGAAAGATTATTTTACACTAATAAACGATAATGCCAGAGTATATAAAGGCGGTTCATGGAAAGACAGGGCTTACTGGCTCAATCCTTCCACAAGGAGATTCCTTGATCAGGAAAGCTGCAGGGATGATATAGGATTCAGGTGTGCAATGATAAGGGTGGGAAGTCCATCAGGTTTTTAGGGTAATAAAAGAATTTTATATATATTGCCTCATTATGGATCCATAATGAGGCATTTTTTTAAATTATGAAAACAGAACAGCTTTACAGGATATACAGGGAGGAATCAACCGGAGTCTCGACTGATTCCCGGAATATAAAAAAAGGTCACCTGTTTTTTGCGCTCTGGGGCCAGAATTTCAACGGGAACAAGTATGCCACTGAAGCCATCGACAAGGGAGCTTCATATGCGGTAATAGATGATCCGGCCTATGAAAACGAGAAAACAATCCTTGTTGACGATTGTCTTCTGGAACTGTCGGCTCTGGCGCTCTCTCACCGCAAAATGATCAAGGCTCCCGTACTTGCAATAACCGGCACAAATGGCAAGACAACCACAAAGGAACTCATTGCCGCGATAATGTCAAAGAAGCTTAAGGTTCACTATACAAAAGGAAACCTTAACAATGAAATAGGATTGCCTCTGACTATCTTATCGGCACCGGATGATACCGAAATGATGATCCTTGAAATGGGGGCAAACCACCTTGGAGAGATCAGGGCATTGTGCAATGTTGCACGACCCGATTATGGAATAGTCACTAATATTGGAACAGCTCATCTTGAGGGTTTTGGTTCATTTGAAGGGGTCCTGAAAGCTAAAACAGAACTTTATGAGCATCTCAGGAAAGTAAATGGTATCGCTATTTATGATGATAAGAATCCATTCCTGACAGAGAAGATATATAAGCTTGTGAACAGGGGTGTTCCCTACTCAAATCCGACTGGTGTGGAACTGGTTGTTGAAGCTATGCCTTCAGAGATGAATCTGGCTGTCAGAGTAAAATATCAGCATAAGACTCATGAAATTCAGACAGGTCTTTTTGGTGCATATAACCTTGGAAATATTAAGGCAGCCATTGCAACAGGACTATTTCTCGGGATCGAAATGGAAGAGATTGCTGAAGCCATTGGAAAATACCAGCCAGGCAATAACAGATCGCAGATAAAAACAACTCCGAATAATACACTGGTCTGCGACTCCTACAATGCAAACCCGACAAGCATGATGGCGGCAATTGAATCATTTTGTGAACTGAAAACAAGCAAAAAAATCCTGATCCTTGGAGATATGCTGGAGCTCGGAGATAAAAGCGAAGAGGAGCATATGAGGGTTATCGAAGCACTCAAATCCATGAAACCAGGAAAAATATTGCTGGTTGGAAGCACTTTTCAAAAGATCTCTGCCGGAACTGATTTCAAATCATTTCATGATGTCGAAAAACTGAGGGAGCATTTTAAGGCAGAACCTTTAAAGGGAAATCTGATACTTATAAAAGGTTCCAGGGGGATGACTCTTGAGAAGATCTATGATCTCCTTTAATCCTGCTTCAATTTAGCAGTGTCAGATTCAGGTACAAACTTAATGTTGATTAACAGCACTTCGGACCGGCTGCCCGATCTGACTCTCGGACCCCATAGTCCGAACCCGGAAGAAACAATATATTGCGTATTTCCTCTTTTCTTATAGCCATAGCTCAATTCATATATCCTGGCTGTAAGGTGATTTAATGGCCACATCTGGCCATTATGAGTATGGCCTGATAGCTGAAGGTCGACACCGTTTTTCTCTGCATCGCCAAGGTCAATGGGTTGATGATCAAGAAGTATAACAGGTTTTGAATGATCAACTAACTTCATCAGTTCCCCAAGTGGTTTGCGTTCTGCGCCGTAAAATCTTTTTGAATCCCTGTCAAGCCGGCCGATCAGTTGAATCCCGCCATCTATTGTTACGGCTTCATCTTTTAGAATCCTTATTCCCTTGCTTTCAATATACGGTATTGTTTTTTTCGCACCTCCTATGAATTCATGATTCCCGGTAATTGCATAGAGTCCGTCGCTGCATTTCGGACAGGTAAAATACTGTAAAAGATCACCACGTAATACCGGACCTATTTCACCATCCACAATATCACCAAGAAGTAAGACCAGATCAGGTTTAAGTTTTACAAGGATCTGAGACAGCTTTTTAAGACTCCGTCTTTCTGATAACACTTCCAAGATGAATATCTGAGACAGCAGCAATCCTGAGTCCCTTCAAGTCCCCGGCCGGTTTATTTATAGTGATATCATATCTCTTTCACTGCATGGAACAATTGCGTTAATAAATCCGCCAGCTATAAGAATGAAAGATATGATCAAGGTAAGAATATATGACCATTTCCTGAAAACCATTATGTTGCTGTTATTAATTACTCCTGCTATCCGGAGAGCCAGTGCTATTATATCTGAGAGAAAAAGGAAGATAAATCCGTAAAGCATGAAAGCCATCCAGAATCCACCAATAATATTCAGTATATCCGATAAAACTGAACTATGCCGTGCTTCAAGAATCTTTCCAAAAATAAATGTGGAAGCGAGAAGCATAAAAATTACAAAATACCAGATCTTGTTATTCTGAAATGCAGTTATTGAGCCATATCCTTTGGAATAAATATAAATATTTGCAAGAGAGTAAATTGTGAGTACAACTGCAAAAAATACTATAAACTGGTATGTTTTCATTCAAATCAATTTCAGATGTTGATACTGCTGAAGGTTTTTTCCCCTTTTATATAAAACCTGAAAACAATACACTTGTTCACTAAATGACTCACAGTTTTGTTTATTGTTAAATTTTTCACAGACTCCCTCTTAACCTTTAGTGTTTTGATATTTCTATAATAATCGATATGTGCTTTCCATACAGCTTTTGCATTTCCTGTTCTGCCTTTAATGATGAACATGATGGCTGCCACTCCGTCAAGTAACTTGCGGATAAATATTGTTTTGTGCAACTTGTTGTCAGGAAGGTTTTTATAAAGCAGGAAAAGATTATTGCGGAAATTCAGGTAGGTTTTGAGCTTTGAATCATAAGGCAGTGAACCTCCGCCGGCATGATAAATTATTGATTGGGGAACGCAGGAAACACGAAATCCGGCCAGATGAAATCTCCAGCAGAGATCGACCTCTTCCATGTGCGCAAAAAAATCATCGTCAAAACCCCCGCATTGCTTCCATGCCTCCGATCTTACAATCATACAAGCTCCTGATGACCAGAAAATATCGGCGATGCTATCATACTGGCCACTATCTTTTTCGACATTTTCAAAGATCCGTCCCCTGCAGAATGTATAACCCAATTTATCCATAAATCCGCCTGCCGCACCTGCATATTCAAAATGGTCCCTTTCGTGAAATGACCTTATCTTAGGCTGACAGGATGCCACATCAGGATTCTCATCCATATATTTAATCAAAGGGTCAAGCCAGCCTTCAGTTACTTCAGCATCGGAGTTCAGAAGCACATAGTATTCAGCAGCGATCTGATTAAGAGCCAGATTGTAACCGCCTGCAAAACCATGGTTACTTTCGAGTCTTATTATTCCGACATCACTTAGATTATTTGAAACCCACTCTGCTGAACCATCAGTTGAACCGTTGTCAGCCATAAAAACAGCTGAACCGGGGCCGGCCGAAAATTTAACGGCTGAAGCAAGAAATTTCTGCAGCCAGGGCAGTCCATTCCAGTTAAGTATAACAACAGCGGTCTTAATCATTTACAACCTCATTTTTATATTTCCATCTCCGGTGCGTCCAGAGCCAGTACTCTGGTTTTTCCCTGATCACTTCTTCAAGACGTTTTACATGCGTGTTGGTCACCAGGTATTTCGGAAGATCCCTTGCTTTTTCAAATAGAAGTTCTATGGTGATGTGTAATATCCCCGACGGACCTTCTGAATGTTAAGAAACACAATAGCCATGTCATATTTTGCAGCGATCTTCTCAATTCCAAGAAATACCGGAGTTTCCTGATTCAGAAAATCAGTATAATATTCAATAAGTGTTTTTGCAGGTGTCTGATCAGACATGAATACGTAAAGACCCCTGATGTTATTGTTCCTGTTTTCAACAATTCTCCTTACAATCATCTGCATTGGGGCCAGTTCACCTTTATTTCTTGTCCTGTTTTTATTAATGAAACTATTGAACAATTTATTCTGCAATGGCTTATAAACTCCCACGCACCTGTATTTTGTAAATATCGGTAAGAAAGCCGACATCCATTCCCAGTTGTTATAATGACCGTAAACTAATGCTATATCACGTCCTGAATCATACAGATGTTCGAACAGTTCCGGATTGGTAACCACTGAATCTCTTTTTAATCTCCTTGTTGCTGAGATGGGTAAGCTTAAGGGTTTCAATAAACAGATCAGCCAGGTGCCTGTAAAATTTTCTTCTTATAATTGATATCTCTTTTTCTGATTTTTCAGGAAAGGAATTCCGCAGGTTTTCAGTAACTATTTTTCTTCTGTAAGACGGGAAGTAATACAATAACAGGAATAGTAAATCGGATGATATGTACAGAATTCTCAGAGGCAGCAGGGTAATTATCCAGTTTATTCCGTAGAAAATATAGTATCCGACAGTTCCCATTATGTTACCTTGACTTATCTTTCATAAAATTACCGATTATTTCAAGTGTCTCATTATATATAAGGGAGTTTGAGGCGATTGTTTCATCGCCTGTAAGTCTGGCCATGTTGCCTGAAAAATCACTGAACATACCTCCGGCTTCCCTTACAATAAGCATTCCTGCTGCTATGTCCCACAATTTCAGGTCGTACTCAAAGAACAGATCAAACCTGCCGCATGCTACGTATGCCAGGTCGATAGAGGCGCATCCAAGCCTTCTCAGCCCATGGGTGTTTTTTACAAGGTATGTAAGGAGATTCATGTATGGGTCGAGCCTGTCGAAAAGATTATACGGAAACCCTGTTGCTGCCAGTGAACCGGACAATTTTGGAGTGGATGAAACATGGATTCTGTTACCATTGAGCCAGGCACCGCCATTTTTCCATGCTGTAAAAGTTTCATCACCGCCAGCTTCATGGACCACTCCCGCAATTATTTCATCGTTTTCCATCAATCCTATGCTTACCGCGTAGGGATGCACGCCATGAAGGAAATTGGTTGTTCCATCGAGAGGATCTATTACCCAGTTGTATTTTAATCCTTTTTTTGCCGAGGTCCCCTCCTCAGCAATAAACCCGGCTTCAGGGACCAGAAGAGAAAGCTTTTCAACCAGCATCTTCTCTGATCCTTTGTCGACATATGTCACAAAGTTGTTTAATCCTTTGGTTTCGGTATCGTTTATATTAAAAACAGCCGACTCCTTTTTTATGAAATCACCGGCCATTCTGGCTGCAGATTCAATTTCTGAACATAGAGATTTAAGATCTGTCATGGTTTAATCGATTAATTCAACAGTCATTCTGCCCGTTCCTGAAATTCCTGTCAGCCTGACGGGTATAATTTTCCCGGCGAGACTTGTTTTCCAGGGATACTCTGCCCGGAGATAGTTCCCTGTGAAGCCTGTAATCATTCCTTCGCTTCTGTTGTGTTCAAAAAGGATTTCATCGGAGCGGCCAATATTCTGCTTTGAGAATTCAAGATGCTTGTTTTCAGAAAGGCTTATAAGTCTCCTGCTTCTATTTTCCCGCGTACTGAAAGGTACTTTTCCTGACATCTTTTCAGCTGTCGTACCCGGCCGTTCAGAAAAGTTGAAAACATGCAGGTATGATAACGGCATCTCCTTAAGAAAATTCATGGTGTCTTCAAAATCGCTGTCTGATTCCCCGGGGAAACCAACGATAACATCGGCACCAATTCCTGCCATTGGTAAATTCTTCCTGATTAACATTATCCTCTCCCCGAACTGATCCCTGTTGTATCTTCTTCTCATAAGCCTCAGTACTTTGTCGGAACCGCTCTGAAGAGGAATATGAAAATGGGGTAGTATCTTTTTGCAATCTGCGGCCAGGCTGATTATTTCATCAGTAAGCAGGTTGGGCTCAATTGATGAGATCCTGTACCTTTCAATTCCTTCAACCTTTATCAGTTCCCTCAGCAATGATGCAAAATTGTCTCCTGTCGATTTGCCATAATCCCCAATATTGACTCCTGTAAGAACAATTTCCTTTATTCCTCTTCCTGCAATTTTCTCAGCCTCCAGGGTAAGGGAGCTGATATCCTGATTCCTGCTTCGGCCTCTTGCAACCGGGATAGTGCAGTAGGAACATTTGTAATCGCATCCATCCTGTACCTTCAGAAATGAACGGGTCCTGTCGCCTATTGAAAAGGAGGGGTGGAAATCGTCAGGTGCAGCCAGTCCGTTTGAGTGAATCTCTGCAGTTTTCTTTTTTACAATTTTTTCAAGAAAAGCCGCTGCATCGAATTTCTCATTTGTCCCCAGAACAAGATCGACACCCTGAATTGATGAAATCTCACCCGGGTTCAATTGTGCGTAGCATCCTATAACAGCAATAACAGCATCAGGTGACTCTTTTATGCATTTCCTGATAACCTGGCGGCATTTTCTATCGGCTATATCGGTCACCGAACATGTGTTTATAATATGAATATCAGCATTGGCACCGGGTTTGACCTTTTCAAACTGATCCTCAGGAAACGACCTGGAAATTGTAGATGTTTCAGCAAAGTTCAATTTGCATCCCAGGGTATGAAATGCTACCTTTTTCCTGACTAATTCCATTGATTATTTCCGGCTTTCCTGTGGGAGCCTGGTAATGAAGACATTTCTGAATTCGATATCCTTACCCTCACTCTGGAGGCAAATATGTCCTTTGGTGTCAGAAATACCTGTGGCTTTATTCTGAAGAGTTCCGTTAACAGATACTTCTATTGTGTTCGACTTGCAGGTAACATCCATTGAATTCCATTCACCGACTGGTTTCTCGGATGATGCAGCCATTTTATTTACAACCCGTGCATTGTCTTTCTGTTCATTCATTCTGGCTCCGTTCATACAGACAAAATCGCCGGCACTTCCTGACTTAAGCTGGCATTCAAAACACTTTAACCATATCGTATCAGGGAGCTGGGCATGAATAAAAACACCGCTGTTTGAAGCTTCACCGGGGTAACGCCATTCCACATGTAGCTTGTACTCGGAGTATGTATCTTTTGTTCTCATATAACCGAATGGATCTCCTTTGATATGTATAACTCCGTTTTGGACTGTAAATACTGAAGCAGGGTCAACTGAAGGGTCTTTAAGGTGGAAAGCCCAGTTTGAAAGGTTTTTACCGTTAAAAAGCTGAATGTTCACCGATTTATCATTTCTTCGGTTCTGCTGGCTTTTTTGAATTTTTCTGTCGGGACTGTCCATATATCAATGTTGATGCTCCGGTGAGGATTATCAATGAAAATAAAATGAATCTTAACAATTTGGTTTTCATGGTTTTACTTATTTGAATTAATAATTGAAACTTATAAAATCATGAAGTATCTAAAGAAGTTTGCTTGCCAGTTCTGCAAGGAAGCTGCGCTCTCCTTTGACAAGGTTCACGTGAGCAAAAATATCCTGATTCTTCATCTTGTCAGAAAGATAGCTGAGCCCGTTTGAAGCTGTGTCAAGGTAAGGAGAATCAATTTGTTCAATATCGCCGGTAAAAACCATTTTTGTTCCTTCGCCGGCTCTCGTTATGATTGTCTTGATCTCATGAGGGGTCAGGTTCTGAGCTTCATCCACTATGAAGAAGATACTCGAAAGGCTTCTCCCCCTGATATATGCGAGAGGTGTGATAACCAGTTTTTCCTCTTTCACCATTTCATTTATCCTAAGAAACTCAGGGCTCTGGTGACTGAATTTATGTTTAATTACTGTAAGGTTGTCATACAATGGAGTCATGTAAGGGTCCATTTTTTCCTTTACGTCACCCGGGAGAAATCCGAGATCACGGTTTGCAAGCGGGACTATTGGCCTTGCCAGAAATATCTGCTTGTACCGTTTATGCTGCTGAAGAGCGGCCGCAAGAGCAAGCAGGGTTTTACCCGTTCCGGCCTTGCCTGTAAGAGAAACCAGCTGTATGTCGGGATTTGTAAGAGCATCAAGGGCGAAGGTCTGTTCTGCATTCCGGGGATCGATACCGTATGTGGTCTGTTTGATCACCCTGTTCAGAAGCTTGTTTACCGGATTAAAGTGTGCAAGAGCGCTTGCCCCGCTGTTCTTCATAATAAAGAACTGATGTCCTTTTGTTTCAGGATCGATTTTAAAATCTGAAGACATTCACTCCCTCAGGAACTTCATACAGCTTGCTTATCAAAGCATGATCAACCCCTTCGAGCACCTGGATCCCCTTGTACAGATCATCTATATTAGCCACTTTATCATTTTGATAATCCTGTGCCATTATCCCGAGCGATTTTGCCTTCATTCTCAGATTTATGTCCTTGGAAATCAGAATGACAGTTTTATCCTTATTTGAGCTGCAAACGTAATCGGCTATAGCAAGTATACGATGGTCGGGTGTTCTTTCAGCAAATGACTGGCTTACTTTTTCAGAGAAGTCACGCCCTGTTTCAATATGAAGATTTCCAAGATTTTCACCCAATGGAATATTTGCTGTCAGAAGCATGTCACCGGAAAGCTTGTCAAGTTCACGAGTGAACTCCCTGGCATGAAAATTTATTATATCATTTCCCCTTTTGAATTTGTCGAGCTCCTCGAGAACAACTATCGGAATTATAACATCATTTTCTTCGAAATTATAAATGCATTTGTAATCGTGCAGTAAAACATTTGTGTCAATAATGAAAAGTTTTTTATTGTGTTTTTTCTTCATTGTTAAGTAATTTAAAATCAATGAGCTCTATTTTGAGAATAGATTCCTTCAGCACCCGGCAAAATTAACTAAAATAAAGATTAAATTGTTGCATGTGTTGAAAGTATGTTAATTTGTATATGAATTATAAACAGACAATTGAATTTCTTTACAGCCAGCTTCCGGCCTATCACAGGATAGGTAAAGCTGCCTATAAGAATGATCTTCAAAATACTCTGGAACTCGATGAGCATCTTGGTCATCCTCATTCAGGGTACAGGACTATACATGTCGCCGGAACCAATGGCAAAGGTTCAGTCTCTCATATGATTGCATCGGTTCTTATGGAGGCAGGTTATAAAACAGGTCTGTATACTTCCCCGCATCTTAAAGATTTCAGGGAAAGGATAAGGGTCAATGGTAAAATGATCCCTAAGAGTGCTGTTATTGAATTTATAAGGAAAAATTCCTCATTTCTTTCTTCTTTAAAGCCATCATTCTTTGAAATGACTGTAGGCATGGCATTTGATTATTTTGCTGTAACCGGTGTTGACATTGCAGTTATTGAGGTGGGTCTTGGAGGAAGGCTCGACTCTACTAACATAATAGAACCGGTACTTTCAGTCATTACAAATATTGGGCACGATCATTTTGATCTTCTTGGAAATACAATTAAAAAGGTAGCCGGCGAAAAAGCCGGAATAATAAAGTCAGGAGTACCTGTCGTAATAAGTGAAACCCGGAAGGAGACTAAAAATGTTTTTACGGAAAAAGCTTCAGAGACAGGGTCCGAAATATTTTTCGCCGACAGGAATTACACCTGTGTGCTTAATGATTTCGACTATATTAAAGGGAAAAGGAATTATCGCATCAGGGAAAATTCATCAGGTAAATCATTCAGCGGCGAGGTTGGACCAGGAGGGGATTATCAGGCAAAAAACCTTCAGGCCGTTTATCAGGCTTTTAATGTCATTAAAGGGAGTGTACCGCATACTGATAAGAATTTAATCGATGGCATCAGGAAAGTCGTTGCAAATACAAAGCTTGCAGGACGATGGCAGATCATCGGAAGAAAGCCTCTGATTGTATGTGATACAGGACATAATATGGAGGGTCTGGAATATGTGATGAATCAGGTGAAGAAGATACCGAAGGGCAGACTTCATTTAGTCCTTGGCTTTGTGAGCGATAAAGATCTTAGTCTTATCCTGCCTCTGTTCCCTTCCGACGGGTTTTATTATTTTACAAAAGCTTCAGTTCCCAGGGCACTTGATGAGAAGATCCTGATGGCAGAAGCTGCAAACTGGAACCTGAAGGGAGAAAGCTATCCTGATGTTAAATCAGCTGTCATATCTGCACGGGCAAACGCATCAGAGAATGATCTGATTTTCATAGGAGGAAGCACTTTTATTGTTGCAGATGCTTTATAAAAGATATACCTTTAATGCTTAAAATCAATTGAATATGAAGAAAATATTTCTGACTCTTCTGTTATTACCGCTTTTTCTGACAATTTCAGCTCAGGCAGAAAAGAAAATAATAATTCTGCACACTAATGATATCCATTCGCGTCTGAACGGATATCCCCGTGAATCAACATATTCTCCTCTTGTTACAGGAAATGATAAAACAATGGGCGGTTTTTCACGAATTGCAGCTATCCTTAAAACTGAAAAAGAAGCAAACTCTGGTATTACACTTACAGTTGATGCCGGGGATTTTTTAGAGGGAACACTTTTTTACTCTCTGGAGGCTCAGACAGGTTTTCAGCTCCGGTTGATGAAAAAAATGGGTTACGATCTGGTATGTATCGGAAACCATGAATTTGAATTCGGTCCTGAAAAACTGGCCGGAATAATAAATAAGTCAGCATTAAATGGGCCGATTCCCCGTATTCTTTCGGGCAATGCGGTATTTAATTCCACCGATCCGATGGATGACGGGCTGGAAAAACTCTATTCTGCCGAAGTAATCAGCAGAAAGCTCATTATTGACAGGGATGGACATCAGAATTGGATTCTTTTCCCTGCTTGGAGAAAATGCTGTCGATGTTGCTCCTTCTGCCAGTCCTGTAAAATTTTCGAAGCAGATCCCCTTTGCCAGGAAAATGGTTAAGGAACTCAAAAGTGAAAAATGCGACATAATAATATGTGTTTCGCATTCCGGAGTTTCAAAGGATAAAGATGGCCGATGGTCAGGTGAGGATGTTAAGCTGGCTGAATCGGTCGGAGGTATCGATGCAATAATTAGCGGGCATACCCATACAAAGCTTGATAAACCAATAATCATCAATGGAATTCCGGTGGTGCAGGCAGGAGAAAATGGTCAGTATATTGGCAGAATGTCTTTAGCCTGGTCAAATGGTAAGCTCAGGCTGGATGATTACAAACTTATACCAGTCGATGACAATATCCTGGGGGACAGTGAAATTGAAAAGCTTATCAGGGAACAGCAGGACCTTATAACCAGAGATATTCTGTCGCCACTTGGTATAAAATATTCTGATCCGGTTGCTGAAACTGATTTCCAGCTTGATTTCGACATTAACGGAGATCTCAATGCCAGCAATCTTGGACCGATGGTTGCAGATGCAATTCATTATTATGTTAATAAGCACTCTTCCGAAGGATGTGATGTCAGCATGGTAGCGGCAGGTGTAATCAGGGATAAATTTGTTCCCGGGGTGCTGACAGCCCCTGATATTTTCAGTGTTATGTCGCTTGGGTCAGGCTCTGATAATATACCGGGTTATCCGCTTGCAAGACTATATGTTACAGGTAAAGAGCTGAAGAATATTCTTGAAATACTTCAGGTGGCTTACAAATCAACGCCTGACAACTATTGCTATTACTCCGGACTAAAGGTTGAATATAATCCTGACAAAGGACTGCTCAAAAAGTTAAGAAAGATAGATATTATACATTCTGACGGAAGTATCAAAAATGTCGATTTTTCAAAAAAGAACAAAACTCTGTATTCAATTACAGCTAATTCGTATATGCTGGAATTTGTAGGCATAATTAAAAAGATGAGCTTCGGGCTTATTAATGTGGTCCCCAAGGATGCCTCAGGGAATCCGGTTACTGATATGAAGAATTCAATTATCGATATGAACGGATCCATACCCGGTATTCAGGAGGGGAAGGAATGGCTTGCCCTGCTCGAATTCGTAAGTTCAATGAAGGATCAGAACGGCAATGGGATTCCTGATATTGATAAGAAATATTCTGTTCCTGTCCAGACGTTCTTCCCGGTAAAAAAATGAACCATATTGTAACACAACAAATTTTATATCCCATACAGTAAATAATTTACCTGTTTCAATATGGGGTGTTAGTGGTGAGACTATTTTGAAGCTCAGGCTGCAGGTTCATCTACCATTTACTGTAAGGATTATCGACGACTAACCTTGTTTTTCTGTTTGCTACAGTATAACCAATTTCATAGATTGTTTTGGTTATAAGCTCCATTTTTTCGTAATCAAGTTTATCAGCTGTATCATCCGGTTTGTGATAATCTGTATGCAATCCGGTTGAGAAGAAGAGAACGGGGATGTCCTTCTTTACAAAATTATAATGGTCGCTCCTTGAAAAGAGCTGTAGGGGATGACTCCTTCCGCTGAGGCTGTAATCAAATTCGACGGGTGATTTCTTGTCAACCTCATCTGCAATAGCGACCAGCTCCTTGCTCTGGTTGCCGGTAATTACAAAAACCCCGTTTTCCCCTGTCATGGGATTCTCATCTGTCGTATCGGCAACTCCCTTTACCCTTCCTATCATATCAATATTGAGATCAGCAACTGTGTTTTCAAGAGGAAAAAGCGGATTATTGACATATGATAACGAGCCGAACAATCCGATTTCCTCACCGGTGACCCATAGGAACAGAAGGGATCTGAGAGGCTTTTTCTCCAGACTCTGAAAAGCCTGTGCAATTTCAAGTATAGCAGCACAACCCGATGCATTATCGTCTGCCCCTGGATAAACCTTATCTCCCGATTCTCCAACATGATCAGCGTGTCCCGAGAAAACAACCAGTTCTTTCTTAAGCTGGGGATCACTGCCCTCAATCCATGCAGCGACATTGTGTAGTGTAACCTCTTCGGTATTTGATGTTTCTGTTATTTTTAATCTCTTGCCGGGAATCATGAAAGACTGGGGTTTCAGGTTCGAATCAATTGTTTTTTGAAGCTCTTCAAGTGTATGTCCGGTTCCCTTTAATAATTCATCGGCAACCGACCTGTGAACAAAAATTATTCTTGGCATAGCCGGCATGTCGAATACTAAAGGCTTGGATCCTTTCAGATACTTGCTTGACTCCAGTTCGTTTGCAATTCCGGGATACTGCTGTTCGATTGATGAAAACCCGGATTTTGGATCAGATACTATGAGGATTGCCTTTGCCTTGGAGAACATCAGGCCGGTAATCTTTGCCTGAATGCTCATGAATGATGACCAGATAGGCTCTTCAAAGAGATATTTGGTGCCATCTTCAGACAGGGGAGACCTGTTCATCAGCAACAGGATTTTTCCTTCAGGAGTAATATTTTCAAGATCATTGTATTTGTATTTATCAGCTCTGATACCGTAACCGGCAAATGCAACCTCCCCTTCAATTTCAAAATCTGCCGCACCTGCAGGAAAAAGCTGGTACATTGGTTCAGTAAGCTTGACAGAATCCATGTCTGAATTGAATATTTTTATCATTGATTTCTTTGGATCAATGAATTTCTTCATAATAGAATAAGGCTGAAGATAGCTGGTTCCATTGGCTGGCCGGAGACCCATCAGACTGGCCTGTGAAACAATATAGTTCAATGCTATCTCAAGTTCCGATTCCCCGTTTGACCTGCCTTTCATTGAAGGCGATGCAAGAAAGGAAACATATGTCCTGAGGTCCTCAGAATTGATCTTGCTTAAACCCTGACTGTTTTTTTGGGAGAAAGAAAGTGATGGTGTTAAACCAATTGAAAATAAAAGAATAATGGTTATGGTTTTTAGCTTTTTCATGGATTTAATTTTATTCGGGCTTTAAAATTAGAAAGATTTTCCTGAAAAAAATGAAATCCTTAAGGTATGAAGATGATTTCAGCCTCAATTCATACATAAGATAATGAAAGTAAAAGGAATGATTTATTTTTTAGCTTTGCAGATTAATATGATTTTATGGAAGCAAGTGTCTTATTCTGGGTTGTATTTACGATAGTAATTGTTACAGTGCTTGCTCTCGATCTTGGTGTCCTGAATAGGAATGCGCATAAGATAAAATTAAAGGAGGCTCTGATCTGGAGTGCAGTCTGGATATCAATTGCTCTGATTTTCAATGTTTTTGTTTATTTCGAGTTCGGCAAGACAAAGGCTCTTGAATTTCTTACAGGTTATCTCATAGAATATTCGTTAAGCATCGACAATATATTTGTTTTCATATTGATCTTCTCTTATTTCGCCGTCAAACCTCAATACCAGCATAAAATATTGTTCTGGGGTATTTTAGGAGCATTGATAATGAGGGGGATATTTATTTTTGCCGGGGTCGCATTGATAAACAGGTTCCATTGGATCGTAATCATTTTTGGTGGGTTCCTGGTATTTTCAGGCATTAAAATGCTCCTTCAGAAAGCAGATGCGGAAGTCGAACCAGAAAAAAATGCCCTGGTCAGGTTATTCAGGAAGTTTCTTCCGGTTACAGATACATTACATGAGGATCATCTGTTTATAAGGCAGAATAACAAGTTGTTTGCAACACCCTTATTCCTTGTCCTGCTTGTAATTGAATCGACCGACCTTGTATTTGCCGTCGACAGCATCCCTGCAGTTCTTGCCATCAGTAAGGATACTTTTATAGTTTACACCTCAAATATCTTTGCGATCCTGGGACTTCGTTCACTCTATTTTGCCGTATCTGGTATAATGGGATTATTCAGATTTCTGAAAGTGGGACTGGCTATCGTACTTTCATTTGTAGGTTTGAAGATGCTTGCATCCTATTTCCATATTGAAATACCCATTTTGATTTCTCTTTCAATAATAGTTTTAATACTTCTTGTTTCAATAATCGCATCGGTTATCATTAAGAAGAAAGAATCCCTTCCTGATCTGATAAAACGTGAGGATTGAGATACTTTTTGGACAAAGTATTAGTTTTACAATTCTGTAATGTGAAGGATTTTATTTTCAAAATGAT
Source organism: uncultured Bacteroidales bacterium (assembly GCA_963725585.1). Lineage (GTDB taxonomy): Bacteria > Bacteroidota > Bacteroidia > Bacteroidales > VadinHA17 > LD21. The sequence goes on along the minus strand of CAVRYU010000011.1, from coordinate 5,732 downwards.
TTCTAAGGGCTAACGGGAATGATTTCGCACAGCCAAAGACCAGCCACTCCGTGGTTGTTAATTGTTCTTTTTACAATTATTTCAGCAAGCAGTATCTTGCTGGGGTTTCTGTATTATAAAAGCCAGAAGACAAGGCTGTTGAAGGATAAGAATTTAGAACTTTCAGCTATTGCGGACCTTAAAGTAAGTCAGATAGCGCAATGGCGGAATGAAAGGTTAAGCGATGCAGTGCTGATAGGGGAGAATGCCCCCTTCGTTAAACTTCTGTATGAATTTCTGCATAATAAGAATGAAAAAAATCTCCGGCCTGAAATAATTGCAAGTCTGAAATCAGTTACCAGAAGCTCTGAATATAAAAATGTGCTTCTCATTGATTCTCTTGGTATTGTCAGGGGTTATTATCCCAATAAGGACACCATGATGGGTGATCAACTGAAGGTAATGTTCCCGGATTATTTAAAGCTTGAATCAGGCATTCTTACCGATTTTCACAGAACAAGCAATATTAATTATATTCATCTGGATCTGATAATTCCACTTATCAAAACCTGGCAAAAGGATTCTTCAGTTTTTGGATTGCTGGCAATCAGGGTCGATCCAAAAGAGATTCTTTATCCTCTGGTTCAGGTATGGCCAGTGCCCGGTAAAACAACTGAATCCTTTCTGATAAGACAGGAAGGTGACGAGATTCTCTACCTGAGTGGGCTGAGATTTAAAAAGAATTCCGAGCTCGAACTCAGAAAATCAATTTCAGAGGAAAAGCTTCCGGAAGCTATGGCGGTACGCGGTATTGAAAGTACGCTTGATGGAATAGATTACAGAGGAGCTTCAGTGCTTGCAGCTATGAGAAAGGTACCCGGGTCTCCATGGTACATGGTTGCAAAAGTCAGTCACAGTGAAGTCTTCACCGCTCTTAACAATCAAATGACATTGATTGTTATAATAATAATCCTTTTCATCCTCACTATTGGCCTTGTGCTGGGAACTATTGAATGGAACGAAAATGCCAGATTCTACCGCGAAAAGTATGAAACAGAGCTTGATCATCTGGCTTTGCGGAAGCACTTTGACTATATACTTAAATATGCTAATGATATTATCCTTCTTACTGACCGGAATATGCTCATTATTGAAGCCAACGACAGGGCATTTGAAGCTTATCAGCGCGAAAGAAATGAACTTATAGGAATGAGCCTTGCAAAAATAAGGGCTCCGTCGGTTGTCAAGGATCTTGAGAATGAGAGCAGGATCCTTGATGAAAAAGGATACTCCACCTATGAAACTGTGCATGTGAGGAAAGACGGAACCCTTATGCCATTGGAAATAAGTGCCCGAAAAGTTGAAATTGAGGGAGTCAAGTATTTTCAATCTATTTGCAGGGATATTACCGAAAGGAAATCTGCGGAGGAGACTCTCAGGGAAAGCGAAGAACGTTTCCGCAAGATTTTCGAGGAGAGCCCGATAAGCATTGCAATGACAGGGAAGGACCTCGCTATTATACGTGCCAATTCTGCCTTCTGTAAAATGCTTGGATACAGGGAGGAAGAATTAAAGTCAAACACTATAAGGAGTTTTACTCATCCTGATTATATTGCCGGAGATGATATCTCACTTCTTCGCCTGGTGGCCGAAGAGATACCGGTTTACCATACCGAAAACAGGTATATACGCAAGGATAAAAGTGTTATCTGGGGGTCAGCTACTATCAGCATAATCAGGAATAACAATGACGAAGTACAGTATTTCCTGGTGATGATTGAGGATATAACCCTTCGTAAAATAGCAGAGTCGGAGCTTATTGCGGCCAAGGAAAAGGCTGAAGAGAGCGACAGGCTTAAAACCGCTTTTCTCCACAACGTGTCGCACGAGATACGTACGCCAATGAACGCTATTATTGGTTTTTCAGCACTTCTTAATGAGCCTGATACCACCGAGGAAGAAAGGCATCAGTTTATCGATATCATTTTTCAAAGCGGAAGCCAGCTGCTTTCTATTATTAACGATATAGTTGATATAGCAAATATAGAAAGCGGTCAGGTTAAGTTGAATATAAGGGAGGTGAACCTTAATTCATCATTGAGAACCCTTGGCGAGCAGTTCAGCTATAAGGAAAAATCCGATCTCATTTCAATCAACCTTGAAACCGGCCTGCCCGATGATAAATCATTTATTGTAACTGATGGGGTCAAACTGATTCAGATTCTTTCAAACCTGATTAATAATGCTACCAAATTCACCAGGGAAGGGCGGATAGATTTTGGATATAAACCGAAAAATAACACTCTCGAATTCTTTGTAAAGGATACAGGGATCGGGATCCCTCAGGAGCATCATGAAAAAATATTCGAACGGTTTTTTCAGGTCGATAACCTCATTTCCAGAAAATTTGGGGGAACCGGACTTGGATTGTCAATATGTAAAGCTTATGTCGAACTTCTTGGTGGAAAAATATGGGTTATCTCAAACCCGGGGGAAGGAACAGATTTCAGGTTTACAATACCATTTGATTCCCCTCACAAACAGGATCTAAAGGAAAAGGTTAAGGAAAAAGAAAAGAAATCCCCTTTAATCTGATTTTTGGATTTTTGAAAGCCTCGCCGCAAACAGAATAACCTGAATTTTTACAAAATCGGTCACCATTGTTAAAGGTTAATTTCCCTCATAAAAAACCTGGTTTTATCAAAATAGGAAAATATTAAATTCAGGATCGGGAAATTTTAGTATTTTTATGCTTGAAATCAATTAAATGATAAAGGTCAAATTTTTCTGACTTCGATTATTTTTATAGTTTATCATAATGAAAAAAGGAAATGAATTCAATATATTCCTGACAATATGTTTTCTGACGCTTTTCATTCCCGGATGCGTAATTGTGAGAGCTCCTAAACTAACTACGGCACCGGTCACCGAAATAGGTCCCTCAAGCGCCAAAAGCGGCGGAGAAGTGACCAGCGACGGTAATTCCGACATTTTTGTAAGAGGGGTCTGCTGGAGTACCAAAAAGTCACCTGATGTTAAGGATCAGAGAACAACCGACGGTTACGGTGAGGGTGTATTTTCAAGCAGCATAACTGATCTGAAATCCAATACCTTGTATTATTTAAGGGCATATGCTGTTAACAATGAAGGTATTTCCTACGGTAATCAGGTTACTTTTACAACCAGCCTGTTTTCCGGTCCCGAGCTGACAACTTCAGCCGTTACAGGTATTACACAGACTTCTGCCATATCAGGTGGAAATATTACATCTGACGGCGGCGTTGCTGTGACTGCAAGAGGTGTTTGCTGGAGCAACACAAAAACTATTCCGGATATTACAGACTCAAAAACGACAAACGGATCAGGAACAGGGGTGTTCACCAGCAATATTACAGGATTGACTGGCAATACAACATATTATGTAAGAGCTTATGCCACGAACTCGGAAGGGACAGGGTACGGTGCAGTACTGCAATTCAAAACCAGCCCCTTGTTGCCAACAGTTACCACCGCACAACCAACTGCGACATCAACCACAACAGGAACAGGAGGCGGAACAGTGACAGGAGACGGAGGGGCGACGGTCACTGCCCGTGGTGTGTGCTGGAACACAACTGCCAATCCAACCGTAGCAAACAGCCGTACTACAAACGGAACCGGCACAGGCACATTTACAAGCAATATGACTTCACTTGCTGTAAACACAACTTATCATGTAAGAGCATATGCAACAAACAGTGCCGGAACTTCATACGGTGCCGATTTGACTTTTACTACCGATCCTCTGACAGTTGACGATAATGATGGCAATACCTATAATGTAATACGGATAGGGACACAGGTATGGATGAATGTAAACATGAAGACCACAAAATTAAATGATGGAACTGCAATTGCTTTGACCGAAGGCTCTTCAGCCTGGAGCAGCCTTACGACCAGTGGCTATTGCTGGTACAGTAACAATGCTTCCAACAAATCCACATATGGAGCATTGTACAACTGGTATGCAGTTAATACAGGCAAGCTTTGTCCCACCGGATGGCATGTGGCCACTGATAATGAATGGCTGACACTTAAGGATTACCTTGGCGGAGAACTGGTGGCAGGAGGAAAACTGAAAGAAACCGGAACATCCCACTGGTCATCTCCCAATACTGGTGCAACCGATGCATACGACTTTACTGCCCGTCCCGGCGGATGGCGTACAGATGCCGGAACCTTCCAGAATATTAATGGTTTTGGCTACTGGTGGACTTCAACAGTGATTTCCCCCAATGTATGGTACCGTCATATACAAAATGACAGCGAAAAACTATTCAGGGCCACTAACAGCCAAAATTACGGTATGTCGGTCCGTTGTATTAAAGACTGAAAAGATTTGTGCGGGTTTACTTTAACCGGCTGTTCATCATAAGTTTTTTACTTGTGATCAAAATCCCTTTGGACGCGAATAAAATCAGAGCTTTATTTGCCGTTTATTTTCTTTCTGGTTATTTCCAGTTAGCTAAAATAAATTTTAAGACACAATTTAAATAAAAGAATTTAGTTTAAAACAAGTAAATAATTCTATCACCAAATGAAAATGAAATTGAAATTTAATGCAGTTCTGCTGGTTACTTTATGGATAGTGGAAGTTGTTCTTTTAACAGGATGCAAACCGGACCCTGTGGAGCCAACTTTAACTACTGTTGCTGCTTCAGAAATAACAACAAACAGTGCCAAAACAGGAGGAAATATTACCTCTAACGGAGGTGCCGATGTGATATCCAGGGGGGTATGCTGGGGAACCGCTGCACAGCCTTTGATAACTGGTTCACATACAACCGACAGTAAGGGTATTGGCATTTTTTCGAGTCTTTTGTCAGGATTGATACCCGGAACGACATATTATATCAGAGCCTATGCCACCAATGAAGCAGGTACCGCATATGGAAACGAAATCACTTTTTCAACAGTTGCTCTTACATTACCTGAACTGACAACTGTAGCGGTTACCGGAGTTACATCCAGTGGTGCGGTTTCAGGAGGGAATATTATAAAAGACGGTGGAGTTGAAGTGACAGTAAGGGGTATATGCTGGTCAGCAACGGCAAATCCAACAATCAGCGACACCAAGACATCAAATGGAAGCGGAACAGGAAGTTTCACTGCAAATATCACAGGATTGACTCCCGGGTCATCTTATCACGTAAGAGCTTATGCAACCAATAGTGTAGGAACAGCTTATGGCAACGATGTACCTTTTACAGCATCACCCGTAACTCCGACTTTGACAACTACTGCCATTTCTTCCCCAACCCGGACAACAGCTGTATCGGGAGGCAACATAACAAATAACGGAGGTGCTGCAGTTACAGCCCGTGGTGTATGCTGGAGTACATCTTCAGGACCTGTGGCTACAGGTTCACATACTTCGGACGGAACAGGAAATGGAACCTTTACAAGCAACATTACAGGTTTGAACCCCGGAACAACATATTATGTAAGGGCATATGCTACAAATTCAGCTGGAACAGCTTACGGCAATGAACTCTCTTTTCCAACCAGTCCAGTTCAGGTTCCTGCACTTACAACCACTGCAGTGACCAGTGTTACATTGACAACTGCAGTTTCAGGAGGGACTATTACTGATGACAATGGTGGTACAGTGACTACAAAGGGTATCTGCTGGAACACATCAGGCAATCCTACAGTTTCTGATCCCAAAACTTCTGATGGCAGTGGAACAGGAAGCTTTACAAGTAATATTGCCG
>CAVRYU010000010.1:0-103435 GCA_963725585.1 uncultured Bacteroidales bacterium | reverse complement strand
AGATATTGTTCAAATCAATACTGCAAACCATCAGTTTCCCCTGTCCCGCTTTACCCTCAAATGCCAGAGCCAGCCTTCTGTTCTCAAACCATGTATCTATCGGCTGGATCAGGGGCTTTAGATCAGCCGGAAATCCATCAAGTATCATTGCCTGTGAATGCGTGACTGGATCCCACCATTGCCAGTTGCTGTGAAATTCCGTAGGGAATTCCCCGAAAAGGGGATTCTCCGGATCGCAAAGAATTCCAAGCGTATGCGGTGCCTGATTGTTTGTCCAGGCTGTGTTCCAGAAGATGCTCGAAAATCCGATTGCAACCCTGGCTCCCTTATCTTTTGCTATTTTGCCATATGTCAGCAACAGGACGGAACCTCCTTCCCTAAGAGTCTTATCACTATTCTTATCAAGCTTATCAGTGATAAGAACATTACCTCTGTCAATTTCATTCAGAACCGGATAGATCCATAAATCCCATTGGTTCCGGTAAGCAGTATTCTGGATCGACACCTCCAGCGTTAGCTTCCGGGCTTTCTTAATACCTGCCGGATCAAATGAGTATGTCCCGACAGGAATACAGTTCCCGATTTTGATTGTGTCTTTAATAAAAACCTTTTGATGAATTGTTTCACCTTCGGAATTTATGAGCTGGCAAAGGATTGTGGAATTATATATCGGATTTGGTCCAAAATGTGAAATCTCGATATTAGCTTTTATTATCTCATTTGTTTTATAGACCATCTTCTTCATTCTTGCCAGAGGCACCGTTTCGCCGCAGAACATCCTGAATTCCTCAGGAGCTATGTACCCCTTCGATTTGAAAAATGGATTCAGTATTCCTACGAGTGCGGTTCCCTGTCCGGGGAAATCATGAAGCTGAAGCATCTGGAAACCGGCAAAGCCTGGTGTGCGCAAAGCTGCCTCAATATCGGCCTTATAGCACAATGCCTGCAGTTTGCCTGAGGCCATGAGAAAATCTTCCGCCTGAGCGGTCATTTTATTTTCTTCGAGCGTCTCTTTAAAAATCTCGAAGTTTGTAGGTTTCAATACGCCTGTATACTGAAGTATCTCCTTAAAATCGGGATAAACACACCATTGTCCTATTTCATGACCAACTGAAGGTATTTTGTATTGAGACACAAAATCGCGGAAATCAAACATTGTCTGGGGAGGCTCGGAATTTATTATGCTCTTCAATCCTTCCTCCCAGTGTTGTATCCTTGGTTCCGGGGTAAGGTTATAATCATTTTCAGGGATTATCGGCCAGCCTGCCCCGGAGGTATAAACCATCCTGTTATCCTTAGCCTTCCAGTATGTGATCAGTTCTCCAAGAAATTTATTCTGGTTTCTCCCTGCCGGTTCATTACCATAAGCCAGCATGCAGAATGACGGATGGTTGCCATATTCCTTTATTATCCTGTCGCCCTCCTCATAAATGAACTTATCAACCGGGCCTCCGTCACCGATTGATGTACCCTGATTTGCCCATGAACTGCATTCTACATGAAGGTATATCCCCAGCTTATCAGCTGCAATAAATGCAGCTTCAGGAGGGCAATATGAATGAAATCGCATATGATTCAGACCATAATTCTTGCACGTCTGAAAAATTTTCGCCCATGATACCGTATCTTCAGGAGGATATCCAGTAAGAGGAAAAATACAGCATTCCGTTGTACCTCTGAGGAAAACCTGGCGGCCGTTCACCTCAAACCTGGATCCCTTTGTTTTGAACTCCCGCATTCCAAAGTCAACCGATTTATTATCAATTACTTTCCCTTTTTCTTTCAGATCAACTGACATTCTGTAAAGAACAGGAGTAAACTCATTCCATAACTGAGGATTTAAAATTTTATAATCAAGAATAATCTGCTGCTCATCTGATTTTGTAACAATTGTTACATTTTTACCCTGGAGTTTACTGACTTTGGATGAATTAAAACATTGTGCCTGCAAAGTCAGTTTGCCTTTAAAATCAATGTTATCCGGATTCCTTACACTCACAATTACCTTTGCAATTTTCTTCTCCAGATCAGGAAAGATCTTAATGTCATCAATAAAGACCCTGGAGGTTGAAATCATTTTGACCGATCCGGTAATCCCGTTCCAGTTCGACTGGGTATGGTCGCTTATACTATGAGAGTTGACTCCGATCGGGATAATTACACTGTTGTCAATCCGTACAGTTATTCGGTTTTTACCAGAGACCAACAGGTCAGTTATATCGTATTCATGAGGAGTCGAAAGACTGTTCTGTGTGCCTGCTTTCTTATCGTTAACAAAAACTGTCGATTCCCAGTGGCATCTTTCGAGGAACAGTACGATCCGTCTACCGGTCCAGTTTTCAGGTATCTCAACATCTTTCTGATACCATGCTACACCTTTATAATATTTAACAGGCTTGAGCCAGAACGGGATCTTTATGTTCCCTGGTTGTCTGTATTTTTCATATTTTTTTTCAGTAAAATAAGATCTGTCTACAATATCCCCTGTCCAGTCGGTACTAAGCGTAACCTCATCCCCTTTCCTGTTTTCAGCCATTGAACCAGGCAGTAAAACCGTTTCACTAAATTTATTATTAAACCACCGTTGTTCAACACCCTGATCAAGGGAGTCAATTTTGAAACCCCAGGTTCCCGCAAGGGATAAATCCTCACGAATACCTATTTGCTGGCTGGTACATCCTGCTAATACCAGCAGAAGAAACAATAATTTTTTCATCTTGAATCATTAATCATATTATTTACCCACCCCTCCTGGGAGGGAGTTACTTTGCGACTACTGTCATTGCCATCGAGCAAAGCGAGAGAAGCAATCTCATTCAACATCCCCCTAATCCCCACCATAAACTCTGCCCTGCAGGCTGGCTCCTCGCTAAAATAAGCCGTCATGCCTTTATCTTGTCATTTCGTGTTCAATCTCTTCAAGCGATTTCCCTTTTGTTTCGGGAAGTTTTTTAAGAATGAACCAGAAGCCAAGGACGCATATAAAACCATAAAGCCAGAATGTTCCTGAAACCTTTAGTATTTTGTTCAGTAGCGGGAATGAATATGTTAGTAAGAAACAGGCTGCCCAGAGAGCGAATGTTCCTACCGACATTGCAAATCCTCTTATCCTGTTGGGAAAAATTTCGGAGAGAAGTACCCATGTTACAGGAGCGAGAGTCATGGCATAACAGGCTATGGCTGTTACCACCATTATCAGCAATGGCAATCCCTGCAGATGCAAAAAGTACATTAACCCTGTAACTGCATAAATACAGGCCAGACCACCTGCACCAATAAGCATCAGCGCTTTTCTCCCAAGCCTGTCAACGGTAAACATTCCTATAAAGGTAAAGACAAGGTTAACACTGCCTGTAATTACAATATTGAACAGTGTATCTGAAACGCTGTATCCGGCGTTCGCAAAAACCTCCTGGGCATAGTTGAAGATTACATTTATCCCGCACCATTGCTGAAAGATTGCCAGGACAATTCCAAGAATCAGAAGCTTTGTCATTCCAGGCTCCTTTAATAACCTGAAGCCTGTTTTTCCGGATGAATTCCTGAGGGTTTCTCCAATTGCGGCAATCTCTGAATCAGCATAATTGCTACCACCAATTTTTGAAAGGATCCTGTGGGCTTTCTGATTGCCTTTTTCATTTCTGACAAGCCATCGCGGGCTTTCAGGTACAAACCACATCAAAATGAAAAACAAACTTGCAGGAATTGTGCAGGCATAAAACATCCATCTCCATCCGGTCTGACCGTTCCATGATGCAAATATGTCGGAAACTGATGAATCAGGAGGCACTGGTCGGGCGATCCTCCAGTTTATAAGCTGTGCCGCAAGAATTCCAATTACAATCGTGAGCTGGTTTATTGAGACAAAAGCTCCCCTTACCTTTCCGGGTGTTACTTCTGCGATGTACATTGGAGAAAGATTTGAGGCCAGTCCGATACCTATCCCTCCCAGAATTCTGAAAAACACAAAAGATCCGAATGAACCTGCACTGCCAGTTCCTATGGATGCAATAACAAATATCCCGGCTGACAATATCAGAAGTTTCTTTCTTCCAAACCTGTCGCTCAACCAGCCCGAAAGTACCGCCCCCGCAAGACAACCGATAAGGGCGCAGCTCATTGCCCAGCCCTGAATGGCTGGATTGCCAGTTATTCCGAAGAACGGTTCGTAGAAAGGTTTTGCACCCCCGATCACCACATAATCGTAACCAAAAAGCAATCCGCCCATTGCAGAAATAAGGCAAATCGAAAGCAGGTAGTTCCAGTTGTAGGATTTTTCTTTCACTTAAAATTATTATTAACCACGGATTGCACGGATTTACACTGACTTAAATTATGTAATTACAATGTAATTACACATAAATAGAGTGAAAATCCATGCCTCCTCATGTCAATTCATGGTAAAAATATAATTGCATTATTCTAAATCCGTGTAAATCCGTGTGACCCGAGGTAAAATGGATTTCTATTTCGATTTATTTCTTTTATTTCTTATATTTCCTTCAATGCTTCCAACATTGCCACAACATTTTCAAATGGGACATTAGCCTGAATGTTATGGACGGTATTGAACACAAATCCGCCATTTTCATTCAGGATTCCTACCTGCCTTTTAACTTGTTCTTTTACCTGCGTCGGAGTCCCGAAAGCAAATACTCCCTGTGTATCGACTCCTCCTCCCCAAAAAACAATCCTCTCCCCGAATCTTCGTTTCAGCTCTTTCGGATCCATACCGGCTGCGTTTATCTGGACCGGATTAATAATATCAAATCCTGATTCAATAAACAGGTCGAGCAAAGTTACAATTGCACCGCAGGAATGCTTAAAAGTTTTCCAGCCTGTGTTCTGATGTATCCAGTCATTTACTTTCTTATAATATGGCATCCATACTCTTGCAAAGGTTTCCGGAGAGCAGAATGTCGAGTTCTGTGTCCCGAAATCTGCACCGCAGATATAAACCACATCGATCTTGTCCCCGATAACTCTGTAAAAATCCTTAAGATTCTCAATTGCGATATCTGTCTGCCTGTCGAATATTTCCTTTACAAAATCCTCTCTTGTCAAAGTGGACATATACCATTCGGCGACCCCTCTGATCCCTTTTGGATCTTTCAGCTGGACAGCCGGGACAAGGGCAATATCACCGAGGGCGGTACCTCCAAGGTTAGCCAGAACAGCTTTGTCGGATCCCTCGATTGTCCCGATCTGTTCCTTCCAGAATTCCAGGTCATGATCTGTAACCCTGCCGAATTCTTCCATGTTATCCTCAATCTTCAGCGTTGAATCGTCAATGGGTCCCTGTCTTTCAATTGCATCAAAAAAATAACCCGTTTTCGGCATCATTGCGCTTGGCCTTACTGATGTATCACCTTCAGGGTGTATCAGCATGTCACCATTATCATTATAGGTGAAGTTGGATTTTCCAGGGAAGAACACTTCCTGCCCCCAGAAAGTCTTATGAAGCTTCCAGTCCCTGTTCGGGATCCCGAACATATTCTTTTCACCTCCAAGTCCGATAACATCAATATTCATCTCCCTGATGAGATCAGCATCAAGTTCGCCCAGCATCTGATAGGGTTCGATAATCTTCACGGGTTTCTTTTCAAGTCCGTAGTACTCCCGCAGCTTTTCGACTATTACGGCGTGTATGCCTGTAACCGGGGCTGATCCAAAATCCACAACAACTCTGTCAGGTTGTTTATGATTTATGGTCCTTTTGAAGTTTTCCCTTGATGATTTTGACATGGCGAATCTGTTTTTATCAAGTTTCGACTTTATAAAGTTAAATTATTCCCGATAAAAGCAAGTTAGGATACAGAATTTTGTTTTTTCTGGCAGAATTAGTATCTTAACTTGTTGGTCCGAGGTATGTGGTGCGGGGTACGGGGTCAGAACCGATTGTCTGATGCTGGAGACCAGAGATAAATCTTAAAGCTCCTCTCCCTGGGAGGGGCGGGGGGTGGGTTAAATTAGGCTATAGAAAATGGATTTTAAAGTTGACATTCCGGAGCCTTTGTTATTTAATCCTCTTAAACATTACCTGCCATTTATAAGGGGATTTGTAAGTAGTCGTACTTTAACGATATATGATCCTGGATTGAAGGTGCTTACAAGGGAGCTGAAGCATCTTGGAACATCCGTTATGGATATTTATAACGGGAAATTGTTACTGGAAGATACCTTTAAAGAGATCCTGGAATTTCTTGAAATAAATGATCTAAAAGCAAAGGAAACATACAAAAAATGGGCAGGTACAAATTTCGATGATTACAGGATAATACCTTTATCTGACACATCTCAATGGACCCTGAAATATAACAACCATGAGACAAGATATGTTCATATTTTCCCTGCCCGTTCAAGTCCTCATTCCTTCAGGATCAAAGCCAATACTCTTAAGTCGGCAATTCTATATATTATTATCTTTGGAAAGGATTTTGTTTCCGATGAAGACCTCAATGCAGCAAGGGCGCTGGCCGGATTATCACCTGTAAGGGAGACTGCCGATGCCGAGGCGGTTACGGAGATGATTGAGATATTGAGAAAATAATGCAATTTTGCAAGTCAGGTAAAGGCTGAAGAGCAATGGATGAAACTGAAAAATTAAAGAATCTGGTGCTTGCACCATACATTATTAAAGCCACCGCTTTGATTGGCAAAGCAGAGAGGTGTCGGAGGGAATCAGTTCAGGCATGCAATGGCAACCATGGCAATACTTCTCGACTATAAGCTTTTTGATGATTATGTCCTGTTAAAAGCTAGTGTTATACATGACTTGCTTGAAGATGTACCAGAAACCAATGAATTCGAAATAAGGATCATTGACGGCCAGGCAGACCAGGTTCTGGAGCTGGTTAAGGAAGTTACACGACCGGCGGACATGCCAAAGGCCGATTATCTTAAACGAATACTTGAACAGGGATCCCGGAGGGCTAAGCTTCTTAAATGTGCCGACAGGATTTCGAATCTCACTGATTTACACCGCGATACTCATACTGACCAGAAGATAACCGATTATCTCGATCAGACTGAAAAGTATGTTATTCCAATGGCTAGTGAAGTCAACACCGACATGTTGATCGAGCTGACCGATCTGGTCAGAAGGAGGAGAACACTTGTGAAAATATTGCAAAAGTTCAACCCGGAGGGAGAAAAATCAAATAACAAATAAGACGAATCTGATTTGCCCTGAGTCCTTCGCCCTGAGCCCTTTTTGTGATCCCGGAGAGATTCGAACTCTCAACCAACAGAACCGGAATCTGTCATTCTATCCATTGAACTACGGGACCATATTTCGTGTCAAAAATAAGACCATTACACCGGTTTTACAACTAAGTCAATAGAATAATACTAATTTTTTCTATTTTCGCGATCCAAAGAAGACTGATGACAGGTGACGGATGACCGAAGTTAAGAAACAAAAAAGATGAAGTTTAAATTTGAAAATCTTATTATCTGGCAGAAAGCTATGGATTACGGGGAAGAAATTTTCAAGTTATCCAGGCAATTCCCCAAAGAAGAGATTTATAATCTTACTTCTCAGATTAGCAGGGCTGTAGATTCGATCGCATTGAATATCTCTGAAGGTTCAATAGGTCAAACAAATCTGGAACAAAAAAGGTTTATTGGAATGGCAGTACGTTCTCTGGCTGAAGTGGTAACCTGCTTGCATAAGGCCAAAAGAAGAAATTATATTGCTGAAACAGAATTTATAAAGTACTATGATACTGCCTTCGAACTTATGAATATGATGTTAGCTTTCAAAAAGAAAATCACATAATCAGGATATTTTTTCTTCGGTCATCCGTCATCCGTCATCGGTCATCGGTCTTTCAATAAAAATAAGAACACAAAAATGGAATACAATTTCAAAGAGATAGAAAAAAAGTGGCAGCAATACTGGGAAGAAAATAAAACATTTAAAACTCCTGAAGACCTGACCAACCCGAAAAAATGCTACGTCCTTGATATGTTCCCCTACCCTTCCGGTGCCGGACTGCATGTTGGTCACCCGGAAGGATATACAGCAACAGATATCTATACAAGGTTTAAAAGGATGATGGGATTCAATGTCCTACACCCGATGGGATGGGATGCCTTCGGTCTACCTGCCGAACAATATGCGATCCAGACCGGAACACATCCTTCTGTCACTACAAAAAATAATTGCGACACTTTCAGAAGACAGATAAAAGGACTCGGCCTCAGCTATGACTGGGACAAGGAAATAAACACTACAGATCCAAAGTATTTCAGATGGACACAGTGGATCTTCATTCAGCTTTATAATACATGGTTCGACGAAAATCTGCAAAAGGGAAGACCAGTATCTGAACTTGAAATACCTGAAGATATTGCAAGTTCAGGAAATAATGAGATAAGGAAATATGTTGATTCAAAGAGGCTTGCATACTATGATAATGCCCAGGTATGGTGGTGCCCAAGCTGCCGGATAGTATGTGCTAACGAGGAGGTATCTGAACGACGGATCGCATGAAAAATGCGGGAATATTGTTGAGAAAAAGAATCTGAAACAGTGGATGCTCAGGATCCCGCTTTATGCCGAGAGGCTTCTTAAAGGCATTGACGACCTGAACTGGCCCGAGGGGATCAAGGATATGCAGCGCAACTGGATCGGAAGATCAACCGGAGCTGAAGTCGATTTTAAAATAGACGGACTTGATGAAAACCTGACTGTATTCACAACAAGACCTGATACTCTTTTTGGAGCTACCTACATGGTCATAGCTCCTGAACATCAGACTGTTAATAAATTAACAACGAGATGAATACAGGAAAAAGGTAAATGAATATATAAAGCTTTCAGCCCTTAAGTCGGATCTCGACAGAACTGACCTTGCAAAAGAGAAAACAGGTGAATTCACCGGAAGATATGCAATTAACCCTGTTAACAATAAAAAAATCCCTATCTGGGTAGCAGATTATGTTCTGACAGGATACGGAACCGGAGCCATTATGGCCGTACCTGCTCACGATACGAGGGACTTTGAGTTCGCTCAGAAATTCAATCTGCCTGTTGTCTGTATCCAGGATCCGGATGTAAAAGATTCCCGGCAGAAGACAGAGGATAATCGAAGGTAAAGAATGCTGGACCGAAGACGGGAAATACATAAATTCTTCCGACGGGAATACTGGTATCAATATTAACGGACTGAATAAAGAAGCAGGAATAAAAAAGATAACCGAATGGCTGGAAACGGGGAAACTTGGCAGGGCAAAAGTCAATTATAAGCTTCGCGACTGGCTTTTCAGCCGGCAGCGCTATTGGGGAGAGCCGTTCCCGGTAATTCACTGGGAGGATGGCGAGATCACAGTTATTGATGAGAAAGAATTACCTCTTGAACTACCTCCGCTAGAAAAATACCTTCCGGGCGAATCGGGGGAATCACCTCTTGCCAATGCAGGAAGCTGGCTGAATGTGGTTGACAAAAATGGCCGCAAAGGCCGACGCGAGACAAATACAATGCCTCAATGGGCCGGATCGTGCTGGTACTATCTCAGATTTATCGATCCCCATAACGACAATGTGATATTCGATAAGATTAAGGAAAACTACTGGATGCCTGTCGATCTTTATATAGGTGGTGCAGAGCATGCGGTACTTCATCTGCTTTACAGCCGCTTCTGGCACAAGGTGCTGTTTGATCTGGGAATTGTTTCCACTGATGAACCATACAGGAGATTATTTAACCAGGGAATGATCCTTGCTTTCGCTTATGAAAATGAATCCGGAGCAAAGGTACCTGCAGATCAGATTGAAGAAAGAGATGGTAAATTCTTTAATAAAGAGGGTGGCAATGAAGTCAGACAGATAGTGGCGAAAATGTCAAAGTCACTTAAAAACGTTGTAAACCCTGACGATGTGACCGAAAAATATGGCGCCGATTCACTGAGGCTCTATGAAATGTTCATGGGTCCGCTTGATGTAATGAAGCCGTGGGATGACAGGAATGTAAAGGGAGTATTCAATTTCATTGGCAGGTCATTCAGGTTCTTCTCTAATCCTGAGAATATTTCCGGTGGAACAGAGGATATTGAGATACTGAAAGCTCTTCACAAGACAATTAAAAAAGTTGAGGATGATATTGAGAATCTCAAACTCAACACTGCAATATCAGAAATGATGATCTTCCTGAATCTTGCATATAAAAAAGGGAAAGTAACCAGAGAGACTGCAGACATTTTTACTTTGATTCTGTCACCTTTTGCTCCCCATCTGGCCGAAGAACTATGGCAATTGCTGGGGCATAATAAAACCCTCGCTTTTGAACCATGGCCTGAGGTTAAAGAGGAGTATTTAAAAGTCGATGTTTTTGAATATCCGGTATCATTCAACGGGAAGATGCGGTTTAAGATCGGACTTCCGGCTGATCTGGAAAGGGAGGATATAATCAAAGCCGTAATGGCAGATGAAAGATCAGCTAAATGGATCGGATCATCAACACCATCGAATATAATTGTGGTTCCGAAGAAAATTGTTAATGTTGTGATTAAATAATTAATACCCCCTTCCCAGCCTTCCCCCACGGGGGAAGGGGCTTCAAATCCTTTCCCCCCTGGGGGAAATAAGAAAGGGGGTCAAAAAACAAACAATAAAAAAATTGATGCTCCCTGGTTAAATTTATTAATTATCTGTTCATTCGTTCTCTTGGTATTTTCGTGTAAGAATTCAGTCAGGGAAATTCCGGCAACTGTTACTGAATTAACAGATAGCACAACTGTCAGCAAACCCGACACTACGGTTTTCATGTATGGAATTCCTTCTGATTCATTCAGCTTGGTGACAGGACGCATAAAACGGAACGGATTTCTCTCACAGATCCTCCTGGAACACGGAATAACAATGGAGGAGATAGATAAGGTTTTAAAAAACTCACTTGCAGTATTTGATGTAAGAAAAATCAGATCGGGCAATAATTATACTCTTTTTTGCAGTAAAGACAGCACTGCCCGTGCAAGCTATCTTGTTTATGAACATGATCCTACCACCTGTTATGTCTTCAGTTTTAACGATTCACTTAATATCACTCCCTACAGGAAGGAGATCAAAAGGGTTATAAAATATGCTTCAGCGACAATTGAAACTTCACTGTGGGACGCAATGGTTGCTGAAGGAATGCAGCCATCGCTGGTTTCAGGATTATCTGACATTTTTGCATGGAGCATTGATTTTTTCGGATTGCAGAAGGGCGACAGCTTCAAGGTAATTTATGAGGAGATGTCGATTGATGACAAGCCGCTTGGAGTAGGGAAGATTTATGGAGCTCAATTCTCTGGTTCAGGTTCTTCAATATATGCAATACCCTTCATACAGGATGGTAAGGAAAGCTTCTTTGATGGAGAAGGCAATTCCCTCCGGAAGGCATTTCTTAAGGCTCCATTACAGTATTCGCGCGTTTCTTCGCGCTTTTCAGGAAGCAGGTTGCACCCGATCCTCAGGATCCGCCGACCTCACTATGGGGTTGATTATGCTGCACCTGTGGGAACACCGGTCCATTCAATTGGCGACGGACGTGTAACCCAGGCCAGAATAGAAAGTGGATCAGGAAGAGTTGTAAGGATTGTTCATAACAGCATTTACTCCACTGCTTACCTGCATCTGAGCAGGTTTGGTGCAGGAATTACTCCCGGGGCTATTGTAAGGCAGGGAGATATTATCGGCTACGTCGGAACCAGCGGGCTTTCAACCGGTCCTCACCTTGATTTCAGGTTCTACAAGGGCGGTTCACCTGTTGATCCGCTGAAGGTTGAAGCTCCACCTGTGGAACCTGTTTCGGAAACAAACAGGGGAAAATTTGAAAAATCAAAAAGAGTCGTTCTCAGCCTCCTTGAAACATTTTAGGGCATATCGGGCAGCTTCAGGACCAATTTCTCAATTACTTCCGGGAAATGCTTGTATTCAAGCGCATGCACTTTTAAAGCAAGAGTGTCAGGTGTGTCTTCACGTGTGACAGGACATCGGGCCTGGAAAATAATATCACCTTCATCGTACCGGTTGTTTACATAATGAATAGTGATCCCGGACTCTTTTTCATGTTTTGCTATTACCGCTTCATGAACAATCTCCCCGTACATTCCCTTCCCTCCGTGCTTTGGCAATAATGCCGGATGGATGTTTACTATCCTTTTTTCATAAATATTAAGGATATTTTCAGGAATCAGCCATAAAAATCCGGCCAGAACTATAAAATCAATTTTATACATTGTAAGGTATCTGGCCACTTTTTCTTTTTCGTATAAATCCTTGCGGTCGAAAAAAACTGACCTCACGTTAAGTGAAGCAGCACGCTTTAAAACGTAAGCTTCACGTCTGTTCGACAGAACAAGACTTACTTCAGCCGATTTACTGTTCGAAAAGTATCTTATAATATTTTCAGCATTGGTTCCAGATCCGGAAGCGAAAATAGCTATATTT
Organism: uncultured Bacteroidales bacterium; assembly: GCA_963725585.1. GTDB lineage: Bacteria > Bacteroidota > Bacteroidia > Bacteroidales > VadinHA17 > LD21. Next base: position 90,999 of record CAVRYU010000010.1, on the reverse strand, counting down.
CTCATCTTGTGATAATTAGATTTTTATTTTCAAATTTGACCCAGCTGTCTCTTCATAAGATTATTTCTCTAATTATCAATATATTAACCTTCATGACAAAGAAAAAACATGAAATCATTTGAAAAATATAGTACAAATATATTTCTTTGCATGGTTTTCTGATATTATTAATTAAAATTTAAAATCATGGCAGACATTGCTACAAGAGTAAAAGAGATAATAGTTGATAAACTTGGAGTTGACGAATCGGAGGTAACTCCTGAAGCCAGTTTCACAAATGACCTTGGAGCTGACTCTCTTGATACTGTTGAACTTATCATGGAGTTTGAAAAAGAATTTAACATAGGGATTCCGGACGATCAGGCTGAAAGCATCAGCACCGTAGGTGATGCTATCAAGTATATCGAGGAAAATGCAAAATAGTTTTGCATTTATAATAATCCATTTATGAGAAGAGTCGTAGTCACCGGGCTCGGAGCAATAACTCCAGTAGGAAATAATTTGCATGAATATTGGGAAGGTTTGAAGAACGGTATAAGCGGATCAGCGATGATCACACGTTTTAACACTGAAAAGTTCAAGACCAAATTTGCATGTGAAATTAAGAACTATGACTCCTCAAAATATTTCGACAGAAAAGAAGCCAACAAGCTTGATCTTTTTGCACAGTATGCTCATATTGCATCGGACGAAGCCATTGCTGATTCTGGATTGATCCTGGATAAGATAAACAAAGAAAGGGTCGGTGTAATATGGGCATCAGGGATAGGAGGAATTGAAACCTTCTACCTCACAATTAAATCTTATATTGAAGGAGGCAGCATACCCAGGTTCAGTCCCTTCTTTATTCCCAAAATGATTGGTGATATAGCTGCCGGTTCCATCTCAATTAAATACGGTTTCAGCGGACCCAACTTCAGCACTGTATCGGCGTGCGCATCATCGACAAATGCAATAATCGATGCTTACAATTATATCAGGTGGGGTAAAGCTGATGTTTTTGTTACCGGCGGTTCCGAAGCAGCAATAAATGAACCGGGGATAGGTGGTTTTAATTCCATGCAGGCTCTCTCGACGAACAATGAGGAGTATAAAACAGCATCAAGACCATTTGACAAGACACGTGACGGATTTGTCATGGGTGAAGGTGGCGGAGGACTGATCGTCGAGGAATATGAACATGCAATATCAAGAGGGGCAAAAATTTATGCCGAAATAATCGGAACTGGGATGACTGCTGATGCATTCCACCTTACAGCGCCTCATCCTGAGGGGTTAGGGGCGCGCAATGTTATGAAACTTGCAATAGCTGATGCCTGTCTTAACCCGGAAGATATTGATTACATCAATGTACACGGAACCTCCACCCCTCTTGGCGACATCTCTGAATCAAAAGCTATTGTAAATGTATTTGGTGAACATGCATACAAACTGAATATCAGTTCAACCAAATCGATGACAGGGCACCTTCTGGGTGCAGCAGGAGCCGTTGAAGCAATAGCGGCTATCATGGCTGTTGTAAACGACACTGTTCCTCCGACAATAAATTTTAAAGTCCCCGATCCTGCCATTGACCAGAATCTGAATCTTACTGCCAACACGGCGCAAAAAAGGAAAGTGAATATTGCTATCAGCAACACTTTTGGTTTCGGTGGTCATAATGCTTCCATTGTAATTAAAAAAGCCGGGATTTAGTGTCTTTTTTCTCATTAAGAAATAATGGAACTTATTTAGTTAATAAGCAGGAATTTGCTTCCCGCCTGAGAAAAATAATTGGTTTCCGTACAACCAATCTACGGATATATGAAGCTGCTTTCATCCACCGGTCAGCATCGTTCTCTCTTCCTGACGGAAAGCGTATAAACAACGAAAGACTTGAATTCCTCGGAGATGCGGTACTGGATACAATCCTTTCCGATTACCTTTTTGAGAAGTTCCCTGAAGCAAATGAAGGATTCATGACAAAGATCCGCTCGAGGATCGTTAACAGGGAAATACTTAATCAGCTTGCCATTTCGATGGGAATCGACAAGATCCTGGTAAGCAATGTGAGTTCAAACAGTTCAACAAGGAACCTTTACGGCGACGCTCTTGAGGCATTGATAGGCGCCCTGTTTGTTGATAAGGGATTTAAAAAGACAAAAAACCTGTTTATTAAGAGGGTATTCAACAAGTATCTCGACCTCAGTCAAATAGTTGATACAGATACCGATTATAAAAGTCTGGTTTTCGAATGGATACAGAAGCATAAAACAAATCTTACTTTCGAATATAAGGAAGAGTATGATTTCAAGTTGAAAAAATCGGTTTTCTCAGCAACACTTTTAATAAATAAAGAAGAATTCGGAACGGGGCAGGGAGCGTCAAAGAAAGAGGCAGAGCAGGAAGCTGCTGGTAAGGCCTGGGCTAAACTGAAAGAAAATTCTGCCTATCAGGTATAGCGATAGTCTCTTTTCTTAACTTTATGCTTCAGGTATGTAAGCAATGCGGAAGACTCAAAGGATAACCAAAATCCATTTATCTGTTAATGAGCAGGATATACCTGTTGTTATCGGGATAGTCTCTGCTGATCCCGATTACAGGCTCTCACTTGCGCTGAATAAGAACCTCAATATTTCATTGAAAAACACTGGCACAATCGAATTTCAGGACGATAAAGGTAATGAATTACATTTCAGCCGATTCTCTGATTCTTCGGGCCCTGACTGGCATTTTCAGCTGGTATCGAACAGGACAGAAAAGGAATTCATGCTGAAAAAACTAAAGAATATTGATTATCTGCTGCTTTTACAGAAACCCGAAAAGGATTTCAACCCTGAAAGTATTCTGTCGCAACTAAGAGAAATTGATACGATAACCGGTGTTTTCAATATTGAAATAAGGACTCTTAATGACAAGAATCTGAAATACCTGATTTAAGATCTGCGGAATTGATGTGAAATAGAAGAGCCGTCCCGGGCGGGACGGCTCACTTCTTGATAACCCTAAAACTAACCTAACCTATGAAAAAAACCTCTATATCTTGTAAGACAAATATCATGCCAAATCCTTTACAAAGATATACAGTCTATTTCAAATAAAAAAATATTTTTATCTCTCAGGAGAACAATTAACAATACTTTAATGAATTGTTAAAATTCTTAACCTTTGGGATAATTGGCCAGGTGTTAAAGAACGTTAAATAGAGAGATTAATAAAATTTATACAAGTACTTTTGTAACTGTATGAAGCGCAAAACAATTGTATTACTGGCCATATTTTTCTTTCTGGTTATCTCGGGCCTGATCCTTATCCAGCTATACTGGATAAGAAATGCAATTTCAATTACCGATCAGCAATTCCGTTACAATGCAAACAAAGCACTTGAATCGGTAGTTCTTGACCTTGAAGCGCAGGAGCTTATTGATTACATTGTTCATGAGATCGACCCTGAATCGTCCGATTCAGTTACTGCCATAATACCAGCCAATTCACCACTTGCCAACAGACTAAGGGGATACAGATCGGACTCTAACCTTCCTGAGCTATATGGCCTGGAAAACCCTGAAAAACAATTTATTATTACGAACGCTGGTCAGAAAATATATATTTCAGCAAAGGACATATCCCCTATACCTGAAGAGGAAATTACAGAACCATCAGCACAGGTTATAAGCGCTGGCTTATCGAAACGGGTAAGCAACAAAATTGTCTATCTGGAGAGTATAATGGAGAAAATACTCCGGACAACACCTGATATAAGGGAAAGGATAGATCCCACAAAAATAAATGAACAGCTTAGAAAAGCACTTAACAATGTTGGAATCCATCTCGATTTTGAATTTTCGATAAGATCAGGAAGACTTGGTACAATCTGGAGTACACCCGGATTCACGGATAAACCAGGAACAAACAAATTCATAATACAGCTGTTTCCAAACGATCCGGTGCCCAGTCAGAATCAGCTTGTTTTGTACTGCCTTCAGGAGAAACACTATAAATTCCAGCAGATAGGAATTCTGGGTATTTATTCCCTGATATTCACACTTCTTCTGCTGGTGCTTGCCACCAGTACATTTATAGTGATTTTCCGTCAGAAAAAGATGTCGGAAATAAGAAATGACTTTATAAATAATATGACGCATGAGCTTAAAACGCCCATATCTACAATTTCACTTGCTTCCCAGATGATATCTGATAAAACGATTCCCGACAAGGACAAGAATATAGGTCATCTTGCCAGGATCATTTCCGATGAAAGCACAAGGCTGAAATTCCAGGTGGAAAAGGTTTTGCAGATGGCTATTTTTGAAAGGATGAAAACCAAGCTCTCTTTTTCACGCATGGATATTCATAAAATCATAAAGAGGGCAGCAGACAACTTCACTCTTCAGATAGAGGCGCGAAATGGGAAAATACGAAAAGACTTCCAGGCTACCGATCCGGTTGCAATGATTGATGAGATCCACTTTCTTAATGCAATTTCAAATCTGATCGACAATGCCATCAAATACAGTGTCGGTAATCCTGAAATAGTGATATCCACACGAAATCACAGGAAAGGTATAATCATTTCTGTTGAAGATAACGGAATAGGTATAAGCAAGGAAAATATCAGGAGGATATTCGATAAGTTCTATCGTGTCCATTCAGGTAATGTTCATAATGTTAAAGGATTCGGTCTCGGGTTAAGCTATGTGAAAAAAATAACCGAAGAACATAACGGAACTATTAAAGTAGAAAGCCAGACCGGCAAAGGTTCAAAATTTATAATATTCATCCCACAAAACGGACTGAAATGAACAAAAGAATTCTGCTTGCGGAAGATGACACTAACCTTGGCTCACTATTAAGAAATTATCTTGATGCCAAAAATTATGAGACAACACTGTTTATGACAGGGCGGTCGGCTCTTGAAGGATTTTCAACTGGTCTGTTCGACCTTTGCATTCTCGATATTATGATGCCCGAGATGGACGGCCTGGCGCTTGCAAAGGCTTTTCGAAGCATTGACCCTGAAATACCAATAATATTTCTGACTGCTAAAAATCAGGAAGAAGATATCATTGAGGGATTTAAAACAGGGGCCGACGATTACATCACAAAACCTTTTAACATGGAGGAGCTTCTTTACAGGATTGAAGCCATATTCAGGAGAACAATAAGCCCGGTTAATGTTAAGGGAGAAGAACTAAACCGTATAGGTGAATATATCTTTGACAACAGAAGACAGCTGCTAACCTTCAGGGAGCAGCAGATCAGCCTTACAACAAAGGAATCAGAGCTTCTTGACCTCCTGTTCCGGCATAAAAACGAGATACTTGAACGCAATTATGCACTTAAGAGCATCTGGATAGACGATAACTACTTCAATGCCAGAAGCATGGATGTTTATATTACAAGACTCAGAAAATATCTGAAAAAGGATCCCACCGTCAAAATACTAAATATTCACGGCAGGGGTTACCGGCTTATATGCTAAGGAAACAGTCTTCTTGATAAGTTCAGTCAAGCTTTAATACTGCCAGAAACGCCTGTTGCGGGACCTCAACATTCCCGATCTGTCTCATGCGTTTCTTTCCTTTCTTCTGCTTTTCAAGGAGCTTTCTTTTTCTGGTTATATCACCACCGTAACATTTGGCGGTAACATCTTTCCTTACTGCCTTGACTGTTTCCCTTGAGATTATCTTTGCACCGATAGCAGCCTGGATTGCTATATCGAATTGCTGACGAGGAATCAATTCCTTGAGCTTAACGCACATTTTCCTTCCGAAATCATAGGCATGTCCCCTGTAAATAAGGGTTGAAAGAGCATCAACCATTTCCCCGTTAAGAAGTATATCGAGCCTCACGAGATCAGCTTTCTGATATGCTGTATAATAATAGTCAAATGAGGCATATCCCTTTGAAATGCTCTTCAGTTTGTCGTAGAAATCAAAAACAATTTCCGAAAGAGGCATTTCAAATGTCAGTTCAACACGGTCGCGGGTGAGATAGATCTGGTTTTTCAATATTCCTCTTTTATCGATGCACAGCTTCATGATCGATCCGACGTAATCCGACAGAGTGATTACCTGGGCAACAATATATGGTTCCTCAATCCTTTCAATGTAATTCACAGCCGGTAGTCCCGATGGATTATGAACATCAATCGATTCCCCCTTTGTGGTGTACACTTTAAATGATACGTTCGGGACGGTAGTAATAACATCCATATCAAATTCACGGTCAAGCCTTTCCTGGATTATCTCCATATGAAGCAGACCCAGAAAGCCGCATCTGAATCCAAATCCAAGCGCCGCTGACGACTCCGGTATGAATGTAAGTGAAGCATCATTCAGCTGAAGCTTCTCAATCGAAATCCGCAGGTCCTCATATTCGTCAGCATCAACAGGATACATTCCTGCAAAAACCATCGGCTTCACATCTTCAAATCCTGAGATGGCTTTATCGCACGGATTCCTGACAGTTGTTATTGTATCGCCGACCTTGACTTCCGAAGATATCTTTATGCCTGAAATTATGTACCCAACATCACCTGCTCCCATCTCATCACGCGGATCCTGCTTCAGTTTCAATACCCCGATTTCCTCGGCATTGTACTCATGACCAGTGCTGAAAAATTTGACCCGGTCGCCTTTTCTTATCGTGCCGTTCATAATTTTGAAGTATGCTATGATGCCCCGGAACGAATTGAAAATTGAATCAAAGATCAGTGCCTGCAATGGTGCATCGGGGTTTCCGGCTGGTGGTGGTATGCGATTTACTATTTCAATAAGGATCTTTTCTATGCCCATTCCAGTTTTCGCACTTGCCTCTATGATATCCTGCCGGTTGCAACCCACAAGATCAACTATCTGATCTTTAACCTCTTCAGGCATTGCATTCGTCATGTCCATTTTATTGAGCACGGGGATAATCTCGAGACTATGGTCGATTGCCATATAAAGGTTTGAAATTGTCTGAGCCTGAATCCCCTGTGTGGCATCAATGACAAGTAGAGCTCCTTCGCAGGCGGCAATAGACCTGGATACCTCATATGAGAAATCAACGTGGCCCGGAGTATCAATAAGGTTCAGGTAGTATTTTTCACCATTATGATCATACTCCATCTGGATTGCATGGCTTTTGATCGTAATACCTCTTTCCCTTTCAAGATCCATATTGTCGAGGATCTGATCCTGATATTCCCTTTCTGTTATTGTATTGGTTATTTCAAGCAGACGATCAGCCAGGGTGCTTTTACCGTGGTCAATATGGGCTATTATACAGAAATTACGGATTCGGTGCATCAAATAGAATTCTGAAAACAGGTGCAAATATATAAAAATATGCCCCTAAATCCCCTGAAGGGGTCTTTTTAATTCAACAGATAATTAAACCCCCTTTAGGGGGAAGGGGGCAAAACAATAAGAGCCAGGTCTCAGACCTGGCTCTACATTATAAACCATTATATTATTCCCTTATTAATAAGGCATTCCGCCACCCATTCCCTGTGGAGGCATTGGAGGCTGTTTTTCTTCTTTTTCATCAACAATGACAGCTTCCGTGGTCAGGAACATTCCGGCGACTGAGGCAGCATTTTCGAGAGCGACCCTGACAACCTTTACCGGATCAATAACTCCGCAATCATAGAGCTTTTCGAATTTGTCGGTCTGGGCATTGTAACCAAAATCACCCTTGCCTGCTTTCACTGCATTGGCGACTACAGCACCTTCTTTTCCGGCATTGAGAGCTATCTGGCGGAGAGGTTCCTCAATTGCACGCTTGATTATTTCGATACCGGTATTCTGATCTTCATTTCCTCCCTTGAGTTTATCAAGTGCGGTAATTGCACGGATATATGCAACACCACCACCCGGGACTATACCTTCCTCAATTGCAGCACGGGTTGCATGGAGAGAGTCATCAACGCGGTCTTTTTTGTTCTTCATTTCAACTTCCGAAGCAGCTCCGATATAGAGAACTGCAACACCGCCTGACAATTTTGCAAGACGTTCCTGAAGTTTTTCCTTGTCATAATCGGAAGTGGTTGTTGTCATCTGCTGTTTGATCTGTGCCACTCTGGCTTTGATCTGAGCTTTGTCGCCATAACCATTTACGATTGTTGTATTTTCCTTGTTAACAGTAACTTTTTCTGAAGTTCCAAGCATATCGAGTGTAGTATGTTCGAGTTTAAGGCCTTTTTCTTCAGAGATCACGGTTCCGCCTGTCAGAATGGCAATATCTTCAAGCATTTCTTTCCTTCTGTCACCAAATCCGGGAGCTTTTACTGCACATACCTTTAAGGAACCACGAAGCCTGTTTACAACAAGTGTTGCCAGAGCTTCACCTTCAACGTCTTCTGATATGATCAGAAGCGGACGGCCATTCTGAGCTGTTGCTTCGAGAACAGGAAGCATATCTTTCATCGAAGATATTTTCTTGTCGTAGATAAGTATATAAGGATTCTCAAGATCAGCTTCCATCTTTTCAGCATTTGTTACAAAATATGCTGAAATATAGCCGCGGTCGAACTGCATTCCCTCAACAACCTCAACTGATGTGGTTGTACCCTTTGATTCCTCAACTGTTATGACACCTTCCTTATGAACTTTATCCATAGCTTCAGCAATCAGCTTACCTATTTCCTCATCATCGTTTGCTGAAATCCTTGCTATCTGCTCGATCTTAGCCAGATCATTTCCAACAACCTGTGCCTGCGATTTAAGATGCTTGATAACTTTCTCAACTGCAAGGTCAATACCTCTTTTAACATCCATTGGATTGGCCCCTGCCGTTATATTTTTCAGACCTACATTAATAATTGACTGGGCTAGAACAGTTGCCGTTGTTGTTCCGTCACCAGCTATATCACCGGTTTTAGAAGCAACTTCCTTAACCATCTGTGCACCCATATTCATATAAGGGTCAGATAATTCTATATCTTTTGCAACTGTAACTCCGTCTTTTGTAATGTGAGGAGATCCGAATTTTTTCTCCAGAACAACATTACGTCCTTTCGGGCCCAGTGTAACTTTTACTGCATCGGCCAACATGTCAACGCCTTCTTTAAGCAGGGCGCGTGCATCGATATTGTACTTAATCTCTTTTGCCATATTATTTAAAATTTATTGGTTTGCCTTAATTATGAAATGAAAAGAATATCTGACTGTGATATAAGAAGATAATCATCGCTGTCGATTGTCAGTTCCTGGCCGGAATATTTTCCGTAAAGGACAACGTCTCCTTTTTTAACTTCCATTTCCTCATCCTTTTTGGGAGCGCCAACAAGAATCACTGTACCCTGACGAGGTTTTTCCTTTGCCGAATCAGGAATAATTATTCCGCTTGCAGTTTTTGCTTCAGCTTCGTGAGGTTTTACTAAAACCTTTCCAGCCAATACTTTTCCTTTTAATTGTGCCATTTTATTTAGTTTTAAAGTTAATGATTATTTTCTGCCTCTTCTTTTAGCATAATTTATGCCAAACAGAAAATTAGTGACGCCAGGGACAATAAGCCGACATTTTTTCGGCCATGTTCTGACATTTTCCGTATGATTTCCTGATCTGATTTATCTATATAACTATGTATGAATTCATTAGTAATTAAAAAGCGAAGTGTCAGTTTATGACAAACTGACACTTCGCTTATATTTTTAAATCTTACCCGTTTAATTCTGAGGTTGTTGCTGGTTTCCGGGCGGAGGAGCAGGGGTTTCTGTGGGAACAGCAGTAGGAAGGGTCGGAATTGCACTTGGATCAACTGCATTCTGAATCGAGTTTTCAATTCTTGAACGTTCGGTTGTTGCTCCACGGGGTATTGTAGCCGTAGCCACTACACACAGTATAAGGATTGCAGCTGCAAGCGTCCATGTTGATTTTTCAAGAAAATCAGCGGTTTTTCGTATACCCATCGACTGTCCTGCAGATGTAAAATTGGCAGCAAGCCCTCCTCCTTTTGAATTCTGAACAAGAACTATCATAACCTGAATAATGCAGGCTATAATAATAATTACCGAAACAAAAATATATATTCCCATGTGTCAACTATTTAATGATCGCCTTTATTTTTTCAATTTGAGTCGCAAAGTAACCACTTTTTTCCGGAAATTTCAAACATAATTTTTCATAAATTTCTATTGCCTTTGAATAATAGCCCTGATTAACATAAATCCTGGCCAGTGTTTCTGTGACAAGACTCCCCTTTTCTTCAAGATATGGAGTGGATAAATCTACCACAGGATGTTCGGTTTTATCCATCCTTGGCTCTATCCTTGGATTGAGAGAAATGAATTTATCAATCAGCTCCGTCTGAGCCTTTTTATTAAGATTAATAACCGGCTGTTCCTCCTCAGCAGGAGCGGTAACTACCTCAGGGACAAGGTTATCTTCACTAACTGGAACTGAAAAGCCTGGATCCATATAAAAGACTTTTTCTTCAGTTTCGTCCGGCATATCATCAATTATTAAAGCGCCTCGTAAAGGTTCATCAATATCTGGTTCTTCAGTATATGGCTCTATTGAGCCCATTATTGTTCGCTCCAGTATCTTTTCTGTACTTTCTGACCTATCTTCTTCAAGCCTTTCATCCAGATCCCTTTCAATTTCTATTATCATATCCTCACTGTTCCTGGCCGACTCTATCACAGTCTGTTCAATATCTCCGTGATATACTGTATCTGAAATTAAGGGTTCAGCAATAACTGGTTCTTCCTTCGGCTGTTCTTCTATCACCGGTTCTTCCTTCGGCAATTCTTCTATCACCGGTTCTTCCTTCGGCAATTCTTCTATCTTCGGTTCTTCCTTCGGCTGTTCTTCAATCTTCGGTTCTTCCTTCGGCAATTCTTCTATAACCACTTCTTTAACTGGTCCCTCAAATATTTCTTTTTCAAACCTGATTGGTGCTATTTTAAGGAGATTGAACAAAACCTCCCTGTCAGCTATATGAATAGCGGAATTTCTAAGCTGATTTTCAAACCTTATGTCAGAATTATCCTTAAGACCCTTAAGAAGCAGAAGATGGGCAGTCTGAAAATAGGGAAATATATTGACGAGCTCGTTTAATTCTGCGAGGACCTGCCTGTCGACAGGAGCACTGTTTCCTATCAGACTTAAAAAGTCGTTCTTATTCATAGCCGGTCACCAGTTAACAAATGCCCTGTTAAAGATATCTTCCACAATCATTTCAATTATTTTTTCGGAGAGCTCCCCTTCCACGTCGCTAAGGTTGCTGGTACTGGGGTAATCTTCATATCGCGAAAATGATTGTTCAAAGCTCTTTTCGGGGTCGGCAGAATTTGTGAATTTAACCTTTACTGTAATAGTAAACCTGTTCATGGCAGCAGTGGCATCAGCCGAAACAGTAAGAGGTTTGGTATTGTAGTCAGAAATTTCTCCTTCAAAATTTGCATCACCAAGTCCATTGATGATATTAAGGCTGGTCTGGGCTTTGCATTTGTCGCCGAGAGCATCAGTAAGTGCCTGGCTTAATCCGGGTTGAACAAGACTGGCCCTGTTTTGAAAATACTGAACACTGACTGATTTTAATCCTTCAGTGCTTGCTCCTGAAAATGAATAAATGCCGCATCCGCCATTAACAATCAGAATAATCCCGAAAAAAACCACGAGAATACTCTTCACTGACCCGGGAGGTACTATATTACATTTCAATTTCATACTCTTTTATTTTTCTGTAAAGAGTCCGTTCCGAAATTCCAAGTTCATGTGCCGCCATCTTCCTCTTGCCATTGTATTTTTCAAGAGCTTTCTTTATCATCTCAATTTCCTTGCCGGAAAGTGAAAGTGATTCTTCCACAACTTCTTCAGTATCCTGGATGGTGCCTCTGGCGCGGGCAGCTGTAAAATCAGCCATATGTTGCTCCGGGGCTGATTCGATCGGCTCCTGGCGTCCGGCATCCCTTAACAGGTTTCTTATGACGCCTGAATTGTTCTCATGGAAATTAATATCAATTTCTCCTGTTTTAATAAGGTCAAGCACCAGTTTTTTAAGGTCGTTCATATCACTCTTCATATCGAAGAGAATTTTGTACAATATCTCCCGTTCTGAAGAAAATGATCTCTCTTCATCCCGTCTTATCACGGCAGGAAGCTTTACTCCGGTATAATCAGGAAGATATGTCTGCAACACTTCGGCACTGATTTCCCTTTCCTTTTCAATAATAGAAATCTGCTCTGTTATGTTCTTTAGCTGGCGCACATTACCGGGCCATGAATAATTTATCAGGATATTCTTTGCATCGTTGCTCAGCCTGATTGAAGGCATCCGGTATCTTTCAGCGAAGTCAACTGCAAATTTCCTGAAAAGCAAAAATATATCCTCACCTCTCTCCTTCAACGGTGGAATTTTTATCGGAACTGTATTCAACCTGTAGAACAGGTCCTCCCTGAACTTATCATTATTGATCGCTGTTACTACATCTACATTGCTTGCAGCAATCACACGGACATTTGTTTTCTGGACTTTCGAAGAACCAACTCTTATAAATTCACCTGTTTCAAGAACCCTCAGCAGACGAACCTGTGTCGAAAGAGGCAATTCTGCAACCTCATCAAGAAATATGGTACCACCGTCAGCAACTTCAAAATAGCCTTTTCTGCTTTCAGTTGCTCCTGTGAATGAGCCTTTTTCGTGGCCAAACAGCTCCGAATCAATAGTACCTTCGGGTATAGCGCCGCAGTTGACAGCTATGTACTGGCCGTGTTTCCGGGCGCTGAAATTATGTATCACCTGGGGAAATACTTCCTTTCCTGTTCCGCTTTCACCGGTGATGAGAACGGAGAGGTCGGTAGGGGCCACCTGCACAGCAATATCTATTGCATGATTCAGCCCTGCATGGTTGCCAATTATTCCGAATCTCTGTTTAATACCCTGAAGATCTTTCATTGCTGTTTTTCGCTGGTGCGAATTTAAGATATTTTTAAAACATTGGGAAATCCAATTTTCGTAAATTCGCAACATGAAAACATTTAACGGATATCATTTAACCGGCATTATTCCTGCACGATATGCATCGACACGGTTTCCGGGGAAACCACTTGCAATAATCAAAGGCAAACCAATGATTCAAAGGGTGTATGAACAGGCCTCCCTGACGCTTGACGAATTGTATGTTGCAACCGATGATCTCAGGATCCATGATGCAGTTTTGAGTTTCGGGGGGAGAGCCGTAATGACCTCTGCTGACCATAAAAGCGGAACAGACCGGTGTGCTGAAGCCGCGGCTAAAATAGGATCGATGAAAGATACTGAAGCTGATGTGGTTATAAACATACAGGGCGATGAACCATTTATCAGGCCTGAGCAAATCGAGCTACTGATTTCGTGTTTTGCAGATAAGTCGGTTGAGATAGCGACACTTGTCAGAAAAGCTGAACCCGGCGAGGACATAACCAATCCCAATCACCCTAAAGTTGTACTCGATATGTTGGGAAATGCGATCTATTTCAGCAGGTCCGTAATCCCTTATTTCCGTGATGCGAAAATAAGTGAATGGACCAGGATGCATACCTTTTACAAACATATCGGCCTCTATGCATACAGAACCGAAACTCTTAACAAAATCACTTCATTATCACGAAGTTCGCTTGAGAAAGCCGAATCGCTCGAGCAGAACAGATGGCTGGAAAACGGTTATAAAATAAGAACCGCGGTAACCGGGTGGAAAAGCGTCTGTATCGATACCCCCGGGGACCTTGAAAAAGCAAAAATATTCTTTGATCAATTTAAATAAAAACCGTACCTTTAGCACAGTTTTTGAGAGAGGTAAAGAAAAGGGTGCTTATGAAGCAAAGTCTACTCCTTATTTTATTTATATTAATTCCCATATGCCTTCATTCCCAGAAGGATACAGCCAGTATTGTCAGAAATTACCCCCAAAAAACCTTCGCCAGTGAAGCTGCACCTTCAAACATAAATATTTACCCGGTTCCTGTCAGGGAAAACAGCTTTACTATCAAAACCGACAGGGATATGACTTCAGTTAAGGTAACTAATATGATCGGGCAGGATATTTTCAGAGCTAAATATAGTAATCCGGTACCAGTGACAAAAGTGCTGCTTAAAAAGCCGACAAGGGGAATGTATCTGGTAACTATTGCCTTTACAGATGGTACAAGGATTGTCAGAAAAGTTATGATTGAGAATCCTGAATAAAGCCAGAGCCTCAAACCAGTTTTGGCAGATTACAGGGGAAATTTTCCGCACATCCGTAACATTTTATTTTTTCAGTATCAATGGAACAATCTGTTTTCTTGATTGTTTATTATTTAGGGGTATTGGAAAAAGTTAAAACTGAATTATTGAGATAGCCATGGAAGAAGCAATAAATGTTTTCTCGATAAAAGATCTTGAAAATTTCTCAGGGATAAAGGCTCATACAATAAGAATCTGGGAAAAAAGATACAAGGTGCTTGAACCGGACAGAACTGATTCAAATATAAGGACTTATAACGAAATTGAACTAAAAAAGATCCTTAATGTTGCCTACCTTAACAGGAATGGACTTAAAATATCTAAGATTGCAAGTCTTGGCGAAGATGAGCTTACACAAAAAGTAATGACAGTAAGCAGTCAGACTGAAAGTCCTGACAAAAATTTCCAGCCGGGAAAAATTCTTATGACTGCTATCAGGTTCAACGAATTTCACTTCAATGAGGCTCTTAAGCCATTTATAGAATTTCATGGCATTGAAGATGCCTATATCAGGTTTTTTCATCCCCTGCTTGAGAAGTCAAGGATCCTCTGGCAGACCGGAAGCATGTCGCGGGCACAGGAACAATTTGTAAGAAATGCAATAAGGCAGATAATGATTGTTGAAGACTACAAACTCAAATCACCTGCCGGAAGAACCAAAGCTTCATTTGCAATGATTAATACATCTGACAACCTGTCAGACAACAATTTCCTTTTTTATAAATATGTTCTTAAGAAAAGGGGTTATGATGTAATTTTTACAGGTGGCGTTCTTCCTGCTTCGGAAGTAATTGAAATTCATAAAATAAAATCTTTTGATTATCTGATTGTCAATTCAGGTTCTTTTGATTTTGCCAGAAAAAAGATCGGTTATTTCAGCAGCATCGGAAAATCGCTTCTGATTAAAAAAATAATACTGACAGATTATCCGGAGTCGCATGAAAAAAGAATACCGGAAAATATCCTGATCACGAGGAACCCGGAAGAGTTCAGGAAGACGATTGCCAACCTGAAATAGAGTTACCCCTTTGACAGTGTCATTCCGAGGTTCTATTCAATTTCTTGCACTCCTACCGTTATGACAACAAAATCCAATAACTTAAAGTTGAGATTCCTCGCTAACGCTCGGAATGACAGTGCTTTATCTGGATCTTTGGGGGAAAGGGGAGAGCGGCGTTACCGCCGCTCTCCCCTTTCCCCCATCCAAAAAAACGAAAGTTGTCATTCCGAATGAATCCGCCGACTGGCGGAGAAATGAGGAATCTCCCAGAAACATAAGAGAAAAAGTTTATTTATTGATAGGTATTCGGATAAATAAACGTGCCTGATAATGTTTACCTTATATTGGAAGTTTTATGACCTCCTAAAAGCCCAAGAAAATATCCCTTCTCCTTTTCAAGGTTAACAAACGGATTTTTTTGGGTTATCAGATCGATCCTTGAGAGAATATTTTCAGCAAATTTTCTTATCTGTTTTTTGTCATCTGTTTGTATCCTGTGTGAGACAGCTTTTGAAATTTTTGCTACCTCATTCCACAGATCCGCGGTTGGTTTATCCAGATAACAGCTGCTGAATGCCTCCCATATATAATCAACTGCCATATCTGAAACATGAAGCATATCATCATTATAAAACCTGTAATCACGCAGATCATCCATCACAAGTTCATAGGCAGGAAAATATGCAGGTTTTGACGGATGGTCAAGCAGCTTTTCCACTGCAATGAACAAGACCGATTTGCTTACCTGGTTTCCGTGGGCTCCATCCTTCCAGTGACGAACCGGGCTTATTGTAAAAACAACTTTTAAATCAGGAAAAAGTGATTTTAGTTTGTCAAGCTGGTCTGCCCATAAAGATGCTAATGGAGTCAGGAGATAAAAGTTCATGAGTGAATCTGACAGAAGGAATTTTATGACAGTTCGAAACAATTTTACCCGATTCATTCCATCTGAAAACCCTTGCTGTGCCAAAAGTGATAAAAAGAAATTTCGCGTCTTCCAGAAATTTAAGAGCCTCTGCTGATTTTTTGTTTATTTTGTCAAGGATCTCTTCCGGGACCGGAAGATGAGAAATCGGTGTAATGATCAAAGCTTATCCATGTGTCCTCATATTTAAAGAGGTCGGCACGAACATATTTTTTCCCCCCGGTAATTGTGTTTAATGTGTTGCAGACCGAAACAGGATTATAAACTGTTCCTGCGGGATTTATCATTACAGGTATACGGCCAAGTTCAAACTGGTTTCCGATTGATGATGCAAAACATGAACCTATGAACATAACCGGATCTGTGTAGGTTATTTTCTGAGGTGAAGGCTCAATCTTAAATGTCGTTCTAAATTCCATCCTAAAGGGTTTATCTTGCAAGCCTCGTGTTAAGCCAGGTAATAATATAATTGAACACCTCGTGCCTGTACAGGTCATTATGAAGTTCGTGGTAACCCCCATCCCATAATTTCAGTTCAGCCATATTTGTTTTGGAGGCGAATTCCCGGCTTCCTTCAGATGAGCATATGTGGTCATCTGTTCCATGCATAAGGAGTAATGGTATTTTCAGGCTGGCTGCATTCTCCAGGGAATTTTTTGCCGCCGACATTGCTGAGTGGAACAAGCTTACCGAGATTTTGCCATGGATGAGCGGATCATTCCTGTAGGCTTCCACAATCTTCTGATCATGTGAAATATGGTCTACCACCAGTCCTGAAGGCTGGCTCAGTCCGGGAAAAATATTTTTCATTATTCCGGCCAGCTTCACCTTTGATGCATCAGGTTCAAATGAGAGTATGAGCCATGGGGATGTAACGATCGCTCCACTTATTTTTGGATCCTTTCGGATAATATAATCGAGCACGATTCCGCCTCCCAGGCTATGGCCATAAAGGAAAAGAGGAACACCCGGAAATGTCTTGCGGCATTCATTAAGCAGTATATCGATCATCTCATCTGTCTGCGTGATAATTCTTTATGTGCCCTCTCCTGCCGTCTGATCGCCCGTGGCCCGGAAGGTCAACACCTGCAAATCCTATCATTGCCTCGTTAAATAAACCTGCCCAATTGGTGTATCGTTGAATATGTTCTCCAAGTCCGTGAACAAGAATCACAACTGCACGAAGGTGTTGGCCGGGACTTTTAATGTATCCCCTGAGAATCTGGCCGTTACTGAGTTTTATATTGAAATCCATATTCTTTTTTCTTTAAAAGTACAAAAGTTGGAGGAAATAATATGTTTGCGGTATATAAAAACCGCGGAGCGGTTCCAATAAAGAAGCCACTTATACACAGTCCCGTTGAGACAATCTAATTTATAAAGATCTATATGAATAACTACCAACAGTTTCTACAAATATGTAATTTATTCATAATTTAGAACACCCTCCGATTTTCCGTCATATATATCTTGTATTCTGCTATTTAAATACTGCTATTTTATTTAGAATACAGATTTATTACAGGGATATAAAGATATTAAGATTTGTTTATCTTTTATTTTGTTTATATGTTTGTTCCACAATCAAAAAATAAAGACCATGACAGCGTACGAATTCAACAACAGTCTGATCGAGATGAAAAGCAATCTTCAAAGGTTTGCAATGAGTCTTACTTCAGACAGGGATACTGCACTGGATCTTGTTCAGGACACTTATCTCAAGGCAATAACTTACAAGGAAAAATTTGTTGATTACACGAATCTTAAAGCATGGGTATTTACAATAATGAAAAACACTTTCATTAATAATTACAGACGAAACATAAAGGAAAATACGATAATCGACGGAACTCAGGATCTCTATTATTTAAATATGCCTCACGACAAGGGTTTTATCTCCCCTGAATCGAAATACGCCCAGGGCGAAATCGATAAGGCAATAGATTCTCTGAGTGAAGATTTCAGGTTACCATTCAGGATGCATATAGATGGTTTTAAGTACCATGAGATTGCCGATAAACTGGGATTAAAAATAGGAACAGTAAAAAGCAGGATATTCTTTACAAGACAGAAATTGATGCTTATCCTGAAGGATTATGAAAGTTAGTGTTAGATGATTATAGATTGGGTTATCAGGTTAGGTTAAAAGGCTGGGTTTCTCAGCCTTTTCTTTTTTTCCTTAAGATGATGCCTGTACACACAAACACAAGAAATAAACCCGACACAATCCATGCCCATAAGTTTGGGATCTTCGATTCTGCATGCATTTTATACTGCTCTGTGAGGAAATAGTCGGAATCAACAGGCCATAGCAATACTCCGGCCGAATCAACGTATCCGTTAGTGGCTGTTAATCTTCCCGGCATTTTGGTCCTGACCGTATAAGGCTTAAAAGATACCCAGAATCGACCGGTGGCAATATTTGCAGCAGAGTCGGCTTCGGTTTTATATTTTAGTGCATTGGCCTCTCCCATGAATTCCCTTAACAGGGTTCCTTCTGTCCACAGACTGTCAAAATCATTAATGTTCTTTTCCACTATTCTTACAAATTCATTTTCACGCTGTTTTAGTGTTCCCTCGTCCATTTCGCTATCTGCCTTTCCTTCCGTGAGTAAAGTAAATTCACCTATCCATTCTGAAACAATGTTTTTCAGATACCATCTCTCAAGTTTTTTATCCACAGTATCGCTGAATACTCTGTATTTCAGGCTGTCGGCACCATTTTTCTTCTCCGTATTCAGGTTATCAGGTGTATAAAACCATTGTAGCTCATCCTGATTCAGAAAATCAGTGACAGGGTAGCCGTACTTCATTTTCCTGTCAATAATTTCGGTAAAGTTATATTGGGTGTTAAACCATTTAAACTTTTTTCCGAATTTCGCATGCCTTGCAACATTTTTATTCGCGCCGCTGTCAGTCGCGTACTGGCGGTTGATATCCTCCACGCTTTCAAATAGTTTTTCTGCCCGCTTCACCCAGGTAGTGTCACCTTTTTCTGAGATCTCAAGGGAATCCCTGATTATCCAGCTGCTGTCGAAAGGCACCTGCAGATTAGAAAGCTTGAATTTGTTCTCTATATTTCTCATTTCTATTTTCCTCGTTACTGATCCGTCGGGATGGACAATGTTTGTAACAATGGTTTCCGGGTCATCGCATGAGGCTGCAATAACAAGTGCCAGAGAGATGATAAGTTTTAATTTCCTGTTTTTCATTTTCTTAAATATCAGGTTTATATTTTTTTCCCTGTTCCAGCTTTTTTTCAATATAATTCTTCAGTTCCGGGTCCTCCTCAATTATCCTCAGAAGATCCTTGTATTTTACCTGCAGATCCTTATATGAATCAAGGAGTTTTTCAATCTGTCTCCCGGATATTTTAATATCCTCTTCCGGGTTAAAACGGGTAGACATTTTATAAAGCGTCAGCCTCTTTTCGATATCTGATGAAGATATTTTAGCGGTCTCATTCCCTGTTATTACAATCAGTTTGCTTATATTCTTTACCTGCCTGAATATGAATGCCTGCTGATAAACAAACAATGCAACCAATATTACCGCTACTCCCACAAGGCTCCTTCTCACCCATCCGATATATACCCATCCGAAAAGAGATTCGATGAAATCCGACAACCTGAAGTTATTTTGATCCTCAAGCTGTATCCTTTTTATAACCTCTTTTTCAAGCTCTTCCGGCTGAAACATATCAGGTTTGGACTTCCTGAGAATTTCAACCATCTTTTCATATTTGTTATTTTCAGTTGTCATCTTTCTAAATATTTCTGCAAAAGCGATTCAATATTCTTCCTTGCATAATAAAGGTTTGCCTTAACCACCGACTTGCTCATTCCTGTTATCTCTGCTATTTCACCGGCCGGGATTTCTTCCAGCTCTGAAAGGATAAAAACAGCTTTCTGTTTATGGCTTAATTTATTTGTTAAAAGATTTATTATCGTTGCATTCTCCTGATTCTCAAGTTCGGTGATCCCATTTTCCGACAAATGATTTGAAATCAGAGCCCATGACTGATCATCATATCTGCTTTCATTCTGCCGCTTTTGTTTTCTCAATTCATCATAGCATTTATTCACGGCAATTCTGTACACCCATGTTTTGAAACTTCCGGCTGTCTTGATTTTGGCCATTTTCTGCCAGATAGTCACCAATGTTTCCTGAACAATATCACGCGCTGCATCTTCGTCGCCAAGCATCCTGAAGGCAACCGAGAAAACCATTGGTGAAGTTTTCTCAACAACTTTTCTGAAATTATGCAGATCCCCTTTCCTGCACTCCTCTATAAGCTCCTTTTCAATCAAAGCGGTGAATTGTTTAATATAAGACGAGATTTTAGCAGAAAGGTAAAAATAAACGGCGGTTATTTTAATTGAATGGCTGTTTTTAGGATTTTACCCCCTTTCACGTTTCCCCCAAGGGCTGGAGAGTCGGCTGTTCTATACGCTCGGCCCTCCCCGTGGGGGAAGGCTGGGAAGGGGGTTGACTGTAAAAGTGAATGTAAGTTGGTATTGAGTGAGGGATATCTGGGTAAAATCAATTCTCTGATTTCAATGCAGCTTCGATATTCCCCATCAACTTTTCATATTTAACCCTGCACATTGAAGTTTTGCTGAAAAGTCGTGTAAATTTTTCCCTCGAAAGATTCTGCCAGTCGCTGAGGCTCATTTCCGCAACCTCGTCATTAATGGCAAACTCTGGAGTTTTATTCTGTTCAATATGCATATTCCACGGACAAACTTCCTGACACCTGTCACAGGCATAAACCCTTCTTGCCAAGGTGTGGTACGATCTCTTCAGGTATTGGTCCCCTGTTCTCAATTGTAAGATTCGAAATGCATTTTCTCGTATCAATAGTCCGGTTGTCATTTATTGCCCCTGTCGGACAGGCATCAATGCATATTCTGCAGTTACCGCAGTAATCCTTCTCAAAAGGGGCGTCATAATCAAGATCAATATTCACGACAAGTATCCCGATAAAAAAGAATGATCCGATATTCTTATTTATCATTATCGAATGGCGGCCCTGCCATCCCAGTCCTGCCTCCCTGGCCCATGCTTTTTCCAGGAGAGAGGCTGTATCAACTACAATTCGTCCTTCTGTTCCTGGTACCAAACTTTTAATCCATGAAAGAAGCTTTTCAAGCTTTTCACTGATTACCTCATGATAATCGATCCCATAAGTATAGCGCGAAAGAACAGGAGCCTCCGGATCTTTCTGCTTATTCTCAGAGTAATAACTCAGACCTGTGACTATCAGTGATTTTGCTTCAGGGAACAGGTTTTCAGGATTAAGCCGGTTATTGATGTCTCTTGCAAGATATCCCATTTTATCATGCATTCCGGCTTCCACCCAGGCTTCCAGGTAAGGACCATATTCATCAAGAGAACGTGATTTAGCAATTCCCCGGATATCGAACCCGAGTTCATCTAATTTTTCCCTGATCCTTACCGAAAGATTATTTTCAACGTTGTCTGCCATAAATTATGTCTACAGAAATCCAAGTTCAAGTTTTGCCTCATCGCTCAGCATGCTTTTATCCCAGGGTGGGTTGAAAGTCAGCTTCAGGTCACAATCCTTTACACCTTTTGTCCCGGCTACCTTGTATTTAACCTCTTCTATAAGATCTTCAGCCATAGGGCAATTAGGAGCGGTAAGTGTCATAGTGATATGAGCAATATGAACATCGTCAATTTCGATGTTGTAAATAAGTCCCAGATCATAAATGTTAACAGGTATCTCAGGATCATAAATGCTCTTGAGAACACCTGCTATCCTGGTTTCGATTTCAAACTGTTCGGAAGGATCCATAATTTATAAAGTGTTTACCGTCATTGCGACCACGCAATGCGTGGGAAGCAATCTTTTCAATTTATTACACATTGTCTAATAACCCACCCCCACCCCTCCCAGGAGGGGAGCTTAAAGAATGCCCTGTGCCCTGTGCCCTGTGCCCTGCGCCTTATATGCCATTGCATACAGTTTCATCTGTCTCACCATGGCCAGCAATCCGTTCGATCTGGTTGGCGACAGGTTCTGTCTCAGTCCGATCTTGTCGATAAAATAGAGCTCTGTTTTAATAATCTCATCAGGGGTTCTCCCTGAAAGAACTTTTATAAGCAGAGCGACTATTCCCCGCGTTATTATGGCATCGCTGTCGGCTTTGAAAGAGATCACATTGCCGTCATATTCAGGGCGAAGCCATACCTTCGACTGGCAACCCTCGATAAGGTAATCCTTTACTTTAAACTTCGGATCGATAACAGGTAATTCCTTTCCCATATCGATAAGAATATTGTATTTATCCATCCAGTCATCGAACAGAGAAAACTCCTCAATTATATTGTTCTGGACCTCATCAATTGTCATGGCCTTTTTTTTGAAAACATGCTGATCACTTTTTCAATTCCCGTGCCAAGGATGTCAATCTCCTCAGTTGTGTTGTAAAAACACATTGAAACCCTTACGGTTCCTTCAATTCCAAAGCGTTCCATCACCGGTTGTGCACAATGGGTACCAGTCCTGACAGCAATTCCCAGTTTGTCGAGTATCATACCGGTGTCATACTGATGAATGTCATCGAGAAGGAATGAGATCGTAGATATTTTTTTTGCTGATTCACCAAATATCCTTAGTCCTTCAATTTTAGATAATCTGAGAGTTGCATAATCCAGGAGCATTTTTTCACGGGTGGCGATCTCTTCTCTCCCCAGATCTGAAATATAGTCAAGAGCCATGCCAAGACCAATAGCTCCGGCATAGTTCATTGTTCCGGCTTCAAATTTAAAGGGAAGTTCGTTATATGTTGTCTTTTCAAAAGTTACTTTGTCGACCATATCGCCACCGCCCTGGTAAGGAGGCAGTTCGGAGAGCCATTTCTCTTTCCCATATAAAACACCAATACCTGTGGGCCCGTAGATCTTATGACCCGAAAAGGCATAAAAATCACAATCAAGCGATTTCATATCAACAATCCCGTGCTGGATACCCTGCGCCCCGTCGATAAGTACCGGTACATCTTCTGAATGAGCTGCCTTAATCATTTCCTTAATCGGAAGCACAGTTCCAAGTGCGTTTGAAGCCTGTGAAATAGCAACAATCTTTGTTTTTTTTGAGAATAGCTTAAGGTACTCATCAAAAAGTATCTCTCCATTATCGCTGACCGGGATAACCTTCAGAAATGCACCTTTCCTGTCGCACATCATCTGCCATGGAACGATATTGGCATGATGTTCAAGATTGCTCAGAATTATCTCGTCGCCCTGTTTTATGTATCTCTCGCCGAAAGAAAAGGCTATCGCGTTTATTGATCCGGTTGTTCCTGAAGTGAAAACTATTTCCTCACGTTTACCTGCATTAATAAATGACCTTACTTTTTCCCTTGCATTTTCAAAAGCTTCGGAAGTAAGATCGCTCATTGCATGGACTCCCCTGTGGACATTTCCGTTGTATGTCGTATAAACCTCCCTTACTTTATCAAGGACGCAGAGGGGTTTCTGGGTAGTGGCCCCATTATCGAAATAGATAAGCGGCTTATCATAAACTCTCCTTTGAAGCAACGGAAAATCGGCTCTTATTTCTGAGATATCCTTCACCTTAACTAAAATTTAACCGCATTTAACCATACAGCTTGCACATCGCGATAATTCACCCTTAAGTCTCTGCATCACCAGGTTATCCATTCTTTCGCGAAGAGCCTCAACTTTTATATTTTGTATCACCTCATGGGCAAAACCGAACATAAGCATAAGCCTTGCCTGGCGCTTATCGATCCCTCTCGACTGCAAATAGAACAGTGCATTATCATCAAGCTGGCCAACGGTAGCACCATGGCTGCATTTAACATCATTGGCAAAGATCTCGAGCTGTGGTTTCGTATCCATTTTGGCATCATCTGTCAGAAGGATATTGTTATTCTTCTGATAAGCCAGTGTTCCCTGTGCATTGGGAGCCACATAAATCCTACCGTTGAATGCGCCTGTCGACATCTCGTCAAGAACTCCCTTGAAAAGCTGGTTGCTGGTGCAGTTCGGGAAGGCATGGTCAACATTCACAAAGTTATCGATATGCTGCCATTTATCTGCAAGGAAAAGACCTGATGAATTGCATTCCGCACCCTCTCCTCCAAGGAAATGATAAGTGCTGTTGCGCACCAGTCCGCCATGAAGTGTAATGTTATTTGAAGAAGCATGGCTGTTCCTTTCCTGGTATATGAAGGTGTGAGTTATCTTGCATGCATTGTTGTGTTCATTCTGAACCCGTATTATATCAAAATGCGAATTCTCTCCGATATGAATCTCCGAAACTGCATTGGTAAGAAACTTCTGGGGAGAGAGTGTATGATCACATATTATAAGGGTAAATTCAGCATTCTCCTCAACAATTATAAGGTTACGGTGCTGGTTAAACGTATCTTCCTTTGAATCAACAAGGTTCACCACCTGAACTGGTTTCCTGAGCACCGTTCCCCTTGGCACATGTATAAAAACGCCATCGGAAGCCATCGCAGTGTTAAGATGTATCAACCCGTCCGATTCGCTTTTTGCATATTTACCATAATGCTTTTCAACAAGGGCAGGGAATTTTTTTGCAGCTTCATTCAGGCTGCCTATTGTAATACCCCCCGGAAGTTTGCGAAGTTTGCCGTTTATTGTCGGGTAAAAGCCATTCATCAGCACTACCCCGTGGGCATCAAGGTCAGTCACATCACATCTGAAGTCCTCTGCTTTCTGAAAATCAGATTCGTCAGGAATGAAATAGCTTTTATAGCTGTGCTTGAAAAAAAGATCGAGATTTGTGTATTTGTAACTTTCATTTTTCTTTGTTGGCACTCCAAGCTGGCTGAACTTTTCAAATGCACCTTTCCTGAATGAATTAATAAAAGGAGAAGAGTCCTCCTCGATTTTCACAATGTTTTCAGTGTAGAGCCCTGAATAAAATTCCGATACTTCAGATTTTCCGTTCATTTCAGTTTTGATTTTCAACCTCTTTTTTAATCCAGTCGTAACCCTTTTCTTCAAGCTCAAAGGCGAGTTCTTTTCCGGCTGTCTTTACAATCCGTCCGTCGTAAAGGACATGGACCACATCGGGAACTATGTAATCGAGAAGGCGCTGGTAATGAGTAATTACAATCGCAGAATTATCGGGTCGTTTAAGCTTATTAACACCATTTGCAACTATCCTGAGGGCATCTATATCAAGTCCCGAGTCTGTTTCATCAAGAATTGCCAGTTTCGGTTCAAGGATAGCCATCTGGAAGATCTCATTCTTCTTTTTTTCTCCGCCTGAAAACCCTTCATTTACAGACCTGTTTGCAAGCTTGGAATCGATTTCGACAAGTTCCTTCTTCTCGCGCATAAGCTTCAGAAAATCGGAGGCAGAGAGAGGATCGAGACCTTTATGCTTTCTATGTTCATTAACGGCTGTTTTCATAAAATTAACCATACTGACCCCGGGGATTTCAATCGGGTACTGAAACCCAAGGAAAATACCCTCCCTGGAACGATCCTCCGGAGACATCTCAAGAAGATTCTTTCCAAAATATGTTACAGTGCCTTCAGTGACTTCGACAAATTCCCTGCCGGCAAGAACGGCTGCAAGTGTGCTCTTCCCTGATCCGTTGGGTCCCATTATGGCGTGGATCTCACCCGGTTTCACTTCCAGGCTTATTCCTTTCAGTATAATCTTTCCGTCGATGCCGGCTTTTAAATTTTTAATACTAAGCATGATAAAATATAATCAATTATAAAGTTCTAACCTACACTCCCCTCGAGGCTTATCTGAAGAAGTTTCTGGGCTTCGACAGCGAATTCCATGGGAAGCTTATTTATAACCTCTCGTGCATATCCATTAACAATAAGTGCTATGGCATCCTCAGTTGAAATGCCTCTCTGGTTGCAATAAAATATCTGATCCTCCCCAATCTTTGAAGTTGTTGCTTCGTGCTCCACAATGGAGGTCTGATTGTCGACCTCAATATAAGGGAATGTGTGAGCTCCGCATTTATCACCCAGAAGCAATGAATCGCACTGGGAGAAATTACGGGCATTTGATGCATTCCTGAGCACCTTGACAAGTCCTCTGTAACTGTTCTGACCAAAACCTGCTGAAATACCTTTTGAAACAATGGTGCTTTTGGTATTTTTTCCGATATGGGTCATCTTCGTTCCGGTATCGGCCTGCTGATGATTGTTTGTCACTGCAACCGAATAAAATTCCCCTACCGAATTATCGCCTCTCAGAATGCATGAAGGGTATTTCCAGGTTATTGCCGATCCGGTTTCGATCTGGGTCCAGGATATTTTGGAGTTCTCTCCCCTGCATAATCCTCTCTTTGTAACAAAATTAAATATCCCGCCTTTGCCTTCCTTGTCGCCCGGATACCAGTTCTGGACCGTCGAATATTTCACTTCCGCATTATTCTCCGCTATTATTTCAACAATAGCGGCATGAAGCTGATTTTCATCCCTCATCGGAGCTGTACAACCCTCGAGATAGCTTACATAGGCTTCCTCATCAGCTACAAGCAGGGTTCGCTCGAACTGACCGGTGTTCGCAGAGTTTATCCTGAAATAAGTTGAGAGTTCCATCGGGCATCGCACTCCCTTTGGGATATAGCAGAAAGAACCGTCACTGAACACAGCTGAATTAAGTGATGCAAAGAAGTTATCGGTGTATGGGACGACAGTTCCCATATATCTTTTTACAAGATCAGGGTACTCTTTTACCGCTTCGCTGAAAGAGCAGAAAATTATTCCGAGCTCTGCAAGGGTTTCTTTAAAGGTTGTTTTCACTGAAACACTGTCCATTACAGCATCGACAGCAACACCTGAAAGATGTTTCTGTTCTTCAAGAGGAATACCGAGCTTGTCAAAAGTCCGTTTCAGCTCAGGATCAATATCATCAAGACTATCCAAATGGAGCTTTTTGTTTCGGAGCAGCATAAAAAATAATATCCTGATAATTGATAACAGGTATTTTCAGGTTTGCCCAGGTTGGCATTTTCATTGTCAGCCAGTGACGGTATGATTTAAGCCTGAATTCAAGAAGCCATTCTGGTTCATTTTTCTTTTTTGAAATAAGCCGCACCACATCCTCATTAAGTCCCTTGGGGATTTTTTCCGTCTCGATATCCGAATAAAAGCCGTACTTATATTCGCCCGTAGTTACGTCACTTATTATCTTATCCTGGTCTTTTTCCATTTGATCGAATTAATACTTTTAAGCCTTATACAATTAACAAGCAGAAATGATAATTGTTAATTTATAAATAGATTTTCTTAATTAATAAATATATTAAGAGACAGTTTAAATTCCTCAATTCGTCGTTTGCCCCTAAATCCCCTTAAGGGGACTTTTTAAACATTATTTTTTAGCCCCCTTTAGGGGGAAGGGGGCAAAAACAACTTTTGAAAATTACCCCATTCATTTCCCCCTTGGGAGAAAAAGGAAAGGGGTTAATTTCCTTAATTATAATTAATCTAAATAAACAGACAAAAATATCAAAAAAACAGGATTCCATAAAGGATTCTAATTGAAAAATATTTTAAATTTGGCCGCTTGTTAATTAATTAACAATACTCCTCCTAAAACCTGATATATGAACAACATTACATTGTCTTTCTTCTCTAGAAACCTGAAAAGACTTTTTCTTTTGACATTTGTTCTATTGACACCTTTATGCACATTTGCTGCCGGAGGAGAGGTCCCGTCCATTGGACCTGTGCGTGTTGAATTTATTATTTTCGGACTAATCCTTCTCGGGGTGGCTCTGTTTCACAAACATACATTCTGGGTGGCTGTGATAGGATTGGCTGTTCTTCTGACATTTAAGCTGACTCTTGATCCGGGATTTCATCTGTTTGAACATTTCTTTGGTACGACTCCTTTTGGAGAACAGATTATGGATAAGGGATTACGTCAGGGTGAATGGGGAATAATTCTGAACCTGCTTGGATTACTACTAGGATTCGCTGTTCTTTCAAAGATATTTGAAGAATCAAAAGTTCCCGAAGTGCTACCAAAGTATCTTCCGGATGACTGGAAGGGACCCTTCCTGCTTCTCCTTTTTGTTTTTGTTTTGTCATCATTTCTCGATAATATAGCCGCTGCACTTATTGGTGGAACAATTGCCCTTGTAGTTTTCAAAAACAGGGTTCACATAGGATATATAGCTGCGCTTGTTGCGGCCAGCAATGCCGGAGGATCCGGAAGTGTTGTGGGAGACACAACAACGACAATGATGTGGATCGATGGTGTTTCGGCATTTAATGTACTGCACGCTTATGTTGCAGCAGCAGTTGCTCTGATATTCTTTGCCTGGTTCGCAGCTCATCAACAGGATAAATACCAGCCTATCCAGAAGGATGCTGATACGAACGTAAAAATCGATTGGGTGAAAATATTTAACGTGGCCCTTATCCTGGCGGGAGCAATTATCTCAAATATCCTGTACGATATGCCAGCACTCGGTGTATGGATAGCGATAGTGATCGGAGCTTTATTACGTCCCGTTCCATGGAAAGAGGTTCCGGGCGCCATTAAAGGAACCATCTTTCTTCTGTGCCTGGTGACATGCGCATCCATGATGCCTGTAGAAGAACTTCCAAATGCCTCATGGGTAACAGCTTTTGCTTTAGGATTCCTTTCAGCAGTATTTGATAATATCCCGCTTACAAAGCTTTGTCTTGATCAGGGTCACTACGACTGGGGGATGCTGGCCTATACAGTTGGGTTTCGGAGGTTCGATGGTCTGGTTCGGATCATCCGCAGGTGTTGCAATCACAAACAAGTTTCCCGAAGGCCGTAATGTTGTCCTCTGGGTAAAAAAGGGATGGCATGTTGCAGTTGCTTATGTAATAGGCTTCTTTACACTGTACCTTATTATGGGTTGGGAGCCGGCTGATAACAACGAGCATAAGATAATCAACTGTCCGGTACCGGGCTGCCCGATGGCAGGACAGGGTGGTGAGGAAGCAGGGAAGGGTGCAGTTGGGTATTATGAGATTGTTAAAACCTCACCCTAAATCCCTCTCCTAAAAGAGAGGGACTTAATTACACCTGATAAAAAGCCCCTTCTCTTTCAGGAGAAGGGGTTTGGGGATGAGGTGTTTATCTGCTTTCCCTGTATTCCTTCAGCAACGACTGGAAAACCTCTTTTACTGACGAAATCTTTGTCGCCCTGAAAGCATTTGCCCCGGCAAAGGCATACCCATTTTCAAAATTTCCCTTCAGCGCATTTATAAGAGCAATAATAATGCAATAGGGACTCTTGCTTATGTCGCAGGTTTTGATACACTTGAAAGGACATGTTTTCGGCTGTTTCTTGCCTGCTTTTACTTTTGTTATAAAATTGCTCAGTATTGCACGTCCCGGCATACCTACAGGACTCTTTATTATCTCAATATCCTTTTCGCTTGCGTTAATATATGATTGCTTGAAAGCATCTGATGCATCGCACTCATCAGTTGTGACAAATATTGTCCCCATCTGAACCCCTGATGCTCCAAGTTTCATTATATTATTTATATCCTGTCCGGTATAGATCCCTCCCGCAGCAATCAGCGGAATAGGCTGGTTAAATTTATCCTCGAAAACTTTTAATTCAGTGACGATCTCCGGAACAAGCTTTTCAAGCTTATAATCATTATCGGTTATCTGTTCCTCCTTAAACCCGAGATGACCCCCGGCTTTAGGTCCCTCAACAATTACAGCATCCGGAAGATAATCGTAATTTGTCTTCCACTTTTCACAGATTATTTTCGCAGCTCTTGCTGATGAAACTATCGGAACAAGCTTTGTCAGTGAATCCTTATTCAGAAAAGAAGGCAGATCAAGTGGAAGCCCTGCTCCTGCTATAATGACATCAACTTTCTCAGCAATTGATGTTCTTATCATGTCGGCAAAATTTGACATTGCAACCATGACGTTAACCCCTATTACCCCCATTGTTTTTTCCCTCGCCTTTCGGATCTCCTCTTTCAGTCCATGAATACTTGCTTCAAGGAAATTCCCAGGGTAATCGTGGTAAAGAAGCCCAAGTCCTGCACTTGAAATAACCCCGACTCCTCCTTCATTGGCAACAGCCGCTGCCAGTCCAGACAATGAAATTCCTACACCCATTCCGCCCTGCACAATCGGAACAGCCACTGTCAGATTACCAATCTTCAAACCATTCATCTTTTAAAAATTTGGTCAAAGATATATTATTAACAGTACTATAGCTTGTAAAACGCATAATTAACATAAAATGAGGCAATAAATTCACTTTATTTAACATAGTTATTGCTTCAGAAAGTCCCTTTCTTTCAGGAGAGGGATTTAGGGAGAGGTAAAAATCCGTATGGAGAAGCCTATTATCGGCCCCAAATTTGTTGGCTTATTCTCTATCAGAAAATCTTATCTTTATATGTTTAAATTTTAATTATGATGAAAAGTCTTATTCTAATCTTAATATTGATTTTATCCGGATCAATTAATCTGGCAGCTGATACTGAAAAAGAGATAAAAGCCGGTATCGGACATGTTACTGTCTATCCCGACAGGGCCCAGGTCAGCCATGAGACTACAACTGATCTGCCGGCAGGAAATACTATCCTGAAGCTCACTGGTCTTTCACCCTATATCGATGTCCAGAGCATCCAGGTAAAGGGATATGGCGATTTCATTATCCTCTCAGTAAATCAGCGTAATAATTATCTCGAGAATCTTGAGGACCTGCCTGAGGTTAAGAGCATCAGAAGCCAGATTGAAGCACTTCAGCTGAAAGTTGAGGATGAAACGGCTGCAATAACTGTTCTTAAGGAAAAAGAGGCTTTCCTTGTTGCCAACAGGGGTATCCTCGTGAAGGAGACAAGCTTCTCGGTTGAACAGCTGAAAAGCGTGATGGAGCTTTATACAAACAATATGGATCAGGTTACCAATTCAATACTTAAGAAAAACAGGCTGATCAAAGATTATCAGAAGCAGATCGCAGCTCTTCAGAAACAGATTTCAGATAAGTTCGGGAAACAACAGCTCCCCTCAGGGGAAATATTGGTTTCGGTGAGTTGTGAAAAACCTGTTTCAGGCAGACTTACATTCAGCTATGTTGTGAGCAATGCCGGCTGGTACCCTTCGTATGATATCAGGGTGGATAATATCACAAAACCTGTCACAATATTTTATAAGGCAAATGTTTATCAGAATACCGGAGTTACCTGGAAAGATGTAAAACTGAGCTTTTCAAATGCCACTCCCTGGGTTGCAGGAGATGTTCCGGAGCTCAATCCATGGTTCATAGACTATTACTCTCCTCAACCTGCATTAATGATAAGGGGGATGGCTTCGGGCGTAAAACGGGCAAACAAGGCAGAGGTATCTGAAATGGCGGTCTCAGACGCTGCTGTTGAAGAAAAGGTTATGGAAGCAGCCCCGGTACCGGTCGAAAAACAGGTAGGAGAAACGACCGTGACATTTGATATAACAACTCCTTATACGATTGCATCTGATGGCAAAGTTCAGACAATTGAAATTCAGCGTACCACAACACCCGCTGACTACAAATATGTCACTGTTCCAAAATTATCTCCAATGGCATACCTTACAGGCAACATAACCGACTGGGCAGAACAGAACCTTATTGGCGGCGAGGCAACCCTTTATTTTGAAAACACATTTGTCGGCAAATCATATCTTAATGTAAATCAGTTGAAGGACACTCTTACCGTTTCTCTCGGGACCGATAACAGCATTCTTGTGAAAAGAGAAAAACGGCAGGATTTTACGAGTAGAAGAGTCCTTGGATCAAATAAGACTGAAACATATTCATTTCTTATTACAATCAGAAATAACAAGCCAACTCCTGTAAGAATCACAGTAAATGATCAGATACCGGTCTCGTCAAACAGCGGGATTGAAGTCGATGCTGCTGAACTGTCGGGCGGTAAACACAATTCACAAACGGGCGCGATCAAATGGGATCTTGAAATAAAGCCACAGGAAACCAGGCAACTGATACTGACTTATTCTGTAAAATACCCTAAGGATAAAACCATCATTCTTGAGTAAACAATCATAATTTATGAAAATCCTTGGTAACCTTATCTGGCTGATATTCGGAGGTATCATAATTGCAATTGAGTACTTCATTGGAAGCCTGATTCTGATGATAACCATTGTAGGGATCCCCTTCGGCCTCCAGACACTCAAAATGGGATGGCTTGCTCTCTGGCCTTTCGGGCGCACAAGCAGGGTAGAGCCACGGGCTTCTGGCTGCCTGTACGTTTTCATGAATGTCCTTTGGCTTTTATGCGGAGGGATCTGGATCGCAATTACACATGCCTTCTTTGGAGTTATCCTGTATATCACAATAATAGGTATCCCTTTCGGAAATCAGCATTTCAAACTTACCGAAACAGCTATCAATCCCTTCGGGAGAAGAATAATGCATACTTAAGGCAGGTGGTATGGGGTATTAGGAAGAATAAAACAAATTAATTGGGCCTGTTGAAAAGGCATGATTTACCCCCAACCCCCCAAGGGGGGCTTTATAAACATCAGTAGATCAATAAGTCCCCCCTGGGGGATTTAGGGGTAAAAGAACAGAGTAGAACTTTTTCAACACCATAGGGGGATGTAATCATGAACGAATCTGACAATAAAAGAACACCCATCGGCAGTTTCGGAAAGTTCGGACTGATAGGCCATCTGACAGAAAAAGCTGTTTTACGGAACAGAAGCACAGTCGCTGGTATTGGCGATGATTCAGCCATAATTGATTCGGGGGATAACCTTACACTGGTTTCAACTGATCTTCTCCTTGAAGGCATTCATTTCAACCTTATTTATACTCCCATACGACATCTCGGGTATAAGGCTGTCATCAGGGCCATTTCGGATATTTATGCAATGAATGGAACCCCGGGCCAGATACTTATTGCCCTGGGGATAAGTTCGAGATTTTCGGTCGAACAGATAGACGACCTTTATGAAGGAATAAATCTTGCATGCACGAAATACAAGGTCGATCTTGCCGGTGGTGATATTACAAGCTCTCTCACAGGGCTTACAATAGGCGTTACTGGTATCGGAAAGGCTGAAAAGGGGAATATTGTCAGACGGAACGGTGCAAAACCCAACGACCTGATATGCGTAACTGGGAATTTCGGTGCGTCATTCATGGGGCTCCAGGTACTTGAAAGGGAAAGAAAACTTTTTGATAACGACAAGTCCTTTAAACCAGATCTGTCAGGTTATGAATATATTATCGAAAGACAACTGAAACCTGAGTTACCGGGGGATTTGTTCGCCAGGCTTAAAGATTTAAATATATTCCCCTCATCAATGATCGATGTTTCTGACGGTCTTGCATCGGATCTTCTTCATGTATGCAGGCTATCGGAAACCGGATGCAGGATTTACACCAGCAAGAT
Source organism: uncultured Bacteroidales bacterium (assembly GCA_963725585.1). Taxonomy (GTDB): domain Bacteria; phylum Bacteroidota; class Bacteroidia; order Bacteroidales; family VadinHA17; genus LD21. The sequence continues at coordinate 57,484 of CAVRYU010000010.1, read as the reverse complement.
CCCCGTGGATGCAGAAACCTGCAAAGCGGCGGAAGAGTTTAATCTTGATCCGCTGATTCCTGCTCTCAACGGAGGAGAAGATTATGAGTTGTTATTCACGGTAGCCCTCGAAAATGCTGAAAAGATCAGGAGCGTTCCCGACGTCACCCTGATAGGTCACATGACAACGGCTGATCAGGGAAATTATATAGTAAGTGAAGAGGGAACTGAAATTGAGCTTAAAGCGCAGGGATGGGAAAAAGCCTGAGGAATGTCATCTTGGTCCCCTGATTATTCCTCTTTCTGATTTTTGAATGAATTCAAGAATATAATCTCTGTCGGCTGATGGGTTGATCTCTCGTTCAATAAAATCGAGAGCCTGTGAAATATTCATTCCATTCTGATAAATCGCCCTGTAAATATTATGGATCGAGTCGATCCGTTCTTTTTCAAAGCCACGCCTTGTAAGTCCTACAGTATTGAGCCCCAGATATGACAGTGGATCCCTGTCGGCTTTTATGAATGGAGGCACATCAGTCCTTACTTTTGATCCTCCCCCGATCATTACATGTCCCCCGATCCTTGAAAACTGATGAACGAGAGTACCTGCGCTCAGGATTGCCCAGTCATCAATTTTGACTTCACCGGCAAGACCTGTTCCATTTCCAAGAATGCAGTTATTGCCGATAAGGCAATCATGACCCACATGGGCATATGCCATAATCAGGCAGTTATTGCCGATAATCGTTCTTCTTGCGGAAGCAGTTCCCCTGTTAATAGTGACGCCTTCTCTGATCGTTGTGCCATTGCCGATCTCAGCGGTTGTTTCCTCACCCCTGAATTTCATGTCCTGTGGTATACCTGAAACTACTGCCGAAGGGAAAATCCTGCAATTTTTTCCAATCCTTGCTCCCGGTAGTATAGTCGAATGAGGAGCTACCCAGGTTCCTTCGCCGATTTCAACATTTTCACCTATATAGGCGAATGGTTCAACTGTAATATTTTCAGCCAGAATGGCATTGGGATTAACATATGCTAAATTAGAGATCATATGTCAGTTATTTGTTTTTGATTACCTGTGCAGTCATCTCTCCTTCAGCAACAAGATGATTTCCGACAAATGCCTGTCCGAACATCATGACTATTCCCCTTCTCATGGGTTCAATAAGTTCCATCCTCAGGATGACAGTATCACCCGGAACAACCTTATGCTTGAATTTAAGCTTATCGATCTTGAGAAAATATGTTGAATATTTCGAAGGCTCATCGATAGTGCTCAGAATAAGCAGTCCACCGCACTGGGCCAGTGATTCCACAAGTAGTACACCCGGCATAATTGGCTCATCAGGGAAGTGACCCTGAAAGAAAGGTTCATCGAATGTAACGTTTTTTATACCCACAACAGTTGTCTCATCCAATGAAATAATTTTATCGACCATCAGAAAAGGATATCTGTGTGGCAGCAGCTTTTTTATATCCTCCAGATAATAAATAGGTGGTTCCGACGGATCATAAACAGGAATATTCACCTTGGAATGAGTCTTTTTGATTTCCTGTCGGACAAGCTTAGCCAGACGTGTATTGGCAAAGTGTCCGGGACGGGTGGCAACAACTTTTCCCTTTAGGGGCTGCCCAATAAGTGCAAGATCTCCCATGAGATCAAGAAGCTTATGTCTTGCGGGTTCATTCGGATATCTTAATTCGGTGTTATTAAGGATCCCGGCTGTATGTTTTGTAATACCCGGCCTGTTGAAAAGAGTTGCAATCCTGTCAATCTCTTCCTGTTCAACCTCCTTTTCAAGAATAACAACAGCATTATCAAGATCCCCGCCCTTTAATAAGTCCCATCCGGTGAAGAGGTTCGAGCTCATGAAAGAATACAAATGTCCGGCTTTTGCAAATCTCTTTTTCAAAATCGTCTATAGAATCAAGAATTGCATATTGATTTCCAAGTATCCTTGAATTATAATCGATAAGAACATTAATGCTGAGATGATCATCGGGATAAATAATGAGGTCAACTCCATGCTCCTCATCAGAAAAAATCAGCTTCTGCTTTATCACGAAATAGTTCCGATCTTCTTTTAGGTCGATAAATCCGGCCTGCTTGATAGCTTCGGTAAATTTCCAGGCAGCTCCGCCCATAATTGGAGCCTCTGGTCCGTCAAGTTCTATAATTGCATTGTCAACCCTTAATCCGTACAAAGCTGCAAGAGCATGCTCGATTGTCGAAACCGAAGCGCCGTTCTGGGTAAGTGTCGTGCCCCTTGAAGTGTCAGTAACATTTTCAGCCAGAGCATCGATAACCGGTTTTCCCGGAAGATCGGTCCTGCAGAACTTGTATCCGTGGTTGGCAGGGGCCGGCTTAAATGTGATAGTAACATTTATCCCGGTATGCAATCCTTTCCCGTTCAGGCTAACCTCTTTTGCAAGTGTTCTTTGTTTCTCACTCATCCGTCGTTAAGCAATAATATTCAAATCGGCTACAAAAAAATCAAAAAAAACCGAACATTCAAAGAATTGAACCCTGATGATTCAATGTTTTAGTAGAAATATGTAGCTAATTTATGCATTTTTAAGAAGTTCAACCTGTTTTTCGAGTTTATCTATCTTTGTTTTAAGATCAGGCAGATTTCTGAAAACCACTGAAGATCTGAGATAATCCCTGTGATCAATTGCAGGAGTTCCAAGAAGAGTTGTGTTTTCTTTCTTTACATCACCTGGTAATCCTGACTGTGCTCCGATTTTGGTACCGTCAGCGATTTTTAAATGTCCCACAATACCTACCTGTCCGCCTATCATACAGTTCCTTCCGATCTTTGCTGATCCGGCAACACCTGTCTGTCCGGCCATTACAGTATTCTCACCAATCTCCACATTATGTCCGATCTGTATCAGGTTATCGAGCTTGACACCTTTTCTTATGACTGTTGAACCCATTGTTGCACGATCAATTGCAACATTTGCTCCGATTTCAACATTGTCCTCAATAATCACATTGCCTATCTGTGGGATCTTCATAAACTCACTGTCCGACTGGGGTGCAAAACCGAAACCATCACTTCCGATTACTGTCCCTGCATGAATAACACAGTTATCACCAAGCAAACAATCGTGGTAAATCTTGACCCCCGGATTAAGGATGCATTTTTTGCCGAGCCTTGTATTGTCTCCCAGATATACATTCGGGTAAAGTGAACATTCATCGCCGACAAAGCAGTTTTCGCCGACATATACATATGGCCCAATATAGACATCCTTCCCAACAATGGCGGTCGGTTCAATTACCGCAGAAGGATGAATCCCTTTTTTCCTCGGTCTTGCCTGATCAATCAGCTGGAGGAGGGATGCGAAGGATTCATAGGCGTTTTCAACCCTGATAAGTGTTGCCTCAACTTTTGCCGTAGGAACAAGACTCCTGTTTACAAGAACTACCGATGATTTTGTCGTATATAAATAGTGCTCATATTTTGGGTTGGCAAGAAATGAGAGAGCTCCCGGGTGTCCCTCCTCAATTTTGGCTATAGTGTTAACTATTATTTCAGGATCCCCGACTATTTCACCTTTCAGAAATCCGGCAATTGTAGCAGCATTGAATTCCATAATCTATGTTGTTTTTTATCTTATTTCCTTTGGATAACATAAAAAGTATTTTGTGACCCGTTCCGATAACAGCCTGTGTTCAAACATATCCGAAACCTCAGTTATATCTGCAATGGTCCCGTTTTTCAGCAGTATTCTTACTTCAGGGGCCTCGGGAGTGTATGTAAGATTTGAAATACTGTCTGTATATACATAGTAATCAACCAGATCCCGGCTGATACTCATCACTTTTACTGCCCTGCCCCTTAGTTCATTTAGCCTTCCTTCAGGAAAAGGCTCGTTCTGCAGCTCAACAGAAAGAAGATTCCTCGTTATCAGCCTGGCCGACAGATCGGAAAGAACAGAGTCGGAATTATCAGCCCAGTATTTAGCTGAAGCAAGGATATCTGTATCATCGAGACGTGTAAAATTAGCGGCGATCAGCCCGGGTGTGAACAAGCCGGATGAACGGATATTTTCAGGTCCTATATTATTGTAAAGGAAGAATCTGAGGGCCGGTGTCGCGAAAAGGTCAATCCCCAGAACCGCAAGTTCCTTTGCACGTTTCAGCACATTAACAAGGAGGCTTTCAGATGAAAGCACCGTTTTGTGCATGTAAACCTGCCAGTACATCAGACGTCGTGCAATAAGGAACTTCTCAAGTGAATAGATCCCCTTTTCATCCATTACCAGGATGTCGTTCACTACATTAAGCATCCTTATGATCCTGTCAGAACCAACGGATCCCTCAATAACACCGGTAAAAAATGAATCTCTCCTGAGATAATCAAGCCGGTCCATATCCATCTGGCCTGCTGTAAGATCGTGAAGGAATTGCCTTCTGTAGGTTCCCCTGAATATCTCTATTGCCAGATCCAGTCTGCCTTTAAAGGTTTCATTAAGCTTTTGCATCAGGAGAAGAGACAGATCTTCGTGTGTTATCCCGGTAATAATTGAATTTTCCAGTGCATGAGAAAATGGGCCATGGCCGATATCATGAAGAAGAATCGCAATCATGGCTGCCTCTTCTTCTTCGGGTGTTATGCTGACCTCTTTGCTTTTAAGGGTTTGAAGAGCGGATTCCATAAGATGAAGCGCTCCAAGACAGTGCTGGAACCGGCTGTGAGTTGCACCGGGATAAACAAAGCTTGTAAGTCCGAGTTGCTTTATATTTCTCAGCCGCTGAAACCATGGGTGTTCAATAATATCATAAATCAGATCGCCAGGGATGCTAATGAATCCGTAAACCGGATCATTTATGATTTTTCTTTTGTTGATTTTGTATGCCACCCCTGAAAGTCTTTGGCCAACAAAATTATACAAAAAAAATGCCTTTCTCTTGTAACAATTGAAATTTTAGCCGTCTTTTATAGGTCAAAACAAAGAATGGGACACCCTTTCCGTAACTAACCAGACCAATTAATGAAAATTGAGATTCAGGGACTGAATAAAATTTATCCCAACGGCAATCATGCGCTGAAGGATATCAACCTTGAATTCGGTACTGGGATGTTCGGGCTTCTGGGACCCAATGGCGCCGGTAAATCAAGTCTGATGCGCATCCTTGTCACTCTCATGAAACCGACTTCGGGAATAGTGCTTGTCGATGGCAAGGATATCCAGAAACACAGGAAAGAATTAAGAAGCCTGCTTGGTTACCTGCCACAGGATTTCCGTTTTTTCACATCCCTTAAAACCTGGGAATTCCTCGATTATTCAGGGTCACTTGCCGGGATGAAAAACAAAAAGCTGAGGATTTCCGAGGTCGACAGGCTGCTTGATCAGGTCGGACTGCTCGAGGTTCGCGACCGCCAGGCCAACAGGCTTTCGGGTGGCATGAAGAGACGTCTTGGCATTGCCCAGGCCCTAATAGGTAATCCAAGGATAATTGTTGTTGACGAACCGACAACCGGCCTCGATCCTGATGAAAGGATAAGGTTCAGGAACATCCTCTCACAGCTGAGTCAGCATGAGGTAACTATAATTCTTTCAACTCATATTGTTGGTGACATATCATCAACATGCCAGGGAATGGCATTACTTAACCGTGGAGAACTGGTCTTCGCCGGAGCACCTGAAAATCTTGTAAAACTGGCTGAGGGCCATGTATTCAAGTTGAATCTGACTCAGGCTGAATATGAAATTGTCAAGGAACGTTATAATGTAATCTCAACAATTCCGGTTGAGGATGGATGGGAAGTGCAGATAGTTTCCGATGATGTTCCGGAGTACAATTATTCTCAGATTATCCCAAATATCGAAGATGCTTATGTGTATTATATGGAGCATAAATTACAGGCTGACATCAGTGAATAAATACTGAAAGACTTATGACATTAATGCATAACATAAGAACTGTCGCCAGATATGAAGCGAAAACCCTCAGAAGGAGCTGGTTCTTCAGGTTATTTTCAATCGGGGCTCTTTTTATATTTACTTTTTTAAATATCGGCTTTTTTTCCCCTGTGGGTGATCAGCCATGGGCTTTCATTTCTATTCCATCATCAATTCCCCTTTTCAACCTTTATCTCCTGAATATAGGACAGGCGATCGTTGTCATTTTTCTGGCATCCGATTTCCTGAAAAGAGACAAGAAGGTTGATACAAATGAAGTCCTTTATACAAGGTCAATGTCAAACTTTGAGTACATAACAGGCAAGACCTGGGGTATTCTCAAGCTCTTTCTCGGACTTGACATAATAATTCTGTGCATCGGTCTTCTGATGAATATCATTGTAAAAGATATGCAGGTCGATATTTTGTCATACCTCTGGTACCTGCTGATAATTTGTGTTCCGACGATCATTTTCAGCCTTGGGCTTGCATTCATGCTGATGTCCGTCATAGGGAACCAGGCGATAACCTTTCTTGTTCTGCTCGGCATCGCCGCGCTTAATATGTTCTGGCTCTGGTACCGTGCGGGATCAATTTTCGATTACATGGCATTTGGATTACCTGTTTTCAAATCGGGAATAACAGGATTTGGCAATATAATCCAGATATTAAACCAACGTCTCATTTATCTCTTTTCCGGATTATCATTTATTCTTGCTACCATATTAATGTTCAAACGGTTGCCTCAATCAAAAATACACAGGGTAATTTCGGTGGTGCTCATGTTCATTTTCCTTTCCGGAACTAGTAATTTGTGTAATTAATACCTGGTCGTTTTACAAAAATGATCTTCGTGAAAAGAATAAGATTATTGAGGTCAGCCGTCAGTATGAGAACCGTGATTTTGTCTCTCTGACTGATGCCTCCATTGATTTCTCTGCATAATAAAAACTCTTTTAAGGCAGCAGTTGAATTGAAATTCACTAATCATAATAGTAATAGCCTTGACAGATATCTGTTTTCATTGAATCCCGGCCTGGAGGTGACTTCAGTATTATCAGGAGGCAAAGACATCAGTTTCAAACGAAATCATCAGATCATTGAAATAGACCCGGGAAAGGATCTTGCTCCGGGACAGAGTGACAGTATTGTAATTTTATATTCCGGCATAATAAATGAATCATTCTGCTATCCCAATTATTCTGATAATCTGAAGGAGACTCCATATCGTATCGAGATGCTGAATGTGAACAAAAGGAGGGCATTCCTGACAGATAATTATGTTCTGCTGACTCCTGAAACACACTGGTATCCTGTGCCGGGACTCAATTATTACCCCTCAAATCCTGCAAGGATAAAAGTCGATTTTACCCGTTTCAATATCAGGGTAAAGAGTGAAAACGGTCTTTCTGCAGTATCACAGGGGACACTGAAATCTGAAAATGGCTCCTCGGTTTTCACCAGCGAATCTCCCCTTACCGGACTGACTTTAGCGATTGGAAATTATCGGTCGGATACCTTAAAAGTAGATTCAATCAAATATATCAGTTACTATTTCCCTGGCCACGATTTCTATAAAAAAGAACTTTCGGAATTGAAAGATACGCTCCCGTTGCTTGTCTCAGGAATAATGAGGGACCTGGAGACAAACTTCTCGACAAAGTACCCGTTTAAAACACTGAGTCTCCTTGAAGTACCGGTCCAGTTTTACTCTTACCCGAGAATGAGCACCCAGACCAGGGCTGAATTACAGCCTTCAATGGTGCTGATGCCTGAAAAAATGTCTACCCTTCTTTCCAGGGGTTTTCTAAAGCAATTTACAAGGCAAAAGAAAAGGATGGCCAGGAATAATGAAGTAATCACTGATAAAGAATTGCAGGTAAGGCTGTTCAATAATTTTGTCACTAATACTTTCATCAGCGGAACAGATTACAGATATATAAACGGGGTTGAAGTTAACGAGCCAAAACGGTACCGGCTTGGCCCAAGTTTCTATTTCTTCAAGAATAATTTCTATTCATCCGAATATCCTGTAATAAATGCTGTATTTGAATCTCATCTTCAGAAGCAGGTTTCAACTCAGAACATATTCAGAGATATGTCAGGCGGGCTTTCGGAAAATGATAAGGGAAATCTTATCCTGAGAGACATAAGTTTTAAGGACCTGCTTGCCAGTAATCCGGGAAGCGATACAATAAGAGCTGTTTTAACTCTTAAAGCCGATTATCTTTTTAACCTGTTGCGATCGAAAGCCGGAATAATTGAATTCAAAGACTGGTTCTCAAAATATATTGATGACAATAAATTCAGGAGTGTTGATATAATAACTTTTAATAAGGATGTGAAAGAGAAATTCGGTTTTGAGTTTTATCCTTACCTGAGCGACTGGTTCAACAGGAAAGAACAACCAGGATTTCTCTTTTCTGATCTGCAGGCAAATGAGATTATTGTCGGCGACAGAGTAAGATACCTTGTCACATTTACTGCTGCAAATCCTGAAATGGTAGCAGGAATATTCAATATCTCCTTCAGGACAGGAGGAGAAGGCAGGGGACAGCAAATGGTCGGATCCTATCAGGGTGGACCAATGGGCGGAAGTTTCACGATATCTATGCAGGGACGTGGAATGGAAGCAACCGACATTAATAAAATAATTGTTCTCGGACCTGCCGAAGCAAAGAAGATCAAAATTATTCTGGATGCACAGCCAAGGGCGATGATGGTCAATACACTTTTTGCCAGAAATATACCAGGAGAGATAAACCTGCCAATTGACGAAATCAAAAAAACCAGAATCCATGTAACTGAAACTGAAGGTGAAGCGGTACTTTCCGCCTTGCCTCCTTTTTCTTATCCAGGGGAAATAATTGTAGATAATGAAGATACTGGATTTGATGGAGGCAACCATAATGTTCAAAGTCCTTTGAAGAATTTACTAGGCATAAAAAACATAAGGAGAAACGAGTATCAGCAGATAAGTATGTTCTGGGCTCCGGAGTACTGGCAACCTGTTGTAATGTCAGCTTATTACGGTAAATATATCCGCTCATCAGTCTATACAAGGAGCGGTAAGAACGACCGGTCTGTGGCATGGAAAACAAATAATAGGCGGACCCGGCTATTATGATGTCTATTGTTACATCGGTAAAACAGGCGACAAAATGATTGTCCGTACAGGTTCGTCTGCAGTTGCACCTCCTCCTCCCGGAAGCGAAACAGGGGGAGAAAATGTATTTAAGGACATGCATTACAAAATATATCACGATGAAGGAGTTGAGGAGATAACCGTCGATTTTGAAAATGCAGAGGCAGGGTGGAACATGCTTGGCCGTTATTACCTCTCTTCCGATAGCGCAAAGGTGGAACTCACGAACCAGTCTTCAGGAAGAATGGTGATAGGAGATGCCGTAAAGTGGGTGAAAGCAAATTGACTGGTACGAGGTACGAGGTACGGGGTGCGAGGTGATTCTTAGGGCTCCCCTCCCGGGAGGGGCGGGGGGTGGGTTAAATATGAATCCATTACAAAAGAAATATGAATTAAGAAATAACAAGTAGAATATGAGACATCTTAACATAAAAACCAGATAATTTATCTTAATGTTTCTGATCAGCACTGCATCAGTTTTCTCCCAACAGGGCCTTACACTCGAACAGGCACTCAGCATTGCCGAATCGAACAGTCCGACAATGAAAAAGACAAGGCTGAGTCTTATCCGGAGCCAGGAGAACCTGAACGCACAGAATGCGGCCCTTAAGTCACAATTCTCCCTTTCGGTAAACCCGATAGGCTACAGTCAGAACAGATCATTCAACGACCTCATATCAAAATGGAATTCTGTGAAAACCACTGAAAGCTACGGATTGTTCACTGTTTCACAGCCTATAGTCCTGACTGACGCCAGGGTATCATTAATGAACAGGTTCGGCTACAGAGATTCTTACAGCGAATACACCAATTCCACCACCAAAGGATTCAGCAACAATCTGTCGCTTAACCTCGATCAGCCTCTATTTACATACAACCGGACAAAACTTCAGCTGAAGGAGCTTGAACTGGCTCTTGAAAACTCAAAGATAAGCTATGCAATCCAGCTGCTATCGCTTGAAAAAGGCGTAACTCAGGCATTCTATTATGTCTATCAGCAGCAGCAGAGCCTCGATATCGCCAGGCAGGCTTTTGAGAATATGCAGAAAAGCTACGAAGTATCGAAGAATAAAGTGGATGCGGGGATATCTGCACGTGAGGAGATGTTCCAGGCAGAGCTTAACCTGGCAACAACGAAGTCGGACTATGAAAACAAACAGGTGGAGCTTGAAAATGCAAAGGATGAATTCAAGATCCTCATCGGAATGAGCCTTTATGATGATCTGATAGTACTTGCCAAACATTGCCGTAGATACTGTTCAGGTTGATATTTCCCTTGCAATCGACCAGGGACTTGCAAACAGGATGGAACTCCGGCAGCGTGAAATTGACATCGAAATGTCTCAATTTGACCTGATCCAGACGAAAGGCTCTAATGAATTCAAAGGAAGCCTCGGTCTTTCAATCGGGCTTTTCGGTGATAATGAAAAATTCATCGATGTCTACGCAAACCCTACCGATAACGAGAATGTTTCACTGTCACTTACAATTCCCCTGTGGGACTGGGGTGAGAGAAAATCAAGAATCAAAGCCACTGAAGCTACTATCGAATCAGCCAATATTTCACTCGAGGAAGAAAGGAATGATATCATCCTTGGCATTCGAAAAGTTTACAGAAATCTTCTGAATCTCCAGAACCAGATAGGAATAGCAGGGCAGAATGTCACAAATGCCCAGTTGACCTACGACCTGAATCTTGAAAGATATAAGAACGGTGATCTCACAGGAATGGATCTGAATTTGTACCAGGAGCAGCTTTCACAGAAACAACTTACATACACTAATTCACTTATATCCTATAAACTTGAGCTGTTGAACCTTAAGATCCAGACTCTGTACGATTTTGAAAAGAAACAACAGGTCGCTCCGGTAATGAGTCTTGAAGACAAAAATTAGAAAGTAAATAATAATATCATCACAAATGAAAAAACTCATAATCTTATTTGCAGCTGCACTTCTCTTTATTTACGGATGCAGGAACCAGGACCAGAACCTGACCGCAGATGTCGAAATTCCGGTTTCGGTTGAGGAACTTAAGCTCAAACCTATCGAAGAATTTGTTAACACAACAGGAACTGCATTTCCGAAAGGTGAAATAGAGTTGAAATCAAAAATAGGTGCTGCATATTTCCTTGAAAAGAATCCACAGACCGGAAGATTATGGCAGCTTGGAGATAAGGTTAAAGCCGGAGCCATTATTGCCCGGCTTGACGATCAGGAATATGTCAATTCGGTTAAGATGGAGACAAACCAGCTTAATATGGAGCTGATGGAAAGCGAGCTCAGGAAACAGGAATCACTATACGAGAAGGGAGGGGTCACTCTCAAGGAACTAAAGACTGCCGGGATAAACTATGAAAATGCAAGGACAACAGTTGTCACTTCAAAGCTTCAGCTGGAGAAGACAAGGATCGTTGCTCCGATTGACGGTGTAATTGTCGACCTTCCCTATCATACTCAGGGAACACAGATCGAAACCGGCAACACAATCGTTAAGATAATGGACTACAGAACAATGTATATGGACGTACAGCTGCCCGAAAAATATATTTCAATGATCAGACCTGGCCAGATTGTAAAGATGACAAATTATACATTACCCGATGATACGATAGTGGGTAACGTGACACAACTTTCACCAGCTATAAATGCCGACACCAGGACATTCAAGGGCACCGTTTCAATAAACAACCCCGATCTCCTTCTCCGCCCCGGTATGTTTGTGAAGGCTGACATTGTAACCAATCATAAGGATTCAGCAATTGTTATATCAAAGAATATAATCCTGTCGAGGCAGAAAGGCAAAACAGTTTTTATAGTTGACAGAGGCGTTGCTTCAGAAAGAATAATTGAGACCGGTCTCGAAAACCTCACCGATATTGAGGTCACAAGGGGCCTGGCAAAGAATGAACGTGTTGTGACAAGCGGTTTTGAGACACTTAGCAACAGGTCGAAGGTTAAAATCATCAAATAACCGTTATGAACGCAATTGCCCGATTTGCTGTAAAATACCCGATAACAGTACTTATGCTGGTTCTGGGTATAATTCTGCTGGGATTTATTTCCTTTGGTAAGCTTGGAACTGATCTTTTCCCTGACCTCAACACGCCAAAAATTTATATAGAAATAAAGGCAGGAGAAAAACCTCCCGAAGAAATAGAGAAAAATTATGTCGATCAGATCGAATCGCTGGCGATGCGACAGAGTGATGTGGTTCAGGTATCGTCGGTTTCGAGGGGTGGAACTGCAGTCATTACTGTTGAATATAACTGGAACAAGGATATGGATGAAGCATTTCTGGATCTCCAGAAAGAGCTTAATTCATTCAGCCAGAACTCTGACCTTGAAAGTTTTACAATTTCCCAATATGATCCGAATGCATCGCCGGTGATGATCGTCGGCCTGAAGAATGTTCGTATCGACAATATGGATGAGCTCAGAAAAGTAGCTGAAAACTACATCAGGAACGAGCTTGTCAGGATTGAAGGTGTAGCCGATGTTAAACTTGTCGGAAAAGAAGAGAGTGAAGTTGTAATTGAGACAAACAAATACATTCTCGAATCATTCGGACTGACATCCGATGGTATTGCAGCCCAGATCCAAAACTACAACAGAAACGTTTCAGGAGGTTCAATAGTTGATATGGGTACGAAATACGTCGTGAAAGGGGTAAGTGTTCTTGAAAATCTTGAGGATCTGCAGAACATAATAGTCGGTTTCAAACAGTCTTCATCAGGTTCCTCACCCATCTGCGGCACTGAATCAGGGATCTTCAGCTGCTTCTTCAAGCGAAAGGGTTCCAGTCTATCTCAGAGATGTTGCAAAAATTGTTTTCGCAAACAAGGATCCTGAGAACATAGTCACAATCAATGGGGAGAGATGCATAGGGCTTTCTATCTACAAAGAGCCTAAATTCAACACTGTCGATGCCGTTAAAAGCCTCGACAAGGCTTTTGCTGATCTGAGCAGAGCCCTTCCCGGGTATGAGTTCATCAAGGTCCTCGATCAGGGGACATATATTGATAATGCTATCGGTGAGGTAAAAAATACACTTATAATAGGAATCATACTTGCTGTTGTAATTCTTTATGTCTTTCTGAGAAGGATCGGCACAACCCTGGTGATAAGTATAGCAATTCCCATTTCGATAATTGCAACCTTTAACCTTATGTATTTCAGCCATCTGACCCTGAATATAATGACTCTGGGCGGACTGGCGCTTGGTGCGGGAATGCTTGTCGATAATGCAATTGTTGTACTCGAGAATATAACAAGGCTCAGGGAGGAGGGTGTGCCTTTGCAGGAAGCCGTAATAAAAGGTACAGGACAGGTCGGAGGAGCAATCACAGCCTCAACCGTGACGACTATTGTAGTTTTTCTTCCCATAGTTTACCTGCATGGAGCATCGAGCGAGATGTTCCGCGATCAGGCATGGACAGTCGCTTTTGCATTGCTGTCATCTCTCCTGGTGGCAATGCTTGTTATCCCAATGCTTGTATCAACTCTTTTTCCGGAAAAAAGCAGGAAAAACGTTTCCACCACCGCCTTACAGTTCAAATGGTACAAGGGGTTTCTTGGAAAAACACTTGAAAAACGTAATCTGGTGATCCTGCTTTCTGTTATTATTTTAACAATAGCAGCATTACTGGTACCCCGGCTTGGAAGCGAGTTCATGCCCAGGTCAGAATCAGCACAATTTACTGTCGGACTGAAGCTTCCTGAAGGAACAAGCCTTGACAGGACAAACAGTACTGCAATAAAAACGGAAGAAATAATTAAGGAGCTTCTCGGTGAAAAGCTTAAACTGATTTATACCCAGTCAGGTCAAGACAATACTTCAACTATAAGTCAGACTTCCAGTGTAAAAGGTGAAAATACTGCTTCACTCAAGGTAATTCTTTCAGATGAATTTGCATCAGAAACTGAAAATGCAATAAGCCTTGTTGAAAATTACCTTAAAACGGTTCCTGACCTTGAAGCAACGTTTACACGTGAAGAGACTGCTCTACAGTCGGCACTTGGAACATCAGAGGCCCCTTTTGCTCTTGAAATATCGGGTAAAGAATATACTGAACTTGAAAGGATTCTTAAAGAGTCGAAAGTAATCCTTGAGAAGAACACAGGGCTTTATAATATTACCACTTCGATGGATGAAGGGACACCCGAAGTAGAAGTGGCTATCGACCGGTTTAAGACAAGCTATTATAATGTCACGGTTGAGAGTGTAACAAACCAGATCAGAAGCTATCTTGAAGGCTCTTCTGCCGGAACCTTTGAAAAGGATGGTGAACTTAAGGATATAACCATAAAGCTGGGTGACATTTCGCTTAACCAGCTTAAGGATCTGATTATTACTGCGGGAAATGTTAAGGTGCCTCTGAGCGAGCTTGCTGAAATCAGGACAATAACAAGTCCGCGCGAAATAACACGGCGCAATCAGGCAAGGACCTGCTATATATATGCCATGGCAAAAGGCGACCAGCCATTTGACAAGGTTGTAAGAGAAGCAGAGTCTTCGCTCCGATCAATCGCCCTCCCGGTTGACTATAAGATGGAATTCACGGGAGAGGAGCTTAAAAGAAAGGAGTCGATGTCGAACCTGACGTTTGCACTTATCCTTTCCCTTGTACTGGTCTTTATGGTTCTGGCTGCACAGTTTGAATCGATAATTCAGCCTTTTGTCATAATGCTCACGATACCCCTTGCTGGTGTGGGAACAGTACTTGCTTTTATTCTGTTTGGCAAACCTTTGAATATGATGGCATATATCGGGATCATTATGCTCGGTGGTATTGCAGTCAATAACGCAATTATACTTATCGACCGCATAAATCAGCTCAGGGAGGCCGGAATAAACAAAAGAGATGCAATAATACTTGCCGGATCACAGCGAATAAGGCCGATCCTTATGACAAGTCTTACTACGATACTTGCCCTTCTTCCTCTTACAATAGGAATTGGCGAAAGCGCATCGCTGAGATCACCAATGGCGCTGGCAGTTATCGGCGGATTAATTTCCTCCACCCTGCTCACCCTGATAGTAATACCATGTGTTTACTGGGTATTCGACAGCTTTGGCGATTTTGTAAGAGGAAAGAAAAAGAGATCATCCGATCCTGTAACTATTTTATAAGGAAGCAGATGGATTTTATACTTAAAAGAAGGGTCCTCATAAGTATGCTTTTCCTCGGGCTTACACTGCTCGGATATGTTTCCTATAAAAAGCTTGCTGTCGAGTTGATCCCCAACGCTGAGTTTCCAACCCTTTTCGTACAGGTTGGATCTCCGCTTGAGGTAGATCCTTCATATATTGAGAGCCAGGCAATCATTCCAATCGAAGGAGCTATCGGGACACTTGAGGATGTCGAAAAGATAGAATCAAATATCACTTCAAGGTATGGGACAATAATAGTCTATTATGTCAAAAACTCTGACCTTAAATATGCTAATCTGAAGCTCCAGGAGAAAATAGACCTTATAAAAAGCTCAATCCCTCAGGAGTTTATTATTAATGTGATAAAGCTCGATCTTGAACAGCTGACAAATCAGTTTATGTCGCTTCAGGTGAGAGGAGAAGGCGGTGTCGACAGGATAAGGAACATAACTGACAGGGAGATCAGGCCTGAATTTGAAAATATCGACGGTATTGCCGGTGTCCAGGTTTACGGTGGAAAGGAAAGTTCGATTGAGGTAAGGCTGAATAAAAAAGCATGCAAGTCACTTGGCATAACAATGAACCAGGTAAGCGCCCTGCTTAACAATAACGGAAGGGACAAGACCTTTGCCGGTAAGGTTTATGACGGTAATAATGAAATATATGTCAATATAACTTCCAACTACACCGATGTAAGGGATATAGGAAATATTATTGTCAGGCAGAACGGGCCGGTCCTGCTCAGGGATATAGCTGAGATTTTTTATGGTGTCAAGGAACCAAGTTCTTACAGCAGGGTTAACGGAATGGATGAGGTAACTATCAACCTGGTAAATGACAAACAGGCCAACCTGATCGGACTTTCACATACAGCTACTGCCCAGGTAAAAAAGCTTAACAGAGACCTCGCTGCCTCAGGGATCGAAATAGTCGTTCAGAACAACAGTGCTGAGACTATGGAAAACAATATAAACCAGATAATCAACCTGGCTATTACAGGAGGCTTGCTGGCAATAATGATACTCTGGTTCTTCCTCAGGAATATCAGGCTTGTAACAGTTATTGCAATTTCAATACCGGTTTCAGTCTATACAGCATTCAATTTCTTCTATGCTTTCAACATAACGATCAACAGTCTTACCCTTGTCGGAATAGCCCTTGCCATAGGGATGCTTGTCGATAATTCGGTGGTGGTCCTTGAAAATATTTACCGGCTGGCCGGATCGGGTAAGGATCCGGAAACTGCTGTAAAACAAGGGACAAAAGAGGTTATCCGTGCAATTTTTGCATCAACACTTACTACCGTAATCGTCTTTTTCCCGTTTATCTTTACAACCAATTTTTTCATCAGATTAATCGGGAAGAACATTAGTGTCTCAATTGTTTCAACCCTTCTGGTTTCGCTTGCAGTTGCCATGCTTATCATTCCGATGGCAACATTTTATATTCTTTCTGGTCCCTCCCGGGGCAAATCAGAAGTATTCAAAAAGCTCTCTATACACGACAGGCTCATACAGGCATATCACCTTGTGCTTAAGGCGAGTATGAGAACACCTGCATCGACAATTATAGGGACACTGGTAGTCTTCTTTGCGGCTCTTCTGATAAGTCTCACGCTGAGCCTGACCACAAACAGTGAAATAGAGACACCCGAGTTCCGGCTTAGCGTTACAATGCCGGCGGGATCGACACTCTCGAAAACCGATGCGCTGGTTGCAGAAATTGAATCGAGGCTTGCTTCAATCCCGGAAAAGGAGGACCTGGTGAGCCGGATCGAAGAAGATAAGGCCACGGTAACAGTTAATCTGTTTAAAGATTGGGACAAAACAAGTAAAAGGAGTCTGCCTGAGATCAAAAATGAAATCTCGGAAAAGACTAAAAACATCTCATCTGCCGAGATCAGCATGGATGAAATTTCAACGAGCGGGGGTTTTACCGGAGGAGATGGAGGTGCAGGTGGTGCAAACCCCGGAGCTGATTTTGGAATCCTTCTGGGTATTGGCTCACAACCCGAAAGCGTGATAGTCAAGGGCCAGAATTTTGAACAGATGAAGAATCTTGCAGATGATATCAGATCGAACATTAATGACCTTGAGACAATTAATAATGTCAATATAAATGTGCAGGATAATACACCGGAGGTCAGGCTGAATTTTGATATGGATTTTATAGGCAGGAATAATTTCACCCTGGCAAATCTGGGAGCAGCACTATCAACATTCGGAAGGGAGTATTCTTCAGGTGCCACATTCAAGCAGGGTACAGAAAGCTATGACATAATGATCAAATATTCGGAAGAGGATACCCTGGCAGGTGTGAACCGGGAAAAAACAATAGATGACCTTAAGCGCCTGGAGGTGACAAGCGCCACAGGAGCTGTGATGGAGATGGAGGAGCTTGCAAATATAATCTTCTCATACGGGATGGGTAATATTCACAGGGAAAACCAGGAAAAAAGAGTAACTGTTACATACAATTTCAAGGATGAAATAAAATCCTCTAAAGATCTGCTTGAAGGCGCCCGTGCAGAAATAGAGTCAGTTGTATCACGATTGAATATCCCTTCAGGGATTGCTGTCGAAGTTGTCCATGAAGAGAACCAGCTGAAAGAATTCTACAATCTGATCGGGATAGCTTTCCTCCTGATATTTATGATCCTGGCGGCTGTTTTTGAATCGCTTTCGATACCTTTTGTCCTGCTGTTCAGTATTCCTCTTGCCGCCCTGGGATCTCTTATTGCTCTTATCATAACCGGAAACACATTGCTGAGTGCCAACACTCTTACAGGCTTCCTTATTCTTCTGGGTGTTGTCGTAAATAATGGCATTATACTGATTGACTATACAAATATACTAAGGAAACGCGGTTACAGGCGTTCAAGAGCTTTGATGACAGCCGGTATGGCAAGAATTAGGCCAATTCTTATTACAGCCTCCACGACTGTTATTGCAATGTTCCCGCTGGCCATGGGGAAGGCAGAGTTTGTATCAGTCATCGGAGCTTCATTTGCCATAACCGTTATAGGAGGACTGACTCTTAGCACACTACTGACACTGATATTCATACCTACATTTTATTCAGGACTTGAAAATTCGACTTGATTGGTTTAAATCGCTCAGCTGGAAAAACAAAGTCATTCAACTGATCATATTTGGTTTGCTTATATTTCTGATCTACAATCATATTGATAAATTCCTCTGGAAACTTATTACTACTATTCTTGCTGTAATACTTGTTCCGGCATCAACATGGTTCGTGATGAACAGTCTCCGGAAAGCCAGAGAAACAGTGATCCCGGCAGATGAGCCAATTAATATTTATGTTCAGAGTCTTGTCAAGATATACGAGAGAGAAAACAGGTGGTCGCGAGAATGGAAAGCCGGTGCAAGTGATAAGGGAGAGGCTGGGGCTCGAAAAACATTTCAGGAAATGGAAAGACATGACCCAGGTATCATGGCAGTTCCCGCTAATTGTGTTTATGATCTATTTCACATATTTCTATCTTCACAAAGGATTCTGGATATTTCTGTTCAGCCTGGGAACCTGGTTTATTCTTTCAGCCGTCTGGAACCAGTTCAGGGAACTACTTACAAACCTATCTGCAAATGGAAACAGAAGGCTCTTAAAAAGACTTATTCCGGTTTTTGATTTCATTGTCTTCTGGATAATACCACTGCTGAACCTTGTCATGTTCCAGCTGAAATGGGAAAACATTGCAGTGGTGCTGATACTAGGTTTTCTGTGGTTTACCGGACTATTTATTTATAAAACCGGTGTTAAGCTTAGCGAAGAAAACATTGATATCTACCGGCTGGAAGGAAAGTTCAGGGAGATTAGAAAAACTATTTACAGGTTGGTTGCAGCTGTTCCTCTGATAGGGAAAAAGAAAAAACCGTTCAAAGCCCTGAGCTGTGTCTCCCTCAATATCGGGAATGGTATGTTTGGTCTGCTGGGACCCAACGGAGCAGGAAAAACAACACTTATGAGGATCATCTGCGGGATCCTTGAGCAGAGCTACGGAAAAGTCTGGATAAATGGGCTTGATACCCAGAAAAAACGCGAAGAGCTGCAGGGACTTATTGGTTATCTTCCTCAGGAATTCGGAAGCTATGAAAACATGACTGCACATGAGTATCTCCATTACCAGGCGATGCTTAAAAATATTATTGATGCCCGTTCGAGGGAAGAAAGGGTCACATATGTTCTGAAAGCAGTGCATATGGAGGAGCGGCGGCATGAAAAGATCGGGTCGTACTCAGGCGGCATGAAGCAGAGAATGGGCATCGCCCTTATACTGCTCCATCTGCCACGGATCCTGGTGGTGGATGAACCTACCGCCGGACTCGATCCAAGGGAAAGAATAAGGTTCAGAAACCTGCTTGTCGAGCTAAGCCGTGAACGTATTGTGATCTTTTCGACCCATATAATAGAGGATATATCAAGCTCATGCAACCAGGTTGCAGTTCTGAACAAGGGAAAGCTGAGATACCTGGGCAAACCGTCGGAGATGACAAAAGAGGCCGAAGGACATGTATGGCAGGTTAAAATACCTGCTGGTGAATTCGGTAAATTCGTTGAGGAGAATCTTGTGGTGCATCATATGTCGGAGGGTGAAAATGTCAGGATGAGAGTCATTTCGGAATCAAAACCAGGAGAAAACGCTGTAAATGCAACTCCAAATCTGGAAGATGCTTATTTGTGGCTTTTGAGAAGGAAAGAAAACAACAAGGCCTAATGAAAAAGAAAGAATTAAACACGGAGTGTCACGGAGTTTTGCACAAAGTTGCACTGTTTGAGCTTAAAATTTTACGTAATTACATTGTAATTACATTATTTAACACCTTCTAAATCCGTTTAACTCCGTGTAATACGTGGTTTAAAAAAATATTCAATGAGAACCGGAACATTATATAATTACTTCACTTTAATACAGAAGATGATACTGTATAATCTCAGAATCATTTTCGCCAACAAATTTATCTGGTTTCTTACCGGATCGCTGGTGTTTTACCTGGGACTGTCGGTAATTTATGTTTTTTCAAATGATGTCTCAAGGATGTCGGATCTTTATGGTGTTTTTCTATTTTCCGGCATACTGCTGGTATTTTACCCGTCGGTTTTCGGAATTCAGAACGACCAGGATGCAAGGACAATTGAAATACTTTTCGGCATTCCAAATTACAGGTACAAAGTATGGCTCGTAAGGATAATCCTTATCTTTGTAATTGCATTCCTTATTATGCTGGTATTCACATTCCTATCGTCAGTTATGATTGTCAAATTCCAGTTTTTCAGGGTAACAGCACAGGTTATGATCCCGGTCCTTTTCCTCGGGATGATGGCATTTATGCTCTCGACAGTCATCAGAAACGGCAATGGGACAGCGGTGATAATGATAATATTTGGTATCTTTTTTCTGATCCTTGCAGGATCCTCTGCGTAAAAGTCAGTGGAATGTTTTTCTGAATCCCTTCGACCCGGCATACGATGTTAATGAAACAACCTGGGCCATCATAACACTCAAGAACAGGATAATAATGATAACAGGAACCATATTGTTTCTTCTCGCCGCACTTTTCAATCTGCAGAAAAGGGAGAAATTCATGTAATAAAACCAGGTTATTCAATCAATTACTATATTTGAAATGCAAATCTCATGAACAATAATTCTTATTATATGGATAATATTAAACGCCGGGATTTTATAAGAAAATCGGTTTTTGGCGGACTGGCTGTTACATTTGCCTCTCCCCTTTATTCTTTCTCATCATCCCGGATCAGCCCTGAAAGCATTTCAAACAGATCAAGTGTTGGGCTTACCACAGGCGACAGCAGGGCTGACATGGCTTTCCGCGCACTCAGACCTTATTCAAAAGAGATCCGTCAGGCTATCGGAAATAAACGTGTGATTCTCAAACCAAACAATGTTTCAATTGATATCCCACTATGTGCAACTCATGCAGATACCCTGGAAGGTGTTCTTGAATTTCTTAAATCGATAAGGAAGCTTGATAATGTGATAATTGCAGAATCAGCAGCCAATGGTCCTTCGTTAGAAGGATTTGATAATTACGGATATCTCAGACTCGCCTCAAAATATCCTGTGAAATTTATGGACCTCGATCAGGAAGGATATCAGATTCTTTATGTATTTGATGAGAAGGATTTCAAGCCTCATCCCGTGAGATTCTCAAATGTACTGCTCAGTCCTGATTCATATATTGTCTCAGTAGCCAGGATGAAAACCCACGATCGTGCAGTAGTAACCCTTTCACTAAAGAATATAGTGTTCGGAGCGCCGGTAAAAGACTCCGGATTTACTTTCGGACGGAACCGTAAAGAGGGTTCAAAGAGTGATAAGTCAATAGTGCACGGCAGCGGATTCAAAGGTATAAACTATAATTTATATAGCCTTGCCCCGCGTCTTCATCCACATCTTGCCCTGATTGACGGATTCGAAGGGATGGAAGGGAATGGCCCAAACAACGGAACTCCAGTCGATCACAGGGTGTGTGTGGCAAGTACCGATTGGCTTGCAGCCGACCGTGTAGCTGTTGAGCTGATGGGCGTTGATTTTTCAAAAGTCGCATGGCTGAACTTTTGTACTCAGGCGGAATACGGTACCGGAGATCTGAGCAAGATCGAAATTGTCGGTGAAAACATCAGCAACCATATTAAACACTACAAGCTTAGCGACAATATCGAAAAGCAGCTGGCGTAAAAATCATTGCCTTCATATGAATCATTCAAACGGATGTTTTTTCTGAAATCTGGTCTGTAATTTCTGTAACTCTCCTGATCCTGAATCCATCCATTCCGAAAGCCCAAACCTTCCATGGTCTTTACAACAGACTCATATTCTGATTTATACAATACCCTGTTTAAATCACTATGATTCTTTACAAAAGTGATTGGATGGTATTGTGACATCAGAGAAATATTTATACCTGTTGAGATTTCATCCGCAAGTGTACTCAGTACACTTTTACTTTCATCAGCATGTCCCGGAAGAACAAGATGTCTGACAAGTATCCCGTTTTCTGCCCTCCCCTCGTTATCAAGCTGAAGAATGGAACCTTTCTGATAATACATCCTTTTAAGAGCCATTAAAGCAACCTCAGAATAATCAGGAGCATCCGAGAATTCATTTGATAACTGCGTAGTTACATATTTATAATCAGGCAGATAGATATCAATTAACCCGTTAAGCCCGTCAATCACCTCAGCCTTGTCATATCCATTTGTATTATAAACCGTTATAGGCTTCATTCCCCTGGAATTCAATCCGCGGATGATGGCTTTTACCTGAGGAACAACATGAGTCGGAGAGACAAAACCTACTGCTTTTATTCCCTGGCTAAGTATTCCGGTTATTGTATCAAGAGTTTCATTTAAGCTCTAGAGATCTTCTGTTTTCATATGAACAGGACCTGCTGATTTCATGGTTCTGACAATAAATGCATTTAAGGTTACAGCCCGAAAAGAATATGTTGCATATTCCGTCAGGACCGCTTATGGGCGGCTCCTCCCCCCTGTGAATGCAGATTGAGGCAATGTTCATTCCGGCATCAGTGCCGCAATATCCTGTACCTCCCTCAAACCTGTTCACCCTGCATTCGCGAGGGCAAAGTGTACATTCGGACAAAAGGGTGATCTCGTCTCCCGTATAGATATCCCGGGTCATCTAAAAGCTTTAAAATCACTTCAACTTTAATTTACCCCCACCCCCCAACGGGGCTTTAAAACTATCCTAATTTGAAAAGTCCCCCTTGGGGAATTTAGGGGTGCAAAATAAAAAAGATTCCTAAACATATTGCTAATTCTAAAACAATAATTATCTTTGCATCCGAATTGAGGGGCAATTGATACCTAGGGGACCAGAGTCCCCTATTTTATTATAAATTTTCAGGGAATGATCGAAAGGACAAAGATAGAGGAATCTGTAAACGAATACATCCGCGGGACGGACCTCTTTCTTGTTGCCGTGAAGATAAGCAGTTCAAATAAAATAACCGTGCTTGCTGACACCAGGAAAGGAATAACGATCGATGAATGCGCATTGCTGCACCGTCACATTGAGAACGGCCTCGACCGCGATACTGTGGATTTTGAACTCCAGGTTTCTTCTCCCGGGCTCGATACACCCTTCAGTGTCATTGAGCAGTACTACAAGAATGAAGGACAAAAAGTCTCTGTTGTTGACGACGAAGGATCAAAGTTTACAGGCATACTGAAAAACGTCACAAAAGGAGGTTTTGATCTGGAAACTGAAGTAAAAGTCAAGGGAAAGGCAAAAGAGGTTAAGGATGTTCCCTTCAATTTTGACCAGATCAAATCGACAAGAATTGTACTAACGATAAAATAATATATAGAAGATTTTAGCAGATGGAAAATATTAATTTGATCGATACCTTTTCAGAGTTCAAAGAGCTTAAGAATATTGACCGACCAACGATGATGAGTGTGCTGGAGGACGTATTCAGGAGCATGCTGGCAAAGAAATATGGTTCAGCTGACAATTTCGACATCATCGTCAACATCGACAAGGGCGACTTTGAAATATGGAGGAACAGGGTTGTGGTTGAGGACGATGAACTGGTTGATCCTAACCTGCAGATACCCCTTTCAAAAGCCAAGGAGATTGATGAAGATTACGAGGCCGGGGAAGAAGTTTCAGATGAAGTAAAATTTCTGGATTTCGGCAGAAGGGCGATTCTCTCACTCAGGC
The DNA here is from genome assembly GCA_963725585.1 of uncultured Bacteroidales bacterium. GTDB lineage: Bacteria > Bacteroidota > Bacteroidia > Bacteroidales > VadinHA17 > LD21. The sequence goes on along the minus strand of CAVRYU010000010.1, from coordinate 33,562 downwards.
AGAACCTTACTGCAAGAATTCTTGATCTTGAAAAGAACAATATTTACATCAAATATAAGGACAGGATTGGTGAGATAGTAACCGGAGAGGTGTACCAGGTCTGGAAAAGGGAAATACTCGTCCTCGACGATGATGGCAATGAACTTATTATTCCTAAAAGTGAGCAGATCCCGTCGGATCACTTCCGCAAGGGCGATTCGATAAGGGCAGTTGTCATAAAGGTTGAAATGAGGAACAATACTCCGTTCATCATCCTCAGCCGTACTTCGCCTGTCTTCCTTGAAAGGCTCTTCGAACTTGAGGTTCCTGAAATTTTTGACGGCCTGATAACCATAAAGAAGATTGTAAGGGTTCCCGGTGAGCGTGCCAAGGTGGCAGTTGAATCCTATGATGAAAGGATTGATCCGGTTGGCGCATGCGTCGGTATGAAAGGATCAAGGATTCATGGCATAGTAAGGGAACTTCGCAACGAAAATATCGATGTCATCAATTACACATCCAATAATCAGTTGTTCATTCAGAGAGCCCTGAGCCCGGCTAAGATAACTTCAATCAAGCTTGTAGAAGAGACAAAAAGAGCAGAGATATACTTAAAACCCAACGAAGTATCCCTCGCCATTGGGAAAGGCGGGCTTAATATCAAGCTGGCCAGCCAGCTGACCGGATATGAGATTGATGTTTACAGGGAACCTGGAGGGGAAGATGAAGAAGATGTCAATCTTGAGGAATTCGGTGATGAAATTGAAGACTGGATAATTGAGGAACTTAAAGCAATCGGCTGCGACACTGCCAGGAGCGTTTTGAATCTTTCAATAAGCGATCTTGTTAAACGTACCGATCTTGAAGAGGAAACAGTGAAGGAAGTTGTGAATATACTAAAAGCTGAATTTGAATAATATTTATCACAGTAAACCCGGCTTAAGATTTAAGAAAGACTAAGGACATATCTATGACTGAAGATATTAAGGCAACAAGATTAAGCAAAGCAGCCCGTGAATTCAATGTAGGGATCTCGACCATCGTGGAATTCCTGCACAGGAAAGGCTTTGATCTTGATTCAAATCCAAACACCAAATTACCTCACGAAGCATACATTCTTCTTCTGAAAGAATACAGCAGCGACCTTAATGTCAAAAAGGAATCTGAAAAGCTGATTCTGAAAGATCTTCACAGGAAAAAAGAATCTGTTTCAATTGACGATGTTCCTGAAAGCAGCGAGAATGAAGATCAGGAAAAAGATAAGGAAATCCTGATTAAAGATTCTTCGCTTACCAAAACAGTAGATATAAAAACCGAGGTCAGAAAACCAGATATTAAACTTGTCGGTAAGATTGATCTTGAAAAGACCCTTAAGCCGAAAGTCAAAGCTGAACCTCCAAAGCCTGTTGAGGAAAAGAAGGTCCGGATAGAGACTCCTGAGGTGAAGGAGGCAGAAAAGAAAAAAACAGCTGAAGAAAAGCCAAAACAGCCCGTATCGGAAGATGTAAGTGATAAAAAGACAAAATCACCTATTGATATACATATTGTCGGGAAGATTGACCTTGAAACAGTGAGCAGGGAGACAAAAGCTCCAAAGAAAGAGGAAAAGCCGAAGGAAAAGCCTGCAGAAAAAGCTGATTCACCTAAGGAAGAAAAGAAGGGTACAGCCAGGAAAGAAAAAGTAGCCGCTGAAGAGACAATCTCAGAAATAAAAATCCCTGAAGCAGCTGTTGATGAAGATATTAAAGAAGAGATTTTACTGGAAAAGGAGGAAGAAATTGTTAAATTATTCAAGCCGCCCATTGAAAAACTTATCAGGATTGACGGTTGTGGGTAAGATTGATCTTCCTGCCGGTGACAGGAAAAAGACTGTTTCATATCAGCAGGTCAATATTGACGGGGAATCGGATTTCAGGAGAAAGAAGAAAAGAAAGAGGATTTCAAAGGAAAAAGATCAGGTGCCGGTCGTCAAACCGGTTCCTTCGGACAAGAAGGATAATAAACCTGTCAAGAGAGTCATCAAGAAAAGATCGGTCCGTGCAGAAGTTGATGAGGAGGAGGTTCAGAAGCAGATAAAGGAGACACTTGCCCGTCTTACGACAAAAGGAAAATCGAAAGGTTCAAGGTACCGCCGCGAGAAAAGAGAGGCAATAAGCCAGAAACACCGTGAGGATGAGGACAGGATAGAACTTGAAAAGAACATCCTGAAGGTCACCGAGTTTGTTTCTGTTAACGAGCTCGCCTCGATGATGAAAACGCCTGTGACAGAGATAATTTCGACATGTATGAACCTTGGCCTCTTTGTATCTATAAATCAGCGCCTTGATGCTGAAACACTTGCACTGCTTGCAGATGAATTCGGCTATAAGGTCGAATTTGTAAGTGCCGAATTACAGGAAACAGTGAGGGAAGTTGAAGACAGTGAAGAAGATCTGGTGCCGCGACCTCCGATAGTTACAGTAATGGGTCATGTTGACCATGGTAAGACAAAACTCCTCGATTACATCCGGAGGACAAACGTTATTGCAGGAGAGGCAGGAGGAATAACACAGCATATTGGAGCATACGGTGTTATCCTTGACGACGGCCGTCAGATAACTTTCCTTGACACACCCGGCCATGAAGCTTTTACCGCAATGCGTGCAAGAGGGGCTCAGATAACAGATATCGCAATTATTGTTGTAGCGGCTGATGACGGTGTAATGCCTCAGACCACAGAAGCTATAAACCATGCCTCTGCAGCTGGTGTTCCGATAGTTTTTGCAATAAACAAGATTGACAAGCCTACTTCAAATCCGGAAAAGATTAAGGAGGCCCTGGCTAACATGAACTACCTCGTAGAGGACTGGGGAGGCAAGTATCAGTCGCAGGAGATCTCGGCAAAAACCGGCCTTAACATTGACCTTCTTCTTGAAAAGGTTCTGCTCGAAGCGGAAATGCTTGATCTTAAAGCCAATCCAGACAAGCCTGCAATCGGTACAATTATCGAATCATCGCTCGACAAGGGACGCGGATATACGGCTACCGTACTTGTTAAAGCCGGAACACTGCGTGTCGGTGATATCATGATTGCCGGTGCCAGTTTCGGACACATAAAGGCGATGTACAATGAAAGAGGAGCCAAGGTTGATGAAGTTGGCCCTGCCACTCCGGCTCTTATTCTGGGTTTGAACGGTGCCCCGCAGGCCGGCGACAAATTCAATGTGATGGATAATGACCGTGAGGCCAAGGATATCGCAACAAAAAGAGCTCAGCTCCAGAGAGAACAGGGTCTCCGTACCCAGAAGCATATTACACTCGACGAAATTGGAAGGCGTATTGCAATCGGCAACTTCCAGGAACTTAATATAATAGTGAAAGGGGATGTTGACGGATCGGTTGAAGCATTAAGTGATTCCCTTATCAAGCTTTCAACTCAGGAAATAGAGCTGAACATCATCCATAAGGCTGTTGGCCAGATATCTGAATCGGATGTCCTGCTCGCAGCTGCGTCAAATGCCATTATAGTGGGGTTCCAGGTGAGGCCTTCGCTCAGCGCCCGAAAACTTGCTGAAAAGGAGGAAATTGACGTAAGACTCTATTCAATTATCTATGATGCCATTGAGGAGATCAGAGCAGCCATGGAGGGTATGCTTTCTCCTGAAATGAAAGAAGAGATCATTGCCACACTCGAAATCCGCGATATATTCAAGGTTACAAAAGTAGGAACCGTTGCTGGTTGTTATGTCAAGGAGGGGAAAATTACAAGGAACACAAAGGTTCGGGTAATACGCGACGGTATTGTTATTTATACAGGTGAACTAGGTTCCCTGAAACGTTTCAAGGACGATGTTAAAGAGGTTGTCGGTGGTTATGAATGCGGACTTAACATCTCTAACTTCAACGACATTAAAGTTGGTGACATTGTTGAGGGCTACCAGCAGGTGGAAGTAAAAAAGACCCTATAAGAGCTCCTGATATTTTTCAGCTGAAAGAAGGGTTTTTGTTTCCGAGGGATCAGAAATCTTTATCCTGATCATCCATCCTTTCCCGTAAGGATCCTTATTGACCAGATCGGGTGATTCCTCGAGATCAGGATTTACTTCAAGTATCTCACCTCCTACAGGCATGAACATATCCGACACTGTTTTGACTGCCTCAATTGTTCCGAATACTTCTTCCTTCTTAAGGGTCTCTCCCACTGTATCGATTTCAAGAAAAACTATATCCCCAAGCTCTCCCTGGGCAAAATCAGTTACTCCGACAAAAGCGAAATCACCTTCAATGCGAAGCCATTCATGGTCCTTAGTGTAAAGTAAATCTGCAGGTACATTCATATTATATCGTATTATTGAACAGACAATAAACTCAAAGATCTTATCAGCTCCAAAAATAGAGAATTTTTTTTAAACGATTAATTGCCTGAAGGAATAGTGATGATTCTTTCAGTGAATTATTTTAATTCTATTATCATTGCTGTTTTAGGGGCAATCTCAAATGATGTCAGGTCACTAATCTGAGTTCCCGTAATAACTTCTGTACCTTGCGTAAACCCATTCATCGCTTCAGCATATCTTTCCCTGGTTATTTTCCGGGTCTCTTTGTCGCTGTTATTAAGGACAACCATTACCGATTCCTTCTCATTGTACCTGGAATATACATAAAGGTTATTCTCTGGAATGAAATGCCTGAGTTTACCGGTATGTATAACATCCTTCCCTTTTCTCCAGTTCATGAGTCTTTTTGTAAAGGCATAGGCATCCATCTCTGACTGAGTTAAGTTGCTGGCATTAAAAGCGTTTTTTGCGTCGCCGTCCATCCCCCCGGAAAATCTTGTCTCAGAAAACCATCACCGCGGTTTTTATCACCCTGCATGACTATTTCTGTACCATAATAGAACTGTGGTATTCCTCTTGTGGTCAGTATGAATGAAAGAGCCATTTTGTAGATATCAAGCCTCATGCCGGTCTGAGTGAAAAACCTGGGCAGGTCATGATTATCAAGGAAAATCACATTGCGGGAAGGATCGGGATACAGGAAATCCTGTGAAAGCACCAGGTAGAACCTCGCCAGCCCGTCGGTCCAGCTATCAGGTTCATTGAAAGCTCTGTGGGTCGCCAGTGAAAGAGGGAAATCCGTTACTGAGGGAAGGTTCGATTGATAACCATCTGTGTTGACCTTGTCAAACGACCAGTAAGCAGTAAGAGCTTCCTGCTGGTACCATACCTCTCCCACAATGAAAAACCCGGGAAACTCATCGGTGATCCTTCTGGCCCATCTTGACATCATATTTTTATCAGGATATGGATAGGTGTCCATTCTTATGCCGTCAATGCCAAAATATGCGATCCACCACAGTGTATTCTGGGTCAGGTATGCCTCAACCAGCGGGTTGTTCTGATTGAGGTCGGGCATTGTTCTGTCGAACCACCCTTTTTCCATAAGCTCTTGGTCGATCTTTGCGGCGTAAGGATCCATATAGGTTGAAGCCCTGTAATTGGTACGAGTGAACTCCTTGAACTGATGCACCCAGTCTGACGAGGGCAGATCCTTCATCCACCAGTGTCCTGATCCTATATGATTGATAATCATATCCATCACTAATTTAAGCCCCGTACTATGTGCTTTCGAAACCAGGTTTTTAAATTCCTCATTGGTTCCGTACCTCGGATCCACACGGTAAAGATCGGTTATTGAATAACCGTGATAAGAGTAAGCCTGCTGATTGTTCTCAAGAAAAGGATTCAGCCAGATACCTGTTGCACCCAGGTCTTTAATGTAATCGAGATGGTCCGAAATACCTTTGAGGTCCCCTCCGTGCCGGCCGTTGGGATTACTCCTGTTTGCCTGCTCAAGCATACCTGTGACATTATCATTAGCCGGATCACCATTTGCGAACCGGTCGGGCATAAGAAGGTATATTACATCAGATGCGTCGAAACCCCTGGCTGATTCAGTTGGGTGTGCAAGAAGAGGATAATTATGTGTCAGTTTCAGCTTGCCGCGGGTGAAAGTCAGCCTGATATCGCCCGGAACCGCCTGGCTGCTTATGTCGAGGTTGACAAAAATGTAATTCGGATTTTCAGTTTTGACAAGTGTGGTGATCCTGACTCCCGGATAATCAGCAGTAACATTGAATGATCCTATCTCTTTGCCATAAACCATCACCTGCAAAGCGGTCTCTTTCATCCCCGAGAACCACGAAGGGGGTTCAATACGGTCAATATTCTGACCTGAAATAATACTGCTGAAGGCTGCGATCAGCAGGAAAAGTGCCGGAAATCTGAGTGATTTTGTCATATTATTATGTCTTTTTACATCCACCTGACCCCCTTCAAAGGGGGAATTAATTTTTATTACTGTCACTGCGATCGAGCGGAGCGAGAGAAGCAATCTTTATCTTTAACCACTGAGTTACACGGAGTATTTCACGGAGTTTCACGGAGTTTTACCCCCTACCACGTACCCCATACCTCCTACCCCAAACCACATACCTATTTTAAATACACCTTATACCCCCACGGATCAAGTGTAATGTTTACACTTTTATTGAATTCCGTTTTCTGACTCGTGAAATACTCTGTATAATCTCCCTCAATGCCCTTTATAACAGGTTTGAACGAAACCGGCTTTTTAGTAAGATTAAGCAAGACAACAACTCTGTTCTCACCTTTTTCCCTGAAAAATGCGAAGATCTTCTTATCCTTATTAGTTTTGATGTTGATCATTTTACCTCCGAAATCACCGTTCCAGAGAGCAGGATTCTTTTTCTTCAGCTTTATTAGGTCCGAATAGAAACGGGTCATAGCGCAGGTATCCCATTCAATTGGATCACGGAAGAAGAATTTCAGCTTTTTATTGAGACATGCTTCCTGTCCGCTGTAGATGAGAGGCATTCCATTAGCTGTAAATATAAGTGTCGCGAATGCCCTCTGTGAATTTCCCATCAACGAATCGATTGTACCTGCCCATGAATTTTCATCATGGTTTGTAAGGAACATAAGACGGTATGTATTCTCGGGATAGACTGCCCACTCCTTGCGGAAATATTTAAGCAATGCACTTGCACTATCCTTCCCCTGAGCTATGCTGTTCATAAGGTGGTGCATCTCCCAGGCATAGTCCATATCGAAACCCTTCTCAGTGAATCCTTTGTCTCCCTCATATTCAGCAAGCATAAAAACAGGCTTTATCTTATCCAGCTCTTTTCTTGCCCTTTCCCAGAACTCTTTGGAGGTATTATGCGGATGGTCGACCCGGAAACCGTCTGCTCCCAGATTGACCCAGAACTTAAAAGCATCTATCATATAATCCTGAAGCCCCGTCTTTGACCAGTCGAGCTGAATTACATCAGTCCAGTCTGTCCCAATTGGTGGTGTAAACCTGCCGCTTGAGTCGTGGGCATACCATTCAGGATGAGAGATTGTAAGCGGGTTGTCCCATGAAGTATGATTAGGGACCCAGTCGAGAATAACATGCATACCCAAACTGTGAGCCTTGTCAATAATCCTCTTAAAATCCTCAATGGTTCCGAATTCCGGATTAACTCCCAGATAATCAGCGACTGAATAATAGCTACCCAGCTCACCTTTGCGGTTCGGAACGCCAATGGGGTGTATTGGCATGAACCAGAGAATGTCGATGCCCATTTCCCTGAGTCGTGGAAGATGTTTTTCGAAAGCTTTAAATGTTCCCGAATCGGTATATTGCCTGACATTCACTTCATACATAACTGCATTTTTCGACCATTCCGGATGGACAACTTCCGAAATAAAAGGCTTAAGCTCTCTCTTCTTACCGAAGAGTGAACATCCTGCTATCATTAAAGCAGCAAGAAATAAAATTATAAGAATGCTTACTGGTATCCTTTCCATTGTCTTTACTTTTTACTTTTTATCTTTTTACTTTTATTCCTGCACGATCGGGTTTTCCGGATTTGCATAACTTGATTTGACTCCGTTCGTCACTTCGCTGGTCAACTTTTGGATTTTGTCTTTAATAGAACCACCTCACCTTACCATGAGGGGAGTCTTGTCGTCCACCGTCATTGCGAGGATCCCGTGCGGGAGACGAAGCAATCTTCCTCCTACATCCCCCTTGCCCCCTTCGAAGGGGGAATCATTTAACTGACTTAATCTCTGATCCGTCTATCCGGTACTCCTTACCATGAACGACTATTGTCAGACTTTTCTCCGACAAATTATTAATAATTATTTCATTGTGATTCACCTTCACCTCAAAAAGAATTCCCCTGAACCTGGCATGGAATGAATAAGATTTCCATTGAACGGGGATAAGAGGATTTATGTGAACCATGCCATCAAGTATCCTCATGCCTCCGAAACCTTCAACAATTGCCAGCCAGGTGCCTGCCATACTTGTTATATGAAGACCGTCTCCGACTTCATTGTTGTAATCGTCGAGGTCAAGTCGTGCGGTCCTTAGATAGAGCTCATAAGCCTTTTCAGTATAACCTAAACGGGATGCAAGAATGGAATGGATGCAGGCCGATAATGAGGATTCATGAACAGTCATCGGTTCATAGAAATCGAAATTCCGTCTGATGGTTTCCGTATCATATTTATCTTCAAACACGTACAGACTTTGGAGCACATCAGCCTGCTTAATAAAGCACGACCTTAATATCCTGTCCCACGACCAGTGCTGGTTTATCGGCCGCTCCACTGAAGGGATCTTTTCGGCAGCCATTAGTTCCTTATCCAGAAAACCATCCTGCTGCAGAAAGACTTTTCTTTTGTCGTCAAACGGCATGTGAAGGTTATCAATGATCTTCTGCCAGAGACTGGTCTCAACTGAAATGTCAAATCCGGTTTTTCGGACAAGTTCATTGTATTTTATTGGTGCTTCCTTTTCCACTTTCATCAGACCATCAATTGTATATGACAATGTCCATGAAACCATTGAATTTGTATGCCAGTTATTGCTGACATTGTTTTCATACTCATTTGGTCCTGTAACGCCCAGGATGACATACTTTTTCAGGTTTTCCGACCAGGTTGCCCTCTGGCTCCAGAACCTTGAAATTCCTATCAGTACCTCGAGCCCGTAATCGGCAAGATACTCTTCATCTCCCGTATGCCTGATATAGTTGAAGATGGCAAAAGCTATAGCACCGTTTCTGTGAATCTCCTCGAAGGTTATTTCCCATTCATTATGGCACTCTTCGCCATTCATAGTCACCATCGGGTAAAGGGCAGCTCCGTTCTTAAAACCCAGCTTCGCAGCATTTTTGATACTGGCTCCCAGATGTTTATACCTGTAAAGCAACAGGTTCCTGACAACTTTCTGATCTGCTGTCTTTAGAAAAAACGGCAGGACAAATGCCTCTGTATCCCAATAGGTGCTTCCACCGTATTTTTCGCCTGTAAATCCCTTCGGTCCGATATTAAGCCTTTCATCCTTCCCAGTATAAGTCTGGTTAAGCTGGAAAATATTGAACCTGATAGCCTGCTGGGCTGCAATATCGCCTTCAATCACAATATCCGAAGCTTTCCATATCTTCTCCCACTCCTTCGTGTGGGCTGAAAAAAGCTTGTTGAATCCTTTTGACGATATTTCCCTGAGACGCTTTTTAACATCTCCCATGAGATCATCCTTGGGATTATTAAGTGAAGAGAGGACCGATACAAACTTGAAGATTGTAAGTTCATCACCGGGTTTTATTCTTTCCGAAAAAGCATTGCCGACATATTTATCACGGTCAATAAGGCTGGAATTTACATCGATTCCTTTCCCGTTTTTCAGAAGGCTGAAACACATACCAGTCGCAACATGGAAATCAGTCTTCAACGTTCGTGCAATAATGATCCCGTGTTCCGGATTTATTTCCCTCGAAATCTCTCTCCAGAATTTCTTCCCATAATTTGCATCTTCATTCCTCACATCGGCATCAAGGTAAACTGTAAAATCAATCTTGCCTTCAAAATCAACCGAATGGATTGAATACCTTATTACTCCTGTATCGGGTTCCGACATACTCAGGAACCTCCTGGCATTGAATTCAAGAGTTTTGTTCCCGGAAACTGCAATTGTGAATTTCCTTTCGAGATATCCCTCCTTCATGTTAAGGGTCCTTTTGAAGGAAATGATCTTCGCCGAAGAAAGATCGACAGGTTTATCATTTATACTAATATCTATACCTGTCCATTTAGGCGCATTCAGGACTTTAGCAAAGTATTCAGGATAGCCGTTTTTCCACCATCCCACCCTGGTCTTATCAGGGTAATAAACCCCGGCAATATAACTACCGGTCAGAGAATCGCCTGAATATTGTTCTTCAAAATTTGCTCTCTGTCCCATATATCCGTTCCCGATAGAAAAGATGCTTTCCGATTCCCTGTTAAACTCAGGGTGAAATCCCTCCTCAATTATGAGCCATTCATCCAGTTTATAAAAGCTGTTCATTTTAGAGTTTTTTTGCCATTAATTTTAGTTTTTTAAGGTTCATCTTATCCAAACCGGAAATGACAAAATGAGCATCCCTCAGAGTTTTTTCCGAGCCTATTCCGATACAACGCATCCCGGCGTTAAGAGCAGCCTCAATTCCTGCCACAGCATCTTCGAACACTATACACTCTTCCGGTGACACCCCAACCATCTTTGCCGCAGTAATAAAGACTTCCGGATCAGGTTTTGCCTTGCTTACAATATTGCCATCGGCTACTCCGTCAAACAGTTTTCCAATTCCAAGCCGTTCAAGGATCAGTGGAGTGTTACGGCTTGCTGATCCCAGTGCAACTTTTATCCCGGAATATTTAAGTTCAGAAATGAATTCAAGACTTCCGGGAAGGATTTCATCCGGCATCATCCGGTTAATATAATCGAGATACCATTTATTCTTGAGGGAGGCATATTCTTCCTTTGTTTTTTCATCGGGAAACCTCTTTCCGATCTCAAGGATTATATCAAGCGATGCCATTCTGCTGACACCCTTAAGCCGTTCATTATCCTCTTCCGAAAAATCGATGTTCAGCATCGTGGCAAGTTTCTTCCAGGCCAGAAAATGGTATTTGGCAGTATCGACAATTACACCGTCAAGATCAAAAATGCATCCATTGATTCTCATTTGTTCCTCCTGTCATCAACATCTTTGACAAACCTGACCATCAGTGCCGCAACGATCATTGAAAAACCGCCTGCAATGAGGGCATTCATTGTATTACCACCGAACAGGTGTTTCACCATGCTTCCAAGGATACTTGCAGCAAGTATCTGAGGAATGACGATGAAGAAGTTGAAGATGCCCATATAAATACCCATTTTGTTCTGAGGCAAAGCGCCGGTGAGAATGGCATAAGGCATTGAAAGTATGCTGGCCCAGGCAATTCCTATTCCCGCCATCGGAAAGACAAGCTGCCATGGAGCACTTACCAGGTTAATCGAGATCAGGCTGATACCCCCGATAACAAGACAGACAGAATGTGTTATTTTCCTGCTTGTTGCTTTTGCCAGTACAGGCAACAGGAAAGCTATTAAAGCAGCACAGCCGTTATATATTCCGAACAGAACACCTACCCAGTTGGCTCCTTCATTATATGCAAGCGATGTAGTATCGGTGGTACCATAAAGGCGTGAAGTGACTGCTGATGTTGTATAAATCCACATTGAAAAGAGAGCAAACCATGTAAAAAACTGGACCACTGCAAGCTGCCCCATGGTTGTGGGCATATTTCTCAGGTCGGTGAGAATGGAGTTAAGACCATTTTCTCCCCTGCCTGAAGATTGAAGTGCTCCTGCAATTATCTGAAGAATACCGAAAAGTGAGACGCCACCTGTAATTACATAGAGCTCTTTTTCAAGATTAACCCTTGACAGTATAAAGGTCAATATCAATCCTATACCAAGCCATATCAATCCAGGTAAATAAAAATTCAGTCTTCTTACAGCTGTCTGCTCTTCACTCACTTCCCTCTGCCTTATAACCTCAGGGGGTTCTGCTTCGGCAAACTCCTTCAGCTCTTCCGGTGAATACTCCCTGGTTCGTAAAACAGTCCATAAAACTGCCAGGAAGAAAATACCGGCTCCCAGATAGAACGAAAGTTTCAGATTCAGAGGAATCAGCTTGCCGGGGGCAGGAAGTTCGGGAACATTAAACCAGTTGACAAGAACCCATGGAAGAAATGATCCGATTACTGCTCCAAGTCCGATAAAAAAGCTCTGCATGGCAAAACCTGTTGTGCGTTGTTCCGACACAAGCATGTCACCAACAAAAGCCCTGAATGGTTCCATTGAAATATTTATTGAAGCATCCATTATCCAAAGTATCCCGGCTGCAAAGAGCCATGTCGGAGAATTTGTAATGACGCATAAAGCAATGGAAGCCAGAAGCGCGCCAATAAGGAAATAAGGACGCCGTCTTCCCATCCGCGTCCAGGTCCTGTCACTCATGTGACCAATGATTGGCTGAATTATAAGTCCTGTCACAGGAGCCGCAACCCAGAGAATTGGTATATCATCAACTTTTGCACCAAGGGTTTCGAAGATCCGGCTGACATTTGCATTCTGAAGGGCAAATCCGATCTGGATCCCTAAGAATCCGAAGCTCATGTTCCATATTTGCCAGAAGGACAATCGCGGTTTTGATTTTTTCATATTGACTGGTTTAAATCGAGGAGAATTGGTCAGAAGCACAGGTAAAGCAATCAAAAATAAAAAAAAGGATTGGTATTTCAACCGTTTTCTGAAGTGAGATTGCCCCCTTCGTCTTGATTAAAAGAGTTAACCACCTCCCCCTGACACTTCGGTCAGGGTAACTCCTCCTTTTCAGAAGGAGGAGAAATATGTAATGTTGTAAATCAATTCTTTCCCCTCCTTGTCAAGGAGGGAGTGTCCCGACCATAGCTCGGGATGGGGTGGTTCAGTTAACTTTTTCAACATACCATTATTGCATCTTTTAATTTGTCAATCCCTTCTGGGGATTTATGGGTGATCCTAATTTACTGTGCCAGAGTAAATTTCAGGCTGAATCCGAAATTGGTGTTGGATGTGGGAAAAGTATTGGCAACAAATGGATTATTCATTGCATGATCTGCAAATATCTGTAGGTTGAACCGGTCGCTCAGAACATAATCGGCCGTTGCACCGGCTTTAAACATCTTCATCCCTGCAACAGGCTGGTTAACATCTTCAATAAGTTTCCTTACAACAGTCTTATTGTCCGTGACTGAGAGATCCAGTCTTAAGTTAAGGTCGCTTTTAAGGGATCTCTGTGTGCCGCCGGTTTTCAAAACAATCTGGACATTATCAAATCTGTATCCTGCGCCCACAATAAGCTCGTTGACACGGTTGTCAGTCACCTGGTTCCCGGTGAGATTGAGTGAGATTGTACGTGATTTCCTCCATTCAAACCGCGATGTCAGGTTGCTTTTCCAGTTCATATCAACATTGATCAAAGGACTGAACTGCTCACTGACAGTTATAGTATTAATTTCATACTGTTGTATATAGTTCTTCTGAAGATCCCTTATATTGTTCACCCCATTGCCGTCGACAAAATAATTTAGATTTGTCGTGTATGAGCCGATCTGGTAAACGCTGCGGTACTGATGTGTGATATTCACCGACCGGAACACTTTCTTAACAAATTCAAATTTTGAAAATCCGTCAAAGGTTATTCTCCAGTTTGGCATCATTCTGAAGGCTGACGGGAAAGTGGCCATATCAACCTTATTCGGGTCAGTTTTGGTGTATGCTGCATAAAAGGCCGGAATAAGTACCTCGCGTGAGGATCGGCCATATCCGCTCTTATAATCGCCTGCAAGGGGAAGACCCGTGTCAGGGTCAAGATCAGGATCATATCCCGGGTCGAGCTGCCTGCGTGCCTCAGCTCTTCTGCCCGATATTATCACCGTATTTTTCTTGAAATCTTCAAATGTGTTTGAGATATAATTGTTCTTTTTTGAGACCTTTTCAAATGCTGTTCCCCACGAAATTATTGAGATCGAAAAGTTTCCCGTTAATTACCCTGTTACGCGTGCTGTCAGGAAAATTCCCGTTGAAATCTGCTGTATAATATGAGCTTTCATTTTCAAGGAACCGTCTGTCGGCGTTTATATCAATTTTCAAGCCAGGAAAAGGCTCCACCACACCTCTCACGGAAAGGTCAATTTTATTGTTGTAAATTGCAGGAGTGTTCAGCAGGGTGTCGGTAGTCAGCCATCCATTGGCAGCAGCTTTTTCAAAAAAGTTCCTGTTGCTGTAACCCAGGATAAACGGAAGACCCGGAGCCATGACATTATTAGTCCTTGACATTCCCAGGAATCTTGCTTCCGGGGTGAATCCGGGCAGATATTGTCCCTGTGCCGAGGTATAGGTGAGGCTCACCGACCTGACTCCCATTAATGCCCGCAACATATATTCGCCAGAGACTGTTAAGCGGATTCCGCTTTTTAGGGATCCTGCCCTCTATTGTTACCTGGGTACCGTCAGCCGCCTCTGCCGATGTGAAATTAACCCTGTTCTCGCTGATAATCTCCAGCTTGCCATTAAGCTCCGTTCCATCCTTCTTCACAATCTTTACCTTTACATCCTTTGTTCTCAGGTTATGGACGAGCGGCCTCATGACATCGGTCCTGAAATTTACATTGTTCCTTGTGAATGTTTCGGTCTTATATTCAGTCTTCATCCTCTGAACTGCACCTGGTCGCGCATTGTTTTCAATGTTTTTAAGGAATTTCGACTTGCTGTAAAGTGAAGACAGATTGGCGGTTCCTGAAAATGTTAGCTCAGAATGATTCTTTATCGAATTCCCGAGATTGATGTTCATAGAATCGGGATAGAGTGCGCCGGCCAGCCAGGAATAATCCGATCCCAGTCTTGCATTTGCGGTTACCCACGAAAGCAGCGGAAGTTTGTTAATCGGAAGATTATAAGTGACATTGATGAAATGATTATAGGATGTAGTCCTCCCCAGTTGTTTAATATTCCTCATCACCGAGTCGCGCCAGTTTTCATAATCACTCCGGTATCTTTTCCGGTCGGCTGCCCCTTCAGGTTCATCAATCCTTGCAATATTTGTAGATGTAAAGTCGATTTTAAGCTGACGCGTAAGGTCATATTTTACATCAAAGATCCTGGTCCATTCGAAGTCTTTCCTGAAAGTAGGCGATATCAAGGAGATTAGGATTATTAATATTTCTTGTTTTTACCTCATTATAATACCGTGAAACGTCAGTCCTGAATGAAATGCTTTTCGGGAAAGGATAGAAATTAAAGTCCTTTATTATTCTGAGAAGCGGAGAGTTTAGAAATTTCACATTCTTAAAAGGGGTAATATTCTTAGGTTGTGCCTCATAATTATAATTGATGCCTCCCCTGTAATTCCTCTCAAGGTCTATCTCAGTCCTGGTATTGCTCCTGTAGGTTTCGTTAAAAGTATAGTTGACACTGAAGTTTGCAAGATCCCATGCACGCGATTTTTCACCACGTTTTGTGATGCCTGCATTGTTGATTGAAATTGTTTTTCGTCTCGAATAATCCTCCGAAATTGATCTTATCGAATCCCTTGCCTCCTTGTTTTTAGCTTCGTTCAATGCATCCCTGAGTTTGATGTCGGGATCAAGGGGATTATACTGCGGTTTGATTCGTGTCTCAGAATAACCTGCATATACCGGAAGACGGACTCCTGCCTCCTCAGGGAAAAATTTTCCAAGTTCCATTGTAGTGGAAACATCATATTTCAGGATCTCTTCCTTGCTTCTTTCGTTAACTTTTTTATCTATGCTTCCCCAGCCCGGAGTGCTTGCCTGACCAACAACATCAATAGTTCCCAGGTCGGCCAGGCGGGCCTGAAGATGGGTATTTGCCGCCCAGCCTCCGTTTTCAACAAAGTCGCTGAGCCTCAGTTCATTCACCCATACCTCTCCTGACCTGGTTTCACCATTGTCACCCTGGGGATTTCTTGTCTTAATAGGGTTTCTGATACCAACCATTATGACCTTTACATTGCTCAGATTGGGATTTCCGCAAACATATACCCTGTTTGAATCATTCTTAAAGGCAAAGACATCCGAAATGCTAAGTGATGATCCGGCTGCCTGCATCTGCCTGTTTCGCTCTTTTTTGGCTTCCTGAAGAACCGAAAGATCAATATTGAACTGGTTATCCTTGGGCCAGACAATCGCTCTGTCTTCCTCTGAATCGTTACTGTACTTATCGCTTGGAGGTGTGAGTTTCAGAGGAACTTCATACTCATAGAAATTTGATTTATAGTCCGATCCTATCCTTATGAAAGCCGTAAGTTCGTTATTGTATAAAGGCTGACCGATCAGTGCCTCGGCATGGACTTCCATTCTCAGCCGCCGGTACTGCCTGATATCAAGATTAACATTCCTGTATGCAGCACGTGCATCGCCATCAGCCAGATCCTGTACTTTCAGAACCATCGACTGCTCATCGAGCTGACGAAGCTGGGGATTCTGAGGATCGACAACCCTGTCAAATCCAGGAGGCAGAACATAATTGACAGGTTTTTTGCCTGCGTTGTCCTCAATGCTTACTGAGCTTATTTCGAACGTGCCATCCTCAGGTTCGGGGATTGTTATCCTTTCTCCTCCTTCCATGAAAGTAATATTGTATTTCCTCCATTCCGCCCTCACCAGGTTAAGTTCTGCAAGACGCATTATAACAGGTTTGTTGAAATTCTTAAGGAACATTCTCATGAACCGTATCGACTTAAAATCGCTGATAACCCCTACAGTCCGCTGATACTCGGTTACCGGGATTTTGAACTGATACCATTTAACCTTTGATTCAATACCGTTAGCGAATTTTACAGTAGGTTCAATCTCATCAACAATATAGTTCGATCCGACCTTCATGTTTTCAGGTCTCAGGCTGACCTTGTACTGGTAATAACTTTCAGTCTCGCTCAGAGTGTTGTCGCGGTTTATATCCTCCATATCGGGCAGAGTTGAACCTGTTGTAGGATACGATTCGGTTGACATTTCCGACGTGGGTGAGTTTCCGTCCTGTCCGTTATATCTTTTATACCTGTCAAGAATGCTGAGCTGGTTTAAGTCATATTCAGAACCCCTGAAATAATGAAAATCATCGTTCGACGGGTCCTTGAGTATTTCAGTGTAAACTTCAGGATTTGTTATAGCCTGAGTTTTCTGAAGATAATCTATAAAAAATGCCTGTTCATCCTGGTCCCTCAGGCCATCGAGCCCCACATCCTGGTATGTGCGCGATTCGGAACTGTTGTCGAATGCATGCACAACCGATTGTACCGTTGGAACTCTTCCCCATGCATGTTGTATCAATATTCTGAAGAATTGGTGAACCAGGAAGACCATTTTCGAAACTTTTACGTGAATCCCTTAAAATATCTTCCGAGATATTTCCCAGGTTAAAGTAAAGGTCACCACCCTGATGTGTCGGATCTTCAGCAAAGGGATCCATCAGCCAGAATTCAATATACTGGATATTGGCTGTTTCAAAATCGCTTGTCAGAACCTCTCTCATAATTCCGCCCCACCGCGATTGAGGATCATTAAGCTTTCCGCCTGAATTTATTCCCCTCGAGTATGAATTGGGATCGGTGTCGTAATTATAAGGTCCTTTCTCTTCGGGATAATAAGCTACATTGAGAACTGAGATTGTCGTCGGGATCCCGCTTGTGCTCTCCCTGTTCGGAAAAATCTCATTTTCATATATTTCCCTGACAAAGTGGCTTGATTGGGTGTTGGCATCCTGCTTAATATGCGAGGGTGTTGAAGAACCGTTTCTCAGGAAAAGGGGATCAATGACATACCAGGCTATCTTGGCCCTGTTGAATCCGGTTGTCAGATTGTTGTTCATTGATGCTTCAGGAAAAAGCTGATCCTGGCCTTGCGGGATGCTTGATATTGACCAGGCGTTGAACGATTTGAGATCAAGAGGGATTTCACTCGATTCAAAATCGTCAATATAGGAATTGCCTGCATTTGAAATTGCGCGTGAGTGGCCAGGGATCAGCTCTGCAAACTCCCCGTTGAATGAGATGCTTGAAGGGGTTTTGGTTTCGAGAAGGGGGATCTTGTCAATAAGCTTCGTCAGAAGCTGCGATTCTCCCCTGTATGAAGTATTAAGTCCCCAGATAGTATTTGATATCGGTTCCTCACCGAAATTGACCTTCTGGGTATATGGTCTTTCATTCAGATGCAAAATGTGTGCCGCCGATATTGAAATTATCTGAAAACCTGTAATCGAGATGGGTGCCAAGGAGTGTCTTTGTCTGGAACCCGAAAAACTGGTTACTCTCAAGAGACACCTGTATAGGAGTCTGCGATTCTATAAGGGCTGAGTTTATTATCGTTACCACCCCCATATTATAATCAACAGTGTAATCGGTGTTTTCAGTCAGAGTCACTCCTCCGGCGGTTACTTTAATCGATCCTGCAGGGATATTTGTTGCATTGAGCCTTATCTCGGAACCTGACTCCGACGTGTACTGGCCGGTCATTTTGAACTTGTTCCTTTCGGCCATCTGCCTGGCAACAGTCTGGGTTGAATCATAAAGCTCCTGGAAGACATATTTTTCCGCAATAAAGTTGTCGCCGATCTGGCTTTTCAGATAGCTTCCGAAAGGCTCATTTACAGGAAATATTATTTTCCCCCTGTTTACATTTATTGTAACTCCGTCAATAAAGTCAAAATATCCATCCGGAACCCGATCATGCTGGGAATTAAGGTTATCAAGTCCGAGAACCTGCAGGAGTATTTTGTTTGCAATTTTCCCTTCAGGAAGGTAATTTATTGAATTTCCTGTTTTATCATCTTCATAGAGAATATTGAGCTGAAAATCACCGCTTTCAAGTCTTCCTGATCCCAGTGAATAGATATTTTTCATCATCAGGTTCCATGTTGGGTATCTGGGGCTCAGTGTGGTACCTTTGATAAGCTTGAGGATCAGGGCCTGGGGAGCAGATATACCGTCAGTTGAAAATTCTCCGACTTTGTAAACCTGTCCGTTCAGTGTATATTCATATGCGATGGCCAGCACCTCATCGTTATTCAGAGCGGTATTTAGAGAAATATATCCCAGCTGGCTGTTAAGAGTGTATTCCCTGTCATTGAGCTTCCGGGCATTTTCAATTTTCTCAAAATCTCGTCCGATCTGGAATCCCGGGATACAACGAACTGAAAGCTGTTGTGACCTGGTCAACGTCTCTCATCGAAGTATAATTTGTCAGGAGCTGGTCATAAAGCCTGTTGGCACCATTATCAGGAAATCTGACTGTTCCGGGTGATGCCTGGAAAGCAGGGACCTTATTATAAATATGACTGCTGTTTTCAGCCAGATCGGCAAATGCTACTATGTTCCTTGTCTCATCATAACTGCTTGTCTTGTTTGTAATCCATACCTCAATACGGGTTATATTTAATCCGGTACTTACAGCGGGAAGGTTTCTTCAGGGCATCATTGTAAATATCCCTGAAATGATGTGAAAGAAAGAAATGCCGGTTTGCCTCATAATCATCAGCATAGATCTCAAATTCGCTTATCTGGGCTCCTCCTTTCACTTCAATTGTTGAAGTTTCGCCTTTCTGCTGCGACAGAACAGTTGTAAGATTCAGTTTCCCGAACTGCATCTCGGTCTTGAGACCGAAAAGACTGTAGCTTCCGGTGATCAGGGTACCCGGCAGAGGAAGAGTGACATCTCCTACCTCAACTTTTTTGATTATCTCGTCTTCCTTCCCTGCGTACTGAAGCTTGGTCCTGTTCTCAAACTCGAACATGGCATCGGTGTTATAATTCACTCCAAGCTGCATTTTATCACCGATCGTCCCGGTAACATTCATCTGGATCTTTTCCTTGAAGTCGAATGTTGGGATTGTCCTTAGTTTTTCCGACAGGGTCGGATTTTCGGTTCGTGAAATGTTAATGCCAAAAACGAGTTCTGCCGATCCCTGTGGAACAATATTAATCACATTGCTGCCGAATACTTTATCAAAGGTTGCGCCCCCGATCTCAATCTGTGGAATGAGGTTCGATTTGAAACCTCCTGCTTCGCCGGAGACCCTTGATTGCCAGTAATCACGCATCTCCTTGTTAAACTGGTATTTGCGAAATTCTTCGGGTGACATATGCACAGGTGTGCGGTAATCAAATGCTCCGACTTTCTGATAAATCACATATTCATTCTTTTCCGGATTGTAGATGACAGTGGAGGTGATATTTGAAGGGTTATTCAGGTACAACGGGGCCTTCTGGACCGGTTCCCAGGGATTTCCTGAAACATCTTTTAGTTTTAAAGGGGATTTTCTGATTGTATCTGCTCCGCTGACTGGACAGGAATCTGACTATTTGCTTCTGCTGAAATGAGAAAGAGAGAAGCGAATAGTACAAAATATGAAAATTTCAGCAGATTTTTATATGATATCCCTGATCCCAAATGAAATATATGTATTTACAGGCTTTTAAGGGCTCTCTTAATCATATCCTCAACAGTCAGATTTTTCTCTTCTCTGATTATCCTGTCAAGAACTTTTAAGACAGCACTTTTACCAAACCCAAGCATCACTAAAGCTGATAACGCCTCTTCACGCTTAGTATTGTCTGTAAATGCAAATATTTCGCCGGTTCCGGATTGTTTTCCAAGTTTGTCTTTAAGGTCAACAATGATCCTTTGTGCACTCTTTAAACCTATTCCTTTAATACTCTTTAAAGTATTAACATCTGATCCAAGGATAGCCTTCTCAATTTCGTCATGGCTCAGTGAGGAAAGCATCATTCTTGCAGTGGTGGCACCAACTCCTGACACAGATATGAGCAACCTGAAAATATCACGTTCCTCTTTATCGGCAAATCCAAAGAGCTGATGGCTGTCTTCCCTTATGACTTCATGCACGAGTATCCTGCACTCTTTCTTACCCTCAAGCTTTGTAAATGTTGAAAGAGAAATACTGACAAAATAACCTATACCTCCATTTTCAATAACGATAAATGCAGGGGTCAGTTCTGCCAGGTTCCCTTTTATATAATCGATCATATATGTTGTTCAGAGTTAGGAATTTCAGGCGGAAGTTCATCGACCCGTTCATTATGAATTTCAATATCCTGATGCTTAAGAGGATTGCGCGCTATTTCAGAGTACATCTGCCTGTTCCTGAATATATCGCAGGCAAGGTAAATTGCCTGGCGGAAAGAGCTTTCCGAAGCCTCTCCTTTTCCGGCTATCTGGAATGCAGTGCCGTGAACAGGAGAAGTCCTGATGAAGGGCAGTCCTGCAGTAAAATTCACCCCTGTGTCGAACGATAATGCCTTAAAAGGTGCGAGACCCTGGTCGTGATACATTGCCAGTATCCCGTCAAATTTTGAAAATGATCCTGCCCCGAAAAATCCATCAGCCGGGAAGGGCCCAAATATCAGCATGTTTTCCTTTATTGCCTGTTGTATTGCCGGAGAAATAATTTCAGCCTCCTCTTTTCCCAGGAGGGAGTTATCACCTGCATGAGGATTAAGGCCAAGAACTGCAATCCTTGGCCGCCGTATCCGAAATCAAGGATAAGTGATTGATTCATCAGCCTGAATTTCTTAAGGAGAAGATCCTTTGTTATCAGATCCGGAACATTTCTTAATGGCACATGGCCGGTTGCAACTCCTATCTTTAAGCTTTCACTTATCATGAACATAAGGACATCATCGGTTTCAGCCACCGATTTGAGATATTCGGTATGACCGGTGAACCGAAAGTTATCCGACTGAATATTCTGCTTGTCAATAGGTGCAGTAATCAGCACATCTATTTTACCGTTTTTCAGATCAGCGACAGCCTTTTCGAGTGAGGCAAAGGCCGCTTCACCGCCCTGAGGTGTCGATTTTCCAAGTTCAACCCTTATATTATCATCAAGGCAGTTTATAAGGTTTACTTTTTTATTATTGGCTTCTTCGGCCGAACGTATATTATTGAAACTGAAATTATTAATATTCAAGGCTTTACGATGGTATGCTGCTACTTTAGGCGAACCGTAGACTATCGGAACGCAGATATCGTTAATAACATCTTCCATGAGGGCTTTTATAATAACCTCATATCCGATGCCATTTATGTCTCCCTGTGTGATTCCTGCAATTATTGCTTTTTTCTCCATAATAATTTCATTACTTAACCATCAGACCTGCTGCGTACTTTTTCAGAAATGTTGAAAGCAGTCTTACTCCGGAGCCTGGCCCATCCTTTAACCTGTAAAAATCATCTTTCTTAAGTGATCCTGTTCCGGCAATATCCATGTGAATCATTGGATATTCAGCAAAATTCTCAAGGAATTTGCCTGCTGTAATGGCACCGGCTTCTCTCCCGCCAACATTCTTGATATCAGCTATATCCGATTTTATAAGTTCCCCGTACTCCTCCCAGAATGGCAGTTCGGCAGTCCTTTCATAAACCTCGTTTCCGCACTCCTCAAGCAGCCTGAAATACTTCCTGTCGGCATTGCCCATTATTGCAATGGCCTGAACACCAAAAGTCATGGCAGCTGAGCCTGTAAGTGTTGCAATATCGATAATAAGCTCAGGCCTGAATTTTGACGCATAGCTGATTGCATCCGCCAGTATAAGCCTTCCTTCGGCATCGGTATTGCCAACTTCCACATTCAAACCGTTGTACATTGCGATAATATCTCCCTGGGTGTAGGCATTTCCGCCAGGACGGTTATCTGTGGCAGGGATAAGGCCGATAACATGAAGCGGGATCCCGGTTCTGGCTATTGTGGCGAGGACACCTGTAACTGCTGCGGCACCTGCCATATCAGCTTTCATATTATCCATGTAATCGCCGGTCTTGATATTCAGTCCTCCGGTATCATAAACTATACCTTTGCCAACAAGGACAAGCGGACTGGCATTAAGTGCCTTTTCAGGCTTCCACTCCAGTATGCAGAATACCGGAGGATCCAAACTTCCCTTATTGACTGCAAGCAATCCGCCCATCTTCAGGGTTTCAATCTTTCCCTTGTTAAGGACCTCAACCCTGAATCCGGCAGATTTACCGATCTTTTTTATCTCCTCTGCCAGGGCAGGGGCATTCAGATGGTTAACAGGTTCATTAATCAGGTCGCGTACGAAATAAACTGAATCGGTAAGGTCAGTCAGCCACTTGAGATCTTCATCATCGGGCCCCTGGTACAAAAGGAGCTTTGACGGGTAATTTTTTTTCTCCCCGTTCTCTTTTTTTGTTTTGTATTTATCGAATGTATAGAAACTGAGAAGCAATCCTTCAGTAAAAGCCTCAACCGCTCCCTTGAATGCCTTAAATGAAGATATTACAAGTTCGGTATGGTTATTCGACCTGATAACTTTCCTGAGATTGAAAGCTGTCTTTCTCAGTTCTTCCTTTAACTTGAATTCAGAACCGGTTTCATTTATCCGGACAATATAGGTGTTCTTGTAGTATGAGTTTATAATTGCATACTCTTCCTTGGTCGTCAGCTGCTTTAATGCAAATTCCTTTTCTGATTTGGTAAGCTTTAGCCATTCGGGAATCTCATCCTTGCCAAGAATACATATAACAGACTGATCGGGAAGTATTTGTGATATTTTATGTACCGCGGGTTTCATAGATTCTATCCGGTTTTTTTAAGAATGTAAAGTTAATTAAATAATTGATTGTTTATTTTCTAAAGAGTTACCTTTGTTCTGGTTATAAGTTTGTGTTACGATGGCGCGGATTTGCAATCCGTGCCAAATGTTTTGTCTTAAGCACGGATCACAGATCCGCGCTAGCGTACATTGCAAATTGTATTACCTTACAAATGGAATTGAAAGACCTATATAAAAAAGCCCTCGATCTTATACCCCTTACAGCTGAGGAAGGAACTGCACTGTATCACGAAGCCCCTCTTGAGGAGCTGATGTTTACAGGTGACAAAATCAGGCAGATTCATGTACCCGGCAAAAATGCCGGCTGGATGATCGACAGAAATGTGAACATAACCAATATCTGTTTTTCGCAGTGTAAATTCTGTAATTTCTGCCGCAGGAAGGATGCCCCTGATGCATACGTGACATCCATCAGCGATTATATTAAAAAGATAGATGAGCTCATTGCTCTCGGAGGTGATCAGCTTCTTCTTCAGGGTGGTATGAATCCCGATCTTGGACTTGAATTCTATACCGGTCTTTTCAGTAAAATCAAAGAATTATATCCCGAATTAAAACTTCACGCCCTTGGTCCGCCTGAGGTAGTCTTCCTGGCAAAAAAAGAGAGCCTCCCGTATGGTGAAATACTCAGCAGGCTGATAGCTGCTGGCCTCGACAGTTTTCCCGGTGCCGGTGCCGAGATCCTTGCCGACAGGGTCAGGAAGATAGTTTCACCAGCCAAGGCCACTGCCTCGGAATGGCTTGGCGTGATGAGAGAGGCACATCGTCTGAATCTGCCAACATCAGCCACAATGATGTATGGACATCTTGAAACAGTTGCTGAAAGGATCGAACACCTTGTAAAGATCAGGGATCTCCAGGATGAAAAGCCGGAAGGCAACTACGGATTTATAACATTTATTCCATGGCCCTTCCAGGATGAAGGTACTGTTCTCTCAAAAAAACACGGAATTAAAAGCACCTACAATGGGCCGGATTATATCCGTCTGGTTGCAGTCAGCAGAATAATGCTTAATAATATTACAAACCTTCAGTCCTCTCTGCTTACTGTAGGGAAAGAGATTGCGATGCTGTCGCTCCATTCGGGGGCAAATGATCTCGGATCGATAATGATAGAGGAGAATGTCGTTAGTGCGGCAGGATCAAATAACCGGTTTGATGCGGATGAGATTCAGGGCATTATCAGGGAAGCCGGCTTTAATCCTGTTAGAAGAAATCAGAAATACGAACCGGTTTGATGAGGCATGGGGCATTACACAAGTACGTAATTACATTGTAATTACATAACATTTGTTCCGTAACCACATTTGCTGGCGCCGATTTGCAATCGGGGCCTTGGAATGGGCACGGATTACACTTCGTTAAATCCGCGCCAGCGTTTTTAATTCCGGGTCATAAAAAAAGGGCCGGATAACCAGCCCTTTTAATTTAATATCAGGTATAACAAAATCTCCTATTTGAAAGATTCCTTGTTTTCAGTTTCGCCATCAACCTTTGAAGCTTTCTTAAATTCCTTCATGCCCTGGCCTATGCCTTTCAATAATTCAGGAATTTTACGACCCCCGAACAGGAGCACAACAACAAGCAAAATAAGGATTATCTCGGTCATTCCTATCTTTCCCATCTCTTTAGGTTTTTGAATTTATGCAAAGGTAGAAATTGTTTGTTGATTTACAAATCCTGAAAAAATAATAATGAAAGGTTGGAAGTCCGAAGACCGAAGACCAAAACAAAGTACTTCTGACGTCTGTCTTCCTCCTATTTCCTTATAAGTCTTAAATATCATTACCATTTGCAAGTATAAGAAGTGCAAACAGGATGACCATACCAGTGATCTGGGCATATTCAAGGAACTTGTCACTTGGCTTCCTTCCTGTGACCACTTCATACAATAAAAACATAACATGCCCTCCGTCGAGAGCCGGGATCGGAAGTATATTCATGACTGCCAGTATAATCGACAGAAGGGCAGTCAGGTTCCAGAACGACTGCCAGTCCCATACACCGGGGAATATGCTCCCGATTGTTATGAAACCGCCCAGTGATTCATAAGCCTTTGTATGCCTTGAAAATATTACCTTGAACTGTTTCAGATAGTCTCTTATCGTTTTAAAGCCTTTGCTTATTCCGGCAGGAATTGATGCAAGAAATCCGTAATTTATTGTTTTCAGTTCAAACATCTGGTCATATGTCCTTGAGCTTCCTATTCCAAGCAGGCCTTCTGCTGTCGGTACAACAGGAATATTAAGCTGCTCCCCTTTTCGCAGAACATTTACTACCAGCGATCTGGTCCTGTTATCTGAAAGATATTTCTGAAATTCATCAAACCATTCAAAACTATTTCCGTCGACACCCGTAAGTTCATCCCCTTCCTGCAGTCCTGCTGTTTTGCCGGGAGATACTTTCCCGAAAGCCGAAATTATATATGGCCTGAATGGAGTTCTGGGCTCTATTTTTCCGTTTCCCTTAAGCAACCTGGCTATAAATTCAACCGGTATTGCAATATTCATTATTTCTCCGTTCCTGTCGACCTGGATTGATTTCCTGTCGTTTAGAACAATATCGGTAGTGATCTCGTTAAAGTTCTCAATTTTCTGATTGTCGACTGAAATGATTTTATCCCCGTTTCTGAGCCCTATTGAGTAACCTGTTGAATCAGTCACAATACCATATTTCACATTCGCTGTTGGGAAGGTATGTTTCTCCCCATGTATAAAGGACGCATACATAAATTATCAATGCCGAAATAAAGTTAAAGATCACTCCGGCTGTCATAATCATAAGTCGCTGACCGGAAGTTTTTGACCTGAATTCATGGGGCTGGGGAGGCTGCTTCATCTGTTCCTTGTCCATCGACTCATCAATCATCCCTGATATCTTTACATAACCGCCCAGGGGGATCCAGCCGATCCCATATTCAGTTTCTCCAATTTTACGTTTGAAAAGTGCGAACCATGCATCGAAAAAGAGGTAGAATTTTTCAACTCTGGTTTTAAAGAGCTTCGCAAAAATAAAATGACCAAATTCGTGTATGATCACGATGATTGAAAGACTCAGAAGGAACTGCAGTATCTTTATAAGTATTATCATGATTTCTTTAAAAGTTCGTTAATATAGTTTTGTGCAACTGTTCTTGCAATTGAATTGGATGTTTCAAGAAAGCTCAGACCCGGGGATGCTAAATATTCGGTTTTTTCCATTGTGAATTCAACAACATCCGACATCTGCAGAAAGCCAATTTTGCCTGAAAGAAATGCATTTACTGCAATTTCATTGGCGGCATTCATTATGCATGGCATATTGCCTCCCTGTTTCAGGGCATAATAAGCCAGCGCAAGATTGCGAAATCTTAAAGGGTCGGGTTCGATAAAACTGAGTGTCGGGTATTTGCTCAGATCCAGCCTTGGAAGATCCGAAGATAATCTGTCAGGATAGCTTAATGCGTACAGTATCGGAACCCTCATATCAGGAACCCCAAGCTGTGCTTTCACCGAGCCGTCGGCAAAATGGACCAGGGAATGAATTACTGACTGTGGATGAATTATAACTTTTATCTGTTCAGGAGGAAGGTCGAATAACCATTTTGCTTCAATAACCTCAAGCCCTTTGTTCATAAGAGAGGCTGAATCGATGGTTACTTTATTGCCCATCTCCCAGTTTGGATGTTTTAGAGCTTCATGAGGTTTTACTTTTTTTAGCATCTCTTCCGTAAAATTGAGAAAAGGACCTCCTGATGCTGTCAGGGTGATCTTGTCGACCGGATTCCCCAACTCTCCGGCAAGACATTGAAAGATTGCAGAATGTTCCGAGTCAACCGGAATGATCTTACTGCCTGATTCCCTGACAAGTTTTTTAATTATTCCGCCTGCAACCACAAGAGTCTCCTTATTTGCCAGGGCAATCTTCTTTCCGGCCTTTACAGCCGAGATGGTTGGTCTTAGTCCTGAATAGCCAACCATGGCAGCAACCACCATATCGATGTTTGAACCTCTTACTACCTGTTCAATAGCCTCATCACCGGCATACACCTTAACCGGAATATCCCTCAGAGCCTCCTTCAGCTGATGATAATGCAAGGAATTACCTATAACCACACAATCGGGAAGAAATTTCTGTGCCTGCTGTACCAGGAGCCTGATATTATTCCCTGCAGTGAGGGCCTCAATCTTAAATTCTCCGGGAAACCGTGAAATGACATCCAGTGTCTGTGTGCCGATCGATCCGGTCGATCCCAACAAAGCTATTCTCTTTGGCATAGGGCACTACCGGTTTTAGAAAGTAATATGTTTTTCAGGATCAAGGGGGCTTCCCTTGTACCAGATTTCAAAATGAAGATGTGGGCCTGAGGTATAGAGCTCGCCTGAATCGCCCACTATAGCAATTGCCTCTCCTGTTCTGACAAGATCTCCTGTTTCCCTCAGAAGAGAGGCATTGTGCTTGTACACTGAAACGATATTATTTGAATGCTGAAGCTCAATTACAAATCCTGTCTCCCTGGTCCATCCCGTAAATATTACAGTCCCGTCGAGAGCCGCTTCTACAGGCGATTTAGGCTTTGTAACTATATCAGTTCCAAAATGGCTGGAACGGGGATCGAATTTCCCTGATACAATACCTTTAACCGGCGGGAAAAAATGAAGACCTGCGAGGCTGGTAACCGTTTCAACTGCTGCAGAACCGAGGGTAAGATTATACCTGTCATCCCGTTCAACCCGGGCCCTGAGGGCAGAGTCCTCAGGTGAAGTGCGGAATGTGATTGAGTTATAGTTTCTTGTTGTATCTCTCAAAGCCAAAGCACTCAGGGGCTGATTTCCGGCTATGATGGAACTTAGATTTTCGAAATACTTATCTCTAAGGCTGAGCTCTTTTTCAAGAGAGTCAAGACGTATGGCGTTTAGAAGAATGTTGCGCTCTCATTGTAATGTCGGGATAACCCGGGATAAATTCCCTGAGATTTGTAAACGCAATAAGTGAAGCTGTTGCACCGATAATAAAAAATACGAGGAATGTGATAAGAAGGAAAGCATTATATTGTGTAAGCCTTATTCTCCAAACCTCCTCAAAAGTTATATCATTGGTTACAGAAAACCTGTATTTATCTCGCCAGCTGCGTTTTTTCTTCTCGTTCTTGGGCATAATCCGTTACATGATTGGCATGCAAAGATAATAATAATAGGCGACAGGCGGCAGGCGACAGGCTACAGGCAAAAAAGAGAAATATAAACTATAAACAAACAGCCGGTAACTGGTAGTCATAAGCCAATTATATTACTTTGACAGTTTTGTCCTCACTTTGCCACAGGCCGTGTTTTGAGCAGACCGACATTGCCGAAAGGTTCATTGATACATCGGGGGCTACGATATAGAAATCTATTTCGACATGTGAAGGAAGGTTACCATATACTCCCGGAGTATAGCGTGCTTCGGCAAGAAGAGTTTCGCGGTTCCATAACTGAATCATGCTTATTGAATGATCATATTCATCGGGGTGGGTATACTCCTCACCGAGGATCACCTTTACCATAAATTTTTCTCCTCTCTGTACCAGGTCGGGACAAATAACATGAGGCATATGACGATCAAGGTAATCGCGTTTAACTTCTTTCTCTTCCTTTTCGATATCTGTTGCTTTAAATACTCGTGGCATGCTGTTTTGGTTTAAATGATTTATTAATTAACTAATATTTCAGGAACGATAAGTCAGAAGACCGAAGTTAAGTACTACTTTGAAGGCCGGGCCTGACCGAAGCGTCAAGGGGGCAGGGGGATGTTTACTCTTTTCTTCGGTCTTCCGTCTTCCACCTCCTGACTTCCGCAAACTTACTAATTTTTTTGAAATTTGTTTTGTCAATTGCAATCAATATGTTACATTTGCAGCCACAATATTGCGGGGTGGAGCAGTGGTAGCTCGTTGGGCTCATAACCCAAAGGTCGGAGGTTCGAATCCTCCCTCCGCTACAAGGAAAAAGCCTTGCCGTGAAACGGCAGGGCTTTTTTGTTTTCAGACCGTCAAATGCTTGCATTTGTAAGGGATGGAAATAAAAAAGCCCGTAGCAGC
This sequence comes from uncultured Bacteroidales bacterium, assembly GCA_963725585.1. Lineage (GTDB taxonomy): Bacteria > Bacteroidota > Bacteroidia > Bacteroidales > VadinHA17 > LD21. The sequence goes on along the minus strand of CAVRYU010000010.1, from coordinate 3,944 downwards.
GCACAAGTGCTGCTAGGCTTTTTCGGTGTTAAGCTCCCCCCAAGAGGAACGCGAGCGGAGTCTGCCTATGCCGGAGGCTATGGCGGACGAAGCGAGCAATCCTCTGATCTCCAACCTCACCCTAAACCTAGTCCCGCTTAGCGGGACGAGCTCGCCGAAGGCAATTCCTCTCCCGGGGGAGAGGGACTTATATATCTGGTATTTAGAATATTTCTGTAATAAGTCTTGCAGAGCCTGTCTTTTTATTTGGGCTGCATGTTGCTTATATTGATCTTTGAATTTTCTTTCAAGTAGATTATCTTTGTAAAATAAGGTAGGTTACTGTGACGCACTAATAAATTGAATTATGATAAAGGAAAACTATATAATAGATAAAAATGGCCGGAAAATAGCTGTTCAGGTGCCTATTAAAACATACGAAAAACTTGTAGCTGATTCCGAAGAACTTGATGAGATAAAGGAATACCGCAAAGCCAAAGTTCATAAAGGCCATGCAATACCCTTTGAACAAGCTTTCCAGGAAATTGAAGAAGCAATAAAATGAAGTATATAGTTCTGATTGAACGATATGCCTTAAAGCAAATAATGAAGCTGGACAGAAAAATTATCCCTGTTATTAAAGCTTCAATTGCTGACCTTGCTGATAATCCCAGGCCATACGGCTACAAAAAACTAAAAGGCGAAGATGCTTACCGTATCCGGGTTGGTGATTACCGGGTGATCTATGAAATTAACGACAATACAATTATTGTTACCGTGGTCTCGATTGGGCATAGAAAAGATATTTACAAATAATAAAAACCTGGCGATAAACCAGGCTTAGGATTAGCAAATAAAGTTTCTATTTTATCTTTAACTCATCATCATATAACGAAATACACCATGATAATGAATTTATTCCTGCAACAATCAAGAGAAGATATTTTGCTTATCTCATCGATGCCACAATTCTATCAATACTTATAGGATGCATAAGTATCTGGTTTGGTATTTCTGGGTTAAAAATAGCTGGTCCTTTAGAAGCTGAATTTGAAATGCATAACACGCAACCAATTGTAATTCTCTTTTTTAAAATTCTATTAGGACTTACACCAGTAATTTATTTCACACTTTCATTTTATTTCTGGAAGGGTCAAACTATTGGTAAAAGAATACTCAGGCTAAGGGTAATATCTTTGTACCATGAACATCTCGGATTCTGGCATTGTTTAGAAAGAAGTTTGGGTTATTTTGCATCTACAGCTGAGTTGGGATTTGGATTTATACAAGCCTTTTGGAATCCTAACAGAATGGCGCTTCATGATAAAATTTGTGAGACGATTGTAATAAAACTTCAAAAAAAGCAAGTTACTATTCAAGAGGGAATAAAGATATGAAATCACAACACCGGCTCAAATTAAAAATGTAAGTTCCTGATTTTCATTCTGGGTCCAGAAGAGCTCGAATCATCGATCCCCTGATTATGAGTGAGATAAAACACTGATTTCCAGATTGTTTGACTTTGTATTGGTCTTCATTATCTTTCATTTACATTTTTCCGGGTGTACTATTTTTCACCGATTTTCATTAAACCTGGCGGAAAACCTGGCGAATTTTTCCAGTTATTGATTAATATTACCAATTATTAATGTACTGTAAATCAAATACAATATTAATAAAAATATATTAATATGTTAATAATCAAAAACATATAGGTTTCTTCTTGATGAAAAAATCCTCCAGGTTTAAGTCGCCAAACCATATAACCTGTAGGATATGATAGAAAATTTTATTGCAATTTATGTTCTTATTGATGATACCATGCTTGAAATAGGTCATAAAGAACCTGTTAATCGTAATTCTTCTGATTCCGAGCTGATTGCTGTGGCTCTGATGGAAGCCAAGTATTTTCATGATAATATAGATCACGCCATTAGTTTTGTTAAGTGTACCTATCTTCTTCCCGGATGCTATCATGATACTGATGGAATGAAAAATATGTTCTTTGATCTTCCTGAAGATAGCATTGTGTATGGTGATAGTGCATATACTGATTACTACAATGAAGAAGTTTGCAGAGAGGCAGCTGGAATAACCCTGAGGATTGCCGGAAAAAGCAACTCCAAGATGCCTCATGAACCCAGTCAAAACTTCATGATCACGTATTCCAGAAAAAGAATCGAGACTACTTTAAGTCAGATATCCAGTATGTTGCCGAAACGCATTCATGCGGTTACCGTTGATGGGCTGATGAAGGTAATTTTCTTTATATTCGTCTTTACTATAAATGAAATTACATAAAACAAACAAATCAAAAAAATGAAGATCAATTTATTGCTCCTGAATTTCTGTCTGTTGGCAGTGTTGTTTATTACCGATGCCTCTGCACAACAAAAAAAACCACGTATAGGAATTGCCGGAATACAGATTGAAAACAGCGTTTTTATGCCCAACCGACAGGCTATGATAGGGAGGACGCCTTCTTTGCCAGCCTATCTTAGTAAGGATTCCGTCATGGGTCAGTCTGCAATCTGGCTTCCTTCTTTAGTTGGTGGAGGCAGCGGACGAGGGCCGGTAACCAGAGAATCATTTGAGGCTTTTGTTAATAGTGCGCTTGAGATTATCCGGAGTAACATGCCTTACGATGCATTCTGGTTTTACAATCATGGGGCTTGTAGTGTTGATGGTGTTGATGATCCGGAGGGGGAATTTATGGAGAGAGTAAGGGCTGTGATAGGTAACGACGCCCTTGTCACAACAACTATGGACCTCCACGGAAACGTCTCCTGGCGTGTGGCTCTCTACTCTGACCTTATTACCACATATCGTAAAGCACCTCATGATGATGCGGTTGAAACACATCGTCGTGGCGTGGTTAATCTGCTTGAGCGATTATCGTCCGGAAAGGGACGTCCGGCTTATAAAGCCTGGGTGGCAGTCCCTGTACTTCTCTCCGGAGAGTGGACAAGTACCAGAGTTGAACCTGCCAAATCACTCTACGCAATGGTTCCTGAAGTGGAGTCTTTGCCCGGGGTGGTGGATGCTGGTATTTGGATAGGCTATGTATGGGGAGACGAGAGACGTAATCAGGGTGTTGTTATGGTAGTAGGAGATGATGAAGGTCAGGTGGAAAGCGGTGCAAAAAAGCTTGCTCAGAGATTCTGGGATGTGCGCCGGCAATTCAGTTTAGAAGCGCCTGGGTATCCCCTCGAAAAATGCATTGATCTGGCTGTTGCCAGTAATAAAAGACCTTTCTTAATCAGCGATATGGGCGACAATCCTGGTGGTGGCGGTTCAGGCGAGGTGACCTGGACTTTGGCAAGGGTATTGAAGCGGCCGGAATTTAAGACTCCAAAAGGAAAAAGCCTGCTTTATTGTTCTATTCCGGGAAGCGAAATGGTGGAAGCCGCCCGAAAAGCTGGTATTGGTGGTCAGGCAGAGGCATTTGTAGGGGCAATGACAGATAATTCATATGAAGCTCCTGTTCGTTTATCAGGTACAGTAATATATGTCAGTCCTGTTCATGAGAAGGACCAGCAATCAGAAAGTAAATCACCCCCGAACCGGAAGCTTCCTGACATAGCAATTATTAAAACAGGAAGCATATTTGTGGTTGTGGGAACATCTTCACCCACACCAAACTTAGCAGGTACAGGAATTGATCCTAAGAAAATGGATATTATAATGGTAAAGCAGGGTTATCTCGTGAGTCAGTGGTATGATATGCAGTCCGATTGGGTTATGGCTCAGACAAGGGGAAGTGTTGATCAGGATTTTAAAAGTCTCCCTTATAAACGTGTTGTACGGCCTATCTTTCCACTAGATCCCGACATGCCGGATCCGGAACTGAATGTTATAATGGTACCATCTGCAAAACAAATGTACGGCAGATAAAAAGTATTCAACTAAATTTCTTTAAATCAATTCAAAAAGGAGGTAAATATGCCTGGTCCCGGAGCATATTG
>CAVRYU010000009.1:0-480567 GCA_963725585.1 uncultured Bacteroidales bacterium | reverse complement strand
AGTCGGGGCAGAATGGAAAACCACACGAATAACATCAGTCGAAGTACAATTATAACTTACTTCTGTCCATGCAAAATCATATTCTCCTGGCTGGGTTACAGTTACTGTGGCATTGTATTGATGGTTATTTGGACTGAACGTCGAATTACCGGAACCGCCTACCTTTGTCCATGTACCTGTGCCGGATCCGGGAACTGCATTAAGTGCAAAATTAAAGTCACATTCATCTCCGCCATTGCCGGCATTTGCTGACACCTGTTCATAGAAGCTCACAGTGACAGTAGAGCTGCTTGTACAGGTCCCGTTAACTTCAGTCCATCTGAAAACATAAGTCCCGTAAGCTGTCACTGTCACTTTTGCCCCGGGATCATGATTATTAGGGCTATATGATGCTGTGCCCGGACCGCTTACCCTTGTCCAGGTACCAGTACCGGAACTTGGTACAGCATTGAAATAGAATTCAATTCCGCAGTTATTTCCGCCAGGACCCGCATTGGCTATCGGAGGCTGGTTAAAATTCACCGTTACACTTGAGCTGGATGAGCATGGTCCATTTGTCAAAGTCCAGGTAAAAATCTTAGTCCCGTAATCCGACACTGTAACCGTGGCAGTCGGACTGCTTGCATCTGGCGAGAATGTCACTGTTCCGGTTCCGCTTGCCAGAGTCCATAATCCTTTTACACCAACGCCTCCTGAAACAGCCTTTAGGACAAAATTCAGATTACAAACGGTTCCGCCGGAGCCTGCGTTTGCAACCGGTGGCTGATAAAAATTAACGGTTATATCGCCGCTCGATTTGCAGACACCCTGTGATTCAGTCCATCTGAAGACATATGTTCCATAAACCGTAACAGTAACAGTTGCGTTCGGAGTGCTGGCATTAGGTGAGAAAGATGCATTCCCGGGACCGCTAACTCTTGTCCAGATCCCTGTTCCGAAAACCGGCACGGCGTTAAGGACAAAATTACGGTCACATTCATTTCCCCCGGAACCCGCATTAGCTACAGGGCAGGATAGCGTGGTTGCATTAAGCCTTACAGGTGATGCCTGAAGAATTCCTTTGCTGGTGGCTGCAACAATATAAATTGTATGCACCTGATTAGGATCTTTAACACTCAGGACTCTCTGTAAAATTTTATTGATATCTGCTGACTTGACAGATATAATTGCTGTTGCCACAACGGAACCGCTGGGGCCAAGGAGCGCCCTGCTTCTGACTGTTGATGATGAATAAATTGCAGTATTGTTAGTGTTGTAAACAATGATATATACTGTACCCGTGACATTAATCCCGTAATTCAGTGTAATTGATAAGGGGCCTGTAGATACAACTGCAGGTGTTTCCTTAACCCATACAGGTTGGGCATAGGTTGCAGTAACCGGTAGCAGTATCAGTGAAAATACACCAATTAATTTTACAAATCCTTTCATGTCAAACCATCTCATCTCCTTATAACCACAAAGCCTTTAACTGCTTTATATTGTTCAGGTTTAAGTATGTAAAAATAAGTGTCCTCAGGAAGTGGATTTTCCTTGTCATCAACTCCGTTCCAGGCGTTGTCATATTCACGCTTCTCAAATACCCTGGCTCCCCATCTGTTAAACACCGTAAGTGATGTTTTCCCCATAGTCTCAATACCTCCGATAACAAAAAAATCATTATTACCGTCCAGATTGGGTGTTATTAATGAAGGAATAATCAGGTTTTTGACTTTAATATGGACAGTATCCACAGATGCCGGGCATACACCATTTGTTACAGTCCACAGAAAGCTGTTAGTCTCAAGTGAAAGATCACTGACATGTGCTATGGGGCTATGGGTGTCTGAAATGTCGCCCTCGCCTTCAACAAGAGTCCAGACACCGGTTTGATTGGTTCCGGGTGCAGTAGCTTGCAGGTTTGTTTCGAAAGTGAAATCAAGATTCTGATCGGGACCTGCATTGGCAACAGGCTGAACCCTTACCTCAACAGTTATCTGATCACTGTTTTTGCATCCCCAGGGATCAGTCAGATTGACCGTGAATAAAGTTGTTGCATCGGGTGAAGCGACAGGATTATAAATATTTGGATTATTAAGAGGAGCTGCCGGTGACCAGACAAAAGTTCCTGTTCCGGTAGCACTCAGCTGTATGCTACTGCCCTTGCACAGCAGCAGATCTGCACCTGTACTAACCTGGGGAGCATCATGAAATACCACTCTAATAATATCTGATGAATTGCACAAACTGTTTACTTCTGTCCAGGCAAAATCGTAGGTGCCGAACTGGCTAACGGTAACTGTTCCATTTGGTTGATTCACATTCGGACTGAAAGTTGCGTTTCCGGGCCCGCTGATTTTGGACCATGTTCCAATTCCTGCTCCCGGAACTGCATTCAGAACAAAATTCAGGTCACATTCATCTCCACCTGGGCCCCCCGTTAGCTTTGGGCTGCTGTATAAATGTTACTGAAACAGAAGAACTATTCGAACAGGTGCCATTTACTTCCGTCCACCTGAAAACATATGTCCCGTACTCTGCGACAGTAACTTTTGCTGCAAAAGAATTTGCATCCGGACTATAAGTGGCGCTCCCCGGTCCGCTTTCTATGGTCCATGTCCCTGTCCAGAGGCTTGGTAAAGCTCTCAGATTATAATCAAGACCACAGTTATTACCTCCGGAACCAGCATTTGCAACAGGCTGTTCGTAGAAATTTACCACAACAGAAGAAGTATCAGAACAGGTACCATTGACTTCGGTCCATAGAAACCGTTTTTGCCCGTATTCAGAAACAAGAACCGTTGCCGCGGGAACATTTACACCAGGAGAGAAGACAACTGTACCTGTGCCCCTGATCATTGTCCATGTTCCTGTACCAGTACCCTGAATTGCTCCTAAAGTATAGTTCAGAGTACATGCATCCCCTCCTGCACCGGCGTTTGCATCGGGCATCTGGTTAAAGCTGACAGTAACAACTGAACTGCTTATGCAGAGGCCGTTTGTTTCTGTCCACCTGAAAGTATATGTTCCATAAGCCGAAACTGTAACGGTCGCTGAAGGTGAATTTGCGCTCGGTGTAAAAACAGCAGTACCGGGTCCGGTGACAATCGACCATAATCCTGTCCCGACACTTGGGACCGCACGCAAATTAAAATCCAGATCACATTCATTTCCTCCCGGCCCCGCATTGGAAACAGGAACTGCATAGGCATAAACTCTTGTGGTCGCAGTATCCTGACAGTTTGAGTTATTTATAACCGTGAGTGTATATAAACCTGCCATCGCCAATGTTGCAGTTGAAGATACGGTCGGACTCATGATGTTTGAAGTGAAACCGTTGGGACCGGCCCATGAATAAGTTTTCATTCCCAATGGATCACCAACAAGGTTAAGCAGCGACCCCTCGCATACAGGGCCATTATTTGATGCTGTTGCTGTTGGTGAAGGATTAATTGTAACTGTTACCGGCTTAATATCAAAACACCCTGCAATTGTAGTTCCTTTTATATAATATGTTCCAGTTCCGGCTGTTAATGGAGTAGTAAAAACTATAGTCGCAGCAGCATCCGTCCAATATGTAAAAGTAAGACCAGGGGTGGATCCTGCCGTTACAGCGGGGGCAGTTAAATCTACCGTTGCCGGGGAACATGCTGCTGGAGGGTTGGTTATAATAACTGATGGAGTGGCATTTATTGTGACGATGGTTGTTGCAGTCACAACTCCGCAACCTCCTGCTGCTGCTATTGTGTAAGTCACTGTATAGGTGCCTGCACTACTTGTACCAGGGGTTAAAGCTCCGGTTGAAGAATTAATAGTCAGGCCGGCAGGTGCTGCGCTATAAATGCCACCAGGTGTTCCTGTCAGTGTCACCGGCATTATGCCTGCAAGTGTATTGCAGTATGGATTTCCTGTATAGGAGATCGCGGCCGCAGGGAATTGAGTAATTGTAATATTTGACGATGCAATTACGGCAATGCATCCCCCTGCAGCTGCTCTGGTATTTGTTACAGTATAGGTCCCGGGAGTACTGGCAGAAAGGTCAACCTGTCCCGTTAGTGTACTTATAAATGTTAAACCTGCAGATGAGGAAAATTCGCCGGCAGCTCCTCCAGGGCTAAATGTCGGTAAGGGATCTGATCCATTGCTGCAATATGGTGTGCCTGAATAACTGAAAGCTGCTACAGGTAATGCGGTAACGGTTATCGGTGCTGTAGCGGTTACGGCTCCGCATCCTCCAGATGCTGCAATGGTATTTGTCACAGTGTACGATCCGGCAATACTTGCAGACAGGTCTATCTGTCCAGTTGCTGAATTTATGAAAACCAAACCCGGTGTTGATGAAAATATCCCTGCAACTCCACCCCCGTTAAAGGCTGGTAACGGGTCCGCTCCATTGCTGCAATACGGTGTGCCAGAATAACTGAAAGTTGCTGCAGGTAATGCTGTTATTGTTACCAATGCAGTTGCAGTAGCGACTCCGCACCCTGCAACCGTCACAGAATAGATAACTGTATATGTCCCTGCCGCACTTAAAGCAGGAGTGACAGCTCCTGTTGTTGTATTAATACTCAGTCCTGCAGGCAGGGCACTATATATCCCTCCTGGTGTTCCTGTCAGGGTAACAGGCTGTTCGGTTAAAAGCGTTCTGCAGAATGGATTTCCTGAATAGGTAATTATAGCTGTCGGAGAGGTGACTATATTAACTGTCGTGGTGGCTGTAACAATTGCGCAACCTCCTGCTGCAGGTATTGTGTAGGTCACTGTATAAGTTCCTGCCGTACTCGACGCCGGTGTAATTGCCCCAGTGGCAGAATTAATGCTCAATCCGGCTGGTGCCGAACTAAAAGTCCCGCCCAGTGTACCTGTAAAGGTCACTGGTTGAGGTGTCGCAAGTGTAATGCAATACGGATTACCGGCATAAGAAATCAGAGCCGTTGGCAAGGCTGTAACAGTAACTGAGGTGGTTGTTGTGAATATTCCGCAACCTCCTGTCGCGGGAATTGTATAGGTTACTGTATAGGTCCCTGCTGTACTTGCACCCGGAGTTATTGCTCCTGTTAAAGCATTTATGCTCAGACCGGCAGGTGCACTGAATGTACCTCCGGTCGTACCTGTTAAGGTTACATTCTGGACACCTGCTGACGTACACCAGGGAGATCCGGTATATGATATTGTGGCCGAGGGCAAGGCAGTGACTGTGATTGAACCTGAATCTTTATTTGATCCGGTACAAAATCCAACTGTAGTTACTGTATAGCTATAAACCCCGGCAACTGAGGGTATACCGCTGATAACAAAAAAGCCCGGACTGTAAACACCAATTACACCAGTTGGCAAACCAGTTACAGTTGCGGATGAAACACCTAATCCAAGAGTATAAATAATATTTGTAATCGGGTTGTTAACACATACTTTCTGATTATCGGTTCCGGCTCCTGAAGAAAGTGTAAGACATGCAGCCTGAGCCTTAACCTGAGTTGATGTCAACAGAAGGACTGCAAAAAGCAATAAAATCTTTATAAATCTCATCAGAAATTACTTTAAGAAATAGGTTGTTTTAGGTGATTTTCTGAAAATACAATCTAATTTATACCTTTTCATTCATTCATACTAATTAAGTCACCTCAAAAATCGTACAGAAAACTCAGGCTTCCTGATCAAATAACATTTATTAAAATAGTGCCAGAAAAGAGATATGATCAGTAAACTGTTTCCCAGTGAGCCTGGTATGGCATTATAGCTTAGAGCACTAAATTAGAAATAATTACAGACAACTTGTATTAAATTTGACCAAATGAAGGTAATCATCCGTGAACAGATGGTTTTACATTATTCTGTTTTTAATAATATCGCTGCCGACAGTAAAGGTTACTGTTTGCTTTATTTCATTTGATGATTAGTACGGGGTAAAAACAAATCCTCTCCCTATTCAGCAGATCATTACCGGTCTTTCCCAGTTTTCCGGGTTATCACTATTACCCCGTTAGATCCTCTTATTCCGTATGCTGAAGCATCGGGACCTTTGAGAATCTCAATAGATTTTACGGTTTCAGGGGCAATATCATCAATCTCCCTTACCATAACACCATCAACAACAAAAAGAGGTTCTGTGCTTACATTCAGTGAATTGGTACCCCTGATCTTAATTGACTTTCCTGATACTTCAACCCCGGCAACCCTGCCCCGGATCATATCGTAAATATCCTGGTACGCAGGAACTGAAGAGTCCTTTATATCTATAACACCCGGTTTCTCCGGGATATTTCTGCGTGAATCTGCCTTATTTTCTTCTCCGGTCTTTTCTTCTTTTCCGGATATGCCAGGCTTTACTGAGGAACAGGATATCAGGAATAGAGTAACTAAAAATATCGATCTTAAAGAGTCCATCTCTGAATTTATCCAAGAATGTTTCTCATGTAGTCAATACATTTTTTAGTTTCTTTTGCTGCATCAGAGCCCTGAGGGATAGGGTACTCAAGCTCGACATCAACCCTGATCGGCCATTTTTCTTTTTTCAGCAGAAGAAGAACATCTGCGATAGGGGTTTCGCCCTCACCAAAAGGCTTGTTTGTATTTGGGGTTGCATTTTTTGGACCGGTTTTATCCTTGATATGAATGCTCCGCATCCTGTCATGGTATTTTATGATCACATCATTTGGATGCAGCCCGGTAGCTCCGAAATAATGTCCGGCATCGAGGTTAAGCATGTTTGCAGGTGAATATCCAAGATATTTATCGAAGGAAAAACCCGGATCGGCTACCTGACCGTGAGTATGGTACATTGCCAGGCTATTATGCTTTTCGGCAAATTTCCCAAGTCGCTGGCAGTTTGCATCGGATAGCTCATCAGTTATACCAATCGATCCCAGAACTTTTGCAGCCCTGTAAGCATAATCGATCTCCTCATCCGACCAGCCCGATGGAGCAAATTTTGCAATGTATACCTCAATCCCCGCACTATTGAATTTTTTACGCATTTCGGCATATCTCTCCATTGGAAGCGACAACCTCCACTTACGCTGAGCTTCCTTTATCCCTCCAGCGGCTTTCGCCAGCTCAGCTCTTTCCTTTTCAGTTAATTCTACTCCGCGCGCTGGCCTTTGTACCTGAGGAATACCAAGATCTTCTTCTGCAACATTCCTGAGCTCGATGGAATTGACCCCTGCATAAAGGAGATATTGAATGCAATCATCTACCTTGTGAGGCATACTCCCGTAGCTGTATGTCGTCACACCCAGCTGAACTCCTCCGACCTTTGAATCAGGCTTTTTGCCCTGAGGATTTGATGCCTGGGAAATGTTGAAAGGTATACTGCTCAACACAGTTGCAGCAGCTGCAGTGCCTATAAAACTGCGTCTGGTAAAAGTTTTTCTATTCATATCTATGTTTTTGAAAAATTAATACTGGAAGTGGATACATTAATTTCTAAAGATAATAACATCTACCGGTAAAATCAAACTGATTTATTATCTTTATTGACCAATGAACATATATCACTGAAACTTTAAATTTGCATCTATGAGTTCAAAAAGAAGAGATTTCATTAAAAGTGCAACAATTGGAACGGCAGGTATATTTGTTGTACCGACAATCCTTCCTTCATACTTGCTTGGGAAAAAGTCTCCCGCCAACAGGATCAATGTAGCAGTAATTGGCATCGGCCGACAGACCGTGAACCCGAATATCCCGCAATTCTTAAAGTCAGAAAATGCCCAGATAGTTGCAGTATGTGATGTCGATAAATGGCGACTGGCAAACGGTCAAAAGCAGGTTAATGACTATTATTCACAGCAAAAGGGATTTACTTACAAAGGATGTGATGCAATAGATGATTTCCGTGAGGTTCTTCTCCGCAAAGATGTTGATGCTGTGATGATAGCAACCCCTGATCACTGGCATGTTCCAATGGCAATTGAGGCTGCCAGGGCAGGTAAGCACATTTCGCTCGAAAAACCGATATCTACCTGTATCGAACATGGTCGTCAGCTTGTTAAAGCCATTAAGAAATACGGAGTAATAACCCGAAACGATAGTGAATTCAGGACATTACCAAAATTTGCCAGAGGTGTCGAACTAGTCAGAAATGGCCGTATCGGAAAGCTTCAGCGTATTTTTGTTGCTGTCCCTTCCGATGGACCTCCATTGCCTGTTCAACCTACTATGCCTGTCCCTCCTGAGCTTAATTATGATTTCTGGCTTGGGCCTGCCTGGGAAGTTCCATACACCGAAAAGAGAGTTCATGATATCAAAATCAACACCAATCGGCCAGGATGGATGAGAGTAGATAGCTATTGTAATGGCATGATATCAAACTGGGGTGCCCATCTGATGGGGATTGTCCAGTGGGGGAACAATACTGAATATTCAGGCCCTGTAAAAATTGAAGGAACAGGTGAATTTGACAGAGGTCTATGGAACACCCTGAATAAGTTTGATATTAAATACCAGTATGCCAGCGGTGTTGAAGTAATATTTAAAATTGAACGTCCTTATGTTCGTTTTGAAGGAACCGACGGATGGGTTGAAATAGAGTATTCCGATAAACTAACTGCAAGTTCACAGTCAATTCTCGACTCAGCTATCGGTCCGGGAGAAGTCACTTTAACAGGCCTTCTTTCAGACAAGGAGGATTTCTTATATGCAATAAAGAACGGGAAGCAGACAGCTGAACCGCTTGAAACTGCCCATCGAACCATATCAATGTGTCAGCTAGGATTAATTGCGATTAAAACCGGTTCTGCCCTTTCATGGAGGCCGGAAACCGAAGAAATTCTTAACGACAACGCAGCCTCAGCATTATTGAATATCCCAATTCGTGAAAAGTATTTTAAATTCTGAAAAGCATGAAATTCACAAGACGTAACTTTATCAAAACGGCTGGAGCAGGTGCGGTTGCTGCAGGAATGCCGATAGTATCCGGTACCGCAGTTGTAAATCCTCCTGCCGTAAAGGATCTTTTCAGGCTTGCAATTGCCGGTTATACCTTTGCAAAAATAAATCTTGATGATTCTCTGGCAATGATGAAGAGAGTCGGTGTGAATCTGCTTGGAGTCAAAGATTTCCATCTGCCTCTTAACAGCACTAAGGAGGTCATTGATCAGACACTTGCAAAAATGAAATCATTCGGTGTTGAACCCTATGGGGTCGGACCTATATATATGAAATCAGAAGCAGCAGTGGATCAGGCTTTTGTTTATGCAAAACTTGTTGGTGTAAACCTTGTTGTCGGCGTGCCTGATATTCAGTTACTTCCATATGTTGAGAAAAAAGTCAGGGAATATGATTTCCGTCTGGCAATTCATAATCACGGACCTGATCTTCCTCTCTATTCAAGTGCTGCCGATGTCTGGAAAGAGATAAATAGCCTTGATAACAGAATTGGCTTCTGTTTCGATATTGCCCATGAAACCCGTCTTGGTCTCGATCCTATTCAGGCTTACCTGAAATATAAAGATCGGATCTTTGATTTCCATATCTGGGATTGTGATAAGCCTGAGAAAGCAGGCTGGTGCGTAGAAGCAGGAAGAGGGATTATCGATTTCCCTAAGTTCTTTAAAACCCTGCGCAAATATAAATATGCCGGTACCTGCAGTCTGGAGTACGGAAAGGATATGAGTGATCCTTTGCCAGGTATCGCAGAATCGATCGGATACTTCAGAGGTGTTCTTGCAGGCCTCAAATGAACAGCAGAGAAAGGATACTTACAGCACTTAATCACCAGGAGCCCGATAAAGTGCCATTCGATCTGGCTGGCTCAACATGGACCGGGATCACAAACGGAGCATATCAGAATCTGAGGGTCTTTCTGGGCAAACAACAAGAAGATCCTGAATGGTCGGATGTAATTCAACAAATTGTTATACCCTCAGAAGAGGTACTGGAGACTCTTAAAGTTGATACACGTGGATTATTTCCGTTGACCAGCCATAACCGGGAGGTTTACAGCAAGCTTTCCGATTCGGGGGACCACTGGGAATACAATGATGAATGGGGTTTTACTCACAATTTTCCTAAAAAGAACGGGTATTGGTTTTCACTTGTAAAACATCCGATGGAATACATCACCCCCGGGATGTGTGAAATTGAATCATATCCCTGGCCTGATCCGTCAGAAAAAGAAAGAATAAAAGGATTAAGAGAAAAGGCTCTCAGATTCAGGGAACAGGGAAAACTTGTAATGATAAAAGGACTTTGTGCCGGGATTTTTGAAATGCAGCAGAGGTTCAGGGGTATGAGCAACGCCCTTGTTGATGCCTTTATATACCCTGAGTTTTCGGATCGTCTTATAGGAAAGCTGGCTGACCTGAAAATTGAGTTCTGGAAGATGGCGCTGGAAGAACTTTCTGATGTCGTTGATGTCATAGCTGAAGCTGATGATTATGGTACTCAGGAATCCCAGCTGGTTAGTCCTGATCACTTCAGGGAATATTATAAACCACATATTGTAAGGATAATAACGGCAATTAAAAAATCAGCTCCCGGAGCCAAAGTAATGTTCCATTCCTGCGGAAATGTTCGTCCCATGATACCTGATTTCATTGATATGGGGATAGATATAATAAATCCGGTACATATTAACGCTGCGGGTATGGAACCGTATAAGTTAAAGAAGGATTTTGGAAGGGACATAGTATTCTGGGGCGGGGGTGTCGATACCCAAAAAATACTTTCAGCAGGAACAGTAAAGGAAGTTATTGACGATGTAAGAAAGAATATCGATGCTCTGGCACCGGGTGGCGGATTTGTGTTTGCTGCAGTTCATAATATCCAGTCTGAGGTACCGCCGGAGAACATTATGGCGATGTGCGAAGAGTTAAAATAAAATCAGCGGGTATTCTTTTCACCCGCTGATTTTCAATAATAAATTCAATTTCAAATTTCTTCTGACCTGGTTCTAATTCGACGGATATCCCGGATTCTGAGGGAAAGGAGCATTAATATTCAGATCGATCTGATTTTGAGGTATTGGAAATAAAACATGATAATCCTGAATATTTAAGCCAGGGTTTTTAGGGTTATTGTTTAATGCCCGGACTCTTTCGACAAGTTTTCCCACCCTGCGTAAGGTAATAAATCTATTCTCTTCACCGTAAAGTTCCCTGGCACGTTCATCAAGCAAATAATCTATTGTAACATCTGCAGGAGCGACCGGTGTAGCGTTTGCACGATTCCTTATCATATTGATATCAGCAGCAGCCAGATCCTTCGACCCTAAGTTGATATATGCTTCAGCTCGCAGTAGAATTGTTTCAGCAAGGCGTATTGAATAACGGTCCTTATGATCGTTCCCTCCGCCCGATCTGGCCGGATCGGTGAAATAGTGACACGGATCTGCAAACTTCATCCAGTAGGGATATATATATTGTGTGGAATCCCTCATTGCATCTCTTGTTCCGGCAGCATATTGAGCAGCATAGTCAACTTTAAGATTGATTTTTTTCTTATTAAATGTTGAAGCCGGATTGTCGTAATAAAAATTCCTTTTGATATTATATTTGGCATTTCTGATATCGTTGTTCCAGTCACTTCTCCAGATATCATAGGCCGAATAATTTGTTGGATGTATCCAGGAAACAGGACGTCCCAGGGTATCAGAATACCCAGTGTATGAACCATTGTATAATTGACCTCTGAACGCTACTTTTCCATCAGGAGTGTTTCCTATTCTGAAATAAGCAGGTCCAAATGCCCTGTTACCTTCCACTGATCCTCCTCCGGTAGTTGGTGGCGGCTCCACCTGTATTACCCATATGGCTTCTTTATTAATCCCCAGGGTCTGATTCCCATATGCAAAAAGATCATAATAGGGATCTCCGGCTCCGAAAACAACATTCTGCCTGTCACCAAACCGCGTGGTCATAAGTGCATATGTATATCCGGTTATAACTTTCGTTGCTGCATCAACAGCGGGCTGGTTTTTGCCCTGGGCAAGATAGCACTCGCTTAGCATATGCCAGGCAGCTCCCTGTGTGATCCTTCCCGGAGCTTCTTCCTTACCTGGTTCAGGCAAGTTGGTAGTTCCGAAAATAAGATCGTCTTCCATTTGCTTGTAGACCTGAGCTTTTGGTGTTCTCACAAAGTCAGTTTTTGCACCCTTGATTACTTCAGTTACCAAAGGAACATCGCCATAAAACGAAACCAGAGTCCGGTATGCATAAGCCCTGAAGAACATCGCTTCAGCAAGATATGCATTTTTCTGGGCTTCATTCGTCCAGATAGTGATATCAGCATTATTTATACCCTCAATAAGGACATTCGCTCGTTGAATAAGTTCGTAATTCCATGTCCAGATATTCCAGTAATCTGTATTTGATGAAGTAATATTAGTTACATAATTGCATAAAAACATGTTACTATTCGGATCTTCACCATGATAAGCTATATCAGTACCAAGACCTCTCATTACAGCACAGACAGGCTGGTTGGTTCCATAGTACCACCTCTGGCGCACTGAAAAATGCAGTCCTGTTATTCCCTGCTTTATTCCCGGGAGAGTCATATAGGCATTCTCGGGAGCAAGAAAATCAAGAGGGGTTTCATTTAGTACATCTTCACTGCAGGAAGGGAAGACCAACAGCAGAATTCCTGCGTATAACAAGAACTTCTTATTAATCAGATTTAAGTATTTTTTCATCATCTTATATTTTTTCGGTTTCATAATTTTACATCTGTATATCATTATAAATAATCTAGAATGTAACCCTGAAACCTGCGGTTACATTTCTCATCAGCGGTGAATTACTGGTTCCTGTCTCAGGATCCCAGCCTGACCAGGCTGTCCATACATAGGGATTTTTACTGGAAATAAAGATCTGACATGCATTCAGATTTAATTTGTCGAGCACCTGGGGACCAAGCCGGTATGACAGTGAAACATCCTGGAGTCTTACAAAACTTCTGCTTTCATAAATCCCGCTCGGTTGCGCAGGCGAGTTGTACACACCTGTTGCATTATTTACACCATTGTCGGGAGTCCAATAAGGACGTACTGCCGAAGCGTTTATCCTTAATACGTTATCTGACCGGAAATCGACATTAACAACAGAAGCATTATTCTCCATATAATACTTTTTACCTCCCTGGATTGAGTTAATAAAGAAGGAGAAAGTAAAATTCCGGAACGTAAGAGTGTTGTTTATGCTGAATCTGTAGCTTGGGGTACGGTATCCTATAACTTTTCTGTCAAGATTTGGTTCAATGACACCATCTCCGTTCTGATCGACATATTTGTACTGACCGGGATACCAGGCAAGGTATGTTTGTCCGGCATAAAGTTCGGCTTCGGTCCAGAGGCCTCCCATCATCTCAAAATCATAAATAGCGCTGATTGGTTCTCCGACAAACCATGAGTTACCCACATCTTTATCATTTTCGTCACCATAGAGTTTCGAGATCTTATCGCGGTTGAGCGAAAACACAAAATTGGTTTCCCAGCCAAGCTTGCCGGTAAGGTTTATGCTATTCAGCTCAAGTTCAATACCTTTATTGTCAATCGCCCCGATGTTTGTCCAGACACTCGGATATCCGGTTGTCGGAGGAAGGGCTCTGCTGACAAGTACATCAGTAGTTTTAGCTTTATATAAATCCAGAGAACCCGAAATTCTCCGGTCAAAGAAGCCAAAATCGACTCCGACGTTGAGTGAAGCCGTTTTTTCCCAGGCAAGACTGGCATTCCCAAGAGAACTCGGGTAAACAGCAATTGCTGTTGTCGGTCCAAAGACATAGGAATCAGCTGTCATTCTTGAAAAACTTGAATAACGTCCGATCCCCTGGTTTCCGTTTTCTCCATAGGATGTTCTCAGCTTCAGATAGAGCCCTGGAAGACTCTCCATGAATGACTCATCAGAGATTACCCATCCAAGTGACACTGAAGGGAAATTGGCAAATTTCTTTTCCGGTCCAAACCCCGAGAAGCCGTCACGGCGGATTGTTGCTGTCAGCAAATAGCGGTTCATAAATGAATAGTTAACGCGTGCCATGTAGGAAATACTGTTTTCTTTCCATGCCGATGAACCCACAGTTACAGTAGTTCCAAGACCCATATTATTATACCCGAGAACAGGATTGTCAAATCCCTGGGCATTGAGGGTTGAACTTTCCGCATTTCGGCCTTCCTGACTATAAAGCAAGGTTGCATTAACCTGATGGTTGCCAAATGTCCTTAGATATGTTAGAATATTGTTATATATCCAGTTTCTTTCTTCCGATGGATTCTTAATTGCCTGACCTTTGTTACCGGAACCATCCGGGACAGTAACAGGATAAAATCTGTTGTATTTCCTGGAGTATAAATTGTTGGAATAGTTAAAATCATACGTTAATCCTTTTATCCATGGAACTGTTATTCTTGCATTTCCTACCAGTAACAGATCATTTCGGTTATCTTTATGATCAACATACAGATTATTAAGAGGATAGGGCATATATGCCTCCCCTGTAAGATACATTTTATAATTTGGGGAGCCAATCAGATTGTTGGCCAGAGGGCTGCAGGCTCTTGCATCGCCAAGGCTGGCTTCAAGGCCCGAATAATCACGGAATGAATATGAAGAATTCAGTCCGACAGTGAGCCAGTCTGTAACTTTGCTCTCAACATTGGAATGTAGGGTGATCCTTTTGAATTCATCATTCAGCTGAATACCCTGCTCATTAGTATATGAAGCAGAAACATAGTAGTTTGACCTGTCGCTTTTCCCTGACATGCTTAAATTATAATTCTGTATTGGGGCAATCCGTAGAACTTCATCCACCCAGTTAATCTCATTGCCGGCTATGTAATTATCTCTCTCTTCCTGTGTTCTGAGACGGGCAGCTACAATTTCTTTGTTAGTGATATCGGGTCTGACGGGTTTTCCTGTAGCACTTGTAGGTTTTGTTTTATACCATGTATACAGATTCTGCTGATAATAATAATCAGTTAGCCTTACAGCATATTCTTCGGCATTCATGACCCTCATCGGATTATTGGTCATATCCTGATAACCATAATACATATTAAATGATATAACAGGTTTTTCAGTTTTTCCTTTTTTGGTGGTGATAAGCATTACTCCGTTCGCCGATCTTGATCCATAAACAGCAGCAGCACTGGCATCCTTAAGTATATCTACTGACTCAATATCGCTGATATTGATATTTGATATAGATCCATTATAGATTATACCATCAAGAACCACCAGAGGCGCATCGTTCGCAGACAATGAGGTCTGTCCCCTGATTGAAAGGGACGGATCGCTACCGGCCAAACCTGATCCCTGAACATTCACTCCAGGAGTAGTTCCCGAAATAGCCTGGGATAGGTTCATGTTTGCAAGAGTTGCTTTTTCATCCATTGTTACTCTGACAACTGAACCGGTAAGGTCACTTTTCTTCTGAGTACCATACCCGGTAACAATTACCTCCTGAAGTGCCGTCGTCGAAGCTTCAAGGGCTACATTAACCGTTGTCCGGCCCGACAAAGGCTGCTCTAATGTATTATAACCAATAAATGAGAATAACAAAACAGCATTCCGATCGGTGACGGGCAGTGAATATTTTCCGTCAGGGCCCGTAAGCGCCCCAGTAACACTACCTTTAATGATAACATTCACTCCAGGCATAGGGTCGCCTGTTGTAGCATCGGTTACTGTTCCTGATACAGTTATCTGCTGAAGCTCAAAGCCTGAAAGGGTATTTGAAGCCCCAAGCAGCAATACCAGGATCAGAACTCTAAGATCCAAAATAAGCTTTTTAAGGTACCGGAAATACGGCACCCCATGATTAGGATTTTCTTTCATAATAAAGTTGATTAGTTAGGAAATAAGATAATTTAGAATATGATGTTGTAAGTTGGGCATTTTGGGATCTTTTATCCCACATGCAATAGCAGGAATTTTACATAGGCAGATTCAATTAGGTTAATAAGTAGTCAGTTAGTAGTACAGTAAATTTACTATTTTCTTTTAATTATCCTAACAAAGCTTTTCATAATAATTTCCTGTTACCGGCGTTTATTAGAACACGGGAGTTATAGAACTTAAATCTGACTAGTAATGGGGAAGATGAATTTTGCCGGTATCAGAATAATATTTGCATTTGGGCTGATGACAATGTTTCCTTTCGCCGGGTATGCTCAGACAGCTCTGCCAGATATGCTGCAGAACGGAACGCTGAAGCAGCAGATGGATTTTGTTCAGGAGAAAACCAGGATCTATGAAGATTTCAGGGCTATCAGAGAGGATATGTTTCAGAAGATGAAAGGTAACTCTCTTGATTCGCTCAAAGCAGCAAAATCGGAGATAAAAGGTTTAAAGAATGACACTAGAAGCCTTAATCTTACAATAGATTCATTGAATGCCTCCGTTGGAACAATAAGGGCGGATCTTGAACAAATGACAAAAACCAAGAACAGCATCTCGCTGATGGGTATAGATATAAACAAAAAGGCCTATAATGCATTTCTATGGACAATAATTGTCGTTCTTGCAGGACTTCTTACAGCCGGATTTATGGCATATCAGAGAAATCACAATGTTACGGTCCATACAAGGAAAGAGTGCGAAGAACTGAAAAAAGAATTTGAAGCCTACCGAAAAGCCTCAAGGGAAGCCAGGGAGAAAATGTCGATGACCCACTTCAATGAGCTGAAAAAACTCAGAGGCGCCTGATAAAGGTTCAGAACTCAGAGCTCAGAGCTCAGAGCAAAGGGTGCAGGGCAAAGCACCCAGCACCCAGTACCCGGCAACCTTAATTTTATATACTGTAATAGCTTTCCCAGCCTTTTCTCGGAGGCCTGTCGGTCAGAAGTGAATTTGCGAACTTATCGTTTGTTATTTCCTTTGTATCACGGTTGAAGATTAGTTTTCTGTTACGACGCATCGCAATAATCCCTAAAGAGAATATCTGGGCAAGAGGTGCAAACGTCTGGAACGGCGAACGGGTCTTCTCCTCTCCCATGCACGCTTTCAGGAAGTTTATATAGTGATCCGAGGGGCTTTTGGGCACGACCGGTAATTTTGAAGCCATCTCCTTTGCTTTTGCCTCGGGAATGATCGAGAGAGGGGCAGAATGTGTTCCCCCCTTAAACATCAACTCTTTGCTAAAAATGATCTTACCTGCCTGAGGTATTTTCTGCTGTTTACCCTGAGGTGCAGAAGGCTTCTGGGTTACACCGCCGGGAGGAGGTATTGTGTTGTCGGTGGCGGCCTGAACTGAAAAGTATCCATCAGGTACCGGAGGCAAGTTCTGTACCCCGTCATACCAGGTGATATCAACCGGAGGCATATCCCCGCGACTTGGGAAACGGAACAGAAGCGTAGTTTCAAGAGGGAAGAAATAATCATTAAGGTTTTTGACATGAACAGCTTCGATCTCATATGGTAACCCGAGATCGAGAAATTCATGAATAGTGTCAAGGATGTGAGCACCCCAGTCACCAAGGGCTCCAAGACCAAAATCATACCAGCCGCGCCAGTTGCCAGGGTGATATTTTTCATTAAAGTCGTGAAATGCAGCTGTTGTAAGCCATGTATCCCAGTCTTTATCTGTCATCCCTTTCGGAAGCGGTTGTGCTTCAGGGAATTTTGTAATATTCGGATCATACGGATGCCACCGCCGGTTACCATTCATGAATGCAGTAACAGCTGTAAC
This sequence comes from uncultured Bacteroidales bacterium, assembly GCA_963725585.1. Taxonomy (GTDB): domain Bacteria; phylum Bacteroidota; class Bacteroidia; order Bacteroidales; family VadinHA17; genus LD21. Next base: position 462,960 of record CAVRYU010000009.1, on the reverse strand, counting down.
ATCCTTTATAATACCTGCTTCTTTCCATGCTTTGAACTGGAAATAATTCTCACCCGAATGTCCCTGGTTTCCAACCTGGGTAACCAGTTTTGGATTCTTTGCAGCCATCTGTGCCATAAGTTCCGCTTCCAGGAAAGTCCGGCACATAGGTTTTTCGACATAAACGCTTTTCCCCAGCTGCATCGCGGCCATACATACCGGGAAGTGAGCAAAATCGGGAATAGCCACCTGTACGGCATCAATATCTCCGGCCATCTTGTCGAACATCACCCTGAAATCCCTGAATTGTTTGGCTTTCGGGACCAGTTTAATTATTTCCTGACAACCCTGAGAATCCAGATCCACATCACAAACAGCAACTATATTTGCCAGACCCGAATTTATAAATTGCCTGGCATCGCCGGCTCCCTGATTCGCAATTCCGATTAATGCCAGGTTCACCTTTCTTGCAGGACTTACTTTACTATTCGGAATTATTTCCGGTCCTGCAACTTTTCCATAAGCACTCCTTCCGAGCATAGCACCCGAAGCTGCCAATCCTGCGGTTTTTAGAAAATTCAACCTTGATACTTTGTTTGCCATGATATTTACTATTTTAGAATTAATAACTATTTGTATTTTCCGGCGAAATCGTCTGCCAATCTGTTAATCTCCTCATCATTTAAATGGATTCCTGAAGTGATTATTGTCCTGTATCTGAAAGTGATTGATTTACCAGCCTGTATCGAAAAATTAACAATCTCTTTGCCACCCGTAAAATCATTGCCTCCAAGTGGATTTGCTGAGAATAATCCATACCCTCTTGCATGCCAGTATGTCGGATAAGATGGATTTTCAGGATGGTCGCAGACTACAACCGAGACCTTCTCATTTCCGATAATCCCGTAAAGGTCCATCCATTTCGCCCGCGTACCCCATACCGCTTCTCCTGTTATACCCTCACTACTCCTGTAATTGCCGGTTACACCCTTGTTCTCCATTGCTTTCTCAGTTCCCGGTTTTCCCCGGGAGTCAAGAAGAGGGACATCTTCTTTTGAAGGAAGTTCCAACTGCCGGGCAACGCGGATTGCGAACATTCCCTCCTTTGTATCCTTCATTGAAATATCCTGATTACCAGCAGTAAGTGTTGTAATTCTGTCAATACAATAATATTGGTCGTCAGCCAGAAAATGAAATTCTGTTTTTTCTTCAAGCAGCTCTTTTCCTGAAGGATCCTGCCAGACCGCCTTTACAGAAAGCACCCCTTCACCGTTGCCGCCGGTTGCACTTTCAATAGCCAGATGCTTAATTACACCGCCATTCTCACTTTTTTTCCCTGTCGAGCCATTTCCCCAGAAATCGAATCCGTTGACATTCCCATAATTTAGCCACAACCCCACCTGGTGAATGTGATCATTCCGTTCCCCTTCCCTGGGTTTCAGGGGGAACCCTCTTGTAATTTCGGTGCCTGTAAGTGTCCTGACCGGCCAGAGAACAGGCTTGTAAACATTTTCAGGCCAGCAATACGAGGTCACCAGCTTCCCTCCTATCATTACATCAACTTTTTGTTCCGATTCCCTGACTGAGAATTCAACCTTTTTGCTTTTTTCACCCTGGGCTTTTATTCCCTGGTATGATGTTAACACCAGAGGAAAGATAATAACAGAAAAAAGAACTGACAATCGGGATGTTTTCATAATTCAGAGATCTTTATTTGTTTTCAATACCAATTTTTTCAGCAGCTTCCCTTTTAGCTTCCCTTATTACACTTTCTATAAACACCGGTGCACCGATAAGCTTCTTACTCTCTGAGGCAGCTGCCATGAAAGCAAATATTTCAATTGTCTCTGCCTGACTGACCGGTGCAATTCCGGTCTGAAAAAACTTTATGATCTCAACAAGGAGAGGGTTATAACCACTGTACTTGCCAAGTGCAACAACCCCCTTTTCACCAAATACAATCCCTCCGTAATCGGATTTCCCCTTGCGTATTCCACGGAATGTACCTATCCTGTTTTCTGCCCATAGGCCTGTAACCAGATCAGTTTCTTCAGTAAATGTCCCTGTAACGCTTTTGCATCCTGTACCCATAACAGTGAAAAGAGTTTCAACACCATGTACTCCGTACCAGAAAAGGTCGGGGTGCGTTTTCTCAATTGTTGCCGGGCTGTAAGTATCAGCTCCGAGCACTTTCCCTATGGAACCTTTTGCAATTTCATCTGCTCCGGCAATATATCGGAGAGATGATGAAGAGAATACCGGAACATTGTACTTCCGTCCGGCATTAAAGATCGCTATTGCATCAGTTAAGGATGCGGCTATCGGCTTATCGATAAATAACCTCTTTCCGGCTTTCATAACCTGCAGGGCTTGCTCAAGGTGAAGCCGTCCGTCGTTCGTTTCAAGGAGTATAACATCTGTTTTATTGAGCAGGTCCCCAATTGAATCAACTATCTCAACACCAAGCTTCTTAACCTCCTCAGTATACCCGGCAATCCTGTCAACACTCGATTTTATGTCGTTGCTTCCCCTTGGATAGGCAGCTGTAACTTTGTATCCGCCAAATTCCGGACCGGCTGAGGGATTATTCAATGCGCCTGTAAAAGCAGTGGCATGCGAAGTATCAAGCCCGATAATACCTACCCTTCGTTTGGCTGTATCCTGATTTTGAGCAAAAACTGATGCTTTACCCAGTAATCCAAAACCTGCAGCACCGGCGGCTGAGGTTTTAATGAAATTTCGGCGTTTAATTAATTTCATCTTAATATTATTTAATCAACCCCTAAATCCCCCAGGGGGGACTTCAATAAACTCTACTCTTTCTTAAGCCCCCCTTGGGGGGTTTGGGGGTATCTATAATTAAATCCATTAACCACGGATTTCACGGATTTACACGGGTTTTATGATCTTTAACATAGAAAATACGTAATTACAATGTAATTACATTTTTTTGTTGGATCTGGGAATGAAATTCCGTGAAACTCCGTGAAACCCGTGGTAAAATTCTTCTATACTTTCAAACAACTTCCGGAACAACGTATGGTTTCCTGTAGTTCCTTGTTAGCATTGCATCAGCTGCCTTGTCTTTTACGAACTTTTCCTTTGCTCCATCAAATGTAAGTTCCCTTCCAAGCCGGTAGGAAATATTTGCAAGAAGCGGAAGTGCTGATGAAATAAAACCTTCTTTTATCTGGCAATTAAGGGTTTCATCCTTGCCTGAACGGATTGCATCGAGAAAATTAGCAAAATGTTCAGTTCCTCCCGGAGCAGCAAGGAATGTCGGATCGCCGACACTTTTTTCACCGGTTTTTGATCCGGCAAATGGCTCCCTTTCGCGCTTACGGAATGCTTTCCATGTTTCTTCATTCAGTTCAAGATACCCTTCGGTCCCGTAAAATGTATTGCCTATCCGGATTCCCAGACTTGATTCATCATTCGTGTACCTTCCCCTTGTCTCGAATTCCAGTATTTTGCCGTCCTTATATTTGAACATTGAGGTCTGGGTATTCGGGGTTTCCTGAGCACATTCAGCAGGATTAATTCCGAAAAGACCTCCCATTGAGTATATCGAAACAGGATGTTCATTTTTGTTCAGACCCCAGCGAGCAATATCGAACTGATGAGGTCCCTGGTTGCCTGTGTCACCATTTCCTGTATCCCAGAACCAGTGCCAGTTGTAATGCACTCTCTTTTCATTATATGGACGTAAAGGAGCAGGGCCGAGCCACATATCGTAATGAAGTGATGCCGGTGCAGTTCCGTCAGGTGCAATTCCAAAGGAATCGCGGGGTTTATAGCAGAGACCTTTTGCCATAAAGACATCGCCGATACCTCCGCTGTGCAGGAACTTCATAGCTTCTATGACGTTTGGAATTGACCGGTTCTGGCATCCGGTCTGCATACGTACATTATATTTCGCTGCAGCTTCGACCATTTTTCTTCCTTCATAAATGTTATGGCAGGCTGGTTTTTCAGCATACACATGTTTCCCTGCCTGGCTGGCCCATATTGCACTTAAGGCATGCCAGTGGTTGGGAACCCCGAATGAGACAGCATCAATATCCTTATCATCGAACACCTTGCGCATATCCCATTCAGTGACTGCCTTTTCCCCTGATTTGTCGAGGATGAGCTTTGCGGCCTGAGCGATAAAATTGTTCATCAACATCACATATCGTCTTTATCCTTACGTTGCGGTTGTCCTTAAGCGCGCACCAGCTGTTAATATGATCCCTGCCCCTGCTGCGGATGCCAACTACGGCGAGATTGATACGATCGTTGGATCCCACCACCTGGGAATAGCTTTTTGGACTGAGGCCCAGATCCACCTATTGTGATCCCTGCAGCACCAATAGCTGTTGATCTTTATAAAATCTCTTCTGTTTGTCATTTTTAGATAGTTTTTAGTCATCCTTATTATTTTCTTACCCCCTTCCTAGCCTTCCCCCAAGGGGGAAGGAATTATTCAGCCTTTCCCCCCTGGGGGAAACGGGAAAGGGGGTTATTTCGTCATTTGTTTAAAAATTGTCAATTGTTCTTTCATATGCTGCGATTCTGTCAGCAGGTTCTGTACGTGCTTCAAGAAGGATCCAGCCTTTATATCTGATGCCGTTAAATAAATTAAAAAGCTGCTGATACGGATAATCACCTACATTCAGTTCACGGACATGAACCGTATCGCCAAACCATTTCTTAACAGAATTGAAGTTAGCTTCAAGTCCGGGCGGAAGCAGATCCTGGTCATTGCAGTTCCAGCACATTTTGACATTCGGTTCGGTTACAAGTTCGAAAATTGCTTTCATATTTGGAATTTCCTGTGTAAGGTTGCCATGGACCTCAACCCTTACAAGCTGGTCATAATCGCGGCCAAACTTTCCGATTTCATTCAGCGAAGCCGCGATCTGTGCTATTGTCTTCTCCTTTGGAACACCCGCAGGAAGATCATTTGGTTTTACCTTGATTCCGGTTGCTCCGATATCTTTACAAAGTTTAATATACTCTTTTGTCTGCTCAATATTGGTCCGGAGCTGTGCAGGATCAGGGCTGTGATACTCAAAATTGGCTCCATAGCCAATGCATTCAACCGGACTGTCGGCAAAGCGTTTTTTTACCTCAGCACGCTGAGCAGCAGTAAGGTTTATCTCAACCTTGTGTGCATGTTCAGTTCTCAGTTCAACGCCCAGTAATCCTGTCTTTTCACAGTTGGCAATAAGTGTCGGCAGATCCCAGTCTCTTCCCCATTGATAAGTTACAAGGCCAAATTTCATTTTTCCCTTTGCCATAGCAGGCAGGTCAGGAAGACGGGCTCAGGGCAGCCATCCCGATGCCGGCAGAAAGACTATGCTGAATGAATCCGCGTCGTGTTATGTTTTTCATTTTTTTTACAGGATTAGAATTATAAAAGGGCTTTCATCCAGGCTTTTGCCATTAGCTGGGCGCCGGCAAGTGACGGATGGACACCGTCACCTGTCCAGTATGATCCCGGAGCTCTTTTCTGGGCTTCATCAAAAACGCTCTGGAACGGAATGAAAGTTGCTTTGAACTGCCGGGCAATATCTTTTGCTGCCTTCTGGTAATCGAAGAATTCAGGATACCATTTATCATCAACAGCTTTTACTCCCTTAACAGCAAAAGGCTCACATATAATGAGTTTCACGTTTGGAAGAGCTTTTATGGTTCTTTCAAGCAGGGCTATGTAGTCATTCCTGTAAATTTCAGCTGTGCCGTTGTAAGTTCCGTTGAGCTTATGCCATATATCATTTACGCCGATAAGGATACTCAGTACATCGGGTTTAAGTTCGAGGCAATCTTTGTCCCATCGTTCGGCAAGCTGGAAGACTTTATTTCCTGAAATGCCTTTGTTATAAATTTTAAGATTCAGCGCTTCATATTTGTTCAGTATGGCAGCTCCTGCCAGCATCGGGTAACCAGAACCCAGATTCCTGGCTGTATTGAATCCTGTATCTTCCTTATTTCTGCCTGAATCCGTTATTGAATCACCCTGAAACAGGATCACCTGTTCCTTTAAAAGCTTTAAACCTTTAATTTTTTCCTTAGGCATTGCTGCTGAAAGGATTTCCGGGATGCTTATCGCAGCCATGGTTCCTAAAGCAGCTTTCTTTATAAAGCTTCTTCGCGAGTTAAAAATTGAGTCCATTATAGATTTGGGTTTAGGTTAAAGCTATTTACTGAATTCGATCTTAAATCCCGGCACCTGCCATATGGGGAATTTTGATGGTTTTTTTATTATCAATCCGTTCGCAGTCTGGGTCCACCTGATCTTAATATCACTCCCGAGCATCTTCACGGAGGCAACAGGTTTTTCAGTAAGACCGGAGTTTTTACCCAGCGACCTTATCAGAATATCCTCTGTCGGAATTCCCAGACAGAAAGCATACAATATACCATCTTTTGCCGTAAAACGGATATCCTTCGAGTTGAATTTATAGTTTTCATTGAAGCGCCCAGGTTTAAAAGCTTTTGATTCTGCCGACACCTCACCGAAGGTTTTCCATGGTCGGGTGCCATATATCCCTTCCCCGTTGGCTGAAGTCCAGACTCCTATTTCGTCAAGTATTTTCAGCATATCTGGTTCCAGGTCGCCTTCCGGAGTCTGAACGACATTTAAGAGAAGGTTGCCATTTTTGCTTACGATATCGACCAGCATCTGAACTACCTCTGTGGCGCTTTTATATTTCTGGCCTGTCCTGTAGTACCAGTCTCCGATTGATGTATCGGTCTGCCATGGATACAGGCTTGCAGTATCTTTTACTCCCCTTTCCACGTCTTCCACCCATTTGCCTCCGGAAGCCTGTTTACATGTATATACCACATTAAGGATACCGTTGTTCCTGGTTATATCCTGATTGTAATAATGAGAAATCAGACTTCTACCGACATCTTCAAAAGGCATCCCGCTGTCGGAATAAAGAAGATCAGGATGATAATTATCAATCAGTTCTTTTATGGAGCTGAACCATTCAATCTGAAAAACAAGATTGTTTGTAAGCCATCCTTTATCGTCAGGAGTAGTGGCAGCATGGTACAGGTCACTGAATTCAGGATTTGCTCCGTCATATGGTACGCCGGCTTTAGGTCCCTGGCTGTCCGACCTGTGAGCATCCTGGAACCAGGTGAAACTTGCACCAAGATGTTCAGATACCCCAAATTTCAAGCCCTGTGCCTTTGCTGCTTTCTGCCAGATTCCTACAACATCCTTTTGCGGACCCATTTTTACGGCATTCCATTTGTGAATATTTGAATTCCACAGAAAGAAATTGTCGTGATGTGTTCCCATGCTGACAAAATACTCTGGCACCGGCTTTTTTGTACAGAGCCATAAGTTTTTCAGGATCCCATTTTTCAGCTTTCCAGAGTGGAATAATATCCTTGAAGCCAAATTCCGATGGATGACCATAATGTTCAACATGGTACTTATAGGCAGGATCCTTCTCCTGGTACATTCTTCTTGCATACCAGTCGCCCTGCCTTGGTACTGCCTGAGGGCCCCAGTGCGACCAGATTCCGAATTTAGCATCCCTGAACCATTCAGGATACTTGTTCTGCTGAAGTGATTCATCAGTAGGCTTAAAGGGCCCAGAGGCAACCGGAAGATTTCCCTTCTGTCCGAAAATTGTAACATTTGTTACAAAAATAAGGGACAGAATTAAAACACTAAGTTTGGTAAAATATGGCTTCATAATATTTGGTTTTGCCCCCTGCCCCCTAAAGGGGGTAGTATTTTAGCCCCCCTTTAGGGGGGTTGGGGGGCTGATTCTTGATTAATTTAATTTCAATTTATACCATTTAATGGCATTCCCGCTGTAAATCTTATCTACCACCTCTTCCGGAAGCTTTAGTCCGGTGAATTTCCCCCTGAACTTATCCGAAGTCATCTCATCATCTGTGGTAAAATATATCCAGTCATCAAGCCATGTTTCATGCATATTATTTTTGAATCTTTCAGGATCAGAATTCCCGCTGTCGCCTGTGTCGGTTCCATAAAGTAGCCTGTCCTGATATTTGATGCAAAAATCCCTTACCCTCTTTCTGTCCTGTGCCGACTGATACTGCAAATGACAAATTCTGGCCGACATATCCACTGCCATGTTGGGAAACCTGTCAAGCCTTTTTGCAAGTGAATCAACATTCCATTCAAGACTGCCAAGGTGACAGCCGATGAAATATCAGATCGGGATGTTTTACGAGCAGGTTATCGCGGGCCATTTATCTGATCCTCATATGAAGGGTATTCAGGATGAAGAAACATATGATACTGAGGATTGCTGGCAAAATAACTACTATCGCTGCTAACAGTCATCTGATCAAGGGGGAGCCAGCAGTTTCGTGGCTCACCAAGATGCCCGTAACAGGGAGTCCTTTGCTTTTCATGAATTCAACACACCTGATCCAAGCCGGGATCATCTGTCATTATGAATTTCCCGGATCTGTCGCGTACCGTCATCCCTATGTTTTTCCATATTTTCACCGTAATTGCACCACCTGCAATATCTTTATCCAGCTGTGTTAATTACTTTTTTACTCCAGGAGTCTGTTCCCCAGCCTGCAGTATCGAATAGAAATGTTGGTCCATAGAATACTTTACCGGGATATTTCCCGGCCGAAAAAGTTGCATTTTCCTGCTGACGCTGGATATTAGCCGAATCCCCGTGATCCACTCCAAGGGTAATAAGTATAAAATTATCCTTAATGGCCTGTTCTTCAAAATATCCTTTATTGCTGTTTATATGGACATGAGAATCAATCTTTAAAACAGAAGAAAAATCACCTTCGGAATAATATTTATCACCGCAACCTGAAGCTGACAGGATCAATAATGATCCTGTCAGAAAAAATAAAATCTTATGCATGAAAATAAATTTCGTATAAAAGGCTGTTTACATCGGCATTACAACATAATCTGCTTCATTCAGGAAGTCGCAGCTTACCTTGCAGCTTGTAAACTGGTCGAAGCTGTATTCTTCCACTTCAACAATACCGTATTTCATTCCTGATTGAGCAGCAGCAGCCCAAATTGCTGGAAAGTCCATCATCTCGCTACCTCCAATCTCTTTTTTATCCTTGATATGCCATAATTCGAATCTTCCGGGATATTTATCGAAATAACTGACGGGATTTGCACCGCCAACAACGGTCCAGTAAAGATCCATTTCGAACATAACTTTTGCAGGATCGGTATTTGTCAGCATGAAGTCATAAATTGTCTGTCCTTCGAGCTGGGTTGAGAACTCTTTATCATGATTATGATATCCGAAACGAATACCTTTTGAATTGCATTTTTCACCTATCAGATTAAAGTAATCGCAATATCTTTTAAGGGTATCAAGACTCCTGTAGGCTTCCTCCCCCATGAAGGGCTGAACGATGAATTTTACTCCAACGGCGGCATGAGCTGCTATACATTCATCCCACCAGGCCATTGTTTTATCCCAGCTGGCTGAATCGGGAAGAGCCTGGCCGGTATGTGAACTCAGCACCAGAAGGCCATTCTTTTCGCAAAGAGCCTTGAAATCAGCCGGCGCCATATTATAGAATTTTCCGTTGTCATATCCTGCCGGTTCAACAAACGTATATCCCATTTTGGCCACCTTTGAAATAGCGCCAGGCACGTCTCTCATTATTGAGTCGCGTATTGAATACAACTGCAAGCCGATATTTTTCTTTGCCGGTTTACAGGAATAAAAAGTTGAAAAGATAAAGCCTGATACTGCTATTAACAGGATGATTGAAATTAATCTTCTTTTTTTCATTTTTTTGTCTTTAAAGTTTATTATTAATTTATAAGATTCAAGATTTATAGTCCCCCTTTGATGGGGGAAGGGGGATGTCGGATTAAGGTTATTATTTGTAAAAATAGAAATTTTTTTAATGAATTACTGCAAAGATTTTAACACTGCCCTTATCGCTTCAGGCCCTTTGACTGCTGATGGTGGTAATTTCCCATCCTTTCCAAATACCAGAAGTGATTCATAATTTTCGATAGTTACCTTCGATTCGTCAATCTTACCTGTCTTATCTTTCACTGCATTGATATTCAACCCCATATGACGAGCCATAAAATCGTACATTGCCATTCTCTTTGAAACTCCATAGTCATGTCCCTCAGTTGCAAGATGAACATTCTCAACATTTTCCTTTTTACCATAAAGATCATAAACTTTTTGAAGATAAGGGAACTCAATTTCAGGAACATGCTGTGTCCAGTCGTCTCCATCTGAAATTACCAGCATCGGCCGTGGAGAAGCCATAGCGGCTATTTCGGCATTGTTGGTTCCTGCATCTGAACATGAATGTATTGGCAGCCCGCTTTCGCACGGACAACCTCCGTAGAAATATGATGAGACCATTACAACGGGAACGCTTACAGTTACCCGGTCATCAAGAGCTGTAAGAAGAAATGCCTGGGTTCCTCCGCCTGATTCGCCGGTGACTCCAATCCGTTTCGGATCGACATAAGGCAAAGATGTAAGGAAATCAATTACACGCATCGAGTTCAATGTCTGCATTGTCATTGCCAGTCCTGTGCGGTGTACCTCATTGTCTGACCTGCAATTGTGATTCCCCCCACGCAAACATTTCATAGCTGAAAACAACCGCACCCATTTTTGCAAGCATGGCGCAACGGTACTGGTGATCAGGTCTGTAGCGACCATATTGATTGAGGTCTGTACTGCTTGCATGTCCATGGGTGCATAGTATTGCAGGAAACGGTCCTTTCCCTTTGGCGGGCCTGTAAAGTGAACCGCAGAGGTATACTCCAGGAATGGTCTCAATTGCTACATTTTCAACAGTATAACCATCCATTTTCCTTTTTGGAGTATAGATTGGATTTAGCGGAGTCCTCTTTGGTAATGGCGAAAGATTCATCTGTGAAAGGAAGCATTTCCTCAGTTCAGCCTTCCGCGATTCCCAGGCCGGAAGATCTTTATAAAGAGACAGAAGCTGGTCCAGATCTTTTTTCCCTTCCTCCACCGGCCGGACATGATATGCATATTTGATTACCTGGTAAATCTTATCACCTGTTTTAGTAAAAATCATATCAAGAGGGAAGAGGATATTTGTCAGAGTTTCCTCAGTATCAATCCTGTATCTCCATGAAGGATAAAGGACATCTACTCCTTTGACAAGGCTTTCGCTGTACTGAATCTTTATATCATGACGTTTTTCTATTTCCGACAGAACCTCCTTAAGCGGCTTTCTGTAAACATCCTGAGGTACCTGTGCATTTGAATGCAGAATTGAAAGCACAACAAAAAACAGGAAAAGAAGATTTTTTCGCATGACAGTAATGTTGAAATGATCGCTGAATATAGGAAGATTTTTTATACTTTTATTCGACTCAATCACAAATTAATAACCTTACGATGAAAAAGCTGGTAATTACAATTTCTTCCTTGTTTTTAATTGTATTCAATATTTTCAGTCAAAAGATTCCAACAGGGAACCCGGCTGATTTTAAAGTTAAAACATGCCTTCATTCGGTAAGCTATATGGGAATCTGGCGCGGTCAGGCAACACTCACCGTAGATGAATTCCTGTTAAAGGCAAAGGAACTCGGCTTTGACGGAGTAATGCTGGCTGCGAAACGGCCTCATGTTTCAATTCTCGATTATGATGATGCTGCCAGGCAAAAGCTTAAAGCAAGAATTAAAGAACTTGGTCTTGAGCTGGTTTGTCTCGCAGGATATTGCGATTTTACAGCTGGTGTAGATAAGGCCGGAATACCAAATGTTGAGATCCAGGCAACTTATATCGGTGAGCTTGCACGGCTTGCAAGGGATATCGGAACCAGCATGGTTCGTATCTATACCGGTTATGAGCGGCCTGATGTTCCTTACGATAAACAGTATTCAATGGTTGTGGAAGGACTGCAGATGGCCGGTAAACTGGCTGCAAAATATGGTGTGACGCTTGCAATTCAAAACCATCACGACATTGCTCTTCATCATGATGCCATGAAATGGCTTCTTGATGAAGTAAATCTGCCAAATGTGAAAGCGGCCTTCGACTGCTGGTCACCGACTCTTGAAGGATTGACCCCTGAAGAGATTAAGGAGGCTATTTATACGATGAAGCCTTACATTGTCCATACCACAACCGCTGACTATAAGGAGCTTCCAAGATATACATATGAACTCAACCACACGAATTATGTAAGAAGGGAATCACAGATGAGAGCAGTACCAATCGGTGAGGGATTTCTCGATTACAAAACCTTTATAAACACACTCAAGGAAATAGGATACCAGGGATATATCACATATGAAATGTGCGAAGTACTGGAAGGTGGAGGCTCTGTTCAAAACCTCGACAAAGCCGCAAAGACTTTTCTCGAATACGTAAAACAGTTCAGATAGATTAGAGGTGCGGTTAGAAATTGAAACATAACGACATAACGGCGTAAAGGCGATAACGGGAAATATTATATGTCATTTAAATTCTCATCATTATTTTTTTCAATTATTCTTATTCCTGTCCTAGGAGTTTGTTCTGAAAGAGGAATCAAACGTCAGACAATTAGATTACTCAGAACTGAAATAATTGCCCGTGCTGACAAAGTTCTTTATGAAAAACCAGTTACAGTAACATCATTCTCCTGTGACCGGAGTGCCGGAGGGATCCATGATTTTTATTCGGAAGGGGACTATTGGTGGCCTGATCCTGAAAATCCTGATGGTCCATATATTCAGCGGGACGGAATGACAAATCCAGGTAATTTTACTGAGCATCGGAAGGCAATGATCCGCTTGAGCCAGATCACCGGTTTGCTGGCATCGGCATATAAAATCACCGGTGATGAAAAATATGTAAGGCAGGCTTTTCTCCACCTGTCTGCATGGTTTGCCGACACAGCTACCAGAATGAATCCCTCGCTTCTTTATGCCCAGGCTATAAAGGGAAGGTTTACCGGCAGAGGTACCGGAATAATAGATACTATTCATCTGATGGAAGTTGCCCAGTCGATACTGGCAATCGAAAAAGCAGGATGGGTTGATAAAAAACTCCTTGAGACTATAAAATCATGGTTCTCGGAGTATATCGAATGGCTGATGACCCACCAGTACAGCATTGATGAAATGAATGCAAAGAATAATCATGCAACGTGCTGGGTCATGCAGGTTGCGTCGTTTGCAAGGCTGACAGGTAATGAAAAGATTCTTGATTTCTGCAGGCAGAGGTACAGGGAGATCCTGCTTCCGGAACAGATGGCTCCTGACGGAAGTTTCCCGCAGGAACTGAGACGGACAAAGCCATACGGCTATTCATTGTTCAACCTTGATGCAATGACAATGGTCTGCCTGATACTTTCTGACGCAAGCAATGACCTGTTTAATTATCAGACCCCTGATGGGAAATCACTTCGGAAAGGAATCGAATTTCTTTATCCTTTTGTAGCTGATAAAACCAAATGGACCTACCCCAGGGATGTAATGTACTGGGATAACTGGCCGGTTGCACATCCCTTCCTGGTGTTCGGAGCATACAAGTTTGGTGAAAAATCATGGCTCAATACATGGAAAATGCTTGATCATTTTCCTTCAAATGAAGAGGTTATAAGAAATCTGCCGGTAAGAAATCCGGTGATATGGATGGAATAATTGTAACAAATAGATACAAAAATGAAAAAGGTTAATCGACAACATGTGTATTTAATTTTCCTGATGGTTCAGGGAAACAGCCCAGAAAGCTCTTACAAAAGACGAAAGAATGCAATGGTGGCGCGAAGCCCGTTTCGGTATGTTCATTCACTGGGGCGTCTACGCGGTACCTGCGGGAACCTGGGACGGAAGGCAGATCGGAGGGATCGGGGAATGGATTATGAACCGGGGAAAGATACCGGTAGCTGATTATCAGAGAATTGCCAAAGATTTCAATCCAGTAAAATATGATCCTGATGCATGGGTAAGAATGGCAAAAGATGCAGGAATGAAGTATATAGTGATCACATCCAAGCATCACGACGGTTTTGCACTTTTTGAAACCAAAGCAAGTAAATGGAACGTGGTTGATGCGACACCTTATGGGAAAGATCTTTTAAAACCGCTTGCTGAAGCATGCAAAAAATACGGTATAAAACTCGGATTTTATTATTCACAAGCTCAGGACTGGAATAATCCGGGCGGATCTGCTGCCAGAAGGCCGATGAAAGAGGGATGGGCAAATCCGGATTCAGTAATTATTGATGCTTATACAAAAGAGCATAACGGTCACTGGGATCCCGCACAGGAAAAAAGAACTTTCGCTGAATATATCGATGCAGTATCGGTGCCTCAGGTAAAGGAGCTTCTTACAAATTATGGTGAACTGGCTGTTTTGTGGTGGGATACACCAACAAATATGACGGACGATGCCGCCACGAAGCTTCAGTCACTGCTATCACTTCAACCTGCAATTATTACAAACGACAGGCTGAAACGACCGAATTTCCCGGGAGATCATAAAACCCCGGAACAGAGGATCCCAAATCTGGCTGATCTCGACGGAACCGACTGGGAGACATGCATGACAATGAACGGGACATGGGGTTATAAAAGCTATGATCATAACTATAAAACACCAAAGACACTTATTCAGAACCTTCTTGATATTGCGTCAAAAGGTGGCAATTTCCTGCTGAATGTTGGACCGACGGCAGAAGGAGAATTTCCGCCTGAAAGTGTGAACATACTTACCGAAATTGGTAAATGGATGAAGGTTAACGGAGAAGCAGTATATGGGACCAAAGCAAGTCCATGGGGTCTTTTCCAATGGGGACGATGCACAAAAAAAGAGACAAAAAATGGAACCATTCTTTATTTTTCAGTTTTTGAATGGCCGTCAAATGGAAAGCTGATTATCCCCGGTTTGAAGAACAGTGTGGTTTCTGCAAGGATCCTGTCTGACGGAACAAAAGTCAAGACAATGAACTCAAAAGATGGTGCACTAACCATTTCATTGCCTGCTTCAGCACCCGATCAGGTTGCAACTGTAATCAAATTGGAAGTCAGGGGCAAAGTTCCGGATCAGCTTACCGCTGAACAAAAAAATAAAAAATGAATAAAAAATGCTGTTTTTATTTGATATATTAAAAAATTAAATACTTTTGTCATTCAATTTTAAAGAAAACAGTGAAGAAAACTTTAATCCATATTATCGCCCTCATCCTCATTCTTGCCACAGGCAAATGATCCGGGAATAATATGTATTAATATAAACATACAGAGGCTTTCCGGATCACCGGGAAGCTTTTTTTTTAAAAGATCTTTATGGCGATGAAAAATCAGCTCAGAAGTTCAAGAACAACAACAGGAAGGAACATGGCCGGTGCAAGAAGTCTCTGGCGGGCAAACGGAATGAAAGAGGATCAGTTCGGAAAACCCGTGATAGCAATCGTCAACTCCTTCTCGCAATTCGTTCCCGGACATGTTCATCTTCATAGCATAGGACAGTCCATAAAAAAAGAGATTGAAAAGCAGGGTCTGTTTGCAGCTGAATTCAATACTATAGCAATAGACGACGGCATAGCAATGGGGCATGAAGGAATGCTTTATTCCCTCCCGTCAAGGGAACTTATAGCAGACAGCGTAGAATATGTATGTAATGCCCATCTGGCTGATGCAATGATATGTATAAGCAATTGCGATAAAATAACTCCTGGTATGCTTATGGCATCGATGAGATTGAATATACCAGCAGTATTTGTTTCAGGCGGGCCCATGGAGGCCGGCAACTACCGGAACAGAAATATCGATCTGATCGACGCGATGGTATCTGCAGCCGATGACTCTGTAAGTGATAAGGACCTTTATGAAATGGAGATGTCGGCTTGCCCTACATGCGGATCATGCTCAGGGATGTTTACAGCAAACTCCATGAACTGCCTTGTTGAAGCCCTTGGTCTGGCATTGCCCGGTAACGGTACAGTACTTGCCACTCATTCCAACAGACTGAAACTTTTCGAAAAGGCCGCAAAATTAATAGTCAGTCTCGCAAACAGATATTATGTCGACGGTGATTCAGACATTTTGCCGCGATCAATTGCAACAAAACAGGCGTTTATGAATGCAATGTCGCTTGATATAGCCATGGGCGGATCGACTAATACTGTTCTCCATCTTCTTGCAATTGCTCATGAAGCCGGTGTTGATTTTACAATGAAAGATATTGATGAACTATCGCGACGGATACCTAACATCTGTAAAGTTTCGCCGAGTTCCAGGTACCACATACAGGATGTTAACAGAGCCGGAGGAATTCTTTCAATAATGGGAGAACTTGAACGCAATAAACTGATAGATAGTTCTGTGAAACGTATCGATTATAACAGCCTGCACAAGGCAATTGCCGATTGGGACATTATGAGCAGTGAAATCCTGCCTGAGGCAAAAGATCTTTGGATGAGTGCTCCATCAATGAAAAAGAATCTTGAGATGGGTTCCCAGAGCACTTTTTATGACGATCCTGATACCGACAGGAAGAACGGATGTATAAGAAGCATGCAAAACGCCTATAATAAAGACGGAGGTCTCGCTGTGCTTTATGGAAACATCGCAAAGAACGGATGTATTGTTAAAACTGCGGGCATCGATCCTTCTCTTTTAAAATTTAAGGGCCCGGCAATTATTTTCGAATCGCAGGAAGAGGCTGTGGACGGAATTCTAAAAGGAATTGTAACCCAGGGTGATGCTGTGGTTATAAGGTATGAAGGGCCAAAAGGAGGACCAGGTATGCAGGAAATGCTTTACCCTACTTCCTATCTGAAATCAAAACTTCTCGATAAGAAATGCGCTCTAATAACTGACGGAAGGTTTTCAGGAGGTACATCAGGGTTATCGATAGGACATTTATCGCCAGAGGCAGCAGCAAGTGGGGAAATTGCTGTTCTCAGGAAAGGTGATCAGATTGAAATAGATGTTCCCGGCCGTAAAATAAATGCCCTTATTTCAGAAAATGAGTTTGTCGAAAGAATTCATGAAGAACAACTTAAAGGGGATAATGCCTTTAAACCTTCAAAAAGAAACAGGGCAATTCCGCCTTCACTTAAAGCATATGCAAAACTGGTAAGCTCAGCAGATAAGGGAGCAGTTCGGATTATATAAGGTACGGGGTACGGGGTACGACGGGTACGAGGTACGGGGTGCGAGGTGAGGGCTTACACATTAGGCTCCCCTCCTGGGAGGGGCGGGGGGTGGGTTAAGAAATGATCGATAAAGATAAAAGTTATTTTATGAAGACTGAAAAGGAAACGATACAGGTTAAGGAACAGACAAACGGGTTTGAGACAGTTACCGGTGCTGAGGCACTTCTCAGGTGCCTGGTTGAGGAAGGTGTGGATACTATTTTCGGTTATCCGGGAGGTGCCATAATGCCGGTTTACGACCGTCTTCTCGATTATGAAGGCAGACTGAACCATATACTTACAAGGCATGAACAGGGTGCGGCTCATGCTGCCCAGGCTTATGCTATGGTTACAGGCAAGACTGGTGTGTGCTTTGCGACATCCGGTCCGGGGGCAACCAATCTGATTACCGGGATAGCAAATGCTTATCTCGATTCTATTCCTGTAGTATTCATAACGGCACAGGTGGTTTCAAACCTGATCGGGACGGATGCCTTCCAGGAGACTGACATACTTGGGGTTTCGATGCCTGTTGTTAAATGGAATGCCCAGATAAAGAAATCGGTTGATATCCCTGAAACAATCGCACGGGCATTTTACATTGCGAAAACCGGGCGGCCCGGACCAGTTGTCATTGATATTACAAAGGATGCCCAGTACGAAAAGCTCGACTTTAAATATAAAAAGTGTAATTATATAAGGAGTTATAATCCCCACATTAAACTGCATACAAGGGCAATCGAATCAGCTGCAATTATGATCAATCATGCTGAAAAGCCGCTTATCCTTGCAGGACACGGAGTGCTTTTATCTGGAGCTGAAGACGAGCTTCTGAAATTTGCCGAAAAAACCGGAATCCCTGTTGCAGTAACCCTGCTCGGTCTCTCTTCGTTTCCATCAGGGCATCGTCTCTATACGGGATATCTCGGGATGCATGGGAACTATGGTCCAAACCTGCTTACAAATGAGGCTGATCTAATTATTGCCATCGGAATGCGTTTCGATGACAGGGTAACAGGGAACCTTAAAAAATATGCAAAAAATGCAAGGATAATTCATATCGAAATCGATGAAGCAGAGATCAATAAAAATGTAATAGTCGATCTGGAAATAAACAATGATGCAAAAGAGGTCCTTAATTATCTGATTCCCATAGTTCAGAAAAAAAGTTATGAAAAATGGATAAGGGAATTCAGGATCTGCGACAAGACTGAATATGAAAAAGTTATTAAGTCCGAAACAAGACCTGAAAAAGGGAAGCTTAAGATGGGAGAAGTTGTCAGGCTGGTTTCTGAACTGACGAAGGGTGATGCAATAATTGTGACTGATGTCGGACAGAATCAGATGTCGGTCGCACGTTATTACGGCTTTTCAAACCCTAACAGTCTTGTAACATCAGGTGGTATGGGAACTATGGGCTTCGGACTTCCTGCATCGATTGGTTCAAAAATCGGAAAGCCCGACAAACAGGTAGTTGCATTTATTGGTGACGGTGGATTCCAGATGACGATACAGGAACTCGGAACAATAATGCAGTACAGGATCCCGGTTAAGATCATTATCCTGAATAATAATTTCCTTGGAATGGTAAGACAATGGCAGGATATGTTCTACTCGAAAAGGTATGCATCAACCGAACTTGTCAATCCCGATTTTATAACTATTGCAAAAGGGTATGGCATACCTGCAAAAATTGTGTCGGAAAGAGAGGAACTGAAAAAATCACTGGTTGAAATGCTTGAGGCAGACGGACCATACCTGCTCGATATAAAAATCGACAAGGAGGCAAATGTGCTGCCAATGATTGAACCTGGAGCTTCAGTATCGGAGGTGACTTTAACATACAAATAAAGCAAATACCCCTCATCCCCTGAAGGGGAGTTAATTCCCAACAGAATTTTGCCCCCCTCCGGGGGGGTTGGGGGGTGTTAACAAGAGAAAAGAAAATATAATTATGAATAAACAGGAATTTACAATATCTCTTTTTACGGAGGATCACATAGGCATCCTGAGCCAGATAACCATTATTCTGACAAGAAGACAGATTAACATCGAGAGCATCACAGCCTCCGAATCTGCAGTCAAAGGCGTTCAGATGCTTACCCTTGTTGTAAAGGCAACCGCTGAAATGGTTCAGAAAGTTGCCCGTCAGATGCAGAAGCTTGTTGATGTTCTGAAAGTGTTCGTCCATACTTCCGATGAGATAGTATATCAGGAACTTGCACTTTACAAGGTAAAAACAACAGGGCTGATGTCGGGCAATATGATCGACCTTATAGTCCGCGACCATAATGCCAGGATTCTTGAAGTCTCTCCTGAATATATTGTAATTGAAAAAACCGGACATAAATCACAGATAAATGATCTGCTTCATGTGCTTCAGCCAAGCGGTGTATTACAGTTCGTAAGGTCAGGACGGGTTGCTATTACAAGACAGGTTAAGGAGCTTAATGCATATCTGGAGGAGATGGATGAAGCAAATCAGTATAAACCGGATGAGTTTATTTTGCCCCCAACCCCCTAAAGGGGGCTTAAAAAGCTTTCAACCCCCCTTCAGGGGGGAAGGGGGGCGAAAAACCAAATGAAACGAAAAAAATATTTAAAGCATTTACAAACATAAAATTATTAACCATGGCAAAAATTGATTTCGGCGGAGTTCTTGAAGAAGTTGTAACACGCGATGAGTTTCCACTGTCAAAAGCACGTGAAGTGCTTAAAAACGAACTTGTTGCAGTAATAGGTTATGGAGTGCAGGGACCCGCGCAGGCCCTTAACATGAAAGATAATGGCATAAATGTAATTATCGGTCAGGCACCCGAATTCAAAGCCGACTGGGACAAAGCTGTTGCTGACGGGTTTGTTCCCGGAAAAACGCTTTTCACAGTTGAGGAAGCTGCCACAAAAGGGACCATCATTCAATATCTGGTTTCAGATGCTGCCCAGAGAATTCTCTGGCCCAGGCTGAAACCATGCCTTAAAAAAGGAGATGCACTCTATTTTTCACATGGTTTCTCAATTACATACAAAGAGCATACAGGCGTAATCCCTCCTGAAGATATAGATGTGATTCTTTGTGCACCTAAAGGTTCCGGGACAAGTGTCAGACGTAATTTTATTGCAGGTGCCGGAATAAATTCAAGCTTTTCCGTCTTTCAGGATTTCACCGGAAGGGCTACTGACCGTATAATTGCTCTTGGCATAGCAATCGGGTCAGGATATCTCTTCCCGACAACTTTTGAAAAAGAGGTATTCTCGGATCTTACTGGAGAAAGAGGTGTGCTAATGGGAGCTCTTGCAGGAATCATGGATGCCCAGTATAAGGTATTGCGCGATAACGGACACTCTCCGTCAGAAGCCTTTAATGAGACTGTCGAAGAGCTGACCCAGAGCCTTATCCGGCTTGTTGACGAAAAAGGAATGGACTGGATGTACTCCAACTGCAGCGCCACTGCACAGCGCGGGGCACTCGACTGGAGACCAAAGTTCAGGGATGCCGTTCTCCCGGTTTTTAAAGATCTTTATAATAAAGTGAAGTCAGGCGAAGAGTGCGTCAGAGTCTTAAATTCAACGGGTGCTCCAAATTATAAAGAGGTACTCGATGCTGAATTAAAGGAACTAGGAAACTCTGAATTATGGAGAACAGGGTCTGCAGTCAGAAAACTGAGACCGGTTAAATAATAATCATAATCAAGCAATTATGGAAGACAAAGTAATCATTTTCGATACTACCCTGAGGGACGGGGAGCAGGTGCCAGGCTGCCAGCTGAACACCGTTGAAAAAATCCAGGTAGCGCAGGCACTTGAAGCTCTCGGTGTCGATGTAATTGAAGCCGGATTCCCGATTTCCAGTCCGGGTGATTTCAAATCCGTCGTTGAAATATCAAAAGCTATCTCAAATCCGGTAATATGCGCTCTTACAAGAGCTGTGAAGAAAGATATTGAAGTGGCTGCCGAAGCGCTCCAGTATGCAAAAAAGAAGAGGATACACACCGGTATCGGTACATCTCCCTATCACATAAAGTATAAAATCAGGACAACACCTGAGGAGATACTTAAAAGAGCTGTCGATGCTGTAAAATATGCCCGTAAATTTGTGGAAGATGTTGAGTTTTATGCTGAAGACGCGGGAAGAAGTGAAAACGAATATCTTGCAAAGGTCATCGAGGCAGTCATAAAGGCAGGTGCAACAGTGGTGAATATACCTGATACAACAGGATACTGCCTTCCGGAAGAGTATGGGGAAAAGATCAGGTTTCTTAAGGAAAATGTCTCAAATATTAATAAAGCAACCATCTCGACGCATTGTCATAACGACCTTGGTATGGCAACCGCAAACACTATAATGGGAGTATTGAACGGAGCACGGCAGGTTGAAGTGACTATGAACGGTATTGGTGAAAGGGCTGGAAACACATCGCTCGAAGAGGTGGCAATGATCCTCAAAAGCCATCACTCAATGAACCTTAAAACGGACATTAATTCAAAGCTAATTTTCAGCACAAGCAGACTCGTATCAACACTTATGAGCATGCCCGTCCAGCCTAACAAAGCGATTGTTGGCAGGAATGCCTTTTCTCACTCTTCAGGAATTCACCAGGATGGAGTCCTTAAGTACAGGGAAAATTACGAGATAATTGATCCTCATGAGGTTGGAATAAAGGAATCATCAATTATCCTGACTGCGAGAAGCGGAAGGGCGGCTCTCAATCACAGGCTTGAAACACTGGGTTATAATTTCGGTAAGGAGGAACTTGATGATATTTATCACCGTTTTCTTACACTTGCCGACAAGAAAAAGGAGATCAATGACGAGGACCTCAGAATTCTCTCCGGAGAAGTCTTTTCAGGAGAAAAGTCTCTTAAGCTTGAGCTTCTCCAGGTTACATGCGGAAAATCAGCCATACCTGTTGCAACAGTGGGAATAAGAATAAACGGGGAGGTACATACCTCAACAGCTTCAGGAAACGGACCAATCGATGCTGCCTTTGCGGCAGTAAAGCACCTTATCAGTAAAACAGTTCATCTCGAGGAGTTCCTTATACAGGCAATAACAAAAGGAAGCGATGATATCGGGAAGGTCCATATCCAGATAGAACACGAGGGAAAGATTTATTACGGCTTCTCTGCAAATGTTGATATAGTAACCGCTTCAGTAGAAGCATTTATAGATGCAATATCCAAGATCAAATAAACGGAAAACCTCTGTGTTCCTCTGTGACTTCTCTGTGTTTCTCTGTGTAAATTCTTATAAAAACATTACACAGAGTTCCACTGAGGAGACACAGAGTTCCACTGAGATAAGAAAAAGAAATGATGGAACCGAAAACACTTTTTGATAAGATCTGGGATTCACATGTAGTTCAGTCGATAGAAAATGGACCTGATGTCCTTTACATCGATCAGCACTACATTCATGAAGTGACAAGCCCTCAGGCATTCAATGGCTTGAAGGAAAGAGGAATACCCGTATTCAGACCGGGGAAGACACTGGCTACAGCGGATCATAATATTCCAACTGAAAATCAGGATAAGCCTATCAGGGAAGAACTTTCAAGGAACCAGGTCGACAGGCTTGCCGAAAACTGCAGGAATTACGGAATAGAATTATTTGGTCTGAATCATCCCAAAAACGGAATAGTGCATGTAATAGGTCCGGAACTTGGATATACGAGGCCGGGTATGACTATTGTCTGCGGCGACAGTCACACTTCAACACATGGTGCTTTTGGAGCCATCGCATTCGGAATCGGTACAAGCGAAGTTGAAATGGTTCTTGCTACCCAGTGTATCCTTCAGCCCAAGCCCAAAAAAATGAAGATTACCATCAACGGAATACTTCAAAAGGGTGTGACTTCAAAAGATATTATCATGTATGTCATATCTCAGATATCAACCGGAGGAGCTACAGGTTATTTTGTTGAATATACGGGATCTGTTATCAGCGACCTGACAATGGAGGGAAGGATGACGATCTGCAATATGAGTATCGAAATGGGAGCCCGGGGTGGTCTAATCGCTCCTGATGAAACAACTTTCAGATATCTTAAAGAGTTGCCATCATTTCCCGAAGGTTTCGACTGGAATTCACTTCTTCTTAGTCGGAAAGAATTAAAGAGCGATCCTGAAGCCCTGTTTGACCGCGAACTGGAGTTTAACGGGAACCATATCAGACCAATGATAACATTTGGTACAAATCCTGGAATGGGAATAGCAATAGATGATTCAATCCCTACAACGGATGATATAAGCTCTGAGGATTCTGTTTCATTCCTTAAATCTCTCGACTATATGGGATTTGTCCCGGGGATGAAACTTCTTGGGCACCCTGTTGATTATGTTTTTCTTGGCAGCTGCACAAACGGCAGGATTGAAGATTTAAGAGCCTTTACAAACCTGGTTAAGGGTAAAAAGAAAGCTGCAAACATTACTGCTCTTATTGTTCCAGGATCAAAGGCAGTTGAAAAGCAGGCAATCGATGAGGGCCTCGACAGAATCCTGAATAAGGCGGGTTTTGAGTTAAGACAACCCGGATGTTCCTCCTGTCTTGCGATGAACGAAGATAAAATCCCTTCAGGCAAATATGCTGTTTCAACGACAAACAGAAATTTTGAAGGGCGCCAGGGACCCGGGGCAAGAACCCTTCTTGCAAGTCCGTTGACAGCTGCTGCTGCTGCGATAACAGGAAGAATAACAGATCCCCGCGAATTCATTGATTAATATAAACTGAATAATAGAAAAACGAAATGCCAAAAGAAAAATTCAATATACTTGAATCAACATGTGTCCCGTTGCCTCTTGAAAATGTGGATACCGATCAGATAATTCCGGCACGGTTCCTCAGTGCAACTTCAAGGGAAGGGTTTGGTGAAAATCTTTTCCGCGACTGGCGATACGAAAAGACCGGAAACAGAAATATGGAATTTGTCCTTAACGATAAAAGATACAACGGTAAAATACTTGTGGCAGGTAAGAATTTCGGCAGCGGATCAAGCCGTGAGCATGCTGTGTGGGCAATATATGATTATGGGTTCAGGGCTGTGATCTCAAGCTTTTTTGCTGATATTTTCAAAAATAATGCCCTTAACAACGGATTGCTTCCTGTTGTAGTTCCTGAAAAATTCCTTAATAACCTTCTCTTTATTATTCAAAAGGAACCCGGATCTCTGATAAGGATAAATCTTGAAAAACAATCTATTACCATTCTTCCGGACGGTGAATCGGTCATATTTGAAATAAATCCATATAAAAAAGAGTGCATGTTAAAAGGTCTCGACGACATAGACTATCTTCTCAGTAAAAAAGATCTGATAACTTCATTTGAAACAGGAAAAAAGGAATAAAATGAGAATTGAAATAATGGATACCACCCTCAGGGATGGCGAACAAATGCAGGGTATTTCTTATTCTCCGGTTGAAAAACTTCACATAGCAGCATTTTTATTAAAAGAAGTGAAAGTCGACCGCATCGAGGTTGCCTCGGCGCGGGTTTCCATCGGGGAAATTGAAGCTCTTAAAATGATCACAAGGTGGGCCCGGCGTAATAATTTCCAGGAAAAAGTTGAAGTTCTTGGATTTATAGATGGGGATATTTCAATCAACTGGATCCATGACGCCGGAGGAAAAGTTATCAACCTGCTCTGCAAAGGATCATTAAGGCATCTCGAAAAACAACTGCGCAAAACCCCTGAGCAGCATGTAAATGACATAAAGGGCATCATCAAAAGGGCTGAAGGACTTGATATGCAGGTAAATATATACCTCGAAGACTGGTCGAACGGCATGATCAGTTCAGAAGATTATGTATTCTATATGCTCGATAGTCTCAGAGATGAAAGAATCGTCAGATTTATGCTTCCGGATACACTTGGAATTCTGAATCCGGATCAAACATACTCTTTCTGCAAAAAAATGGTTGACAAATATCCTTCACAGCATTTTGATTTCCATCCTCATAATGACTATGATCTGGCAGTTGCCAACATATATTCGGCAGTGAGAACAGGCATTAAAGGAGTTCATACAACCATCAATGGTTTGGGAGAAAGAGCAGGGAATGCCCCTCTTTCAAGTGTTATAGGTGTTCTGCACGATCAGCTTAAAGTTGAAACCGGGGTTAATGAATTTGAAATAACAAAAGCCAGTAAAATTGTAGAAACATTCAGTGGTATTAGGATCCCGGTAAACAAGCCGGTAATAGGTGAAAATGTTTTCACACAGACGTCCGGAGTGCATGCTGACGGAGATTCCAAGGACAACCTTTATTATAATAACCTCCTTCCCGAAAGATTTGGAAGAAAAAGGAAATATGCACTTGGCAAGCAATCGGGAAAAGCCACCATCAAAAAAAATCTTGAAGAATTCGGACTCGATCTGAATCCTGAATCCCTGGCAAAGGTCACTCAGCGGGTAATTGAACTTGGGGATAAAAAGGAAAATGTCACACCCGAGGATCTGCCATTTATAATATCTGATGTGCTTGGAAACGACAGAGCTGATTACAAAATTTTTATAAAGAACTATTCGCTTTCCCTGTCATTTGGTTTGAAACCCTTCGCAAGCGTTCAGATCGAAATAGACGGCAGCATTTACCAGGAGACTTCTTCAGGTGACGGTCAGTATGATGCTTTTATGAAAGCCATCAGGGTCATTTATGACAGGCTTGGAAAAGAGCTTCCCACACTTACAGATTATGAAGTTTCAATTCCTCCGGGAGGCAAGACTGATGCCCTGGTTGAGACTGTAATTACCTGGAATTTCAAAAACAGGGAATTCAGGACGAAGGGGCTTGATGCGGATCAGACTGAATCGGCAATAAAGGCTACCGAAAAAATGCTGAATATAGTTGAGAACAGCGAGATCAGAATTGGCGATACAATAATTGCTAAAAATCATAATGAATAATAATCTGAAAAAATAACCGCATGAACAAAACTTACAATATTGCAGCCATCCCTGGTGACGGAACGGGCCCGGAGGTGGTAAGAGAGGGAAGAAAAGTACTGAGTGCCGCTGCTTCAAAATACGGTTTTA
This sequence comes from uncultured Bacteroidales bacterium, assembly GCA_963725585.1. Classification (GTDB taxonomy): domain Bacteria; phylum Bacteroidota; class Bacteroidia; order Bacteroidales; family VadinHA17; genus LD21. Next base: position 436,832 of record CAVRYU010000009.1, on the reverse strand, counting down.
AGCTCAATTTCGAGGAATTTGATTTCGGAGGAGATCGTTATCTCAGGACCGGGGAAGTTTTACCAGAATCGGCACCGGAACAACTCAGAAAATTTGATTCAATTTTCCTTGGTGCAATCGGGCATCCTGATGTGAAACCGGGAATTCTTGAAAAGGGAATTCTTCTAAAGCTTCGTTTTGAGCTCGATCAGTATATTAATCTTCGTCCGATTAAACTATACCCTGGTGTTGCCACGCCTCTCAGGGACAAGGGTCCGGAACATATTGATTATGTGGTTGTCAGGGAAAATACAGGAGATGTATATACAGGAAGCGGAGGAGTTACCATGAAGGGTACCGCACATGAAGTTGCGATTCAGAATATGGTATATAACCGTTTTCAGGTTGACCGGTGTTTAAGATATGCTTTTGAATTCACAAGGAAAAGAAACAGGAAAAAGACTTTGGCACTTTGCGGTAAGACCAATGTCCTGACATATGTTTTTGATCTCTGGGAAAGGGCATTTCATGAAATGGGACAAACCGATTTTCCGGATATTAAGAGGGAATATTATCATGTTGATGCAACATGTATGTGGATGGTCAAAAATCCTGAATGGTTTGATGTAATAGTTACAACAAATATGTTCGGGGATATCATCACTGATCTCGGGGCAATAACCCAGGGAGGGATGGGGATCGCTGCAGGAGGAAACATTAATCCTGAGGGAGTTTCGATGTTTGAGCCTATTGGCGGATCGGCCCCGAAATACACCGGAATGAATGTTATCAATCCTCTGGCAGCCATTGCATGCGGAGCAATGATGCTTGAGCATCTTGGAGAAGCAAAAGCAGCGCAGGCTATTGAGAATGCCATCATGGATGTGACTGCCAATAAGTTAAAGGACCTCGGTGCCGGGAAGATGGGATTTTCAACCACTGAGGTTGGTGATCTGGTAGCAGAGCGGGTTTGAAACAAGCAGAAATAGTTTCAAACAAGCAGAAATGGTTTCGAAGTAAAGAAGCTATAAATGGGTATAATAGTAGAGACGTGCAAATTGCGCGTCTCTACAACTTTTACAATTGCGCGTCGCTACAACTTTTTAACGTATTAAATTGACAATTAGTAATATTTTAATATCTTTGCATTTAGAATCATAATATATATGTATCAATTTCAATTACATCATCACCATTTTCATCCTTGCTCTCAGGCGAAATGAAAGTGATATGTAGTTGTATCAAAATATCATAACCCGTCTGAGCAGATCTGACGGGTTTTTTATTCCCCGATGGTTTGCCCGGATTAAACAAAAATAAAAATGAGCAAACTTAAAATTGCGATCCAGAAAAAAGGCCGGTTAAGCGAGAACTCCCATAAACTATTGGAAGAGTGCGGGATAAAATTTTCTAATGGCACTGACGTCCTTAAGACTAACGCTGTAAATTTCCCTGTCGAAATTCTGTTCTTACGGGATGATGATATCCCCCAGTATGTCGAACAACAGGTTGCCGATATAGGGATTCTTGGTGAGAACATGGTTCTCGAAAAAAATAAGGATGTATCAATACTTGAACAACTGGGTTTCGCACATTGCCGTTTGAGCCTTGCAATTCCCAAAGAATCAACCTTCACTGGTCCTGAATATTTTATGAACAAAAAAATTGCAACCAGTTATCCCAGGCTTCTTACTGAATATCTTAAAGAAAACAATATCAATGCTGAAATAGAAGAGATCAGCGGAAGCGTTGAAATAGCACCCGGGATCGGTCTGGCAGATGCTGTGTGCGATATTGTCAGCTCCGGCAGTACTTTGATGACCAATGGATTATGTGAAGTCAGCACCATTCTGAAAAGTCAGGCAGTTATTATCTCTAATAAAAACCTTGATTCAAAGAAACAGAGTATTCTGGATAAGCTTCTCTTCAGGATCAGAGCTGTAAAAAACGCAAAGGAAAATAAATACATACTTCTTAATGCTCCGCTTGAAGCGTTGCACGATATCTGTAAAATCCTTCCCGGTGTAAAAAGTCCTACAATCCTGCCGCTCGAGGAAAAAGGCTGGTGCAGTATACACTCTGTAGTTAAGGAGGACGAATTCTGGGACAGGATCAACCAGCTTAAAAATGCAGGAGCTGAAGGAATACTTGTAATACCTATCGAGAAAATGATATTGTAATGAAAATCATTCAATACCCGGAAAGGGATAAATGGGATTCCCTCTGTAAACGTCCCTCTTTGGACCGGTCGGGACTCGAGGAGACTGTTTCCGCTATTTTGCGCCAGGTAAAAAGCTCGGGCGACAGAGCGATTTTTGAATTATCAGAGAAATTTGACGGCGTCTCACTTAAAAATCTGAGAGTGCAAAGTTCTGAAATTGCAGAATCAGCTGATAAAGTACCATCTGCTTTAAAAGATGCAATCGATGTTGCGAAATCCAATATTGAAAAATTTCACAGGCCACAACTAAATAATGAACAGGTTGTTGAGACGACAAAAGGAGTAAATTGCTGGAGAAAGAATGTACCGATCAGAAGTGTCGGATTATATATCCCCGGTGGCACTGCTCCGCTGTTTTCAACTGTTCTCATGCTGGCTGTGCCGGCAAAAATAGCCGGGTGCCGGGAGATTATCCTCTGTACACCTCCCGACAAGACCGGAGATGTAAATCCGCTAATATTATATGCAGCACACATTGCAGGGGTCACGGATATCTTCAGGATCGGTGGTGCCCAGGCTATAGCAGCAATGGCTTTTGGTACAGAATCCGTACCAAAAGCTGATAAGATTTTTGGTCCGGGGAACCAGTATGTTACGAAAGCAAAGGAGATGGTTCAGCTCGACGGGATCGCGATTGATATGCCAGCCGGACCAAGCGAGGTCCTTGTAATTGCTGATAGATATGCTGACCCGTCATTTGTTGCTTCGGATCTCCTGTCCCAGGCTGAACACGGAACCGACAGCCAGGTAATCATGCTGACAGATAATTCGGAGCTGATAAATGCAATTGAAGCTGAAATCCATAAACAGGTAGATCTTTTACCCAGAAAAGAGATAGCTCTTAAGTCGCTTGAAAACAGCTCCCTGATTCTCCTAAACTCACTCCAGGATTGTATTGAACTGAGCAACCTTTATGCCCCGGAGCATCTTATAATCTCAACATCCGATCCATCATTGCTTGCGGGACAGGTTACAAATGCCGGGATCAGTGTTCCTTGGAAAATACAGCTGCGAAAGTGCCGGAGACTATGCTTCAGGAACAAACCATACACTGCCAACAGCTGGCAGTGCAAAGAGTTTCGGCGGTGTTTCAGTGGATAGCTTTGTGAAAAAAATAACATTCCAGGAGATTTCTGCTGAAGGCCTAAGAAACCTTGGACCTGTCATCGAGAAGATGGCTGAGGCCGAACTTTTGCATGGCCATAAGAACGCAGTTACAATACGTTTAAAATCGCTCGGAAATGGCTGATATTAATAAACTCGTAAGAGAAAATGTAAAGACCCTTATCCCCTACTCCTGCGCACGGGATGAATTCAAGGGTAAAGATGGAATCTTTCTCGATGCCAATGAAAATCCTTATGGAGATCTTAACAGATACCCCGACCCGTACCAGAGGGAACTCAAGACAGCGATAAGTAAAATAAAAGGTGTACCTGAAGAAAATATATTCCTCGGAAATGGGAGTGACGAGATTATCGATCTGAGTTTCAGGATATTCTGCAATCCGGGAACTGACAAAGCGCTCACCTTTACTCCAACTTACGGGATGTACGAAGTTTCAGCAGCAATAAATGATGTGCAGCTTGTAAAGATCCCTCTCTCGGATGATTTCCAGATTGAATATAAAAGTGTCCTCCCGGAACTTAAAGATCCAGCTCTGAAGCTTATCTTTGTATGCTCACCGAATAATCCTACCGGAAACTCAATGATAGGATTCGAAATTGAATCGATTATTTCAGGTTTTAACGGGATTGTTGTAATTGATGAAGCATATATTGATTTCTCTGATAAAAGATCATTTAAAACTATGATCAACCGATACAGCAATCTTATCGTAATGCAGACCTTCAGCAAAGCTATGGGCCTTGCTGCAGCGAGAGTCGGAATGGCATTCATGGATCCTTCCTTGGTATTGTATTTCAATAAGATGAAACCACCATATAATATCAGCACCCTAAATCAGGAAGCAGCCCTGAAATCTCTTAAGCATATTGATCTGTTGAAAAACAATATCAGCCTGATCAGAAAGGAAAGGGAAAGACTTATAAATGCTCTTGAAAAAATGAGTATAATTGAAAAGGTCTTTCCGTCCGACTCGAATTTTCTCCTTGTCAAGACGAGGGATGCCGACATGATATACTCTGAACTAATTGATAATAAAATCATTGTAAGAAACAGGAACAAAATGGTTCCAGGATGCATACGGATAACGGTTGGAACGGAAAAAGAAAACAACAAACTTTTAACCGCTTTGCAAAGAATTAAACTATGAGAAAGGTTTTATTTATTGACAGGGATGGTACAATAATAGAAGAACCGGCCGACGAACAGGTGGACTCTGTTGAAGAATTCCGGTTTCTCCCGGGTGTCATCACTGCGCTATCAAAGATTGCAAAAGAGACCGATTATGAGCTTGTGATGGTTACCAACCAGGATGGACTGGGAACAACAGCATTCCCTGAAGAGACATTCTGGCCTTCTCATAATAAGATGCTCCAGATATTAAAAGGTGAAGGAATTGAATTTGCAGAAATCTTTATCGACCGGACCTTTCCGGAAGATAATGCTCCGACAAGGAAACCGGGAACTGCAATGCTGACAAGATATCTTTCACAGGGAGTAGATCTTAAATCATCCTATGTTATTGGCGACAGGATAACTGATCTACAGCTTGCTGAGAATCTTGGCTGTAATGCAATTTACATAAAGGATGAACCGCATCCTCTTTCATCTTTCAATTCTACCGATTGGAACGATATTTATAAATATCTGAAGGCTATACCAAGAAGAGCACGGATATTTCGAAAAACTAAAGAGACTTCAATTGAACTTGAAATAAACCTGGACGGATCCGGAAAAGGTTCAAATTCAACTGGTCTTGGCTTTTTTGATCACATGCTTGACCAGATCCAGAAACACGGAGGGATAGATCTGACAATCAAGGCTTCAGGAGATCTGAATGTTGATCAGCATCACACTGTGGAGGATGTGGCTATCGCTTTTGGTGAAGGAGTCTTTTCAGCACTTGGAAGCAAAAAGGGAACAGAGAGGTATGGTTTCCTGCTGCCTATGGATGATTCCCTGGCCCGGATTGCGATTGATTTCGGAGGCAGGCCATGGCTTATCTGGAATGTTAAATTTGTCCGTGAAATGATTGGTGAAATCCCGTCAGAAATGTTCTTCCATTTTTTCAAGTCGTTCAGCGACAGTGCAAAATGCAATCTTAATATTAAAGCTGAGGGAGATAACGACCATCATAAAATTGAGTCAATATTCAAAGCATTTGCGAAAAGTCTGAAGATGGCTGTAAAAAAGACAGATAATTTTAATTTACCTTCCACAAAAGGCACATTATGATAGCAATTCTAAAATATAATGCAGGGAATATCCAATCAGTTCAGAATGCTGTCAGACGGCTGGGGTTCGATTCAATCGTGACTGACATGGAGGAGGAATTAGCAGCTGCTGATAAAATCATAATACCTGGTGTCGGGGAAGCCAGGAGTGCGATGAAATACCTTAAAGAGAAAAAGCTGGATCAGGTAATAATTTCCCTGAAACAGCCTGTTCTCGGGATCTGTCTGGGATTGCACCTTTTATGCGGTTTTTCGGATGAAGGAGGCACAAAATGCCTTGGAGTTTTTGATGCTGCAGTAAAGAAATTCCCTCCTTTCGAAAAAGTACCTCATATGGGCTGGAACGATTTCTCCGCATTAAAGGGCACACTTTTCAGAAACGTCAGGTCCGATGAGGATGTCTATTATGTTCACAGCTACTATGCAGAAATAACAGATTTTACTCTGGCAATATGCGACTATGTCCTCCCTTTCAGTGCTGCAATGCACAGGGAAAATTTCTATGCCGTGCAGTTTCATCCGGAAAAGTCGGCTGATACTGGTATGAAAATTCTTAAGAATTTCCTTGAATTATGAGGATCATTATTGCACTAGATATTATTGATGGCAAATGTGTCAGGCTTACAAAGGGGGATTTCTCCACAAAAAAAATTTATAATGAGAATCCGCTTGAGGTAGCCCGACGGGTTGAGGATAGCGGTATTAAATATATCCATCTGGTCGATCTTGACGGAGCTCTGAAAAAACGTGTGGTCAATTACAAAATACTTGAAAAGATCTCTGCAGGCACATCGCTGAGAATCGATTTCGGTGGCGGCATTAGGTCGGACGATGATCTTTATATTGTTTTCAACAGCGGTGCCAGACAGGTAACCTGCGGAAGTATTGCTGTGACCAGCCAGCATCTCGTCCTTGAATGGCTTTCGAAATGGGGCCGTGAGAAAATAATGCTGGGAGCAGATTCGGTGAACCGTAAAATTGCAACCGAAGGATGGGCTGAAAGCTCTGATTCTGACATAATAAAATTTATTACCGATTACAGGGCAAAGGGTATTAAATACACCATATGCACTGATATTAATAAAGATGGCATGTTAAAGGGACCTTCGGTAGGACTGTACAAAGAAATACTAGAGATACCGGGACTTAAATTAATTGCCAGCGGTGGTATCACTACAATAAAGGATATTGAGGAATTATCTTTGATGGGCTGTGAGGGAGCCATTATCGGAAAAGCATTATATGAAGGAATTCTTGACTTAAAAGATCTTAGCCGGCTATGTTAAAAAAAAGAATCATTCCCTGTCTCGATATTAAAGACGGAAGAACTGTCAAGGGAGTCAATTTTATTGATATCCGCGATGCCGGAGACCCTGTGGAACTTGCAAAAAAGTATGTTGAACAACGTGCTGATGAGCTGGTCTTCCTGGATATTACGGCAACAATTGAAAAGCGGAAAACCTTTGCTGAACTGGTTGGCAGAATTGCTGCTGAAATTAATATCCCGTTTACAGTCGGGGGTGGAATAAATACTATTGATGATGCGGCCCTGCTTATAAGCGCCGGGGCCGACAAGATAAGTATAAACACTTCTGCTTTCAGAAACCCGGCACTAATAACACAGGTTGCAAAACGTTTCGGCTGCCAGTGTGTGGTGGTTGCAATTGACACTCATTTCATTAACAATGAATGGATTGTATATGTCGATGCAGGTCGCACACCCACCCAGGCAAAAGCAGTTGACTGGGCTTTGAAGGCCGAAAAACTGGGAGCAGGTGAAATACTGCTTACTTCAATGAATGCAGACGGAACAAAATCAGGATTCTCAGTCGGGATTACAATGGAGGTCAGCAAAAATGTCAATATCCCGGTAATAGCATCTGGCGGTGCCGGAACAATGGAACACTTCAGGGAGATCTTCACAAAGACCACATGCAGCGCCGCCCTGGCGGCGAGTATTTTTCATTACGGGGAAATATCTATCCCGGAATTAAAAGAGTACTTATCAACAAGAAACATAAATGTAAGACATTGAAAGGTCCTCTTTGCCACAGCTTAATTATAGCCCCTAAATCCCCTAAAGGGGACTTATAATACCCCCCTTCAGGGGGGATGGGGGGCAAAAAAAATTAGATATGAATAATATTGATTTTAACAAAGGTAATGGTCTTGTTCCGGTTGTAATTCAGGACAATAATTCCCTTCAGGTTCTTATGGTCGGGTATATGAATGAAGAAGCATTCAAAAAAACTCAGGAGGAAGGGAAAGTCACATTTTTCAGCCGGAGCAAAAACCGGCTCTGGACAAAAGGTGAAACTTCAGGTAATTTCCTTATTGTTAAAGAAATAACAACAGATTGTGATAATGACTGCTCTGCTGATTAAAGTAAATCCGGCAGGACCGGTTTGCCATACTGGAAGAAAATCATGCTTCGGGGAAGAAACACCAAAAGGTTTCATATTTGAGCTGGAACAAATCATAAGTCAAAGAATAGATAATAATATCAGGGAATCATATACGAACAAGCTGTTCCTCAAAGGGTTAAACAAAATCACCCAGAAAGTCGGTGAAGAGGCTGTCGAACTGATTATTGAAGCAAAAGATGATAATCCGGAACTGTTCAAAAACGAAGCTGCTGATCTGCTGTACCATCTGATGATTCTGTCTTAAAACAAAAAATGTATCATTCTCTGAAGTTGAAGAAGTCCTTTTGAACCGTCACAAATAAAACCGAAACCCTCGAAGCTGCTTGTTTGAAATGCTGGCGCCGATTTGCAATCGGTGCCAAAAACTACATTGATCAGAACCGACCAGCACGGATTACAAATCCGCGCTAGCGGAGCAAAGTATCTCTACATGCTTTGGGGTTAAAAAAAATAGTGTTTTTCAATATTTTATTAATTTTTTATTTGTTTTATGAAAAATAAATTACTTTTGTAAGCCAATAACCCTAATCAATGAATATTGTATACAACAGTTTTTTCTCTTTTTTCTTCTTCTTTTTTTACTGCAAAAAGAAATAAGGGGATTTTTGTATACTGATAAGAAATCATATATAAGCAAGGGTCCCCAAAAAGGGACCCTTCTTTTTTTAATACATACAGAAGATGAAAATTTCGGTACAGGGAGAAAAAGGATGTTTTCACGAAGTTGCAGCCAGGCAGTTTTTTAGTAATAAAGATATAGAAATAGTCCCCTGCGCGACTTTTGACCAGACTCTGAACTCCGTCATGGAAGGGAAAGCCGATCTGGCAATGATGGCCATCGAAAATGCGCGGTCGGGAAGTATCCTTTACAATTACAGTCTTATAAGGGAATCGGGACTAAAAATGCTGGGGGAACATAATCTCAGGGTTAAGCAGAACCTGATGGCTCTTCCCGGTCAAACTATTCACGAGATAAAACAGATCAGGTCACATCCGATTGCACTGGAACAGTGTATGACTTTCCTGAACCAGTACCCTGAAATAACACTTGTCGAATCGGACGATACTGCCGGAAGCGCAAAACTGATATCGGAACACAAGCTGAAAAAAATTGCAGCTATAGCTTCTTCCAATGCAGCTGAAATATATGGTCTTGAAATCATCGCAGGAGGGATTGAGACATACAAGAAAAATTACACCAGGTTCCTTGTGATTGGCAGTGAGGAAAAAGGAAATAAGACAGGGAATAAAGTCTCAATCTGTTTTGCTACAGGACACAAACCAGGATCACTCGCTGCCGTTCTTGTGAAGCTTGCTGAAATGAACATCAATCTCTCCAAGATTCAGTCAGTACCCAGGTTGAACGGTGATTGGGAATACATGTTCTACCTCGACCTTGAACTGCCTGACAATTCCGATATGAAGATTATTGAATCCATTCTAAAAGAATATACAAGCAATTTAGAGGTACTTGGTGTTTACAATAAAGGAGACATACTTTATGAAAGTTAAACCTGCTGATCGTACAAATAGTGTCCAGGAGTACTATTTTTCCCGTAAGCTCAGGCAGATAGAAGAGATGCGCAATGCAGGAGCTGACATTATTAATCTTGGAATAGGAAGTCCCGACCAGCCTCCATCGGAAAATACGATAAGGCGCCTTGCTGAGGAATCAGGCAAGCCAAATGTTCATGGATATCCCAGCTATAACGGAAGCCCTGTATTAAGGAAAGCTTTCTCTGACTGGTATCTTGAGTATTTCAAGGTAAAGCTTGATCCTGGGTCTGAAATACTTCCACTGATGGGTAGCAAGGAGGGAATCATGCATATCAGTATGGCTTTCGTAAATCCCGGAGATGAAGTGCTTGTTCCAAATCCGGGCTATCCGACCTACTCTTCAGTGACAAACCTTGTCGGAGGAAAGGTAAGATATTATGATCTTGATGAAAAAAGCGGCTGGTTACCGGATATCGATGCCATTGAAAAAGAGAACCTTGCCAATGTAAAGCTTATGTGGATTAATTACCCTCATATGCCAACCGGAACAAAAGGATCTGTAAGCCTCTTCCGGAAACTGGTCTCATTTTCCCGCGATCACAACATCCTTTTGTGCAACGACAATCCTTACAGCTTCATACTTAATAAAGATTATCTGAGTCTTCTTTCAGTGGAGGGTGCTATGGAAAATTCACTTGAGCTAAATTCATTAAGCAAATCCCATAACATGGCAGGATGGAGGATTGGGATGGTGGCCGGGAACAGCGATTATATCAGGAATATTCTTAAAGTAAAAAGCAATATGGATTCAGGAATGTTCCTGCCTCTTCAGCTGGCAGCAGCTGAAGCTCTTGGTAATCCCCGATCGTGGTATGGCACAGTAAATAAAGTTTATACGGAACGCCGTGAAACTGCTGAATCCATAATGGAACTACTGTCCTGTAAATTCAGCAGGGAACAGACCGGTCTTTTCGTTTGGGGAAGGATACCCGATGAAACCGGAAGCTGTGAGGATTTTGTAGAGGAGATACTTAATAAAGCTCATGTATTCATAACCCCTGGCTTCATTTTCGGAAGTATGGGAGAACGGTATATTCGAATATCTTTGTGCGCGTCGAATGAAAGGCTGAAGGAAGCAAAAGAAAGAATAAAAGAATTGAATTTATAGTATGACATTAATACATCCCCCTTGCCTCCTTCAAAGGGGGAATTACCAATAACTAATTACCAATCACAGATATGACAGTAGCAACAGTAGGCATAGGACTTATAGGAGGTTCATTAATGATTGACCTTCGTAAACGGGGATTCGCTGATAGAATAATAGGTGTCGATTCAAATCTTCAGCACAGGAATATTGCACAGCTTTGCGGATTGGTTGATGAAACGGATTCACTTGAAAATGCAGTGGACAGAAGTGACCTTATAATTCTCAGCACACCTGTTGATACAAATTGTAAAATGCTTCCCGGAATACTTGATCAGATAGCCGGAACGTCTAAAGTAGTGACCGATATGGGCTCCACGAAGGAGAAAATTGCAAAAATATCAAAGAATCATCCTGCCAGGGGACGCTATGTTGCGCTACATCCAATGGCAGGTACCGAGTTTTCAGGTCCGCTTGCTGCGATTGGCAGACTTTTCGATTATAAGAATGCAATAATCTGCGATCGGGAACTCAGCGATAAGGATGCCCTTGGTGTGATTGAGAAAATGCTCGATATACTGAATATGAGAAAAGTCTATATGAATTCAAGCGATCATGATGTTCATGTTGCTTATGTATCACATATTTCACATATTACATCTTTTTCGCTGGCTCTGAGCGTTCTTGACAAAGAGCGTGAAGAACAGAATATAATGACGCTTGCCGGAGGAGGCTTTGAAAGTACGGTACGACTTGCAAAGAGTAACGGAGATACATGGGCTCCTATTTTTCTTGAAAATTCAGAGTTTATTATTGAGGTAATGGACACTTACATTGAAAAGATGAACCTTTTCAGAAAAATGATTTCAGAAAAGGATAAGGATGGCCTTAAAGCTCTGATGGAAGAGGCTAACAAAATAAGGAAGATCTTAAATTAAAATATGAAATGATATGGTACTTGAATTGAAAACATATCTGGCAAATGAGTGGAGAGGCTATAAGTCAAGGCCATTTCTTATTTCCGGCCCATGCAGTGCTGAGACTGAGGAACAGGTAATGGCTACGGCAACCGAGCTGGCTCAGATAAAAGAAGTAAGCGTTTTTCGTGCCGGTATCTGGAAGCCCAGAACTCGTCCAAATTCATTTGAAGGAGTAGGAATTGATGGTCTGAAATGGCTGAGAACGGTTAAGCAGGAAACCGGTCTCATGGTTGGAACTGAGGTCGCCAATGAGAAACATGTTTACGAGGCACTGAAATACGGCATCGACATGCTGTGGATTGGGGCAAGGACATCTGTTAATCCTTTCACAGTGCAGGAGATATCAGATGCCTTAAAAGGTGTTGATGTGATGGTCCTGGTAAAAAATCCGATCAATCCCGATCTTGAGCTGTGGATAGGGGCAATCGAGCGAATTGCCAAAGCAGGGATAACAAGGCTGGGAGCTATTCACCGGGGATTCTCAACTTATGAGAAAACAATATACAGGAATCAACCCAACTGGCAATTGCCGATAGAGCTCCGCCGTCGTATACCTGACCTGCCGATAATCTGTGACCCCAGTCATATTTCGGGGGCAAGGGAATATCTTTTCGAGATCTCACAGAAGGCAATGGACCTTAACTTTGACGGACTTATGCTTGAATCGCATATCGATCCCGATAAGGCCCTGAGCGATTCAGCCCAACAGGTCACCCCCAATGAACTCAGGGAACTGCTGAGCAGGCTCGTTCTCAGGAGCCCCGTGGCATCTGATCCAAGACTGCTCGATATCCTCGGCGAGTTAAGGCAGCAGATAGATGTTTTTGATGACACACTTCTGGATATACTTGAAAAAAGGATGAAAGTTGCAGAAACTATCGGCCAGTATAAAAAGGAAAATAATATTACTATCTTGCAGACAACACGCTGGGATGAAATAATTAAAAAGGTGATGATAAACGGTCAGGTAAAAGGACTGAGCAGGGAGATGATAGATACCATCTTTAAAGCAATACACCAGGAGTCAATTAATCATCAGATGAGGATCATGAACAGCGGCGTTGAAAATACCGGCGGGAAAAAATAAGAAACCTGATTTTATGGAAAGATCTGTAGAGCCTTCGTCTGTAAGGGGTGAGATAAAAGCACCACCATCAAAAAGTATGACTCAACGGGCGATCGCTGCTGCAATTCTTGCAGACGGGCAGAGCCTTTTAGTGAATCCATCGTATTGCGACGATTCACTGGCTGCAATGAGCATTGCAGTAAGTCTGGGTGCAAGGGTCGAACCTCAGCCTGATAAAATGAAGATCACAGGCTGTCGGTGAGCTGAAAGAAAAGAAGCTGAACTGCGGCGAATCGGGACTGGCAATACGTCTGTTTTCCCCAATAGCAGCACTTTTTGATGAAGAAATAACAATGACAGGTGCAGGTTCGCTGAAAAAGAGACCTATGAATATGATCGCTGATGCTTTAAATCAGCTTGGAGTAAAATGTTCAGCTACTGACGGATTTCTCCCGCTTACAATAAGAGGACCCCTTAAGGGAGGCCATTGCGAAATTGATGGTTCGGTCAGCTCTCAGCTCCTTTCTGGTTTGCTTATGGCACTGCCGCTTGCTGATGACAAATCGATTATAAAAGTCAACAACCTGAAGAGCAAACCCTATATTGACATGACACTTGGAGTCCTCAGGGATTTTGGCATTATGATAACCAATGAGAATTATGAACTTTTCAGGGTACCCGGGCAGCAGAAATACAATCCGGTGACTTACGGGATTGAAAGTGACTGGAGCGGCGGATCATTCCTTCTTGTTGCGGGTGCAATAAACGGAGATATAAATGTCAGCGGCTTGCGGACAGACAGCTTTCAGAGCGATATGGGAATACTTAAAGCTCTTGAGAAAGCCGGTGCAAATATGAAGATAACTGAAAGTAATATTGAGGTATCAAAATCTGATCTTAAAGCTTTTGAATTCGATGCCACCGAATCGCCCGATCTCTTCCCTCCTCTCGTTGCTCTTGCATCTTACTGCAAAGGTGTTACAAAACTAAAAGGTGCCTCACGGCTCAGGCATAAAGAAAGTGACCGGGCATCTGCACTTACGGAAGAGTTTGGTAAAATGAATATAAAGGTCGAAATGAGTGATGATTATCTGATCGTTACCGGAGGAAAGGTAAAAGGAGCAAGAGTAAATTCTCATGATGACCACCGTATTGCGATGGCTGAAGCTGTTGCAGCATTGGGTGCATCAGACACTGTATTCATCAAGGATTCACATTGTATTGTTAAGTCATACCCGGGATTTTTTGACGACCTGAGGAAGGTTGGAGCTGTTGTACATGAATAAACATCTGAATAGGTGAGACACCCCCTTTCTTATTTCCCCCAGGGGGGAAAAGTCTCCTTCCCCCATGGGGGAAGGGTTGGGAAGGGGGTAAAAAGATAATATCAATTTTAACAGATTAACACTAAAACCAACGATAATATTTAAGAAATTAAATATTTTCTGCTTTTTTCTTGCAAATTGAAATTTTTACTTATTTTTGATGCCATGAAATTTGGAACATTATATATCTGGTCCTGGCGCAGCTCGAAAATTTAAGCTGTGAATAAGGCCGTTATATAATCTACAAGATATTTACCCATAAAGGCATGCTGTTCACAGCATGCCTTTTTTATTTGAAAATTCTATAACCATTTAATAATTAAACCAATGAAAAAGATTACAAAAATTTTACTGAGCGAAAAAGAAATGCCAACCCACTGGTATAATGTTATGGCGGATATGCCCAATAAGCCCCTTCCACCGCTGAACCCGGCAACACGTCAGCCAATAGGACCCGAGGCTCTGGCTGCCGTATTCCCGATGGAGCTGATTAAACAGGAGGTATCAGCTGAAAGGTATATTGAAATACCTGATGAAGTACTTGACCTCTATAAAACTTATCGTCCATCACCTTTGTTCAGGGCAGTCAATCTTGAAAAAACCCTGGGTACAAAAAGCAAAATCTATTTTAAATATGAAGGGGGCAATTATTCAGGTTCTCATAAAGCCAACACAGCGATTGCACAGGCTTACTATAATAAGCAGGAAGGAGTAAGAAGGATCACAACTGAAACCGGAGCCGGCCAATGGGGATGCGCAATGAGTTACGCCTGTGCGCATTTCGGACTTGAACTTCTGGTCTTTATGGTAAAGGTCAGCTATGGTCAGAAACCCGGACGCAAGCTCCTGATGAATGTCTATAATGCCAAGGTAATTCCTTCGCCATCAACTATGACAGTCTCAGGCAGGAGAGTTCTTGAAATTGATCCGGATTCTCCGGGAAGTCTTGGCATTGCAATTTCTGAAGCAATGGAAATAGCTGCTGAAGACCCTTACACCAAATACTCTCTCGGAAGTGTGCTTAACCATGTTATCCTTCACCAGACGATCATAGGACAGGAAGCCGTGCTCCAAATGGCAAAAACCGATGATTATCCTGATGTTGTAATAGGATGCTTCGGTGGCGGATCAAATTTCTCCGGAATTGCATTTCCTTTCCTTCGCGAAAACCTGGTAAATGGTAAAAAGACGCGACTGCTGACAATTGAGCCATCCTCATGCCCTAAACTTACAAAGGGGAAATTCATGTACGACTTTGGCGACTCAGCCGGAATGACCCCTCTCCTGCCCATGTACACACTTGGACATAATTTTATGCCTGAGAAGATACATGCAGGAGGTTTACGCTATCACGGGGCCGGAACACTTGTAAGTCAGCTCAAGAAAGACGGATTGGTCGAAGCAAAGGCAAAAATGCAGAGGGAATGCTTTGAGGCAGGTGTCCTTTTTGCAAGAAACGAAGGCATTCTTCCAGCTCCCGAATCAACCTATGCAATTGCCGGTGCGCTTGATGAGGCAAGAAAGGCTGATATCGAGGGAGTCTCAAGGACGATACTTTTTAACCTTAGCGGACACGGACATTTCGACATTTCGGCTTATGAGAAGTATTTTGAAAATAACCTTCCCGATCACGAGCTTACAAATGCCGAAGTCGAGCATGCTATTTCAAAAATAGAATTTCCAGCTTAGCCCCCTGCGCCCCCTAGATCAGCGGGGGATTTTGATCTAAATTTCGCTTTCCTGGCCCCCCTTTAGGGGGGTTGGGGGGCAGAATTATTAAAAATCTGAGTAGTCTGTCGGATGAAGAAGGTATGCGTTCGCTTTTATAACCGTATTTGCATATTCCTCCTTTGCCCTGAGAGTCTTCCAGTCAGGATGATTCGAGAAAGCAGCCCAATGCTCCTTTTGCGAATTCATATCAGCATATGTGGTCATATACATCAGCCTAGGTTTCTGACTGCCTAATAATACCTGACCATAAAATACAGCGTTAGCTCCAATTTTTTCAAAAATAGCCATTTCACCGCCTTCGTTGAACATATGTATTTTCTTTGTTGCTTTTGCCTCTGTCCAACTCGCATAACTCCTTAATTCATAAATTCTTTCTCCCCGGGGAGTGGTAAAAGAAGGTACTCTGAACTCCGGCATAAGCGTAAAGGCCTTCATGAATACACTCTCATACCTGGTAAAGGGAGCATCATTATATGGAGCGTCAAGAAAATCCTTACCTGCCTGCTGGTGAACTGGATCGTTCTCAAGCACTGTTATAGCATTAAGATATTGATCTATAGTCTTATATGGGATAAATACATAGACCATTTTCCCATATGCCGTATCTGTCTCAATTGGTTTGAAAACTCCAATCGTAGGTATTCCTGCTTTATGCATTGCCGGAATAAAAGCTTCTTTCAGATATTTGTCAATAACGGCACCTTTACCCGGATCTTTTAACCGGTAAATTTTTAGTTCATAATACATTTGCTTAGGCGGAGCCGCATTTGTGACGGCTGTAAATGAGAAGAATAGGAGAACAGCCACAGAGGCTAATCCGATTTTGAACAAATTGATTTTCTTCATAGTTAATTTGGTTTTAGGTAAATATTCATGTACTCACCAGAGAGGGGTGCTGGGGGGTGGGTACCTGTCTAATATTCTTTCGAAAATTGTTTAAATATCTTATCCGCATTTTCAGGTGTCAGCTCAGCTCCCGACTGAACATAAAACCTGTGGCGGAGTGTAATCGATTCTCCCTTTGCCAGATTCCAGATTCTCTTCTCCTGTTTGGGATCGTATGAATTCTGACCGAGATTATTCACTGAAAAGAGCCCGTAACCCCTTGCATGTGCATATGCAGGGTAACCCGGATTTTTCGGATGATCAAAAATACCAAAGGTGATCGTTGTATTATCTTTCACCCCTGTAAGCAATACCCAGTTGTTCCTTGTTCCCCATACTGCATCTCCTTTTAACCCCTGACTTGAGGTAAACATACCTGTTACCCCTTTATTATCCGTGGCTTTCACAGTTGTTGGATTACCTTTTTCATCAGTAAATATCAGTGATTCATTTGATGGCATCTCAAAAGCCCTGTCAACCCTTATCGCAAAGAGACCTTCCTTGTTGTCGGTAATTGTTACAGGACCGTTTACAGCGGTAAGCGTTGCAATATGATCGATCGTTCTTGAATTCTTCCCGGCCGAAAATACATATTCCGTATTATCTGTCAGCAAAGTCGTCCCTTTGTTATCTTTCCAGTCAGATGAAACTTCCAGGATCCCCTTCTTCCCGCCTTCAGCCCTGATGATCTTCTGAACTGCAATATGTCCATAAGATTCCTTTTTATCCGCCGGAATGGCTGATGAATTATTCCAGAAATCCAGCCCGTTAATATTTCCATGGTTAAACCATATTCCCAACTGGTGAGGATGATCCACTCTTTCTCCCGGGCGTGGAGCTAGAGGGTATCCCCTTGTAATAACTGATCCGTTAGGTGCATAAACAGGAAAAAGAAAAGGCTTCTCAAGATCAGACGGATATTGATATGTAGTGAATAATGACCCATCGATATAAACATTTACCTTGTGCTGTTCCTCAAGCCTTTCAAGCCTGATTGCTTTATGCTTTACTGACTGCCCATTAATAACCAGTCCGGTTGCAAGAATAAGCACCTTGACCGAAGCCAGCGAGAGGAGAAATTGAGGGTTTTTTAAAATTCTTTTTATTCTCTTCATTGTCCTTTAATTAATACTGAATTACTTTTCATTCTGCCATGACGGCACATGAGCAGGTAAAAGTAAATTAAATCGGACTTAATAAGCAATAATGATCCTGCTTTTTTTTACTTTCAAACCTTAAAAATTCTTAAAATCAAAAATAAAGACTGTTTATTTACAATAGAGAATATTGTCTCCAATAAAAGGTTGAATATGAGTGTATATCAATCCGTTAAAATAGGGTTAGCTGACCCCCTTTCTTATTTCCCCCAAGGGGGAAAGGATTTTTTCTTACTCCTTCCCCCGTGGGGGAAGGTTGGGAAGGGGGTTTAAATCTAAAAAAATAAAATTTAACTATCATTGAAAACCGAAAATCCTTAAAATTCAAAATACTGAATGAAGAATACAATATTAAAACTTTCAGGAATTCTTACTCTCTTTTATTTGACAACTTCAATCCAATGCCAGACTTCAACATGGAGTGAAGTTGCCCCCGGAGTGTGGAAAATGTCTGTGGGTACACCCGAAAAACTGGATCTCTTCAGGGCTGCCGAAATAAAACCTGCATTAAATGCATTATCGAAGCTGGGAGCAGCTCCCTTTCCCCTTCCACCTGATAGAATAACAGCACAAACAGGCAATGGAACCACCAGCCTAAGCTTTCCGCTTGAAAAGGAAGAGAAAATTTTCGGCTTCGGTTTAAATTTCAAGACAGTTTATCAACGAGGAAGGATTCTTCAGCTTCATGTTGATCATTACGGAGGTACCGATAATGGCCGTACTCATGCTCCGGTTCCATTTTATGTATCTGACAGGGGATACGGAGTATTTATTAACAGCTCAAGATATCTTACCATATATGCCGGGACCGGAGTAAGAAAGGATAGCCGGGATGCACCGGAAGAGCGTGACAGGAACACTGATGATAACTGGACCGCTCAACCTTATAGTGATGCAGTGGAGATTCTTGTACCGGCCGGCGGGGTTGAAATATACATCTTTGCCGGTCCCACAATGCTTAATGCTGTCAGGAGGTTCAATCTTTACTCCGGAGGCGGTTGCTTACCCCCCCGGTGGGGACTTGGATTCACCCAGCGTGTACCAAGGCTTTATACCTCCGTACAGGTCATAAATGAAGCAAATTTGTTCGAAGAACATGGGTTTCCCCTTGATTTTATCGGACTTGAACCAGGTTGGCAAAGCAGGTCATATCCGTGTACTCTTGACTGGGACAGTACAAGATTTCCCAATCCTCCCGCTTTTGTAAGAACAATGAAAGAGATGGGTATCCGCCTTAATTTATGGACCAATCCTTATATATCATCCAAATCCTCCATTTATGAGGAGATACTTCCGTTCACAGGAACCCATACAGTTTGGGGTGGTGTTGTTCCAGACCTGACAATTCCAGGTGCTGTTGAAATACTGACAGATCAAATTGATAAGAGCCAGGTAAGCATCGGAATAAGCGGTTATAAGATAGATGAATCAGACGGCTATGACAGATGGCTATGGCCGGATGTGGCTCAATTTCCATCGGGGAACAGTGCTGAACAGATCCGTCAGACATATGGGCTGCTTCTGCAAAAGATCACCACTGACCTGTTTCACCGGAAAAATCAAAGGACATTTGGATTGACGCGCTCCTCAAACGGTGGCGGTTCATCATTCCCTTACGTTATTTACAATGACTATTACAGTCACGAAGATTTCATAACTGCATTGATCAACAGCGGATTCGCTGGAGTATTATGGACCCCTGAAGTAAGGAGCTCAAAAACAGGAGAAGAATGGCTTCGAAGATTCCAGACTGTCTGTTTTTCGCCGATGGCGATGATAAATGCCTGGTCGAGCGGAACCAGACCCTGGTCGTTCCCGGAGGTTGAGAAAGAAGTAAAAGAGTATGCCCTGCTCCGTATGCAGCTGATCCCTTATCTCTATTCCGAATTTGCAAAATATCATTTTGAGGGGACACCTCCATTCAGGGGAATGAATCTGGAACCCGGGTTTAACGTCAGACCGAAGCAGTTAAGTAAGAATTCAGATCCTGGAGAAGATCCTTACGGTGAGGCAGTTGTAAAAGAAATCAGGGACCAGTATATGACAGGTGAATACCTTCTTGTGGCACCACTTTTTACAGGTCAGACAACACGGGAAGTAATCCTGCCTGAAGGCAAATGGTTCGACTTTTATTCAGGAAAATATGCCGGTGATGGTGAGATCATAAAGGTCACTCCGGGACTTGGAAAAATTCCTGTATTTGTAAAAGACGGGGCAATAATTCCGATGATGAAACCCGTTTTGCATGCTCCATCATCCGGACAAAAATATGATCTCGAAATAAGATATTATGGTTCTGCTCCTGGATTTTACAGGTTGTACGATGATGACGGTGAGACATTCGATTACGAAAAAGGCCGCTATTCATGGCGTGATATTATTGTCATGACTGATAAAAAGGGAAAACTGAAGGGAACTGTTTCAAAAGCTGAAAAGGGCAAACCAGATAATATTGGCGAAGTGACATGGAGGTTTATGACAGTTAACTAAAGTCATGCGGTTATGCAGGTCTTGCAGGTCTTGCAGGTCTTGCAGGTCTTGCAGGTTCTGCAGGTCAGGTTTTTGACTTGCATGACTTGCACAACTTGCATGACCTGCACGACAATCAAATGATTCTATAATGAAAAAGAGTATTCTGGTAGATATGGATGGTGTTTTAGCCGATGTTTACACCACATTTTTTGAGTTACATGAACGGGAGACAGGACAGAAGCTGAACTTAAACGATATTGCCGGGCTTCTCGAGGAAGAGGCATTTATGAATCAGCGTGAATGGGTAAGCTCACAAGGGTTTTTCAGGAATCTTCCTGTTATGCCAGGCAGTCGGGAAGCATTAAAGAAGCTAAATAATCATTATAAAATCGTTGTAGTCTCCCTGGCTACTGAATTTCCTTATTGCCTCACAGACAAACAGCTATGGATGCACGAAAACTTTCCTTTTATCACCTGGAAGCAACTGGTTTTTTGCGGTGATAAGGGTATTGTTAAGGCAGATATAATGATTGATGACCATTTTAAAAACCTCAATCATTTCGAAGGCAGGACAATATTATTCACCCAGCCCCATAATATGCTTATAACAAATACAACGCACACAAGAGTCGGCTCCTGGGGTGAAATTGAAAAGCTCCTTTTACCCTTAAGATAAAAGGAGCTTCTTTCAAATCTTTAAGAAAGGCGGGTTGTTTCTACCAACCAGGATTCTGCACCAGATTAGTGTTCATTAATCTGTCAGCTTCCGGAATCGGATAATAGTAATTCTTTTGATTCCAGACCCTTGGAACAGTGTTCAGCCAGACCATCTCACCACTTGTATCATTTTTTAGTCTCATGGCATTAGGCTTTCCGCCGCTGGTAGCTGAAACATCTATATAAGTAACTCCTGAAACAGCAGGTGATGGTTTAGTTCCCTGATAAAAAGCCACATCCAGAACACCGTCTTCATTTATATCCATTGGTGTTACAAGGGCAGGTACATACATTCCGTTCCATTCCATTGCAAAAAGTTCGCCGCGTTTCCACCGGATTAAATCATAAAAACGGAATCCTTCCATAGCAAGTTCAATTGCTCTATCCCTTCTTATCTCAAGGATAACAGGATCTGTAATTCCGGGGAAGTACTTAGTCTGCAGATAAGTATCGACAACTGTTGGCTTTAGGGTAAGACCGCCGGTAATTCCTGCCCTTGTACGCAGCTTACCAATAGTCAGAGCCCAGTCAGCATCTGTAAGTGTACCTAATTCGGCTTTTGCCTCAGCATAGTTTAGCAGGACCTCACCATAACGAAACATGCATACTGCATTAATATTAAGGTCCCTGGTATCATAATATACATCATCAAGGCTCCATTTAATTGGCTGATAGCCGGTATAAGAGTATGCAAAACTTGGTGGTGTGTTTACAAGTACGCCAGCGTTAAGTCTCTTGTAATCGCCCATTCTTATGGTTTGCTGCAGTCTTTTATCCCTGTTCTTGACCTCATCCTTGAAAAGCATGGTTTCATACCCAGGAGTATCCGTAAAAGGAGTCCCGTCAATTTTCAGATACGTATTAATGAATGTACGGACAAAATTAAACCTGATTCCTGTGGTTGAACTTGTAAATATCCAGTTTGCTGTATTAAGAACACTCAGAGTCAGGTCCATAACATTGGTAAACATTATTTCTTCAGGAACAGGAGCTGCATTAATGAAAATTTTCCTGTATGATCCGCTGGTACCAGCACCTTCATAAACCTTGAAACCAGCTTCATCCATTACTTTCCTGGCTGTTGTTGCTGCCTCATTAAGCCACGTATTTGCACTTGCTCCAAGGTTCAGTTCAGTATGGTATTTCCTGAATGTGCCTTCAAAGAGACAAACCCTGGCTTTAAAGGCGTAGGCTACATATTTTGTAATCAAACTGCGTGATGCATCGCTTGTAATTTTGATGTTCGCACAGGCATAGTTAAGGTCCGAAAGGATGGAATCCATTACCATTGTTCTTGGATCACGGGCTTTATTAAGATCAGGATCACCAACTTCCAGAGGTTTATTTATCCATGGGACATCACCATATCTTTTTACCTTTTCAAAATAGAACCATGCCCTGAAGAATTTTGCGAGTCCGATGTAATTATTTCTCACATCAGCAGGTACTTTGGGATCATTGCAATTCACTATGAAATAATTAATATTCCTTAAGGATGACCATCCCCAGTTTGCATCGCCACCAAGAGATACTCTTGTGTAAGCTGATTCATTTGTATTGTCATTGGTGGTGGGAGTATATGAGCCTGCTACAAATAAAGCCGGGGCATCCCGTCGGGCAGTGAAGTCAGACATACCATCCTCACGAAGAATATCATTTGCTGATGGAAGCAAATTATAAAAGGAGTTTGCATATAATTCCAAACCTTTCTCACTTCCGAAAACAGCCTCTTTTGATACAGTTGCCTGTGGTAGTTGCTCTAGCTCGCAACTGACACAGAGAGCAATTATCAGAATAAGCGACCAAAATATATTTTTCATAACTATAATATTAAATGTGAATTAAAATGTTATTGACAGGCCGAAGGTCACATTTTTCATCATCGGGTAGTTGTACCCGTCTCCGGAATTACCTGAGGTGAATAACTGATCAGATGGCCCTGTGTTCTCAACATCCAGATCTCTTGTGATTTTATAAAGAGGCGACATTGTCCAGAGATTCTCTCCTGAAAAATAGACTCTCATACCTGCCATTCCGATCTTTGAGACCAGGCTGACCGGCAGGTTATATCCGATTTGAATATTTTTCAACCTCAGATATGCAATGTTCTGCAGATACTTTGTCTGAGGTGCCTCCACCAGCATTGAACCGGATCTGTTTGCAAGTCGTGAGACATATCTTGGTAAATAAGCATCAGTATTTTCCGGAGTCCAGTAATTACCAAGCTGCCATTTAGGAATCGGGTTGTAAGGTCTGTTATATTGCCCCCAGAAAAGGCTGGCTTCAGAACTCGGCCACCACTGTTGTTTACCTACACCCTGAAAGAATGCAGAGATGAAGAAGTTGCTCCAGTCGGCATTCACATTAATTGTATATGTATAATGAGCAGCGCTGTTCCCTATTATGTGCTTGTCACCGGTATTTCCTATCCTGTTGGTACCATAGTCAATTTTTTTGCTCCCGTCCGAGTCTACTAATTTCAGATCACCTGGGTAATTTGCACCAGATGAAGTGTTTTTAAACAGGCTCTGATCTGCATGAGCAGCTATATCAGCCGCATCAACAAAGAAGCCTTCGGTGTCATAACCCCATATCTCACCAATGACCTGACCTTCATAATAATCTGTCAGGACTTTTTCCGGGTTGTTGTACCTTTGAATAACTGATTTATTATCAGCAAGAGTACCTCTTATTTCAAAGTTGAACTGTTTTGCAGCAAGGTTAAATTTGTCTCTCCAGGATAAAGTAGCTTCCCATCCTGTAGTCTTAAGGTCTGCATAGTTACCTTTAGGAGGCGTTGCACCAAAAACTGCGGGAAGGGTCATTCCGATCGTGTACATATCGGTAGTATTCCTGACATAGACATCGCCGACAAATCTTAATCTGTCAGACAACGCAGTTATATCAATCCCGATGTTTTGTGTTGTAGCGGTTTCCCATGTAAGACCTTCCGGCAGAACACTTGGATTTCTTGTGTACTGCGGTTTTACACCATTGAGAATTCTTCCGGACTGTGTAATCGATAACTGTTCCTGGAAAGTGTAGGAGGATATATTTCCATTACCTAATGATCCGTATGAAGCACGAATTTTCAGGTCAGAAATTATTTTTGGAGAGACATTCCAGAAGGATTCTTTTGAGATCCTCCATCCTACCGAATAAGAAGGGAAGAAGGCAAATCTTTGAGTTGAAGGGAATTTTGAAGAACCATCATACCTTGCGTTTATTTCAACAAGATATCTGTCTTTGAATGAATAGTTTAGTCTGCCAAAACCTCCAAGAATATTCCATCTGTCCCATCCTCCTGACGTTGTAATTGATTGTCCGAGTGCAAGATTTATATCGGTGGCATCTTCAAAGATCAACCCGTTTCTCTGAACACGAAGTCTTTCCCAGGTTGACTGCTCATAGTTATACCCTACCAGGACTTTTACATAATGAGCATTATTAAAAGTATTTTCAAACTCACTATATAGGTTAGCAGCAAGGTACTGAGATTGATCCCTTGTCTCCCTCAAGTCATTTGTGGTTGTGCCGACATAGGCAATAACTCCCGGGTGATTGCTGTAAGGCACAGGCACCTGTCTCCGTTTTTCATTACTTTCATTATTCCTTAAAGTAAAATCTCCTTTGATCCTTAGTTTGTCATTGAAGAACTGGGAAACAAATCCGCTTGTGGTTCTGAAAATCTTGTCCTTCATATCATATCCGTTCTTCCCGTACCAGAAATCACCTACGTTATAAGCTTCTGACATTGTTAGTGTACCGTCGGGATTAAACATTGGAGCCAGAACATGACCTTCATCACCGATGTTCCTCCAGATTCCGCTTCCCTCGCCAACGTTCAGCGGATTATGGTACTTCCTGTCGGAATATTCCGAGTTGTTCTCAAACCTCAGCCACGGGAATACCTGTACAGCTCCTTTAGCCCTGATATTATGCATTTTGTAATCATCAGAGTTATAACGGAATATACCTGGCTGATCGAGCAGTCTTCCTGACAGCAGGAAGCTCGCAGTCCCGGTACTGCCGGAAATTGCAACGTTATGCTCAAGTCCTGTTGTAAAATCCTTGTACAACTCCTTGTATTTATCGTTGCTTGCATAATAAACATAATCTCCGGTAACGGGATCAATTTCGACCTCCTTGTCTGTTGGCAACGGATTGGTGGACCTTCTGGCAAGCTCATCAAGATAGGCCTGAGAGAATTTAAGTGTTTTGTTTACTGCAGCCGGAAAAGTATTTTCCCAGTTGTAAAATGACTCAGCGAACATTTTGGCAAAAGTATAACCATCAGAAACAAGGTCCGGAACGGCAATAGGTTTCCTTATTGCATAATTTGTAGAGTAGGTAATGCTCGTTTTGCCTTTTGTCGGATTCTTCGTAGTGATAAGTACTACTCCGAAAGCTCCCCTTGCCCCGTAAATCGATGCTGAAGCAGCATCCTTAAGAACCGAGATATTTGCAATATCGTTCGGGATTGATCATGCTTGCATCACCTTCGACACCATCAATGAGTACAAGTGCACTTCCTCCCTGCCCGATGGAGGTGAGTCCTCTGATATTGAAGCTGGGAGCCTGGTTGGGTTTTCCATCGAGTAACCTGATGTTAAGGTTTGGAACCACTCCCTTTAGTCCCTGGGTAAGGTTGGACATTGTGCGATTTTCAAGCGAACTGCTTGTTACCTGATCAACCGCTCCAGTCAGATTTGCTTTCTTTTGGGTTGAATATCCAACAACGATTACTTCTTCAAGACCCTGGACATCTTCTTTTAGAGCAACATTTATTACGGTCTGATTAAGGACCTGAACTTCCTTTGGAGCGTAGCCGACAAATGAAAATACAATGGTTGAATTCGGTCCAGGTACCTCAATGGAGTATTTTCCGTTTAAATCGGTCAGACCCCCGGTGGTAGTACCCTTGAGCTGAACTGTGGAACCAGGAAGCGGAGCCCCTTTTTCATCGGAGACTGTTCCTGTAATCGTTATCCTCTGGGCATAAACAAGTGTCGATGCCAGGAATAACAACATAATCAGAATTTTTTTCATAAATAGTTAGATTAGTAATTAACTCAAAAACATAGGTCCGATAAAGATAAGAAACAAAACCAACCAGGCCGGTTCAGAATTGTTAAAAAAGACTAAAAACAGGTCACCGCACTATACTATTTGACACTATAAATCTGTCAATCAGAGCATTATCCTGATCAAAGACACGATAGGTTAAAGAATCATCACCGACATCCAGAATAGCAAAAGAGTATATCGTTTTATCGGGGGTGAATGCAATATCAGGCATATCTTTACCTCCGGGGCCTGTTGGACTTCCTCCTGCCGTACCATTAGTTATATATATTGTCCCGTAACCAGATGAAAATGGTCCTCCGGAATCATTTCTCACTGGCACTCCATCCTTCATCTGATAATGACGCTCATAAACATGTCTGTGTCCCGACAGGCAGAGGTCTACCCGGTGTCTTTGCAGAAGAGGCATCACATTTTCTTTCCATCCGGCAATATTGCTCCATCCGAATGAACTAACCGGGTAATGCATCCATACAATTATCCATGTGACATCCCTGTCTTTTTCGGCCTTCTCAAGTTCATTGTCAAGCCATACATATTCCGGTGATCCGGGCTTGTATTTAACCTGGTCAGTTGCTTCAGCTGCCTGAGCACATCCTGAAAAGATACCAATGAAACGGGCATTTCTGTAAGTGAAGGAATAATTTACCTCATCACCGGGAAGATTAAAAAGTGAATAATAATCCTGAAATGGTTTTTGAAAATCATCTGCCTTTGTTATTCTGAATATCGTGGTTGCCAAGAACAGGCATCAGGGGAGAAATTGCATTAAGATCCTGGCTGACTGAAAGAAAATTTATCCAGCTCTCTTTTTGTGAACCATCATTTACAATATCCCCCATATGCAAAGTAAAATGAGGTGAATAAGTCTGTACAAGATTTAATATATTCCTGGTTTTCTGGAACTCTTCATTTTGATTATTATTCTGGGTATCTCCTATAACCCCTACCCTGAATGTGCCTGTATCTGGTTCTGAATAAAAGGAATAGACCGGGCTCCAGCCTGCTTACCGGATCCGCATCTGTAAAAATACCTGGCGCCTGGTTTCAGTTTTTTAAGGTCAGCATGAAACAGAGCCTTTCCGTCAAATTCATTTCCTGACTGCTTTCATCTTTTTACTCTGGTCAGGTGTCAATCCATATCTGACAAACTGCTTACCACCTGTATTATCAGAACACCAGGTCACTGTTACAGGTGCAGTTGCAGCAGGAAATGATGTTGATTGAAGGCTCAGATGAATAAGAGATGGCTGTGCGTTAAGTAATGAGACGGTGAAAAAAGTAAGAGTGGAAATAGAAAGAGAGTATTTTCTTAATTTCATGTTCAGTAAATTGTATGTTGCTTGTTCCTGGTTCCTTGTTGCTTGTTGGCAAATTTAAATGAATTATGATGTTTTTAACAGCGACCTGCTATTTTTATATCTTTGAATTATTGTCAGATTTAATACACTAAAAATGGAAAACGAAAACAAACCTAAGTCAAAACGGCTCTATTCCCTTGATGCTCTGAGAGGTTTTGATATGTTCTGGATAATGGGCGGAGAAGCAATATTTGCCGGACTGGCAAGCCTTACCGGGTGGCCTGTTCTGAAATGGTGGGCTGTTCAGCTTGAACATGTGCCGTGGCATGGATTTCATTTTTATGATATGATTTTCCCTCTGTTTCTTTTTATTGCCGGGATTTCATTCCCCTTTTCACTTGCCAAGCGCAGGGCTGGTAACGAAAGCCGGCAATCAATCTACAAGCATGTAATTTTCCGCGGACTGATACTTGTTTTCCTTGGAATACTATATAATAATGGTGTAAGGTTCGATCTGGGCAATTTACGTTATGGCAGTGTTCTGGGACGGATAGGTCTTGCCTGGATGTTTGCGGCAATTATCTTTATGAATACAAAACTGACCTGGAGGATAGTATGGTTCTGGGTTCTTCTTTTAGGTTACTGGTTTCTTCTGCTTCTGTTCCCTGCTCACGACCTGGGTTCTTCAGATCCGTTTTCGCAGACCGGAAACCTGGCTAGCTATGTCGATCGCCTTTTAATGCCCGGAAGGCTTTATCT
Source organism: uncultured Bacteroidales bacterium (assembly GCA_963725585.1). Taxonomy (GTDB): domain Bacteria; phylum Bacteroidota; class Bacteroidia; order Bacteroidales; family VadinHA17; genus LD21. The sequence continues at coordinate 408,727 of CAVRYU010000009.1, read as the reverse complement.
GGGGAATCACGACCCGGAAGGTATTTTCAGTACAATACCTGCTATATCAACAGCACTGCTGGGGATGTTCACAGGTGAATTCATGATGTCGGATTACCTCAACGATAAAAAGTTCAAAAAGGTACTCTGGCTGGTAATTGCAGCAGTTGCATTTATGATAATCGGGAAAGTCTGGAACATTGGATTTCCGATAAATAAAAATATCTGGAGCAGTTCATTTGTCTGCTGGGTAGGCGGTCTGAGCATCCTCCTGTTTTCAGTTTTTTATCTTATAATAGATGTATTGAATTTAAGAAAATGGGCATTCTTTTTTGTTGTGATAGGTATGAATCCCATAACTATCTATCTGGCAAACAGGATAATTAATTTCGATCGTGCATCTAAGTTTTTCTTTGGCGGATTCATTGAGCTCTTTCCTGAGACATGGGCGCCTTTCCTTGATGGATTTGCAATTACGGCAATCGGATGGATATTTTTATATTTTTTGTATAAGAAGAAGATATTTTTGAAAGTTTGACCTCACCACCTTTTTGGGGCTGTATAGAAAATGGTCTTTTTATGGACTTAACCTTTGTGTTACTTTGTGTCGTACTTAGTTACCCTTTGTGGTTAAATGATTTATTTTTTACCACAAAGTCGCACAAAGGTCACACGAAGGTACACAAAGAACTTTTAGACAACCCCGACTAAAGAATTAACTTTTTAAAGTAATCAAAAATGAAAAAAGTATTATTGCTTTCAGTTGTTCTGTCCTTTATCATTTTACTTCCGGTTCTCTCACAGACTAACCCCCAGAGAATCACTGATTCCAATACTCCGCTTCATGAACTTCAGCCTGATTATCAGGTTCCCTATGGCCCGGCAGGAGCAGAAGAAATTACTGCTGTCTTAAACAGGATCTATTCATATCTGGATGCCTCAACACCGGCAAAGGTAATTGACAGCAAAACCAAAGCAGAAATCCCGGATCTGACAAAGCTATCAGCGGATGCTGTTTTTGAGCCGGGTGTTTTCAGGCTTATCAGCTATGAATGGGGTGTTACATACGGTGCAATGCTCCTTGCAGGAGATGCCACCGATGATAATAAATTCGGCGAATATACACTGAAAAGGATCAGCCTTATAGCAGATGCAGCCAGATACTTCAAATCACTTAACCTGGCCTCCTCAACCGGGAACAATCCTGTGAGATCAGTTCTGGATCCACGCGCCCTGGATGATGCAGGATCGATGTGCGCCGCAATGATAAAGACTTATAATATAAGTAATAATAAAGCTTTGCGTCCATATATAGATAACTACATTGACTATATTTCAAAAAAGCAATTCCGGCTTCCCGATGGTACGCTTGCGCGTAACCGGCCCCTGCCAAATACCCTCTGGCTTGACGACTTATATATGAGTGTTCCTGCCCTGGCACAGATGGGAAAGCTTACAGGCAACAATGATTATTTTGAGGATGCCTGCAAACAGATAATTCAGTTTTCGCAGCGAATGTTCAACAAAAACAAGGGTGTTTACATGCATGGATGGGTTCAGGATATGGAACCACATCCCGAATTTTACTGGGCACGCTGCAATGGATGGGCTCTCCTGGCAATGACTGAATTGCTTGATGTTATGCCTTCGGGATATCCCCTGAAAAAAGATATCCTGGAACAGTACCGTTTACATATAAAAGGTCTTGTTTCATTCCAGTCCGGAACTGGATTCTGGCATCAGTTAATAGACAGAAATGACTCCTACTCCGAAACATCTGCAACGGCAATTTTTACCTACTGCATAGCTCATGGCATCAATATGGGGTGGCTCGATGCACAAGCCTACGGTCCTGCAGCTGTTCTTGGCTGGAATGCAGTACAGACCAAAGTAAATGAACAGGGACAGGTTGAAGGGACCTGTGTAGGTACAGGAATGGCCTTTGATCCGGCTTTTTATTATCACAGGCCGGTAAATGTTGCAGCAGCACATGGATACGGCCCGGTTATTATGGCAGGAGCTGAAATGCTGAAGCTATTAAAGAATTACCAGGTTGTTATTAACGACTCGGCAGTGATGTTCTACAAATTGGGAACAGACTGGAGGAGTAACAAATAGTCTTTAAGAACTTACACTGAGGGCCACAGAGGTTTTGCGCTTTACAACACCCATTCCTTCCCGGGGGGTTAATCTGCGGAATCTGCGGGAACTTTTTTCTTTCCCGCTGATCTTGCAGATCTTCGCTGATAAATAATTATAGTTTCCCTGGTTTAATTCCCAACCATAATAAAGCACCGATTACCGCAAGTCCTGCCGCAACATGAAGCGCATTTTCCCAACCAATCCAGCTGGCGATCACAGGTGTAAGTGCAGGAGATATCAATCCCCCGATATTGCTTCCCATATTCATTATTCCCCCGGCTGTACCACTTTTATTTCCTGATATCCTCATCATCATTGCCCAGAATGGTCCCTCCACACAAAGGATCAGTGCAGTAGCAAAAGCCAGGCTTATTGCGGCCATTACAGCGCTTCCGGTATGAGCTCCGATTGATATTAAAATCCCCGACAAGGCCATGCCTGTTAAAGGCACAATTCTTCTTCCCCATACCGGACCTGATTTTCCGGCAGTCAGACGATCAGAAATTAACCCTCCCAGGGGAATGGAAATAATTGATAGTACCCATGGCAGACTGCTCATCCATGCTCCGCTCAGAAGTCCGAAATGCCTCTCCTGGACGAGATAGAGGTAAAACCATGAAACAAAGATATAGCCCACATATCCCTGAAGTGTATAGCTGATTGTCAGTAAATAAAAGCTCAATGAGTTTACCTTTCCATTACTACCTGAAGGTTCAGGTAATTTTGGAGCATTCTGCTCGGCCGAAATATAATTTAAATGGGGAGGCTCTTTTACCTTTAACCAGATCAAAGCTATTATCAATGCAGGAAAAGCAGAAGCAATCAAAGCAGGACGCCAGCCAAACCGGACCATTATATTCGAAACCAATGGCGGAGCAAGAGCCGATCCTAGTCCAATGGAAGCAATAACAATTCCGTTGGCCCTCCCCTGATACTGAGGGAGAATCCATTTTGAGACTCCTTGTGCCGATCCCGGATAAGTGGGTGAAGCCGTTATTCCTGTTATGAATCGGAAGATCATGAATCCTGTCAGGGCGGCAACTGTTGTCGATTGAAATAATCCCCACCCGACAACGGTCTGTAAAACAGTAATTATAAACCATAGCCAGGCTATTATTGATAAGATCCGCTTTGCTCCATAACGGTCGGCCAGAGCACCGGAAGGGATCTGAAAAAGTGCATATCCAAGCAGGAAAGCGCTGAAGATCCTGCCCATCTCAATCTGTGATAATCCAAATTCCTCCATCAGAAGGGGAGCTGCTGTCGAAACATTGACACGGCACATATAGCCTGCTGTTGCAGTTGCACACAAAACAGCCACAATTGACCATGGTATGACTTTGGCAGGTCTCATATTCCCTTATGCATTAAGATCTCTGAAGCTCCTTTGATGATGTAATCCTTTAGTTCTCCGACTATCTCGAATCCGAATTTCTCGTAGAGTTTGCTCGCCCTGTGATTAAATGATGATACACATATAAAAAGATGTTTTGAATCGTTCCTGAAAAGGTTCTCTGCAAACGAAAGAAGCCCTTTACCTATCCCCTGTCCCCGGAATTCGGGATAAACTGCAATTGATTTTATATATGGAGAACCGGCAACACCTTTTGGATCGAGGAGAATTATACCTGCCGGCTTTTCTTTCTCATAAGCAATGTACAGTATATATTCAGGATCGTGACAATTCTTTTTACACTGTTCCTCACTTATCCGGAGCGTTATCCAGGGTTCCGAGCTGGCAAGAAGATGAGCGGCAAAATCCTTTTCCTGGTCAGCAGCCAAATGGATATCAATTTCTTTCATATAATTCCAGGTAAATATTTGATAAATCTTTCAAGAATAACAGTAAAAGTTAAATTAGACTAAAAGTGAATTCTGTTTTTTATTAGGTAAATTTACAATTAGAATACCTGATTATTGAACCTGCAAAACAAAATATGAAAAAGAAATTATTAATTCTTTTCCTTCTTCTCGCCAGGCTTTATCTGCCAGGAAATTGTCCTGGCCGGAGATAACGAGAGAAACCAGGCCCTGGACACGATGGTGGTGGCCGGGAAGCATCGTTAATCCATCTGACCTTACAGCTGCAATGGAAAAATACAGCAAGGCAGGCCTCGGAGGTATGGAAATTGCAGTCATATATGGAGTAAAAGGCCAGGAGGATAAGTTCATAAACTACCTGTCGCCCAAATGGATGGACATGTTCACCCATACGCTGAAAGAGGCAGACCGGCTGAATATGGGAATTGAGCTTGCCAATGCTTCCGGATGGCCGTTCGGCGGTCCATGGGTCGGGCCTGCAGATGCCTGCAAGAACATTAATTATAAAACCTGGTCACTGAAGACCGGTGAGTCACTTAACGAAAAAATTGAATTTATCCAGCAGCCTCTTGTAAGACCTGTTGGTGAGCGGCCCGATATTACAAAGCTTAAAGATCCGATAAGCAAAAATGCCAACCTCCAGCTCTATGCACTCGATCAGATCAGGTTTGAAAAACCGCTGCCCCTGCAAACACTTATGGCGTATTCTGACAGCGGACTGGTAGCAGATCTGACAGGAAAAATAACCGCTCAGGGAAAGCTTGAATGGATTGCACCACCCGGCAACTGGACTTTATATGCCCTCTTTGAAGGCTGGCATGGAAAGATGTCTGAACGTGCAGGGCCGGGTGGCGAGGGAGACGTGATTGATCATTTCTCCGGCCGTGCAATAGACAACTATCTGAAACATTTTGATACAATTTTTAAAGATTATGATATTAAATCGCTCCGTGGGTATTTCAATGATTCATATGAGGTTGATGATGCATCAGGACAAGCTAACTGGACAAATGATTTCTTTTATGAGTTTAATCTGAGAAGAGGATATGAACTGAGATATAATCTTCCGGCTCTTTTTCAGAAAGATGATCCGGATAAAAATTCAAGGGTGCTTTCGGATTACAGGCAGACAATATCTGACCTGATTCTTGAAAAATTTACATCCGGATGGACCGGATGGGCTCATAAGCAGGGAAAGACAACCCGCAATCAGGCACATGGATCGCCCGGAAACATTCTGGACCTTTATGCAGCCGCTGATATTCCCGAAACAGAGGGAAATGAGATTACGCGGTTTAAATTCGCATCTTCAGCAGCGAATGTAACAGGAAAAAAATATGCATCATGCGAAGCAGGAACCTGGCTTAATGAGCATTTCCTATCATCCCTTTCCGATGTCAAAAAAGCTGTCGATCAGTTTTTTATTGGCGGAATAAACCATGTCTTTTTTCACGGAACATGCTTTTCTCCTCAGAATGAACCCTGGCCCGGATTCCTGTTTTATGCGGCAGTGGAGTTCACCCCGGCGAATCCCTTCTGGAACGATTTTAAAGGCCTGAACAGCTATATAACAAGGGTTCAGTCATTCCTTCAGCAGGGAATGGCTGATAACGATATACTCCTCTATTTTCCAATTTTTGACAGGTATTCTGATTATGGAAAAGGAATGCTTGAACATTTCGACGGAATAAGTCCTGCATTCAACGGGACACCCTTCAAAACTGCAGCCGAAACAATGATTGAAAAGGGATATGGTTATGATTTTGTCTCGGATCTTCAGCTTAAAAACACGGTCTGTAATGAAAGTTTGTTGCAGACAGAAGGCAATATATACAGTACAATTATCCTGCCCGGATGCAAATATATCCCGGTTGAGACTTTTACTCAAATCCTGAGGCTCGCCAACAATGGAGCAAAAATAATTTTCTATGGGAATGCTCCTGAAAATATTTCTGGATGGGCGGATAAGGAGGAAAAAACGATATTTTTCGAAAGGATGAAATCAGGTATCAATTTTACTGCCACGAATAATCCTGAGGTATTAAAAGCCGTATATGGAAAAGGTATGATCCTAACAGGAAATGATCTTGAACAGCTCCTGTCATTTGCCGGAATAGAAAGGGAAGCAATGACAGATCAGAAACTGGCCTTCGCACGTCGTCAAACCAGTACTGGAACTGTCTATTTTATAACCAACCATGGAGAAAAAGAATTTAACGGATGGATACCGTTGCTGGCATCAGCTTCATCAGCAGCCATTTTTAATCCGATGGATGACAAATATGGCCTGGCACAAAGCAGGCAGGCATCAGGAGGAGGTCTGGATATTTATGCAAGGTTACAGCCATTCGAATCTCTGATCATCAATACCTATGATAACAGTCTCAAAGCCAGGGCTTATATATTTTATGATCCCATAGTTTCACCTGTTGAAATAGCGGGCACATGGAAAGTCGATTTTACAGAAGGTGGTCCTTCGCTCCCTTCTTCAAAAGAGGTTTTAAAACTTGTTTCATGGACCGATCTTGGTGGGGAGGATCTTAAAAATTTCTCAGGAACCGCAAAATATACAATCAGGTTCAACATACCTTCAGGGAAAGGTGATGCCTGGTCGCTTGATCTGGGTAAAGTGTTCCATAGTGCCAACGTTTCGCTTAACGGTAAAGAACTTGCTGTCGTGATAGGGCCAGACTACCATGTTATTATAGATAAGAAGCTTTTAAGATCTGTTAATACCCTCGAGATAAAAGTGTCAAACCTTATGGCCAACCGTATTGCATATCTCGACCGTAATAATATCGCATGGAAGAAGTTTTACAATGTAAATATGGCTGCAAGATTGAAGCAGAACACCAAAAATGGTCTGTTCGATGCATCCGGATGGGAGCCAATGGAGTCAGGGCTCATCGGGCCGGTGACGCTGACACCGATAAAGAAAGCAAAATAGCGAATGGAATGGAGCTTGAGGCAGAAAGCAACTCCGTGAAACTCCGTGAAACTCCGTGAAACTCGTGGTTAAAGAGAAAGATTGCTTCGCTACGCTCGCAATGACAGTAATAATGAATTAAATTACCATTGAATATGAAACCAATTAAAATGAACCGTCGTCTCTTTCTGAGGAATACCTCAATTGCCGCTGCCGCTGTCACACTGACCGGAGCAAGTTGCCTGCCCGAAATATCTCAGGCCAAAGCAAACAAGCTTCCCCGCTGGAAAGGCTTTAACCTTCTCGATCTGTTCTCCCCCACCCCTCCCAGAAATCCTGGTTCAGACAAAACAACAGAGGATGACTTGAAATGGATGTCCGACTGGGGATTTGATTTTGTAAGGATCCCCATGGCTTATCCACGGTACCTCTCCTTCGACCGTAGCAGGGATATTACAAAAGCTGAAATGCTGAACTTCGATCCTAAAGTTCTGGAAGAGATTGATCAGCTGATTTTTATGGCTCACAAATACAAATTGCATGTGAGCCTTAATCTCCACCGCGGTCCTGGTTATTGCATAAATGCCGGCTTTCACGAACCATTTAACATATGGAAAGACAAAGAAGCACAGGATGCTTTCAACGCCCATTGGTCAATGTGGGCAGAACGCTATAAAAACATCTCAGCTGAAAAACTGAGTTTCGACCTTCTGAATGAACCGGCATATATTGAAGACATGAATGACCAGTTTGCGAAGAAAGGACCAGTTCCCGGGGATATTTATCGCAAAGTTGCTGAAGGAGCATCTAAAGTAATATGGAAGGCGAATAAGGACCGGCTCATAGTTGCTGATGGTAACAGCGGAGGCAGCAATGTAATTCCGGAACTGACTGATCTTAACCTTGCACAAAGCTGCAGAGCCTATTATCCCCATTATGTTTCACATTACCAGGCATCGTGGGTATGGAAAGATCCTTCACAGGCTCCTATGCCGGTCTGGCCCGGAATTATCGACGGCAAACAGTTCGGACGCGCACAGCTTGAAGAATTTTACAAGCCATGGATCGGGCTCGTCGAAAAGGGAGTTGGTGTCCATTGCGGTGAAGGCGGATGTTACAATAAGACACCTCATCCTGTTTTCCTGGCCTGGTTCGGAGACATACTTGATATACTTACTCAACACAAAATCGGATACGCGCTTTGGAATTTCAGGGGCGATTTCGGCATACTCGATTCACGCCGGACAGACATAGAATATACCGACTGGTACGGGCATAAGCTCGACAGCAAGCTGCTGGAACTGCTGAAGAAGTACTAAAAAAGGTTCGAGGTACGGGGTACAGGGTGCGAGGAATATATTAAAAGTCCCCCTTTGAAGAGCCAGCCCCGCTTCGGCGGGGGGTTGTGGGGTGGGTTATTCAATTGGCTCCCCTCCTGGGAGGGGCTGGGGGTGGGTTATTCAATTGGCTCCCCTCCTGGGAGGGGCTGGGGGTGGGTTATTTAGTCAGTTAATGTCTGATAAACCATCGCTTTGAACTTGCTCTGAATCTCACTATGACTCAATGGAACCTGCTGCAAAAAAAGCAGGCAGACAAGTTTTTTTTCCGGATCGGCCCAGTAAGTAGTTCCGAAATATCCTCCCCAGGCAAATGAACCTTCAGAGACCCCAAGTACTGACTGGCCTCTTTCTGTTGTTATCTGAAATCCCAGGCCGAATTTATCAACTCCCAGATTCAGATCCCCGATCTGGTTACAGGTTATCAGTTCGACAGTGCGGCTTGAAAGGAGTTTTTTCCCGTTGTATTCTCCTTTGTTAAGAAGCATCTGAAGGAAGATCGCATAGTCTTTTGTTGTTGAGCTCAGTCCGGCTCCCCCTGAGAAATAAGCACCTTTAGCCAATGGATAATTTACCATATCCTGAGGCATTGATACTACCTGATGATCTGCATTTTCCGTATTTACCTTTACAAGTCTGCTCTTCTTTTCTTCCGGTAAATAGAACCAGGTATCGGTCATCCCGAGAGGATCGAATATCCGGTTCTTAAGATATTGATCAAGCTTTTCTCCCGAGAGAATTTCAATCAGGTAACCTACAACATCGACATTAAGACCATATGTAAATCTTTCACCCGGCTGATGAACAAGTGGCAGCTTTCCCAATATCTTAATGTCATCTCGTATTGTCACTTTATCATTACCGAAACCTCCTGTAAAACCAGCTTTTGCATAGATAGCATTCATTACCGGTGAACCAATCCCGGCATAATCAATTCCGGATGTGTGGGTAAGCAAATCCCTTATCGTAATTTCCCTTTTTGCAGGAATGGTTGTAAATGTGGTGTCTTTCTCGTTAAACTTATCAAGAACCTTAGGATTGGCAAATTCAGGAATGTATTTTGACACCCGGTCGTCGAGAAGTAATTTTCCTTCTTCAAACAACATCATCAAACCGATACTTGCAATTGCTTTTGTCTGGGATGCAATACGAAAAATATTATCCGTCTGCATTGGCAGTTTATTTTCCAAATCACTCACACCAAATGACCTGTTATAAATTATTTTCCCATCGCGTGCAATAAATCCAACTGCTCCTGCAATCCATTTTTGATCGATACTCTGCAGGAGCATCGTGTCAATCCGGTTTAACCTTTCCGATGAAATTTTTACTGATTCTGGTAAAGCTTCTCTTAACCGGCCATCATCAGAGCAGGAATTAAATACAAGAAGTATTATCAGGGTAATGTTGAAAAAACAGATCCTTTTCATTGAAAGAAGTTTAAGATTAATAGCTGGACTAAGTTAATATTTTTACATTAGTGTCCGATTAACTTAAAAAGATTCCTCACTTCGTTGGGAATTGAAAGTTAATTGAGGTGTCTGAAAGAAATTCTAATTATATGCATAGAAGAGAATTCTTAAAAGCTGCAGGTGCCGGAAGTGCTTTAGCATTTACTCACCGGCAGATGCCTGATTTTATCATACTTGAAAATGACAGCTGGTTTAACAAACCCATGAGGTGGGCACAGCTTACTCTTGTAGAAAATGATCCCGGACGGTTTGATCCGGATTTCTGGCTGGATTATTTCAAAAGAATTCATGCTGATGCGGCAACACTCAGCGCCGGCGGGATAGTGGCATATTACCCTACTGATGTACCTCTCCATCATCGCAGCGACTGGCTTGGAAGCTCAGATCCTTTTGGTTACCTTCTCAAAGGTTGCCGCAAGATGGGCATGTCGGTAGTAGCCCGCACCGATCCTCATGCAGTACGTCAGAATGTATATGATACCCATCCTGATTGGATAGCAGTATCAGTTAATGGGGAAAAACGCAGGCATTGGGCAAACAAAGATCTCTGGGTAACTTGTGCCCTGGGACCGTATAATTTTGAATTTATGACTCAGGTTCACAATGAAATCATGGAAAGATATGAACCTGATGGGATATTTTCCAACCGGTGGGCCGGACACGGAATATGCTATTGTGAGCATTGCTCAGGAAACTTTAAGACCTATTCGGGCTTTGATTTACCGAAATCTTCAGACAGATTCGATCCGGTATGGCAGAAGTACAATGAATGGAATACAAGCCGGTTAAGAGAACTTTGGATTTTATGGGATAATATTATTAGAAAACGAAAATCTTCCTCCCGGTTTATCCCTAATGGATTCCCCGACAAGGTAATGACTGGAGAGCTTTCCGATATTGTGTTTACGGATCATCAGGCAAGAAGCGGAGTAATTCCGCCCTGGTCAAATGGAAAAGTTGCTAAAGAATTGCGTGCTTCCATAGGAATGAAACCGTTGGGTGGTATTTTCAGCGTCGGATTTGAGGAACAGTACAGGTGGAAAGATTCTGTCCAGAGTGAGGCAGAAATAAGAGTATGGGTAGCCGAGGGCGTTGCAAACGGCATGCGTCCGTGGTTTACTAAATTCTCTGGAGTTCTTTATGACAGGCGCTGGCTCAGTACAGTTGAAAATATTTATAAGATTCTCTACAGAAATGAAAGATACCTGAGAAATGTCTCTCCTGTTGCACGGGTTGGAATGGTGTTCTCTGAACAGTATCCAAATTATGGAAATAAGCCATGGCAACAGAGAAATGGTGATCACGGATCAGGGATGTATCATGCTCTTCTGGAAAACCGGATCCCATTCGAAATGGTTAATTCAAGACTTCTCGATAAAGAGCACCTGTTACAATTCAAGCTACTTGTCCTTCCAAATATTTCTATACTATCGGATAAGCAGTGTGATCAGCTTAAAAGATTTGTTGAAGAAGGCGGTAGTATTGTTGCCACATTCGAAACCTCACTATATGATGAAAAAGGGAAACAAAGGAAGGATTTTGGATTATCGGAATTGTTAGGTATTTCGTTTGATCAGGCAGTAGAAGGACCTATGCAGAACAGCTATCTGCGACTGAGAAGAGATCCTTCAACCGACAGTTTTCATCCGGTACTTAAAGAACTTGAAGATGCATATCGCATAATTAATACAATTTACAGGGTAAAAGTAGCTCCAAACACAGAATTCCCTGAGCCAGTGACACTTATTCCCACATATCCCGACCTTCCAATGGAAGATGTATATCCGCGTGATCCGGAGACAAATATCCGGGAGTTATATCTAAGGGAAACAGGAAAAGGACGCACTGCTTACTTCCCGGGTGATATTGACCGTTCATTCTGGCAGATCATGTCATCAGATCATGGTAAACTGATTCGCAATACTATACTTTGGGCTCTTAATGAGGAACCTATTGTCACCGTGAAAGGCCACGGGGTAATTGATGTGACTGTCTGGCGTCAGGAAAAAACCTTAACAGTACATCTTGTTAACCTTACCAACCCGATGATGATGAAAGGTCCATTCAGAGAGTTGATCCCCGTCGATGCAGAAGTAAGCATAAAGATTCCGGAAAATTCAGATGTCAAAGGAGTCAAGCTTCTTGTGATGGACCGTAAACCTCAATTTGCAATAAGAGAAGGGCGGATTATTCTTTCTGTGCCTCAGATCTATGATCACGAAATAGTTGCTTTGGATCTTTAATGAATTTTATACATTTCGCTTCCTGCAAGAAGGAAGCATCCCAGCCCGAAATCTTCAAAATTAGGAACAGTATCATATCCTACAGGCTGACTGTCGGATGGCTGTTTTCCCGTACCCTGAACATATCCAAGAAAACCATTTGGATGAAGAGCCTCAGTCACAAGAGCGTTCCACGCCTTATTTACTACCGGAAGATATTTTTCCCTGCTTATCACTCCTTTGTTGATGCACCATGCCATACTATAGGCAAACATGGCTGTCCCTGTCACTTCTTTTCCTCCGAAGTTTGATGGATCAAGAAGGCTGACATTCCAGAAGCCATCTTCACGCTGGACCTTTGCAAGGGCTTTGAACATTTCTTTAAGCGTTTTCAGATACTCTTTCCTGTATGGTGAATTTTCAGGTAGAAACTCCAGTGTTCTGACAAGTGCTGCTGTTACCCATCCATTGCCCCTCGACCAGTAACATCCTTTCCCATTGGGTTCTTTATAAGGTGGATCAAAGTCCTTATCGCGCCACCACAGATGATCTTTGGTACTGTACAGACCGGCTGTTCCGTGCTTAAGTTTTGTGAAAAGATACATTTCGTGTGCCCTGTCAAAGTACCTGCTGTCCTTATAAATATAGCCAAGCCGTGCAAATACCGGCATCGACATATGAATTGCATCTATCCAGCTCCAGTCATCGAACTTATCAGTTGAAAGCATGTTGTCAATGCAGGCTTTAATATCTTTTATCCTCTCTCCTTTCGAAGGATCCAAAAGGTAAAGGTCGATATATGTCTGACCGCAGCACTGATCGTCTCCGTTGCGGGTCTGAATCCCGTTTCGTAATCCCCATTTGTGAAATTCTCCCCAGCTTATGGCATAATTCAGGTATGCCGGATCAGGATTAAGATTGTAAAGAGCCATCAGGCCTTCATAATAGGTACCGCGGGTCCATATGTTACTTGGGCGTTCCCGTTCAGTTACTATTGTCTTGCCCACATCAGGCCATTTTTCCATGAAGTATTTGTTGGCAAGTACCATGGCAGACATGGTTCTATCCTTCGGGAGGGACTGGGAGAAAAGAGAACTAAGAGAGAAGATTGAAATAATTAACAGGGTTGCAAAATTATGCATTGTTTAAGTTATTAAAATATATATTTATTCCCCTTCCCTTACAGCTTAAGGGAAGGGGTTAGGGGAAGGGTTAGTTTTTGCTCTTACTTAATAAGAACTCCGTCAAATTCTCTGCTGCCTTTCTGTTTTCGAAGCTGGCAGGCAGCCTGTCGTGGTCAATATATTCATTGTAGATCCACGGATCACCTATGGCGAACACATATCCCTTGCCATAACTTGATTCTGCAATAAGAACTTTTCCGTTTTCAGTGAGAATTGCCTTTGCATTTCCCGACAGACTGATATTTGAAACCTCTTTGATATAAATCTTCGAAACTCCTCTGAAGACGGGATGATCAGCGAACTTCGTACTTGCTCCCATCTCGAATTCAGTTCCTGTTACCGGGTGAAGAGTCACATGGTTGAAGAACATCCCGAAATTTTTCATAAGCTTGTTAAGATGAGTAAACTCGCAGTTCGGGGCATCGTTTGCCAGTACAGCAAGAACTCCGCCCTTCTTAACCCACTTTTTTATTGCCTTAATATCATCCGGCACCAGATAATTAGGTGATTTTGATTCAGTAGTAGTATCAGGGTCAACGATTATATAGATATCGATGGTATTTAATATTGGGGCAGATGGTTTTTCGACAGTTGTGATTTTAGCACCTTTTGAAGTAAATATCTCTCCCCACCTCGAATAACCGCTCCATTCGGTATCTGTCCAGAGGTAATGATATGGTTGTCCGGTTTTGGCATTCGTCTCACGGTTAAACCAGTTATCTAATCCAACAACCGGCTGAGAGAATGAATTCTGAGAAACAAAGACGAGTAACAGCAGAAGCATTATTAACCTATCCCAGGTTCTTTTATGATTTTTCATGATCATTATGGTTTTACTTTCAAAAATAAAAAACATTACCGATGAATTATTCCAAATAAACTAAAATCCCAATTTAATAATAAATCGAATAAGTCCTATCGATCGCTGGCGCGGATTTAGCGAAGCGCAATCCGTGCCATTTTTTTGGCACCGATTACAACCGAGTCCTGATTTATCGGGACGAGCTCGACGAAGTCAAATCGGCGCCAGCATAAGATAATAGCCCCCAACACCCTAAATGGGGCTTAAATAAAGATAACAACGAACCCCCCTTTAGGGGGGAAGGGGGGCAAAACTCCATGTCACTCCATGTTTAAACAACAAAAAAGTCATATCTTTAAATATCTTTGAAAGAAGATTATAGTTAAAATTGAAAATAAAAAACTATGAAAAATCTCGCCGGCATGTATCTTATGCTCTTTTCTGTAATTATTTCAGGATGTAACAGTTATAAACCAGTGATCCCTCAAACCAGTTACCTCGATAATCTCCTGACCGAAAGAGAAAAAGCTGACGGATGGAAGCTTTTATTTGACGGATCTACACCGGAGGGCTGGATAAATGCAAAAAACGGGAGCTTCCCAGCAAGCGGATGGAAAATCAGTGATGGTGTTATTGCTGTTAATCCCGAATCAAAGAAACCGGGTGAAGGAGGTGATATAGTCTCAACCGGGAAATATAGAAACTTCGAACTATCAGTTGACTTCATGTATGCAAACGGAGCAAACAGCGGGATAAAATATTTTGTAGACACTGAGGCAGAAAACGGATCGCTTGCATCAATAGGATGCGAGTACCAGATTCTGGACGACAGGAATCATCCCGATGCGAAGGCAGGTATTGCGGGAAACAGGACTCTGGCAGGGCTCTATGACCTTATAGCCCCTGTAAACAAGCGGGATAACGGGGAAGACCAGTGGAACCGGGCCCGAATCATTGTCAATGGAAATAAGGTCCAGCACTGGCTTAACGAATTTATGACTGTTGAATACATAAGGTCGGACCAGGCATGGAGAGACCTGGTGGCAACCAGTAAGTTCAAGCCGATAAAAGGATTCGGGGAAACGACTGAGGGGAGGATCCTTTTACAGGATCATGAAAGCAGGGTAGCATTTAAGAATATCAAGATCAGGGAATTTTAACCTCATCCCAACCACCTCCCCCTGACACTTCGGTCAGGGTACTCCTCCTTAAAAAGGAGGAGAAATATATAGTGTTGCAAATCAATACTTTCCCCTCCTTTACAAGGGGTGTCATGCCCGAAGGGAAATGACGGGGAGGTTAAATTTACTTTTACGACAGCTTCACCGGGGGGATGGGGTGTTTATTTTTTTCCTACCTTTGATCTGAGTTTGTTTTGCAATTGACTACTTCAGTATATTCACTTAAATAAGATATTATGAAAAACCTTGTAATGCTTTTGATAATTTCAGGATGTTTCGTGTTTTTTTCCTGCGGTGAAAAAGAATCCGAACGGTTCGGGCTTCTGACGGATCCTACATGGGTGACCGATAGTCTGCTGGCAAATGGAGTCAATGCAGCAGGAGCGGGCGGACTTCTTACAAAGTTCGTTGGTGATGCAAAATTCGAAAAAGACGGGAGCGGAACTTTCGGTAAATATGTTGGCACATGGATGTTCAATATCGACGAGACTGAACTTGTTATAAAGTCCGATTCATTGCCTGTAACTATTATCGCAGATATAAAAGAGCTGACTTCCAAATCATTGAAACTGACAACAGTCCTTCCAAACCTTCAGAATCTCCAAAACCCGTATAACATCAGAATGACTTTCAAGGCAAAATGATGCGCTACATCATTACAGCCATATTCCTTTTGTTTGCTTCAACTGTTTATAGTGTCCAGAATACCGGCATCATAAAAGGAAGAATTAGGGACAAAAGTTCAAACGAGCCACTTGCAGGTGTTTATATCATTTATGAAAAACACCTCGGCACTACAAGTGACGAAAATGGCTTCTATTTTATCAATGCAGTTACAGGAAAAATCTCAGTCACATTTCAGTTTATTGGTTACGAACCTGTTACAAAGGACATTGTAATCCATTCGAATGATACCACAGAACTGGATATCGGTATGGAAATGAAGATACGGGAGATCGACCAGATTGTGGTAAGCGCCGACAAAATTGAAAAAAGGGTCGCTGAGCTTTCCGTTTCGATGGATATCATAAAAACATCTTTCCTTTCGGAAAACCATATTACCGATGCACAAGAGATCATAAACAAGACTCCCGGCATTGAAGTGATGGATGGGCAGGCTTCGGTGAGGGGAGGCAGCGGCTTCAGCTATGGAGCCGGAAGCCGGGTTCTGGCACTTATCGACGGACTTCCGATGCTGTCGGCCGATGCTGGAAATATCAAATGGCAGTACATGCCAATGGAAAACCTTGCCCAGATAGAAATAATAAAAGGTGCATCATCAGTCCTCTATGGTTCATCCGCACTTAACGGAATAATTAATTTCCGGACTGCCGATGCTACAAATATTCCGGTCACTCAATTCTTTACCGAAGCCGGGATTTATGATAAACCAAAAAACAAAAACTGGCTCTGGTGGGATACCCCGAGGGTATTTTCAACAACTTCATTCTCTCATTTACAGAAGTTCGGAAAAACAGATTTCGGTATAGGAGGTAACATATTTATCAATGAAGGTTACAGGAGGCTCAATGGTGAAAAGCTGGCACGGATTAATCTGAAAATAAAACACTTCAGCGATAAAATCAAGGGACTAAATTATGGATTGAGCCTGAATTCAGGCTATAACACAAAAAAAGATTTTGTCCTGTGGGAGGATGCAGTAAACGGAGCTCTGAAACAGTCTCCTTCAACAGCAAATGAATATCATGGTACATTTTTAACCGTCGATCCGTTTATTTCATTGAAGAAGTCAGGCCGTTTCCAGCATGATCTAAAGATGCGGCTTCAGTCAACCCTCAACAGGCTGCCGGAGAGCGAACAGAACAACAGTGATGCGGTCTCACTTTATGCTGAGTACCAGCTGTGGTACAGGCTGCTTGATATTCTTGATCTTACTGCAGGCCTGTCAGAAAATTACAGCAAAGTAAATTCCAGATTTTTTGGTGATCATTCAGGATTTAACATTGCAGGGTTCACCCAGTTTGAAATAAGACCCCTTAAGAGGCTTAAAGCAGTTGCCGGTCTTCGGATTGAAAATTATTCACTTGACGGTATTAATGATAAGATCGTTCCCATCGCCAGGGGAGGGCTGAACTGGCAGGCTGGAGAGTTCACTTATCTGAGAGCATCATTCGGACAGGGTTACCGGTTTCCTTCAATAGCTGAAAAATTTGCCTCCACCACAATCGGATCAATAAAAATAATCCCAAATCCCGATATCCTGCCGGAATCGGGCTGGAGCACGGAAGCCGGAATAAAACAGGGAGTTCAGTTTGGAAATATAACAGGACAGGCGGATTTTTCACTCTTCCTTCTTCAGAATTCCAATATGATTGAGTACATGTTCGGCGTTTATACCGAGGGACTGGGCTTCAGGGCCACAAATGTAGAACAATCACGCGTTTACGGTCTGGAAACAGAACTTCTTTTATCGCGTTCTTTCGGGAAATTTCAAACTACACTTTCAGGCGGCTATACTTTCATCTATCCGGTGGAATTCAACAGGCGCACAAATCAAAATACAGACATCTACCTTAAGTACAGGAGAAAACATTCCGGAATAATATCCTTTGACAACCGGTGGAAAAGATTAAGTCTCGGACTGAGTTTATATATCAAATCCAAGATCCTGAATATAGATGATGTTTTCATTACAACTGACATACTGCCTGGATTTAAAGATTACTGGGCCGGTCATAACATAGGCTACGGCACGATTGACGGGAATCTGGGATACAGGATAAATGACACATTTACACTTTCATTGGCTGTTAAAAATATAACAAACACTGAGTATATGGGACGACCAGGTGATATCCAGCCACAAAGGAATTTCAGTTTGAGGTTTTCAGGAAAAATATAGAATACCTCACCCCCTTAAAGATTTCATGTACTCACCCCCTTGTTTTCCCCCTCTCTGCCTAGCAAAGAGGGGAAACTGACTATTATTCAATATATTAAGCCCCCTCTTTACGAAGTAGAGAGGGGGTTGGGGGTGAGTACATGACTTCTAAAATTTTATTACCTTTCTTCCATGAAAGAAAAATTCCCCCTCAAAATCGGCCTTTTCGGCATTGGCCTTGATGCATATTGGCCTCAATTCGAAGACCTTAAAGAACGTCTTGAAGGATATCTTGAAGAGGTCAGCAAAAAGATTGGAAGCTTTGGTGCCGGAATAGTAAACCTGGGTCTGATCGATAATCCTGTGTCAGCAATGGAGGCTGGGCACAGATTCAGGCAGGAAGATGTTGATATTATTTTTCTATATATCACCACCTATGCCCTCTCTTCCACCGTTCTTCCGGTCGTTCAAAGGGCAAAGGTTCCGGTTATAATCTTAAATCTTTCTCCAGAAAAAGCAATTGACTATAAGTCTTTTAATAAATTAAATGACAGGACCAAAATGACTGGAGAATGGCTGGCAAATGTTTCCGCATGTCCTGTTCCCGAAATAGCAAATGTTTTCATCAGATCTGGTATTAAATTCCATCAGATTACAGGAGTATTGCATGGTGACACAGAGGTCTGGAATGAAGTCGGGGAATGGATTAATGCAGCATCAGTTGCCAATAAGATGGCACATAACAGGCTGGGCTGCATGGGACATTATTATGGAGGCATGCTCGATGTTTACACTGATCTCACACTTCAGCTTGTTTCCTTCGGCGGGCATATTGAAATGCTTGAAGTAGATGAACTCACTGAACTAAGAAGGGAAATAACTGTCAAAGAAATCACTGATCAGGTAAAGCTATTTTACAGGGAATTCGATATTGATGACAAGTGTTCTGAAACTGATTTAAAACAGGCTGCCCGTACCTCTGTAGCGCTCCATAAACTGGTTAAAAAGCATGACCTGGGATCGATGGCATATTTTTACAGCGGCACCGGGGTGCAGGAGAATGAAGAGGCCATCAGCTCGATAATCCTGGCAAACTCATTGCTGACCTCCCGGGGGATCCCTGTTGCCGGTGAATATGAGGTTAAGAATGTACAGGCAATGAAGATCATGGACTGTTTCGGTGCAGGGGGTTCATTCACGGAATTCTATGCACTCGATTTCAAGGATGATGTCGTCCTGATGGGGCATGATGGTCCGGGACACCTGACAATTGCAGAGGGGAAAACAAAAGTTAAACCACTTGATGTTTTCCATGGTAAAGCTGGAAAAGGATTATCCGTGGAAATGTCAGTAAAACACGGCAAAGTCACCTTATTGTCTGTTATACAGAAAGCTGACGGGAAATTGATGCTGCTCACTGCCGAAGGCGAATCTGTCGAGGGACCAATTCTTGAAATAGGTAATACAAACAGCCGCTATAAATTTCCAATTGGAGTGAAGAACTTCGTCAACACATGGAACAGCTATGGCCCGGCTCATCACTGCGCTGCAGGTGTGGGGCATATAGCTTCAAAAATCAAAAAGCTGGGTGAACTGCTTAATATGGAAGTTGTTCAGGTATGCTGAAATCATTCAGGGCTGAAGCCCCATTTATGATTCCTGTTAACCACGGCTTAAAAGCCGTGGTTATCGCATTTGTGCATTCCGGAACCCTGACCCTGGCATCTTCATTCCGATAACCACGGCTTAAAAGCCGTGGTTAATCAACTGTAGAAGCCCTTGTCTGACAGCCTGCTATAATCATGGCTTTTAAGCCGTGGTGACAGAAACTAAAATTGTTCAGGGCTTTAGCCCTTATACTTTTTTATCCTATATTTGATTTGCTTAATCCTTCTCAAATTCATAACCTATGAAACCTCTTAGAAATCCTTTTGCGCCAAGTCTTCTGATATTTGTGTTATTGATTTTAATCAGCTCCTGCAAAAAAACAGTTATCAACGAAGTTAAGATCAACAATTTTGCATCTCTTTCAGCCGAATTCAAAGCTCCGTCGGCAGAATATACCACAGCTCCTTTCTTTGTCTGGAATTACAAGATCACAAAGGAAGAAATAGATAAATTCCTTCAGGACTTCAAAGACCAGGGAAGCAGCCAGGTATTCGTCCATCCCCGTCCCGGACTTATCACAGAATATCTTGCTGATGAATGGTTCGATCTTTTCAAATATACAGTCGATAAAGGCAAGGAGATGGGAATGAAAGTCTGGATCTATGATGAAAACTCATATCCAAGCGGATTTGCTGGCGGACATGTCCCCGATCAGATGCCGGAATCGTATAACCAGGGCCAGGGATTAAAAATGACAAAAGCAGAAATGCTTCCTGATACTGCAAATAAATTTTACCTGTGTCTCAGGGAGGATAAAGGAATTTTTACTGATATTACTTCATCCCTTGACACTGAAGTAGGAGAAACAGGAAAATACTACCTTTTCTCAAAAACTTTCAACGGCAAAAGCGACTGGTATGGAGGATTTTCATATGTGGATCTTCTTTACCCTGGCGTAACTCAAAAATTTCTTGATGTGACAATGCCTGGTTATGAAAAATCAATAGGCAGTGATTTCGGAATAACCGTTCCCGGAATTTTTACTGACGAACCACAGATTAGCTCACCAGGAGGTATCAGATGGACAACTGATCTGTTTGAGGTTTTTCAGCAGAAATGGCATTATGATCTCAGGACCAACCTCCCATCTCTGTTCGAAGAGGTTGGTGACTGGAAGAAGGTAAGACATAATTATACCCAGACCCTGCTCCAGCTTTTCATAGACAGGTGGGCAAAACCTTACTATGAATATTGTGAAGGAAAAGGACTGAAATTCACCGGACATTATTGGGAACACGAATGGCCCAATATGCGTAACGGTGGTGATAATATGGCTATGTACGCATGGTTCCAGATGCCTGCAATCGATATGCTGTTTAATCAATGGGATGATTCAACAGCCAGGGCACAATTTGGAAATGTACGATCGGTAAAGGAACTTGCCAGCGCTGCAAACCAGACCGGAAGGCAGAGAAAGATGAGTGAAACGTATGGTGGCTCAGGCTGGGAACTGACTTTTGCCGAGATGAAACGCAATGGGGACTGGGAATATGCTCTCGGCGTAAACCTCATGAACCAGCATCTTACATATTTTTCTTTCGCCGGAGCCAGAAAATATGATTATCCTCCGTCATTCGATTATCATGAGCCTTGGTGGGGCAGTTATAAATATATAAATGATCATTATGCAAGGCTTTCAATGGCACTCTCTGCTGGAAAACAGATAAACGACATTCTTGTACTTGAACCTACAACATCTGCCTGGTTATATGACTCTTATACAGCAAGAAACAAAAAAGTCGCTGAAATCGGACAGTCATTTCAAACATTCATAACATCACTTGAAAAGAACCAGATTGAATATGATCTTGGATCTGAAAATATAATTAAGGATATGGGGTCGATCAGTGGCGGAAAATTTATTGTCGGCCAATGCAGTTATTCGATAGTTGTGATCCCTCCCATGATGGAAAACCTTGATCTGGAAACTTATAAGCTTCTTGAAAGATTTGTTTCACAGGGAGGCAGGGTTGTTGCCTTTTCTCTTCCCTCTCTGGTTGAGGGTTCTCCGAGTAAAGGATTAAATGATTTTTTATCAAAAGCGGCTGGTAAGATTATTCAGAAACAGGAAATGACACCAGAAGTGATAGGAAATTATTTCTCCGGCAGAAATATAAGTTTTTCGGATTTGACCGGCGGTGATCTTTATCATCACCGGAGAACACTGGCTGACGGCCAGCTATTGTTCCTGTGCAATTCAAGCCTATCAGAATCACTTAAGGGAACAGTTAATATTAACGGCGCCGATGCAATTGAAATGAATAGTGTTTCAGGTGAGATCAGAGGTTATCCGGTTGTTAAGGAAGGCGAAATTATAAGTATCTCAATTGACCTTCCCCCTGCCGGAAGTCTTCTTCTTTATATCCCTGAGATGAAACTGGAAGGTTTTTCTGTCCAGGCAGTTCCACAAAACAATGAAATCCTGTCTCCTGCCTCACCTGTGCTTGTCAACCGTAACAACGATAATGCAATAGCAATAGAATTCTGTGATCTTCTGCTTGGTGATGAACTGAATAAAGATCTTCATACATATTATGCAGCTGATAAGGTCTATAAAAAGTATGGCTTTAATAACGGTGATCCATGGAATACCTCGGTACAATTTAAAACCAGGACTGTTGACCGGGATACTTTCGGAACGAATACCGGATTCACAGCCACTTATCATTTCAATATCAGTAATGGTTTTGATTTCTCATCCATGAATGCAGTTGTTGAGAGAGCTGGCCTTTGGATTGTATCCCTTAACGGGACCGAAATAAAGCCTGAAAATGGGAAATGGTGGCTCGACAGGGAATTTGGGGTTTTCAATATCGGTGGTCTGGTAAAGAGAGGTGACAATGCCTTAACACTTAAAGCAAGCCCGATGAAAGTGCATGCTGAAATTGAGCCTGTTTATATTACCGGGGATTTTTCTGTTATGCCTTCTGAAAAAGGGTGGACAATTGAACCTGCCGTTAAAACATTAACAACAGGAAGCTGGAAGGAGCAGGGAATGCCTTTCTATTCATGGGGAGTGACTTACAGCAGGGAATATAATATCGAAAAACCTGAAGGACAATATTTTGTCAGACTTAATAAATGGAGCGGGACTGTTGCGGAGGTAATTGTGAATGATAAGGTTGCTCCTGTCATTGCCTTTCCCCCCTATGAGTCGGATATAACAGGTTTAATTAAACCGGGATCCAATAAAATTCAGGTAAAAGTTACCGGAAGCCTTAAGAATCTGATGGGCCCGCATTTCAATAATCCCAGGCCGGGATTGGTTTCGCCGGGTTCATTCCGGAATGTCAGGTCATATCCGGCAGGGAAAGACTACCAGCTGATTGATTACGGGTTGTTAGAAGACTTTGCATTGTTAAATATGAAATAGGCGTCAGGCGTCAGGCATCAGGCATCAGGCAGCCTGCTAGCGCGGATTTGTAATCCGTGCTTGTAAGTAATCGGCACGGATTACGCTTCGCTAAATCCGCGCCAGCGGTGGAGTTTAACCTGATTAATGCAAATTGACAGAATTTGTCATGCAGGTCATGTACGACTTGCATGACTTTTAAAGTAGTTTTTCGAATACTATTCCATAATCTGTTTTAATTGACTTAATATCAATATACTATTTTAGACTTATTTGGAGAAATCAAATATTTTTCTACATTTGCGCTTCTTTTGTTCTTTGAATCATCAAAAAAAGTAATTTAAAAATCCAGGGAATATGAGCTATTCCTGCAGAAAAATGCAGGTATTTCCCAAGTTTTAAACTTAAAATTTATCCTATGAGAAAAATTTTGACATTCGTTTCCGCAACTTTGATCACCGGCAGTATGTTTGCCGGGGGACTGGTCACCAATACTAACCAGAGTGCTTCATGGGTTCGTCTTCCGGCCAGGGATGCATCAACCAACATTGATGCAGTCTATTTCAACCCTGCAGGTGTTATGAAGCTGGATAATGGATTCCACTTTTCACTTTCCAACCAGACGATTTCACAGAACAAGGAGGTTGAGAACTTTTATACAGGACCAGGCGGTGCATACGGTCTGAATGAAAGCCTGTTCAAAGGAAAGGTTTCAGCACCTCTGTTCCCAAGTGTTTATGCAGCTTATAAAATGGACAAGTTTGCTATCTCATTCGGATTTAATCCTATCGGGGGAGGCGGCGGTGCAAAATTTGAAAAGGGACTCCCTTCATTCGAACTTGCTGCTTCAGATCTGGTTCCTGCACTGGCCGCAAAGGGAGCAAAAGCTTACAGGCTTGAAACATCCTTTGAAGGGACATCAATTTACTTTGGTTTCCAGGGTGGAGTTGCATATAAAATAAACGACTTCATTTCAGTGGCAGCCGGAGTGAGATATGTTACAGCAAAGAATACCTATAATGGTTATCTAAGGAACATAGAGATAAATATGGGAACAGAGGCTACACCAGCCTGGACAAGGGCTGATGCCATAATGACCGGAATTGCAGGTCAGGCTAACACAGCCGCTACAAGCACCACTGCACTGGTCGGTGCCGGTGCCGGGACACTTACCCTGGCACAGGCAGAAGCAGCATCGATTATTACCACTGCTGCGAGACAGGCTCTTGAAGGTGCCCTGGCCGGATTCGGTTCCCCGACTACAGTAACAATCGCACAGGCTGATGCTGTATTCAAAGGCGCCAGAGCAAAATATACAGCAACTGCATCACTTCTTGGTAACCAGGAAGCAGATGTTGAGCAGACAGGTTCAGGCTATACACCTTTCTTCAGCGTCAATATTTCACCTGCTGAGAACGTGAATATCGGTATCAAATATGAAATGGCAACAAAACTTGAACTGGAAAATAAAACCACAAAGGATTTCACAAGCGGCTTTACAGCACAGGGAGTTCCTGTTACTATGTTCCCCAACGGGGAGAAAATAAGGAATGACATGCCTGCAATGCTTGCTGTGGGAGTTGATCTGGGAGTTACATCCAAACTGAATGTAGCAGCCGGAGTTCATTACTATTTCGATAAAACAGCTAACTACGGCCATAAACTTAACGGGGTTTATGTCGACAATTCAGTGATAATCGATAAAAACTTCTATGAAGTTGCAGGCGGACTACAGTATAAGCTGAATAACTTTATCCTTGTAAGTGGTGGTTACCTCTATGCCAAAACCGGTGTCAATAATAACTATCAGAGTGATCTTACTTACAGCCTTACATCACATACCGGCGGGATTGGCGGTGCAATAAACATCCTGGATAATCTTCAGCTCAATCTTGGGTTTGCTTATACCTACTACCAGAAAGGCGAGCAGACAATTAATCATCTTTTTTCAGCAACAGGTACAACTATTCCTGCAAAGGAGACTTATTTTAAAGACACTATGGTAATTGCAGCAGGCATTGATTTTCATTTTTAACCTGCGATAATAATTAATAAAAAAGAGGCTGAAAAAAATTCAGCCTCTTTTTTATTGTTTTACAGGAGATACTGTATGTAATTACAATGTAATTACGTGAAAAATTCCCATTCAACGAGGGGCTGTCTCAAAAGTGTATTAACCACCCCGTCATGACCCCCTGGCTGTCCCCCCAAAGGAGGGGAAAGTGAAGATTAACAATGGATTAACTTTCTCCTCCTCACTGAGGAGGAGTACCCTGGCCGAAGTGCCAGGGGGAGGTGGTGGACTTTTGATACGGCCCCTTAGAATTTAATCCCCTGATCGTTCAGGTATTTAAGGTACTCTGAAAGCCTTGGTGCCTCTGACAATTTGAACTTTTTATACCATTCCTTTGCTTTTGCTTCATCACCTGTCGCAACCGCAAGCTTAATGATATTAATATAAAGAAGTCCTTCAATGCCAGGGTTGCTTTTATTAACATCCTCAGCAATGCTTATAAAACTTCCAATTGCTTTCACCTGTTCGTCATTTTCAGCCAGAGTAAAAGCATCATCAATTCTTTTATTCATGTCATTATTCAGGGAGACACCGTAAAAAGAGAAACAATTATCGCTGCACTCTTCTACCAGGTCGATCCATTCGGTTCCCTTTTTTAAAGGGGGAAATGTAAGAACGAATTCGAGCTTCTCTCCCGGCTTCTCGAATTGATAGGTATCAGGACAGACAGGGATGCCAGATGAAGATTCAAGTCTGCTTCTCTTTCCATCGGGGTAAATAATATAAATATTCTTGTCTGCACAGAAGTTTCCTTTTTCGATCTTGTTTTCTATGCTCATATAAAAGAGAGTGGCTTCAGCTCTGGCTTCCACCTTAATTATATTTAGCGTTTCATGGCTCTTAAGTGAATAATTTGGATGAAGAATAGTCTGGGAGAAAAGCGATGAAAGAGCAGTCATCAGAATAAAGAAGGAAGAAATTACCGGTTTTATTGACATGATTCATTTCGTTTTATAAATGATGCAATTTACATATTTTAAAATACCCTTCTATCCCATTTGTCCCTGACCTGTTTCCCGATTTAATAAAAGGGTAATTAAAATGTAACAAATAAGTAACAGATGTATCGCATTTAAGTGAGTAATTGCAATTACCTTTGTAGCAGTTATTTATATTTAGTACAAATAAGTGAAGAATAATAAAAATACACATGGGAGATGAAGACAAGAAGGGAAGAATCAGTAGCTGATATAATTAATAGTTTTGAGGAGATGGCCAACCTGGTCCTCAGCCAGCTTTCACTCCTTGAAAAGTTTATGTCATTAAACGATACCAATGAAGCCAAAAATATTATCAGCGTTATTGATGCGAACGAAAAGAAAATTGATGAATATGAGGTTGTCATAAGTGATAAATTCATTAACTCAATCGTACTATATCAACCCGTAGCATCGGATATAAGAAAGATCGTTTCAGTCCATCGCATGACAATAAACCTTGAACGCATCGGTGATCGTGTAATTAATATTATTTCTTCAATAGGTTCAATCAGAGAGACTGCGGAGTACAAGGCAATGGCAGATGTGGTACTTAATATGTTGCTTTCGGGAATAAGCATGGTTGAAAAATCGCTGCTATCCTTTACTAATAATGATGATTCCTATGCAGTATGGACCATTAAAAATGATGAAATAATAGATGAAATGAACAGGAAGCTCCTGATAAATTCCATTTCAAAAGCAAAGGTTGGTGAGAAGACCAGGGAAATGCTTCTCAGCTATGCCGACCTTAAAAATATTATCACTAATATTGAAAGAATTGCCGATCATGCGACAAATATTGCAGAAGCTTCGATCTACTCCTTAAAGGGAACGGACATAAGGCACAAGAGATCTGAAGGTTCATCAATGAATAAAGGAAATACCTGATATTCTGTTATATGGATTATAAAGGCAAAAGGATCCTGATAGTCGATGACGAAGAAGACTTATGTGAAATACTTCAATATAACCTTGACAATGAAGGTTTTATAACTGATGTAGCACATTCTGCAGAAGAAGCCCTGATTATGCCTGTTCATGAATTTGATCTTCTTCTCCTTGACGTCATGATGGGGCCTGTTTCAGGTTTTAAACTTGCTGATAAGCTCAGGAAAGAACAGAATAATCCAATCCCCATCATTTTTCTTACAGCAAAAGATACTGAAAACGATCTGCTTACAGGATTCAGCCTTGGTGCTGATGACTATATTTCCAAACCATTTTCCCTTAATGAGCTGACTGCAAGGGTAAAAGCTGTCCTTAAAAGATCGGATCCTGGTAAATCAAAAAGTAAAGTGCCTGTAAATTATGGTAATGTTGAACTGGATACTGTAAGAAAAAGGGTTATTATCGATAACGAGAAGATCGAGTTGACCAGGAAAGAATTTGAGATTCTCAAATTGCTCATCGAGAACCACGGGAAGATATATTCACGGGAAGACATATTGAATATTGTTTGGGAAAAGGACGTAATTGTTACAAACAGAACTGTTGATGTCAATATAACCAGATTGCGCAATAAACTAGGAAAACAAGGCGCATCGCTAAAGAACAAAACAGGTTACGGTTACTACTATGAGTTGTGATTCAAAATGCAAATTATGACTACAAGATATAAATTCAGAAATTTACTTTTCTTATATTATTCAGCTGTATTCGTTCTTTTTACAATAATCATCCTTTCCTACATGTATAAAAGGGAAAAGGAATACAGAATCTCAACACTTAATGACGAGCTTGAAAAGACAACAAGAATAGTAGATAATTTTATCAGGTTTAATTCTATAACCACTACAGGTAATTATTATCTTATCGATTCAATTGTCAGATTGCTGCCACAGGAAAACCTGCGGATCACTTTGGTAAACAGTGCCGGTAGCGTCATTTTTGACAGTACAATACCCGACTGGTCAAAGATGGAAAATCATAAAGAGAGACCGGAAATTGCAGAATCGTTATATTCAGATTTTGGTACATCTGTGAGAAAATCAGGCACAACCGGAGAGGATTACTATTATTTCTCAAAATTTTTTGGAAGCTACTTCATCAGAGCAGCGGTTGTTTATGATATTAAAGTGGCTAACTTCCTCAAAGCAAAGAAATATTTCTTTTTGGTCATCACACTGTCCTTTATAATTATATGGCTGATAATGTTGTTAGTAACAAATAAGTTTTCAGAATCGGTAACCAGACTTAAAGATTTTGTTTTGAAGATCGGGAATAACGAACCTTTTGATTTCAATCAGAAATTCCCAAATAATGAACTTGGGATAATCAGTGAAGAGATCCTTGAGATATATAAAAAACTCCTGAACACTAAAAATGACCTGGTTAATGAAAAGGAAAAACTTTTCAGCCATCTTAATGCACTTAATGAAGGGATCGCATTCTTTTCGAACGGAAAAGAGAGGATACTTTCAAATAACCATTTCATTCATTATATGAACATGATCTCAGGAGAATTATCAGTATCTGGATCAAATTTCTTCAAAATTGAAGAATTCAGAAAAGTCAATGAATTTATCGACAAACAGATGCAGAATGAAATATTGTCTGATCAATTGCCAAAACTTGAATATACAGTCAGTAACAGCGGTAAATTTTTCAAGGTTCAGTGTGTGGTTTTTCATGATAAGAATTTTGAGGTAATTCTGAGTGACATCACAGAATTCGAACAGAACAGACTTGTAAAGCAGCAAATGA
Source organism: uncultured Bacteroidales bacterium (assembly GCA_963725585.1). Lineage (GTDB taxonomy): Bacteria > Bacteroidota > Bacteroidia > Bacteroidales > VadinHA17 > LD21. The sequence goes on along the minus strand of CAVRYU010000009.1, from coordinate 380,042 downwards.
CATCAAATATCGCTCATGAACTTAAGACACCTGTTTCCTCAGTAAAAGGGTATCTTGAAACTTTGCGAAGTGATCCTGCCATGCCTCCGGAAAAGCAGAAGTACTTTATCGAGAAAGCTCTTGCCCAGAGCGACCGTCTTACAAACCTTATCAATGATATTGCTGTCTTAAACAGGATTGAAGAATCAGGCAGTTCATTTACTACTGAAAAAGTTAATATAAATGAAGTGATCACGGATGTCTCCAATAATTTTAAATCGGCAATTGAGAGAAGAAGCATGAATATCGTAACAGAAAATATTGAAAATATATTTGTGACAGGAAACAGGTCATTGATTCTTTCAATTTTTCAGAATCTGTTGGAAAACGCTGTCAATTATGCCGGTAATAAAACTACAATCAGGATTATTATGTACAATGAAGATAAATTATACAACCACTTTCTGTTTTCTGATGATGGAATTGGCATAGCTGAAGAGCATCTGCCAAGAGTCTTTGAGAGGTTTTACAGGATAGATTCCGGTCGATCAAGAAAGAACGGAGGAACAGGATTGGGGCTGTCAATAGTCAAGAATGCTGTCCTCCTTCATAAAGGTGAGATATCAGTAAGGAACAGGGTTGGCGGTGGTGTGGAATTTCTATTTTCCCTTCCCAAATAATAAATTGATCTGTTATCCGAAACGTCCTGAGATATAATCTTCAGTCTGTCGTTTTGCCGGATTAGAGAACATCAGCTCAGTTTTGTTGAATTCAATGAGCTCTCCAAGGTAGAAAAAAGCTGTAAAATCACTTGTACGTGCCGCCTGTTGCATATTATGGGTTACTATTATTATCGTATACAGCTGCTTCAGCTCATGAATAAGCTCCTCAATCTTTGTTGTTGAGATGGGATCAAGTGCACTTGCCGGCTCATCCATAAGGATTATATCAGGGTTAACCGCCAGGGTTCTGGCAATGCAAAGCCTCTGCTGCTGTCCGCCGGAAAGACTCAGGGCCGAATTGTGAAGTCTACCTTTAACTTCATCCCATATTGCCGCCTGCTTCAATGAATGCTCTACAATCTCATCGAGCTTGCTCCGTTGAGAAATTCCATTTATCCTTGGACCAAATGCGACATTATCATATACCGACTTAGCGAAAGGATTTGATTTCTGGAATATCATTCCAACCTTCTTACGCAGGTTTACGACATCAATATCTTTATCATAAATATTTATGCCGTCAATTTTTACCTCACCCTCAATTTTAACATTATCAATAAGATCATTCATCCTGTTCAGTGTCCGTAGAAAGGTGGACTTTCCGCAACCCGATGGCCCGATAAATGAAGTAACCATTTTTTCCGGGATTTCCATATTAATGTTTTTCAGAGCCGGATTTGTTCCGTAATATAATGTAAGATTGTTTACCCTGACTTTAATATTATCCATTTAAACCGTAATTATATTGCACGTTTTCTTATTCTGTATCTGAGTACCACTGCGATACCATTCAGTGAGAAAGTCAACAATAAAAGGACAAGAGTCGTTGCGAATTGTATTGGCAGGGTAGCATCAACATTTGATGATTGAGTTGACATTATATAAATATGATAACCAAGCGACATGAACTGGTCGCTGAGTGAATGTGGCAAGTCCGAAAGGAAGTAAGCTGCACCTGTAAATAGGATCGGAGCTACCTCGCCCGCCCCTCTGCTCACCGCCAGTATTGTTCCTGTGAGAATCCCTGAAGCAGATCCGGGTATTACAACTTTGAGTATAGTCTGCCATTTTGTTGCTCCAAGAGCAAGACTTGCCTCCCTCATTTCTTTCGGAATTGTTCTGATGGCCTCTTCAACAGCAACAATAACGACAGGAAGTGTAAGAAGAGCCATAGTTAAACTTGCCCAGAGAATATTGGGCTGACCCCACTTTAATTCTCCGCCGTTTAGTACACTATCCATATTCTTTCCTATAAAACCTATAAAAAAGCCCAGACCGAACAGGCCGAATATAATTGATGGTACTACAGCAAGAGTCTTTACTGCAAACCTTATCGTTTTAGCCAGTACAGACTTTTCATTTGCATATTCTGCAAGGTAAATCGCCGTTATTACACCAAAAGGGACCGCTGCTACCGCCATTATTAAGGTCATCACTGCTGTTCCGACAATTGCAGGGAAAATCCCTCCTTTTGTCATACCGTCCTTCGGGAATTCCGTTAAAAATGTCCAGTTAAGATTTTTCCATCCACCCACAATTGTTAAAGCCAGGATAGAGACAATTATGAAAATTATCAGCAGGACTGAAATCCCGGTCAGGCTCTCCACAATCTTATCTTTAATATTCCTGTTCATCACCGCTTATTTCTACTTATCTCTTCTTTTTTCTATCTATATCTACAAATTACAACCTATTTCAATCTATTTCCTGGATTGATAACGTCTGATTACCAAATTTTTGAAATAGAATTCTGCTACAGCATTAAGTGCAAACGTAAAGATGAAAAGCAATGAACCTATTAAGAAAAGTACGCTGTAATGGGTGTCACCAAAAACAACTTCAGCCATTTCTGCTCCGATAGTAGCAGATAAGGTTCTTACTGAATCAAACGGATTCATCGAGATCATTGCAGCATTTCCTGTTGCCATCAGGGCGATCATTGTTTCGCCAAAGATCCTTCCTACACCCAGTACTACAGCGGCAAAGATACCGGGAACCGCGGCTGGCAACACAACATAAAATGCTGTCTGTCTCCTGCTGGCACCTAATCCAAGACTTGCTTCGGTAAATGTTTTGGGAACTGCTGTCAGTGCCTCTTCGGTAAGGGTATATATTATAGGAATTGCTGCCAGTCCCATGGCAATACCTCCAACAAATGAGTTTAGTCTGCTGGCGTAACCGAAAATATCCTGAAATACAGAGGCCATAACCATTAAAGCAAAAAAACCGATTACAACTGAAGGGAACCCTGCCAGCAATTCAATCACCGGTTTAATAACCTCCCTTACACGTGGTTTTGCAAACATTGCTGTATAAATTGCAGCAAGAATGGAAACAGGAGCTGCAAAGAGTAAAGCGATTAATGTAACCTTAAGGGTCCCAAGAAATAATGGCCAAATACCATAACGCGGATTATCAGATACGGGCATCCATGTTTTCGAGAAAAGGGTGGATGATGGTTTATCCCCTGGTACCGGAATTTTATTTGAGTTGTCAACCTGTTTGTCAGTCGGTTGATGCGTTTCATCTGCAGTCTCATTGCCGCCATAGGTTTCCTGGACCAATAATTCGGTTGATACTGACTCATTTTCATTCATTTTAAATATCGGCAGGGCTTCCCGGAAAACAAAAACAAAAATCAGGATAACTACAGCAATCGAAAGAAAAGCTACAGCCTTGATTACTTTTTCAGCTAACCAGTCAGAAAAACGGAATTTCTTTTTATTGAAGGAAACTGACACCTTTTGCTAACAATTATTTAACCGGGAAATACCCAACCTCAGTGACAACACGCTGTCCTTCCTGACTTAGAATCCAGTCAATAAATTTCTTGGTTTCTCCGGTTGGCCGGTTTCTCAGGTACATATAAAGGAACCGGGTTATAGGGTATTCACCTTTCGCGATATTTTCAGCAGTTGGAAGAATTGCAGGGCTGTTTGCATCTTTTTTTACTTTGGCATGTTTTACCCCAACTGCATAAGCAGCTCCGCCATAACCGATGCCGTTTATATCTTTTTTTACAGCATTCACAACTGCTGCTGTTCCGGGCAATGACTGAACAGTTGCAGCATAATCTGCTTTTATTACCTCATCATGAAAATATGTATATGTCCCTGAACTGTTCTCGCGGCCATACATTCTGATTTCAGCATCAATACCTCCAACCTCTTTCCAGTTCTTTATCTTACCCTGGTAAATATCACTTAACTGTTTGAGTGTAACCTCCTGGACTTTATTAGATTCATTCAGGAAAATTGTAATTCCGTCTTTCGCACACGGGATCTGAACACCCAGAGTGTTATAACGGGCCTTAAGCTTTTCAATCTCAGTCTGTTTCATGGGACGGCTTGAATTTGCAATATCGGTGGTACCATTGATCAGAGCTGTTATTCCGACCCCGGATCCACCTCCGGTAACCTGAACGGATGTTGCAGGATTCTGCTTCATATACATTTCGGCCCATTTCTGAGCAAGGATCACCATCGTATCAGATCCCTTCACAGTGATCTTTGACTGTTCGGCAAATGATGAGGCGAGCAATATAATTGCCATCGCCGGGATTATTAAAATTGATTTAATTTTTTTCATTTTTTCTAATTTATTTTTATTCATAATTATTATTTACGTTTTAAAATTTTGCCTGAATTCTGATCCCAAAGGTATTATCATTCAGATCTTTTGTATTTGTTGCATTGGTTTCATTCTCAGGCATTTCATAATTCAGAGAAAGTCTGATATTATCGTTCAGATAATATTGCCATGCAAGTGTCAGCGTTTTGTACCAGAGATCATTTTTAGCGGCGTCACCTGATAGTTTAGTATTTGGATCATAAAAGTCATATTTTGCGACAAACTGATTCTTAGGGCCAACATTCTTGATTAAATAGAAGTAATAACCTGAAAAATTCCTCAATTTATTAGGATCTGCTTTTTTTTGTACCATCGTAGCTGTAGAAGCTATTGTACTTACAAAAGAATTAAGACCGGAGATATATTCACCCTTGATTGCCGTACCACCAAGAAAATCAGCAAATATCTGGAATTCACCTCCTATCCATTTTTTGTCAAGATAATCGCCGACATTAATACTATCTGCTACTCCATTACTTTGTAGAATATAAGGATTGGCTTTTGCCCTGTTCCCTCCATAGTAAAAATTTGGTCCAAAGTCGATCCCTATCCCTGCGGCCGGCAGCTTCACCGAATATACCAATCGTCCCATCAGGTCTTTCTTTGAGTCTATATCTTTTGCCTGTGTACCAGTGAAGTTGCCATTCATGGCCATTAGCTGAAATTTCAGAGGAATAGTCGATCCGATATACTCAAGTTTCACACCAATCTCCCTTTCACCAGGATAGATAGCTCTTATAACCCTCGATCGTTCAAGTACTTCTCTCTGGCTTGAAGAATATTCGACCTCATAATCAGGCCTGCTAAACTGTCCGGCCCATAATGTAAAATCTTTTAATTTTGGAATATTCACTACGGCGTAAGCATCTTTTAATGAGAGATTACCAGTGCTGAAATCAGGTTGTATTACTAACTTTACACCGTCAAGAGCTTCATATGTGAATTTGATCCTGGCTCTTCTGATAAAGAAGTTATTTGTCGGATCATTAGTCTTAACCAGATCCTTTCCGTAGCTTTCCCATTGAGCCTGGACATAACCCGAAATTTTAATTTTGTTCAGTTTACCCAGGTCGGCTTCATTTATCAATGCTCTTTCATCAAGAGCATTGATTTTGCCTTCATGCCTGTCTATAACTTCCTTCAGAGAATCGGCTTCCCGGGTCTGTGAGTATCCGGAAACAGAGAGTACTGTAAAAATTGAGAGCAATAAGAGTTTCTTCATTTCGGTAACATTAGGTTTGACTATCTTTTTCAAGATACAAAAGTCAACTTACATTATTACAGGCAGGTTGCACATTGATTAAGTAATTGTTACAAATGAGATACATATGCTATAAGCCGGAGAATAGTAATAAAAACACGAAGAATTTCTTCAAAGAAATACAGCCTTAAGAAAAAGGGTTAATGAACTGAAATATAATTGGGCAGGTATATTAAAAGATAGTATGAGTCAGAAAATAAATTGTTCCTCCTATAAGGGCGGAAATTGGGATTGTTAATATCCAGGCCCAGAAGATTTTTGTGGTAACACCCCATTTCACTGCTGACATCCGCTTTGTCGCTCCAACTCCGATAATAGATCCGGTGATTGTATGCGTTGTGCTCACAGGTATCCCGAAATGGGTTGCTCCGAATAATGTCAGTGCCCCTGCTGTTTCAGCACAAAATCCTTCAAATGGTTTAAGTTTTGTAATTTTTTGTCCCATGGTTTTAACAATCCTCCATCCGCCGAATAATGTACCGAGGGCAATAGCAGCATGACAGGAAAGTACAATCCATAAATCAATAGGAGCATCTTTGGCCACCTGATTGGAGGCTATCAGAGCAACCCAAATAATTCCCATGGATTTCTGCGCATCATTCCCGCCATGGCCAAGACTGAAGGCAGATGCAGATAACAGCTGCAGCCTGCGGAACCAGCGGTCAACTCCAGATGGAGTATAATTCTTAACTATGTGAAGTACAATTACCGAAATGATATATGCCATTATCATGCCTAAAACAGGTGCAATAACTATGAAAACAGCAATCTTGATTACGCCTGCAAAAATTACAGACCCGAATCCAAATCCTGCAACAGCAGCGCCAACTAATCCACCGACCAGAGTATGTGATGAACTAGATGGTAAACCCATCCACCAGGTAATAAGATTCCAGATGATAGCAGCCGTTACAGCTGCAGCAATCAACTCAAGGGTTATAATTTCAGGATTTATGACACCCTTACCAATGGTTGTGGCCACTTTTAAAGGAAATATCAGAAATGCAAGAAAATTAAATGTTGCGGCAAGGCCAACAGCTGCGAGCGGAGAAAGGACCTTTGTTGAAACAACAGTTGCAATTGAATTGGCGGAATCGTGAAATCCGTTTATAAAATCAAATACAAGAACAAGTGCTATAATAAAATATAAAAATGTCATACTAAATCCCTAAATCGTACGCTTTTTTGCAGCTTCGAAATTAGCAACTCCGGATTTATCAAATGTCCCTTTTGTGTTAAGTTTTTGTTACAATTTCATAGTAATTTGAAACCCACCCCAAGCCCCTCCCGGAATCTTTACAAAACTTTACTAAGTATACTTATTATTTAATCTTAAACCAGTTATGCATTTATGAAAGAAAAGTGGCTTGAATGGGCAGCCAGACTCCAGTCGATAGCTCAGGCCGGACTTACATTCGGGGAAAACCAGTACGATATTGACCGGTATAAGCAGATCAGAACCCTTTCTGTTGAAATATTGCAGGAGTACACCGGTATCAGTCATGAAAAGATCAGGGATCTCTTTGCTTCCGATACTGGATACCAGACTCCGAAGGTTGATGTCAGAGCATCCGTTTTTAAAGATGACAAAATACTGATGGTCAGGGAGAAAATAGACGGAGCATGGTCACTCCCGGGGGGTTGGGCCGATGTAAATAGTTCTGTCAGCGAATCGGCAGTCAGGGAGTGTCTTGAAGAGGCAGGTGCACATGTTAAGCCAAAAAGGGTAATTATTATACATCAGGCTGACAAACATTTTGACTTCCCATATCCGTATACTATTTATAAGATCTTTGTTGAGTGTGAATTAATTGAGAACAGCTTTTCGGATAATACCGAAACCCTTGCAGCCGATTTCTTTGCAATCGACTCCCTGCCCCCGCTTTCAAACGAAAGGAACACAAGGGAACAGGTTGAATTATGCTTCGAGGCAAAAAAACATGAATTATTTGAAACGGTCTTTGATTAAAATAATCTAAATTCATAAACTAAAACTTACACTGAGATCCACTGAGAAGACACAGAGAAACACAGAGATAATAAAAAGAATGATTTAAGCCTCAGTGGATCTCTGTGTTTCCTCTGTGATCTCTGTGTAACAAAAAAAACAATAAATAACTCCCCTATGACTCATAAACCAAACACTCCGGCTAGATTATTAATTCTCTTGATTGGAAGTCTCCTGGTTTCAACTGCCATTATTGGACAGGTTAAAAGTCCGCTCCTAAGCGGGAAAGAAAAAGCAGAATTGTTTTACAGGCAGACAGAGATGGGACAATCATCACCATTCAAAGACCTTAAATGGCAGTTCATAGGTCCGACAAATATCAGCGGCCGGTGCACTGATGTTGAAGCCGTCTCACCCCATGGAAGCAATTATACAATCTGGATAGGTTCTGCAACAGGTGGTGTCTGGAAATCAACGAATGAAGGAACAACATTTGAACCTGTATTCGAAGAAATGCCAACAGCATCGATCGGCGACATTGCAATAGATCCGAATAATCCCGATGTTGTCTGGGTCGGGACTGGCGAGGCCAACATTTTCAGAAGCTCAAATGCCGGCTGCGGGGTATTTAAAACGACTGACGGAGGCAAATCATGGAATCTAATGGGACTTGAAAATACTTTTACAACCGGACGAATCCGGATCAATCCTAAAAACTCAAATGTTGTTTATGTTGCTGCCACAGGACATGAGTGGACTCCAAATGAAGAGCGCGGACTCTTTAAAACCACCGACGGCGGAAAAACATGGACAAAGGCTCTTTATATTGACGAAAATACCGGTGCTTATGACCTTGTCCTCGACCCTAAGGATCCAAACACTATCTACTGCACCACATGGGAGCGTATAAGGCTAAAATGGAATGATCCGAGAACTTCGGAGGCAACAAAAAACAGCGCAATATGGAAATCGACTGATGCAGGGAAGAACTGGAAGAAGATAATCAGCGGGCTTCCGGCACCAAACAGGCTTGGAAGGATCGGGATCGATATTGCCCGCACAAATCCCAGGATTCTTTATGCCTATGTTGATAATTATGAAGTTGCGTACCCGGCAAAGCAGGGTGAAACAGATTCGTATGGCCGCCAGAGGAAAGATGTAATCAAAGGAGCGACTGTATACCGGTCAGATAATGCGGGGGAGACCTGGAACCAGGTAAGCGGACTTACCCCGGAGCAAAAAACATTTATGGAAAGACATTCAGCGACTTATGGTTGGGTTTTCGGACAGATAAGGGTCGATCCCAACGATGAAAATACTGTTTACACTATGGGTCTGATGCTTAACCAGTCGACCGATGGAGGCAAAACTTTTAAATCTCTTCGCGGACCACATGTCGACCACCATGGTTTATGGATCGATCCGGCAAATTCAAATTACCTTCTTAATGTGCAGGATGGCGGACTGGGAATTTCATATGACAAGGGACAAACCTGGAAATTCCCGATTAAAGAACTTCCTCTTATTCAGTTCTTTAACCTTGGTTATGATCTCAGCACACCTTTCAGGGTTTTCGGATCCATACAGGATCATGGAAGTTACATTGGTGAGGTGGATCTCTCGGGGGGACGTGATAAGGTTCCTGCAAAACCATTTGAAGAAACAATCGGTGGTGAAGGAACATCGCACACTATAAACCCGGAAAATAATAACACTATGTATGCAAGCGGATTTTATGGTCAGCTTGGAAGGACAGAGCTGGACAAATATCCTCAAAGCTATAAAGACCTTCTTCCCAATACCCTTCCCGGAGAACCTCAGTTAAGGGGTGAATGGGTTGCTCCCTCGCTTGTATCGCCTCATAATCCAGATATAATTTACCATGGCATGCAATTCCTTATGAGGTCGCTTGACAGGGGAAACACATGGGATTTCATAAGTCCCGATCTTTCCTTTAACGATCCTTCAAAAATGGGAGATATCAGTTACCAGACAATTTCGGTTTTTGATGAATCGCCGCTTCGTTACGGATTACTTTATGCGGGTACAGATGATGGCCGGATATGGAGAACAAAAGACGGAGGAAAGAACTGGACAGAAATCAGTAACGGGGCTGTTCCAAGGAAATTTGTCTCGCGGATCACTGCTTCAAAATATGACATAGGCACTGTTTACATGACCCAGACCGGGCGAAGGGATGATGATTTTCAGGCTTACATCTGGAAATCAGATGATTTTGGAGATACATGGCAGGATATATCAGCGAACATTCGCGTTGGCCCGGTCAATACTGTCAGGGAAGATCCTGTAAACAAAAGTATTTTATATGCCGGAACTGATGGTGCTGTATTCGTTTCGAAGGATAGTGGCAAAAAGTGGGATCTGGTAGGGAAACTTCCATTTTCATATGTCCATGATCTTATCATCCACCCGAGGGATAATATGATTGTCATAGCCACTCATGGCCGGGGAATTTGGGTTTTGGATGCAAATCCCATAAATGAAAAGGATAAAATGAGAGGGAGAAGGCAATAGATTATTGTTTTTACTTTGTGCGCCCTTTGTGCTTTCCTTTGTGTCCTTCGTGGTTAAGGATTTCAGGGTTTTACCACAAAGGACTCAAAGGTTTTCACTAAGGACACAAAGGTCTTATGAGACAGCTAGTGGGTATAGTGAGAATCAACTAATTCCCGAGATACAAATACTTCTCCCGCTTTTCAATGACCTTTCCTATTACTGCCGACCAGGAAAGGCCAGCTTTATGAAGGTCAGAAAGTACATTTTTTGAAACCTCTGGCGGGACGCACATTAATAATCCACCTGAGGTCTGAGCATCCATGGCTATCATTTTAAGGTTGTAATTTAGATCAATTGTCAGATGAGAATCATTCTCAACAAAGTCAAGGTTACTGAATGATGCGCCCGGGATGCAGCCTTCATCAACAAGCCGATAAGTGTCTCCTATAAGTGGAACTTTCCCCATATTTAAGTTAATTGTCACTTTGCTTGCTCTTGCCATTTTAAGGGCATGACCGGCAAGTCCGTACCCGGTAACATCGGTTGCTCCTTTTATATTATATTTCTTCATCACTTCAGCCCCGGAAAAGTTAAGTGTTCTCATAAGCTTCTTTGCCAGTTTCACATCTTCCTCCGATGACATTTTCATCTTCTGTCCGGCAAGGACCACACCTGTGCCTACAGGTTTGGTAAGGATCAGCAGATCTCCAGGCATTGCCCCGGAATTTTTTATGATCTTTTCAGGATGAATATAGCCGATAACGGCCAGACCATATTTGGGAGGAAAATCGTCAATTGTATGTCCTCCGATGATCCTGACTCCGGCTTCCGAAGCAGTATCAGCACCCCCTTTAAGAATTTCTGCATACACATCGAGCGGAAGTCTGGATGAAGGGAACATCATAATATTCAGCGCGATGACAGGTGTTCCTCCCATGGCATAGACATCACTTATCGAATTCGCAGCAGCTATCTGGCCGAATTCATAGGGATCGCTGCATAACGGAGGGAAAAAGTCGGTGGTGAACACAAGTGCAAGATCATTATTTACCTTGTAAACACCTGCATCATCATGAGTGTCAATATCAACAAGGATGTTCGGATCTTCAGGCAATGGAAGGTACTTAAGGAATTCCTCCAGCTGCCGGGGAGAAATCTTAGAGGAACACCCTCCTGTTTCAACCATCTGAAGAAGATCAACTTTCATGGTTTAACATTTACAAATTCAGGAGCCTGGTTTGTAATTGTAAGAGTCCAGATACCATTTAATTCTTCAAATGAGAATCTTGTATTATTATCTTTCAGAAAGCGGCTGATATTGTTGAAAGCATTCTGACTATCGGTGATAACCTGAAATGAATCTCCGGGACTGAGCATCTTTAAGGCACGTTTTGTGGCTATAAGAGGTGCAGGGCACTGCTGACCTGATGTATCAATAATTTGCATGTGTATGTAAATAATTGAGCTGCAAAAGTAGCAAAAAGTAACATGATGCTGGCGCCAATTTATAATTGGTGCCGAACGAATTTAAGGCACGGATTGCAAAATCCGCGCCAGCGTCTTAAGTAAAAAATGAAAAATAAATCCTTATTTTTGAGATTCAATTTTGAAATCATGAAAAGAATTATACTGTTTTTATTCTTTTATTTGTACTTGCTTATTCAGAATAGATTCATGCTCAAGATGATCAATAATAAATCGGTAGTCGGCTCCTGGCTTGGAAAGTTGAATGTAAGTTCGATAAATCTCAGGATCATTTTTAATCTGTCATTAATTGAGAAAGACTCTATTGTTGCCACTCTCGATAGTCCCGATCAGGGAGCAAACAACATAAAGATCGGACCTGTCACTCTTGGGGGAAATGATATTTCTATAAAGGCACCTCTTCTACTTGCTGAATATACAGGTACTAGTTAAAAATGATACATTAATTGAAGGCACTTTTAAACAGGCAGGAAATCAACACCGCTTAATCTTTCTAAACTGAAGAAAGCTTTCGCCCTTAACAGGCCTCAGGAACCAAAACCTCCCTTCCCGTATTTATCGGAAGATGTAAAATTCACCAATGAAAAAGCCGGGATAGAGATTGCAGGTACTCTCACAATACCTGCAGGAAATGGTCCCTTTCCTGCAGTCATTCTTATAACCGGCTCAGGCTCACAGAACAGGAACGAAGAACTGTTGGGACATAAGCCGTTCTGGGTCATTGCCGATTATCTTTCGCGGAACGGCATAGCCGTGCTTCGTTATGATGACAGAGGTGTCGGCCAGTCACAAGGCACTCCAATCAATGCTACGTCGGACGATTTAGCTACCGATGCTGCAGCAGCATTCCTTTATCTTAGAACAAGAAAAGAGATCGACCCGGAATCAATCGGACTTGCAGGTCACAGCGAAGGAGGATTGATTGCCCCGATCGTTGCTGCATCAGATCCGCGCATTGCATTTATTATCTCACTTGCAGGACCAGGTGTCACAGGCGAACAGATTTTGCACAAGCAGAATCATGATATTAATACAGTTTCGGGTGCTGAAGAAAAAGAGGTAAATAAAGGATATTTCAATCAATAAGAAACTTTTCGCAATCCTGAGAAAGGAACCGGATAATGATAAAGCGGCTGAAAAGATGACAGCTGCTTACAGAAAACTATTAACTAAAGAAAAGACATCACCTGAAGATATTGATAAGGCTATAAAACAGTTTAATGCCAGTTTGAATCCTGTCTCATATAACTGGTTCAGGTTTTTCATATCAACCGACCCGGAGGTTTTCTGGAAAAAAGTCAAGTGTCCGGTGCTTGCATTGAATGGTGAAAAGGATCTGCAGGTAGCAGCTGATATAAATCTTACTGCAATCGAAAAGGCATTGAAATCAGGAGGGAACAAAGATGTAAAAACGATAAAACTTCCGGAATTAAATCATCTGTTCCAACATTGCAAAACAGGGTTGCCGTCTGAATATGGGGAGATTGAAGAGACATTTTCTCCGGAAGTGCTTAAAATAATGTCCGGCTGGATCAATGGTCTTTAATACTACCTGCAAGCTTTTTAAGAATGATATGACCTCTGGCCAGAATCCCGGCTGATCCCTCTCCCTGAAGCATGTTTATAGTTGATGAAAGCTCATTTGCCAGTTCAGGATAGATTATTGCAAGTTTATAAATTATCTCCATTGAATAAGCTTTGACAGCAATAGCCGAAAAGCCCGACTTAAGCATTTTAAAGCAATGGTCTGCCAGAATTCCCTGCTGTTTCTGGTTTATCGAATTCAGGTCGCTCATTGATATCATTCTGAGAAATGATCTCTGAACGCTTTCATTTTCAAGCGTTTCAAGAGATCCGATCATTACCTGAAGATCAGAGCCTATCAGACCGGGATATTTGTCATGAACCTTCGATAGAGTCCACGATGCACGGAAAGCAAGCTTTTTATCTTTCGAAAAGGAGTACTCAAGCAGTTTTCTCAGAATTTCCGTGTTTTCGACAGCTGAATCCGCGAGCCATTCTGCTTCCTTTCTCCCCATCATATTGCCTACCATCGATCTCAGATCCTCTTCATTATATGCTTTCTGATCCGGATCTAAAACAATTTGATCATGTTCTGCTGCAGCTACATTATTCAATAGATAATTATCTGCGACAATAATATCGGCTTCCGATAAATCAATATTTTTAAGTTCAGGCGGATCGAGCCATTTAAAAGCGACATGCTCTGAAAGGAAAGGTAATTCATCAAGGGTATCGCAAACAAATGGAATAAGCCTTATCTTTTTAAAGCCATAATCATATTCAGTAACGGACAAACGCTTGCAGATAACTATTTCCAATGAGAGTTCCTCCCTGACCTCCCTGATGATGCACTCTTCTTCAGTCTCATTTTCTTTAAGTTTACCTCCGGGAAATTCCCACTTGAAAGGGTGGTCAGTTTTTTCACCCCTCTGAACAACCAGAATTTCATTCTCCTCATTCCTGATAATGGCACAAGTTACATTTATCATGATTTTCAGGCTATAAGATCTTCATAAAGAGGTATTTCAAGCATATGCTCATATTGATTCTTCTCAGCACTGAACCTGAATGCATAGTTGACCAGACCGTTTGTAACGATTATATATGGTACTTTGTATCCCAGGTTATACCCGCCTATCTGGTCATATACTTTGTCCTCATAAAAATCGGAAATATTAATTTCATGAGATTTGCATTCGACTATCATTACCGGCCGGCCCTTCCTGTCGTGAACCAGGATATCGACCCGCTTCTTCATTTTATTGAACCTGAACATCATCTCTATACCTATAAGTCCGGGCGGATATCTGCCTTCGTGAATCAGGTACTGTACAAAGTTCTGCCTCACCCATTCTTCCGGAGTAAGTTTTACATACTTCTTTCTTAAAGTATCCAGGATCATCTCTGATCCTTCCTTCCCGGTTATTCTGAAGGAATATGACGGAAGGTTCAGCTGTTTCAACTTACTTTTGTATTTTTGAAAACAAATATATTGAGAATTATGTGAAAATAGCCTCTCCCTAAATCCCTCCCCCAAGAGGGAGGGACTTTTAAAACATACTGAATAAGTCCCCCTCTCTCCTGGGAGAGGGGGATTTAGGGGGAGAGGCACATTGACAAGATATTGATAAATAACCGATTGAAACTGAATGAAAACCAAAGAAGAAATTGTTAATAACTGGCTTCCGCGATATACGGGAAAATCGATCGAGACTTTCGGTAAATACTTCCTTCTTACGAATTACCTTTATTATGTTGAGCTGTTCGCAAAATGGAATAAAGTCGAAGTTGAAGGAAGAGAGAAGAACATGCCCAGTGCAACTGCCGACGGAATAACAATTATAAGCTTTGGAATGGGAAGCCCTAATGCTGCAACTGTGATGGACCTCCTGAGCGCTGTAAGTCCTTTGGCAGTGTTGTTTCTGGGGAAATGCGGGGGATTGAAAAAGAAGAACAAGCTCGGCGACCTTATTCTCCCGATTGCAGCAATACGGAGCGACGGTACATCCAATGATTATCTTCCCCTTGAGGTCCCCGCACTGCCTGCATTCAGGCTGCAAAGTGCAATATCAGCATCAATTACCCGCGAAAATAAGGAGTACTGGACCGGGACAGTCTACACAACAAACCGCAGGGTATGGGAGTATGATGACAGGTTCAAGAAGTACCTGGTTAAAACCCGGGCAATGGCGATTGATATGGAGACTGCCACAATTTTCACTGTCGGTTTTGCAAATGAAATACCGACAGGAGCCCTGCTGCTGGTATCCGATCAGCCTATGATCTCAACAGGCATAAAAACTGATGCCAGCGATCGCCTGGTTACAAAGAAGTTTGTTGAGATGCATCTTAAAATAGGTATTGATGCATTAAGGGAAATAAAAAACAACGGGATTTCCGTTAAACACCTTAGATTCTGATTATGCCGGCCACATTCGATGAAATAATTTCCGACCTCAGGAAAAGAATCTTCAAGCCAGTCTATTTTCTTGCCGGAGATGAGCCCTATTATATTGATCTCATTACAGATTTCATAGCTGAAAAGGTTCTTTCGGAAGAGGAAAAAGCTTTTAACCAGGTTATTATTTATGGAGAGGAGACTTCAATAAATTCGGTTATTGAGACATCACGAAGATTTCCGATGATGGCAAGTCACCAGGTTGTAATTGTAAAGGAAGCCCAGGCTCTGAAAAAGATAGAGGATCTGACATTCTATCTTGAAAAGCCTCTTTTATCAACCATTCTTGTTTTTAATTTCAAATACAAGGTTTTAGATAAAAGAACAAAGCTCTACAAATTGCTGGATACGCAGGCTGTCTATTTTGAATCGATGAGATTGCGCGACTACCAGGTTCCTCCATGGATCGAGAGATATCTGATGACCAAGGGGATAAAAATAAATCCTGATGCTTCTGCAATGCTAACCGAGTTCCTTGGTACTGATCTGCACAAAATTGTTAACGAACTCGATAAGCTGCTGATAACGCTCCCTGCTGGTAACCCTGTGATAAACACTTCGCTGATTGAAAAGAATATAGGTATAAGCAAAGACTATAATAACTTTGAACTGCAAAAAGCAATTGGCGAAAAAAATATTTTGAAAGCCAATATGATAATCCGGTACTTTTCCGAAAATCCCAACGACAATCCGGTTACCCTGACTATCGCTTCACTTTTCAGTCTCTTTACAAAGATCCTGACCTACCATTATCTAACTGACAAATCAAAGAATAATGTTGCCTCAGTTCTTAAGATCCATCCATTTTTCGTAAGGGATTATGAGATTTCGGCAATGAAGTATAATGTCACGAAAACGATTCAGATTATAAGTTTTCTAAGGACCTACGATATGAAAACAAAAGGATTTGGTGATGTGAGCACAGATCAGGGAGATCTTCTGAAGGAGCTGGTATACAAAATCTTACATCTGTAACAGTTCCCCTACTAATCACATGTACTCACCCCCCGACCCCCTCTCTACTTCGTAAAGAGGGGGAGTTAATAAGTTGTATCAGAACAATCCCCCCTCTTTGCAACGCAGAGAGGGGGGAAATAAGGGGGTGAGTATATGTTTCAGTTCATATCGGGCGAATCCGGAAAATCGGCCCATACCCTGTATTTATTCTTGAACGACCGCAGAAGTCTTTTCCAGCTATCACCTCCTTTGGTGTTCATTATCACTTCGGAATTCACTTTTGAAATCACCCATGAGTTTTCCTTCAGTTCCCGTTCAAGCTGACCTGCTGACCAGCCTGAATAGCCCAGGAAAAATCTTATCTGTCCGGGCTTTACCGATCCGGTTCTTATCAGATTACGGATAGAGTCGATATCACCACCCCAGTAAATATTTCCTTCCACCCTGATGCTCTGAGGTATAAGATGGCCCAGGTTATGTATATAGTGAAGCGTATCAGGAGAAACCGGCCCTCCCATGTTTAGATTCTCTTCCCAGCCCTCGAATCCTGTTACAGCATCGCAAATCCTTATATCAAGCTTCTTGTTAAGGATAAAACCGACCGATCCTTTTGGATTGTGGTCAGTAAGATAGACAACAGTGCGGTTAAAAAAAGTATCAGGAAGGAAAGGTTCCGAAATAAGTATTTTACCTTTTTCCGGGATCTTATCTTCTGGAAGTATGGCGAACAGATCAATTTCCGGTTTCATATCGTAAAAATAACAAAGACAATTTAAACAATAATAAAAATAATGTATAAAAATCATGCCAAATTTGATGTAAAAAAATAAAGCTAATGAATGATTTCAATTAAATAATGTAATATTTTTGACCAGTTTAGTTAAATAATTCTATGCAGAAAAGTACATTACGGATAATTGGGAATAAAGCAGTCCTGAATATACGCGAACGGATGTGTGAAAATGCCGAGGAATTGCTGTCAAGCGATAAGTTCAGGGCAGTTCTTGATCATTGCATCAACAAGCTGAAATCAAAGAATTCACCACTTCTCGATATTTTTGAAAACGGAATCGCTGATGAACTGTCAACCGATAACCTTGTGAAGACACTGTCGCTGCTTGTCAAGTATGAAAGCAGTGTTGTACCACATATATTTGATAAATCAGCTGGCTTTCTGAGGGATATTCAGCTGCTCAATAATTTCGTTGAACATCTGTACGATTACTGGCGTCATTTTGACAGGTTTATTATAAACGATTCAGAAGGTGACCGTCTGGACAAACGGCCTTACCGTACATTCAACGAGACCATAGAGCATCTCACCCATCTTATCCGGACAGTATACCGGCATATACAGGAAAACATTACAGGAAGCCATCCTACGGTTTACAGGCAGGTTCCGGCCGGAGCGGAAATTGCTGTCATTTCACTGCCAAAAAACATCTCATGGAGTGATGACAGGTATTTAAAGCTTAATGCTGTGCCAGTTGTCCGTCAGATACTTATTTACCCGCCGCTTGTGATACAGCAAACCATGAACAAGCGGACCGGGGATTTTAAGAGGATAAAACAGAATCCTGTCGATCTGGCAGAGCTTAACTCTGATGATTGGCTATGCTTCCCTGCAAAAGTAGGGAAGTATATTATTATGGTTTATTTTCACCTTACCTTCTTTGAGCTTGGGTTGTCGCTCTGTAATCTCTTTCCAGCTGGCAGAAGATTCAGATCTTGAAAAGAAACCTGATGCAGTATTTATTTATGGTGTAGCTGACAATAAGCTTGATAACCTTGCCAAATATCCGACAGTTTTTTATAATGATGAGAAGAATTCAATTTTTGTCGGTGCCATTCCTGACAGGGCTGAGTTCGGATATTTCGGTTACCTGAAAAAAATGATGCTTACACTGCATAACTCCCTTGTGATGAAAGCAGGCAACATGCCTTTTCATGGTGCAATGGTAAAGATACTCCTGCATGGTAACAAAGAAGCAACAATACTAATGATGGGTGATACGGGTGCGGGCAAATCAGAAACTCTCGAAGCATTCCGTGTACTCGGTGATAAACAAATACGTGAACTAAAAATAATTGCTGACGACATGGGGTCGATAGAACTCGACAGCAATGGGAATCCTGTTGGATACGGAACCGAAATAGGTGCTTTCCTGAGGCTCGACGACCTTCAGCCCGGGTATGCCTACGGACATCTCGACAGGTCGATAATAATGAATCCAAGTCAGGTTAATGCAAGGATAGTATTCCCGGTCACAACTTTTAATACAGTTATTACCGGACATAAAATTGATTATATCCTGTATGCAAATAATTATGAAGAAATTGATGATGATCATCCTGTAATTGAAAGGTTCAATACGCCGGAACTGGCTCTGGGTGTTTTCCGCAATGGTGCTGTTATGAGCAAGGGGACCACAACATCGACCGGGCTGGTTCATTCATATTTTGCAAATATTTTCGGTCCTCCGGAGTACAGGGAAATTCACGACAGAATTGCGAAAAGCCATTTTGCAGCCTTCTTCAAAACCGGAGTTTTTGTAGGTCAGATGAGAACCAGGCTCGGGATTCGGGGATATGAATCATCAGGACCGGCGGAGGCAGCAAAAGAGTTGCTGAAAATCATAGGAGCTGGTGATTGATAAATCTATGATATCTTTTTTCACCACGGAGTCGCACGGAGTTAAAATGGAGTCTCACGGAGTATAAAAACATGTAATTACATTGTAATTACATTCTAAGTATCCAGAAAAACCATCATAATAGACTCCGATTTATAAATCCAGCATTAAGGTTTAGCCCCCCATTTGGGGGGTTGGGGGGTTAATATTTTTCTGGAACAGCCTCTTTCATCATTTCATATACCGCATCAAAAATATCCTCAGCGTTAGGTTTTGAGAAATAATCGCCATCGGTTGTATAGGCCGGCCGGTGCTCTTTACCGGTAAGAGTTTTAGGTGCAGAGTCGAGATAATTCCAGCCGCCATGTTTTTCGAGCACTTCCTGCATCATATATGCAGTTGTCCCGCCGGGGACATCCTCATCGAGAAAAAGTATTCTTCCCGTCTTTTTAAGCGAGTCCAATATCGTCCTGCTCCTGTCAAATGGAACCAGCGTCTGCACATCAATGAGCTCTACCGAAATCCCGTGTGCTGCAAGCTGATGTACTGCTTCCTGTGCAACTCTTACAGTTGATCCGTATGTTACGAGAGTCAGATCACTTCCTTCAGAAATAATCTCAGGAATTCCAAGTTCTAATCTGAATTCTCCAAGGTTATCTGGCATCTTTTCCTTTAAGTCTGTATCCGTTCAGGGGTTCAATAACGATTGCAGGATCGTTTCCTTCGAGCAGCGAATTGTAAAAACCTGCTGCCCTGGTCATATCCCTGGGGGAACACACATAAACTCCCCTGACAGAATTTATAAGCATGCTCATCGGTGAACCTGAATGCCATATACCCTCCAGTCTGTGTCCCCGTGTGCTTATTATCAGAGGTGCAATCATCCTTCCGGCCGTCCTGTAGTACGTTGTTGCCAGGTCGTCGCTCAGGAGCTGAAGAGCGTACATTAAATAATCGAGGTACTGAATCTCCGCGATCGGTCTCATACCCCTCAGAGCCAGTCCGATTCCCTGACCAAGAATTGTTGCCTCCCTGATTCCGGTGTCAGTAATCCTTAATTCCCCGAATTTTTTCTGCAATCCTTCCAGTGACTGGTTAACTCCGCCGATCTTGCCTGCGTCCTCACCAAAGGTAACCAGCATAGGGTATTTTGAAAATAACTTATCATAGTTGTCCCTGAGTATCTGACGTCCGGGAACTTCAGGTGAGTTTTCCGAATATTCAGGCCGAACCGGTTTCACATTCAGAACCGATGTAGGCATCTCATTGTAAAGAAACGTGTTATAGCTTTTTTCAGCATCCTCATAATTCCTTTTGAGCCACCCCTGAAGCTCTTCCTTAAGGTTATCGGCTTTCCCGCATGTGCCGCAAACATTTCTGAGGATCTTCCTGGCAGCCATGAAATTATCCTTCCTTATCGGTGAAAGGACTTTCTTCAGGTCATCAGTTATATCATCAACTGCAGCCTCCTTTATTTCTTCAACGCATCTGCAGCTGCGGTCGTTAATGATTTTTACAAGTGCTTCCCTTTCAATCCTTATAGGATCCTGAAACAAATCCCATCCTTTCTTCCTTGATTCCTTTGCTTCTGCTTCTGCATCAGCAGTAACTGCGTCAAGCTCTTCGGCGGTTGCTATCCCGTCACTGATTATCCATTCCTTCATTTTCTTAATCGGATCAAAATCCTCCTCCCATTTCAGCCTTTCTTCACTTTTATATCTTTCGTGTGATCCCGATGTTGAATGGCCAAGTGGCTGGGTAACATCCTCAATATGAAAAACAACTGGCTTCTGGTCGCGGCGGCAGATCTCAATCCCCTCCTCATAAAGTTTTAAAAGTCCAGGATAATCCCATCCCTTTCCTTTGAATATGAGTATGCCCGGCTTCCCTGGTTCATCCTCAAAACCCCTGAGAATATCTGATATACTGCCTTTTGTCGTCTGGTATTTTTTAGGAACAGAGATACCATATCCGTCATCATAAACCGATAAAGCCATCGGAACCTGAAGGACGCCTGCAGCATTAATTGTTTCCCAGAAATACCCCTCTGAGGTACTTGCATCGCCTATCGATCCGAACGCAACCTCATTTCCCATATTTGAGAGGGTTTTGAACTGGTGAAGTTCCTGATTGAGCCTGAACAGCTTCGAGGCATATGCCAGGCCAAGCAGCCTTGGCATCTGCCCCGCCGTGGGAGAGATATCTGACGAAGTGTTTTTCTGTTTTGTAAGATCGCGCCAGCTTCCGTCAGGATTAATATTCGGAGTTGAAAAATGATTATTGAACACCCTGCCGCCGCTGCCAGTATTTACACTCCTGTCGGTATTGCCGTAAAGCTGGTGAAAGAATTGAACAGAATTATAAAGCCCCATTGCCATCATCCATGTCTGATCGCGGTAATAACCCGAACGCCAGTCGCCATCTCTGAACTGTTTTGCAAGAGCTATCTGGATTATTTCTTTCCCATCGCCGAAAATCCCGAACTTGGCTTTTCCGGTTAGCACTTCACGACGCCCAATAACACTAAGGCTGCGGCTTAGATTGGCAAGCCGGAAATCAGCAAGAATTACTTCTTTATTAATTAATTGCTCCCTGAAGTTGATGTTATGATCCATATTTAAAAAATTAATTTCAATTAGTAATTTACCCCCTTTCTTTTTCCCCAAGGGGGAAATGACTCCTTCACCCCTGGGGGAAGGTTGGGAAGGGGGTTATTTTTTTTCTGACAGAAGTTAAACAAACTAATTAATAGGTTGTTTAAAGTTACGAGAATAAATGATGATTAACTTTGCAATTTATAATGACTTTGTGTTATGATGCCAAAAAAATAAATGTCACTAAGGCGCTATAGACACAAAGTGAAAAATCGGAAACAGGTATATGTAATGTTTGTTAAACTATTGATAATAAGTGCTGTAATTCTGGCTATTTCCGGAATATTCCTCGGAATAAGGATTCTGCTGAAGAATAACGGACGTTTCCCTGAAACTCATGTCAGCAGGAATAAGGAAATGCGAAAAAGGGGAATAACCTGTGCACAGGACACAAATATAGGATGTAATCCATCAGATGATTTAGGCAGCTGCACAACCTGCGGTAAAAACCTTTTTAACAACGGGTTTCCACGGAGTGCCACGGAGTAGGCACGGAGTAGTCTCGATTTACTCCGTGAAACTCCTTTAAAACTCCGTGAAACACCGTGGTTAATGCATTTTTTAATTCCCTGGTTGAGAAATAAACCTTTTCAAATTTTCAGTGGTCCAGGTCTGGTAATTTCCACTGTCGTCCGAATAAACAAGGAATGCATCGAATTCGGGATGAAAACCAAGGAATTCAATTGTTTTTTCTTTACCGATGACCATGCATGCAGTTGCAATACCATCGGCGGTGGCACAATCATTTGCAATAATAGTTGCACTCAAAAGCTTATTTCTTGCCGGATATCCTGTTCTTGGATCAATTGTGTGAGAATATTTTATTCCGTTTTCAACATAAAATTTTCTGTAGTTGCCTGAGGTTGCAAGTGACCTGTCTTTCAGGCTGATAACGGCCTGAAGGTTGTTTCCTGGCAGGTTATTATTATCCTCCGGTCTGTCAATTCCTATCCTCCATAGAACCCCCTGCTTGTCGCCCTTCACCCTTACTTCTCCCCCGATCTCTATCAGATAGCTTTTGATTCCCTTACTTTTGAAAAAATCACTTATTATATCTACTGAATAGCCCTGGGCAATAGCATTGAAATCGAGATTTATACCAGGATTATCCTTTAATACTTTGCCATTTTTAATTTTAACCTTTTCCATGCCGACAAGCTTCAGTAGAGAATCCCTTTTTGTCTCAGAAAAGTTTTTCTGAGAATCCGGACCAAAGCCCCAGGCTTTGACCAGAGGACCAACCGTTATGTCAAATGCCCCTTCAGTTATTTTAGTAATTTCTGCCGATCTGTTAAACGCCTCAGTAAAATATTTATCAGGAATAACATTCTCATTCCGATTAACTTTTGAAACGATTGAGGAATCCACATATAACGACAATGACATATCAAAATCATGGAGAATCTTCTCAACCTCTGATTTCAGATCCTGCAGGTTGAGCTTGCCCCCTTTTTCAAATACCATGCTGTAGGTTGTTCCCTGAACAAACCCGGCGAAATTATCGTAGGTTGCAGTCTCCCTGCAGGATGAAAAAAGCAGAATCAGGAAGTAAACTACAGCAATATATCTGATTTTCATTAAACAAATAATTATCTCATCGCGATCTCTTAAATCCACCCCTAAATCCCCTAAAGGGGACTTTAAAACATAGCCCCCTTTAGGGGGTTGGGGGCAATTTATATTCCAAAATCATCAAACGCTATATTCTCCTGGGGTACACCAAGATCATCGAGCATTTTAACAACCGCGTTATTCATTACCGGCGGGCCGCAGAAATAGTATTCAATATCTTCAGGCTCTTCATGCTTGCCAAGGTAATTGTCGAGCAGTACCTGGTGAATAAATCCGGTCATGCCCGTCCATTTATCTTCGGGAAGAGGTTCCGACAGGGCAATATGGAACTTAAAATTCGGGAATTCCTTCTCTATTGCCCTGAACTCGTCTTCATAAAAAATCTCTCTCATTGATCGTGCACCGTACCAGTACGAAACTTTACGGCTTGTCCTCAGTGTATGGAAAAGATGGAATATATGAGATCTAAGCGGTGCCATTCCGGCGCCGCCGCCAATATAAATCATCTCGCTGTTCGTGTCCTTTATATGAAAATCACCATAAGGACCTGAGATCATCACTTTGTCACCCTGTTTGAGTGAAAAGATGTAGGAAGAGCATATTCCGGGAGGTACATTCATAAAATTGCTTTTTGCCTTTTCCCATGGTGGTGTGGCAATCCTGATATTCAGCTTTATAAGGTTCTTTTCGGCGGGATAATTGGCCATTGAGTAAGCACGGAAAGTCTCTTCATTATTTTTTATTCCAAGGTCCCACATTTTATATTTATCCCAGTCACTCCTGTACTCCTCTTCTATTGAAAAATCCTTAAAATTGGTTTCATATTTTGGAACATCGATCTGAATATATGCCCCGGGTTCAAAATCAAGTGATTCTCCTTCAGGCAGTTTTACGACAAATTCTTTTATAAATGTTGCGACATTCATGTTAGAAACAACCTCACACTCCCATTTTTTGATACCAAGAACTGATTCCGGAAGCTTAATTGTAAGATCTTCCCTTATCTTAACCTGACAGCCAAGTCTCCAGTGGTTCTGCTGTTCCTTTCTAGTAAAGAATCCGGTTTCGGTAGGCAGTATAGACCCGCCTCCCTCCAAAAGCTGACATCTGCACATTCCGCACGTACCTCCGCCGCCGCATGCGGAAGGAAGGAATATCCCGTTTCCTGAAAGTGTTGAAAGAAGGTTTGAACCAGGTGATACAACAAGCTCACGGTCGTTAATTTGCAGAGTGACGTCTCCCTTGGGTGAAAGCTTGTCCCTGGCAAACAGGAGCATTATCACCAATAGCATGATAATGATGAGAAATACAATAACGCTGTATAAAAGAGTGCCTAAAGTTGTAACCGCCAGAACCATGATAAAATATTTTCTTAGAGTTTAATACCCATGAATCCCATAAATGCTATTGCCATCAGTCCGGTCAGAATGAAAGTTATTCCCAGACCTTTTAGCGGATCCGGGACGTTGCTGTATTTCAACTTCTCCCTTATTGCAGCAATACTCACAATTGCCAGCATCCATCCCACTCCTGAGCCGACACCAAAAACAGTTGCTTCGGCAACATTCTCATATTCCCTTTCCTGCATGAAGAGTGATGCTCCGAGGATTGCGCAGTTAACAGCAATAAGCGGAAGGAATATTCCGAGTGAATTATATAATGCAGGACTGAATTTCTCTACCACCATTTCGACCAGCTGTGTCATTGCAGCAATTGTAGCAATAAAAACCATAAATGTGAGAAAGCTCAGATCTACATCACCAAAACCTTCACCGAGCCAGATCAGTGCGCCTTTTCTCAATACATATTTTTCGATAATGAAGTTTATGGGAACAGTGATCAGGAGAACAAATATGACCGCAACTCCCAGCCCCATAGCCGTTTTTACTGATTTTGAAACAGCAAGGAATGAACACATGCCCAGGAAAAAGGCAAAGATCATATTGTCGACAAAGATCGACTTGACAAATATATTCAGCAGATTTTCCATAGCAATCCTTTTCTAATGTTTTTCGACCAGACTTTTGTCCCTGCTTCTCTGAACCCATATTATCAGACCGACAAGTATAAGGGCCATTGGCGGAAGTATGACCATTCCATTATTTTCATAACCGGTTTTGTAGAGTCCCGAGTTTCTCAAATACAGGATAACCGTAAATAGTTCCTGAGCCAAGAAGTTCCCTGATGAATGATACCATAACAAGTATAAGTCCGTATCCGGCCCCATTGCCCATTCCATCAATGAATGAAGGCCAGGGTTTATTGGCCATTGCAAAGGCTTCGAGCCTACCCATCAATATACAGTTTGTTATAATGAGGCCGACAAAAACCGACAGCTGTTTGCTTACATCAAAGACATAAGCTTTTAAAAACTGATCGACAAGAATCACCATAGTGGCTATCACGACAAGCTGGACAATTATTCTTATCCTGTCGGGGATATATTTTCGCATGGAAGCTATAACAAGGTTTGAAACAGCTGTGACAATTGTTACGGACAATGCCATTACTATCGCCGGCTTCAGCTTTACGGTAACCGCCAGTGCTGAGCAGATTCCAAGAACCTGAACGGTGATGGGATTATTCTTCCCGAAAGGTTCAGTAAGAAGCTTTAGGTTTTTTGCCGAAAAAATCGGCTCTTTTTCCTTGTTCTCCATATTTTAAATTCTGTTTTTTAAGAGATAGCCATTATATTTCTGCAGACAGTCAAAGATCATTTTCTGAAGACCCTTGCTGGTTATTGTTCCTCCGGAGATTGCATCAACGCCATGGATGTCACCTTCTTGCGCACCTCCTTTGATTACCTGAACAGAGATAAATTTATCATTGTCAAAAGTTTCTTACCATAGGAACTGGCTTTCAAATGCGTTGTGTTTATCTCGGCTCCAAGTCCCGGAGTTTCTCCTTTATGATCGAAATTGGTTCCATAAATTGTATTCATATCTGATTTCAGCGAAACATAGCCATAAATCGGACCCCAGAGTCCTTTCCCCTCAACTGGGAATAATAGTTACTTTTTCACCGTCATCAGGTTCTGCCCTGAAAACAGGGAGCGATTGTTCCTCAAGAGGTTTTTTCTGCTCATTCTTAAGAACTACTTTAAATGCATCAACCCCTTCAACCGGTTCCCCTTTTGAATTAATGACAAAACCCTCTTTTATATATTTATCATAAAGTTCCTCAGTATTCTCCTTGGTAACCTGAACATTTATTGATTCAAGCATATTTTTCTTCTTTTCAATTTCGAGGTTCCTCTCCTGTGCAGGCTGGAGCAGGGTAGCAGCCAGCGATAGCAGGGCGGCTACCGCAATTACCATAACTGCGGAAAAAATGAAAATATATTTATTGCTGAACTGTTTCATTTTACGCTGGTTTTAAGTGCAACTTTAGCCCTCTTAAGCCTCCTTATTAATATTCGACTGGACAACAAAATAGTCAATGAGCGGGGCAAAAAGGTTCATCAGGAGTATAGCAAGCATCACTCCTTCGGGATATGCCGGATTTAGAACCCTTATTAGAACCGAAAGCACCCCTATCAGAAAACCGTAGATCCATTTTCCCTTTTCGGTCTGTGAGCCCGAAACAGGATCGGTGGCCATAAAGACTGCACCGAAAGCAAAACCACCCATCACAAAATGATAATAAAACGGGAGCTCCATATATGTATTTGCCGAGACTGCATTAAGCAACAGTCCCATTCCGAGACCACCGGCAAAAACACCTGCTATTATTTTCCAGCTGCCGACACCTGTAATTATAAGGATCACGGCACCAATAAGAATTGCTACCGTTGAAGTCTCTCCGACCGAACCCGGTATGAAACCAAGAAACATCTGCATGAACGAGGGAAGTTTTGTTATTTCGCCTGCCGCACACAGTGATAAAGGTGTTGCTCCGGAGAAACCATCAATAATGTTTTTCCCTGCAGTCAGGCCTTCGGTCCAGACATTATCGCCGGTCATCCATGCAGGATAGCTGAAAAACACGAATGCCCGTGCAAGAAGAGCCGGATTAAAAATATTCATGCCTGTACCGCCAAAGACCTCCTTGCCGAGGATAACAGAAAAAGCGACTGCCAGTGCCAGCATCCACAATGGGATATCGATTGGCATAATCAGGGGAATAAGAAGCCCTGTAACCAGATATCCCTCATTTATTTCATGTCCCCGGATCTGTGCAGCAATAAATTCTATTCCAAGTCCCACTACATAGCTTACAATGATCAGAGGTAAAATCCGGAGGAAACCAAACCAGAAAGCCTGAAAAAGAGCAGGATCA
The DNA here is from genome assembly GCA_963725585.1 of uncultured Bacteroidales bacterium. Classification (GTDB taxonomy): domain Bacteria; phylum Bacteroidota; class Bacteroidia; order Bacteroidales; family VadinHA17; genus LD21. The sequence continues at coordinate 352,424 of CAVRYU010000009.1, read as the reverse complement.
GTGCCAATTGATCTGAAATGCTGCAACCCTGTATTGTAAGAGCCGAAAAGAAGCGCAGGTAAAAGGGCAATAATCACAACTGTCATTGTCCTCTTCAAATCGAGAGGATCTCTTATATGCGAACCTTTAAAAGTGACTTTATCGGACACGAACATGAAGGCCTCAAATCCGTCAAATACCGACTGCAATTTTTCAAACCTTCCCCCTTTTGAGAAATGGGGTTTTAGTTTATCTAACTTTTTTCTTAGGGAATTCATTGTATTTTCGAAAATTCACAGGTTACTTAACTCATCTCTTTTCTCATCAGATCAAGTCCTTTTCTTATTTCTGATTGTATCTCAATTTTGGAGGGACAAATAAACTCACAAAGCGCAAAGTCTTCTTCAGCAACTTCATATATCCCCAGGTTTTCCATATTATCAATATCTTCAGCAATTATGGCTTTCAAAAGCTGCATAGGGAAAATATCCATCGGAACCACTTTTTCGTATTGTCCGGTGACAACAAAAGCTCTTTCACCACCATGCATATTTGTATCGAGCTTATAACTTCGGCGTGGCAAAAGTGAAGAAAGGAATGTCCGTGAAAAGCTGAATTTACTTATGCCAGGATCGGCCCAACCGAAAAACTCATAATAATTACCTTCGGGAATTACTGTTATCTGCGAATCATAATAACCAAGAAATCCTTCGGCACTTATCTTTGTTCCTGTAAGCACATTACCGCTTATATATCTCTGATTGCCGGATTTAACATTCCCGGTGACAACAGGAGTAACAGAGCCGCCTGAAAGCAACTTATAATACTGTGGATTAATAACTTCAGAACCTGTCAAAGCAACAATCCTTTCAGGCTTATACATTCCCTCATCAAACAGCCAGCCGATCGAAATAACATCCTGAAAGTTAACGAACCATACGATTTCTCCTTTGTTCAAGGGATCGAGGTGATGAATATGAACTCCAACGTTCCCGGCAGGATGGGGACCTGAAAAATAGGATTTTTCCACACCTTCAATGCCCTCAAAAACCCTGTTGTCACTGCCATTCCCTTTCAGAACAAGATTGATCCTGCCAGTTGTCAGTCTGGCGAGTGCTTTGATTCCTGTTCGAAAAGAGTCAATGGAGGAGTTTTCAAGTATAAAATTATAATCCGGAGCAAGAGGCGCTGTGTCAAATCCTGAAATAAAGATTGATTTTGGCTGATCGTTCGGATTCGCTACAATATGGTAAGGCCTCTGCCTTATTGCAGGCCACAGACCCGAGATTAAAAGATGCTCTTTTATTTGTTCAGATGAAAGCTTTTCAGGATCAGCTTTTCCAAAATCAACATACCCGGTGCCCTTCTTTTCGATTGTTACCTCAAGCATTTTTCTGCGTTCTCCCCTTTCAACCGATACAACCCTGCCGCTGACAGGTGAAGTGAATTTTATTTCCGGACGCAGCTTATCGCAAAAAAGGGGGGTGCCGGCAAGGACTTCAGTATCAGGCTTGACTTCCAGCTTTGGGATAAGTCCTGGAAAATCAGTGGGTCTGACTCCGAACATAACCGGATTAACAGCTCCCCCAAGCTTTTTTTCAGCAATTCCCTCCAACCGGATATCAAACCCTTTTTTTAGCTTAATCGATCTGGACATTGTAAAATGATCTTATTTAAATAATTCTTTGGGATCAGAGTACTGTTAATTAATTAACAGAACTGCAAATGTATAAATAGCTTATCAGTTTTTGCAAAATATGATAAAAATGATAAAATAAATTGACACTATATGTAACTTCGCAAATAAATTCCGGCCGATGTATGTTACGCTGTTAATGGCTCTCCTTTTTGATGCTTTTCCGGTTTTATCGGAGAAAAATGATACACTTGCATTTACAAATTATGTCTTTAACGACAAGATAAAAACCGTACAGCTTTACAAGGAGGGATGGAACCTTTCATACCCGGTTGTCAGACTGAACAGCGATGAAAAGCTGGTCCTGCATTTTGATCTTCTTGGCGACAACACTGAGAATTACTACTATACATTTATACACTGTGACAAGGACTGGAGAAAATCTGATATCTTCTATACCGATTATATGGAGGGATTTTCAGAGAATCCTATTGAAGATTACAGGCCATCATTCAACACCACCGTACATTACACCCATTATAAGCTTTCATTCCCGAATGAAAGGGCACAGCTTAAGCTATCAGGAAACTATATTCTGCTTGTCCATCCGTTGAATGAACCAGAAAATCCTGTTCTTTCACAGAGATTTATGATAACAGAAGATTTAGCGGACATAAATATCTCAGCCCACAGGCCCAGAATGACAGCAGATGTCAATACAAACCAGCAGGTCGATTTTACTGTAAATATTTCCTCTGTCAAAGTAAATGATCCCTTCAGGGACATTTACGCGTGCATTCTTCAGAACGGACGCTGGAACAACGCAAAAAGGAATTTAAAACCCGATTTTGTTGGCAGCAATGAACTTAAATACAGTTCATTATCAGACAAGAACGTTTTCCAGGGAGGAAATGAATTCAGGTATTTCGACATAAAAAGCATAAGGTACCAGTCACAGTATGTAAGAAAGATTGATTTCCTGATCTCCAATTATCATGTTTATCTCTTCCCGTCCGAAAACAGAGAATTCAAGCCATATTTCTACTGGGAGGATTTCAACGGGAAATACTATATTGCAATTCAGGAGGAAAAGAATCCGGAAACTGATGCTGATTATGTATATGTATATTTTACCCTGCCATCGAAATACCCGGTTGAAGGGGGTAAAATGTATGTTTCGGGAGCCCTCAACAACTGGACATTTGATGCCAATAACCTTATGAGCTACAATGACGCGGCAGGAGCTTACGAATGTATTATGCTTCTGAAACAGGGCTGGTACAACTATGAATATGTTTTCAGAAGGGACGGGGCCAACGACACCGTTGCCACAAAATTCGAGGGAAGCCACTATGAAACAGAAAACGATTATACTGTCCTTATATATTACAGGAATCCACGCGAGAGGTACGACAGGGTTATAGGTGTACAGACAATAAATACACTCAACCGCCTTACAGATTAGTGTTTTTCGTGGGAATCGATCCCATGCTGCATTAAAACAGCATGCTTCAGGGTCTTTAATATCTCAGTCATATATTCATCCACTGCCCTCACGGATCCGGGAAGAGTGAAGATCAATGATTTCCCTGCAATGCCTGCAACTCCCCTGCTTAAGAGGGCATTTGGTTTTTCTGCCCCGTATTTAATTCTTATGAATTCCATAATTCCCGGAATTTCTTTTGATAGCATCGGTCTAACGGTTTCGATTGTAATGTCACGCGGTCCGATTCCTGTACCTCCGGTGGTAAAAATTATGTTCACTGTTTCACATGCCTCACTAACCAGCTTCTGAAGAGTTCCGGCATCGTCAGGGATAAGGGCCGTCCGGATATCTGATTTCCACTCCTGGGAAGTGAAGAATTCTGATAGTCTCTCATTTATCCTTGGTCCGCTGAGATCGTGGTATTCACCTTTAAAGGCTCTGTCGCTCAAGGTAATTATCAGTACCTCAAATCTGTCGGGAAGGTTCATCCTTTAGTTTTTTCCGTTACCATGATCCTGTCGATAACCATCATCTTATCAACTGCCTTGCACATGTCATAAACGGTTATCAGTGCAACACTTACAGCAGTCATAGCTTCCATTTCAGCTCCTGTTCTGGCCGATGCAGTGAATTTCGCTTTCAGCAACAATACCCGATTCGTCAGGAAAAAGTTCCACCTTTATATTATCGAGTACTATATTATGACAAAGCGGGATCAGAGCCGATGTAAGCTTTGCCGCACTTATACCTGCGATCTGTGCAACAGTAAGTACATCCCCTTTTTTAATAAGGTTATCCTTAATAAGTTTCAGAGTCTCCTCCGAGAGCTTTATATGACCTGAAGCTTTTGCGCTTCTGTGCTGTATTTCCTTTAATCCGACATCAACCATTACTGCTTTGCCTTCGTCGTCGGTATGTGACAATCTGCTCATTTTTTTATCCTCCTATATTATAAAATTCATCTCTATTATTATTCAGGCCCTGTTCAGGTTTCATCTCTATTGCCATTTTTATTGCTCTTTCATATCCAACATCCCGGATATCAAACTCTGAATTATTGAAAAGGCATGGTTTCAGCTTGCCATTTGATGTAAGTCTTAATCTGTTACACGATGAGCAACTGCCTCCCGAACCACCATCAACCGTTGAAAATGTGCCTTTCACCAGATCCATCTCCTTTATATATCTCAGTTCCAGACCATTTGTTTTACAGAATTCTGTAACCTCCAGGGCATCTTTTTCTGATTTTGACTCTTTGATTACACAATTGATTTTTATCGGGTTAAGATTTGCCTTTTTTGCAGCTTCGATCCCCTTAAAGACATCATTCAGATTTCCATTTCTTGTCAAATATGCATATTTGTCAGGGTCCACAGTGTCGAGGCTGATATTAATTCTCTGAAGACCGGCTTTATGCAGGTCTTCAGAGAATTGATCAAGCAGGGTTCCGTTGGTGGTCATCGACAAATCCTTAATGCCTTCAATTCCGGCAATCATATCAGTCAGGGTAACAATGCCCTTCCTGACAAGTGGTTCTCCTCCTGTAATCCGCACCTTTGTTATTCCGCATGCAACTGCAGTATTTGTAAAGTCCCTGATTTCATCAAAGGTAAGGATATCTTCATGTCTCAGAAGATGGATTCCTTCTTCGGGCATACAATACCGGCACCTCAGATTACATCTGTCTGTAACCGAGATACGCAGATAATTTATTGGTCTGTTAAATTTGTCGTACACTTACAACTTCCCCCTTTTCAAATATCTTCTTCCCCGCAGGCATTGAAATAATACCATCAGCTTCAGGCAGCGCAGAAATATGAGCTGACCCGTGGTACTCAACTGGTAAAACAGAATCGTCATCGGTGATTTTTACAGGTATAAATGCCATCCTGTCAGCAAACCTCCTCAGTAAACTTCTCATTCATAGGCATATGAATATTCAGTGGCCTCCACTCACAACCCATCATTTTTGATAATAACGGTCTGACGAGCACTTCAAACTGAATGAACGAAGATACTGGATTTCCGGGAAGTCCGAAAATCACTGACCGGGCATGGAGTCCGAATGTTGTTGGTTTCCCGGGCTGGACTGCAATCCTGGTAAAATGAATTTTAACTCCGGCCCGTTCAAGAACTGAAGGCACAAAATCGAAGTCGCCCATTGAAACGCCTCCGGTGAGGAGAACCATATCATTTCCCGAGATTGCTTTTTCGACAATTGAAAGAGTCTGAGCTTCATCGTCGGCTGCAATACCGTAATATTCACCCAAAGCACCTGCCCGCGCGATCTGTGCCATTAGCTGGCTTGAATTGCTGTTCCTTATCTGCGAAATTCCGGGAATAATATCGGGTTCAACGAGTTCGCTTCCTGAACTAATTACTGCAACTCTTGGCATCTTACTGACAGTAACTGATATGTGTCCAACTGATGCCATAACTGCAATATCCTGCGGCCTGATCTTTTTCCCTGCCCTCAGGACCAGTTCTCCTTTCCGGACATCTTCACCTTTATTTGCAATGTTCTCTTTTTTGAAAGAACTTGTGAACCTTATTAATCCTGAAGGAAGCATTTCAGTCTCTTCGACCATAATAACGCAATCTGCTCCATCCGGGACTGGTGCACCCGTCATGATCCGGGAGCACTGATTCCTGCCCACAGATTTTGATGGCCAGTCACCTGCCGCTATTGTTTCGAGTATCTCCAGATTGTTTCCAAGGTCCGCCTTTCTGCATGCAAAGCCGTCGACAGAAGATTTATTAAATGGAGGCAGATCCATATCGCTGGCTATATCTCCTGCAAGGATCCTGTTCAATGAATCAGTGTACAAAATGGTTTCTGTACCGGTTCTGAAGCCGGTGCTCATTACTATATCGAGTGCTTGTTCGAAAGAGATCATTTCCATAGATAGTACTATCAATATTTGTTTTATATTAATAAACCCACCCCCATCCCCTCCGAGGAGGGGAGCCAATTGGAATGCATCCTGCCGTCTGTCATCAGCCGGAGCCTGGAAGGGCGGTTGCGGCCTCCCTTGAGAAAGTTATCCATACATTGGATGATTCCCGGATTTGCAGGGACTTAAAATCACAAACCGGCAGGTCAACATAGAATATTTCACCAGCATCGATGGTTACTTCCATCCCGTATTCTGATGGATTGATTTCAATAACCTTCCCCCTGAAACAATTTTCAAAGGTGGACATCGGTTCTGAAGTCATTATTTGAATATCATCACTTTTTAGGATCATGAGCCCTTCCTCCGGAAATCCGTTTCCGGAAATGTTAAATACAAGGTTACCGTCACAGAGTGCTTTCCAGGACTCTCCTTCACGGAAGAATTTAACCCTGAAAAAATTTCTTATTCCGGCATATCGTGCAACAAATTTGTTTATAGGCTTACTGAAAATCTTTTCGGGAGACCCCTCCTGTATTATATGTCCGTTATGAATTACTCCAACCTTTCCCGCGAGGCTCACAGCTTCACGATAATCATGGGTGACATGAATAATAGTCAGTCCATTCCTGTTAAGCTGGCGGAATGTTCTCTTGATATCATCCTTGAGGCTGGCATCGATCGAAGCCAAAGGCTCATCGAGCAGCAACAACCTGGGTGAATTTACAAGTGTTCTTGCAAGGGCAACACGCTGGAGCTCTCCCCCTGAAAGATTCTGTGTAAAGCGGTCCAGAATATTTGAAATATTCATCTCTTCAGCGATCCGGCTCACTTTTCTGTTTATCTCCTCTTTTTTCATTTTTCCGGAATGCAGAGGGTAAGCAATGTTCCCGAAGACTGTCATATTCGGGAATATTGCATAATCCTGAAAAACAAGTCCGACAGAACGCTCCTGGATTTTCTTCCTTGTAACATCCTGTCCGTTTATCCATATCTCCCCGGAATCCGGGACGCTAAGTCCGGCAATAAGCTCAAGAAGCTGGGTTTTCCCCGATCCTGACCTGCCAAGCAAAACAAAATACTCACCTGCGGGGATTTCAATGTTGATCCCTGACAGGACAAACTTTCCAAGTTTCTTGTTTATATTTTTAAGCTTTAGCATCTGGCGACAAATGAATTTCTTTTTTCTTTAGCGAGATTAACCTCAGCAATATAAAAACAGCAAGGGCGACAATAATAAATAGAACAGATGCCGGTCTGGCGTATTTAAGGCCGAAGGAGCTGAACCTTTCATAAATGAGGACAGGGGCAATCATCGGGTGATAAGCAACGATTACCACAGCACCGAATTCGCTCATACCTCTTGCAAACATCATTACAAAGCCTGTAATAATGCTCCTCCAGGCAAGAGGAAGAGATATTGTAAAAAAGACTCTCGACCGGCTTGCACCAAGGGTCAGTGCTGCTTTTTCGAGACGTTCAGGCACCGATGCAAAACCGTCGCGGGCAGAATTAATGAGGAAAGGAACACTGACAAAAGCCATAGCCAAGGCAATTCCTGCAGGATTATTTATAAGTGTTAATCCAAAAACATCTGCGGTTTTCCCCAGAAATCCATCCCTGGAAATAAATCCCAGCACTGCAATTCCTGCCGCAGTATGTGGAAGAACAACCGGCAGGTCAATAATTCCCTGAATAACGGGTTTAAGAGGAAAATTCTTCCGGGCCAGAAGCCAGGCAAGGGGAATAGCAGTAAATGCAAAAAAGAATGTCGCGGCAAAAGAAACCCACAGAGTGAGCCATATGCTATCCTGAACCTCTTTATCCCTGACCGTTGCCATGAATTCAGAACTACCGGTATCAAGAAACATTCCAGCCAGCGGTGCCAGGATAAAAAGCAGAACCAGTGATGAAAGAATCAGGAGAATCCAGCTGAATAGATTATTTTTCATCATTGTATCCTACAGGGTTGCTTGTATTAAGATATTTTTTAAGCTTTTCCGGGATCATTTCCGGCTGTTCAGTACTGAACGGGATAATCGGGTCCTGCCCGCTATTTTTGAAGATCTCCAACCCTTCCCTGCTCAGCAGGAAAGAGACAAAATCGACTGCAATTTCTTTATTTACTGAACCTTTTAGGACAGAGAGACTATAATTTATATAATCGCCTGTTACTGTCATCTTACTGCCGGGAGTATTTCCGGTAACATCAAGTGAAACAGATCGATAAATATTATTTCTTGCCGGGTTTCCAAGATTAATATAATCAGGAAGCTCAATGAAATTTAAACCATGCTGTATTGCAACCGATTTGTACTGAAACATGTAATCTACGGCATTTGCTTCGACAAGTGCCACGAGGTCTACTTCCTTAGGGCGGATAAAATCCTTGTTTTTTGATGTAAGTTTGTTCTCCAGACCCTGAATTCCATAATATTTCTCCGCCAGTTTAAAAGCAAGAACACTCCTGTATCCGCAGGGATCTGAATCAGGGTCTGATCTTGCATATGTGACATCATCACGAAGTAAAATATTCATCCAGTTCGATGAGTCAATTTCAGAAGAATATTTCGATTTTTCCTGAAATGCGATTACTATTTCATTCGTTGCAAATCTGATGCTCCATGAGGCATATTCCGGAACTATAAGCTTATCAATGACAAAATAGTCAGCTGATGCAATAATATCGCAGGGTTTCTTAAGCTCGGTTATCTTTCGGGCACAAACCAGGCTTCCTGCAGGTTCCATAAGGATCTTTGTTCCGGGATTCAGTTTTTCATATTCATTTGCAAGTTTCTTAAAAGGAACTGAAAGGCTTCCCGCATGAAAAATTATGATTTCTTTTTGCTTGTTAACTTGATTGTTCCTGCATCCTGTAAAGAGTACAGCAAAAATAAGCAGAAAAAAATATCTACGTTTCATTGGTAATTAGTTTTTTCAGTTATTTCAGGATCTGCTCCATTTTTTTCTGCAATATTTATAAGAGCATTTATAGTTTTCCAGTTTCTTCCGGTGCCTGTGACTTTCATTTTATTCTCAAAGAAACCCGTATAAATCTTACTCCTCCCGAATCCATTAGGACAATAAATGTAAATCTCTTTGCCGGCTATAATAAATTTATCAGGAGGGTAATTTATGTCCTTAACCTTTCGCAATCTGTAATTCGGAAGGATTTTCGTTTAAAAAAATAACTGCAAGCTTCTCAGGGTTGAAATTTTCCTCCTCAGCAAAAGGATTCAGGGAAATAATAGCCTTCTAAGTTCCTCAGGGGTTCTGTTGATGACCGGGATATTGTATTTGAATTCTTTCCTTATGGCTTCTTCAATTTTTATAGTCAGTTCGGTTTCAGACAGGTTCTCCGAGATCGTTGAAAACAACATTTCCGCTCTGAATGTATGTTTCAGCATCCTTAAAGCCAATTTTTTTAAATAATGCTGAAAGATCGGTCATCTTTATTTTGTTATGACCGGCCATATTTACTCCCCGGAGCAAAGAAATAATGATATGCATCCTGTTTTTACTGAAAGTTTTTCACAACCTCAATAACTTCAGGAAGATCCATCCCAATCTTTTGAAGGAACTCTATTTTAGGCACACCGTTATTATTCCATCCCCGGCGAAGATAAACTGCATTCAGAAGACTCTCATACTGATCCTCCCTGTATTTCCTTATGAGCTTCATCTTTCTCCTCAGTGGATTTACCTGCAGGATCAATGCCTCTCTTTTCCTTTAACTGTTTGTCGTACCGCTCAGCTCTCGACTCATACTCCTCCAGGGTTACAGGACCGGCGGCCCGGTATGGCTGTCTGTCGTAGATCCTTGTACCATAGCCTCTCCTGAGGTTAAAAACACGCTGAAAATTGTAAACCCGTTCCGAATCCTCAATAAGACGTTTCTTATCGAATTCCCGTCCGGTGACCGCTTTATAAATAGTTACATAATTATCAACATGTTCCGGTACTTTTGCCGGTTCATCAGTTTGTGCGTTGGTTTCCGGTTCAACATCGTTCCATGGCAGTTTGCATAACCCAACAAGTCCGAACCAGGTGCGGAACATCGGAAAATAGTGAAGTGCTTCAGCCTTATTTTCGAAGGTCGGGATCTGGTTGTTCACCATATCCATAAAAATCAGCCAGGCTTCATCATGCTGGGGCCCTTTATTTGTCATTGCAAATCCGCCCTGCTGTGCCAGCGATTCCTTGGGCATATACTGGGAATACTCGAGTCCCTTGTTCTCCATACCAATATCGTTCAGGAATGATTCCTCTCCCCAGCCGTTAGCGATGAACAGCTCTTTCATTTTTCGAACACCCTGACCAGCCACCAAACCAAATCCTTCTCCCCGGGCAACCTGATGAAGAAGTTCAAGGGCATCTTTTGAATTACCGAATCTGAGATCCAGACCTCCGGTTCTTTCTTTATTTAAGATACCGTTTTCATAACATTCCATGACAAATGCAGAAAGAGTGCTCCATGTTATTGTGCATATCCCGTAAGTGTCGCAGTAAAAGTTCGTTTCGATTATATATTGAGGATCAAAAATGCCGCAGTTTGAACCCAATCCGGCAGCGTTTTCATATTCAGGGCCGTCGACAAGTACTTTCTGTCCTTTATAAGGACCTGTCAGTATCTCGAAATCATCAACACCTTTGGTGCACGACATGTTACAGCCAATCCAGCATCCGTCGGGATTGTTTTGCCTGAAATGGCTTTTCCATACCGATGAATTGATTTTGTAAGCATCAGGATGACTTCCAAACTTGTAGTTGTGAACCGGAAGGAGATCATGATCGTTCATGATTTCCATTAAATGAGCTGTTCCAACCTGCCGCATCTGGCACTGTTTATCATCAAGTTCCCTCATCTCCCTGTTGAACCTCTTTCCTCTTTCCATAATTGCCTCAAGATCAACAACATTATTGAGATTGCCCTTTACTCCGGGTATCTTGCAGACAATAGCCTTAATCTTTTTATTGCGGAAAACAGTTCCTATACCACCCCTACCCGCCTGTTTCAGCCTGACTTTCTTTCTTTTGGAATCATAGAAACTGAAGTTCAGCATTCCGATAAGTGAGTGTTCGGCAGCGGAACCTGAGGAAACGACTCCGATGTTCTTCTTTTCATTTTCATTATCAGCAAATATCTCCGTAAGCTGTTCTGCAAGAAGGTGGCTGTCGGTAGCTTCATAAGGTGCTTCGAAAATCTCGACAAAATGATTTATACCGTCAATGAAAATTATAACATCATTTTCTGCCTTACCCTGCAGTTCAAGGGCGTCAAATCCGGAAAACTTGAGGAAAGGGCCGAAAAAACCGCCTACATTGCTGTCCATCACTGAATTTGTCTGTGGAGATATACTGACAACAAGTGATTTTCCTGTACCTGAATATTGTGTTATTCCGCCAATGGGACCTGAAGAAATTATTATTTCATTTTCAGGATCATTCCATTTTGTGTCAGGTCTGGTGGCATCCCAAAGGAGACGAAGTCCGTAACCTTTGCCGCCGATAAATTTTTCCTTCATCAACTGCGGAACATTTTTCTCTGAAATTAAGGCCGATCCCACATTAATATACAGGGTTTTATCAGTATATCCTTTATTCAGAGGAGTCCAGTTGTAATCCCATCTTTTTATCTGCCTGTGCTTTGATTTAATTGACTCTATGTCCATAAATACTATTTTGTTACTGAAAATAAAATTAGCAATTTAAACAAAGGTACTTTAATAAAATAACCCTTAAAATGATAATGATCAATATAACAGAATTGATAGATGATTTTTAGGGGGAACTTTATGACAAAGTACCTATATTTGTAATGATTTGTACTTTATTTAATGCTCCAATGAAGTCTTCGGAAATAGAAAATCACCTGAAGAAATTCAAGGTTGGGATAGCTGGTGCAGGCGGACTTGGTTCCAATTGTGCAGTTGCTCTTTCAAGAGACAGGTATCGGAACACTGGTGATTGCTGATTTTGATAAAGTTGAATCATCCAACCTGACAAGGCAATACTATTTTTAAACCAGATCGGTATGATGAAAGTCGATGCCCTGAAGGATAATATTTTCAGAATAAGGCCTGAGATAAAGGTTGTTATTCACAAGGATTAAACTTGACAAAGAAAATATTCCCTCAATATTTGCCGAATGCGATGTTATAGTTGAAGCATTTGACAGATCCGATATGAAAGAGATGCTTATTGAAACTGTGCAAAGCGAATTGCCAGGGGTTCCTCTGGTTGTAGGGTCAGGGATGGCAGGGTGGGGAAAGAATGAAATATTGAAATTCAGACAGATAGATGAAACACTTTATGTTTGCGGAGATGAGGTTTCTGAAGCTTCTGATGAGCTTCCTACTCTTGCACCAAGAGTGGGAATAGTCGCCAACATGCAGGCCAACACGGTAGTGGAAATACTCATGAAAATTCAATAGCTGACAGGATGATATCATGAAGATAATTTTGAATAACAGGGAAGAAGAATTTGAAAAGGAGGAAATGACAGTAAGTGAAATGCTTGATCTGAAAAAGTTTACTTTCAGAATGAGAATAATCAAGATAAACGGGGAATTGGTTTCGAGAGATAAATATAGTACTGCAACTATCCATGACGGAGATAATATTCAGATGTTTTATCTTATGAGTGGTGGTTAAAAAAAAATATTGTAGGTTTGCATAAGAATGATCAGATTTAAATTCATAGAAAAAATACCGCCTTTTCTCAGGAACAGGTACCTGCTTACCATTATTATTTTCGTGATCTGGGTGTTCCTTCTTGATTCAAACAACCTGATATCTCAGCACAAAGAGATGAAGAACCTCAAAAAGCTAAGGGCTGAAAAGGAATATTATGTTCAGCGAATTGAAGAGGACAAGAGGAAACTCCACGAATTGAAAACCGACGACCAGAATCTGGAGAAATTTGCCCGGGAGCAGTACAGGATGAAGAAGCCTGACGAGGATCTTTACATTATTCTTACTCCGCAGGAAAACCGCAGGATAAAAAGAGAAAATAACAATTAACCCTGCTGCTCAATTAATCTGTAAAACTCAAGTAATTTTGACGGATTGTCCGATTTAAATTCTTTACCGGTAATTTTAAGTAAGTTCTGAGGCACATTGATCGACTGGCCTTTTTCCAAATAAAGTGCCGTGTACTGAATTCAGGTATTTTACGATTTTAAACATATTGAACCATCCGAAGAATCTCTTTCTGAATGACTGGATCCCGGAGGTGTTGGTTTTTATCTCCCTTATTTTTGCTATCCATTCTTCAATCCCGACAAATTGTCTGATGCCCGGCGGCAGATCGTGAGTATCCATATTCGTGATCATCAATTGCATAGAGGAAAATCTTTTCAATCAGACTGAAAAACAGTTTTAGCTCTATGAATGCTTCAGGATTATATGTCAGCAGGGTTTCATTGTTCCCTTCGGTCAGCTTTAATATGGTCACACCTGTCCCGAACGGGACCCTGGCTGATGCCCTCGGTGATGGATAAACGGTAGTCTGATTCAGGTTAAAAAATCCTCCCGCAGGAAGCAGTTTCTGAATGAAATAGAAATCTTCTCCAGCCATCCTCCTGTTCATGCCGCCTGCCTTGACATATGGTAATGCTTTTACTGCTATCGCCGAACCCACAGTATGCTGAACATAGGGAAAACCGGTAAATGAAAGTCCCTGAAGGTAATACCGGAGGTGAAGTTCATAAAGTGTTATTGATCTGTAGATTTGTTCAGAAAATGCGTCACCTGAAACCGGATGTTCAAAATAGATTGAACAGGCTGACCGGTCCTTCCTGTCATGCATTTCATTGTAAACTGCTGTAAAGTAATTGCTTTTGACCTTGCAATCAGCATCAAGATTCAGTATTATCCCATAAGGTTTATTTAAAAAATCAAATCTTCGGATGAGCCTCATCCATTCCGGTTTTTCGAGCCAGGCCAACACTCCACCCTCCGGACCAGAGATTAGATCCGTCAATTACATAAAGATCAAAGAAACAATCGGGGTTCTCTTTTTTCCAGATTTCAATTCTGACAATACTTTCGGCGTTGTTTTTCAGGCTTTCACTGCCTGCATCTGAGGGAGCATTGACTATTATTATCACTTCGATATTGCAATCGGGCTTGTAGCACAGTGCAAGCGAATCGAGCAGATCAGTGATCGCCGGTTCGTCGTAGGAAGGAACAACAACAATAATCCCGGTGTTCTCAGCAGGTGCCTCTTTTATAAGTACGGGGAAAAGTGCTCTATCATTAAGCCAGTCAGAGGCAAAACCCATGTAGCTGCTATTTTTTCTCTGTCAGATATTTGGCATTAAGTCCTTCGAGTACCTTCTGGGTAATATCGTTGGCAGGGTTGCCATACAGAACAACACTTCCAAAGCTTTTTCCGAAGATATACTGATAATTATATTCAGATTTGTGCTCCTCAAGGTAAGTGGTGATGTATTCAAGGATCTGCCGGTTCATCACCTGGTCCTCTTCAAGAAGATCGGACTGGAGCTTATCGCGGAGGGTAACGAGTTCCTGCTGCTGCTGGTAAAGCGATTGTTCGATTTCAGCTGCAGTGGCCCTGGTTACAAGACCTTTGTTAACCTTTTCCTGATAATCTTTAACCCCTTTTTCATACTGACTTCCTTTTGAATTAAGCTCAGCTTCAGCTTTTTTCTGTTTTCCAAGAAGTTCTTCTTTCCGGTCGGAATACATATTGAACTTAAAAACAACTGTATCAATATTTACGTAGGCAATACCATTTTCACCGGTATTAACCGAATTTTCTGACACTGTATTCTTTGGGGATTTTTTACTCCCTGTAAAATGCAAAATAAATAAAGCTGCTATGGCCAGAAATAAAACAGCAAACAGAACGGCAGATAGATTCTTCATTGTAAAAAATATGATTTGTAATTAATTGTCAGGCGCAAATATAAACAAATTAATTATTTACCCCTCTCCCGGAATTCAATTTTAATATATGCTAAAAAAGAGGTTCTAACCGGTTAAAATTCGGGGCATGGTATTGCTCTGATCTTTGTACGCTGGCCAATTGAAAATGAATTGAATTCATAAACCAGCGAAATCTCATGAGCACCGGAAGTTGAAGATATAAGGTTTGAGATTGTAAAATCGTAACTATATCCTATATGAAGTTGTTTTGTCTTTATTCCGACCAGGCCAATTATAGCGTCTCCCGGCTGAGAGGTCACAAAAGGGATACCCCTGTACCAGAGCCCGAAAATAAGAGGATCCCTGTAATAATACAATCCGATATCTGTCTGATAGAACTTGGCCTGTTTCTGAAAATTAAATGCTACCGAAAGGACTTCGTGATAAGTCTGGCGCAGTCTTGTTTTTCTCATTATCTGAAGACCTCCGAAAATATTCACCTTCACTGGTAAAACTGATTCATTACCATAAAAAGACTGTTTGGGATTGAGCAGATGATCGAGAGTAAAACCGCCCCAGTACCTGTCGTTATAAACAAGTGCTGATGTTGCAAAATCGACATCGGCAACTTTGCTGAAAGGCGGCGGATAAACAGAAGGAACCGTTCCGCTTCCGGTCATCTGGCTCGCAAATATAAGCTTGTAAATGTCGAGCCCCAGGTATGTAAATTTGAAATTTACTCCGGGTCTGATATGCCATTCCTCTGCGAACTTAAAATCGTAAGAGTAAAGCAATCCTATATTTGTTGTGCTCAGTTCTCCGGAACCTGCAACATCATATGTAGCTAAAACACCTATTCCGGAATTAAAGTTTAAAAGCGCTTTGTCGAAAGATATACTGTATGTATGAAAAACCCCGGGTACTGCAGGCCATTGGTTCCTGTAGTTAAGTGCAAACCTGTATTCCTCTGTAGCTCCGGCAAATGAAGGGGCAAGATAAAGCGGATTGGCGTAGAACTGAGAAAAGGTAGGATCCTGGCCAAAACTATCAATAATGATGACACAAGAAATTAAAAATGAATATATTATCTTCTTTAGCAATCGCAATCCTGTTAGGTTATAAGACAGTATTATTAAATCATAACAGTATATAAACGCAGTTTTCCCGGAAAAGTGATATTTACTTTAAACAATTTTTAGAACTTTAGTCATAAAATTGAGAATATCAATTCAATACATTATTTTTAAAATACCGGTTCCCGGCCATAAATCATACTGATTATGTGACAAAGGTCATTTAAATAAGATTTTAAATCAGTTTTATTTGCACAACTTAATACATTGCTTTTTTTGAATAAGTATGTGGTTATAATGTCATTTTCCTAAACCTGATGTAATATGTTCAACAAATTTATTGCTTCAATACTGCCCTATTTTCCTAAAAAATTCATCTGGATATTTTCAAAGTCATACATCTCAGGTGAGACTGTTGAAGACGCAATGAGAGTCTCAAAGGAGTTTAACCGGAACAAGATAAAAGTCACATTGGATGTTCTTGGTGAATTCATTAAAACGCTCGAAGAAGCTGAAGAGAACAAAAAAGAATACCTTAATCTGATTGATGTTACCTTCAGGTCGGGTGTCGATGGGAATTTTTCTGTAAAACCCACAAGTTTCGGATTGCTTATCGACAGGGAAGTTTGTTACCGGTACATAAGGGAAATAGTTGCAAAAGCAGCTTCCTATAATAGCTTTATCAGAATTGATATGGAAGACTCACCATGTACCGATATGGAGATAGAGCTATTCCGCAGACTTAAGAAGGAATTTCCCGGAAACGTTGGTCTTGTCGTCCAGGCATACCTTAAAAGAACATTAAATGATATAAAGGGATTATCCGATCTCAACAGTGTAAAATATCCCCTTAATTTCCGGCTATGCAAAGGAATTTATATTGAGCCCGAAGCAATCGCCTATAAGAAATATGAAGAAGTGAACCAGCACTTTCTGGAGGACCTGGAATATATGCTTAAGAACAAAATATATGTTGGCATAGCAACCCATGATAAGCCTCTTGTTGAAGGAGCTTACAATCTGATAAAAAAGTATAATGTCCCCCGAAATATGTATGAATTCCAGATGCTTTACGGTGTCACTCCAAAATTGCGCGAAAGTATTGTAAACGAGGGCCATACAATGAGAGTGTACGTTCCTTTCGGGGTAAAGTGGTTCGGGTATTCAACAAGACGCCTGAAAGAAAACCCCAAAATGGCAAGCCATATTATCAAAGCGTTATTCTACAAAGGATAAATCGAGGTACGAGTACAGGAAAGCTCGACTCCTGGGAACAGGGGGTGGGTTGATCAATCGACAAGCTCGGGCTTCAGTCGTTTGATCAGCTGTCAGTTTCATTTGTTTTAACGATTCCAGATATTTCTTATGGATCTGATCAAGCTCCTGCCTCGTCAGGGCTGACTTCATTGGTGCAGGTTTCTCAGGTAATCCATTTATCAGAAGATAGGCTGCACCAATCAGCATAAAAGGGCTGAAACCGACCATCCTGTCAGAAGGTATCGTTCCTTTTTCAGATGCATCCCTTAGTCGTTTCTGCTGAATAATGGAATAGTTTGATTCCGGATCTCCGAGCTTCGTTATCCCCATTCTTCCCTGATAAGCTGAGATCGCCATATTGTATTTTGCATTTTCCATTTCCGGACTGGTCGGCGGAGCTTTGAAAATATCATATTTAAGACTCTGGATTCTTGGTACTATTACTACTTCTCCTATTGAGAGTGTATCGGTATTCATATATACACCAGCTGCAAAATCATTACCGATAAGGGTATCTGGTACATAAAAATATGCCGGCTGATAACCCAGAAGGCTGAAAACGATAGTGTCTTTCCGGTTGACGCTTATGGCAAAAGTACCTGTTTTATCACTTGTAGAAATAAAAGTCCGGCCAATCTTAATCTGTGCGTCGGACAGTGGTTCAAAGGTTCTTGCATCCCTGATTATCCCGTTGAAAAGAATTATTCTTCCCTGCTCAGTTCCGGTCTGGCTGAATCCATATGTACTGTTTATCAGGATCATAGTCAGTATGAGCCAGATTTTCTTCATTCAGATTTAACCCTTCAAAATCAATTCCTCCAGCGGTCTTTTAGGTACATGATGGTTTTGCTGGTCATCGCGCCAGTATTTCACATCATCGTTCTTAATTTCATCAATCATAATTTTTTCCACCGGCTTCCCCAGTGCAAGGATGAGGACAATATCAAATTTTTCAGGAATTTTTAGATCATTTCTCAATGCCTCCCGTTTTATTGATGCTATCATGCATCCTCCCAGCCCTGCTTCAGTAGCACCAAGCATAATACTCTGAGCTGCAATTCCCGGATCGAAGCTGAAGGATTCCGCAATTGATTTATCACCCAGAATAATAATATATGCTGACGGCCTTTCACCCGGAACCGGGCCGTACCAGTCTTTAAGATATGCAGCCCATGCAATGGAAGGGAAAATCCTTTGGCAATACTCAGGAGTATTGTAAAGAAGGTACTTCAAAGGCTGCCTGTTGGCTGCTGATGCAGACATACGGGCAAGGTCAACCAGTTCCTCGAGAACTTTAAGGTCAATGTGATGCGATTCTTCAAACCGTCGGTACGATCGTGTTTTATAAACCAGATCTTTTAAGCTCATGGCATCCTTTTTAATCAGCGTTTTATATCCTGCTATTTCCTTATTTCCCTATTTCCCTATTTCCTTATTTCCCTATTTCTTTACTTCATCCAGATATAATCCTTTTCTTGAAAGCAGGTGATCGAGGTTTGCAAGACCGTAAACCACCACCGCAGTAACAATGGAAGTATGCTCCTGGTATTCAGGTATGCTTTTGGTATAAAGGTCATTCTCTGTATGCCATATCTCCTGGTAACTGAAATCATATCCTTTTGCATCCGGAGCATCAAAGGCAAGAGTTGGTACACCTTTTAGTGCAAAGGGGCCCTGATCCGATACCTCCTGGCTGTTGTTGGTCATGGACTGGGAGGATTGAGTGTTTTTATTAAGCTGTAAACGGAAATCAGGATTAATGTTGTTTAGATGGTCTGCATATCTTTTCAAGATCATCATACATTGCTTCCGGGACCGATAGTCCTGAGGCTACAGTTGGGCCGCCATCGCGGTTAAAGTAATTTGAAATTTTAGAAAGCTTTTCCTTATTGGCTTCCACCCAATGTTTTGATCCAAGAAGTCCAAATTCCTCTCCTGCCCAAAGACAAACCAGAATTGTACGTTTGGGCTTGCCCCCGGCTGCCATTATAAGACGTGCTGCCTCCATGGTAGGTGTTACTCCTGAGCCATCATCTACCCCACCTGTTGCCACATCATAGGCATCAAGATGTCCGCCCATCATAACATATTCATCAGGGTACTGTGATACCACGTATCACACCTATTACATTATAATATTTCACAGGTCCCGGTTTGAAATGATTACGTATGTCGAACTCCAGAAGGAAATACCTGCGTTCCTTTACCATTTTTTCGATCGCTGTATACTGGCTTCTCATCCAGCCTTATATCACAAACTGTTGGTAAAGTTTCGAAAGTCATTTTATCAATGTTTTTCCTGTCATAAAGCGCTCTTATCGGCACCTCGGCTGACTGTATCACACCAAGTATTCCTGCCTCACACATCTCGCGATAGAAAAGGGCAGGTTCCTCCTTCAAGGGGAGCAATTCCTTCTGAGGCTTGTCGCGGTTTGTATAGTTCTCTCTCATTATTTCGCGGTTAAGCGTTGGCAACTGAATCATTATGGACCATTATCCCTGCCCTTACGGAATCAGCTTTGCTGACCAGTCGACCGGGAATCCGTTGTTTTTACCTCCAATAAGGACCCAGGAACCTTTCAGTGCGCCTTTCATACGATTAAAATCGGCCCGGCTTTTTGGTTCGATAACGACATGCCCTCTTTCTACTCCTTTTGTTCCTGATGTATATGATGGAGTTGCAAAATGCAGAATCATTCCGTTATCTGAAAGCATTCGTCCGAACCAGGGTCCCCGGTTAAAACCAACAGGAACTGTGCCGGCTTCATCCATTATAACCTCCATTCCCCATTTTTTAAACTCCGGATGCACACCATAATGCTGCATTCTCATAGGCATCAGAACCGATAAGACGTCCGCCGAAACGGTTGCATATGACATCAAGATGATGCATAGTCCGGTTATCGGTTTTTCCAAGTTCAATAATCCGTTCGACTACCTTGTTTTGCTGGGATTTAATCACTGGCGAAAGTGCCAGGAAGGCTGCAAAAATGACTGAGTATTTCTTCATTGCAATTACTTGTTCCGTTTTTTAATTTGGTTTTAAAGATTAATTGATTTTATGAGATTTAAAAAGCTGCCTTTCAAAAATAGTCTTTTTGGACGTCATTATTAATTAAGTCATGTGAGAAAAATACGATCGGGCAAAGCAGGAGTAATACCCTTTTCATGTGATATCCTGAAAAGCTCCGTAAGAGCCCTTTTGCCATCTGTACCGAGAGCTATTGAAAAATCATTTACAAACAGTTCTATATGACTGTTCATCACTGTGCTTTGCATCTCCCTGGCATGTGAAGCAACAAAATCATAAGATGCCAGTGCATTTTCTCCGGCATATTCGATACTTCTGCGAAGGATCCTGTTAAACTTCAATGCAATATCTTCGGGTATCCGCCTATGAATCACAATAGATCCAAGTGGAATCGGGAGTCCGGTAAGACGCTCCCAGAATTCTCCCATATCGGCAATTTTATGGAGTCCTTTTCTCTGGTAGGTAAACCGTGTTTCGTGAATAATAAGACCGGCATCGGCTTCCTCTCTTAAAAGAACTTCCTCAATATCCGAAAAAAGATATTCTTTTTTATTAATTGCATCAGGCCAGGCTATGCTGAACAGCAGGTTTGCAGTTGTATATTTCCCCGGGATAGCAATCCTGACATCTTTCAGGTTTTCAGGTTCAACAGGATTTTTACAAATTAAAAGCGGGCCGTTGCCAAAGCCAAGGGCACTGCCGGAATCAAGAATAAGATAATCAGTAGCAGCATAAGCGTAAGCGTGACAGCTTATCTTTGTAATGTCAACTTTGGAAGAGAAAGCTTTTCTGTTAAGTTCCTCAACATCAGCAAGAAAATAATCGAATTCAAGACCTTCGGTATCAATTCTGCCATTTACAATTGCATCAAAAATAAATGTATCATTCGGGCAGGGTGAAAATCCAAGTGTCAGTTTCATCTATTTATTCAATTGACAATAATAATTCTCCAAGTTTTTCGGATAGGTTTTCAAGGGCAAGCGGAATGTTCCATTTATCCCTGTTGCGGGGTTCGACCCTGTTGGATACCGCCCTGATAGCGATAAAAGGAATATTCTCCCTGCTGCAAACGTAGAAAAACGCTGCACCTTCCATCGTTTCTATATCAGGATGATATCTTTCTGATATCAGTCTGATATTATTCTGTATCCCGGACGAGGTATTTACAGTAATAGCATTGACAGGACGGAATAACCGAACAGCTCCGGGAACAAACCTGTTATCTGAAAATATCCTTCCCGATTTGAATGGGAATGCATCAGGATCAACCAGACCTGCCTCGGCAAGTGTAAGAAATCCGCTGCTGGTTTCAACACCGGAATCAGCAAAGCAATCAGACACTGGTATAACAACCTCCCCTACAGGTAGATCATCCCTGAAACTTCCGGCTATTCCTATATTTATTGCAAGATCAGCCTTTAAACCTGAAGAGAAAATTTTGGTCATCGCCCATGCAGTGGCCACTGACCCAACACCAGTAACAAGAGGAGTGATCTCATTTCCTTTGAAAAAAAAATCTTCAGATATGATTTGCATCCCGGGTACTTTTTTCAATATATCGGATTCGGAAGATGTGGCTGTAACCAAAATAATTTTCAAGGACATGTCGATCAGAAAATATAGCCTGATAAAATAACCGTATAAATATATTGTTTTCAGATTGAAAAAGATCAACTTATTTGGTTAATATTGCAGCGTTAATGGCCTGTTTATGATCTACATTACACGTAAAGAACAATTTAGCGCCGCCCACAGGATGTACAGAGAAGGGTGGTCGGATGAAGAAAATCTTAGGATTTTCGGAAAATGTTCAAATCCAAACTGGCATGGACACAACTATGTCCTTTATGTTACAGTAAAAGGAGATATTTCCGAAGAGCTTGGCCTTTTTATAAATCTGAACACTCTTAAACAGATTATTAAAGAAAAGGTCATTGAGAAGGTTGATCATAAAAACTTAAATATTGAAGTCAGTTTTATGCATGGTAAAATTGCAACAACTGAGAATCTTGCAATATCGATCTGGAATGAATTGAAACCCGATATTGAAAAAGAAGGTGCATTTCTACACTGTATAAAAATTGGCGAAACTGAAAATAACACTATTGAGTATTATGGCTAAGAGAATTGAAACCGTCAATAACGGCAACGGAATTTCCCCAAAAGGATATAATAAAGTTGAATCATGGGATGCTGAGAATATTAACGAACTGGCATCGCTATATTACAAAGTCCTTAAGCTTCTTGGTGAAGATCCCGATCGCGAAGGACTGAAGGGAACTCCGGTCAGAGTTGCCAAAGCACTCAATTTCATGACAATGGGGTACAACCAGAATCCATGTGAAATAATAAACTCCGCGAAATTCAAGGAAGACTATAAACAGATGGTGATCGTTAAGGATATCGAACTCTATTCGATGTGCGAGCATCATATGCTTCCGTTTTTCGGAAAAGCTCATGTTGCATATATTCCAAATGGCCACATAACCGGACTTAGTAAAATTGCAAGGGTTGTGGATGCATTTGCCAGGCGGCTTCAGGTGCAGGAAAGACTGACCGTGCAGATAAGGGATTGCCTTCAGGATTGCCTGAATCCAATGGGGGTAGCTGTTGTTATTGAGGCCCAGCATATGTGCATGCAGATAAGAGGAATACAGAAACAGCACTCAGTTACTACTACTTCAGCCTTCACCGGAATTTTTCTTGAGAATCTGAATACAAGAGAAGAATTTGTTCATCTTATTGGATCAAACCTTCATTAGGAAATATTGTATGAAAGCTTATGTTTTCCCAGGTCAGGGGGCACAGTACCCGGGAATGGGTAATGATCTTTATAATAAATCCCTTCTGGCTAAGGAGATGTTTGAAAAGGCAAACTCTTTACTCGGATTCAGCATCACCAATCTTATGTTCAATGGGACTGACGACGACCTGAAACAAACCAGGGTTACCCAGCCGGCAATTTTTCTGCATTCAACAATTCTTGCCGCTCAAATGGCCGTTTCTTTTAAACCTGAAATGGTTGCGGGACATTCACTTGGTGAATTTTCAGCTCTTACCGCCAGCAAGGCCCTCTCTTTTGAGGAGGGGCTTATCCTTGTTTCAAAAAGAGCACATGCAATGCAAAAAGCATGTGAGGCAACACCATCCTCAATGGCTGCAATTATAGGACTTGACGACAAAATCGTTGAAGAAACATGTGCGGAGATCAATGAATTGGTTGTACCTGCAAATTACAACTGCCCCGGGCAGATCGTTATCTCAGGCTCAGTTGAAGGAGTTGAGAAAGCAATGGAAATACTTAAAGCCAAAGGTGCAAAAATGGCAGTTAAACTTGCTGTGGGAGGGGCATTTCATTCGCCACTGATGGAACCTGCCAGGGTTGAGCTTGAAGAAGCCATTTATAATACTGATATCAAAATACCCGTATGTCCCATATATCAGAATATCACGGGGAGAAAATCATCTGAGCCTGCTGAAATAAAAGCTAATCTTATTGCTCAACTTACATCACCTGTAAGATGGACTCAGACAATCAGGAATATGATTTCTGACGGAGCTGAATCATTTACAGAAGTTGGCCCCGGGAAAGTACTTCAGGGTCTGATCAAAAAGATAAACAGGGATTCATTGACTGATTCAGCTTTATCCTGAATATTTCGCAAGTTCAGAATATCAGTCTCACATTCTGAAAAACCGATTTTATTACAATTAATCTGTCAAATTTTTCAACACAAAACTTTAGTCACTTTAAGTACTTTTCACTCTAAACTGGTTTCATTATGACACCCTTGTGGCTCTTCCCGTCAACCATTATCTCAAGTGGCTTCTCGAATCTGATATGCCGAAGGTGCTCGTCCTCGTATATGGCATCCATTTTATCGAGGAATTCCACATCGTACGACCCTTCACGGATGTAAGGATTTATTGTAAAATATCCGATACGGAACGATGTCAGATTCTGAAAGAAGTGTGTACCCTGGCTCGGATCTATCCTGTATGTCTTAAGACCTGATTCAATTATAATCCTTGCAGCCGATATCTGAGGCCATCTTACCGGAATTCCAAGCCATTGATCCGTTGAGCCCCATCTGCCCGGGCCTATAAGTACATATCCTGTACCCTGCTTTACAAATTCTCTGTTGATCCGTTCGATATCAAGTGCAATATCCTTGTTTTTTGAAGGATTAAATGATTCAGGTTTCACATAAACAATGTCGTGGATTCCCTTGAATAAACCGTTTCCGAGGGCAGATTCAGAAAAAATAATTGTCTGTTCAGGTTTGATATTTGTCAGACTTATAACCGATGTCTCATCGGTGTGAACAATTGGCCGTATCTGAAGGAAATTGAAAATCCTGGGAGCACCGGGAGGTGTTTCGAGGTTTGCAGCAAATTCGATTTCAATGGGATTGTTCATTTCATATTGTCCAAGATCGAGCAATGTATTAAGTATATCAGCCAGGGGAAAGAGTTTGTGCTGAAGTATATTGGCAAAAGTAATTATCCTTTTTCCCGGATGATTTGTCCCGTCGCGGAGAATATTATTGTTGTAATCAAATGTTGATGCAACATATTTCATTGCTGCCTCATTGTTGATATCATTTATTCCAAGCTTTAGAATATTAACGCCATCGTCGGTAGAAGGAACAAAACTGTCTATGTTAAGGTCAAGGGCGCGAAATTCTTTCTGGGTATCCCTGAGCGCCGCTTCTATAGAAGAAAGCTGAAGAATCTTTTTGTGATGCCTGGGTGAAAACCTGAGTGACAACCCTCCTTCGACAATCAGTTTTCCCAGACCGAATGCTATATTCGCTATTCCATCCTCAGCTTTTTCTGACCCGATCGGATAATAATTGATCGATTGAGCAACTCCTGACAATGTCGGGTAGAAAATTTCGCCATGCCTGTTTCCGCATACTTCCTGAAGAATAATACCCATTTTCTCCTCATCAATCACATTGGATGTGGCTGTCATATATGCTTTGCTTCCCCTGTAATAAACAGATGCATATACTTCTTTAATTGCATCTGAAATCATTTTCACCATCACCTTATTGTCAGTGTGCCTGGGGATCATATAGGTCGAGTATATTCCGGCAAATGGCTGATAATGTGAATCTTCCAATTTACTTGATGATCTCACTGCGATTGGGTGGTTCCTTGAAACGGTGAGAAAGGCATAAAAATCCTGGTAAACCCTTCCAGGAAGCTCGGCATTCAGAAATCTGCTTAGTATTTCATCGTCCGGAAGATCAGAAAGAGCTACCGTATAAAGATTATTATGATCCATGAACTCATCAAAGATATCGGTGCTCAAAACCACTGTCCGCGGGATTGTTATCAGAACATCGGGGAATTTATTGAAGAGCTTGTGGGTTTTGATTATCCTGTTAATGAATGCCAATCCCCTTGCCTTGCCTCCTATCGAGGCCTCACCTATCCTTGAAAATACCTGGTATTCATCATAACTGGTCTTGTCAAATTTGGCGATGACACCTCTTCCTTTTCCAAGTCTGAAGCTTGAGATAGCAACATAGAGGAACCGCCTCATCTCATCCATTGTTTCAAAATCTTCCTTCCTGATATATTTAAACATTTGAGCAACAGGGAACAGGGCCCGTGCATTAAGCCATTTGGAAAAATGGTTCCTGGTAGCGTGAAATTCAAGTGTTTTGTCTGGAATTGTAAGGAGCTTCTGCTGCAGGCTCTGCAGATCAGTTGCAATGGCAATTGGCTCCATTGTATCGGGATTTTTAAAGATAAAAGGCCCGAAGGCGAGGTTCTGTATGATGAAGTTTCTCAGTTCAAGTGATAAAGATTTGGAATACTTGTTTATGAAACCTGCACCAAGTTCTTCCGCTATTTTTTTATGCACCTGGCTTGAGGACTGGATCAGGAAGGGCACCTTGTCATCATCAGCCATCACTGCTTTGCACAATTCGATACCGGCATTTTCATCATTAACGTTATCCTTTCTGTAGCTTATATCCGAAATTACACCCAGCACATTATATTTATACTTCTTATAAAGATCGAGGGCATCATTGTAGTTATTTGCCAGAAGGATCTTGGGTCTGCCCCGCATTTTAAGCATCCGTTGATGTTCATTCAACGCTTCACGCTGAAAATCGATCGATTGTAAAAGAACTATCCTGTAGATATTAGGAAGGTATGATGAGATATACCTTATCGAGTTTTCAACAAGGATAATTGCCTGTACCCCTATATTCTCAATGTCGTAGTCGGCATTCATTTTGTCTTCAATCAGCTTAATGATTGCGAGTATCAGTGAAGCATCGCCCAGCCAGCAGAAAACATAATCTATTGCACTTAGATCCTCTCCTTCAAGCCTTAGTGATACTTCTCTTGAAAAGTATGTAAGAACGACAATCGGAATATGTCCATACCGCGATTTAATCATCTTGGCCAGGGCAAACACATCAGAGCCCCTGAGACTCAGCATTGAGATAACAAGGTCGACATTCCCTTTCTGTAATATTCTAAATGCATCCTCAGCATTATCAGTCTGGACGAATGTTGGGGGATAACGCAGGTTAAGGGAAACATATTCATTGAATATCTGTTCATCAATCCTTCCATCCTCCTCAAGCATGTAATTATCATAATTACTGCAAATTATCAGGACCCGATGAATACGTTTCTGCATCAGGAGATCAAAGGAAGTATCAGTGAAATCGTATTTTTGCAGATCAAGTATACCTTCGATGATCGTCATGGGTCACAAATTTTATTGATTCAACGATATCACTGCCATACCTTTTTTACCATCCATCCGCACCACCAGTGGTTTTTCGAACCTCACATGCCTTAAAAACTCCCCATTCCCAATCAACTGCTGGTTTCTGATCATTTTCCAGTTAACCATATCCTGATCAGAATCCTGGTTTACCGAAAAATAACCTACATTCATCGAGGTCACGTTATGAAAGAAATGGGATCCAAGTGATGCATCAGGATGAAAATCAGGCAGAGAGACTTCCACGATAACTTTTGCAAATGATATCTGTGGCCAGGTAACAGGAATTCCCAGAAATTTGTCGCGGCTTCCCCATCTGCCCGGTCCGATAAGAATGTATTTCCGGTTTTCCTTCACCATTTTTTCATTTGCCGCTGCAATCTCATCAGCCATTTCAAAAGTCAGTTTATTATCAAATTTTTCAGGCTCGATGAATATTATGTCTGTTATACCATCTATCAGTCCGTTGCCCATGCTCTTTCTTGTTAAAAGGACCAGATCATCTTCATTAATCGTCTCCTTATCAATATTATAACCAGCTCCTGTACCAAGCAGGGGCTTTATCTGAAGAAGATAAAATGAAGCATTACCCGCTTCATCCCTGTTGAGATCAACAGCAAATTCAATTTCAACCGGGGTACCGCAAGCCTCTGTAACTACATCAAGTACAGTTTTGAGTGTTGGAGCCAGAGGCACATAATTATATTTAAGGATATCCGCGAAATTTATGACCCGTGGTCCGGGAGAATCCAGTCCGGGATTTATAGTATCATTATCAGGATTCAATACTGATGCTATATGGTTCAGTGTACCATGATTTTCGGCTTCACTTATATCAAGCATTTTAAGGCCCGCAATTTCTCCATCCAGAAGGTTGAGATCTTTCTTTGACATATCAACAGCATAAAACCGGACCTGGGAGTTTTTAAACAGGTCTTTCTGTGATATGATCTCAAGTGAAGGATATACGGGTGAGAACCTGTATGCCAGATTAGCTTCCATAACATACTGACCCAACCCCAGTGCAGCAACGGCAAATCCGTCTTTCGGCGTCATATGGGCAACAGGATAGAAGTTGAATGACTGTGCCGATCCGCTGATATGAGGATAGAAAGCATCATCATACATATTTCCCACAACTTCCTGTATCACTACAGCCATTTTCTCAAGCTCAATTTTATAATGTATCGCTTCAAAATATGCACGGGCATTTTTTGAATAAATTGATGCAAATACCAGCCTGATAGCATCAGAGAGATGTCTCAGCCTGATCTCCAGATCAGGATTGTTATTCGGCAAAAGATATGTTCCGAAAATCCCGGAGAACGGCTGACTCATTGAATCCTCAAAAAGGCTGGATGACCTGACAGCAAGAGGTCTGGTAACCTTCTTCAGAAAGGCCCTGATCTTCTTTTCAAGTGTAAAGCTCAGGCTGCCTTCCATAAAAGCTTTCTGGATCAGATCAAAATCTTTTTCCTCCTTTACCATGTCCCATAAATGGTTCCGTTCCATGAACAGATCAAATTCGTCTGTCCCGATAATTGCTGTTACAGGGGTTTTAATATTTATTCCTGCAATTAGCTTTCCAAGCTCAAAACTGTAGATAAGCGTATTAATAAATGCAAGTCCTCTTCCTTTACCTCCCAATGATCCGGAAGAAAGGCTTACAACATTTGTTTCATCAATAACTGCTGACTCTTCAAAATTTATTACCCTTCCTTTGTTTAATTCCTGCCTTCGCTTCCTGATAATATCCAGAAGAAATTCCCTGAGTTCCTTCAGGCTTTTAAAATCTGATACCTTTATTGGATTTATCAGTTTTGCGATCTTCACCTCACCCCTTGCCATGAGCCACAGGGAGAAATGGTTTTTCATGGCATGATAGGCAAGAGAATCTTCAGGTACAGTCTGAAGGTAAGCCTCAAACTCCTTCATTGATTTTGCGACAGCAATCTGTCGTCCGCTGTTATCCCTGTAAACGAAATGACCAAAGCCCAGGTAATAATTTATGAACGATTTAAGATCCTGAAGAAGGCTTTCGGAATTCTTATTTATGAAATTTGATTTAAGTCTGAATGCATATTTTGCGTTTTCAGGGTCGGATGATTGAAGAACAGTGGGGAGATTCGGCAGATGTGTCTTTATATACTGTATAAGTTCAAATCCGGCTTTTTCATCCATGAGCCCGTTCTTCGGAAAAGCCATATCAGAAATCACGCACAAAAGGTTATTCCGGTAATTATTAAAAATAACAATTGCGCTTTCCCAGTTTGAGGCAAGAAGTATTTTTGGTCTGGCCCTGAGCTTCAAAACTTTATACAGCTCATCCGTTGAAACATCCTGAATAAGATTTCTTGTCTGGTCCATTACCAGGTTATACAGCATCGGCAGATAGCTTGAATAATAATCAGCTGAATCCTCAACCAGCAGGATAACCCCTGTCAGTCCCTTCTGGGTATCATTTTCAACATTTACCCTGTCTTCAAGCTGAGAAACCATTGCAAAAAAGACCTTTGACTCACCGGTCCATACAAAGTAGTTGTCAAACGGGACGTTTTTGTCTTTCTGTCTTTTTACAAAATCCATGTCCGAAGGATTATTCAGGAGAAGGTAGGTGGGCAGATAGGGATATTTGTTCTTTATTTTCCGGCACATATCTATCGGGCTTTCCTTATCCACTCCGATCATAATGATGACCATATCATAATGCCTGGCCTTAAGCCTCTTGAATGCCTCCTCCTCGCTTGATACGCCAGTTACCCTCGGTATTGAAGTAAGGCTCATCTGATAGTATTCCCCCAGAATATGGTCAGCAAACCTGCCTTCGCCTTCAATCGAATAAGCATCATACAGGTTTGCTACAAGCAGTATCTCTTTTACTTTGAAGGGCTGAAGGTCATGAAACACATCCCTTTCTGCATTGTGACGGTCAAGAAATTTCTGGAGCAGTTTTTTGCTGGGAATATTTGAAAGATCTTCCTCTTCTTCCTTTTTTGGAGTACTTGCTGTCCGGATGATATCCCTCGCTTTATAGCTGTTGATGTAGCCCGTAATAAGGCTGGCAATATTCTGGATAAGGTCTCTTTCTTCCTTAAGGAAAGGGCCCTCCTGTTCTTCCTTGAACTCCTTTGTGTAATAGATCTCAATTGTTCCTGTTTCCTCATCAATAGTATTGAATTCCTGAACCATCTTCCAGGATGTCTCCCTGAATTCAAGAGATTCAAAATCCGTTTTCATGAAGGATATCCTGGCAACTGTATATTCAGGGTATTGCCAGGCAGCGGGCAAAAGAAGCGCTATCTGCTGAAGAGTCTCCTCGATAGGTTTGCCTTCCTTAAGAATATATGTAGTCTGATTAATACAGCCAAGTTCCTTTAACCTTTCCCGTTGTTCATGTACTAAACGGCTGAATTCCGGACTTATATTGGCCTTGGCATCCATTTAGCAGAAAACTAATCAACTTTCCAGACAGATCCGCTGTTCAGCAGATCATCCATATTTTTTATTTTCGAAACTTTCCCGATTTCAGTAATCTGATTCTCAAGATCATTCTCATATGTAGGGCCGGGAACCGCCCTTATAACCCCCAATGCAACAGGATATTCAGGATACCTCATATTTGCAAGCATATACTGGATACCGGGGTTTGGCTCGGCAGCATCGTGGATGAGAATATTCTTTTCAGTGACGCCATTTTCTCCAAGTTTTGCCACCCTGAGTTTCAGGCCATCAAGGATCAGTCCTTTGTCACTTCCTTTTCCAAAAAGCATAGGTTCGCCATGCTTAAGGATGATGGTCCTGTCATCCCTGACCTCTTTTCCTGTGGTTGTCTCATGAATTCCATCATTAAAAATCACACAGTTCTGGAGAACTTCCACAACAGAAGTACCTTTATGTTTTGCAGCATCAATATAAATCTGTGTCGAAAGCGATACATTCGAATCGAGTGTCCTTGCAAAGAATTTTCCCTTTGCACCAATAACAAGCTCCCCAACCGAAAATGGTTCCTCGATGGTACCATATGGAGAGGTTTTTGTGGTAAGTCCTCTCTCGGATGTAGGAGAGTACTGACCTTTTGTAAGACCATATATCTCATTGTTGAAGAGAATCAGATTTACATCGATATTTCGTCGCACTATATGAATGAAATGATTACCACCTATTGCAAGTGCATCCCCGTCACCTGTTATCTGCCATACTGAAAGTTCAGGATTTGCTATTTTCACGCCGCTTGCAATTGCTGATGCACGTCCATGGATACTATGAAATCCGTATGTATTCATGTAATATGGGAACCTTGATGAACAGCCTATACCTGAAACAAAAGTGACTTTTTCTTTTGGTACTCCAAGTTCGGCAAGTGCCCTCTGAACTGAACTAAGAACTGCATGATCGCCGCATCCCGGGCACCAACGAACCTCCTGGTCGCTTTTAAAATCCTTTGGACTTGGCTGATTTACCTGTGATACTTCCATATTATTTTTCCTCCAGTATTTTAATGCATTGTTCCTTTATTTCCTTTACAGTGAAGGGAAGACCCTGAACCTTGTTTATTTGCTCATACCTGAAACCCTGATGTTTCATACGCAGGTAATTTGCAAACTGACCTGAATTCAGTTCGCAGACTACTATTTTTCTGAAACTAGCCAAAGTTTCCTGCTGTGTTTTTGGGTAATGGATTAATATAGTTGAAATTTACCAAACTTACATTATATCCCTCATGCTGCAACTCTCTTGCGGCAGTTATCAGGTATCCGTAAGAACCTCCCCAACCCACTATCAAAAGGTCATTTGATTCAGGGCCAAAAACGGTCAGATCAGGGATCTCATCAGCTACCTTTTCGATTTTTTCAGCTCTCAGGCTTACCATAAGCTCATGGTTTTCCGGCACATATGAAACAGTGCCCTTCACAGATTTTTCAAGTCCTCCAATCCGGTGTTCCAATCCGGGAGTTCCGGGTATAGCCCATTTTCTTGAAAGTTTATCCTTGTCGCGCTTATATGGCAGGAATGGTAATTCATTTTTATCGGCATATGGAGGAACAATTTCGCGAAGCTCACTCATGGCAGGAATTTTCCATGGTTCACTGCCATTGGCAAGGTAACTGTCGGACATGAGTATGACCGGAGTCATATGTTCAACAGCTATTCTTGCTGCCTCAAATGCATACTGAAAGCAATCCGACGGGGTGCTCGCGGCAATAACAACAACCGGGCATTCTCCATTCCGGCCATAAAGTGCCTGCAACAGATCGGACTGTTCTGTTTTTGTCGGAAGACCGGTTGAGGGTCCCCCTCGCTGGACATCAATGATGACTATAGGTAATTCTGTCATCACGGCAAGACCAATCGCTTCAGATTTTAAAGCCAGTCCCGGCCCTGATGTCGATGTAACGGCAAGGTTACCGGCAAAACTTGCACCCAGGGCCGAACAGATTCCTGCAATTTCATCCTCGGCCTGAAAACTTTTAACGCCCAGATCTTTACGGGCCGCAAGTTCCTCCAGGATGCCTGTCGCAGGGGTTATCGGATAGGATCCTATAAAAAGTTTC
Organism: uncultured Bacteroidales bacterium; assembly: GCA_963725585.1. GTDB lineage: Bacteria > Bacteroidota > Bacteroidia > Bacteroidales > VadinHA17 > LD21. The sequence goes on along the minus strand of CAVRYU010000009.1, from coordinate 319,864 downwards.
AACCCTGCTTTTTCCGCAGCAGCCATCAAACCCCAGGCAGTTGCGGCATTTCCACATATATTTCTGTAACTTCCTTTTGCGATAGGAGCCGGACTTACCTTGATTATTGGTGCCAGTGCTTCAATTGTTTCCGCATAATAATATCCTGCACGGAGGACCACTTTATTTGCCTCTGCGATTTCAGGCTTTTTCCCGAATTTCTTATCAAAAAACTGTTCGGTATACTTTAGCTTGCGATCAAAAAGCCAGTAAACCATTCCAAGAGCAAACATGTTTTTCGTCCTGAGAACGGTTTTCGGATCAAGGCCGAAATCCTTCAGGGCTTCTCTTACCATTGATGAGATTGGAGTGGCGATAATATTGTAATTATCGAGCTTCTCCTCAACAATTGGATCTTTTATGTATCCTGCTTTTTCAATATTTTTTTCAGTGAAATTATCTTTATCGAAAATAATGGTACCCCCTGGTCTGGTAAATCTTGCATTGGCTTTTATTGCGGCCGGGTTCATGGCAACCAGTACATCAGCATAATCACCAGGGGTATTGATTTCTGAATGCCCGAGGTGAACCTGAAATCCCGAAACTCCGCCAACCGTACCCTGAGGTGCCCTGATTTCTGCCGGATAATCAGGAAATGTCGAAATATCATTCCCGTATAAAGCTGCCGTGTCGGAAAACAGAGTACCCGTCAGCTGCATCCCATCACCCGAGTCTCCCGAAAACCTGATGACCACCTCTTCTCTTTCAATAACTTTTGATTTTTTACGCATGATACCTTGTCAATTATTAAAAGTGAGTTTTATTTTTCGTTTTTTTCTGTCTGACCAGAACAAAAGTAAACTAATTAGTGATCGAAAAATCATATAACCATTGATATTTAAGAATGATATCTGGTCATATAATTCTGACTTCCGCCGCCTTTTTTATTTATCCGGACCCCCCTAAGGCAGGATTGATGTTCAAATTAGTTTAAGCCCCCTTCAGGGGGGTTGGGGGTGAAAACTAGCTCCAGATATCAGCCTTTTTCAGGTTTATTTCCCCTTCAAAAAACATTCTGGCTATTTTCTCAAAATAGGAAGTATAATCGGAAATATAAAACTGGTCCTGAACCTTACCAGAGTCATTCAGCAGGTTATTCTTTTCAAGTGTCTCTCTAAGGATAAGGGACACAATTCTTGCAGAATCCACTACTTCAACATTAAAATTAAAGAATTTGCTTATCTGGTTTCTTATTATAGGATAGTGAGTGCATCCAAGTATCAGGGCTTCAATTCCTGAGAGTGTCTCATGTGACAGATATGTGCGGATTATTGCATTGCTGATATCATCGAAGATAAAACCCTCTTCTATCATGGGCACCAGCAAGGGAGTTGCCATTGAAACAACACTTGTCGCCGGAGCCTTTTCTTTGAGCTTCTGGTCATAGGTACCTGAACTGATTGTTCTTTTTGTTCCTATAACACCTATTTTCCTGAAGTTCCTGGTGCTCAGGTAATCTACTACCGGGTCAATAACATCGATCAAAATTGTTTTATCCTGAAATTCTTCCTTTAAGGTGTCAAAGGCGGAAGCTGAAGCTGAGTTGCAGGCAACAAGAACCACCTTTGCGTTGTGATCAAGAAGGAATTCGGTTATTTTCCCTGAATAATACCTGATCGCCTCGGCAGATTTATCACCATATGGAAGGTGAGCCGTATCTCCAAAGTAAACAAGGCTTTCACCTGGAAGGATTTGTTTTATTGCATGTGCAACAGTCAGTCCCCCGACTCCTGAATCAAAAATTCCTATTGGCTGCTCTTTCAATTAATCGTATATTAAAAAAAAGACCATCTGCCAGCTGGCGGATGGTCACCGGATTTGTATTCAGTAAATTATTTCAATTTCAGTTTTGCTTTGACCAGTGCATTACATTAGTGCTTTTTGTTTCATCAAAATATATAATCTGGTTTTGTGAAAGATCAAAAATATAGATAAATCCGTTTTCCTTACCTACATCCTTGATAGCCTTATCGGCCTTTTCAGTGACAGGAGTAAAAAGTTTCACCTGCATATCCTGGATCTGGGTCTGAGCATTTGTCTGAAAATCGGTTAGTCTTTTCTGAGCATCCTGCAAGCTCCTGTTCCTTGGTTTGTCGAACCAGATCGGTTAGGTTCTTGCTCTCTTTGAGATAGGTTTCATACTTATTATTCAATTCAACCTGTAACAATTCCGCCGTATTTTGTAAGTTCTGTGTTCAGTTTCTCAAGTTTAACCCTTGCGGAATCAAAATCAGGCATTGCCTGTATAAGTTCAGTACGGTTAATGTGTCCGAATTTCAAATTCTGTGCTAAAGCATTCTGCCCCACGAATATAACCATAATTAAGAGCACAGAAATTCCAATAAATTTTTTCATTCTTTTTAGTGTTTTAATAATGATGCAAAAATAATTAATTAATTTTTATAACCTAATTTTTCGAGTACCTGATCGCTGATGTCATATTTAGGATTAGCGAATAAAATGTTGCCGCCCGAAGCTGCGTCAAAAATTGCTGCATAGCTTCCTTCGGCCGCAATTGTTTTAATTGCTTTCAGTATCTCGTCCTGGATTGGCTTAACCAGTTCTTCCCTTTTCTTGAAAAGTTCACCTTCAACTCCGAAGTATTTGTTCTGAAGGTCTTTCATCTCCTTTTCCTTAGCTACAATGGCTTCTTCCCTTTTTGTTTTCATATCCTGTGAAAGAAGCACAACATCATTCTGATAAGATTTGTACATCTGTTCAACAACTGCATATCCATCGGCAACCTCTTTTTCCCACTGTTTTGAAAGATTATCAAGCTGTTCCTGGGCTTTGGTAAAAGCAGGAATGTTCTTCCTTATATATTCAGAATCCACAAATGCATATTTTTGAGCTGCGGCAAAAGCCGTAGTCATCACTGCTAAAATTAATATTACACCTATTCTTTTCATAAAATTGATTTTAAAATTAAAATGATTAAAACTGCTGACCTATAGTGAAACTAAATTGTCCTTTATTAGCGTCAGGGAAAGTCGTGGGATCGTCGACCGGGTCAAATCCGTAACCCCAGTCAACACCGAGCAAACCGAACATCGGAAGGTTAGCCCTGACACCAATACCTGCCGTACGATTCATCCTGAATGGATTATACTGATTCATCCTATTCCAGGCTTTTCCGGCCTCAAGGAAAGCAAGACCGTAAATTGTTGCCTGCTGGTTAAGCGAAACAGGGTACCTTAATTCAAGAGTAAATTTAGAGTAAACATTACCTGTCGGCGAACCTGTTTTTGGATCTGTGGGAGTAACTGATCCATCGGTGTATCCTCTCAGGGCAATTATTTCGCGACCGTAAAGACTATAACCTGTCATACCGCTTCCTCCCAGATAGAAGTTCTCAAATGGCGAAGGTCCGATATCCTTATTATAGTGACCAAGATAACCGAAGGCAAATCTGGCGTTAAGCACAAGTTTTTCATTCACAGTAACAGGATAGAAATAGTCTGCTTTGAAAATCCATTTGTGAAACTCTATCCATTTGTATTTCTCCTGGTCAGTTGCCCCTACCATATTGACTCCGCTGATAAGCGAATATGGAGGTGTTGCCTGTAACGACAGGGTGAAAGTTGATCCGTTAGTCGGATAAATAAGGTTGGGACCTGTTGAATACCTTGAGAGTTTTGTAGTGAATGTCAACATGTTGGATGTCCCGTTGGAGAAGAGGAAATGATAGTATGTGAAATCGTTAAGATTGTATCTCTGATAGTTTATCTCCCCGTAGATCGAAAAGAAGTCATCGGGCCATTCCAATCGCTTTCCAAGTCCGATGGAGGCTCCGTTGGTTAACATTGACTGGTAATTGCTGGTATTCTTTTTCCTCCCATTGGTCATCAATGATCTGTAAAATGAAACTGAAAAGGAATTGGGCTTATTACCGCCCAGCCAGGGTTCCATAAATGAAATATTATATGACTGGTAGAGACGCCCGTTTGACTGAGCTCTTATACTCAGTGATTGACCATCGCCAGAGGGGTAAGGTCTCCACTCCTTCGGATTGAAGAAGTTTCGCATAGCGAAATTATTAAAGCGTACCCCCACTGATCCGACAAGCATACCAGCTCCCCATCCTCCCGAAATCTCAAACTGATCATTTGCCCTCTCCTCAAGCTTATAAAGCAGGTCCACAGTTCCGTTTGTAGGATCGGGAACAACATTCGGAGCTATTTTCTCAGGGTCAAAATGCCCGATAACCCCCAGCTGACGGATCGACCTTAGTATCTTACTCTTGCTGAAAAGATCACCGGGAAGAGTGAAAAGTTCGCGCCGGGCGATATGCTCATTTGTCCTGGTATTTCCCGAAATAATTATATTATTAAGATAGGCCTGATCGCCTTCGTAGATCCTCACTTCCAGATCGACTGAATCGTTCTCAATCTTTGATTCAATGGGTGTCAGTCTTGAAAAAAGGTAACCGTTATCCTGATATACATTACTGACGGCATCCTGTGCGCCGGATGCTCCATTAAGTCGGTCATCCAGATTAGACTGGTTATAAACAGAGCCTTTTTGGATATTAAGTATCTTTTCAAGATCTTCTTTTCGGTACACGCTGTTTCCAACCCACGTGATATTTCTTAAAAAGTATTGTTTTCCTTCATCAACCTTGATCATCAGTCCTACACGGTCCTCGGAGACAGGATAAAGGGAATCGCCAATTATCTTGAAATCCTTGTAGCCGTTATCATTATACAATTTGTAAAGTTTTTCCTTATCCTCATCATACTTTTCCGAAATAAATTTTGAAGATTTGAAGAAGTTAAGGTTCTTTTCCTTTGTATTTTTCATCTTACGCCGGAGCTGCTTGGTACTGAAGTTTTCATTCCCGACGAATGCCAGCTCTTCTATCTTTACCTTTTTCTTTTTATCGACATCAACAGTGAGTATAATGTTGTTAGGTCTGTCGGGATCATCTTTCTGAATAAAGTCAACGGTGGTATTAAGGAATCCTTTCTCGACAAAATGATCAGTTATGATCTTTTTCGTATTGTTCAACTGGTATGAAGTAAGCTGCGATCCTACCGGCATGTTAATCTTTTCAGTGAGATCGGTTGTTTCTGAGTTTTTCAATCCGTTATACTTAACTGATGATATTCTTGGCCTCTCCTGCAAGGCAATATCAAGATAGATAGTATCGGCGACAGTTTTAATAATATTTATCCTGACATCCGAAAACAGACCCTGCTGCCATAGTTTTTTCACGGCGTTTGTAATTGCATCCCCTGGAACTGTAACTTCCTGGCTGACTCTAAGCCCGGAAATTCCTATCAATGCATTTGTATCAAGAAATCTGACACCGGAAACGGAAACCCCTCCAATTACATAATCATCGGAACTTGAATAATCGATAATTCCTGTCTTTTCCTGCGATAACAATGTACCGTTTATTAAAATCAGGGCTACTGCCAGAAAAATTCCTTTTAATCTTTCAATTGCCATCATATCATCATTTGTCCAAAAGTTGTTCACTTGTCTTTCCAAATCTTCTCTCTCTCTTCTGGAAGTCAATTATAGCCTTGTAAAGTTCCTCCTTACCAAAATCGGGCCAAAGTATTTCAGTAAAATACAATTCCGTATAGGCAAGCTGCCATAAAAGGAAGTTGCTGATCCGCATTTCACCGCTTGTCCTTATCATTAATTCAGGATCAGGGACTCCATGTGTGGTAAGGTACTTTTCAAAATTGAATTCATTAACTGAGACCGGATCGATTGATCCGTCAGCGATCTCTGCCGAGAGTCTCTTTGCCGCTTCTGTCATCTCCCATCTCGAGCTGTAGCTCATGGCTACAATAAGGTTAAGTCCGGTGGCATCTGAAGTAACATTGATCGTTTCCATCAGCCTTTCCTTTACATCAGATGCGAGCCTTTCTGTATCGCCGATAGCTGTCAGCCTGATATTATTTTTAACCAGTGTATCAGTCTCCTTATTGAGCGATTGAACCATAATGCCCATCAGGGCGGAAACCTCTTCATCTGGTCTTCCCCAGTTTTCGGTAGAAAAAGCATAAACGGTAAGAAAACTGATTTTTAATTCAGCGGATGCCTCAATTACTTCTCTTAGTGCCTTTACCCCCTGCTGGTGACCGAATATCCTGTCCATACCTCTCTGCCTGGCCCATCTTCCGTTGCCATCCATAATTATCGCTATGTGTGACGGGAGCCGGGCAGTATCGATCTGTTTTATTAAGGACATTTTTCAGCGTCTTCTTGATTCATCCACATCTTTAAAGGCCGGACAACCCACCAGTTTGTTGTAGATCTTCCAGGTAAATGCTATACCTGCAAATGAGTACCAGTCGTTGTTGTGGAGCCATGCTTTGTGATTTGGATCAATATTATCTTTTAAGCCGTCAAATTTATCATAAAAAGTCTTACGAAAACCATATTCAACTTCAAGTCCAAGGTTTTTAAAGATATTTACCTTAAAACCAAGTGAAAAAGGTATGACAGGTTGGGAAGGTTTGTCGTTTTCAAGAGGTGAATTAGAAGTAGTATTAAAATATGCAAATCCCATACCTGCTGCAATATATGGAGTATAGTTCCATCTTTTACCCTGGGTTGAGTATGGAAGAAAATTAAATTCAAATTGAATTGCTCCTTCAGTAACCAATCCATCGAAAATGATTATTACGTGATTGTCTGAAATTATTACTGAAATCAGATCATTGCCCTGAAGGCCTCCCATTAATATATTTGCCCTGATTGATTGTCTCGGATTCAGGTTAAAGCGATAGAAAATGCCGCCTGCCGGAAGAGGACGATAGAACAACCGGTTTGTATTTATATCACCAAGATATGATGTAACACCACCATAAATACCATAATCAGCACTCCTCTGTCCGGATACTGATAATGACAACAGAATTAAAAGAAGAATCCCCGTTAATTTTTTCATCCAAACTGATCCAGCTTATTATCTGAGAGAGGGCCAACCTTTGGCAGTTGTCTTCAGTTTATAAGTAACGGTGAAGTTCAGGAAATAGTACTTGTCATTGGCCTTGTTGGCTGCAATACCCGGATTGAATCCGTCAAGAAAATCTGTATTAGCCCATCTGCCGCCAAATTCAACACCGAAATTAATGTTGGGGTTGTAAATTAATGTTGCTCCGATACCTCCGGGAACAACAAGTGAAAACCCTTTATTGTCTGTACTTCCAGGTTCGGTAATACCTCTTTGAACAAGGGCATCGTTTGGATTGACAGAGAAAGAAGCTCCGCCAATTCCGGCAAAAGCATAGAAGTCGAGAGAAGAAAGCAGAGCCCAAAGACCTTTGCCACTTCAGGAAAAGGTAACTGCTTTCATATTTGTTTTTGATGAAGAAATACTCAGCAATGAGCGCCGGTTCAAATAAACTTGTCACTGATTCATATTCCCTGCCCTCATTGGATCCCCTTACATCAGTTGCATGAAGCATTGCATAAGTCATGCTTAATCTCAGGTTTGCTGTTCGTCCGAGGCGGTATCTCAGACTGCCGTTAATATCAAACCTTGTCTGTCTGTAGCTTAAATCCTTAAATCCAAGAATGTTATCACCCTGTGTGTAGCCTCCTATATCAGGGAATGCGAACGAAGGGCCTATTCCAAATTGAGCTTCCCATCGTCTCAATTTCCAGAGCTGGGCATTGGATAACTGAACTGCAAAACACAGTATTATAACGACTAAAAGTGATCGTTTCATTTCAGTTTGAATTAAATTGCAGATACAAATATAATAATCTAAAATTAATCAGCATGGTTTAGAACAACTAATTTAGTTTCTCCTGTCAGCTCCCCACATGAGCTTATTCCTCAGAGTGCTGTAAAAATCCATCCCCTTCAGCATTACGGTCCTTAGCTTTCCGGGCGATCTTGAAATACATATTTCCTCACTGAATGACAGCCTCCTCGACCTGAAATCGCATGTTGCAATATACTCCTTCGTACGGCCTTCAACTGTCATTCTGAGGCTACTCTCACCTGAAAGTATAATCGGACGTATTGTAAGATTATGAGGAGAAATCGGAGATATAATAATACTCTCATCTTCAGGCGATAAAATCGGACCTCCGACACTCAGGTTATATGCTGTTGAACCGGTCGCAGTTGATATAATCAATCCGTCAGCCCAATAAGTATTAAGATAAGAACCATCCACATAGACATTGATGGTTATCATGCTGGGATCTGATTTCTGAATGGTAACTTCATTCAGAGCCGTCGATGATCCTGGATCAAATAAACCTTCAGGTTTTCTTATTTCAATAAGAGATCGTTCGATGACCTGATATTCACCTCTGCATAAAAGATCTATTGAATGACCTATCTCTTCCTCTGAAATATTTGCCAGAAACCCCATCCTTCCTGTATTGACACCAGCTATTGGAATTCCGAAACCTCTGACTTTAAGCATGGTTTCAAGGAAAGTACCATCGCCACCAACACTAAGAACCAGGTCAGGAGTCTCCCCGAGCTCCTTCAGGTCGCTGAAATTTTCAATAAGGTTCCCCGCCCGGACATGATAAGAGACCGGCAGAATCCTGATTAATGTACAATTTAATACCTCTTCTGCAGAATTCCCTGATCAGCCTGGTGACTCCTTCAGTAGTTTTGGGCTTGCTTCCCTTGCTGTAAATGACAACTGTTTTCAGCATACTCTGTCAGATATTCATGTATTTCATAAGGAGATCGAACCGTTCGGAATAGAACTTGTCCATGGAATCATCTGATGTGACCCAGGTTTTTACTTCATAGTTATATCGTTCGAAGGTCCTGATTACAGAAACCAGGTCATTGGTATTTACTTTAATTGTAACTTCAAGTTTTGTTGAATCGGGAGGGGATGTCACATACATGCTTAATACCTTAACATTATTCCCTTCGACAATCTGTGCTATTTGAGAAAGCGAATAATCCCTTTCGATAAGCTCAAGAACAATTATCCCTCCCGGCTGATCCATTGATGAAATACCTGCGAGATACCTTACCAGATCAGTCGTTGTAATAACTCCCTTGAAATGTGACTTTTCATCGAGTACAGGTACAACGCTCAGGTTAAGTCGCGAAGCTATGCCAATTACTTCAAAGAGATGCTGGTCAGTTGTAACAAAAGGCTTTAAAAGTGTAAGTGTATGATTGCCAATAGGTTCTTCAGGCTGATTCATATCATAAATATCAGTATCCGAAATCAGCCCCAGAAAATCGAGGTTATTCACGATCGGCAGATGAGAGATACGGAAAATCTCCATCCAGTTCAGTGCCGTCTGGCCTGTATCAGATGTTTTCAGTGAAGGAACCACTTCAGAAATCAAGTCTTTGGCTACCATAAAAGGATTCCCCGTTTAAATTTCATCTAAAATTAAGAAAAAAAAAGAGAGTTGTTGTATTTTTGTATCACATTACAATACGTACAATCATCATTTTTATTATGACAAAGCTCAGTGTTAACATCAATAAGATTGCAACGCTACGGAATGCAAGAGGGGGTAATATTCCGAATGTCAAAACTGCAGCTATCAACTGTGAACTTTTCGGCGCCGACGGAATTACTGTTCATCCGCGGCCCGATGAACGTCATATAAGATACAGGGATGTTCTGGAAATCCGGCCAATAATCACTACTGAATTTAATATTGAAGGTTATCCGTCCGACAGTTTCATTGATCTTGTAGTATCGGTGAAACCCGATCAGGTTACTCTTGTTCCTGATGCTCATGATGCAATTACATCAAGTGCCGGCTGGGACATTTTAAGATACAGGCTTTTTTTAACTGATGTGATCTCAACTTTCAAAAAAGCTGGAATCAGAACTTCACTCTTTATTGACACCCAGCTTTCAAATATTGAAAATGCTACTTTAACCGGGACTGACAGAATTGAATTATATACAGAACCATATGCCTCACTTTTTAATAGCGATGCTCCCCGGGCTGTTGAACCATTCGTAATTGCAGCCAGGATTGCACGGGATGCAGGATTGGGTATAAATGCCGGGCACGACCTGAATCTTGATAATTTAAGATATTTCCATCAGAGCATACCATGGATCGACGAGGTCTCCATAGGTCATGCACTGATTGCCGACGCTCTTTACCTTGGTCTTGAAAATTCGATCCAGATGTATAAGAGGCAACTGGCAGATTGAAACTACCCATGAAACTTTTTTATAGAAAATACGGGGCAGGCCCCCCTTTAATAGTTCTCCATGGCCTCTATGGATCTTCCGACAACTGGGTTTCCATAGCAAAAAGCATCAGCGACAGATTTACTGTTTTCCTCCCGGATCAAAGAAATCATGGGAATTCGCCCCACAGCCCTGTCCATGATTATAACTCAATGACAGCTGATCTGTTGGAACTGGTCAATGATCTGAAACTTCAGAAATTCTTCCTTGCGGGTCATAGTATGGGTGGCAAGACAGCAGTGAACTTTGCAATCTCCTGGCCGGAAAGACTTTATGGTTTGCTTGTTGCGGATATTTCTCCAATGGTACAGGAAGGTAGTGATTTACTTACATATAATCAGCATTCCGAAATACTGGATTCAATTCTTTCACTCGATCTTTCAGGAATAAGATCACGTGATGAAGTTGAATCGTTTCTCAAAACCAGGATCCAGTCTGAAGCAACAAGGGGATTTATCATGAAAAATCTGAAAAGGGAATCGGACAATTTATTCTCATGGAAACTGAATGCTTCTGCTCTCAGGGAAAATCTTCCCAAAATAATGGCAGGGATTGAACCCGGTATGGAATCCGGAGAGATCTCAGGGTTCCCTGTTTATTTCCTGAAAGGTGAATATTCGGAATATCTTCCTGAAAAAGATTATATGCAGATAAAGAAAATCTTTCCTGCTGCTGAATTTATTATTATCCCACGATCAGGTCACTGGGTCCATTCAGATAATCCGGAGGAAGTCAAAAAAAGCCTGCTGAAATTTCTCGATTCTCATTGATCAGAATTGTGTAACTGATTCTATTTTGTCTTCTTCAATTTCCGGAAGATTCATGAATCTAAAAAGAACCCTGGCAACAGCCAGAACATCCTTTTCACAATACTTTGCAATCCGTCTGATATCATGTTCGTTATGATAAATCCCGGCAACCATGCTTCCGTCAATGTCATCTTTTGGGGATGGTATTTTAAGTGTGGTAGTAAGAAGATCGAGGGAGGTATAGCTTTTGTAATCACCGAACTTCCACAGATCAAGGGTGTCGAGCAGCTTTACTTCCCAGGGTTTCCTCCCAGCGTTATCAAGTATTTCAGGGATTATCAGCCTGTTAATAATCATCCTCCTTGCAATATAGGGATAGTCGAATTCTTTTCCGTTATGAGCGCATAGCAATGCTTCCCTGTTCCTTGAAAATTTATTCAGCATTGAAGAGAATTCCGAAAGAAGTGTCTTTTCATCATCTCCGAAAAAAGATTTGAGCCTGAAAGAAAAAGGCTCTTTCTCTTTTATAAGTCCGACTGAAATACAGATTATCTTTCCGAATTCCGCATATATGCCTGCCCTTTCATAAACATCTTCAGCTGACTGACTCTCATTTCTGAATTGCTTTGATTTCTTTTCCCAATGGATTTGAGATGACTGGTCAAGCATTTTGTATGAAGATGCCGCCGGCACAGTTTCTATATCAAGGAATAAAATATCCTCAGATCTGACATTTGATAACATGTTTATAATTCTTCCTTTAAATGTTTTTCAATTATTGAAATTAAAACCTCAATTCCAACCTGGTTCTCACCCCCGCCCGGAATAATAATATCGGCATATCGCTTTGAAGGCTCTATAAACTGAAGATGAGATGGTTTCACCGTGTCGTGATACCTGTTCAAAACCACCAGAACCGAACGGCCCCTTTCAACTATATCACGCTGGATAACCCTTCCAAGACGATCGTCAGCATCGGCATCCACAAAAACCTTTATATCCAGCATGTTCCTCAGATTGCTGTCGACAAGGATCATTATTCCTTCAACCAGTACTACCCTTGCAGGCCTGACTGTTATGGTCTCTTTCGACCTGAGACATGTCAGATAGGAATATATTGGCATTTCAATACTCTCCCCCTTTTTTAGCTTTTCAAGATGCTCAATAAGCAGGCTGAATTCGAGTGAATCAGGATGATCAAAATTTATTTTCTGCCTCTCTTCGAGCGAAATATGTCCGTTATCCTTATAATATGCATCCTGTGGTATTACAATGACTTCCTCGTTAGGAAACCTTTCCATCACCTTCTTTACAACTGTAGTTTTACCTGATCCTGTTCCTCCTGCAATTCCGACAATAAGCATTTATTACTATTTTTGTTTTTCAAATTTATATCAAAAATAGTATTTTGCATGGAAGAAGTGCCTAAAGTGAGCTAAAGTTTGGAGTAAAAAGAAGTGCCTAGTGTGAGCTAGAGTTTGGAGTACTTAAAGTTGAAGAGTCTAACTCTAAGTACTTTAGGCACTCTAAGTACTTTAGGCACTTAAAAATAATCTGTTAACCTATAATTACCTTTGAATGTCAGAATTATATCCGTTAAAATTTGAACCAATATTAAAGGAAAAGATCTGGGGCGGTAGTTCGCTTGCGGACTATTACGGGAAAAAACCCGGTAATCTGAAAAATATCGGAGAAAGCTGGGAATTATCGGCAGTATCTGATAACCTGTCGGTAATAAGCAACGGATTCCTTGCCGGCAATAACATCGAAGAGATAATCGAAGTTTATATGGGCGATATTACCGGCGATTCAGTATTTGAAAAATTCGGTAATGAGTTTCCATTGCTTATTAAGCTTATCGAGGCAAAGGATGATCTTTCAGTTCAGGTTCATCCCGATGACGTATTGGCAAAGGAAAGGCATCAGGCATATGGGAAAACAGAAATGTGGTATATTCTTAAAAGTGATAAAAATGCGAAGATATATACTGGTTTTTCCAAACCGGTTTCACGTGATGAATACATCAATGCCGTTAAAAACAACTCCATAGAAGACCTTCTCAATACTGAGATTGCCGATCCGGGCGATACATTTTTTACTCCGGCCGGAAGAATACATGCAATCGGAGCCGGCATTGTACTTGCTGAAATACAGCAAACTTCCGATATTACATACAGAATATATGACTGGGGACGAAAAGACAAAAATGGTAAATCACGCCAGCTTCACACCGATCTTGCACTGGATGCTATTGACTTCAATCAGACAGGCAGATCAAAAATCAAAAGTGAACTTCGAAAAAACAAATCCGAAAGTCTTGTTCGCTGCAAGTATTTTGACACAAACATTATTCAGATTAATGAACAATTTGCAAGAAACTATAATTTAATTGATTCTTTTGTTGTGTACATTTGTACTGAAGGCAGATTTGTGATCCGCTGGGACTCAGGATCAGAGAGCGTCTCAAAAGGGGAAACAGTGCTTCTGCCGGCAATGATAAGCGATGTTGTGCTGGTGCCGGAGAATGAGGCAACACTCCTTGAAACATATATAAGCTAAAAAGAGATCAACTAGAAATCAGATAATTCCGCCATGAAAAAAGTCAGCAATTCAATAATTGTATTTCTAATTCTGCTTCTGGCTATTGGCTGTTCAGGACGGGGATCCTTAAAAAAAGGTTCGGATCAGGTGGCTGATACGCTTTCAGTGCCTGACACAGGATATACAGGGATCACAAAATACTACAGCAATGAACTGCTTATAAAAGAAGTTACTTTTGAAAATGGTGTCATACAGGGTGAAACGAGAACATATTATCAGGGAGGACAGCTGAACCAGACAATATGGTACGAGAATGGCCTTCGTGAAGACTCAGTAAAGAAGTATTACCTGGAAGGGCAGGTTTTCCGTTCGACGCCATTTAAGCATGATACAATCGACGGAACCCAGATACAGTATTACCGGAATGGTCATATAAGGGCAAAACTGAAGTATATAAAAGGATTGAGAACACCTTTTCTTGAGGAATATACAAGGGAGGGTAAGCTTATCAGGGACTATCCCGAAATTCTGTTCACCATAAATGATAATTACGGCACTACCGGAAAAGTCAGGATCAATCTGGCTTTTACCGATCCGACCAGGAAAGCCAGGTTTTACCGTGGTGAATTCACAAATGGGGTATTTGATACGACAAAATGCAAATTGATACCAGCCATCAAAGGAAAAACATATCTCGACCTTAAAAAATCAGGAACAGCCGGACCAGGATATATTGGAATCATTGGTGCCATTATTACTGATTTTGGAAACAGATATCTGACATACAAAAAGATAGAACTCCCCTACAACGATATTAATTAAGGACATTAATAATGATAATCCACTCAGCTTCATTTATCCGGAGCAGTCCTTCAATAAAACTATGTCCTGAGCCGGTGATGCCTGAATTCGGATTTATAGGCCGTTCAAACGTCGGAAAATCTTCTCTAATCAACCTGCTGACCGGTAATTCACACCTCGCCAAAATATCAGGCAATCCAGGTAAAACCAGAACAATCAACCACTTTCTTATTAACGGTAGCTGGTATCTTGTCGATCTTCCCGGCTACGGATTTGCAAAGGTTCCCGTCAGGATGAGGGAAAAATGGGTAAAAGCGGTTGAGGAATATATCCTGAAAAGAGCGAACCTTGTTTGCCTGTTTGTTCTGCTCGATTCCAGGCATAGACCGCAGAAATCCGATCTGATGTTCATGGAATTCCTTGGTAATAACCAGGTACCGTTTGCAAGGGTATTTACAAAAACTGATAAACTCTCCCCGGTTGACCTTGAGAAATCGATAAGTGGTTACAACCTTGAGATGCTTAAAATATGGGAATCACTCCCCCCTTCTTTTGCAGCATCAGTTGTGAAAACAACGGGCAGGGAAGAAATCCTGAGTTTCATAGAAGAAACTATAAACAATTTTTCAAACACTGTCTGATATCCTTTGGAATTTTTAATTTTGTAATCTGTATTTCTCTATAAAAAACGGCAAAATCACAGGATAATGTACGGTAAAGCACCAATGAAGATTTTTTCCTGCAGGGCTACAAGGTATCTCGCACAAAAAATTGCAGAGAAGCTGGGAGTGGAGCTGGGACAAAGTTCCGTTACAGAATTCAGCGATGGTGAATTTCAGCCCTGTTTTAATGAATCTGTAAGAGGCGAAATGGTTTTTATCGTTCAATCAACAAATCCCCCGGCTGATAACCTGTTCGAACTCCTTCTTATGATTGACGCCGCAAAAAGAGCTTCAGCATACAAAGTTATTGCAGTTATTCCTTACTATGGGTTTGCCCGGCAGGACAGAAAAGACAGGCCAAGAGTGTCGATTGGTGCAAAATTATCCTCTGATCTTCTTGGCACCGCTGGAGTTGACAGGATTATTACGATGGACCTGCATGCCGATCAGATACAGGGGTTTTTTAATGTTCCTGTTGACCATCTTTACGGGTCAGCAATTTTCGCCCCATACATTGAAAAGCTAAAACTCACCAATCTTACTGTTTCTGCTCCCGACATGGGCGGCTCTAAGAGGGCAAATGCATATTCCAGACATCTGCAGTCCGAAATGGTATTATGCTATAAGCTCCGCAAGAGGCCGAACGTAATTGAGGAAATGTCGGTCCTTGGTGATGTGGAAGGCAGGAATGTAATTATAATTGATGATATGGTCGATACCGCCGGTACTCTTGTTCTTGCGGCCCAGAAAATGCATGAGAAAGGTGCTGCAAGCATCAGGGCGTTTGCGACACATCCAATCCTTTCAGGAAATGCAGTACAAAGAATAGAAGAGTCACCGATAACCGAACTCGTTGTAACTGATTCCGTTCCATTCGTAAATAAATCAGAAAAGATCAAAGTTCTGTCAATTGCTGAGATTTTTGCCACTACAATTCAGGCCGTAAATCATAATCAGTCGATCAGTACAAATTTTGTATTCTGATTCCTTTGTAATATATTTGCACTCCGTTTTTTATGTCTAACGTGTAATGGGGAGTTTATTAAGGGATAACTCTGAGTAGCACAATAATTTATACCAGATGAAGACACTTGAGATCAAAGGATCGTTCAGAACTGAGCTTGGAAAGAAAAGCTCGAAAAATACCAGGAAAGAAGGAAATGTACCTTGTGTGATTTATGGAAAAGAACAAAATGTTCATTTTCAGGTTCATGAAAATAGCTTTAAAAACCTCGTTTATACACCCGATGCTCATATAGTAAATCTTGACCTTGACGGGAAAAACTACAAGGTCGTTCTTCAGGATATTCAGTTCCATCCTGTTAATGATAAGATCACACATGCTGATTTTATTGAGATTTTTGATGACAAACCTATAATTATAAGTCTTCCGATAAAAGTAACAGGCGATTCGGTCGGAGTAAAAGCCGGAGGCAAATTAAGGATCAAGAAAAGACATCTTAAGGTAAAAGGTTATGCAAAAGACATACCTGAATTCCTTCTGATCGACATAACTGATGTCAAAATTCATCATTCTGTCAAGGTTGGTGATCTTTCATATGAAAAAATTGAGCTTATTGATCCTAAGATTACCACAATTCTGTCTGTAGCAACCTCACGTGTTGTTCAGAAAGAGGAGGAAGAGGGAATTGCAGGTGCTGTTAAACCTGAAGGTGAGGTTGCAGAAGGTGCTGCCGCTGCTGCTCCGGCCGAGGGTAAAGAGGGAAAAGAAGGGAAACCCGGGAAAGAGGGTAAAAATAAATAATCAGGAATTTGCTTCATTATTCAGGCACAATGAAATATCTGATAGTTGGCCTGGGAAATATTGGTGATGAGTACATTGATACCCGGCACAATATTGGTTTTACCATTCTGAATGCTTTTGCCGATGAATCAGACGCTTCTTTTTCCGACAGGCGCTATGGGTCCGTCTGTGAAGTAAAATATAAAGGGAGAACCTTCGTGCTTCTTAAGCCATCGACTTTTATGAACCTGAGCGGCAACGCCGTAAGCTACTGGCTTAAAAAGGAAAAGATACCTGTTGAAAACCTGCTTGTTATAGTTGATGACATTGCGCTGCCCCTTGGAAGCATACGAATGAAGCCCAAGGGAAGCGACGGTGGCCATAACGGACTTGCACATATTAACACTATACTCTCAACTTCTGAATATGCAAGGATAAGAGTAGGTATCGGAAATGGCTTCAGGAAAGGCTCCCAGGTTAAATATGTTCTGGGAAAATGGAGTGCGGAAGAAAAAAAATTCATTGATGAAAGAATCAGGATTGTCACTGGAATGATCAGGTCCTTCGGAACAGCAGGTACCGAGCTTACAATGACAGCTTTCAACAGATCATCAAAATTGCCTGTTGTAAAAGAGGGTGAGCAGGATACGGATAAAAAGCCGGAGTAATTGAAACTATAAATCCGATGCCTGAGAACAAACAAGTAAGGATTGATAAATTCCTCTGGTCAGTAAGGATCTACAAAACCAGGAGTATTGCATCGGAAGCTTGCAGAAGAGGCAGGATAATAATTAATAATGTTCAGGTCAAACCGTCGAGGCCGGTCTTAAAAGATGAAATAATCACTGTGAAGAAACTACCGGTGATTTATACCTACCGCATAATTGAACCAATTGAAAACCGTGTCTCTGCAAAACTGGTAAGCAATTATGTCGAAGATCTTACTCCTGAAGAGGAAAAAGTCAAGCTCGATCTCAGGAAGGCGGGATTCACAAGTTACAGGGAAAAAGGGACAGGCAGACCGACAAAAAAGGAAAGAAGAAATCTCGACAGGTTTATTGGAGATATTGACCATACTTAGCGGGTGGTAAAAAGACGTATTATTACATCGAACAATCATTAATTTTCCAGCGACTTTAAATACTGCAAGTCATTTTTTTTAACTTGCACGAATCTTTGAGTATGTTTCCTGCATTTCCAGCCGGGAACTTACAATTAACCTGATTGAATGGGCAAGGAAAATATTGAAAAATATTCGGCACGCTATGCACTTTTTAAGCAGGCTGTAGGATTCTGGCACGATAAAGTTTTCTACAGGAAAATTATTGCCCTGGGGGTTGAAAATATTAATCCTGATGATCATTTAATCTTTGCACCCAATCATCAGAATGCCCTGATGGATGCACTGGCAGTACTTTTTACTCATAAGGGACAGCCGGTATTCCTTGCCAGAGCTGATATTTTCAAAAGAAAAGCAATGGCCGCTTTTTTGTATTTCATTAAGATATTACCGGTTTACAGGCTGCGCGACGGATTCCGCTCCGTGACAGCAAATGACGAGATCTTCATTAAAACAATAGATGTATTAAAAAACAGGAATGGGCTGGTAATACTTCCCGAAGGGGATCATGCAGGATTCAGAAGACTGAGGCAGCTTAAGAAAGGGATCTGCCGGGTTGCCTTCCAGGCTGATGAAGCTACAGGCTTTCAGCTGAAAATAAAGATCATCCCTGTCGGTGTCGAATATTCAAATTACAGCAGATTAAGACAGGTTCTGACCGTTGTCTATGGAAAGCCTGTTGAAGTTTCAGAATATCATCAGCTCTATAAAGATAGTCCGGAAAAAGCCCTTAACATTCTCAGGGACAGGCTATCAACTGAAATCAAAAAAGTAATGGTCCATATTGAATCAGAGGATGATTACGAGGCGATTGACGAGCTGAGAAGCATTATAAACGGAAGATTCAGCGATAATATAAGGTCGCCGAAACTTTACAGGGACAGGAACCTTATTAACAGCCTGAACAGGCTGAAAATATCTGATCCCCAAACATATACCAAAATATGCACTCTTAGTTTAAAGGTGAAAGAAAAAGCCAAAGCTCTTAATATAACCTACAGACTGCTTGAAAAAAAGAGACACACGCTGGCCTGGCTGATAGCAGGGATGGCAGGACTTTTTATTACTTTTCCCGTCTGGCTCTTTGGAAATATTTTCACTTTGACTTTTCTTACATTACCTGAATTACAGATACGGAAAACGAAGGACCTTCAGTTTCACAGTACTATCCGGTTTGGGATTTCGCTTGCCCTGGCATTTATTTTCCTTCCGGTTTACCTGATTATCGCCCTGCTGATGTTTTCACCATGGTGGCTGGCGATAGCGATTTTTTTAACAATTCCTGTTTCAGGAATATTTGCATGGAACTACAATATCCTGTTCAGAAGGATAGCTGGAGGCTTCAGATTAAGAAGGTATATCAGGGAAAAAAATTCTGACTATTCGGAACTCAGGAATAATTATGATGAATTGATCGGACTGGTGTCAGCAATGAAAGATGAATAGAAAAAATATATTCACAGGAAAAACAGCCTGGATCACCGGAGCATCATCAGGCATCGGGGAGGCATTGGTTTATGAATTCGCTAAACACGGGGCAAAAGTAATTATCTCATCAAATGACCCCCCTGGGCTTGAGAGGGTTAAAAAAGCCTGTGGCAGCAAATCAGGTATGATAATTTGCGTTCCGTTCGATCTTTCCGACACATCAGGAATCGAAAAGCTGGTTCAACAGCAGATTAGTTCGACCGGGAAAATTGATTATCTGCTGAATATTGGCGGAATAAGCCAAAGGTCAAAGATAGATGAAACCCCAATATGGCTTGACAGAAAGATCTTTGAGATAAACTATTTCGGGACTATTGCACTTACAAAGGCGGTTTTGCCGTATATGATAGACAACAAATCCGGGCATATCGTTGCAACAAGCAGCATCTCAGGAAGATTCGGATTTCCATTAAGGTCAGCCTATTCAGCATCAAAACAGGCTCTTCACGGCTTTTTCGAAACTCTTTATCTCGAAAACAAAGAGAATAACATCAGAACATCTGTCATAATACCTGGCAGAGTAAGCACAAATATTTCGCTTCATGCGCTGAACAGTGAAGGCAAAGAATTCGGGAAAATGGATAGGGTACTGGCAAAAGGTTTGCCTCCTGAGAAAGCAGCAAGAATAATTATCAGGGGAATTATTAAAAACAAGAGAGAAATTCTCGTAGGAAGAAGCGAATTGATAATGCTTTATATCAGAAGGATCTGGCCATGGCTCTTTTTCAGGATCGGCGACAAAGTAAAATCAGCTTAGTTTAAAGTAATATATAACATTGAAATGAAGGGATACCAAATTGGAGGAATTCAACAGATCGGAATCGGAGTGCAGAATCTTCACGAAGCGTGGAACTGGTATAACAGGATGTTTGGGATGGACTGCCGGATTTTTGAGGATGAAACAGAAGCTAACCTTATGCTGCCTTATACCGGAGGAAAACCGCAGAGCAGACATGCTTTACTGGCCCTGAACCTTCAGAGCGGGGGTGGATTTGAGGTGTGGCAGTATAGCCAGAGGGAACCAAAGATGATTAAGGAAGAAGTCAGAATAGGAGATCTTGGGATCCTCGTTTGCAAAATGAAGGTTAAGAACATTGATGCTGCCTGGTCTTTTTTCAGTCAGAATAATTGCAATCTCTGTGGCGAACCGGTAAGTGATCCTTCAGGGAAAAAGGTGTTCTTTCTTAAAGATCCTTTTGGAAATCTGTTTCAGATGGTCGAAGGAAATAATTGGTTCATGAATGAGAATAAAGTAAGCGGGGGATCATATGGGGCAATAATCGGCGTTTCGGATATAGAACGATCAAAAGTCATCTACTCTGATATACTTGGTTATGATGAAGTTATATATGACTCCACAGGTACGTTCACTGATCTGGCTATTCTGCCGGGCGGAAAAAATGAATTCAGGAGAGTGCTTCTGAAAAGTTCCAAACCCTTTTCAGGATACTTCAGCAAAATCTTGGGTCCGAGTGTGATAGAGCTTGTAAGCTCTACTATCAAACCAGGCAAAAAAATATATAATGAACGCTTTTGGGGTGATCCCGGATTTATTCACCTGTGCTACGATATTTTTAAAATGGATGAACTTAAGGAATTCTGCAAAAGTAAAGGATATCCATTTGTTGTCGACAGCAAGCATTCGAGGCAGGGAGATAGCTTCGATATGGGTGAGGCTGCCGGTTATTTTGCGTATATTGAGGATCCTGACGGAATTCTTGTTGAATTCGTAGAAACACATAAAATGCCAGTTTCAAAAAAGCTTGGATGGTATGTAAACCTTCAGAAAAGAAATTCATACAGGCCTTTGCCGGCCTGGATTTTAAAAGCCCTTAAATTCAACAGGGTAAAAAGTTCATAAACTCAGTTTTTTAGAGTCGGCTTCCCTCAATACCCTCATTATATTACCGCCCCATATCTTTGCTAAATCGGATTTGTCATAACCCCGACGCAACAATTCAACTGTTATATTTTCCATTTCGGCTACGGTTTTGCAGCCATCAACCCCGCCTCCCCCATCGAAATCAGTCCCGATACCAACATATTCCACACCGATTACCTGCACAACATGATCAATATGGTCAACAACATCCTTAACAGTTGCAAGCTTCTTATATTTTCTCTGGATCTCCCTGTATTCAGAACGGACAAGTTCCTTTTATCGTCAGGAAGAGAATTAAAATCACCATATTTCTCCGATAACTCTTTAAGTTTTGCCTCAAGTTCAGGATTTGGATCCGGGGTTTTGATGTAGTCAGCTGAGTATGCAGATCTGTATAACTCCTCCATTGGCTTTTAATGCAAGAAGCATATCGTCGGTGAGATTTCTCGGAGATCCGCACAAAGCCCTGCACGATGAATGAGAAGCGATTACCGGAGCAACCGATAATTTGAGAACATCATAAAATGCCTTGTCTGAAATATGTGAAACGTCGATCATCATGCCCAGCTTGTTCATCTCCTTTACAACCTCTCCTCCGAATGACGAGAGCCCGTTATGCTCAGGTCCTTTCGGGTCAGTGGACGAATCGCATATATCATTGTTTCGGGTGTGGCACAGGGTAATATATCTGGCACCGCGATCATAAAATTCCCTGACCCTTGAAATATTTTTGCCAATAGGATAACCATTTTCGATCCCGATAAAGGCAGAAATCTTGCCCGCTCTTTTTAACCTGTAAGCATCATCAGGTGAATAAGCAATCTCAGCAACTCCAGGAGTTCTTTTTAACGTTTTTATGAATAGTCTCCAGGACATCAAGAGCATAACTGTAAACTTTATTATAAGAAGTATCCGTTCTTGGTCCCTGACCGGTAAATACTGCAAAGAATTCAGCATCAAGACCGCCATCAATCATACGTGGGAAATCTACACAACCTTCTGTATGTCGTTCACCAAGGTCAAAATCTGATCTTTCCATATCCATCGGAGTATCGCAGTGAGTATCTACTGTAAGAATTTTTTCATGAATTTTCTCTGCCAGCTTTATAAATTGCCTGTCAGTTTTTTTACAACCCGAAAAGGAGCATTATGAAAAGCCAAACAAAATGCGATTTTTCTCATTATGTCTCTGAGGCTTTTATCCGTGCAAGATAATTAAATTGAAAGATCAAAATGCCTGATAACCTGCATTTAACACAATTTAACAATGCAAAAAGCCCCGTAATCAGGATTCCCTGCTTTTAACTATCTTTCGGGTCTAATTTCTTTTGAGATGGGAAAATTCAAAATTGCCGTACTTGGCGGTGGAAATATTGGTACCTCACTTGCCAAAGGACTTATAAGATCAAAACAGGTCACTGTTGATAAAATAGTTCTTGCTGAAAAACGTGAATCAAGACTTGTATTCCTGAAGAAAAATGGTTTCAATGTAACTGATGATAATATTAAAGCTGTAGCTGATGCGGAAATAATTGTCATGGCAGTTAAGCCGCAGCAATATGAAGCACTGGCAGAAGAGGTAAAAAACAGTATCACTTCCGGGCATATACTTATTTCAACAATAACAGGAGTCTCACATAAAGATATTCAATTTAAATTCGGATCTGTCCCTAATGTCCGGATTATGCCCAACACGGCTCTTGAGATCTGCGAATCAATGACCTGTTTGTCATTTAGTAATATGAAACCGGGCCAGGAGGAGACAATAATTTCGCTATTTGATAAAATGGGAAAAACATTGGTTATTCCAGAAGAGCTGATGGGCGCTGCTACAGTTATTGGAGCCTGTGGTATTGCATTTGCACTCAGGTTTATGCGTGCCATGTCGCAGGGGGGAATTGAAATAGGTTTTAATTCGGAAATATCCCAGCTTATTACTGCCCAGACAGTGAAAGGAGCTGCCAGGCTTATATTAGAAACCACCAACCACCCTGAAAGTGAGATTGACAAGGTTACCACGCCCCAGGGGATCACTATCTCCGGATTAAATGAGATGGAGCATCAGGGTCTAAGTTCTGCCGTTATCCGTGGATTAACAACATCCTTCAATAAGCTTGAGAATATGGCGTCAAAGTCAGGGAAATAATATTGCCTGGCAACTTAAATGCAAAAAGCCCCGTTCCGCTTATTAGCGTACGGGGCAGCCATGAAAAGAATGGAAAAATTGCTTTTGGACAGTAAAAAGCTTCTTTCTAAAGTATAAAACTCTAAATATCCTTAATTAATTCTTACTTAGATTCAAAAAACTATCCAGCTATCCTGGTACTTCAGGTTTTACAGTTTGTAAAAATACAAAATTATTTTGCAAAAAGCAATAAAATCGTCCGCTTTTTGACCTTCAGGTCCAAAAGAGTGACTTATTTTTAAGGCCTGATCAAATATGGCAGAAGCACAAATGAATAAGTACTCACTTTCAGCCCTTTCTGTATGCGGCGGAGTCTTAACCGGACTGGCATGGACTGATTGGTCGGGACTTATCCTGCTATGCTCGTTTGTTCCGTTTTTTATTATTGAAAACCACCTTTATGAGAATAGAAGGAGATATTCTCCTAACGCCCTCTTTATTTACCTCCTTCCCGGTTTTGTAATTTTTTCAATCCTGACCCTGGGATGGATAAGAGTAGTAAGCATGAGTGCAGCCATATGCGTTATCTTAACCGCAGCACTGCTTATGGCATTTACGATTTGGCTTGCACACAGGGTAAGATTGAGGGAAGGAGACATTCAGGGCTACATGTCGCTCATAGCTTTCTGGCTCACCTTTGAACTCATTTGCCTTAAAATCCCTGTCCTCTCCCCATGGATTAATCTTGGGAACGGGCTATCGAAAGATATTCATTTCATTCAATGGTATGAAGTCACCGGTACTGCCGGGGGAACTTTATGGATACTTCTGTCAAACTTGTTCTTATTCCGTCTTCTGAAAAGTTTCCCGGTAAAAAGCAGGAAAAAGCTTTCTGTGCATTTATCAATATGGCTGTTTATAATTCTTGTTCCCTCAATCCTCTCTCTGGTAAGGTATAGAACAATTAATCCAGCCTCGGGGTATGAGGAGGAGGTTGTAATTGTCCAGCCAAATTTCGACCCTTATGAAGAAAAGTTCACTATCCCCTTTGAGAAACAGCTTGAAAAAATAATCAGCATGGCTGAACCTTTAGTTTCGGAAAACAAAGCCTGGATCGTGACACCTGAAACAACAATTGATGATCCGGCAGATGAAAAGCTTCCTTAACGGTAACAAATATGTGAGAATGATCAGGGAGTTTGTTACAGACCATCCATCCGTAAGTTTTGTTACCGGAATGGTCAGTTTCAGTCCGGCTTCGGATACTAATGGAGGCGGATCATTGCCGGACGCCAAAAACTATTTCAATTCAGCCTTAAAAATTGACACTGGTTCTGTTATTGAAATATATCATAAATCAAAACTGGTTCCAGGATTCGAATTCATTCCTTCCAGGGGATTTTTAAATCTGATAAGCAGGTTGCTGCCTGAACTTGGCGGTGTAAACCGTGGTTATTCCACGAAGGTTGTAGGAACATCTTTCTTAAATGCCGGCAGCTCAAATAAAATAGCTCCTGTCATTTGTTATGAATCGGTTTTCGGGGAATATATAGCAAATCATATCAGGGATGGCGCGGGAGCAATTTTTATAATTACAAACGATGGCTGGTGGAAAAACACAAATGGTTATAAACATCATCTTTCATATGCTTCTCTAAGGGCGATCGAGACCCGGAGACCTGTTATCAGATCAGCCAATACAGGCATCTCCTGCTTTATTGATATAAGGGGAGAAATAATCCTTAAAACAGAGTGGTGGGTCCCTTCTGTCATTAAAAGCAAATTCAATTATGAAAATCGTTTAACTCCCTATGTCAGGTTTGGTGACTATCTGCTGTATATAGCATGTGTAATAAGCATTCTGACATTGGCTATGGTTTTTATTTTCCGGCCATTCACCGGCAAAATAAAATAGTTTTACACCGGGGTGTAACATTCAGGTTTTATCTTCGTCTTTATTCTGAAATTTAACCTGGCTATAAAAATCATTATGAGATCAAGAAACATTTTAATCACCGGTTTATTCTTATTACTGGTACATCCGCTTTCATCACAGTCAGTCTCTGAAAAGCGGAGTTTTACCAAATCCATTCCCCTGGCAAATGACACCAGGCTGGAAGTAAACAACCGGTACGGAGATATCCATATTACATCATGGCAAAAAGATTCGGTCAATATTATGGCCGAAATTGAAGCATTTGCACCGAATCATTCCAGACTTCAAAAAATGCTCGACGGAATAGAAATCAATATTGCAGGTACAGGCTCTTTAATAAGGGCAGAGACTGAATTCGGAAAGGAAATAACAGTACTTCTCGAAAGTTTTAAAGGGATAACCGGTAAAATAATAGACTATGATTCCAGGGTGCAGATCAATTATTATATAAACATCCCTGATAATGTTGATATAACTATTGATAACCAGTTTGGTGATATTTTCATGGAAAATAACACGGGAGTCATTTCAGTATCGCTTTCCAAAGGTAATTTTGAGGCAAATTCACTAAACCGGATTTCCGACCTGTCGCTCGACTTTGGCGATGCTGAAATAGGTTCGGTGAAAACAGGAAGGATCAATTCGACCTTTTCAAAAATAAAAATAAGCCAGAGTGATGACATTTCAATAAACAGCACATCCACAAGATTTGATCTGGGAAAAGCAGGGAAAGTAAATGTGGAATCGCGCCGTGACAAATTCTATATCGGCTCTGTCTCCGGAATAACAGGGATCTCCTATTTCACCGATTATAAAATTGAAGCACTCACCGGTAACACAGACCTTGATCTTAAATACGGAAGTTTCGATGCTGAAAGAGTGGAAGACGCATTCGAAAAAATAAAGCTTAAACTCGGATTATTCAGATATTACGGCAAAATTTGATCCTTCAGCTTCTTTGAATTCGAAATAAGGCATACAAATTCTTTCGTTGTCCTCCCTGATAAAAACATTAAATCGGAAAAAGAGGCTTTAAACGAGGATAAAAAAGAATACCTTATAACAGGTAAAATCGGCAATAATCCCAGTTCAAGAAGAGTAAAAATTGATGCTAAAAGGGGAAATATTTATATAAAATAGCCCCTCTCCCCTGGGAGAGGGGTTGGGGTGAGGTTTTAAAAATTTCAAATCCCTCATCAAGCCATTTTTTATACTCCTCCACATTCATATTTGTCGGCATCGGATTGTTCAACGGATTACCTTCATGATCTGTTATCACATATAACGGGAGGGCATTGGTTTTGAATTTTGAGATCTCAAGGTCCTCATTTATCTTTCCGATCGTCTTCTTTAGCTTTCCGTCAATTGCGGAAGTTATCCATTCAGATTCAGGCAATAATGTCCTGTCATCAACATACAGTCCGATAATTACAAAATTCTCCCTGAGACGTCGCAGCACTTCCGGATCGGACCATACTTTAGCTTCCATAAGCTTGCAATTTGCACATGCATGTCCCTTAAAGTCAAGTAAGACAGGTTTCCCCTGTTCCTTTGCACATTTCAACCCCTGATTGTAATCATAATACCCCGTCAGTTCAAGCGGCATATTAAAAATATCATCATGCTTCGGGACCGAGCAGAGTTCACTTGTAAGAACAGAAGATGGAGGAGCAGAAGATACGGCAGAACTTAAGGGCAGTATCCTGCCAAGGTTGAATTTTGATGTCTCGGGTGATGGAAGCATAGCAGATAATCCTTTCAGGGGGGCGCCGAATAATCCGGGAATAAGATACACAACAAATGAAAACACAGCTATTATAAGGAAAAGCCTGAAGGTTCCTATGTGAGGAAGGTCGCTGTCGTGACTGAATCTGATCTTACCCATCAGGTAAAATCCCATCAATGTGAATAATACGATCCATATTGCAAGGTAAATATCTCTTGAAAGGATATTAAAAGAATAAACACTGTCGATAGTCATCAGGAATTTTAAACTGAAAGCAAGCATAATAAAACCCAGCACCACCTTTACCGAATTAAGCCAGCCGCCCGATTTTGGCATCTTGTTCATTATTGAAGGGAAGAGTGCGAAAATTGTAAATGGTAAAGCAAAAGCAAGACCGAAACCGAGCATTCCTATAGTCGGCCGCAGTACATCACCTGATGCAGCCTCAACCAGGAGTGCACCCACAATTGGTCCGGTGCAGGAAAAAGATACAATCACAGTTGTCAGTCCCATGAAAAATGCTGCTATCAGCCCGCCTTTATCAACCCTTGAATCGGCACCCGAAACCCATTTGTTTGGCAAAACGATCTCAAATGCACCAAAAAAGGATATGGCAAAAAGAACAAACAGGGACGAAAAACAGAAGATTTGGGATCCAGTGAGTGCTAAGGGTATTTGCAAAGCCTGCTCCTGCACTGGTTAGCGACACAATAATTCCAAGCAGGAAATAGATAAGTACTATTGAAACTCCAAAAATCAGTGCTTTGATGACCGATTTGGTCCTGTTCTCAGATCCCTGAGAGAAAAATGCAACTGTCATGGGAATCATAGGAAAGACACAGGGCGTTAGTATACCTGCGAAACCGGCCAGAAGAGATAACAGAAAGAATTTAAGCAATCCTTTTCCTCCCATACCGGCTCCGGGTGTTATATTCTGACTTTCAGCAGATCCCGCTGCTGCAGAATTGCCCTGATTTCCAATTTTTATTGAAAATTCAACATCTTTCGGTGGTGAACAGGTTGTATTGTTGCATGACATGAAATTAACTACTCCTGTAACCGTAAAAGATGAACTTTGAGAACTTATTTTCTGCCGGAACTCAGCTTTCCCGCTGAAGGATTTTATCTTAAAACCGAATGCCTCATCAAAGGCCTCCTCCGGTTTTGTAACTTCATAAGTTTTACCATCAAGGGTGAAGCCGGAAGGAGGATTTATTGTAAAAGAGGTAGGAATAGGACCGCCTTCAGGGATATCCATTGCATATATATGAGAACCCTTTTCAATTTCAGCAGTGAAAACAAGCTCATAGTTATTGCTTCCTTTCTTTTCATAACTGAAATCCCAGGTTACGGGATCATATATCTGTGAATTGGCGCTGAAAGCAATAAGCAGAAAAGCAGCAAGTGTAGAATATGGCTCTTTTAAGCATAAAACTGGTTTTAAAACTTTGTAAAAATAACAAATCCTGAGGTTGTTTCAAAAGCCCTTTGTGAACCTTTGTGAGAACCTTTGTGTCCCTTGGTGGTTAAACTTAGATCTATGAACCACAAATCCCGAGGACTCGAACAAAGTAAAGCACAAAGTCGCACAAAGGAAGAACAATGCAGTAAGCTGCTTTTGATACAGCCTCAAGGTGATTGATTTAAGTTTTTGAGAATTAAAGAAACCTATGCCAGGTCAATTTCATTATCATACCTGTCAAAAAAATGATATTCAAGCATGTGGTATGAAGTGACTGCCTGAACTTTAATGAAGGATCTTATATTTAAAATTCCACCTTCTGTATAATGGGAAAATCCCTTTTTTAAGGAAGGAGGCCACAAACGGGTGGACGTTAAGGATTATATTGCGAGTTTTAATCTTTCCAAGCATGAATTCGAGATTCTTTTCCAGATCATCAGTAAAGAGTATTGTCGGACGGGTCTGCCCGGTACCCTGGCATGAAGGGCATTTTTCATCTGTAACAATGTTCATTTCAGGCCTTACCCTCTGCCGGGTAATCTGCATCAATCCGAATTTTGAAAGGGGAAGAATATTATGCTTTGTCCTGTCAGGTGTCATGATCTCTTTCATCTTTTCGAAAAGCTGCTGCTTATTTTCGCCCGACTGCATATCGATGAAATCGACAACAATTATTCCGCCCATATCCCTGAGCCTCAACTGCCTTGCAATCTCCATGGCTGCTTCCATGTTGACCTCAAGGGCATTAGCCTCCTGATCATTACCTGATCGTGACCTGTTTCCACTGTTTACATCAATAACATGCAGAGCTTCAGTATGCTCAATTATCAGATAAGCACCATGCTTAAATGAAACAGTCTTCCCAAACAGGGCTTTTATCTGCTTATTAACTCCAAAATGATCGAAAATAGGAAGAGTGCCATTATAAACCTTTACAATCTTCTCTTTTTCCGGAGCTATCTCCCTGATATATTTTCTGACTTCCTCAGCTAATACCGGATCATTAATATGAATTCCTGTGAAAGTAACATTGAGCATGTCCCTCAGTATTGTTGAGGTCCGGTTCATCTCGCCTATGAAAAGCCTTGGTGTTTTGA
Source organism: uncultured Bacteroidales bacterium (assembly GCA_963725585.1). GTDB lineage: Bacteria > Bacteroidota > Bacteroidia > Bacteroidales > VadinHA17 > LD21. The sequence goes on along the minus strand of CAVRYU010000009.1, from coordinate 290,320 downwards.
TTTCTTTTTTGACTGAAAAGAATGCCGATTCCCATCTGCTGACCAGCTCTTTGAGCTCAGCATCAAGCACTGCCACTTTTTTCCCTTCGGCAACTGTTCTGACAATTACACCGTAGTTCTTGGGCTTTATACTTTGGACAAGGGTTTTAAGGCGGTTCTTTTCTTCAGAGCTCTCTATTTTCGAAGAGATGGAGACTTTGTCAGAAAAAGGCATCAGAACCAGATTTCTTCCTGCAATAGATATTTCGGAAGAGAGCCTTGGTCCCTTTGTTGATATCGGTTCTTTTGTTATCTGTACAAGAACGGTTTGTCCCCCATTTAGAACATCAGTAATCTTTCCGTCCTTGTCAATATCTTCTTCTAATTTGATTTTATGCAGAGGAGTTATCCGGCCCTGCTTTTGAATGGCTGTTGTATAATACTTATGCTGTGTACGGAACTGGGCCCCCAGATCAAGATAATGAAGGAAGGCATCGCGCTCATAACCAACATTTACAAACGCAGCATTAAGTCCGGGCATGATCTTTTTTACCTTTCCAAGGTAAATATCCCCCACCGAGAACCTTATATTTCTCTTTTCTTTATTAAGCTCTGTTAATTGCTTGTCTTCGAGTAACGCCAGAGAGACCTCAGAAACACCAACGTCAATAATTAAATCCTTATTTACCACAACACTATATTAAACTGAGTTAATATATCTCAACGCCATCCTACATAATAATACAATAAACCTAAAGATCGCAGGACCTTTAGGTTCAGTATTTTCAAACTTTGACTACCCTGTTCTCGCTACTTCTTCTTATGTCTGTTCTTCCGCAAACGCTTTTTGCGTTTGTGGGTAGCCATCTTATGTCTTTTTCTTTTTTTTCCGCTTGGCATAGAGGATTACTTCTTAACGTGTGATTTAACTTTTGTAATGAATGATTTTGCCGGTTTGAAGGAAGGAATATTATGAGCTGGAATAATGATGGTTGTATTCTTGGAGATATTCCTTGCAGTCTTTTTTGCTCTTTTCTTAACAATAAAGCTTCCAAAACCTCTCAGGTAAACGTTGTTACCGGTAACCATTGAATGCTTTATCGTTTCCATAAAGGCTTCAACAGTTTTCTGAACTGTTACCTTTTCAATACCAGTGTTCTTGGCAATTTCATTAACAATGTCTGCTTTAGTCATTTTCGTGAAGTTTAAAATTCAACAAATTATTTTGAGTATACGTTTTTTTCAACCCTGCAAATATAAAAATATTATTTGTTTAATATGAAACACTTAGAGAATAATTTTTTTTATAAAAATAATATTATTGCCTAAAATACAATGAAATAGACAAATCATTGTGGCAAATTTGTCTGGTTCAGGGATTATTCCGGACCTACTGACTTAAAACTTCTCTTTTTTTTGTAATTTCCTGAAAACATGAACATTCGGTTATGAATATATGTCAGGATAAAAGTAATCTATTTTTTATTAACTTTACGTTTGGATTAAAAAACAAAATAAAATCTTTAACTATATGTCAATCAATAAGGTTATACTTGTAGGTAACGTTGGTAAAGACCCGGTGATCCGTTATTTCGACAAGGGAGTCGCAAAGGTCACTTTTCCGCTCGCGACAAGTGAATCATACACAAATCAGCAGGGAGAAACAATTACCACTACCGAATGGCATAATATTGTTCTCTGGCGTGCAATGGCTGAGGTCGCCGAAAAAACCGTCAAAAAAGGATCCCAGCTCTATATTGTGGGCAAGATCAAAACCAGATCATATGTTGACAAGGACGGCAACAATAAATATATAACCGAGATACTGGCAGATACTTTTCTTGTGCTCGAGAAGAAACAGAACATCGGATCTGCTCCGGTATCAGAACCGAATAAAAGCAGTGTCCAGGAGAAAGAACCTCAGAGCTCCGATCTTAATGAACCTCCGGCAGGATATCAGCCCACTAATGAAGATGATCTGCCCTTTTAAAGGGTTTCACTAATAGTATTACAATTGGAACCAGGATTTTTATTTTCATTTGCAGCGCTTTTCCAGGGTGTGGTTACCAATCCTTTCGATTTCAAACTGCTTATAGGTCTGACCGTTCTGATCCTGCTGCTTTTTATTTCTGCTCTTATGTCGGGTTCCGAGGTGGCATTCTTCTCGCTGAGGCCTGAAGATATTGAAAAGCTCAAGTCGAGTAAATCCAGGAAGGCAGCAAGGATTCTGAAACTCCATGATATGCCCGACAAGCTGCTGAGCACAATCCTGGTTGCCAACAATACTGTAAATATCGCAATTGTACTTCTGGCTGCTTTCCTGAGCTCCAGAACCTTCGACTTCAGCATGAATCCTGTCCTTGGATTTATTGTTGAGGCAGTAGTAATTACTTTTGTCCTGCTTTTTTTTGGCGAGGTAATGCCGAAAGTCTTTGCAACCAGGAACCAGATACCAATGGCGCAATTCATGGCTTATCCGATGTCATTTCTGGAGACACTGTTCAAACCGGTCACTCATCTTCTTATCTTATCGACTTCTTTCGTTAAAAAGAGGGCCGGGCACAGATATACGAACATAAGCATGGATGACCTGTCGGATGCGCTCGATCTTGCATCGGACGATATTAATGAAGATGAAAAGATTTTAAAGGGCATTGTTAATTTCGGTAACATCAATGTAAGCGAGATAATGTGCCCGAGAATAGATGTGACAGCAATTAATATCAAGCTTGGATTCAATAAGGTAAAATCGATCATAATCGAATCAGGTTTTTCCAGAATTCCTGTCTATTCTGGATCATTCGACTCCGTAAAAGGAATACTGTACGCCAAAGATGTCCTTCCTTATACAAACAGTCCGGATAATTTCAAATGGCAGGCATTGATGAGGCCTGTTCATTTTGTTCCTGAAACCAAAAAGATAAATGAGCTGCTAAAAGAGTTTCAGATAAAGAAGCTGCATATGGCAGTGGTTATCGACGAGTATGGAGGAACTTCAGGAATCATAACACTCGAGGATGTTCTTGAGGAAATTGTCGGTGAAATAACCGATGAAAGTGATGAGGACGAAACAATGCACCGCAAGATCGATGACAAAACATATATCTTCGAAGGCAAAATCCTGCTAAACGACTTTTTTAAAATAATTGAAGTTGAAGATGATCCGTTTGAAGATGTCAGGGGTGAATCGGAAACTCTTGCCGGACTTATCCTTGAGCTTACAGGAGAGATCCCGCAGAAAGGCCAGACGGTAACATTCCAGAATTTTAATTTTAAAATAGAATCAGCAGACAAAAGAAGGATAAAGGAAATTAGAGTGGAATTAACTGATACCAATGGGAAAACTAAGCAGGAGTAATGCTCCTTTAATCTTATTAATGCTTGCAATTGCCAGCTTATTAAGCTGCAGAGAAGTCGCAGTACCAAAACCAAAAGGCTATTTCAGGATCGATCTGCCACAAAAGAAATATATAATGTTTAATGAAACGGACCAGGCAAAAAACCTTCCTCTGAAATTTGAATACCCGGTCTATGGAAATATTTCTGAAAAGGGTGATGATAATTCAGAACCTGGGTGGTTTAATATTGAATTTCCAGCTTATAAAGCCCGGATCTACCTGACATACAAGGATGTCGGGGGTGATCTTGGAAGCCTGATAGAGCAGACTTACACAATGAATGTAAAAAACCACATTACAAAAGCCGATGCGATCAATGAACAACTTATTGATGACAGGGAAAACCGGATATTTGGAATACTTTATGACCTGAAAGGCAATACTGCATCAGCTGTTCAGTTTTATGTAACTGATAGTATAAATCATTACCTGAGAGGATCACTCTATTTTGAATCAGAACCAAACGCAGATTCTCTTGCACCTGTAATTGATTTCTTCAGGGAGGATGTCATTCATCTGATTGAAACCCTGAAATGGAAGCAAAAGTAAAATTTTAACAGATTAATGGGTTGTATTTCTAAACATTATCTTAACGAATTCACCATTCTGGGTGTCTGGAAAATTGAGGAGGATCTTAAAACCCTGCTTGATTCCGTGGTACTCGATAACGGAGATAAAAAGAAATACAAAGTCTTCGCCAGTACTTCAAGAAAGCTTGAATTCCTTAGCGTGAGAGCACTTCTTGCAGAACTTCTCGGTAAAGATGCAAGGATCATCTATAATAAAAACAACAAACCTTTTCTCAAGGACGGATCAAGATTCATCAGTATCTCCCATTCATATAAGCTTACCTCAATTCTACTGAGCACCAATGAGAAAGTAGGCATAGACCTCGAACATATGAACACAAATATCGGGAGAATCGCTTTTAAGTTTATCAACAGAAGAGAAAAGATCACAAAAGAACAGGAAAACCGCCGTTATCATCTTTACCTGCACTGGTGCGCCAAGGAGGCTTTATATAAGATCTGCGACAAGGAAGGAATAAGCATAAAAAAGAATATAACAATTGAACCCTTCGAGGTTAAGGAGTCAGGTGAAATAAAAGGCAAGGTCCAAACTGACAAGATAAATGAGACATTTGACCTTTTTTATACCAGGTATGACAACTATGCAATAGTATGGACAAAGAAAAACTATGATAAAGGATAATTTTCCGGGAAATAAAAGCGTCGCCCTTCTGCTCGATCCCGACAAAGCATCGGCCGAAGGACTTAAGAATACCCTCAGTATTGCCTCTGAGTGCAAAACTGACTATATCCTTGCAGGTGGCAGTCTTACATTTAACAGCATTGATAATCTTATTGATAACGTAAGGGAATTTTGCAACATACCAATAGTTCTTTTCCCTGGAAATCTTCTCCAGCTAAGCCTCAAAGCCGATGCAATACTGCTACTCTCCCTTATTTCAGGAAGAAACCCTGAGCTCCTGATCGGCAACCATGTTATTGCAGCACCCTACCTGAGAAGTGTAAGGGAAAAACTTATTTCGGTGGGTTATATACTTGTCGGCTCCGGGAAAAAAACATCGGTCGAATATATCAGCCAGACTGAGGCAATTCCCGCCGATAAATCCGACCTTGTGGTTGCAACGGCTCTGGCTGGTGAAATGCTGGGCTTTCATATGATTTATCTTGAAGCCGGAAGCGGAGCAGAAAACCCTGTCCCCACTGAAATAATAAGTGCCGTAAGAGAAAATGTATCAATACCCATTGCAGTAGGCGGAGGATTAAGAAGCCGGCAGGAAATATCCGATGCATTCCATGCAGGAGCGGATCTTATTATCCTTGGAAATGGCTGTGAAAAGAATCCCGGATTACTGGCAGAAGCCTGCGCAGTAAGGGATAGTATGAAAACCAGACTGACTACCTGAAGAGTTCCGGCATAGGCTCCCCTGTACATGCATTTGGATATGGTACCCTGCACAGGGATGAAAGTGTTGCAGCAATATCGGTCATGTTTACTTTCCTCATTACTGTCGACCTGTTGACAGTCCAACCATACCATATAAGAGGAACATGTGAATCATATTCATAAGGTGAATTGTGATTCGTCATCTGGTCGCCATCCTTTTCAACCCAGCCGGGATTCAGAGTGACTATTACATCACCCGACCTCTGAGGACTGAAATTATTTACGATCCTCTTCAGATGCCCGTTGCCAAAATCATTTGTCTCAAAAGCATAATAAGGAAAAGCGGATGCAACGCCAGTAAACTGCGTAAGAAATCTTGCTGTCTTTTTCTGAATCTCTTCTATCTGGATCCTTGCATCTTCTATAAGCGTTCTGTTTAGAAAAATCTGCTTTTCTGAAAAGCCCCTTACCCAGTCGCCTTCCCCGTAAACAGCATTAAGATAACTCCGCAGGAGCTGAAGGGCCTGGTTCTGCATGAAATAACCAGCAGGTATCCTCGTATCAAGCATGATGGCGGGAATTTCCGAAACTCCGTGAGCTGATGTAAAATAAATAAGTATATTTCTCTTTCCAAGATTGTCATTAAGGTAATTCACAAGTGTTTCAATATTCTTGTCAAGCCGAAGGATGGCATCGCCTGTCTCTACCGAAGAGGGTCCGAACCTGTGTCCTATATAATCGGTCGATGAGTAGCATATAGCCAGAAAATCAGGTACTTCATCCCTGCCAAGACTGTCTTTTTCAATCAATCTGATTGCGAAATCGGTGGTATAAGCATCTCCGAAGGGGGTCTCCCTCAGAAATGCAAAGTTGCGTGTTGAATTTCTGCCCGCCGGCTTACTCAACTTGTTAATGTCGTAAGGGAAATAATTGCGGCCGTTAAATCCTGTCTCAAATTTATTTGAATCAGGAAGGCAGGCTGAATAATCAGATGCCTGCCTCAGAAGGTTCCAGGTGGTACTCAGATATGTTTCCGGGTATTTCATCGCGTTGAAATCATTAACCCATGGTGGCAGAGCCTTCATATAATATGAAGATGACATCCAGGTCCCGGTAGTGTTATCGTACCAGAATGCCCCGTCGGCAGCATGGCCGGCAGAGAAAATTGCCGAGTGTTCTTTAATGCCCACCGCATACACCTTTGATCTTTTACCTGTTGCGATCTTAAGCTCATCCGCAAATGTTGACGCATTTAGATTAACCGGAGAATGAAGGCCTGATTCGTAGCTCCCTCCTGCCGGGTTTACTGAAATATCCTTGGTGCAATAGATGAATTCATTTTTCAGGGGAAGATACCAGCTGTCGGAAGTAATACCATGATAAGATGGTTCTGTCCCGGTCGAAATAGTCGAAAATCCGGGTGCCGACTGGGTTAAGCATATAATCGAAGGAGGCATTGCGGAAAAATGTTCCTTCATTTATCAATTTCTTAATTCCGTTTTCAGAAAATTTGTCTCTGAACCTTTCAATCTGATCAAATCGCAGCTGTTCAACCACTATCCCGATTATAAGAGCAGGCTTGTCAGGAGGAAGATAGGCACCTTGTCCCGACAGCCGCAAAAAACCGCATAGTAGCAAAAAACCTGCAATAACTTTTTTCCCTGTCATTTTGTTAATCTCCACCGCTTTATAAAAGGCACAAAAGTAATCTTTTCAACCTGAGAAACAATAATCATTAAAAATACTAGTCAGAATCATCTGAGAATCACAATCCTGCCGCTGCATGAAAGTTTTGATTCCTTATTTGTAAAAACAACGAAATAAATACCTGCCGGCAGCCGGCTGACTTCCAGCCTGACAGGATTCCTGTCTGATGCTTCTGTGTCATAATCTGAAACATTTTTACCTGTCAGGTTAAACATTCTAATATTAACCGCACCCCTTATATTTTCAGGCAGCACAGCTTTAATAATAATTCTGCCGGGGTTCGGATAAAATAACGGTTTAGCCGGATTTGTAGTATCAGAAGGATTTAAATAGGGGAACATTTTTACATCAGGTCAGTTGCTCTCCCGAAGTATAACATAATGTTACTGATAATTGTGTCCCTGTAGCCCTCAGAAGTAAATGTAAGGTTATATGATCCGGGTATAAGAAATCTGGTAAAAAAGCCGGTAAGGGTATCCGAATAAACATGCGAACTGTCCCTGTCATAACCTTCAATAAAAATCCTTGCAGGAACAGGTTCATTGCTCAGAGCATCTATGACTTGTCCGTGAATACCATACATTGCATTTTCAAGGTAACCAAGCAACGAACGATAGTTATGCTGCCATATATTATTCAGATCAGAAGTCGGTGTAACAAAATCTTCGTCAAGTTCCACTGTAACTTCACGTCCATTCAGAGAATATGTTACATAGTCCTGCCTCCCGCCATTAACTTTATACCAGTTATATCCATTTGTTACACCATTATCAAGGAAATTCATATAGCCCGGCCCGGAATAAAGATGAACTGTGTCGGCCCAGGCTCTGCTTATTGAGTAAAACCAGTCATTATCTGCATGTTCAACAGGCCACCTGTCCCATGGGTAATTTACAACTTCTTCTCCCGGAATGGAAATTAGCCGAAAGTGCAAACCTGTGCTCAGCCATAAAATTCATCATATCGAGCGTCTCCTTCTGCCTTGTTACAACCGGACCGGCAGGATCAGGAAAGTTGCGGTTAAGATCATAGCCATTTGCATTGAACCGGACAGGCGAAAGGATGTAATTGCTGTTCCTGTATGTTCCATCCGGATTTGCCAAGGGGTTTATCCATATTTCAAGATTGTCAACAAGATTCTTCACCCGGTTGTTGAGGCTGTAATTTTTGAGAAGATAATCCGATAGTCTCAGCATAAGAATGAACCCTGCCGTTTCATCTCCGTGGATACCGGATGAATAAAAGACTTCAGGTTCGGTCTCATCAGTTTTACAGTTATCTGAGATCTTAAGGACAAGTACAAGCCTGCCGTTTATGCTTGTACCTATTGTATCGAGCAGACAAATGGATGGATAAGAAGATGCAAGGAATCTCATTATCGAATCATATTGTGTATAGGTTGGGTAACTATCCCACTGCATGACTTCAGCCATACTCGCCGGACTGATTATACCTTTGTTATCGGCTCTTTCAACAAGCTGATATTCATAACTTTCCGCTATGAATCTTTCAACTGTCAGTGGTGAGAGTAAAATATGAATTGACTTATCCTTTAGGGACCGTATTGAATAATACTTTGTGAGCTTGTCGATAGTCTGCCGGTTCCGGCCGGAAATTATTACTTCAGCCTGGCCTTTTTCAGATATTATCCTGCGAAGTTTTGTATCATTTGTTACATTCTGAGAATGGCATAATTCTGCCAGAAATAAAAATATCAGTAACGGTATCAGTATTTTCTTAAACATCCGGAAGATTAAACATTGAACCGTATATGAAGGATATCCCCGTCAGCAACCACATAGGATTTTCCTTCTATGTAAAACTTGCCTGCCTCCTTGCAAGCATGTTCCGACCCAAGAGTAATAAAATCATGATATTTCATTACCTCGGCTCTTATAAATCCTCTTTCCAGGTCGCTGTGAATTACACCTGCAGCCTGGGGTGCGGTCATCCCCTTTTTTATTGTCCAGGCCCTTATCTCCATCGGCCCCACGGTAAAGAATGTCTGAAGGTTGAGCATCTTATATGCTGCCCTTACCATCTTATCGACCCCTGGTTCATCGAGTCCGGCATCCTTAAGAAATGCAAGCCTGTCCTCAACGCTCTCAAGCTCTGCTATTTCTGCTTCAACTGCTCCTGCTATAACAAGTATCTCTGCATTCTTACCCTTCAGAGCTTCTTTTACTTTTTCAACATAATTATTTCCTGCAACAGCAGATTTCTCATCAACATTGCAGACATACATAACTGGTTTCATCGTAAGCAGGAAAAGGTCATCGACATGTTTCTTCTCCTCAGGTTTTACATCCAGGCTGCGGGCGTTGTTGAAATTCCCTATATGATCCCTGTACTTTGTCAGAACATCGATACCATGCTTTGCATCTTTTTCCCCAGTCCTTAATAGTTTCTCGAGCCGCTGCAGTTTCTTCTCTACCGATTCCATATCCTTAACCTGCAACTCAAAGTCGATAGTCTCCATATCTCTTACGGGATCGACCGAACCGTCAATATGAGGAAGGGCATCATTATCAAAACATCTCAGAACATGTATCAGAGCATCTGTATTGCGTATGTCTCCGAGGAATTTATTGCCGACACCTTCACCCTTGTTCGAACCGCGGGTAAGTCCGGGTATGTCAACAATCTCGACAGTTGTATTTACAATTCTGTCTGTAACCTGATGTTTTTCAAGCTCGTACAATCTGGGATCGGGAACCTGCACCAACCCGATATTTGATTTGGTGGCGCTGAATGCAAAAGCATTTGTTTCACCCTTTGTGTTTGAGATGCAATTGAAGATGGTAGTTTTCCCAACGTTGGTGATTCCCAGTATTCCGCATTGAAGAGCCATCAGATTCCGAATTAAATTACGGATGCAAATTTACAGATATTCCCGGTTTAATCAATTTTAAATAGAAAGTCCCCTTTAGGGGATTTAGGGGCTTAAGTCAGGTATCAGATAATGTAATTACAATGTAATTACGTTGTTAAGGTAATATAACTATTCTCAACTTTTACCCCCTGTCAATTCCGTGGACCCCGGGGGTAAATGATTTCAACCTTTGGGAAGGTTGGAGGTTTAAAAAATGACATTAATTCCTCATATTCATCTTTTTCTGTTCCCCCGATGCCATTTTCTTCAGAGTAACCAGATTATTCTTAATTTCTTCTTCCCCCGCAATAATAATATAAGGGATTTTCCTTGAATCAGCATACGACATTTGCTTCTTCAGCTTGACAGTATCAGGATAGATCTCTGAACTGATCTTGAGTTCTGATAACTGATCCCGGATCTTCAGTGCAAAATTTATTTCTTCATTACCGAAGTTAAGTATCAAAACCTGCGTTGATTGTCTCTCCTGTTCACTGAACAGGTTCAGCTGGCTCATAACATCATGGATCCTGTCGGCCCCAAATGAGACTCCGACTCCAGACACTCCTTCCATTCCAAACACCCCGGTGAGGTTGTCATAACGGCCCCCGCCGCAGATGCTTCCAATGCTTGCATCCTTCGACTTGACCTCAATTATAGCTCCGGTATAATAATTCAACCCGCGTGCTAGTGTAAGGTCGAGTTCAGTTTCTGCTGAAAGTGCTTTGCTGCCAATGTACGAAAACAGTGTCCGGAGTTCTTCAATTCCCTTTTTGCCAATCTCAGATCCTGAAAGAACCATTTCAAGTCCTGCCAGCTTTTCAGCAGTGGTACCTTTTAACTCAATTATGGGTTGAAGCCTGGAGATAGCTTCTGATGTTATCCCCTTGCTCCTGAGCTCTTCGTTAACTGCCTCAATACCTATCTTTTCCAACTTATCTATTGCTACCGTGATATCTGCTATTCTTGCAGATTCGCTTATGATCTCTGCAATTCCCGACAATATCTTCCTGTTATTGATCTTGATGACTATTGCAATTTTCAGTTTCCCGAATATGTCGTCAATTATTCTGACAAGTTCATATTCATTTAGCAGAGAATCACTGCCGATAACATCAACATCGCACTGAAAGAATTCGCGGTATCTGCCTTTCTGGGGACGGTCGGCCCGCCAGACAGGCTGGATCTGATATCTTTTAAACGGGAAGATGATCTCCTCACGATGCTGAACGACATATCTGGCGAATGGTACTGTAAGGTCATACCTCAATCCCCGTTCGCAAATTAACGAAGATAATTTAACAAGCTCTCTGTCAAGTAGTTCTTTATCGGGTACCCCGGAAAGAAAATCTCCTGAATTAAGGATCCTGAACAGTAGTTTATCGCCCTCTTCCCCATATTTTCCGAGCAGGGTTGACAGGTTTTCCATTGCCGGTGTCTCAATCGGCTGATAGCCGTAAAACCTGAAAACTCTTTTGATCGTATCGAAGATGAAATCCCTTTTCATCATCTCTTCAGGTGAAAAATCGCGGGTTCCTTTCGGTATAGAAGGCTTCATTTCATTATTAAAAGATAAAAGATAAAAGTAAAAAGACAAAAGTAGGAATAAAAAGGGAAATGTCATGCAGGTCTTGTCAGTCATGCAGGTCTTGCAGGTCTTGCCAAGACTTGCAAGACCTGCAAGACTTGCATGACTTGCATGACAGTGTTCAGTACTTTTCCGGTACAAAATTCTGTTCCGTTATCGGCGGTCTTACATATGCCACATCATGTTTCAATGGCGGTAGCCTTATGGCTTTTACTGTAAGATCCTTATATGGTATAAGCGTAAGAAAATGATCGATGCAGTTAAGCCGTGCCCTTCTTTTATCATCGGCCGGGACAACAAACCAGGGCGATTGCCTTGTATCGGTATATGAGAACATCTTGTCTTTGGCCATCGAATATTCAACCCATTTATCACGCGATTCAATATCCATCTGACTGATCTTCCACCGCTTGGTGGGATCCTTGATCCTGTCCTGGAACCGGTTTTCCTGCTCTTTGTCGCTTATTGAGAACCAGTATTTTATGAGTATGATACCCGATCGAATCAGCATTCGTTCAAACTCAGGACAAGATCTCAAAAATTCTTCATATTCCTCATTGTTGCAGTACCCCATCACCTTTTCGACTCCTGCCCTGTTGTACCAGCTCCGGTCGAACAGTGTTATCTCTCCACCTGAAGGGAGCTCTGAGACATAGCGCTGAAAATACCACTGAGATTTTTCCTTTTCGGTCGGAATGCCGAGAGCGACTATCCTGCAAATCCTGGGATTGAGGCAGCCTGCAATTGTTTTTATAACACCTCCCTTACCGGCTGCATCACGCCCTTCAAAAATAACAACCACACGCAGCTTATTTGCCTTTACCCACTCCTGAAGCTTTACAAGCTCAATTTCGAGATTTAAAAGCTTTTTTAAATATTCATTGTTCCCCAGCTTTTCCTGCTTTTCAGCCTTAATATCGTGATATAGATTCTTCTTTTCGAAGATCTCAACTTTGGGTTTCTTGTCTTTTTTATTTTTTTTCATGGCAAGGAATCTTTAGATCAGTTGCTGGTTACTGGTTACTGGTTAATATCAATCTTGATAACCAGCAACTAGCAACCATCAACTAGCAACAAGTAAAACAATTCAGATTAGAAATATACAAATTTCTATCCTGACCATGAAATTTCCTGTATGAAAAAGTTACTGGATGAATGGTATTGTTACCGGGTATCTGAATTCCTCTCCTTTAGAAGCTTTTACACTAGCGATTATAATGCAGATCACTTTCAGGAAAATGAGGAAGACAATAATAGGAATTCCTACTATAATTAAACATAAAGGAACTGCAAGTATTATATATAACAAAACAGACAGCTGAAAATTAAGTGCTTGCTTTCCATTCTGATCGACCCATTGCGACTCATCTTTCCTTGAAAGCCAGCAGATCAGCGGACCAATAATTCCGCCAAAGGGGAAGAAAAATCCTGCAAATGCCGAAAGGTGACACAACATTGCCCAGTTCCTTTCCGATTCTGATAATTCTCTGATTTCTCTCATGACATTCCGGTTTTTTATTTAAAGACGTCCTGCTTTTTGATTTGCTGCATTATCAGAATTTCGCAAGACGCTTAAGATCGGCTGGTAATAAGCCATCAGGATTAGCCTTATCAATGGCATGCTGATTGTAATAATACATATTAGAATCGTCAGTTCCTATAAGCATTTTAAAGCAATGCCCTGAATTCCCCTCTCCCATTGGCCCGACTTTATGAAGTATCAGTGTATTTTTCGCTTTTTCCTGAATTGCTTTCACAATAACCTCCTCCGGAACAATTTCAATATCGTACCTGTAAATGGCTTTAATCTTATCTATTGTACTTATGGCCGGAGAAAGATCCTCCTGTTTTACAAGGATTTTTTTTGTCATTACTTCCGGGATATTTTTATTATAGTATCTCAGGTATCTTCTTCCCGTCAGGGTCGGATCCTCGGATATCATCTGTGCATGCTTCTGCATAAAAGCCAGTATTGCTCCAAGCTTATATCCGTATTCCATATCATCCTCTCCGGCAAATGAAAGAGGAACGGCACATATCTCCGGCATTTTTCCCAGCTCATAAATATCCTTGCCCTGAAGCAGGTTAATAAAATTGAACACCGAATTCGACTTGTCATTTTCATAGTTGGTTTCGGTAAGGATGATAAATGAATACGATGGATCGGATCTCCTGGTGCCGAAATCTGATGTTTTAACAAATTCAAAGGGTGTTATTTTCCAGTATTCCTTCATTGCTTGCCGTATATATGTATTATATACAGTGTTGCCATCTTCAAGTACAACACATGTTTTTGAAGCAATGAATTGCTTTATCTCGTTTGCTGTTGGAAAAGGAGACTGCCCCGGCAGAACAGAGGATGAAGCGATCAGTAAAATTGCAGTAAGTATTTTCCTCATTTAAAGCCCTTGATTTGAAGGAAGTAACAATGGATTTTTTTCGTTGAACTTGCGTATATAAACAAACATAAGGTCCTTTCTTTTCTTGCTGGGCAGACGCATAAATTCCTCATATAATTCACTGTCCTTCATCAGGAGAAGTTCTGTATTCTCAAGGTCATATTCCAGAATTTTTCCGCTTTCAAAATCAATGATGTATTGCCTGAGTTCATTTCGCCCTGTGTTATTACGGTTGGGAGAATAATATGAACCATACGGGGAGTAATAATTGCCGTAGGAGTAAGGGGAATAATATGAATAAGGTGAATAGTATGGAGAATAATAAGAATTATAAGGATCATAATAACCGTAAGGGGAGTTGTAATAACGACTGTCGTATGAGGTGACATCAGCAACAAAATGACAAATACTTCCTATAAAAGTAATCCGGTTAAAATTTCCCTGGACCTGAATATACAAAATCCCGTTCCTTGCATAACCCCATATCGAGCCCCTTTCAATTTCCTGCCTGATACCCATGCTGTCGTAAAAATAGATCTTTTCCCCCGACATAAGGTTCTTAAAGAAATCCTTGTCATTATAATCCGTAGATGTCAGAATCTTTGATTTTGGTATCGGGCTGTTCGATTTGACCTGATCGAAATTGAGGTAGATGCCATCGTTGAACCTGAAGTCGGGAGTATATTTTACCATACCTTCCTCTTCCTGTGCATATAACTTTACAAATGCTTCGCCGGAACCAATTACCGCAATCATCAGTAAAAACCTGAAAAACTTCTTCATAATGGTTGATGCTTTTAATCTCCGGTTCAAAAATTGTACCACAGAAACAAATTTAAGCTTTTCCTTTGAAGGTTGATAATTTAGGGGTATGTATATTTATCATCTATTTTAGTTAAATTTACATCTCTGCAATTTATCAGATCAAATAATGATGGAATCAGATGACTATGTTTCAGTGAATACCGGGAATCAGTATTCTGATGAGAATTTCAACAAAAAGAAAGCCTCAATAGAAACTTATTCAATTATCTCCTTAATATGCCTTATCCTGGCAGTTATTTTCATTTCGTTCAACCTAAGGCTCATTGCAGGCTTTCTTGTCATAACGGGGCTGCAATATTTATATTGATAATAAGGAAAGCCAATGATCTGATAAGAACTGTAAAGGAATCTTTCAGGGATGCCTCTTCCTCAAATGAAAAGAAAGACGATGTCATAACCGACTTTTCGCACAGGATAAGGGAGCCGCTTAACAATCTGGTTATTATTGCTGATCTGCTTATGGAGACAGGTCTGCAGAAAAAGCAAAAAGAGCTTATAGAGACGTTCGTAGCTTCCACAAATAATATGGTCACCACTGTTAATGAATTAACAATGGAGTCTGCCGGAAATCTTAGTTTCGGGGTAAGGAAACAGATCAGGTACAATATTCTTTCAACCATACAAAATACGATTGAGCTTTACAGCCTTAAAGAAAAGGCAAACCTCGATTTTATTTTCAATAAGAAAGACTACAGCGAATATGAATGTCAGGGTGATCCGATAATGCTGAAGCAGATATTCCTTGACATCTTTAATACAATTGAATCGCAGAACTCAGGTTTGCCCACAAAAGTCACAATCAACCTCAGGAAGGAGAGAGAATCGGATCGTGAAAGATACTTAGGGATGCGCATTCAGACCGACAGGAGCACCAATTTTATTGATCAGGAAGGTGACAAAGTGCATCTTGCTTCAAAGCTTATATGCTTCAGGCAACGGGAAATTCAGCCAGGAACCGGGCAATAACTTCACTGTCCTGAATATAAGCATGCCGTTTGCCTATCCTGTAACCGAAGTTAAAGTGACCTCAGCCGGCGATTCGGTAATAGTTCCTTCAGGGGAAAGGATCCATAAGGAGCTGAAAGATATCAATATACTTCTTGTTGAAGATAATCTTATCAATCAGAAAATCACTCTTCTGACACTTAAGCCTCTTGTGAACAGCATCGATACTGCCTCAAACGGAAAAGAGGCAATTGAAAAACTGAGTACAGCCGGCTATGATATTGTTTTAATGGATATCGTTATGCCCGTAATGAACGGGATATTAGCTGCTGAAAAGATCCGTGAACTGGAAGCTGGATCAGACACCCATGTACCGATAATAGCAATTACTGCAAACGCCATGATAGGAGACCGGGAAAAATGCCTTTCAGCAGGAATCGATGAATATTTATCAAAACCTTTTCAACCTGCAGTACTGATTGAAAAAATCAAGCAGTTACTATAATTGTTAAATCCAAACCACCTCCCCCCTGATCCGACAGCTACTCATTATTTTTCGATGCTATCTGTACCATTACGGTTCAGTTTCATATTTTTTAAGAGAGGGGGATGGAAGAAAGGTTTCAAAACCAAGCGAATTCCATTTTTCATCAATACTTTCAATTGTGGCATTATCAGAGCAGACAATATTTGGCCATCTCCTTGGGAACCCTCCCTCACGGAAGAATTTTATGGTTCCGTCAATCAATAATGACCCGGGAGCGATAAAGCAATGGTCACGTGCCGGATCCGAATTTCCAAGAACCTGCCATGCAACCATAAAAAGATCCTCCCTGTCAACTGAATGATCTACAGCGATCACAAGTCTGAATACATGAGTATCAGCATTTTTCTTAAGCAGATCGCATACCTTTCTTACACTTTCGGGGTCCTCGGAAGGATCGATAGCAAGAATTAATATGCCGTCTACCCCGGAAACAGCGTAAAACTTTAACCCTTTTATAAATGGCACATTTAACCAGTCAGGATGATCTTTGCCATCTGCTACCGTCGTAAATGGAGGCAAATACCTTCCTTGCATCTCTTCAGGGAGCTTTACAGTGGCATCAACACCTGCTTTGCCCCCGAAGGAGAAATTGTCGGATGAATGGTCGAGGACATCAAGCGGGCCACGGGAAAAGAGAATGTCTGATCCAAAATCAGTATGGGTGAAAAGGTGGATCAACAGCTCTCTGTAATTTCTGATTTCCACATCACCACTAACCACAACCAGGTATTTGGTGAACATCATCTGTCCGGCTCCGAAAAGAGAGCTGATTACTTTCATTCCCTGTCCCGGATAGGTCTTATTGATCCTGACAATAACCAGATTATGTGCAACACCTGCAACGGGCATGTGAAAATCGAGGATTTCAGGCTGAATGGCCAGCCTGACCGGTGAAAGGAATATTTTTTCGGTGGCTTTTGCCAGCCAGGCATCTTCTTGCGGGGGAACTCCGACAATTGTAGCCGGATAAACTGCATTTTGAGAGTGAGTGATACAGGTGACATGAAAAACAGGATAGAGGTCGGCCAGGGAGTAGAAACCCGTATGATCACCAAAAGGACCCTCTGTTACAAAATCTTCAGCCGGATCAACATAACCTTCAATTACAATGTCGGCATCGGATGGAACATAAAGGTCATTTGTTATGCATTTAACAAGTTTTACCTTTTTCTTCCTAAGGAAACCGGCCAGGATATATTCACTAATGTTTTCGGGCAGAGGTGCCGTGGCGCAATATGTATAAACCGGATCACCTCCAAGGGTGACCGATACCGGCATTCTTTTCCCTGATGCCTTCCATGCCTCAAAATGATTTGCCCCTGTTTTGTGTCTCTGCCAATGCATTCCGGTGGTATCATTCCCGAGTATCTGCATCCTGTACATACCAACATTTGACCTTCCGGTCGCAGGGTGAATTGTATGGACCATTGGCAGTGTGATAAATCTTCCGCCGTCGTGAGGCCAGCATTTCAGAACTGGTAATATTGAAAGATCAGGATTTGAATGCACGACCTTCTGACATGAACCTTTTGATCGCGAAAGCGAAGGAAGATAACCGGCGATCTTCAGAAGCCGGGGCAGTGCCATAATTTTTCCAATAATGTTTGCCGGGGTATCAGTTACCGAGGTAAACATCTTTTCGATATCGTCACCTGCTTCAGAGAGATCATTCATGCCGAGGGCCATTGCTATTCTCCTGTCGGACCCGAAGGCATTTATAAGAACAGGGAACCGGGTTCCGTTATTTTCAAAAAGAAGTGCCCTGCCACCTGATTTTGTTATCCTGTCAGTTATCTCCGTGATTTCAAGCACCGGATCAGCAAAGACTTTGATGCGGTGAAGTTCTCCTTTGATGTCAAGCTCAGAAACGAAATCTTTCAGTCCGGAATAAGACATATTATTTCATTAACGGAGTTAAAGATAATGAATTCGGGTTGAAGATAAAAGATTGCTTCCTTCGCTGGTTGAAGGTTTTTACCCCCTTTCACTTTCCCCCAAGGGGGAAATGCAAAACGAGCTCCTTCCCCCGTGGGGGAAGGCAGGGAAGGGGGTGATCAATTATAGGTGGATAATGTTGATTTATATAAAACAATAATGGGAACCATTCCTAAGAGTAGTTCCCATTCACCATTTGCAACCGAAGCCGCTAACGGCGCCAGATTACTGTTATTATGACCGGCTGCATTTCCTGATATAAAACCATGATTTGCAACCCTTGGCTTTCGGGTTTTGCCTGTTACAGCATAACCTTCCGGCTGTCCTTTTGTCCGGTCTTGCGACTGGATTTCCGGGACGAAGTGTCATTCAGGCCCTGACGTCATTTCCCGAAGGATCTGGATCAGTTTCAGAGAATCCGGAGCCGAAGCTCTTTTTTTTCTGAAGCCCTGTGACTCAATCGCTGAAAGAACGTTTCCGGGTTCATCGATCTGCTGAGTATCACGGACCGGAGTCCGTTTGCTCAGGCTTCGGCTCCTTTGATGCGCAGTCCCGAAGGTCTGAAAGAGCCGGATTTTGTTTCAGTTAAGTAACCTTTTCCGGTTCCACATCTTTAGAGCAGTCTTTTATCGCTCACCTGATAGATCAAATATAATATAAGAATATGATATGGCAATCATGTTGCATTTCATAGTTGTACACCGGATATAAACATTAGTTATCAACAATTGTTAATAACTACTGAAAACCACGGTAAATAAGGGAATCCCAATAAAAAATTACAGAGAGAACACCGAGCATTCACAGAGGTCCACAGAGGACTACCTCTGTGTGCTCTGTGTATTCTCTGTGGAACTCTGTGTAATCGTGAAATTATAGTCTAATTACTTTTTGTAACCATAGACTGCCAAATCCCCGAGCATCTCCTCTATCCTCAGCAGCTGATTATACTTACAGATCCTGTCAGTCCTGCTGCACGATCCTGTTTTTATCTGTCCCGAATTGGTAGCAACTGCAACATCAGCAATAGTCGTATCTTCGGTTTCACCTGAACGATGTGATATAACTGTAGTATAACCTGCCCTGTGGGCCATTTCAATTGCATTCAGAGTCTCGGTCAGTGTTCCGATCTGGTTCAGCTTTATAAGGATCGAGTTAGCGCATCCAAGTTCAATACCTTTTTTCAGGTATTCAATATTGGTTACAAAAACATCATCGCCAACAATCTGAATTTTCTTTCCAAGCCGGTCGGTCATCAGTTTCCACCCGTCCCAGTCGCCTTCTGCCATTCCATCTTCAATTGAATCGATCGGGAACATCCCGATGAGTTTTTCAAAATAATCAACCTGTTCCTTTGATGTTTTTCTTGCTCCCTTTGGGCCTTCAAACTTTGCATAATTGTACATTCCGTTTTCGTAAAACTCCGAAGCAGCCGAATCGAGAGCAATAGTAACATCAACTCCTGGTTTGTAACCTGCTGCCGAAATTGCCCTGACAATGGTTTCAAGTGCATCTTCGGTCCCGCCAAGAGGAGGTGCGAATCCTCCTTCATCCCCTACCGCGGTACTCAGTCCGCGACCTTTCAGCACCTTCTTGAGAGAATGAAACACTTCGGCACCCATCCTTAATCCTTCTTTAAAACTTTGCGCCCCGATGGGTCTGATCATGAATTCCTGAAAAGCAATCGGAGCATCAGAGTGAGATCCGCCGTTGATAATATTCATCATTGGAACCGGGAGTGTCACTGCATTTGCTCCCCCGATATAACGGAAAAGCGACAGTCCATGATACGCTGCTGCTGCTTTGGCAACAGCCAGAGAGACTCCCAGGATTGAATTGGCGCCAAGACTGCTCTTGGTTTTGGTCCCATCAAGATCTATCATCTTTCTGTCGATTCCGGCCTGATCGGTAACATCCATACCTATTATTTCTTCGGAAATAACATTATTAACATTATGAACAGCTTTAAGAACACCTTTGCCCATATAACGTGATTTATCATCATCACGGAGCTCGAGGGCTTCATTTTCGCCTGTCGAGGCACCCGACGGAACTGCTGCCCGTCCCTGGTATCCACTGGCTGTCTGAACATCAACTTCAATTGTAGGATTTCCCCGGGAATCAAGGATCTCCCTTGCGTGTACGCTAACTATTTGTCCCATAGAAATTTATTTTTTCATTAAACATTTCAGCAATATATACAAAAAAAGGGATACGTCTTTATGGTCATATCCCTTTCATTTAAAAAATCGTTTTTATTATTTTTTCCCGGCTTCATGAGCATCATCTGATGCCTTCTCACCTGCCTTTGGGGCTTTTGCACTCTTTTTAGCTTTTACAGCAGTTCCCTTTTCAGGTTTTGGGGATCCTGTTTCTCCGGCAGCCTTTTTCGATGTTCTCCTTCTCCTGGCAGCTTTTGGTTTGGCTGTTTCTCCGCCCTTCATTGCTTCATTGAAATCAACAAGCTCGAGAATGCACATTTCTGCATTATCTCCTATCCTGTTGCCAGTCTTAAGTATCCTTGTATAACCACCCGGCCTGTCGGCTATTTTAGGCGATACTTCGCGGAATAACTCGGAGACTGCATCCTTATCTTTAAGATAACCGAACACAACTCTTCTTGAGTGTGTCGAATCTTCCTTTGATTTTGTAATAAGCGGTTCAACAAATGTCTTAAGCGCTTTAGCTTTTGCAGTGGTGGTAGTGATCCTTTTATGAAGGATCAGTGAAACAGCCATATTGGAAATCATTGATTTCCTGTGTGAACTTGTCCTGCCCAGGTGGTTAATAACTCTCTGATGTCGCATTTCTCTATATCCTTAACCAGTTTATCTTAATCTTTATCTAATTTATATTTGCTTACATCCATACCGAATGAAAGGCTCATTGACTCAAGTAGTTCATCAAGCTCAGTGAGGGATTTCTTTCCGAAATTCCTGAATTTCAGAAGATCGTTCTTATTGAATTTCACAAGGTCACCAAGCGTTTCGACTTCTGCAGCTTTCAGGCAGTTAAGAGCCCTGACCGAGAGGTCGAGATCGACAAGCTTTGTTTTGAGAAGCTGGCGCATATGAAGTACTTCCTCATCGAACTCCTCATTTGCCATCTTATCATCCGAATCAAGGGTGATCTTCTCATCGGAGAAAAGCATGAAATGATAGATAAGAATCTTGGCTGCCTCTTTTAATGCCTCTTTCGGGTGAATTGAGCCATCTGTCTCAAGCTCCATAAGAAGCTTTTCATAGTCGGTTTTCTGTTCAACACGATAGTTCTCGACTGTATATTTTACATTCCTGACCGGTGTGAAAGATAGAGTCGATAGCGATAACTCCGAATTCGCTGTCGACCGGCTGATTTTCTTCAGCAGGAACATATCCTCTGCCTTTATTTATTGTCAATTCCATCTGAAGTTTAACGTCGGGCTCCATCCTCAGGATTACAAGGTCGGGATTGAGAACATCAAAACTGCTGAGAACATTTCTCAGAGCGCCGGCTTTAAAGACTTCCTGTCCGCTTATCTTAACAACGACTTTCTCATGATCAACATCTTCGACAGTCCGTTTAAAGCGGACCTGTTTCAGGTTAAGTATTATTTCAGTAACATCTTCCATAACACCGGTAATTGTCGAGAACTCGTGATCGATACCTTCGATCTTTACCGTGGTTATTGCAAAACCTTCGAGTGAAGAGAGAAGAATCCTTCTAAGAGCATTACCAACGGTAATACCATAGCCGGGTTCAAGAGGCCGGAATTCAAATTTACCGAACCTGTCGGTAGCTTCCAGCATAATAACTTTGTCAGGCTTCTGGAATGATAAAATGGCCATAGGACTTATCTTATAAATTATTTTGAATACAATTCAACTATTAATTGTTCCTTAATGTCTTCAGGAATATCTGTACGTTCAGGTACACTCATGAACTTACCTGCCATTTGTGCGTCGTCCCACTCAAGCCATGGTAGTTTTGAATACCTTCTTGTTGTAAGTGAATCGACTATTGTTTCCAGAGATTTTGATTTTTCGCGAACTCCTATAATGTCGCCGGGTTTAAGCTGGAATGAAGGAATATTAACAACCTCCCCGTTCACCGTAATGTGCCTGTGCGAAACAAGCTGACGTGCAGAAGCTCTTGTCGGGGCAACACCAAGACGGAAAACAGTATTATCGAGACGAGCTTCAAGCATCTGAAGAAGCACCTCACCGGTAACTCCCTTGCTTCTTGAAGCTTTTTCAAAAGTTTTATGAAATTGTCTTTCAAGTACTCCGTATGTATATTTTGCCTTCTGCTTCTCTCTGAGCTGAAGCCCGTATTCTGAAGTCTTTTTCCTTTTTTTGTTCATCCCGTGCTGACCAGGAGGAAAATTTTTCCTGTCGAAGTTTTTATCGGGGCCGTAAATAGCTTCTCCGAATTTTCTTGCAATTCTTGATTTTGGGCCGGTATATCTTGCCATCGTGCTTTTATTTTTTAACTTAAATTATCCTTTCCGTCACCTTTATACTCTTCTTCTACCGGGTGCACGGCAACCGTTATGAGGCATTGGTGTAACATCGATGATCTCGGTTACTTCGATACCAACATTGCTGATCGATCTGATTGCTGATTCGCGACCTGCTCCCGGTCCCTTTACAAACACTTTTACTTTTCTTAAACCAAGATCATAAGCGACCTTCCCACATTCCTCTGATGCCATCTGGGCAGCATATGGAGTATTTTTCTTTGATCCTTTAAAGCCCATTTTACCTGACGAAGCCCATGATATCACCTGACCCGAATTATTTGTCAGGGTAATAATAAGATTATTAAATGATGAATGAACATGAGCCTGGCCTGTTGGTTCGACCTTAACGATCCGTTTCTTCAATGCTCCGGTTTTCTTTGCCATATTCTATTTATTTAGTAGCTTTTTTCTTGTTAGCAACAGTTTTCTTTCTTCCTTTACGCGTCCTTGCGTTGTTCTTTGTGCTCTGGCCCCTTACAGGCAGGCCCAGACGGTGGCGGACACCTCGGTAACAACCGATATCCATCAACCTTTTGATATTCAGCTGTGTTTCCGAACGAAGCTCACCCTCAAGCTTGTAATTATCGTTCAGGATACGACGGATTGAATTAATCTGATCATCGGTCCATTCCTCAACCTTTGCATTCCTGTCAACACCTGCTTCATCGAGTACCCTCTGAGCGGTACTTCTTCCCACTCCATAGATATAGGTCAGGCCGACTTCGCCTCTTTTGTTTCTTGGTAAATCAACACCAACAATACGTGCCATATATTACTTTTCTTAAATGAGTTGCAAAATTATATAAATTATCCCTGTCTCTGTTTAAACTTGGGATTTTTCTTGCTAATAACATATATGCGCCCCTTACGCCTGACTATTTTGCAGTCGGCGCTGCGCTTTTTTACAGATGCTCTTACTTTCATTATCTTAATATTTCTTATTTATACCTGAATGTTATTCTTCCTTTTGTAAGATCGTAGGGTGACATTTCAACTTTCACCTTGTCACCAGGCAGGATCTTGATATAGTGCATTCTCATCTTACCGGAGATATGGGCCGTTATCACATGTCCGTTTTCGAGCTCCACCCTGAACATTGCATTGGAAAGAGCCTCAATGATTGTACCGTCCTGTTCGATTGATGCTTGTTTCGACATACGATTACATTTTATTTAAAACTTCTTCAACAAATTTAAATGTTGTTAAAACATCAGCCTTTCCTTTGTCGACCGCAACGGCATATTCGAAATGAGCCGAAGGTCTTCCATCAACTGTCTTTATTGTCCAGCCATCGTGCATCTGCACCGTCTCTTTCCTTCCAAGGTTGATCATCGGTTCAATGCAGATAACAAGTCCCTTTTCCATTTTTTGTCCGGTTCCTCTTTTACCGTAATTTGGTACTTCTGGCGGTTCATGAAGTCTTTTTCCAAGTCCGTGTCCGACTAGCTCCCTGACCACTGAATATCCACCACTTTCGGCTTTATTCTGTACCGCCCAGGAGATATCGCCAACCCTGTTCCCTGCCAAAGCCTCTTTAACACCCTCCTCAAGTGATTCTTTTGTATAATCAAGAAGCTGTCTGACGTCACTTTCAATTTCACCAACAGCAAAGGTGTATGCACTATCACCATACCATCCGTTCAGAATCACTCCGCAGTCAACCGATATAATGTCGCCTTCTTTCAGAATATAATCTGAAGGAAATCCGTGAACCACCACATCATTTACAGAAGTGCAAAGTGTTCCCGGAAACCCTCCATAACCCTTGAATGCAGGCTCAGCACCGTTATCACGGATAAATGTTTCGGCAACTTTATCGAGATAAAGAGTGGTGACCCCGGGTTTTATCAGTAAAGCAACCTCGGCAAGTGTCTTCGACACCAGCATATTGCTCTCTCTCAACAACCCTATCTCTTCATCAGTCTTTAAATACAACATCAAAGAACGCTAAACTAATTATATCGACGTCGTTGCGCCTGTTCGTCCCTTCACACGGCCTGATTTCATAAGACCGTCATAATGACGCATCAGCAAATGACTTTCAATCTGTTGAAGCGTATCAAGTACAACCCCGACAAGAATCAGCAGTGAAGTGCCGCCAAAAAACTGTGCAAACTGGGGTGATACGGTAAACTTCACTGCAACAGCCGGAAGAATGGCAATAATTGCCAGGAAGATGGAACCGGGGAGTGTTATCCTCGACATAATCATATCGAAGAACTCTACTGTTTTTCTGCCTGGTTTGATACCGGGGATAAATCCACCGTTTTTCTTCATGTCATCGGCCATCTGGACAGGATTTATAGTTATCGCAGTGTAGAAATATGTGAACAGTACAATTAGCAGACCTGTAACCAGATTATACCAGAATCCGTACATATTCGAAAAGGCAACAACAAAACCTGAGCTTGAGTTTGAATAGCCGGCTATGATCATCGGGAGCATCATAATAGCCTGGGCAAAAATTATCGGCATTACACCTGCAGCATTAACCTTAAGAGGGATATACTGACGTACTCCTCCGTACTGCTTGTTGCCAACAATCCTTCTTGCATACTGAACAGGAACGCGTCTGGTACCCTGAACCAGCAGTATAGTTCCAAGAATGATGACAAAAAGTATTAAAACCTCAACTATCAGTGCAATCGGACCACCGGCACCGTTCATCCTTGTTCCGGCTTCAAAAATAAAATTTGCAGGCATCCTGGCAACAATACCTATCATAATAATAAGCGATATCCCGTTCCCTATACCTTTATCAGTTATTTTTTCCCCGAGCCACATAACGAACATTGTACCTGCAGTCAGAATTACAACTGATGAAAACTTAAAGAAGAATCCGTTTGCCAGAACAAATGCTGATGCAGGAAGCTGAGCAGTAAGGTTTACCAGGTACGTGGGAGCCTGCAGTATCAGAACACCTACTGTAAGATACCTTGTGTACTGGTTCATTTTTCTTCTTCCGCTCTCCCCCTCCTTCTGTAATTTCTGGAAATATGGGAAGACAATACCAAGAAGCTGCACCACGATGGATGCTGAAATATAGGGCATGATTCCAAGGGCAAAGACAGAAGCCTGAGAAAATGCTCCTCCCGAAAACATGTCAAGCAGACCCATCAAACCGGAAGAGGTCTGGGATTTCAGTGCTCCCAGCTGTGCAGGATCAATACCCGGCAATGTTATATATTTACCCAAACGGTACAATGCTACAATAGCCAAAGTATAGAGTAACCTTGCGCGAAGATCTTCTATCTTAAAGATGTTTCTTATTGTCTGAACAAGTCTCATGAACTTAAAGTTTTACGACGGTACCTTTCTGGGCTTCAATTGCTTCCACTGCTGATTTACTGAATGCATGGGCATGAACCTCAAGTTTTCTTTCAAGAGTTCCCTTTCCAAGTACCTTTACCAGATCATTTTTTGCAATAAGTCCGGCCTTCCGGAGTATATCAAAATCAATTATTTCCAGATTATTTTTCTCAGCAAGTGTCTGAAGTGTAATAAGATTTATTGCCTTGTATTCCTTCCGGTTAATATTTTTAAAACCGAATTTGGGAACCCGGCGCTGAAGAGGCATCTGACCACCTTCAAAACCTATCTTCTTGCTATACCCCGACCTTGATTTGGCGCCTTTATGACCCCTGGTTGACGTACCGCCTTTCCCGGAACCCTGTCCGCGGCCAATGCGCTTGCTTCTTTTTACTGATCCTTTAGCAGGTTTTAAGTTACTTAGATCCATAACTTTTTATATAATATCGTTAATACCTTAAATATTCTCCACTTTGACCAGGTGTCTTACCTTTTCAACCATTCCCAGAATCGGGGGAGTAGCTTCATGTTCGACGCTGTGGTTCAGCTTTGTAATTCCAAGTGCTGCAAGAGTCCTCTTCTGCCTTTCGGGTTTTCCGTTTTTGCTCTTTACCTGGGTTATGCGAATTTTTGCCATTGTGGTTTACTTTACTATCCGTTAAATACTTTATCCAGACTTACTCCCCTGTGCTCAGCAACAGCCAATGCATCACGCATTTCAAGAAGCGCTGCAAAAGTTGCCTTAACGAGGTTATGAGGATTTGATGATCCTTTTGATTTGGCAAGCACGTTCTTCACTCCGACGCTTTCAAGAACAGCCCTCATTGCACCTCCGGCTTTTACTCCGGTACCTTCGGTTGCTGGTTTGATGAATACTTTTGCGCCACCAAATTTTGCAACCTGCTCGTGAGGAATTGTTCCATGTATTATAGGCACTTTAATCAGGTTCTTTTTGGCATCTTCAATCCCTTTTGCTATGGCAGTTGTCACTTCACTGGCTTTTCCAAGTCCGTGTCCGACAATTCCATCTTCGTTCCCGACAACAACAATAGCCGAAAAGCTGAATGTTCGTCCGCCCTTTGTAACTTTTGTAACTCTCTGGATGCTAACAAGCCTGTCCTTGAGTTCAAGGTCGCTGGTTTTTACTTTTCTTATCCCGTTTCCCATATTATCAGAATTTTAGACCGCCTTCGCGGGCTGCATCAGCCAATGATTTAACTCTACCATGATATTTATACCCGCTCCTGTCAAAAATGACGTTCTCGATACCTTTTTCCTTACATTTTTCAGCAAGAGACTTTCCGACTATTTTAGCCTGTTCGGTTTTCTTAATGCCTGTTTTGGCGATCTCCTTTTCTTTGGAGCTGACTGCCAGAAGAGTGACTCCCTTAAGGTCATCAACAACCTGAACGTAGATCTGTTTGTTGCTGCGGAATACTGCAAGACGCGGTCTTTCTGCAGTGCCGCTTATTTTTTTCCGGATCCTCATACGGATCCGTGTTCTTTTTTCCAATTTGGTTAAAGCCATGATAATTTAATTTTTAACCGGATTAAACACTAGCTGATTTACCAGCTTTCCTCCTTAGCACTTCTCCGACAAACTTGATACCTTTTCCCTTGTAAGGCTCAGGCGGACGAAGTGATCTGATCTTTGCTGCAACATGTCCGATAAGCTGTTTATCGATACATGTCAGGGTAATAACAGGATTGCTCCTTCTTTCGGTTTTGGTTTCAACCTTCACTTCGTCAGGTACCTGAAGTATTATTTCGTGTGAGTAGCCAAGACTCATTTCGAGCTGCTGCCCTTTTGCCTCGGCCCTGTAACCAACTCCAACAAGTTCAAGTTCTTTTTTGAATCCCTGCGACACTCCAACAACCATGTTTGCGATAAGCGCCCTGGAAAGACCATGAAGCGACTTATGACTTTTCGATTCTGAAGGCCTTGACAATACGATAGTGTTATCCACTACTTCAACCTTCAGGTCTTTATTTATCCTCTGCTTCAGCTCACCCAAAGGTCCTTTAACACTTACCTCATTGGAGTCGCTGACATTTATAGTTACTCCTTTGGGCAGGTTTACAGGTAATTTTCCTATTCGTGACATAATACTATCCTTTTTTTAGTATACATAACATAATACTTCTCCACCTATATTCTCATTTTTAGCCTCTTTATCGGTCATCAGACCCTTTGAGGTTGAGATAATTGCAATTCCGAGTCCGTTCAGAACTCTTGGCATTTCATCGACGCCGATGTAACGTCTGAGGCCCGGACGACTGGCCCTTGTAATTTTTTTAATAGCAGGTTTTTTGCTCTTCGGATTATATTTCAGGGCGATTTTCAATACACTCTGTTTTTCTTCTCCGTCAACCACCTTATAGCTAAGGATATACCCCTTTTCGAACAATATCCTGGCAATCTCCTTTTTAAGATTGGATGCTGGAGCTTCAACCACCTTATGACCAGCCATAATGGCATTCCTAATTCTGGTCAGTAAATCTGCAATCGGATCAGTCATCTCTTATTCTTTAAAATAGTTAATATTCATTCTTACTTTTACCAGCTGGCTTTCTTGACACCGGGGATAAGCCCGAAGGATGCCATCTCCCTGAAGGTTATCCTGCTTATTCCGAACTGCCTCATATAACCTCTTGAACGTCCGGTAAGCTTGCAACGATTATGCATTCTGTTGGGATTTGAATTCCGTGGCAGACGGCTCAGTCCCACATAATCACCCTCAGCTTTCAGTTTTGCTCTTTTTGCTGCGTATTTCTCAGTCAGTCTTGCGCGTTTTACTTCGCGGGCTATCATCGATTCTTTAGCCATATAATCAGTTTTTAATATTTTTAAAAGGTAACCCAAAATGCCTCAGAAGTGCAAGTGCCTCCTCATCGGTATTTGCCGATGTAACGAAAGTCATCTGAAGTCCCATGATCTTGGCAACTTTGTCAAGGTCAATCTCCGGGAATATTATCTGCTCAGTGATGCCGAGAGTATAATTGCCCCGTCCGTCAAGCTTTGCGCTGATACCCTTGAAATCGCGGATCCTTGGCAACGCAACACAGATAAGCCTTTCAAGAAATTCATACATTTTATCCTTGCGCAAAGTAACCATTACACCGATCGGCATATTTTTCCTAAGTTTGAAGTTAGAAATATCCTTCGATGAATAGGTCTGAACAGCTTTTTGACCTGCTATATCTGTTAATTCCTTAACACTGAATTCAAGCAGCTTCTTGTCAGCTATTGCCTGTCCAACACCCTGATTAAGAACAATCTTTTCCAGCTTTGGAACCTGCATGACTGTCTTATAGCTGAATTCCTTCATTAATTCAGGGACGATCTCTTCTTTATATCTGGTTTTTAATACAGGTGTATACATTACTTGATCTCCTCTCCTGATTTTTTTGAGTAACGAACTAATTTATTTTTGTCATTTAACTTTCTGCCGATTCTTGTTGGTTTTCCCGACGAAGGATCGATAAGCATAAGGTTCGACAGATTAATCGGGGCCTCTTTCTTCAGAATGCCTCCCTGGGGTGATTTTGCATTCGGTTTTGTATGTTTTGAAACAGTATTAACACTTTCAACCAAAGCTCTGTTTTTATCCCTGTCAACCTCGAGGACTCTTCCTTTCTGCCCTTTGGATTCACCGGTTATCACCATAACCGTATCTCCCTTTCTAATATGTAGTTTCTTCTGCATTGCTCTTTATTTAAGAATTATAGAACTTCAGGTGCAAGAGAGACAATCTTCATATACTTTTCGCGTAGTTCCCTAGCCACCGGACCGAATATACGGGTACCTCTAACTTCATTAAGGTTATTTAGCAGTACCACAGCATTATCATCAAACCTGATATAGGAACCATCCGCACGGCGTATCTCCTTGGTTGTCCTCACAACAACAGCTTTGCTCACTGTTCCCTTTTTTGCCTCACCCGACGGGAGGGCGCTCTTGACACTTACAACTATCTTATCGCCGACAGTTGCATATCTTTTCTTACTGCCTCCAAGTACCCGGATACACAAAACTTCCTTTGCTCCGGAGTTGTCGGCAACTGTTAACCTGCTTTCCTGCTGTATCATGACTACTTAGCTCTTTCAATTATTTCGACCAATCTCCAGGATTTATTTTTACTCAGAGGCCTGGTCTCCGAGATACGTACTTTATCGCCAATATTGCACGAATTCTCTTCATCATGAGCCATCAGCTTTTTTGTCCTGTTGACAAATTTGCCATAGATTGGATGCTTTACTTTTCTTTTGATGGCCACAACGATCGATTTATCCATTTTGTTGCCGACGACAACACCGATACGTTCCTTTCTGATATTCCTTTCCATTGCTGATCTAGCTTTTAGGTGTTTTATTAATTTCCCTGGTACGCAGCTCTGTAAGCAGACGCGCAATTGTAAGCTTAACCTCTTTGAGCTTCTGAGGATTATCCAGAGGTGTTATAGCATGGTTAAGCTTCATGCGGACAAGCATGGTTTTCTCGGTATCTATCCTTTCAACCAGATCCGGCGTGCTTAATTCCTTTATTTCTGAAGTTTTCATCTCTATCTGTTCTATATTTTATTCCTGTACGAAATCGGTTCTGACAACGAATTTTGTTGTTATCGGAAGTTTCTGTGCTGCAAGCCGCAGAGCCTCTTTAGCTATATCATATGGAACTCCTTCAGCCTCGATGATGATTCTCCCGGGGGTAACAGGGACAACAAAGCCTTCGGGTGCACCCTTTCCTTTTCCCATACGGACCTCAGCAGGTTTCTTTGTAATAGGTTTGTCGGGGAATATCCTGATCCAGATCTGTCCCTCACGTTTCATATGCCGTGTGACAGCCTGACGGGCAGCTTCGATCTGTCTTCCAGTGATCCAGCACTCTTCCAATGCTTTAATACCAAACGACCCGAATGCAAGCTGGTTGCCTCTCTGAGCATTTCCCTTCATTCTTCCTTTCTGGGCTCTCCTGAATTTGGTCCTTTTCGGTTGTAACATGGTCAAATATCTTTATAAATTTTATACTCTCTTAACCCTTATTTCTTTGCCTTGCGTTTGAGGCTTTTGCTTTTTGCATTTCTTGCACCGATATTCGGACTAAGGTCTCTTTTTCCGTAAACTTCACCGTTGCATATCCACACTTTTATCCCGAGCAGACCAACTTTTGTATGGGCTTCGCCCAGAGCATAATCAATGTCGGCACGCAGTGTATGAAGAGGAATACGTCCTTCCTTATATGTCTCGCTTCTTGCCATTTCAGCACCTCCAAGACGTCCTGAAATAAGAACTTTAATCCCTTCGGCACCCATCCTCATTGTGGAAGCGATCGACATTTTAATTGCACGACGGTATGAAATTTTACCTTCAAGCTGACGGGCTATATTGTTTGCAACAATATTTGCATCAAGCTCGGGACGTTTAACTTCAAAAATGTTGATCTGAACCTCTTTCTTTGTAATCTTCTTCAGTTCTTCCTTTAGTTTATCAACTTCCTGGCCACCTTTACCGATTATAATCCCAGGGCGGGCAGTATTTACCGTTACGGTAATAAGCTTAAGTGTTCTCTCGATGATAATCTTTGAGAGACTTGCTTTTGCAAGCCTGGCATTCAGATATTCTCTTATCCTGGTATCTTCAACCAGCTTGCCGGAGAAATCTTTTCCACCGAACCAGTTTGAGTCCCAACCTTTGATTATACCTAATCTGTTGCCAATCGGATTTACTTTTTGTCCCATCTGTTTATTTTGATGTTTTTTCAACTTCCTTATTCATACTGTCGAGAATCAGAGTAACATGGTTAGATCTTTTTCTGACCCTGTAAGCTCTTCCCTGCGGAGCTGTCTGCAGCCTTTTCAAGTGCACGGCCGCCGTCAACGCTGATCTCTTTAACAAAAAGGTGACTTTCCTCGATTCTTACACCTTCATTTTTCGATTGCCAGTTGGCTATTGCTGAGAGAAGAAGCTTTTCGAGCCTGCGTGATGCTTCCTGTGGACTGAATTTTAGCACATCAAGTGCTTTGTTCACTTCCAGGCCGCTTATCATTCCTGTAACGAGCCTCATTTTACGGGGTGAGGTAGGACAGTTCCTGAGAATTGCCTGGTACCTCTCTTTTGCAGCCTCTTTTCTCCGTTCTGCTGTATTTCTTTTTCTTGCACCCATGTCTGAATATTTTTCGGTTTACACTACTTTTTACTTGTTGCCCGAGTGACCTCTGAATGTGCGTGTAGGAGCAAATTCGCCAAGCTTGTGTCCTACCATGTTTTCGGTAATGTAAACGGGGATGAATTTATTTCCGTTATGAACTGCTATAGTATGTCCGACAAAGTCAGGGGAGATAACCGATCGCCGTGACCATGTCTTGAGAACTGATTTTTTTTGTCCCTTGTTCATTTCAAGAACTCTCTTTTCCATCTTGAATTCAATAAAAGGACCCTTTTTAATTGACCTGCTCATAGTATATCAGTTATTTTTTCCTTCTTTCAATAATGTGTTTTGCAGAGTATTTCTTCTTGTCGCGGGTTTTGAAACCTTTAGCAGGCACCCCTCTGCGGGATCTGGGATGTCCGCCTGAAGCTCTTCCTTCGCCGCCACCCATTGGGTGATCGACCGGATTCATAACAACGCCTCTGACTCTTGGACGGCGGCCCTGCCATCGTGAACGGCCGGCCTTACCTGATTTTTCAAGATTATGATCGGCATTTGAAACAGTTCCTATCGTTGCACGGCATGTTGTAAGAACCATCCTTGTCTCACCTGAAGGAAGCTTAATTATGGCATATTTCCCCTCACGTGCTGAAAGCTGTGCATAAGTACCTGCACTGCGGGCAAGAGCACCACCTTTACCTGGCTTCAGTTCAATATTATGAACAATTGTACCAAGCGGAATGTCATTGAGAAACATCGTGTTACCGATTTCAGGTGTTGCATCTTTACCTGATACAACTTTCTGTCCCACCTTCAGTCCGTTGGGAGATACTATGTACCTTTTCTCACCATCTTCATAAACAAGAAGGGCAATTCTCGATGACCTGTTCGGGTCATATTCAATTGCCTTTACTGTTGCTTGCATGCCATCTTTTTCCCTGAGAAAATCGACGACCCTGTACATCTGTTTATGACCGCCTCCGATGTACCGCATAGTTCTTTTGCCGTTAACGTTCCTTCCTCCTGATTTCCTGAGCGGTCGAAGCAAGGATTTCTCCGGCGTGGCTTTTGTCAAAGTGTCAAAAGCACTGATGATTTTGTTTCTCTGACCTGGTGTAACAGGTTTTAATTTTCTGACTGCCATACTGGTTGTTAGATATTGCTATAGAAATCAATCTTGTTTCCTTCTGCAAGGGTAACAACTGCTTTTTTCAAAGCTGCGGTTTTCCCGACGAGAAAGCCCGATTTCGTATTTCTTGTTTTTACCTTGCCGCCGTACCTCATTGTATTGACTGAATCGACTGTTACGCCATACAATTCCTCGACAGCCTTCCTGATCTGCAATTTATTTGCGTTTTTAGCAACGATGAATCCGTAGCGATTGAATTTATCGCCCTGACTTGTCATCTTTTCCGTCACTATTGGTTTAAGCAAAATATTCATTACTCAAAATTTACTGGTTTTCAAAAGTTGCCTGCAAAACGTCAACTGCACTCTCTGCAAGTACCAGAGTTGAAGCTTTCATAATTTTGTAAGTGCTTAATTCACCGGCAGTTACAACTTCAACCCCTTGTACATTTCGGGATGACAAATATATGTTATTATTTTGTTCCGGTAAAACAAATAATGATTTTTTATTTCCAATATTCAGGCTGCTGCCCATTTTTATCATTTCTTTTGTTTTTGGAACTTCAAAAGAGAAGTCTTCCAGAACAATAATACTGTTTGCCGATGCCTTATATGAAAGGGCTGATTTCCTGGCCAGCTGTTTCAGCTTTTTATTAAGCTTGAAGCCGTAGAACCGGGGCTGGGGGCCGAATACACGTCCTCCCCCGCGGAATAAAGGGTTCTTTAAACTGCCTGCACGGGCTGTTCCGGTTCCTTTCTGCCGCTTGATCTTCCTGGTACTGCCTGCCACTTCACCACGCTGTTTGGATTTATGCGTTCCCTGCCTTTGATTAGCCAGGAACTGTTTTGTATCCAGATAAATGGCGTGATCATTAGGTTCAATGCCGAAAATCGAATCGTTAAGATTAACTTTTCTTCCGGTCTCCTTGCCATCAATATTAAGAATCGCTAATTCCATTATTTTGTAATTATTACGTAACCACCTTTCGGACCGGGAACTGATCCTTTAACTATAATTAAATTAGTCTCTGCCATAAGCTTCATTACCTTCATGCTTATCGACATAACTTTATTTCCGCCCATACGACCTGCCATTCTCATTCCTGGCAGCACCCTTGATGGGAATGATGATGCTCCAAGAGAACCTGGTGCTCTTCCCCTGTTATGCTGGCCATGTGTCTGACCTCCAACGCCTGCAAAACCGTGACGTTTTACGACACCCTGGAATCCCTTGCCTTTTGACCAGCCGCGCACATCAACCCAGTTATCCGGTCTGAAAAGCTCAGCGGTAAGCACTTCCCCTTCCTTCACCTGCCCTTCGGCAAATCCGGTGAATTCAATGAGCTTTCTTTTTGGAGTTGTATTTACCTTTTTAAAATGGCCTAATTCAGCCTTCGTGGTATGCTTTTCCTTTTTCTCATCGAAACCAAGCTGTACTGCGAAATATCCGTCCTTCTCAATTGTTTTGACCTGTGTTACAACACACGGGCCTGCCTGGAGTACAGTACAAGGAACATTCTTTCCGTCCTGATCGAAAACGGAAGTCATTCCTACCTTTTTTCCAATTAATCCCTGCATCTCTTTATTGCTTTACTGGTTTCACACTTTTATTTCTACTTCAACCCCGCTTGGAAGTTCCAGCTTCATCAGAGCATCAATTGTTTTGGGCGTTGAGCTGTAAATGTCAAGCAGCCTCTTATACGATGAAAGCTGAAATTGTTCCCTTGCTTTCTTGTTCACGAACGGGGAACGAAGAACCGTATAGATCTTCTTATGTGTCGGAAGCGGAATTGGACCACTTACAACTGCACCGGTCGATTTTACTGTCTTAACGATCTTCTCTGCTGATTTATCAACCAGGTTATGATCGTAAGATTTCAGTTTGATACGAATTTTCTGACTCATTTCTTTAAAGAATTTTTCCTTTTGTAATTTCTATAATTCTGTTTGCTATTTCTGCAGGCACCTCTTCATAATGGGAAAACTCCATTGTCGAAGTTGCTCTTCCCGAGGTCAGGGTTCTGAGTACTGTAACATAACCGAATTTTTCGGCCAGAGGTACTTTTGCTTTTACAACCCTTGCACCTGCCTTCGATTCCATACCTTCCACCCTGCCTCTTCTCCTGTTAAAATCGCTGATTACATCACCAACATATTCTTCAGGGGTAACAACCTCTGTTGACATAATTGGTTCAAGGATCACGGGATTGCATTTCCCCGCATATTTCCTGAATGCCTGTTTTGCAGCAATTTCAAAGGAAAGGGCATCGGAGTCGACAGGATGGTATGAACCGTCTCTGAGTACTACTTTAAGGTTTTCGAGAGGGAAACCTGCCAGCGGTCCGTTTGACATTGCCTCACGGAATCCTTTTTCAACTGACGGGATAAACTCTTTTGGAATATTGCCTCCCTTAACCTCATTTACAAATTCGAGGCCTCTGATGCTATTATCTGCCGGCATCAGTGCAGCATATATGTCGGCAAATTTTCCTCTGCCTCCGGTCTGCTTCTTAAATACTTCACGAAATTCAGCGGTTGTTGTAATTGCCTCTTTATAAGCAACCTGAGGAACACCCTGATTACATTCAACCTTGAATTCACGCTTTAAACGGTCAATAAGAATTTCAAGATGCAATTCTCCCATACCGTTTATTATAGTCTGCCCGCTGTCGGGATCAATTCTTACCTGGAACGTGGGATCTTCCTCTGCCAGCTTATTAAGTGCAACAGACAGCTTGTCTACATCAGCCTGGGTTTTTGGTTCAACTGCAACGCCAATAACTGGTTCAGGAAAATCCATTGATTCAAGGGTAATCGGTTTGTTTATAGCGCAGAGAGTATCCCCTGTTCTTAGATCCTTGAATCCGACACCTGCACAAATATCCCCTGCTGAAACGCTCTCTTCAGGATTCTGCTTGTTTGCATGCATCTGGAAAAGCCGGTTGACCCTGTCCCTTTTACCTGTCCTTGTATTAAGTACAGTATCTCCTGCATGGAGAACACCTGAATAAATACGCAGGAATACAAGTCTTCCGACATAAGGATCGGTAGCTATTTTAAATGCCAGAGCAGCCAGCGGCTCATCATCATCCGGCTCACGGGTGATTTCATTATCATTTCTTGGATCAATTCCTGTTACCGCACCAATATCCACTGGTGATGGAAGAAACTCAACAGCCGCATCGAGAAGATTCTGGATCCCTTTGTTCTTGAATGCTGAACCGCATATTACAGGTACTGCCAGTCCAAGGATCGTTGATTTCCTCAGAGCAGTCACAATCTCATCTTCGGTTATTGAATCATGATCTTCAAGGAACCGTGCAAGAAGTGTATCATCGACATTGGCGACCGATTCAATAAGCTTTGCTCTCCATTCGTTAGCTTCTTCCAGAAGATCCTTTGGAATATCTTCAACTTCATATGTTGTTCCGGTCGTATCGCTGCTGTACCATACTATTGCCTTCATGCTTATCAGGTCGATCACTCCCCTGAAGTTCTCTTCGGCACCAATTGGCAGCTGTACAGGTACCGGATTTGCACCTAGTTTTTGTTCTATCTGATGGACAACGCTGAAAAAATCGGCTCCTGCCCTGTCCATCTTATTTACAAAAGCGATCCTTGGAACATTGTATTTATCAGCCTGTCTCCAGACTGTTTCCGACTGTGGCTCAACCCCGCCAACCGCACAAAAAACGGCCACTGCTCCATCAAGAACCCTGAGCGACCGTTCAACCTCCACAGTAAAATCAACATGTCCCGGAGTATCAATTATATTTATCTTATATTCATTATCCCTGAATTTCCAGAAAGCAGTGGTAGCAGCTGAGGTTATTGTAATGCCTCTCTCCTGCTCCTGAATCATCCAGTCCATCTGGGCATTGCCATCATGTACCTCTCCCATACGATGAGTCCGGCCGGTATAAAACAGAATACGCTCTGTCGTAGTGGTCTTGCCGGCATCGATGTGGGCCATGATTCCGATGTTTCTGGTATATTTCAGGTTACTGTTCATAAATTTGTCTGCTTCCCCGGGAGATTTCAGTTAAAATCTGAAATGAGCAAAGGCCTTGTTAGCTTCTGCCATCCTGTGAGTATCTTCTTTCTTCTTGTAAGCGCCTCCTTCAAGCTTATAGGCAGCCATAAGTTCGGCAGCAAGCCTTTCAGCCATAGAATGACCCGTTCTTTTCCTTGCAAATGAGATCATATTCTTCATGCTGATTGCTACTTTCCTGTCAGAACGTATTTCCATAGGTACCTGGAATGTAGCACCGCCGACCCGTCGTGCTTTTACCTCAACCTGAGGAGTAACGTTGTCGAGAGCCTGCTTGAATATTTCAAGAGGTGTCTTCCCTTCGCTTTTAAACTTATCGGCGACTATGTCGAGAGAATCATAAAAGATTTTAAAAGCAAGATTCTTTTTACCACTAAACATAAGATTGTTCACAAACCTGGTTACATACGGATCGTGGTATTTCGGATCCGGTAACATAATCCTCTTCTTTGGTTTTGATTTTCTCATTATCTTATCAATTACGTGTTATTTCTTTGGCCTTTTGGCTCCATATTTTGATCTTCTCTGGGTACGGCCGTCAACTCCCGAAGTATCGAGTGCGCCACGAACGAGATGGTAACGGACACCCGGCAGATCCTTTACCCTGCCGCCTCTGATCAGCACTATTGAGTGCTCCTGAAGGTTATGTCCTTCACCAGGAATATAAGCGTTTACTTCTTTCTGATTTGTAAGCTTCACCCTGGCTACTTTCCTCATGGCTGAATTCGGTTTCTTTGGAGTGGTAGTGTAAACCCTCACACATACCCCCCGTCTCTGAGGACATGAATCCAAAGCAGGAGCTTTGCTTTTATCTATCAGTCTTTTCCTGCCTTTTCTTACTAACTGCTGAATTGTCGGCATAATAAAGTATGATTTTACATTAAATTTTATTCAAAAAAACGGTTCGCAAAGGTATTATTTTATTTTTTAAAATATTACAAACTAGTCTCATGTTTTTTTAAACTGTCATAAAACATACGTCTATCCAAACTGATTATCAATGATAAACAGTTTCCATAACGTCTTTCAAAATAAAATATCTTACTTAAAATTGTAAGTTATTAACAGGTTCCTTCCCGACCTTTCCCATGCGAATAATCGTTTTGTAAACTTACCTTGAAAGAAAAACCGGTACTCCTGTATTTCAAAAAACTGGTGCAAAGAAAATAAAAATTTTGTAATAATGAATCGTTTCTTAACCAGTTTTTAAAAATTTATTATTTTTGTCACCTCCAAATCAAGTATATAAAAAACAAGCAAATACTTATATGCCCATGAAAACTTATCAGACTGACCAGGTAAAGTGCGTTTCATTGATTGGTAATTCCGGATCGGGGAAAACAAGCCTGGCCGAAGCTATGCTCTTCAATGGAGGAGTAATTGAACGGAGAGGAACAATCGGAGGAAAAAACACTGTTTCAGATTATCGTCCGATTGAACAGGAGAACGGAAACTCAATCTTTTCAACTGTTCTTTATTCTGAGTTCCAGAATAAAAAAATCAATATACTTGATACTCCCGGACTTGATGATTTCAGTGGTGGTGTGGTCTCTTCCCTTTATGCAACCGACTGTGCAGTACTGACAATAAACGTTCAGAATGGTGTTGAAGTAGGTACGGAGATACATTTCCGTCATGCGGAAAAAGTGAATAAGCCTCTTATCCTTGTTATAAATGGCCTCGATCATGAAAAAGCCAACTTTGATAAGTCGATTGAAATGATGAAAGACAGGTTTGGAAGCAATGTGATCCTGGTTCAGTTTCCTGTAAATGAAGGTGTGGGATTCAATTCTGTCATTGATGTGCTTAAGATGAAAATGCTCCAGTATCCGAAAGAAGGCGGAACTGCCAAAGAGCTTGAAATTCCTGCTGAACACAAAAAGAAAGCTGAAGATTTACACAGCGCCCTCGTGGAAAAAGCAGCTGAAGCTGATGAATCGCTGATGGAACTGTTTTTCTCCAATGATTCTCTTTCGGAAGAGGAGATTAGGAAAGGCATCGCAAAAGGCTTACTCACAAGAGGAATGTTCCCGGTTTTTTGTGTATCATCAAAAAACAATATGGGAGTGGATCGTCTTATGGAGTTTATTGTCAGTGAAGCTCCGTCGGTTACCGACATGCCTGCTCCTTTAAACAGCAAGGGAGCTGAAGTAAAACCTAATCCGTCCGGACCTGGTTCAGTTTACGTATTCAAATCCTCAATCGAAGAACATATAGGAGAAATAAACTATTTCAGGGTCTGTTCAGGTAAAATAACGGAGAATCTCGATGTTGTAAACAGCAATAATGGCGTAAAAGAAAGATTGTCGCAGTTATATGTATGTGCTGGCAAAAACAGGACACGTGTTCCGGAACTGCATACAGGCGATATCGGAGCTTTCGTAAAGCTTAAAAATACTAAAACTGATCATACGCTGAATGTTCCCGGAAACGATTGGAGATATGTCGGAGTTAAATTCCCTGAACCCAAATACCGCACGGCGATAAAGGCACAGAGCGAAAGCGATGATGAAAAGCTGGGAGAAGCCCTAAACAAAATTCACCTCGAGGATCCTACAATAGTTATAGAATATTCAAAGGAACTTAAACAGATTTTAGTTCACGGACAGGGTGAATATCACCTGAATATTATGAAATGGCATCTTGACAACATTTACAAGATTCCGACCAGTTATAATCCACCGAAGATCCCTTACCGGGAAACAATTACAAAATCTGCCCTGGCCGACTATCGCCACAAAAAGCAGTCAGGCGGTGCCGGACAGTTTGGTGAAGTTCATCTTATCATAGAACCTTACACGGAAGGATCATCCGAATCGAACATGATGAAATTCGGAGGAAAGGAAATCAAGCTTTCGGTAAGAGGAAAAGATGAAATTGACCTTGACTGGGGAGGTAAACTTATATATGTTAACAGTATCGTAGGAGGTTCGATCGATGCCAGGTTCATGCCTGCAATACTAAAAGGTATAATGGAGAAGATGGAGGTGGGCCCGCTTACAGGATCATACGCACGTGATATCAGGGTTTATGTTTACGACGGGAAAATGCACCCTGTTGATTCAAATGAAATATCATTCAGGCTTGCAGGACGTAATGCATTCAGCATAGCTTTTAAAAATGCCGGACCCAAGATCCTCGAGCCTATTTATGAAGTTGAGATAATGGTTCCATCCGACAGGATGGGTGATGTTATCAGTGACCTTCAGGGACGCCGCGGGATGGTTCTCGGGATGTCGAGTGAAAAGCGGTTTGAGGTAATAAAAGCCAGAGTTCCTCTTGCTGAAATGAATAAATACTCTACAGCACTAAGCTCCATAACAGGCGGACGTGCAATGTATACAATGAAATTCCTCGAATATGCACAGGTTCCAGGCGATGTTCAGGAGGCTGTAATCAAAGCGTATACAGAAGAGGAAGAAGAAGAATAATACTTGTAGGGGCGTTGCATGCAACGCCCCTACAAGTTTAAACACTCTTCTCAACATCCCACACAAAAGCCCTTATACCTACTTCTTCATTTATCGAATTGATCTTTGAAACCATAACAAGGACATCGTCAACAATATCGTTCTCAACAATTGTCAGGACACTTTTATTGATTTCGGGCCAGGCATGGGTACCAAGGTGAGGAACACCGGTATTGCTTCCTCTTCCCTGAACATTTTCCCAGAGAGTGTAACCTTTTATCCCCAGTTTATCCATCAGGTATTCAATCCTTTCGGTGTGAGCCTGATTATATATTATCATGATAGCTTTCATAATACTCGGCTTTTTACATTATTTGGAATTACCATTTTTACTGTTCATAAAATCCATTTCTGAATAAACAGCAAGCTGTTTGTTCCTCTCTCCATGCTTTGCAAAAATTGCATAAACAACCGGCACAAGTATCAAAGTCACAATTGTCGAGAAAACAAGTCCCCCGATAACAGCAATACCCATCGGGCTCCAGAGTTCCGACCCCGCGCCGCTGCTCATTGCCAGAGGCAGCATACCAAGTATGGTTGTAGCTGAAGTCATGACTACTGGTCTTAAACGCGACCTTCCTGAAATTGCAATAGCCTCATATAATTCATTTCCTCTCTCACGCATAAGGTTGATAAAATCGACAAGCACAATTGCGTTTTTAACCACAATTCCAATCAGCATAACAGCTCCTATCCCTGAGATTACACTTAATGAGGTGCCTGTCAGGAAAAGGGCTAATGCCACCCCTGAAAAAGCGAATGGGATTGAGAACATTATTATAAATGGCATTTTCAGCGATTCAAATTGCGAGGCCATAATGAGATAAACAAGGATAAGACTTACGACCATAAGAAATGCGATATCCATAAAAGATTCCATCTGATCCTTGATAGCTCCGGAAATCTGCACCATCACTCCTGCAGGAAGATTTGAATCATCGATTGCCTTCTGAATTTCAACCTGAAGTTCCGTAAGTGATCTTTTATAGGGGGTGAAAGATACTGTAACGATTCGTTCCTTCCTTTTATGCTGGATGCTGGGAGGCGCCCAATATTCCTTTATTTGTGCAATCTCACCCAGCCTTATCGTCTTCCCGGCAAGGTTACTTATTCCAATATTTTCTATATCAGTCAGAGTACTTGTAGAACTCCTTTTATATCTTACAACTATATCAAATTCATCGCCCGCCTGTCGCAGCTTTGTCGCAGTCATCCCTGCCACCCTGTTTCTGACAGCCGCCGCTACCAAAGCAGTATTAAGTCCGTTGGAACTCATTTTGTTCTGATCCAGAACAATCTGGAGTTCAGGCTTTGATTTATCGCGGCTGATTGTAACATCTTTAGCCCCCTCCATCTTCTTGATCTTTTCAGCAAGCTGTTCAGCAACAATATTGGTCTGGGAGATATCGTATCCGTATATTTCCACACCAACGGCACTTCCTCCAAAGCTTCCCATATTATTTGAGGTGCTTATTGTATAGTCGACAATTTCAGGAAATTTTGAAAAGTCGCTTCTCATCTCTTCAGATATCTCAAATACCGTTTTCTTCCTTTCTTCAATGGGCACAAGACTCAGACTATAAGAAATTATATGTGTCCCGCCTGCACCAAAAAGTGAAGCAAATCCTCCCTGATCATCCGATCCGGTCGATGTTGAAACTACTTTAACTTCAGGATACTTGGCCATGATCAGAGAATCGATCCTTTTGGCTGTCTTCATTGTCTCATCAACCCGTGTACCGGTCTGCAGCTCAATTGTTGCTGTGATCTGGGATTCGTCTGACTGCGGAAAAAACTCAGTTTTTATGACTGAAAACAGTGCCATCGATCCGACAAATACGACAAAAGCTGCAATTGCAGTGAAAGTTTTATGGTGAAGAGCCCAGCGGAGTGACTTCTCATAAAAATGATCAAACTTATCAAGCCATTTACGGATACTGCCATCATAAGTCCAGAATGATGCATCTTTCCTGATCGGATACCATTTCAGCAGGAGGGCGCTTAAAGTCGGAGTAAGTGTGATTGCTGCAAAAACTGAAGTGATTATTGTAATTGTAACGCTCATACCCAGCTGCTTAAATAGAACACCGGTGAGACCCTTTACAAATGTGAGAGGAAAGAATACTGCCACTACGGTTAATGTTGTGACAATAACCGCCAGCCATACTTCATTTGTTGCATAAATTGCTGCCTCCCTGGGACGGTTTCCCCTCTCAATATGCCGGGTTATATTCTCGAGCACAACAATGGCATCATCAACCACCATACCAATTGCTATCGATAGTGACGTAAGTGATATTATATTGATAGAGGCTCCGGTAAGAAAGAGATAAATAAATGCTACTATCAGCGAAATAGGTATTGTAAGTATAATAATAAAGGTGGCTCTCCAACGGCCGAGGAAAAACAGAACAACAAGAATTACAAAGATCAGCGCATACATCAGAGTCTCGGTAAGATTACTGATTGAATCCTTGATAAACGATGCTGAATCGAAAAGCTTTGTAATTTTTACATCCTGTGGCAGATCTTTGGTTAATTCAGTCAGGTTTTTGTCAACCTCTTTAGTGATCTTAACCGTATTTCCTCCAGATTGTTTCTGAACATACATTGTCATCCCCTTAGCCCCGTTAATCCTGGTATCAAGCTTGGTTTCACGGATAGTGTCATTAACCTGTGCTACATCTTTGAGATAAACATTATTGCCATTATAGCTGCTGACGACGATATTCTTTATTACGTCGCTCTCTGTAAATTCACCCTGGATCCGCAAGGGGTAATCAGTCTGACCCATTTCGATATAACCCGAAGGCATATTCATATTCTCTGCCCTCAGAACATTACCAATCTGTTCTATCGTAAGGTTGTAAGCCTCCATCCTTCTGGGATCGACATCTATATAAACTTTTCGTCCGGGTACCCCGGCCAAACCTATTGATCCAACCCCGTCAATCCTGTTAAGAGGATTGACAATTTTTTCAGCCAGTATTTTTTCAAGACCTTCATAGCTTTCCGCGGCAGTAATTGTATAGAAGGCAATTGGCATCATGCTGGAATTGAACTTTATGATAGTGGGGTCCTCAGCATCTTCAGGAAGATAATTTGTGACGAAGCTGAGAGAACTCCTGATATCGTTTGAAGTCTCATCCAGATTGGTCCCGTACTCAAATTCCATGAAGATAACTGACAGGGCATCACTCGATGTTGAGGTCATCTCCTTCAGATTGCTTGTTGCGTTCAAAGCATCTTCGAGGGTCTGTGTAATATTTGTTTCGATATCGGAAGCACTTGCCCCTGGATAAGTTGTATAGACAACCACATAGGGAAGTTCCATCTCCGGATAAAGATCCACTGGTAATTGAACCAGTGAATA
Organism: uncultured Bacteroidales bacterium; assembly: GCA_963725585.1. Classification (GTDB taxonomy): domain Bacteria; phylum Bacteroidota; class Bacteroidia; order Bacteroidales; family VadinHA17; genus LD21. Next base: position 246,231 of record CAVRYU010000009.1, on the reverse strand, counting down.
AATACCGACAACCATAAGAGCTACAAAGATCAGGATGGTTGTTACCGGTCTCTTTACAGAAGCACTGTATATACTCATTTTATTAAGATTGAGATTCCTTTGGTTATTTAACTATTTCTATTTTGTCGCCGTTATTAAGCTTTGCCTGCCCCTCCGAAACAATCTGGTCGCCCTCCTTAATGTTAGTAGAAAGTATCTCCAGCTTATCATCAAATCTTTTCCCGAGAGAAACCTCAACTCTTTCAGCCTTGTTATCTTTATCCAAAAACACGTAACGGATATTTGTACCTTCCTGTACAAGGACCACACCGGCGGGAACGACAAAGGTCTCAACTTCACCAAGATCCATGGAGACCCTTACAAACATTCCGGGCTTGAGCATATCTTTCCTGTTAGGAAGCTCAAGCTCAACATTAAACGACCGGGTGCCAGGATTTATGGTTGGCGAAATCCTGTAAACCGTTGCAGTAAAATTTTCATTTGCATATACATCAGCCGTAACATTTGCTTTCATCCCTTTTTTGATAAGCGGATAGTACTGTTCAGAAATACTTACATTCACTTTAAGCGGATTCACCTGCATAATTGTTACAACAGCTGCTCTGCCTGCAGCAGTGGTCGGAGATCCTGAATAGAGTTCTCCGTTTTCAAAATACTTACCAGTTACAACACCGTAGAATGGAGCTTTTAACAGAGTATTTTCCTCCATGAAATTAACATTTGTAACGGTAACGTCATATTGGGTCTTAAGCTGATCGTACTGCTGCTGCTTTATACTTCCTGTGGTCAGAAGAGTGTCGAGGCGGGCAAGATCTTTTGCAAGGCTGCTCAGCTGGACTTTCTGTTGGTAGAGCTGTGTGCGGTCCATCAGGAATAGATCCTGTCCCTTGTTTACCCTGTCACCTTCCTCAACGTAAATCTTATCTATTCTGCCCGGAACCGAAGGTGCCATATTTACCTCTTCGAATGGAAGAATTGTTGCCGTGTAATCAATTGTTCTGGATATCCTGGATTTTGCCAGTGCCAGAACCTTTACAGGTTTAGCAGCCGTTTCTGTCACCGCTGCTGAATTTTCAGGAGTGGCTGCCTCTTTTTTTGATGAACAGGCCGAAATAATCATTCCGCTAATCAGTACTGCCAGAATTGTTTTCAAGAATTTCATTATTGTTTCCATTTATTTCAATTTATATCTATTTATTTCAATTTATTTCCACAGTATATCTTCTCCTGAAGGGTTACATGTTATTCAAAAGCTTATCCAAAGCAACCTTTGTCTGGAGCAGGTTCATCAGTGCCGTGACATAATTATTCTCAGCCTGCAGGTAAAGACTGTTTGCCTGTGTCAGATCAAGACTTGAGGCCATTCCCTGTTTAAATTTGTTTTCCGTGCTGGCATAAACTCTTTTTGAGACTTCAATATTTTCCATCTGACTTATATACTGAAGGTTAGCATTCACCAGGTTGTACCGTAGCTGTTTCTCCTGCAGAAGAAGCTGCTCGGCAACCATATCCTTTGTGGTCTTTGCTTTCTCAAGGTTTATCTGAGCCTGTTTTATGCGTGCATATCGTTGTCCGCTGGCCATTATGGGAATCGAAAGCGACAGCCCGGCCATTGAATTCTGGAACCATCTGAGTTCCGGTATTTTATCCCCCATTCCGTTCGTACCGTAGTTGTAGAATCCTGCTAGGGTAGGAAGAACTGAAGCCTTCTGAGATTTAAGCATCAGGGAGGACATCATCTCCTGACCTTCAACGAGTTTATATTCAATATTCTGGGTATGATCGAATTCCTGCGCAAGCAATGCTTCAACATTTATTTTATCGGTCAGGCTTTCAAGAGTCTCGGTGAGGGCTATTTTTGTAGCTGCAGGCACACCAAGCTGAAACCTGAGGATATTATAATTCAGTTCGATAGTGCGTTCAAGAGAGCTTCTGTTGTTTTCGACCATATTCAGATTTGAAACCATCTGGTCGACATCTGTCGATTCAGCCATACCTGCTGAATACATTGCCCTGGTGGATTTAAGTGTCTCAATCAGGTCTGCAATGTTGCCGTCGAGCAGTTCGAGTGACTTTTCGGAGACAAGGATCAGAAAATAAGCTGAGCTTATCGATTCTTTTGTATCGAGCTCTGATTTCTGAAGTCCCTGCTGGCTAAGTTTCTGTGCAAGCTTTGTGGTCTCAATGCCGATATAAAGGGGAGCATTGAAAATAAGCAGGCTCGCATCCACCGCTGCGCTTGAATTAAACTGGGAACCGAATGTTACCGGTATCTTTGTTCCGGGTTGTCCAAAAAATTCGCCGGGCAACAGTGTGGTCATAAGTTTCAGATTATCAGTGAATGAAGCTGATGCGTTCACCTGTGGCAATGCTGCTGATATAGTTTCCCATAACGCTGCTTTGGATGCCTGTACGTCTGATCTGGCATTGATAACCATTTTATTATGACTCAATGCGTAATCCTGAGCCTCCTTCAGCGAAAGCTTCAACTCATTGCTTTCCTGTTGAGCTTTCACTGAACTCCCTGTCAGTAAAGTGAAAAAAGCTGCTGCAATTAAGAATTTACTTTTCATAGAATTTATTTTATTCATATTTTAACAGTTGTTCCCGAAAATTTAGTCTTGCTTTTTTTCGTAAAAGTTTATAAGATCAAGACCTTTCTGAGTCGAAATCCCCCTCAGATAATTAATATAAAAACTTCTTATTACATCCTTATTCTCAAAATAATCCGGTGGAAAAACATTCCTGTCATTTGTTACCCTCGCAACCTCAAGCAGGCATTTGTTAGTTATTTCCACATCTATATCATCCCTGAAAACACCCTCTTTGATCCCCCTGTACAAAATATCAGAATTATTTGAGAAATATGGGAGTTCAAAAACCCCCTCAGGTTTTTTTTGCAGATCCATGTGTAATCTTTTCATATCCATTTGAAAAGCCGGGCTCATTTTGTGAAAATGATCCATCATTAAATCAAGCATTTTAAAAATTGCTTCAATTACATTCTCCGATTCCTTGAAAATTCTGGCCATCAACTCACGCTGCCTTTCAAGCATCCATTTTAATACTCCCTTCAGAAGCTCATCCTTGTCACTGAAAACTTCATAGATTGTCCTTTTTGAAATACCCAGCTGTGAAGCAAGCATATCCATTGTCACTGCCCTTATCCCGTATGTCCGGAACATCATTGCCCCCTCTTCAATAATTTTCTGACGGTAATCCATGCTTTAAAATTAGTCGGTGCAAAAATGTGAAAACTTTTTTAGTTTACAAAGTTTTCTTAGATAAATATCGTTTTTTTTCTGTAAAAGGAGGTAAATTACCGGTGAATAACGAGGACCTACCCTCTGACGCTGGCGCGAGTTTGTAACTCGTGCCAAAGCTAAAGGCACGGATTACAAATCCGCGCCAGCAGGGGAGCTAAACCTGGACCCTTGTTGTGAATTATCAAATAGGGTTGGGAATTAGCCCCCCTTTCAGGGGGGGTGGGGGGTTGATCTTTGTCGTTACATCGTTCAATAATAAAATACTATGACTGCAAAACAGATAATTTATCCAGGTTGATGCTTTTACATCGGAGCCCTTCAAAGGCAATCCTGCCGGAGTATGTATTCTTGACAAAGAGATGCCTGATGAATGGATGCAGAATATTGCAGCTGAAATGAATCTCTCCGAAACTGCATTCATAACCAGCGGCAATGATGTATACGGAATACGTTTTTTCACCCCGGCATCCGAAATCCCGTTGTGCGGCCATGCAACACTTTCGTCGGCTCATATAATGTTTGAAACAAACATTGTTGGAAAGAATGATACTATAACTTTTTCTTCAAAGGCCGGGATCCTTAAAATTCGTTATTCAGATGGCCGGGTAATAATGAATTTCCCCGCATATGATCTTGTGGCGGCTGAGATACCCCTGGATTTACGTAATTACAATGTAATTACACCTGTTGAATATTATCGTACTGCCCATGGCTGGGTTTTTTTGCTTTTCCGCAGTGAAGAAGAGGTATTAAGCCTGAGTCCCGATTTCGGAGCTTTGAAGAATTCAGATTATGGCGACATGATAGTCACAGCTCCTTCTTCTGATCCCCGCTACGATTTCTGCGTGCGTTGCTTCGCTCCTGCACTTGGCATTGATGAAGATCCTGTGACCGGCTCAGCTCATTGTGCTCTTGTTCCTTTCTGGCATAAAAAGAGCGGGAAAATAGAGTTTATATCCCACCAGGTTTCAAAACGGGGCGGAATTTTGAAAGTTTCACTCCTTGGCGACAGGGTTGAGATAGCAGGAGAGGCAGTGACTATATTCAAAGCCGATTTGCAAATCTGATAAAAAGATTGCTTCGTCCCCGCTTATGCGGGATCCTCGCAATGACGGCAAATAATTTGAAGGCGCCCTTCCCGGGAGGGGCGGGTGACACTCAAAAAGCTCCCCTCCTGGGAGGGGCGGGGGGTGGGTTAAAGGTTAAAATTGAAAAAAAATAAGTATTACAATTATGAACAACAATCCTGAATTAAAAATCAAAGAGCTGGGACTAGAATTACCTCCCGCTCCAAAACCATTGGGTGTCTATAAACCTGTGCTAGTAATCGGGAATTTACTTTACGTTTCAGGACAGGGACCTTTGAAGTCTGACGGGACCCTTATAAAAGGTAAGGTCGGAAAAGAACTAAGCATGGAAGAAGGCAAGCTTGCAGCCAGACAGGTAGGACTGGCAATGCTTTCAACAATCAAGGCAAATATTGGAGATCTGAATAAAATTAAACGGATTGTAAAAACGCTTGGAATGGTTAACAGTTCATCTGATTTTGAACAGCACCCGGCTGTAATAAACGGATTTAGTGAACTTATGGCTGATCTTTTCGGAGAGGATAACGGGGTCGGCGTCCGAAGTGCCGTTGGAATGATCCTTCCAGGAAATATTGCGGTGGAGATTGAAGCCATGTTTGAACTTCACCAGTGAAAAGATGAGTGAAACGATAAACAGATTAAATCCCTGGTACAGGATTGAAAATCCTGAAGAAGTTTACTCCCCAGCCCTGCTTATTTATCCTGACCGCATTGAGAATAATATCAGGAAGATGATAGAAACAGCCGGTAATCCCGATATGTTAAGACCGCATGTGAAAACACACAAGATGCCCGAGATAGTAAGGCTTCAGATGAAATATGGAATAAATAAGTTCAAATGCGCTACAATTGCTGAAGCAGAAATGGTTGCAGCCTGCGGGGCAAAAGACTTGCTCCTTGCATATCAGCCGGTCGGTCCGAATATCTACAGGTTTTTTGAACTGAAGAAAAAGTTCCCGGGAACTGATATTTCATGTATTGCCGATTGTGAAGATATTATAAGGGAATTATCGATGAATGCTGTAGGGAACAGAGCTGAAACCACAGTCTGGCTCGACATTAACATTGGAATGGACAGGACTGGAATAGCGCCCGGGGAAGATGCTGTCAGGCTTTATAAAATGATTACAGAGCTTCCCGGAATCATGGCCGGCGGACTCCATGTTTATGACGGACACATCCATGAAAAAGAGCTTTCACTTCGCAGAAAAATCTGTAATGAAGCCTACGGCCCAGTGACTTCACTGATTGCAGAAATCAGCCGGTCAGTAACCTTTCCGGTGATTGTTGTTGCCGGTGGAACTCCCACTTTCCCCATACACGCGTCCCGGGGCGGAGTTGAAACCAGTCCGGGTACAACGCTTCTATGGGACTATGGTTATGGTAGATCATTCAGTGATATGGAGTATTTACATTCAGCAGTTATTCTTACCCGGGTAGTAAGCAAACCGGCTGAAGATCTGATATGTATTGATCTGGGACATAAAGCTGTAGCCTCCGAAATGCCCCAGCCCAGAATATTCCTTCCTGAGATTGATAATTATGAAATAATCTCTCATAATGAAGAGCATATGGTTATCAGAACTGCGGATGGAGAAAAAATGAAAGTTGGAGATGTTTTATATGGCATACCATACCATATATGTCCGACGGTCGATCGTTATGATAAGGTATCTGTTGTCAGGAATGGGAGAGTTTCGGAACAGTGGAAGGTGGAGGCAAGGACAAGAGAAATAACGGTTTAAATGGCGTGCAGTCATGCAGTCGTGCAGTCATGCGGTCAGGAAAGCTCGTTTATAATAAGAAGCAAAAAGCCTAAGTGACTGCAAGACCGCAGGACCGCAAGACAATTAGTCTAATAACCTCTGCCATTACCTGTAGAGATATACAAATCCCCGATACTCCTTACTGTCATATTTGATATCATCCCAGCCAAGAGCTTTGATAATATAAAAATAGACTCCGGGACTCGCCTTTGACGAACTGTTCCCTACATTGCCGTCCCAGCCTTCCCACTCCTTTAATACCTGGCCCTCACCAAAAAAGTCATACACTTTGGTTCCGTTCCGGCTGAAAACCACTACGCTGATATATCTGAGTGAAGCCTTGTTGACCATGAATTTATCGTTTATTCCATCCTCATTTGGTGTAAAAACATTCGGGATCTCCAGCTTAGACTCATCAACAGTAATTTTTTCGAATCTTACCGAATCGATGCAATGAAGGGCGCTTTCGACTGTCAGCTTAACAGAGTAATCCTTAGGTATATAATATGTATGAGGCTTTGGAGTGCTGAGAACAGATATTGAATCATCCCCGAATTCCCAAAGATATGTTGAAGCCCTGATTGATTTGTCTGTGAAAGTAACCTCAAGAGGGGCCTCACCGCTTGAAGGATCGACTGAAAAATCAGCCTTCACATGTATTGATTCATAAAAGAATGTTGACTCACCGGTGCATCCAAGACTATCGGTCACAAGTAGCTTGTAAGTTACATTCTCCAGAGGAGGGTTGAAGGTCTGGGGATTTATTTCAATATCAGGATATGGAATGGCGGAAACCGGATCTGATGACCAGAGAAACCTGACACCGTTTGGAAGTCTGATTCTCTGACCGCCTGTCGGATCACTGTAATAAAAGGTATCAACGACTGCCTTGCCGCTCAGAGCAACATAATCGCAGGTCCTGTTCTGAAGCTTTGCGAGCGAAGAAGGCCTGTCTGCAAATATCCATCCCGTAAGGCTTGTATTGTAACCGGCTCCATTGGAGATGGTTACCCGGTAGCCTCCTTCATCAAGGTTGCTGATGGCAGAGCTCATAACCCCTGTTTCAGAGCTTATAAACACCGTGAATCCTTTGGTGGCATCGCTCCATCTGTTCCATGAAAATGTAAATGGTCCGGTACCTCCAGGACTAACGGCATTAAGGTTTCCTTTAACAGTTCCTGAAGAATTGCAGTAAACAAACACAGGGTCCTTTACACCCGGGGAAGAGGGATATGAAGTGTATCTCACTGCATTCATTCCTGGTGCGGTTAGCTGACCCATGATCGTTACAGGTAATAACAAGGCTGAAATGAGGAAGGCAAAGCGCACAGGCAATCTGTTCTTTAATAAGGACATGCCATGGCATGTCCGCGTTTAAACAATAACGGTTCCCAGTTTCTCTTTGGTATAATCAGCTGCAAGTATAATAAAAAACGATATCTTTCTTATAATTAATTTATCGAAGAGACGCCCAAATTGGCGTCTCTACACTATATTTTTCTCTACACTATATTTTTCTCTACACTATATTTTTCTCTACACTATATTTTTATCTACACGACATTTATTTCGACTCCACATTCATTTATTCTTAATATTTAATATGATCTGTGTTAATAAGTTTTGTGTATTTGTTTTCAATCCTGCAACCCTCTGAAAAGGTATTTGTTAAATTTGCAGCACCTGTTGGGACATGCCATGGCATGTCCTTATAATTATCAACACCCGTGACCCATAATTATCTGAACGACCTGAACGAAGCTCAGCGCCTTGCAGTTATCAATACTGAAGGTCCGGCTCTGGTAATCGCCGGTGCGGGTTCAGGGAAGACCAGGGTATTGACTTACCGCATTGTTCATCTTCTTCAGAAAAGTATTCCTGCTTATAACATTCTTGCCCTGACGTTTACAAACAAGGCAGCAAGAGAAATGAAGAATAGGATCTCTGCCATAGTTGATCCTTCGGTTGCAAGACATCTCTGGATGGGTACATTTCATTCAGTTTTTGCAAAGATCCTAAGGATGGAAGGTTCAAGGCTTGGATATAAATCAAATTTTACGATTTATGATTCTTCCGATTCGAAAAGCCTTATCAGGACGATCATAAAAGAGATGAGTCTTGATGACTGTGTCTATAAGCCCGGTGCGATAGCATCAAGGATCTCATATTCAAAGAATAATCTAATAACTGCCAGCATATATGCAGCAGATCCCGGAATGCAGGAATATGACAAATCGAGCCGTATGCCTCTGCTGTCTGAAGTATACAGGGCATATTCAGTCAGGTGCTTCAAGGCTAATGCAATGGATTTTGACGATCTGCTACTGAATACAAACATTCTTTTCAGGGATTTCCCTGATGTTCTGGCAGCTTACCAGAAAAAATTTCTGTACCTCCTTGTAGATGAATACCAGGATACAAATTATTCCCAATACCTCATTATTAAAAAGCTTGCTGCATCAGGTAAAAATATCTGTGTTGTCGGAGATGATGCCCAGAGCATTTACTCATTCAGAGGAGCAAGGATTGAAAACATACTTGAATTCAAGAATGACTACCCCGATTATCAGCTGTTCAAGCTCGAGCAGAATTACAGGTCGACACAGACAATTGTAGATGCTGCGAATGCCATTATTGCCAACAATGAGGGCCAGATCCATAAAAAAGTATATTCAAAAAATGAAGCAGGTGAAAAGATCCAGGTTATGCAGGCTCTTACCGATTCCGAGGAAGGGTTTAATATTTCTTCAGATATCTTCGACAAGAGATATTCGCTGCAGTTGAACTGGTCAGATTTTGCCATACTTTACAGGACAAACGCCCAGTCGAGAATATTCGAGGAAACCCTCCGCAAAAAGAATATCCCGTATAAAATATATGGCGGATTATCGTTCTATGAGAGGAAAGAGATAAAGGACATACTTGCCTACTTCAGAATGGTAATAAATCCTGAGGATGAGGAAGCCTTAAAAAGAACTGTCAATTATCCCAAGCGGGGACTTGGCGATACTTCGGTACAGAAAGTTCTGGAACTTGCAGGACGATCGGGGACAACTCCATGGCAGGTAATTTCGTCGATCTACGATTATACAGATCATTTTAATTCAGGCACTGTTAAAAAGTTAACAGGCTACGCCGATCTGATAAATTCTTTCAGAAAAAGTCCAGCCGAAACGGATGCTTTTACGAAGGCAAGGGAAATAGCCATGGGATCGGGGATTATGAAAGAGCTAAGGGAAGGGAAATCTCCGGAGGAGGTAAGCAGGTATGAAAATCTTGAAGAACTTCTTAACGGAATAAAGATATTTACAGAGGGGGCTGAGACCAATGGTGAACCATCGACACTTGAGGCTTATATGACCAATGTTGCGCTTCTTACCGACCAGGATAACGATAAGGAGGAGGACCGCGACAAAGTGACACTGATGACAATGCACTCAGCCAAGGGGCTTGAATTCAGGCATGTATATATTGCCGGAATGGAGGACACCCTTTTCCCCTCACCGATGTCATCTGGCAGTCCCAGGGAGCTCGAAGAGGAAAGACGGTTGTTCTATGTGGCGGTTACACGTGCCGGAAAGATGGCTACCCTCAGTTATGCATTGAACAGGTATAAATGGGGTAACCTTGAAAGAAGCGGACCAAGCAGATTCCTGAGGGAGATGGATCAGAAATTCCTCGATTATCCACAGACAGGAGGGAAACCTCTTTCTGCAAAAAATCGTACCGAAACCAGACCTCCGTCATTAAGGGAAGAGCCTTACAAATACTCCGTACCGGGCAAATACAAAAAAGTCTTAAATGCAGGAAGTGCTGTCATTGCATCTTATAACGGAAGCGATTCCGGAGAATTTTCAGAAGGAGATAATGTTGAGCATGAACGATTCGGCAAGGGAACTATCTTCAGCATCGAAGGTGAACCCCCAAATACAACAGCAACCGTCGATTTTGAAAGTGATGGTAAAAAGAAACTGCTGCTGAGATTTGCAAAACTGAAAAAGGTATAATCAGTTTAGTTTTCTGCTTAATGCGTAGGATTGCTTCGTCGTCCCGATTAACCGGGACTCCTCGCAATGACAGTGTACATATGTCAAGTTGGTTTACCGATATACAAGTAATGCAGCAAAAAGGCAGGGTCATTGCGAGGAGCGAAGTGACGAAGCAATCCTCATACATTCCAAACAGATTATTTTTTTCCCGCCTGCCCGAAATTCATTTTCATAAATGTATAACCTGCCGTGGAGATTTTATGTGGAGAATTCTCATTTATTTCTTTCGTTTCCATCTTGATTTCAGGGTTATTCTTTTTATTGAACGATTCCATTGCAAGCATTGTCTGTCCTTCAAAACCTGCATAACCATAATATGATGGCATTCCTGTTTTTCCCCAGTTTCTCTTGTCGGCTTTGATTTTAAGATCTTTTGTCATCCACACATTTGAATAGCCGTCCTTATCTGCTTCAACAACTTTATATTCATCACACTTAAAGCCTGCTATCACCCGTGTATTCCCTGTTTTAGTTATAGAAGGCTGTTCTGCCGGCTTACCTTTAGCTGATTTAGCCTGTGCCGCAAGAGTTGAATCATCAGGAATTGTTGAGATTATACCGGTTTTGGAACTCTCCCCTTCAATGAGCGTCATAAAGCACCTGTTATCCATGTCAAAGATGAAACGGGTAGGCAATGACGTTTCACCGTTTTCCGGATTAGTAATTTTAATTTCCATTCCTGCAGTTGAGGAAGCCGGATTGAAATAGGTATAATAATCCGATTTATTTATTTTATTGTCGTCATATGTTTCCATTTGTGAATATATCATTCCTGTAAATGAATATTCTTCATTGTGTTTAATGTCAATTTTCCCGCCAAACAACCCACGCTCACCTTTGGAAACACTTTTATCCTGACCTTCGGTATTGTTGTTTTGATTCTTTTCGGCTTCTTGTCTTTTTTTATAATCTTCTCTTTCACTTTTATCGACAGCCGAATCGACTTTGGCATCAATCTTTCTGTTAAGAGCCCTTCTAAGAAGATATCCCTGCGCATTTGAAATATTGGGAATTGTCACCATAAAGGTAAGAAGGATAAGAAGAATTTTTGTTTTCATAATGTTGATATTTATTGTATAAACATTGAAGTTGCGAAAATGTTTAGATTACAGCTTAATAAATTCCACCCGGCGATTAAGTGCTTTATTAGCAGGAGTATCGTTTGGTGCAATCGGCTGTCCTTCGCCAAGACCATCGGTTACAAGACGGTCACCATTCACTCCGAATGATTTGACCAGTTCGTTTTTAACAGATGCAGCACGACGTTTTGAAAGGTCGAGATTGGCTGCATCGGCACCATCGCTGTCGGTAAATCCGACAATTTTTACTTTCACATCCGGCACTTCGTTCAGGACAGTGGCATATTTCCTTTAGAGTGCCGTATGATTCCGGTTTTACAACATCCTTATTTACATCGAAATAGATACCATAGCTTACAAGTTTGCCTTCTGTAATCAGTTTGTTACGCATATCGGGAACACCTACGGCAATGCGTAAGTTGCTAACCATTGCGGCACCATTTTCAAGACGGAATCTGTCGGGTTTCACACATCCGGTTGGGAAAGCCCTCGGGACGTCGAAAATTTTGTCCTGATTCTGGTATAAACGAACTCTGGACTTCTGAACCCAGATGGCGATATGGTATTTCTGGTTTTCCTTCTCCTTAAATTCTTCTCCTTCCTTATAGCCACTTAATTTTGATTGCTGACATTCTCCTTTATTCAACCATGTGCCGTAACCCGGCCTGCCGAAATATTCAACTGAAAAGTAAAAACCTCCTTCTCCGGGAACTGTGCCACTGTCCCATGCTTTCGCATTTTTAGCCTGCATAAGTCGCATATTCCATCCTGCCATTCCTTTTTCCTCACCTGCGATGGGGACTATGTCAAATTCAATTGTGTAATTGTCAGGTAAATTCAGCAATGCATCTGTCCACACGCATTCCCTCATAACAAATTTCATCCACTTGCCGGGAAATAGATTTGTCGTAACCACTTCTGCTGAACCATTAGTGTTCCATAATGCCGGAAAATCACCCACTGCATCCTGGCTGAAATCCTCAAAAAAGATAACTTTTTCACCCGGGATAAAGTCATATTTGGAATATGACTGAAGCTGGGGTTGCTCCTGGCCTCCTGATTTACCAGCCTGGGCCTGATTATCAGTTCCTGCTGATTTATCACTCTGATTGTTCTGATTCGTAGTTGCCGGATCAGTCTTTTCTGTCTTTTTAGGATCTTCCTTGGCTCCGTTTTCAACGGCGTCAAGTCCCTTATCAATAGCCTTGTCAACATTCTTGTTTACTCTCTGGTTGACTTTGCTATTGATCTTTCTATTAAGATCCACTTTAATCTGGCCCTGGACGTTCATGGTCAGTCCAGCTAAAGCTGCGATAAATAAAAGTTTAAGTACGGATTTCATTTGGCTGAAGTATTTGATTGGTTGTTTTATAATTGAATAAATAGCTGCCTGGAATTGGATTATATTTTTATCGGTTCAGAACCATAGTTCTCTTTTTAGAATATGCAGGAGTAAGGATTCTAAAATACTAAAAAAATCAATACGTCGAACCGCTGTTTATAAAAAAGATTACAATTCATGTACTCACCTTCCAGCCCCTCTCTTTCTTATCTTAACCCTTCTCCCGGCCTCTTCCCTTAAACAATAAGGGAAGAGGTGTAACATGCATTAATCAAGATAAATAGCCCCTTCCCTTAGCATTAAGGGAAGGGGTTGGGGAAGGGTTCATAAAAAATAAAAAGGGAGTCAGATGATCCTGTCATGCAGCCACTGGCTGCACCTCAGCCGGTTTCTCTTTTTCAAGAAGCACCGATTGATACAATGCTGCAAATGAACTTGATATCCACATGATTGCCGGAAATACCCCGATAAGGAACAGCATGAGGCCGAAGATAAATATGAATATTGAGGTAAAGCCCATGGCAAAGATCCTCCATCCATGCCCCCTCGTCAGTTTCCAGCTGAGTTCGACAGCCTCAATAGGATCAAGCTTCTTGTCCATCACGATATATGATACAAAGGCAAGCCGGCAGGCAATAATGATCCCTGGAATTATAAGAGCGAAACATCCCAGGACAATCAATGCAGTTACAAGAAGGTTGGCAAGTATAATATAAAGGTAGTTTGTCCAGAAACCTTTAATAAGAAGTTCAAAATCGGGCTTTATTTTCCTTACCGCCTGCACAAAAATCATATCACCACCATAATTTACAACCGGTGCTGCAAGAAATGCGTAGGCAAGAGCTATTAAACCGACAAAAACACCAAGCATCCCAAGTGCACCAAGTGTGAACTAGTTTTTGCACATCATTTCCGATCCAGTGACCCCAGTCAAATGCATTTTTGTGAAAATCACCAGCATCAAATTTCCAGTTCATTCCGCTGAAAGGGGCTGTCAAGATAAAAAGGACAAACACTACCAGCAGAAGCCTGAGAAAATTATCGAGCATTACCTGAAATCCCGTTCCGAAGCTGTTTCCGAATGTCGGGACCAATTTGTAGTTTCTTTCTGTTTCCATGGCTTTAATTATTAAATCAAATCTGTTTTTGGTTTTTGATACACCAAATGTAAACCAGACTTTTCTCACTGAAGTCAAACTATAGTAGTGAATATTGCACTTTCCTACTTAAGTATGGGAACCAATACTTTAGTTGTTACCATCCCTATTGATCCTTTGTGAACCTTCGTGCATCCTTCGTGACCTTTGTGGTTAATTGTTTTAGAATTTTACCACAAAGTACACGAAGGATACACTAAGTGCCACAAAGGGAAGATCAATAAAAAAAATTCAGAGAATCCGAAATCCGGAATAATCTCAATAACTTTAGAACATGATCAAATTAGTGTTTTACCTGATTTTTATTGTTTCAGTTGCACTTTCGGCCGCAGGGATAATACTTGCATCACGGTTAAGGAACAGATACAAACCTGAGATATTTTCGTCCCTTCTCTATTTCCAGGTATTCATTTACACTTTCGGGTTTTACGGAATATGGGGACAGGTGGCTGTCAAATCATTCCTGGTTTCCGTAGTTTCTCCGGAACTTCTGATAAGGCTGTCGGATCTGGCGATGCTGCTTGGTTTGCCATTTCTTGTAATTGCCTGGCTAATGCTTATAAGATTTTCAGGGAGTCTCACCGGAAAGATTGGTAACAGATGGTTTGTTTTCTGGTTTCTTCTGGTTAATTTCTCGGTACTTTCAGCAGTGGGATATTTCATAACCGCTACAGATTCCTTCAACACCTCCCTGGTAATACGGGAATACTATATAATAATGAACCTCATTCATTTCTTCCTGGCGGCTTATCTGATCCATTTCCCATGGAAAGGGCAGCAGGTCATACATGACTATGACAGGAGAATAATTGCCCCGGCACTCTTCATAATAATGATTGTCCAGTGCGTGCCTCTGCTGTTTTATACGACACAGACCTGGCTTTCAATAGTTTTTATCCTCGCATTTTTCCTTGGAAATATATTTCTTCCCGTATGGTTCAGTTATGGAACCCTCAATTCGTCGTTGACTTCAGAGCCGGAAAAGGATCTCCCCTTTCCGGAGTTCTGTAAAAAGTTCGAAGTTTCACCAAGGGAATCAGAAGTGATCAGAGAGATATGCAATGGACTCAGTAACAAAGAGATATCTGACAAACTTTTTATAAGCCTTCAGACTGTAAAGGATCACACTCACCATATCTATATCAAAACCAATGTCAGGAGCAGGGTTCAGCTGATAAATCTGGTGAAGGATCTGATGAATACTTAAAAGTCGTGCAAGTCGTGCAAGTCATGCAAGTCGTGCAAGTCAGAGACCTGCATGACCTGCAAAACTTGCAAGACCTGCAAGACAATTATTCTGTGAATTTTTGATAAACTATCAGAGGTCCTCCCCTAAAACTAAATTCGATTGCATCTGTTTCTGCTTCATTCAATGTTGCCTCCCACCAGTTATTCAATCTTCTTTTATTTAATGGATATTTTAAACCGGCTGAAGTAATTTCTGTTTCCGGATTGATTGAGAAGATTGAAACCTGCTGGCCCGGAAAGCATTTGACAACACTGCTTTTCAGAAGCGGGGTGAAGGTGCCGGTATCAGTTACCATGCTTACGCTTATCTCCCTGGCATATTCCGTCAGAAGTGATATATTACCTATTGTATGATCTTCCCTCTTCCCTGTTGCTCCCACGATCACAATCTCCTTATACCTTTTATTTATGCACCATCTTACTGCTTTGGTCAGATCGTTGGTGTCCTGATCGCTATCCCTGAAGAGACGATCAGCAAACCTCTCTGCCATTAAGGGATTGAGTGAATCGAGATCACCGACGATAGCCTCAGGTTCCATATCTGCTGCAATAAGGCTTTCAGCGCTTCCGTCACAGCAGATTATGTGATCAGCTTTCCTGAGGTAAGCAAGAGGGATTGAATGAGTGGGAAATCTTCCATCAGCAAGAACAACTGCTTCCGGTGATAAAATTAACGATATCTCGATCATGTTACTTGTTACTTGTTACTTGTTGCTTTTTTTGCTTGTTGCCTGGCGCCTGTTGCCTGATGCCTGTTTTAACCAGCAACCAGTATCTGGTAACCAGCACCTTCTTCTACCTGTTCTGAACCAACCTCCCGTTGCTTAAGTCGATCTGCCGCTGAGGAATGGGGTAAGTTACGTCCTCGGGACCAACCATTGCATCCCTGTACATAATAGTTTCCCCATGGTGTTGTTTTTTCATATTCAAGAGCCCTGTTCAGTTCGGCAACAGTAATTCCCCACCTGTTCAGATCGAACCATCGGTGACCTTCCTGTCCCAATTCAAGTTTTCTTTCCATATAAAGGGCTTTTCTGGCGTAATCGCGGTCAGGGAAAGAAGGATATTGAGAAATAACATAATTAGCTGCATTGGTAACTGCATCTGCCTCTTTTACAAATCCGGCAGGATTTGCAGCTCTTGCCCGGACCAGGTTAACATTTGCAAGGGCTCCGGGAAGATCTCCTGTTTCAATCTGGCATTCTGCAATAAGTAACAGAATGTCAGCAAAACGTATCATCCGGTATCCGTTTGCGGTAAACCCTGAGGTCCAGCTGGTGACATCAGTATAGACTCCTTCCTGTGATTTTTTATATACCTGTTTCTTTGGGCTGTAAGGTCCTGCATAAGACTGATCACGTAACCAGTCTGAACCGGAATGAACACCCCAGTCCCAGTATGGGATTCCCCTTCTGCCGACTGACCAGTCAAGCCTTGGATCAAGAGGTCCGATATCTTCAGTAAAAGGATCCGATGGTTTTAATCCCTGGTCGCTTTTCACCGGATTATCATTATAGGAAAAGTCAGGTAATGGCAATCCGCCTGATGTCCTGAATGAATTTACAAATTCCTGTGTAGGTTGAAAGAATCCGCAACACCCTGCCGGGGAACCTCCTGATTTATAAGGGAAGTTCAAAACTTCTCCATATCCCCCGTTAATACCTCCCGAACCATCATTTACTGAAGTCTGAACTGTATAGACCGATTCAATACCGTTTCTGTTGACCACATCAAATATTTCGCCATAGGTTGGAGCAAGTCCTATGGGTGCACCGTTTGGTTTTGTTCCGTTCTTAGCACTTTGAAGGAGAGCAAGGGCTTCAGCATAATTATGGTTCATCTGCATCTGGGCTTTGGCAAGGAGAACTTTTGAAACAGTCCCGTTGAATCTGCCAATTGCGCCCATATTATCAGGCAATTTAGTCCCGGCCTGCAGATCGGCAATAATTTTATCTCTTATATCTTCTTTATTGGTAACAGTCCCGATATCCGTTGTTTCATCCACATATGGTATTTTTGCCCACATTCTCCATGCTTCAAAGTGGTACCAACCCCGTAATGCTCTTGCCTGTTCAATAAAAAGATCAGCCTGTTCCTGTGTTATATTTCCATCGTCCAGTGCCTGATTTACAACTCTGACAACATTGTTGCACCTTGAAACAGCTTCATACACTTCTCTCCATTTGATATTAAGCCCGTAGAGTTGCCCAGATATTCCCTGCAGTTTCGCTAAATGTCTGGATTGCATTGATATCATAATTTGAATCACCTGCATCGGCGCCTTTATTAGCTTCCATTCCTCTTATTGATCCGTAAAGCCAGTTTGAGGAGGCAGCCTCCCATCCGAATTCAGAGCTTACACCGTCGAGCATTGAATAGGCTCCGACGAGCAGGGCATTAATGCCTTTCTCACTTGCCAGTGTAAACTGGCTTAAGCCGCCTGCCGGCTTTACATCGAGAAAATCTTCACTGCAGTCGCTCAACAGGCAGATCATTGGTGTAGTTATCAGCATAAAATAGATAAAGCTCCTTTTCATATCGTATCCCTTTTATACTTCCGGGGGCTCAAAAATATATATCCCTGACAGAAAGGTCAATAAATTTACTGTTTTTTTCCAGATATCATTTTCATTAAGGAACATCATTATGTGTTTTAACACTTTTTTATAAAAAAAACTATAAAAAGTTTGAAATAGGAAAAAATTGAATAAATTTGGGATACCCTACTAACCTAACCATGATGCCTATGGAATATACTCCTTAATTTTTAATTTTCCTTCGGGAGTAATCGCTCCCTAATCCTTAAATTTTCTAAGAATTTAACTTAGTATTTCTTATTATCTATTTTTTTAATCTAACTAACTTCAAAAGTATGACCAAAAAAATCATGCGAGATGTTTCACTATGGACAGGTTTGATTAAATCCAAATTTGTCGTGAAACTTTTAACACTGTTGTTATTGCTTGGAACGGCACAGGCATTTGCTGCCAGCGTACCTGACCTGGGTGATATGCAACAGAAGAGAATCACAGGCCGGGTTACAGATAATGCCGGCGAAGCACTGCCTGGTGTCAACATCCTGGAAAAAGGCACGATCAACGGTGCCATAACAGATGTAGATGGCAGGTATGCCCTGACTGTTGCTTCTTCAAGCTCAGTTTTGAACTTCTCCTTTATTGGCTACATGACCAGAGAGGTACCTGTGGGTTCACAGAGTACCATTGATGTGGTTATGGCACAGGCCGAAACAAAACTTGATGAGATTGTGGTTGTTGGTTATTCAACACAGGCAAGAAAATCTCTTACAGGCTCCGTATCGCAGGTTGGTGCAGCCGAACTTTCCGAAAGTGCTGCAACAAACCCGATCACACGTCTTCAGGGTAAAATTGCCGGGGTAACCATTCTTAACCAGCATACACCCGGTGAAGGGTCAACAATAAGGATTCGAGGCATGACGACAATTAATGATGCCAACCCTCTTTATGTTGTTGATGGTGTACCGGGCGGATCTTATTCGCCCAATGATGTCGAGACCATTACAATTCTGAAAGACGCTGCAGCGCAATCAATCTACGGTGCAAGGGCTGCCAACGGGGTTGTTCTTATTACAACCAAAGCTGGTAAGAAAAACCAGAAGGTCACAATGAATATTAATGTCAGACAGGGATTTTCGAGGAACCAGAATCAGTACAACCTTCTGAATACTCAGGAGTGGGCAGAAATGCTCTGGCTCGAGGCAAAAAACGCCAAGCTCCCACTGGTGTACCGACTGATCCTAAAAACTTCACTCATCCCCAGTTTGGCAATGGGGCCACTCCGGTAATTCCTGATTATCTCTTCCCGACAAAAACGATGAACGGAGGTCCAGGTACAGATATGTCATTATATGACAATAAGCTTGCAGTTGAGGACGGAGATGACACGTACCTTATTACAAAAACCAGTAAACCTGGAACAAACTGGATGAATGAAACCGAGCGTAATGCTGCATTCAAGGAATATACACTCGATATTGCAGGTGGTTCCTCAAATACAACTTATGCATTTATGCTTGGCTATACAAAAGAAGACGGCGTTTTCAAATACACTGGTTTTGACAGGTATAGTTTCCGTGCAAATGTTACCACCAGTCCGGCCAAATGGGTCGACGTGGGCACAAATGTCGGTGTACAGTATACCAATGACTATGGATATCAGGGTGATAACAGCGAATCTTCAATTGTATCATGGTGCTACAGGCTCCCGACAGCTGTACCGGTATGGGATGAATCCGGAACAACATATGCCGGTTCAAGACCCGGAGGTATGGGTAATGGTCAGAACGCGATGTTCCTGCTTGACAAGAACCAGTACGACTATACGAAACAGATGAATGTAAGCGGTAATGCCTTCCTTAAATTAAATCTCCTGAAGGGATTATCACTTAAATCCCTTGTTGGAATTAACCAGTATGGTTATGATCAAAGGAATATCGACTTTGTGGAAGTTGCTGCTGCAGAAAGAGGAACTTATGACGGCTTCGGTAAAGCATCAGGTTCTGGTCTGAACTGGACATGGACAAATACAATTGAGTATGGTCTTGTAACAGGTCAGCATAACTTTAAAGCAATTGCCGGAACTGAAGCTTATGATAATAATTCCACCTATCTGTACGGGTACAGAAACAGTTTCCCATTCAAGGATGTAAATTATATAACCCTGAATACAGGTCTCCTTGGTATTACAAACTCTGATTCGAATAGTTCATACAGCCTCTTCTCACTTTTCGGCCGACTCAATTACACTTATGCCGACAAATATATGGTCGAAGCTGTATTAAGACGTGATGGTTCTTCCCGTTTCGGAAACCAGAAATATGGGATATTCCCTGCATTTTCTGTAGGATGGAGAGTATCTGAAGAGGCATTTATGGCCTCAACAAAAAGCTGGCTGACTGAATTAAAGCTCCGTCTGGGATATGGCTCGGTAGGAAATGACCGTATGGGTAATTATAACAGTTATACCCAGTTTGCCTCAAGTATGAGCAGTTCAGCTTATCCTATGACAGGTACCCAGTCATCAGCAGGTAATACAGGATTTTATCAGTCCACATTTGGTAATACCGATGTAAAATGGGAAACCACAACGACCTATGATATTGGTATTGATGCAACCCTCATCAAAAATCTTTCTCTTACTTTTGATGTATGGCGCCGCGACACCAAGGATATGTTGTATCCAAAGCAGCTGCCTTCAATTTATGGAACTGCATCGACTCCATCAATCAACATCGGCCAGATGAAGAATACCGGATTTGATATCGACCTTAGTTATTCAAATACTGCCATGAACGGAGATCTCTATTACAATGCCGGATTGGTTTTCTCCACTTATAAAAATGAACTTGTGAAGCTTACCGATAATGCCGGTGACTTCTACCAGGGATCGGGTTATCGTGAAAAGTATTATACAAGAACCCAGACAGGCAGGGCATTCCCTGAATTTTTCGGTTATGTAGTTGAGGGTATTTTCCAGACGGCTGAAGAAGCTGCAGCATGGCCAAAGGCAATGGGAGCTAAACGGAACCTATAATGCACCCGGACATTTCAAATACAAGGATGTTGACGGAAATGGATATGTTGATGCAGCAGACCGTACCTATATAGGATCACCACATCCTGATTTCACTGCCGGACTGAGCTTAAGTCTTGGCTATAAGGGACTCTCGGTATCAACCACCCTGTATGCAACAGTAGGAAACGAGATAGTGAACTATGTGAGCAGGTTTATTGACTATACCCAGTTTGAATCGGGCAAGAGTCACAGAAGGCTTTATGAATCATGGGGAAGCCCTTACCTGAAGAACAATGCAGATGCTACAATGCCGATCATTTATCAGAATGATACTCCTCACCAGGAGGCCTCAACTGCCTTCCTTGAAGACGGTTCATTCCTTCGCATGAAGACACTGCGGATCGGTTACGACCTTGGCCGTCTTGGTCTTTTGAAAGACAAAGTAGGTTCACTCCAGGTTTATTTCCAGGGTTCCAACCTGTTTACCATTACAAAATACCCGGGACTGGATCCTGAAATTGCAGGTGCCGGTATCAATATGGGTATTGACTCAGGCGCATGGCCTACTCCTCAGCAATTCCTCTTTGGAATTTCCTTTGGCCTTTAACCTTTATATTTTATGAATAATTAACATAAATAAATATGAAAAGATTAATAAGATTATTATCAATTACAGTACTTCTCGGAAGCTTGTTGATGATATATTCCTGCAGTGAAGAGTTTCTTACAAAGGAGCCTCCGGGTGTGGCAGCAGGATCAGTAATGCAGACTCCGGAAGGAGTTGAAGCACTTCTCGTTGCTACTTATGAAAGAGTGCAGGGATCCGATATGTTTGGTGGTTGCCTGGCATCCGAATGGGTATATTCAGGCGGATGTTCCGATGATGCCTACAAAGGCACCTCAGCTGGTGACCAGAGCAATTTTAACCTTCTCGAAAGGTATGAAGCACTGCCGAACAATCCTTATCTGAAAGCCAGATGGGCCAATGCTTACGATCTTGTTGCCCGTGCCAATACAACTCTTGAGTTTCTCTGGACAACCCAGGCTGGCGAAAAACCGATGCTTGATGACCAGAGCCAAGCAGGTAGAAGGTGAAGCCAAATTCCTGAGAGCATGGGGCCACATGGAGCTCAACAGGATCTTTGAAAAGATCCCGTATATCTTAACACAGACAGAACTGGGAGATGTTAAACCTGAAGAGGTTCCGAATACTGACGCTGGATGGGATAAGGTTGAAGTTGATCTGCAGTATGCAATCGACAATCTGCCGACAACAAAGATCAATAACGAAGTCGGTCGTATTACAAAATATATTGCTGAAGCAGTGAAAGCCTATGCCCATCTGAGTCAGAAAGAATATGCACTTGCAAAACCTCTGCTGGATGATATCATTGCCAGCAATAAATTCAGTCTTGTATCTGAATTCATGTATAACTATGACATGACTCATGAGAACAACGCTGAATCAATCTTTGAATTGCAGTGTTCTACAACTGCATCCAGTACTTCCAATGTAATGGGGTCAGGCTGTAATTTCCATCAGAAAGGTGCTGCAAGCTGTGGCGGCTGGGGATTCTATCAGCCTTCACAGAATCTCTTCGATGCTTTCCAGGTTGACCCGAATGGGCTTCCCGTACTTGATATGACTGCCCGTGTCCACATGGCAACCGATATGGGATTAGGAAGCGGAGATGACTTTACACCAACAGACCATCTTATCGATCCGCGAGTTGACTTTCTCACTTGCACGACGCGGTGTTGATTTCCTGGGATGGGGTATTCACCCGGGAATGGATTGGATCCGCGAACCTGCAAATGGCGGACCCTTCATGACCAAGATCTTCATGCACAGGAAAGATGAGCAGGCACTTAATCTTAATGGTTCCGGTTTTTCAAACGGCAAAAACTACAGGATAATCCGTTATGCAAATGTCCTTCTCTGGAGAGCTGAATGCGCTATAGAAGAGGGAGGAGCTGCAAATCTTGAACTTGCACGCACATTAGTAAACCAGGTTCGTGACAGGGCAAAAACCAGCACACCGATCATGGGACTTTGCACAAGTACTAAGAACCTTCTTACCAATCCGGTTGTCGACTATACAAAACCAGCTGCCAACTATAAGGTAGAGCCCTACCCGGTGGGAAGTCCTGTTTTTGCAACACAGGCAGATGCAAGAAAGGCTGTACGGGACGAAATCAGGCTTGAATTTGCATGCGGTCCATGGCGTTTCTTTGACCTGCGCAGATGGGGCATTCTCGCTGAAACCCTTAATGCATATATTGCACAGGATATTACCTTCAGATCGTTTCTGGCAACAGGCGGAGTAGCTGTCTTCAACCCAACCCAGGACGACTACTGGCCATTACCACAGGATCAGATCGACCTTCAGAAAGGTGTTCTTGTTCAGGATGATGCTTATTGATTTTTGAAATTTGTAGAGACGACATGCATGGTGTCGTTACAAATTGATTTTTATTCAGAGACGCGCAAATTGCGCGTCTCTACTTTTTTGGATCCAATTCATTCAATTGCAGTCGGTTTTAATCGACGGAAAACAGAAACCAACAACTCTCCGGGACTTTAGTCCCTTATTCTTGTTGGGCTAAAGCCCATAAAGTATGCTGGCTTTTTACCGTGATTAATAATGATGTAGAGACGCGCAAGTTGCGCGTCTCTACTTTTTTTATTTAAAATGAAAATAATACCAGAATGTATTGCCGAACTGTTTCTGCATTTTTTCCTTCATGGTACCTGGATTTTGCCGGGCTTTTTTATAGGCTCCAAAATATTGTTCAAAGCGAAGCACTGTTTCATTGCTTACTGGAAGCCCGCCAAGATCAGGGAAGACACCCTGACTATTGTAATAGATCATTATCGCTTCCTCTATATGTTTAGGTATCCGGATGTATCCTATTTTCTTCATTAACCGGATATTATTTACCAGTGTCTCAACCTCCTTACTAAGCAGAAGCCACGACATTAAATACTCAAAAGCCTCCCTGTTTGCCGGAGTCTCATCCACAAGTACCGGAAGATTTTGCTCGGGTGATTCGAGAAATACAAAGAAATCAGTCTGCGGCATTATCTTAATCTTTTTCCCGAGCTCAGGATGTGACCGGATGGCGGAAGTATCTCCAATCATTTTCTCATACTCTTTTGCCCATGAATTGTAAAAGAGAGTATTTTTTAAGACGCCTGTGTATTTCTCAGCCAAAGTGTACTTTCCGTTAATAAGGCTTGATTTAACAAGCAGCTTCATATTTTGTGGACGGGGTCCGTAAACAACCATCTCCTCATATGCCCATCTCTGCGCTTCATTTATAAGTCCGACGGCATAAAATGAATAGGCTCCCCAGTTTATGTGCTCGCTGCTCCATGGCAAAAACAGCGACCCTGTGCCAAAATCCTGCTTCCCATGAAACAATCTGTCGCACAGCTGACCCGATTCAGAGAGGGCAATATTATAAAAGTACTGCCCTATCATGTTCTCCGAAGGAAATTTTTCGTGGTATTGAATTGCATCATTCCATTTTCCCTGAAACACCAGCTTTTCAAGATTGATCACCCGTGCGGTCTGGGAATTATACCCTGTTATCAGCAAAACGACTGTTAAGCATAAGACTATTGCTCCGGGAATAAGATTGATAAATCTTTTATTCGGTCTCTTCAGACTACCGGAACCGGCAAATTTGCACAGAGCCGGGTACAAAATCATATAACCTGTCAGAATATAAAACAATTTCTGATGCATTAAATCGTTGATGAAAGGCAGCGGGTAAAGAAACAGCTGCTTTACACTTTGCAGCAGAAAGATCCTGTTGAATAATATTACTGAAATCCCGGCTAAAGCCAGTAAAATGAGAGGGAAATAATACTTTTCTGGCTTTTTTATATAAAAAAGGAAGTAGATAATATATAATCCGATGAATATCAACGCATAAGCACCATCAAGGTAATAAAACAAAGGAAAAAGGGCCAGTGTAATATACCGACAGGTCTTTTTCTCTGACAATATTGAAATAAGGAAATAAATCAATACAAGCAGGAAACCAAGATCGTACATCATCAGATGATAATAATGTGTCTGCATTATCAGTAGAAGAACAGGAGGGGATAAGGATAAGCAGGTTTGATAAAACTGAACCATTTAAGATCCGCTTGTTGATGTATAAAAGAATGATCGCGGGTAGAGTCAGAACAGCTGCTAAAATAACTGAACCGGCGAATTTGCTTATGTAAAACTGGGTCAAAAACTTACCCGAAAGGTCAAGCAATCCGCCGGGTTTAAGAAAAAATTCGTTTATATATGAGGATCTGTAAAGAAACAAGTATTGCTGTTCCTGGAAAAACAGAATATGGCTGCCAAACCAGAAAAAATAAACGAAAGCCAGGAGAAAAAAGGAAGCAAGGAGATACCATGCACTATCTGCAATTATCCTGCTACTATTCAAATGTTGCTGGTTACTGGTTACTTGTTGCTTGTTCTTATTTCTTAATTCTTTGTTCATTATTTTTTAATACTCCGTCCTTTAATCTTTACCCACCCCAAGCCCCTCCCGGGAGGGGATCCGACTGGTGTCCACCGTCATTGCGATCCGCCGGTCGCCGGCGGCCATAGCCTTTGGCGACGCCCGCTGGCGGAGAAGCAATCTTTTTCAAACATCCCCCTAACCCCACCACGTATCCTCCCCTGCAAGCTGGCTCCTTCGCTAAAATAGCCCACCGGGCTATTTTTTTACGCTCGGCCCCCTTCAAAGGGGGAAGCTTTATAGCGTCCACCGTCATTGCGATCGAGCGAAGTGAGAGAAGCAATCTTTTTCAAACATCCCCCTAACCCCCTTCAAAGGGGGACTTCCTAGCTTCGGTCTTCCGACTTCTTACTCATGTATCGACCTTTCTCCCGGATTTCTCTTAATATTTGCCTTCTCCTGATCCCTCTTAGAAAGCGATTCGAGAGGATCCCTTGGCTTTGCCTTTATTGATTCTTTCCCCGACACCTTTGCA
The DNA here is from genome assembly GCA_963725585.1 of uncultured Bacteroidales bacterium. Lineage (GTDB taxonomy): Bacteria > Bacteroidota > Bacteroidia > Bacteroidales > VadinHA17 > LD21. Next base: position 220,678 of record CAVRYU010000009.1, on the reverse strand, counting down.
AAATCGCGCGGGCCATACTTTATCCTGCCCGTTACAAATTCAGGTATATTGAACGATTCCATAAGTTCGTCATAATATACAGGATCTTTCTGGGGAAGTATAAATGGTTTACCCGTTTTGTCCCATGATTCAAAATATGCAAAGAAGGGTCGGGTACTTCTTCCGTCAGTTCTTTTGCTGCTGAATACAAGCCATTTCCCGTTTGACGACCATGTATGGTAACTCTCGGTCTGACTGCTGTTCAGGTCCATTTTTTTACTGACTCCGCTTTGAAGATCGAGCAGGTACAGATCGGCCTCCTGGTGCCAGATCGGGAATGTGCCAAAGTCGTGAAGTGTAAACACAAGGAATTTCCCATCAGGAGATACCCTTGGAAACGATGCACTTTTACCTATTTCAGAAGCTTTGAAAACAATCTCAGTGTCGCCGAATGTCACTGTTCCATTGTCAAATGGTACCCGGACAATATCATAATCTGTTTTCTTTATTTCTTCCAGGGTCATGTTGTTCAGGCTGTTGCCTTGCAGAGCCCGGCAGAAGTAGAGGTACTTTCCGTCAGGCGACCATGAGGGGAACGTTTCAAGATATCTTGTCGTATCCTTGTCCCGTACGTGAACAATTTCATTTTTTTCAATGTCAAAAACGACAATAGAGGAAACGAGGTCAAAAACTTCAATAATCTTTTCGGGTCTGGAATAGAATCCCTGCCTTACCTGGTTCGATGAATAAGCTATAAACCTCCCGCCGGGATGCCATGATGGATAAGTAGCTCCCCCTGGCATAGCATCCACCTTAGGTTCTCTTTTTGTAATTTTTCCATTATCAGCAAAATAGGTACCCCCATGAGAACCCCTTATGTGAACCATGAATTTATCAGGATTGTAATTGTTGAAGGAGTGGCAGTTGATGCAGTTCATATCAAGGATCTGGTTATCGACAAGAACATCCTCGGAGAAGCTTTCGGTCGATCTTTGCATAATCTTTATGTGTGACCAGTTGTAATATCCCGGATAAATCAGCCTGTAGGCCAGATAAGGATCGATCGGTTCATTGGAAACGTACATGAAAAAGGGTTCATACTGATACAGGATATTACTATCTTTTTTTGCTGAAAAAACCTCAAATTTAATTTTACCACCTTTTGAATTCTCAACAAGCTTCTTCCATGATTTCTCAGGGAACTGGATCAAACCGTCCGATGATTTAATATCCAGCTTATATCCGTTTGATCCGGATAAAGCTGTAACCCTGAAATATACCCCGGTATCACTTATTTTGAAATTCATCGGGGCAATATTGGGAGGGATTGTCACATCGGTATAATCAGGTTCTATCTGAGGCTTACGGTCAGTTTTCATAATATCCATTCCGGATTCCTTATTGCAGCCTGTACATAAAAGAATTCCAAATAGAAATATAAGTATTCCGTATAACCTCAACTGTTTCATGCTGAAAATTTACAGCTCTGTTTCCTCTGATGCTTTAAAGGTAGAATTTAATTTTAAATAATGATTATTCAATATGCTTTTAGCCAAGGAGGAATAAGGGGCGATAAAAAAAATTGTCTCCCGAATCTCCGTAGGCACTGATATTTTTAAAGCATGATTCATGAGATGCAATTTGTCCTTACGGGACGAATTATTCAAATAAATGTGAAATATCTAAAATATATGGATCCTACGTACTCCAAAAAATAATTTCAATAATATTGGATTAAAAGTATAATATTTGAAGGGGTGATGAAAATACATTTTCACCATGTGCCTTACGCAAATAATACAGTTCTTTACACAGGAGTAACGAATGATTTGGAGAGAAGATGCTATGAACCGTACAGACGAAATTAGTCAAAGGCTTTACAAATAAATATAAATGTTTGATAAGCCTGTACAGTTCCAAATATTTGACTATAGATATGGTTATTGACCGTGAGAAGCGATTAAAGGATACTCCCGATCGAAGAAAAATGGCTTATAAGCAAATGTGCAATAGGTTGGGATGAATTATGCATAGACAGACAAAATAAAGGGTCCTCTCTAATAGAACATAAAATGTTCAATACCTTATGACTACTACCGATATTCGTAATCACAGCATTTTTTTAAAGTGGATATTATTCATTTTCCTCCTCTTCATTCGGAATGACAACTTTCTTTTTTTTGAATGACCTGGTTGTGGATAAATATATTTTATAGATGTACCGAGCCCAGTCGGGACCTGTTTTTTCTATAATTTTGAGCTTTTATTAATCATTTTTGTAATGAGACCATACTATTACACGATTATATCTCTTTTACTAATCTTTCTGCCTGGCTGCTCGACGAATTCCGGAACAGGCCCGGAAGATAAAAGTCCGGAAAAGAAGATCAGAAAGCAGGTTACGGCTGTTGCAGAAAAATATATTGTGAGTCAGCTAAACGATGCAAAAAAAACTGTCTTAAAAGACGGTTCAATTATTTTTAGCAATGACCTGAAAAAATATGTGATTGAACCGGCTAAGGTTTTTACCGGACTGATTGATGATGATCAGAATATTGATGCAATAGTAACCCTTTCAACATATGACAATAAATTCCAGACTGTTTCCGAGCAATTAATTATACTCCATTCAGAGGATGGGTTTAAGCTTGTCAGTGCCATCGAGTCATTCCGGAACCTGAAGTTGGAATGATCCTGAACCGGTTTCCCTTTAGCCTTTGCAGGAAGGAAATGCCGCTGTATCAAATATTGATTTTTAAAAAGCCCTGACTGCACGAGTTCTTATTGCATTTTCATTCCTATCGTGATTACTCTTACTACCATAATAAAAACTCACTGCCCAAACTCCGTATTTATCCTGAGTAGAACTCCAATAGAAGCAATCTTCAAAGCCGCCCAAGCCTTTTGTATATAAATTAGTGTACATAAGGAACAATTCATCAATTGATGGTAAGAACCAGTCACTATATCCATTCATGTCCAAATCATAACACAATTTGGCCGCGATTCCTTCATCAGGGCAACCAAGTACAATATTTGTTGTATTCTGATAACCTGTGTCAATAACCCTGTCAGCCGTTCCTGCTGGCGTACAGTTGCCCCATATGGCATTCAGGCTTTGGTCGGATGATGCACATACAAGCCCATGTTCTCCTGTTTCGTCAACATAAAATATATAGCCCCCATATAAATACTCTCCAATTACATATTCTGATTTAAAAGTTACATCCTCGCCATAGATCGTTCCTTCGTCGTTGGTTGCTACGATTCTGTAGTGGTAATCTGTACCAGATTTAAGGTCGATAACATTTGCACTTACCCAGGCAGAAGTGGCTCCGGTAACCGAATTTTGAGTGGCTTTTATTGTTGTGCCATAATTTGTTGTCGTGCCATACTCAAAAGTCACTACAGTTGACAAACCGTGCGCATTAACAATGCCATTTAATTGAACTGCCCGGGGTGAGTAGTTTGTTGCTGCATTGGTTTTAGCAAAGGGGACTTCCCCTGAGTATTTAAATGGGATATCGATCCCAGTTGTTTTACCGAGGGAATTTGCAGCAATAACTCTGAAGTAGTAGGTGGTACCGGCTATAAGACCTGCAATGTCTGCGCTGACGTAGACAGAGATGATTCCTGTAACAGGACTTTGAGAAGATGCTATTGTAGTTCCATGGCTCGGAGTTGTACCATATTCAAATGTAACAACAGTCGGAAGGTCATTGGCATTTACTACTCCGTTCAGCGAAGCAGTGGTCCCTTTAATATTTGTGGCGGGTCGTGTTTCAGCAAATGGTACCATCCCGGGTGCGGTTGACGTTAAACTATCACTGGACTGAGCTGCGAGCTGATCAATAAGAATTACACCATTTGCACCTCTTGATCCATAAATCGAACTAGCGGAACCTTTAAGGACCTCGATTGATTTTACCATCTGAGGCGGAATATCTGCTATTGAGCTGACAGGTATACCATCAACAATAAACAGTGGTTCATTGCTCAATAAAACCGATGAGATCCCCCGTATCAGGATGTGTCCGTTATTTACCATAACACCAGGCACCGAGCCCTGTAACATGTCATAAATTGAATTGTATGATGCATATCTCTTGTCCATACCGTCTATTTTGTCGACTGATGTTGTTAAGCTTTTCCTCTCTATGGTGCCATAACCAACGTTTATTTCTTCTTCCTCTGTTGAATTGTTCTGAATAATATTCTGATTTGGAATTGAATTTGAAAAAGTAAAATTTATTCTGGACCTTCCTTTGATAGCTTCTTCCAGTATGCCATGTCCAAAAGAAAGAATTCCAATTGTTGTTGCATCTGGTTTGACTTTTATTTTATAAAATCCTTTTTCGTCAGTAACAACGCTGGTTTTACTTTTATTGATCATTATTATAGCATCAACAACAGGGTAATGATATGCATCAGCCACATACCCGGTAATAATGCTCTTTTTAGATTCCTTCTGACCGTAAGAAGGTACTGCTGAAACAACAGCCAAAAATAGAGATCCGGTAACAAAATAACTAACTACTTTCATCTGGCTAATAGTTTAATATTTCTAAAAAGTTAATTTATTATATTAAAGACCTTTAATTAACTTTATTCCCCCATAACATTTTCTTTTGCAAAGTTCGGACAACTAAATATCAATATCAATCATTTTTGTTTCAAAAAATAACAAATTAGTTACTTGTTAAGGGAATTGATGTAGGAATGATTTCTTTTGGCTGGATTCTGTCTTAAGCATATTGTCTAATCTTAAAATGAATAATATAAGACTTTATTTGCTTTAGCTAAATGATCGTATTCTATTTTTTTTACCTCTGAAATGACTTTTATTACAGCTCCATGCAGGATTGATTAATGATTTTATCACAGTATTAAATACCGTATTTTAATACGGTGATTATTTACATTTTCGCAAATCGTTTTTTTTATATAGTTTTGAATCCCTCTTTCAAATTACCTATGAGAACATATCATTTATTTGTATTGATTACCGGATTACTACTTGGCTGTTCGCAGAATTCCGGGTCAGGTCCGACTGATAAATCTTCAGAACAAAAAATCAGAAAACAGGTTATCGATGTTGCAGGGAATTATGTAAACAAAAAGTTGAAAGACGCAAATAAAACTATGACAAATGATGGTTCAATAATCTTTTCTGCCGGAGATATAAAATGTCTGATCGATCCATCAAATATTATTATTGGCGAAATTGACGAGGATTCTTATAAAGATGCCATTGTGACTATATTCACTTTCCAGGGTCAAAGATTGCCCCTGAAAGAACACCTTGTATTGATTAATAAGAACGGAAAACTATCGATCTCCAAAGAATTGGATGGTGAGATGAAATTCCTTTCAATAAATGACCGGACAATATTCATCGAGACTTCAAAAGTGGCTCCTGACTCTCCTTTTGCTGACTGCCAAATCTGCAAAGAGATTAAAAAATATAAATTCATTGCAGGTGACACTGTAAGAATTAAATGATTCAGGGCCATCTTTATAAAATGCTTCTGCGTGTGACTGCAGTCTAATTTCTAGAAACGGAAAGTTCCGGAACAAGATATTAATAAACTAACGGACAAGAATATCAGCGTAATCTTAATATGTCCTTTTATTTACGGGCTTAAAAACTTTGACTTTATCCCTGTTTATACCTGCCACTGTCTGTTTTGAGTCAAGATGTTCAAACTGAGTTGATTTGAACATGAAATAAGGAACGCTGAATATAAAATCAAAAAGAGAAACCGCATAAAATCTTATAATAGGTATCGAGAAAAAAAAGGCTGTCGGTTTAGGACAGCCTTTCTTGATTTAGTTACAATTTATTAATAACCAGAATTTTGTTTCAGAACATCTGGTTGTAAATCAATCTGGGTCTGTGGAATAGGCTATATTTAGCCTTTTCTGTGAATACTGCACCCTTCATGACATCTCTTATTCTTTCATCGCCTCTTGCAAAAGCGTCCAGAGTAGCCTTCATATCAACACGGCCAACTGTTGCTTTATCCCAACGTCTGAGGTCGAAGAAACGCATTCCTTCGGTTGCAAATTCAAGGCGTAATTCCCATTGTACAGCTTTCATTGCTTCATCTTTACTGGTAAAAGCTGTATAAGTTCCGATTTGTAATTGGCAGCTGGTAGTGTAAAGTCCACATCGCCTGGAGCACCCCATGGGTAAACAGATGGAGGAAGCTTGGTTATTTTAACTTTGCCCATAACTACTTCCTTACCAGCCCGGGTACGAACTTGATTTACATAGTTAAGAACTGTTGGGTAGTCCCCTTCAAAGGCAGCTACTTCTGCCCTCCACAAAAGTACATGTGTATAACGGAGATAGCGAAAGTTATTGGCATTGATACCTGTCTGCCATCCTGTTGTTGTTGACAAGGTGTTGAGCTGCGATTTGTAGAAGAAAGGCTTTTCACATGGTAAATAAGGACCGCCATATGGCTGGAAGCGGATCCAGTCTCGTCCACGCATAATACCCCAGTCAAGATAAGGAATACCACGACGGCCCATGGTCCAGTCAATACGAGGATCAAGTAAATCAGTTGCAGGAACGAAATCAGCTTCAGAAGCAATCCCCTGATCATTTGCTAAATCGACATTGTTAAAGGTATTAAACAAAGGTAATCCGTTTGCATCCACTTTAAATGCATTGGCTAAGTTTTGTGAAGGCTGGTGGAAACCACAGCACATACCAATGTCAGAACCATGAGGCCAGTTCAGACCAATACCCATTTCGCCATTCAAAGACTCATTAATGTCATTAACGCAAGACTGTATTTCAAAGATTGACTCCGCATTGTTGTTTTTTTCAATACGGTAGTTATCAAAGAAATTTGGCATAAGTGAATATTTGCCACTGTTAATGATGTTATCGAGCAATGGTTTTGCCTCAGTATATTTCAATTCCTGAAGGTATGCTCTGGCAGCAAGAGCCATCGCTGCATATTTGGTCGGTCGTCCTGGTTGAGATTGAGTTGCAGGAAGGTTTTCCCATGCATATTGCAGGTCAGCAATAATAAAGTTCAGAACAGCACCAGGTGCATTCTCGTTTACAATAGTGGCTGCAACGTCAATTTTATCTTCAGTAATGAGTGGAATTTTATCACCAAAAACCAACCATGCTTCAAAATAAAACAAACCTCTGAGGAATCTTGTTTCAGCTTTAAATTCTTTTGCGGTAGCTTCAGAAAGACCCTCGGTTTTAGCTATAATATTCAATACTGTATTTGCACGGTTTACCCCCATACCAATGTTCAACCTCCATTTGTCAGCAGGGTAGCCATTGGTTGTAGTAGTAGTCCATGTTTCAATCTCATTTACAGGAATCTGGTCGGTTTTCTCTGAGCCTTTATAAGCATCATCTGATGCAACGGATCCATAAGTCCAGTTTTGAATGGAAGCGCCCCAGGAAACAGTCCACAAAGCGCTGCCCTTTACCATTGCATAAGTTCCGGTAAGGAGGGCATTAATCCCTGTTTCATTGTAGAATACATTGTCAGATGTTGATCCTTGTGGAACCTGTTCCAAAAATGATTTTGAACATGAAATAAATAGGGCAATTAATAATATGCCCGATATAAGTGATAATTTTTTCATATCATTTTTATGTTTTAAATTAAACAATCTTATTATATTCCAAGGGATAGACCAATTGTTATCTCACGCGGTGTTGGCCATGCTCCCTGGTCGATGCCCATACCCATACCATTTGAATCGAGCTCAGGATCAAGTCCCCTGTACTTGGTTATTGTGAACAGGTTCGAAGCCTGAACATACAACCGTATTGTCTGAACATTGATTTTGCTCAAAAGTGATTGAGGAAAAGTATAACCCAACCTGAGATTTTTCAGTCTCGTAAAAGTACCATCCTCAACAAAAGCAGTTGAATTATATTGGGAAATAGCATCCTGATCGAACATTGGCAATCTGGCTTTGGGATTGGAAGTAGTCCATGAATTATACAAAACATCTTTACTTAAACCTCCGTTAAACTGACCATAATCGATCCAACGTGCAACATAGTTGATCATTTTATTGCCATAGCTTCCATATAAGGACATACTCAGATCGAAGCCAGCATAACCCAGATCAATGTTCAAGCCACCGGTAAATTTCGGGTGAGGACTTCCAATAAAGGTACGGTCAGCTGGTGAAATTAAGCCGTCTTTATTTACATCAACGAATTCAAAGTGACCTGGTTTATTGTAAGCAGCATTTGGAGGAGCAGCAGCGGCTTGTTCGGCGGTTTGGAAAATGCCTTTAACTTCATATCCGTAAAACTCAGGGAATGCACGACCGACTGTGGCTGCTGAATAATCTACCTGCCGTGTGTTCCAATAAATTATTTCGTTTGGATTATTGGATAACTTTACCAGCTTGTTTTTGTAATGCGATCCTGTAAGGGTAACTGCATAGGTTAATTTTCCATTCAACGCCGTATTGTTATAACCGAGCTGAACATCGAAACCGTTGTTTTTCATATCACCGATATTCACATAAGGCGGTTGTGCCAATCCCTCCACTTCAGGAACACTTAAACGGTAAAGCATGTCAGTGGTTGTTCTGGTCCAAACGTCAAGGGTAAGGCTGATGGTATTGTTTAATAACCTGCTGTCAAGACCAAAGTTAAGGGTTTTAGTAGTTTCCCATGATACATTATTCGAACCTTTTGTAGAGGGCTCAAATCCTGGATTAGCGGATGTATGAGAACCCGTAAAATTATAGGAAGCTGTATAACCGTTTGTACTATAGGTAGAGAAACCGTTGTAATCCCCTATCCTGTCATTCCCCGCAGTACCGTACCCTGCCCTTATTTTAAGCAGGTTCAACCAGGTGGAGGTAGAACTCATAAAACTTTCCTGTGAAATTGCCCATGCTACTGAAGCGGCAGGAAAAACGCCATAACGCTTGCTGGACCCGAACCTCGAAGAACCGTCACGACGAACTGTAGCTTCAATAAAGTATTTGCCCATCAAATCGTAGTTCAAACGTCCGAATTGTGAGAACATTGAATTGGCTGAACCGTTACCCCAATTGTCCTTGTTACTTTCACCGGAGCTCAGATACATATAATCGGGAGACAGGTTAAAATACTGGCTCCTGCTGGCCCCAAATCCCTGATAAGTATTTTTAAATGCTTCCGTTCCGGCAACAATACTGATTTTATGTATATCAGCAATTGTTAAGTTATAATTAACAGTGTTTACCCAGTTCCAGAAAATAGAATAATTCGAGCTCTGGTTCATACCCGGAATTTTGTTTGGCTCAGAAAATTCAAAAGATGGAATGCTATATCCTTTGTCATTCCAGATGCCAATATTGTATCCAAACAATGATTTTACTGATAATCCTTTTATGATATTAGCTTCTACAAAAATATTGCCTAGTCCCCTCATCCATTTACCATCATTATTTTTTGCACGGTATAGCTGTGCAACAGGGTTAAATGCGTTGCCCATACCAGGTGCTTTTGAACCGGCGAAATTACCTGCGATATCATAAACAGGTATAATAGGCTGCATACGATAAGCCTGTGATATTGCTGTACCTTCACCGTTATTTCCAAAGTCACCGTACTGGTTGATGTAAACAGCCTGTAACGATTGACCTACTCTCAACCAATCGGTCAGCGACGATTCAACGTTCATTCGGAAGGTGAACCGTTTAAAATCGGTCCATTTCAAAATACCATTCTCATCATAATAGCTTGTTGATAAGGAATATCTGGTGTTGTTTCCGCCACCGGAAACCTGAAGGTTGTATTCCTGAATAACAGCATTCTGATAGATTTCATCATACCAATTTGTCCCAACTTTATTAGCTTGGAAAATAAGATAATCAGGATACTTATAAAGGGCAGGATCCGTTCCGGGATCACCAGTCTTGGCTCCGGCAGGTAAAATATAATCAGGAATAACAGGTGTTGGCCCGCTTCCATACTGCGGATGGGTATAGTTTACAGTACCAAGGTTTTTAGCCTGTAACCACAATGCTTCACCGTATTCCTTGGTATTTAACATTTTGTACTGGTTAGTTGCCTGTTTGATACCGGTTCTTGCTGTAAAAACGACCGAAGCTTTTTGATTCCTGGTGCCCCTTTTGGTAGTAATAAGGACAACTCCATTGGCACCCCTCGAACCGTAAATTGCCGCTGAAGAGGCGTCTTTAAGCACTGAAATAGATTCAATGTCGCTTGGATTAATATTATTTCCCGGACCAACAGGTACTCCGTCAATAACATACAGCGGGTCGGGATCGTTGATAGTTCCAACGCCACGTATTCTGATCGTTGCATCACCTCCGGGAGTATTTGAAGTTGTAACATTAACTCCCGAAATTTGCCCCTGCAAACGGCTAATAGTACTTGGAGAAGAAGAAGCCTTCAGATCCTTTTCTGTAATGGAGGATACTGCACCGGTAAGCTGATCTTTTAACCGGGTACTATAACCAACAACAACAACTTCTTGCAGAGCTTTTACATCGGATACTATCACTACATCGATCGTTGTCTGGGAACCGACTGTAATTGACTGGGTAACATACCCAACAGATGAGAATACAAGAATCGATGCCGATCCTGGTACTCTTACTGAGTAGCTCCCATCAATCCCTGTCATGGCTCCGATTACAGTTCCCTGAACGGTTACGTTTACACCCGGGACAGCTCCTTCGCCTTCAGCGGTGACTTTCCCGGTTACGGTTCTTTCCTGAGCAAAGAGAATGCCCGAGGAAATGACCATACTGAGCAAAAACAGCGTAAAACGCCGTAGTTTTGTAGTAATTTGCATAGTCAATTGTTTTGGTTAAACAAGGTTAGTTAAATTGTTTTCTACTAAAATCAGGTGAAATCTGATACTATAAAAATCAAATATAGAGAAATTAAAATAACATTAAAACAAAATTTAAATTTTTTATGTTAAAACTTCATTATAAAAATAGGCACAACATTTCTTAACCAGCTACCTTAAACTACTAAAATACTGATTATCAACTACAATGGTTTCAGATCCGTTATTAAATAATAAAACCGATGTTGTGTCTCCGTCCTTAAGCTTAAAAACTAATTAAAAAATAACCGGAATTTGCTATATTGCAAACAAGAGAAAATTAGATATTAAGGTATAAACAGTTCATATTTCAGGTCCATGAAAATCCTGGTAGTCGAGGATGAAACCAAGGTGGCATCATTTATAAAGAAAGGCCTTGAAGAGAGCCAGTATGAGGCCGATGTAGCCTACGACAGCGTGTTTGCAGAAAAACTTGCACGTCAGTATAAATATGACCTTTTCATCCTTGATGTTGTAATTCCCGGTACCGGCGGCCTGGAGTTATGTAAAAAGTTCAAAATGACTTTCCCAGGTATCCCTGTTCTCATGCTCACTGCTCTTGGAACCACTGAAGATAAGCTTGCCGGATTCGAGGCAGGCACTAATGACTATCTGGTAAAACCATTTGAATTCAGGGAACTGCTCGCCCGGGTGAAGGTTTTGCTCAAGAGCTCTGATCATCCCCGCGAAACTTCAAACAAGCTTTTTGTTGCTGATCTGGAACTTGACCTTGACAGGAAGGCAGTACGAAGGGGAAATTCATTTATCGAGCTGACAGCTAAAGAGTTTGCACTGCTTGAGTATTTTATGAGAAATACCGGGAGGGTTCTTTCAAGAAATGACATTGCCGAGAAGGTGTGGGAGGCCAATTTTGAATTCAGCACAAACGTTGTTGACGTCTATGTTAACTTTCTTCGAAAGAAAATCGATAAGGGATTTGACAAAAAGCTGATCCATACAAAGGTTGGATTCGGATACATATTTGGAGATCTAAGCTAAAATGGTATGCAGATCAGGACAAGATTAACATTACAATTTCTCCTGATCGGAGGATTAATCATGTTAATTGCTTCAATAGCAATTTATTATTCTACAGCTAATTTCCGTCGTAATGATTTTAACAATCTCCTCAGGTCCAGAGCCATCAGCATAGCCAAGCTTGTGCTCGACAGTTATGAATATAATGCAAATCTTATTCTTCGAAGCGGCACCGGATATCCTGTCCGGTTACCTGAAGAAAAATATATGATTCTCAATTTTAACAAGGATACATTATATACATCCGACAAATTCTGGGAACTAAAAGGAATTGACGATATAATCGGGCAGGTCAAGTCAGACAGGGAGGTGGTTCGCAGGCAGGACTCATATGAAGTGGTGGGGATCCCTCATACAACCGGTCTATACAAATTTGTTGTCATTGGAGCTGCAATTGATAAAGATGGCCTTCTACACATGAAAAAACTCGGGATTATCCTTATAGTAGTCTGCCTCATTAGTTTGATTTCGTTTTTTATAGCAGGGTGGTTTTATTCAGGGAGAGCGCTGAAACCAATTTCTGATGTGGTGAGTAACGTCGATGATATTACAATAACCAGCCTCAATCTAAGGGTCCCTGAAGGTAATGGCACCGATGAAATCGGACGGCTGGCCCAAACTTTCAACAAAATGCTTGAACGGCTTGAGACATCCTTTGCCATGCAGAAGAATTTTATAGCCAATGCCTCCCATGAACTGAGGACCCCTCTTACTTCCATAAACGGTCAGATCGAGGTCCTGATGATGAAAGACCGGCCGGCTGATGAATATAAAAGTGCACTCTCGTCCCTACTCGAAGATATTAAATCATTGATTGATCTGTCAAACAGGCTGCTTCTTATTGCCAGAACAAGTGCAGAAGGTCCTTCCAGTTACAGCACTAAAATAAGGATAGATGAAATTATCTGGCAGGCACAGGAAGAAATACAAAAATTCAATACTTCTTTTCACATTAATATATCCCCTGATAGTTCGCTGACCGATTCGGAGCAGATCATCGTGGCAGGTGATGAATACCTGCTGAAAACAGCTGTCAGTAACATAATTGAAAATGCATGCAAGTACTCTTCTGATAATACTGTCGACATTAAATTCGGGAGTACCGACAGAATGGTCAAGGTTGTATTTGAGGACAGAGGTATTGGTATTTCTGAGGAGGACATCAAAAAGATCTTCGAACCGTTTTACCGGGGCACCAACGCTATTTCATATCCCGGGACCGGTATTGGGCTTTCACTTGTAAATCAGATAATAAAAAATCATAACGGCACGTTAGATATCTCTTCAAAAATCGGCCAGGGAACCAAAATTATACTGTTTCTCCCCGCTACATAATGAATTAATGCCTTTTTAATTTGGTTTTAATTCCTCTTTAACAGCCATTCCCTAAAATTGTGCAGGTTAAATTCTAAGGTAAACAGGTTAGGAACGGATATGCCCCCTTGGGGCTGTTAAAAAAGCTGAGGATTACACCCCAATCCCCCAAGGGGGGTTTTAACAGGCCCATAATGGGCCTTATCAAGTGCATGAAAAATTTACACTTGCTTTTTAATTGGATGATATTAATATTTTTAGGCCCTTAATCTTAAACCTGTTATGCGACACAATCCATTACTTCCAATAATCCTTCTGGTGATATTGTTTTTTGCCGGCTGCCGTCAGGGAAGCAAAAGTACCTCAGGATCGGCAAAGCAATCTGATGCTATTGTTGCAGCTCCGACTGATGACTTCTACCAGGAGATAGGTCAGCAGATCGGACTTGATTTTGTACACTCGATCGGCGATGATGACCTGACAAACATAATTCAGTCGGACGGTGGTGGTGCGACTTTCCTCGACTTTGATCAGGATGGCTATATAGATATATATGTATGCAGCGGAACCTGGCTTGAGGGTATCAGCAAAAGCGAAAAGCCATCCGAAATGCCGGGAAATCACCTTTACAGGAACAAGGGCGATGGGACATTTGAAGATGTCACGAAAAAAGCAGGTGTGAGCGGCCCATGGTTTAGTATGGGTGCTGTTGCCGGTGATTTCAATAATGACGGCTATCCCGATCTTTTTATAAGCAATTACGGGCCGAATGTCCTTCTGAAAAATAACCGCAACGGGTCATTCACTGATGTAACAAAACGTGCAAATGTTGCAGGTGGGAATGAATGTAGTGTCGGTGCTGTGTGGGCAGATTATGACAATGACAGCTTTCTCGATCTGTATGTGGGAAACTATCTTGCCTTTGATCCGGATTACAAGTACTATTATGCTCCGGACGGATTTCCGGGTCCAATGGCCTACGACGCACAGAAAGATGTCCTTTATCATAACAACGGCGACGGTACATTTGAGGATGTAACGGGAAAAATGGGAATAACCGACATAGATGGAAGGGCAATGGGTGTTGGTGCAGCTGATTATGACGATGACGGGTACATCGATATTTTTGTTGCAAACGATCATACATTGAATTATCTGTGGCACAATGAAGGCGGCAAAGGATTTGTCGATAAGGGAATCATGTCAGGGACTGCCTTCAGCCAGGGTGGAGAAGCTACAGTAAGCATGTCAGTCGACTTTGCTGATTATAATAATGACGGACTGCTCGACCTTTTTGTATCAGATGATACATATTGCTCTCTTTATGAAAATCTGGGCAACGGAATATTCTCGGATAAGGGGGTGGCATCCAATATCTCGATGCAGGCCGCACAATTCGTCGGATGGTCCTCTTCTTTCCTGGATTATGATAATGACGGTGATCAGGATATTTTTAAAACCAACGGTGCCCTGAAACATCTGTATGGTCAGGAAGATCAGCTTTTTGAGAATCAGGGGAATGGATTATTCAAAGATGTTTCCCTGGAACTTGGCAGCTATTTCAGCGAAGAACATGTGGGAAGAGGTGCATGCATTGGGGATTATGACAATGATGGCGATCTTGATATTTTTATAGTTAATCTTAATAGCCGGGCAGTTTTTCTCAGGAATAACAAAGGGAATCAGAATAACTGGCTCATGCTTGATCTGGAAGGTACCACCAGCAACAGGGAAGGGATAGGCGCAAGGATTAAAATAACCTCGGGAGGCAAAACACAAATAGCCCAGAAGAAAACCACGACCGGTTACCTTTCCCAGAATGATCCGAGAATACATTTCGGATTGGCCGGGAATGAAATTGTTGAAAGGATTGAAATAAAATGGCCTTCAGGAAAAGTTCAGACTCTTGAAAACATAAAAGCTAACCAGATCCTTGCTGTAAAAGAACCCTAAAACCACTTGTCCTTTATGAAGCGGACACTTTTTTTAATTGAACTTATTCTGGTAAGCCTGGCTTGTGCGATAATTGTATCATGCAGTAAAAAGGCCTCAGGTAAAAATATACTGATCCTTACAGAAGCTCCTGTAAATATTCAGCTTGCAGGTTATTCAGGTGGAGAATCCCAGCGTTATTTACCAGGAGCAAGGATCATATCGATCGAGACAGGGAGACCCGGTTCAAATAAAACACTGACAGAAGAATTCTTTTCAGCATGCTTCCCTGAAATATCATACGACGGAAAATTAATGCTTTTTGCAGCGCAGCAAAAGGAAAATGATCCCTGGCAGATTTGGGAAATGAACCTTAAGAATCTTAAATACAGGCAGGTTACGTATGGCAGGGAAGAGTGTACCGACCCCGCTTATATGCCCGGTGGACGAATTGTATTCAGCAGGTTGACTCGTAACGATACAGTGAAGATGGCTCATTGCCTGTATACTTGCAATACAGATGGTTCAGATATCAGGCAGATTACATTCAGCCCTGATGACAATCTTGCCACAACTGTTTTAAAAGATGGCCGCCTGCTTACCGTTAAAGAGCAATTATTACCGGTTCAGGGAGATCCCATGCTGATGGTTATGCGTCCAGACGGAACAAAAGCAGATATATTTTATATTGGCCATCCGAAAAGCACACTGGTAAGCCGCGCACACGAAACTGCAGACGGCAGGATTGTATTTGTTGAATCTGATAATAACCGGAACGCTGGCAGATTGGTTTCAATAAGCTATAACAGGCCCTTGCATTCCAGAACTGACCTGACATCAGGGATACAGGGAGATTTTCATGATGTACTTCCTCTCCGGCCCGACAAATATCTTGTATCCTACCGTAAATCTGACTCGGACCGTTTTGCACTTTATGAGTTTAATCCTGAAAAGAGATCCCTCGGGCAGGGAGTATTTAATGATCCAGATTTCAATATACTTGATATCGCGTCAGTCGAAGCATACGATAGACCGAAAAAGCTTCCAAGCGAAGTGGATCTGCAGGTGAAAACAGGTTTGCTTCTATGCCAGGATATCAATTTCAGGGACCCGTTTCATCCGGATAATTCCTCTTCCATAAGAAAAGCCCTGAAGATTGAGGTGCTTGGCATTGATACTACTTATGGAGTTGTTGAGGTTGAAAAAGACGGATCATTTCAGCTTAAGGTTATGTCCGACACCCCTTTCCGTATCAGAACACTTGATAAAGATGGCAATGTTGTCAGCGGGCCCTGCTCCTGGTTATGGTTGCGTCCCAATGAACGGCGCGGATGTATCGGATGCCATGAAAACCCTGAACTTGTTCCTGAAAATATAAGTGTCACTTGCAATAAAAAAATCACCGGTTATTGTTCCTGTACATATAACTGATGTTAAAGAGAAGATAGTAGAACTTGAATAGTATGGGAAGATTTGTAAAAATATTAATACCTGCAGTAATCCTTGTTATTCTTGGTGTTGTTATTTATAAGCCTTATCACCGATGGGCCAGGGAACATGTCAACAATCTGACTGCTACCAACGACCATCCTCTTAAATGCGCATCGTGTCACCTTTATATCCAGAAATCAGGCATGATTTCAATGCTGGTCAATGCGAAATATTATTCGCCATTTAATCTGGCTCCTTCACCTGATGGAAAGTACCTTTATGTGGTTGCAGAAGAAGGCAATGCCTTGCTGGTGGTTAACACTGAAATAAACAAAGTAATAAAGGAGATTGAGGTGGGTGTGCGTCCGCACAGTGTTGTTGTGAGCAGGGACGGGAAAACTGCTTATGTAAGCAACCAGTGGTCGGATAATGTGTCGGTTATTGATCTTGAAAAATATGTTGTCTCAGATACTCTTAAAACGGGAGGAGGACCGGCAGGACTCATCCTGAGCGCTGATGGAAATACACTTTATTCAGCTAACGCATTTTCATCCGACCTCTCAATAATTGACCTTACCTCAGGTGTTGAACAAAAAAGGTTGTTTACCGGGAATAATCCGACCGGGGTGCAAATTAGTCCTGATGGCAATGCGGTGTTTGTCACAAGCCGCCGTACACTTGGTTTACCATACGGAGATACGTTAAAGTGCGAGCTTACAGTTGTGAATGATAAAAAGCAGAGAATTGCTGAACGCCTGGATATAAAACAGGCATATTTGATGGAAAATATTGCCTTTACTCCATCAGGCGATCTGGCGATATTTCCTCTTATAAGACCGAAGAACAATGTTCCCACAATACAGATCGAAAGAGGATGGATGATGACCAATGGTATAGGGATAGTTGAGCAGAAACCATCCGGAAGGACTATTCAGTTACTTCTTGACGAACCTAATGCTTATTATGCTGATCCTTTTGATATTGCAATAACTCCTGATGGAAAAAGAGCCTTTGTTTCCAATGCTGGTGTTGATTGTATCTCAGTAATTGATGTTGATGCTGTCAGGAAGCTTATTGCTGAATCGACTGATAAGATGCTGGAGACATACTCCAATTACCTCGGCATAAGCAACCGCATAGTGCTTAAACGTATTCCAACTGGAGCAAACCCAAAAGGAATTGTCCTTTCTCCTGACGGTAAAAAGCTTTATGTTGCTGAGCGTCTGGAGGACAGGATAGCCATAATCAGTACCGAAAACCTTGAAACTATTGGTAACATACACCTCGGGAGGATCAGGCAGGATAACTGTTGCGCGCGAAGGCCGTCGCCTGTTTAATAATGCAGGGCACACTTTCCAAACCCAGTATTCCTGTTACACATGTCATCCTGATGACACATGAAGATGGGCTTGTCTACAACATGGCATCGAAAGATATGGGTCGCAATATTACAAATACACAATCGCTGAGAAACATCGGGGATACTCCACCATACAAATGGAATGGCAAAAACCAAAGTATTTATAAGCAGGATGGGATGCGCTTTTCGACAGTTCTGACGAGAAACGAGGCTTTCAGTTATAAAGAGCTTGATGCCCTCACAGCTTATATAATGACCGGGATACACAATCCGCCAAACCTTCAGTATAATCCCAATGGCGAACTCACAGAAGCACAGAAACGCGGAAAGGATATTTTTGAAAGCACACATGACAGCAAAGGATTTGAAATTCCAGTAATTAACCGTTGTGTTACCTGTCATCCGGCTCCCTATTTTACAAATAAAAAAATGGCAGATGTAGGCACACTTGCAGCCAGCGACGATTCAATTCTTTTTGATACACCGCATCTTAATAATATAATCTATTCACCCCCTTACCTTCACGATGGTCGTGCTGCGACACTTGAAGAGATATGGACAATCTATGGCAAAACTGAACAGCATGGATCGGTCAATGACCTCACAAAAACAAAGCTTAACGATCTGGTGGAATATCTGAAATCTCTCAGGGATGAGGAATATGAACAGCAACCTCTTTAATCAACCGAGCTTCTTTTGCTCATAAAAAATGAAAAAAATCATGCAAAAAATGTCCAATAAGAATTTTGTCAAATACTCAGCAATTATAATCATTCTGGCAGCTATTGTTGTGGCAGGTTTAATTTTATTAAAGAAACCAGTCAGATCCGGAAAGCCTGAAAAGAGAGAAAATATCTCTGTTTCCGGTCACTATAGAAACAGTTCAGACAAAGATCTTCCGGGCAGCTCAGGTGTTATAAAAGAGGCTAAAGGGATGCCGGTATATGGCAACTGGCGCAACTTTACAATAAAGGACGGGCTTCCTTCTGATAAGGCATACAGTGTCAGGATTGATGGCGACCGCGTGCTGGTCGGAACACACGATGGCCTTGCCGTTTATGAAAATGAGAAATGGAGAACCTATACAACAGAAGACGGCCTGGCTCATAACGGAGTAGTCTCAATTGATGTAAGCGAGCTGACAGGAGATGTCTGGATTGGAACACTGGGCGGGCTTACCAGGTGGTCTTCAGGTAAATTCACGACTTTTAACCAGTTCAACAGCGGCATGCCAAACGACCTTGTATATTGTGTCTATTGTGATGGGAAAGATATATGGGTTGCCACAGGCGGGGGAGCCGGCCATTATGATACTCAAAGCGGGCAATGGGAAATTTTCACCGAACAGAATGCCCCGATGCATGAGCCATGGACTTACGGAGTATCGGCCGGCGACGGAAAAGTATATATTGCAGCATGGGGAGGAGGAATTATAGAATATAATTACGAAACTAAGAATTTCAGGGATCATACTGATCCTGATGGTTTTATGGAAATTGATCTTCAGCCCGACGATGGGTTAGTTCATGATATTACGACTGCTACTGCCTATTCTGACAGTATTTTATGGATTTCAACCTATTTCGGGATGAGCCGGTATGATGGTAAAAACTGGAAAGGCTATTTTAATCATGACAGCGGACTGGCAAGTAATTTTATAAACTTCCTTAGGGCTGAAGGCCGGAAAGTATTTGTATGTAGCGATAACGGATTAAGCAGTACCGACGGTAACACATGGGTAACATATAAAAAAGACGATAACAGTGAAAACGGGAAAGCCATTATAACAAATGGGAACGAAAAAAAAGAAATTCCTTTGTCGCCTTCAATATCCCACAATTTTATTATCGGAGTGGATGCAAATGAAGATTACCTGTGGGTTGCTACCTCAAAAGGTGTAAGCCGGGGAGAACTATTGAGATAAACAAAAATGAAACTTAATAAACACAAATTTAAAATCACATATAATTGAGATGGATAACAAGCAGCTACTTATAGATCCGGCAAGAATTACGGACGGAGAACGGGAAGAAATGATAAAGTTAGGGATACTTTCGGAAGATAACCGGATACGTGAATACATCTTTCCCGAAATTCACAGGGAACGCCCGCCAATTGAGAAACATGTTGTTCATGCTCCGCAGGTTCTGAATGAAGCCTATAATTATCAAAAACCATCCTCTTTCTCCAGGGCCTTAAGGCTTGAATTCGGAGGTTATAAAATTTTGCTTGTTTCCGGCACTGCAAGTGTTAATGAACAGGGGAAAACTGAACATATTGGTGATTTTAAGGCCCAGACCTGGAGAACTTACAGGAATATTACTACCCTGTTGTCAGCTGAGGGTATGACATGGCACGATGTTGTAAGGACAACTAATTATCTGAGGGACATTGAACGTGATTATGAGGAGTTTAATAAGATCCGGACTTCATTCTTCAGGTGGCTTAATCTTGATCCGCTGCCTGCCAGCACCGGAATCCAGGTAAGACTCTGCTGGGAAACCCTTCTGGTAGAAATTGAAGCTTATGCAGTTTGTAAAATAAAATAAATTGACATATATGAAGCATCATTATAGGTTTATACTGATTACTCTCTTTATTTCCATTTTTCCTCTTACAAGGATAATCGGACAGGAGAAACCCGCTAACTACGGGAACATCCCTGATGAACTGGTTGCTTATGATAAATACATGAAAGCCTATAAATACCATTTTCTTGAGCCAATCCAGTTCTATGGTGCGGGGCGGGAAAAGCTTCCTCCTTCAGATCTGAAAGAGGTCAGGATCGGGTTTCTTGGTCCACTGGAAGGTTCAGTTATCCAGCCTCTTGGCAAACAGATGTTGCAGGGTGCAATGCTCTCCATTGAAGAGGCCAACAAAAAAGGAGGATATAAGGGACTTCCTTATAAATTAATGATACACAATGATGTTGGCCTCTGGGGTGCCGCAGCCAATGAATTGGTAAAAATGGATGATGAAAAAGTATGGGCCTGGCTGGGCACAATCGACGATAATAATTCGCACATTGCCATCAGGGCAACCTTAAAACTGGAGATCCTCAATATGAATACAGGGGATCCTGACCCGACTTTTACCGAAACGAACATTCCATGGGTTATACGTAATATTCCAGACGACAGGCAGAGCGGCTATGTCCTGGTTGACCGTATTTTCAGAACTGATAAACACTCCCGGGTGGCAGTAATGAGAGCCAACAATCGTTATGGCAGGGTCGGGATCCTTCATTTCAGCCGCTCAGCCACACGTATCGGATTTCCGATAATAATTGAAGAACGATTCAGTGACGGGGAGACGGATTTTAAGGAAAGTACTTGAAAGGATAAAGAAAACTTCACCCGATGCTATTGTCCTTTGGGGAAATGCAAAAGAATCTGCCCTTATCCTTAAACAGATACGGGAGCTGGGAATGCAACAACCTGTTTATGGATCCGACAGGATGGTTAATCCGGAATTTCTAAATATCGCCGGAACCCTCTGGCTGAAGGTATTGTAACGACCTGCCAGTATAATCCCGATTCAGATGATCCGAAACTGAAAACATTCAAATCAAATTATCAAAAAAGGTTCAGCATGGAACCCGATGTTTTCGCTGCGCATGCTTACGACGGAATGAATATGCTAATTGAGGCTATTCAGAAGGTCGGATTAAATCGTGTATTGATCCGGGATATATTATTGGATCTGAAAACTTTTCAGGGTTACCAGGGTGTTACAGGCAAGCTCATCCTGGATGCAACATGGAATAACATCAGGCCGGTTTTTATGGCTGAAGTCAGAAACGGAAAATTTAAATTTTCACCTGCTCCTCCTGTGGAGAAGAGTGAAAGCATATATAAGAAGCCTAAAACAGGATATCAATATTAAAAGAGATAAAAGATGGAATCAGATAATTACAATGATCCGGCAGTGATTGGTGGATGTTCTGTACCGGTCAGGGTAAACAGAAAATCAAAACCTGATCCGACAATTGTGGAAGTTAACGGTATAAGGTTCGGATCTGCAGAGGTTGTTATAATTGCCGGACCCTGTTCGGTTGAAAATCATGAACAACTGATGGAAACAGCAAAAGCAGTAAAGTCAGCAGGTGGAATGATTTTACGAGGAGGTGCTTTCAAACCCCGTTCCTCCCCGTACAATTTCCAGGGACTCGGTGAGGAAGGATTGAAATTACTCCTGGAGGCCAGAAAGGAAACCGGATTGCCAATTATCACCGAAGTCATGGATACCCGATCTGGTTGAACTGATTGCCGGATATGCCGATATATTACAGATCGGCTCACGGAATATGCAAAACTATCCGCTGTTAAAGGAAGTCGGGATGCTCCGGAAACCTGTATTGCTGAAACGAGGAATGATGGCAACCATAGAAGAGTTTTTACTCGCTGCAGAATATATTCTTAACCAGGGAAACGAACAGGTTATCCTGTGCGAAAGAGGAATACGCACTTTTGAAACTACCACAAGAAATACCCTTGATCTTAGCGCGGTGCCTATGCTTAAGCATTTGAGCCATCTTCCGGTAATTGTTGATCCGAGTCACGGTACCGGACACCGTTGGATGGTGCCTGCCATGGCAAAGGCTGCTGTTGCAGCAGGAGCCGATGGGCTCATTATGGAGGTACATTATAAACCCGAAGAGGCTCTGTGCGACGGACAACAGTCACTCAGTCCTGATGAATTCACCAGATTGATGATTGATCTGAGGAAAGTAGCACAGGCTGTAGGCAGGGGTATTTATCCGCCTGAGATTAAGTAAGACGATATTTCAGGTATGCCTGATAATAACATTAACAATTATCATTTCAGGTATAGCCTTTACCCAGGATCCCCATAATCCGGGGCGATCTGTAAAAATTGGTTTGCTTATACAGGATAGCAGTTGGTCCTCAGCAATACAGGGTGCTGAAATGGCTATTAAAGAATGCAAATGAAAAAGGCGGCCTTAGGGACCTGAAGTTTCAGCTTGTTTTTCGTTCAATGGAAGGCCCCTGGGGAACCGGTTCAAAACAGGCAGTTAACCTGATTTTTGAAGAGAAAGTATGGGCCCTTATCGGATTACACGACGGACGAAATGCCCACCTTGTAGAACAGGCAGCGACAAAATCGCAGGTGGTTTTCCTGTCGGCATGGTCGGGTGACCCTACTTTGTCGCAGGCATTCGTTCCCTGGTTCTTTAACTGTGTTCCCAAATGACAACCAGCAGGCAGCGTCACTATTAAATGAAATATTTGAAATAAGGAAATACAGAAATATAGTTGTAGTTCATGGAAAAGATTACGATTCCGAAAAAAGTTTTGGCAGCTTCATGAATTTCGTGAAGAAGTCAGGAAAGCCTGATCCGTTACATTTCGATATTGAAGACTATGTTCAGAAGTCAGGCATTCTGGCTGATAAGATAATAAAATCAGGAGCCGGTTGCATTGTTTTGTTCTGCCAGCCCTCAGCTTCATTGGAATTAGTCAGGCAAGTAAAAAAGAAAAATCCTGTGCTGCCGGTTTTTGGTCCGCTATCCATTTTAAATGAAAATGAACTATCGGTTCAGGAGATGAAGTACTTCGACAACATTCTTTCAGTTCCCGCAGGTGAATGGCCTGAAGCAGAAAACCAGAATTTCAGACAGGAATTCGAAAAGATTTATGGGAAGATGCCGGGTGTTGCTGCCTCATACTCCTATGACTGTATGAGTGTGCTTATTGAGGCTATCAGTCAGGCAGGAAATTCCGATCGTGAGATGATACAGAAATCATTGAAGAATATTCGCTTCAATGGCGTCACCGGGCCAATTCAGTTTGATGAAAAAGGCAACCGGATAGGTAAATTCGAAATAAGGAAAACAAAGAATGGTGTACCAATCACTTTTAAGAATGAGATTCCTCGCTGACGCCCCTGAAGAAAGGCTGATTAAGTTATATTTGCTAATTTTGATGGTATGAAAAAGAGTTATCTCATATTATTGACCACTGTTCTCATTTCATTATTTCCCGGATGCAGGAACAGTGGAGAAAAATCCACACAAAAATCGACGGATCTTATTACAACTAAAACACTTGGACTGGCCTACCTGGAAGAGTTTAAGCTTGAGGAGGCTGAAAAGGAATTTTTGAAGTTTATTGATCTTGCACCGAATGATAAGTTTGGATATGCAAATCTCGGTCTGACTTATCTGAGGATGGCAAAATATCCTGAAGCAGAAAAAGAGCTGAACAAAGCAATTAAGATCGATCCGAAAGATCCGGATATCAGACTTATACTGGCTACTGTATTCAAGATGAACAATGAAAGTGACAGGGCAATTGAAGAGCTCAAAAGTGCCCTTGAATTTGCTCCCGATCATTTAAAAATACTTTTTGAAATTTCTGAATTGTTTTCAACTCTGCCTGACGAGGATTCACAGAAACAGCGCGAAAATTATATGGACATTCTTGTCCAAAAAGCACCCGCAAACCTGGTTCCGCGTCTTAACCTGACAGATATACTTATCCGGAAAGGTGACTTCGATAAGGCATTGGAACAGATGGAGATAATCAATAAACAGTTCCCGGAATTCCCGAAAGAAGCTGTTGAATACTATAACAAGACGCTTGCTTTACTGAGAAAGAAGGATAAGGAAAATGCAATTATTCAGTTTACAATTTTCCATAATTACCTGAAGGTTACTTCACCTTACCAGGCCGGTATAATGGATCTGAAGGGCCCCGGAGGATCCCTTATTGGCTTTCCTGTAATAACTTTCGACAGACAGTCTTCATTATCCGGGAAGACAGAAAACACTTCACTCCTTGATATCATCAGGTACACTAATGTAGCTTCGGCAGCCGGTCTGGATATTGTTCCGCGGTCAGAAGAGGGTAAAAATGCAGAATTCAGATATTCAGCTCACGTCGAAGCATGTGATTATGATGGTGACGGTGATATTGATCTTTATGCCGGCAGTTATGATCCTGTTTCCTCCTCATATAAACATTTTCTGTTCAATAACGAAATGGGGAAATTTACGGATGTTTCAAAAGAAGCTGGCTTAAATCATTCCGGAAATGAATCATCTGCAGCATTTGCCGATTATGATAACGATGGCTTCCCTGACCTTTTTGTGATGAAGGAGGGAGGAGATCTCCTGTACCGAAATACCGGAAAGGGAACATTTGAAGATGTAACAGATAAAGCAAAAGCGGGAAGCAGGACCGGAGGGAAAAAGGCTCTTTTCTTCGATATGGATCACGACGGAGATCTTGATCTGTTTGAAATATTATCAAATTCAAACATTTTCCTGCGAAACAACGGAGACGGAACATTTGAAGATCAGTCAGCAAAACTTGGCCCCCAGAACGGCAGAATCATAACCACCGATGCAGCTTTTGGAGATTTTGATGATGACGAGGATATCGACTTCATTACAGTCAGTAAAAACTCAGGCATCTCCTTATATTCAAATCAACGGCAGGGTGTTTTTAAGGATATCGCTGCTGAAAGCGGTCTGAACGGCTATGAAGGAGCTGGTACAGTTGCTGTCGGAGATTATAATAACGACGGGTATCTTGACCTTTTTATCGGGTCGGCGTCCGGGGGTAATAGTACACTGTTAAGGAATCTGCGCAATGGTACTTTTGAGAAGGAAAAAAATAATGCAGAAATGCTCCGGCTTGAAAAGGTAAATGTATATGATGCTTCATTCCTGGATTTTAATAATGACGGATTCCTCGATCTTATGACAGCAGGGGAATCACAGGAAAAAGAGGGTCGTGGAATTAATCTTTTTTACAACGACGGAAAAGGAAGTTTCAAAAATGTTTCAGAGCTGTTGCCTCCTGAAATAAAATCCGGTAAACAGATAACAATTTTTGATTATAATGATGATGGTGACCTCGATGCCCTTATTGCAGGCCTCAATGGCGGCATTTCCCTTCTCCGTAATGACGGCGGAAACAATAACCATTTTATCACTATGAAGCTGGTGGGGCTGAGAGCAGGCAGCGCTAAAAATAATCACTTCGGAATCGGAGCGAAGGTCGAGATGCGTGCCGGCGACCTCTATGAAACAATGGTTGTGACTGATCCAATCATCCATTTTGGAATCGGAAGTAATTCGAGGGCCGATATCATCAGGATCAGATGGACTAACGGAGTACCTCAGAACATTTTTATGCCCGGATCCGACCAGGCACTTATCGAGGAGCAGACCCTTAAGGGTTCATGTCCTTTTCTCTATGGCTGGAACGGGAAAGAATATGTTTTTGTGAAGGATATATTATGGAGAAGTGCTCTTGGGATGCCGACCGGCATAATGGGTGGCGCCACCTCATATGCCTTTGCAGATGCCTCCGATGATTATTTAAAAATTCCGGGTGATATGCTGAAAGAAAACAATGGAAGTTATACAATTCAGGTCACTTCGGAACTCTGGGAGACAATTTACATTGACAAACTTGAACTTGTAGCCGTGGATCACCCCGATTCATTAGATATTTTTGTCCCCGAACAATTTGGTCCTCCCCCATTCCCGGGTTTAAAGATCCTGACTGTCAAAGAGAAACATATTCCGGTTTCAGCTAAAGATTCAGAGGGAAATGATGTGCTTTCTTTCATATCTAAAAAAGATGACATTTACATTTCAGGATTCAGATCAGGCAAATACCAGGGAATCACTGAGATGAAGGATCTTGTAATTGATCCCGGAAACATTGATGTGTCGGGAAGATTTTTTCTTTTTATGAATGGATGGATATTTCCTACAGATGCGAGCATAAATGTCGCAATATCACAATCAGATGAAATAAAAGTAACTCCTCCTTTAATCCAGGTTTTAAATAAAAATGGTGAGTGGGAAACAGTTAAAAGCAGTTCTGGATTTCCCATGGGTAAGGATAAAACTGTCATAACTGATCTTTCGGGCAAATTCCTTTCAAAAGATCACCGGATAAGGATCAGGACAAATATGGAAATATACTGGGATCAGATATTTTTCGCTGAAGATTTACCGGATGCTCCAGTCGTAAGAAGTATTCTTGATCCTTCAGCTGCTGACCTTCACTACAGAGGATTCTCTGAGCTATTCAGAAAAGGCAGCCGTTACGGACCTCACTGGTTCGATTATTCTGTTGTTGAAAAGGGACCGAAATGGAGAGATCTTACAGGAAATTACACCCGGTTCGGTGATGTCCTGCCTTTATTATCAGAGTCGGATAATAAGTACATTATTACAAATGCCGGCGATGAAACTACTGTTGAGTTTAATGCAAAGTCATTACCTCCGCTTGCCAAAGGATGGAAGAGGGATTTCCTTATCCGCAGCGTCGGTTGGGTTAAAGACGGTGACCTGAATACAGCGTCCGGGAATACGGTTTTGCCTCTTCCCTTCCATGGAATGAAAAGTTACCCTCCCTCATCAGACGATAAGTACCCCGATGATCCGGAACTAAAGAAATATAACCGTGAATACAATACACGGGTTGTGACAGCGGATGAGTATTTAAATGCGTTAAGGAGTAATTCTAATCCAGGTAAAAAATGAATGTAATTATTTATTTTAAATACCCCCTTCCCGACCTTCCCCCAAGGGGGACGGAGCTAAAACATTTCCCCCCTGGGGGAAATAAGAAAGGGGGTTTATTATTCAAGAAGGTCATAAGCTTATTCTTCTGCCTTTTCATAACATGCTTTTGTTCTCAAGTATCAGCTCAGAAAAAAAGTATTTCTTTTACAGATGTGACAAAACCAGCCGGAATTGATTTCAAATACACATTCGGCGATCTATCATACAGGAATATTCTCGAAAGCAGCGGATCAGGAATAACAATTTTCGATTACAACAACGACAATCTTATGGACCTGTTCATGATGAACGGAACATATATTGAAGGTGTCTCAGATCCTGAAGGAAAAGTTTTTAATAATACACCCGACAGGCTGTACAAAAACAATGGTAACGGAACTTTTACGGAGGTCTCGGAAAAGGCGGGGATCAATGATACTCACTGGAGCATGGCTGCAGGAGCAATAGATTATGATAATGACGGGGACCAGGATCTCTACCTTCTTAATTATGGCCCTAATGTATTTTACCGGAATAATGGTAACGGAACGTTCGCAGATATCACTAATTCAGTTGGACTCAGAGGTCCTGAAAAGCTTAACGGGTTCACAAAGTGGAGCATAGGTGTGTCATTCTGGGATTACAACCGCGACGGAAGGCTCGACGCGATGGTTGGTAATTTCCTGGCATTCGATCCGGCTTACGTTACACCGACTACTCCCGATCTGATGCCTCAGCCCTCCGAATATAAAGGACAGGCATCGATGTTGTACGAACAGCAACCCGATGGAAAATTTGTTGATGTCACACGTAAAAACAACCTATATTTCCCCGATTCAAAATGCATGGGCCTGACTGTCTTTGATTATGATGACGACGGCGATCTTGATATTTTCCAGGCTAATGATCATCAGCTTAACTTCATGTTCAGGAATGATAATGGTGTCTATAATGAGGTTGGTGTAGGAATTGGTGTGGCTGCAAACAGCCAGGGCATAGGGACCGGGTCAATGCATGGAACAACAGGTGATGTTGATGGTGACGGATTAATTGACATACTTGTTGTCGATCTTTCATACGGAGCGCTTTACAGGAACAAAGGCAACGGATTCTTTGAAGATATTACAGAAACAAGCGGCATCCAGGGGCCCCTGGCAGGGAAGGGAGGCTGGGCTGCCGCTTTCCTTGATTTTGACAACGATGGTGACCTCGATATAGTTTCGGCAAACGGGACCGCCGAGGAGCTGATACTACAATATCCGTTGCTTCTTGAGAATGATGGAAAAGGACATTTCAAAGACACAGGGAAGGAGTATGGAGAGTATTTCAGGGTTAAACGTTCGGGAAGGGGCCTCGCTGTATGGGATTTTGATAATGACGGTGATATGGATATCATAATCTCGCATGTTGACAATAAAGCCACAGCCGTGCTGCTCAGAAATGACGGCGGTAATGCTAATCACTGGGTTGGGATAACACTGAAAGGCAGTAAAGGACCAGCTTCAGCAATAGCCGCAAAAGTTGTCGCAACAGCCGGAGGAAAGAGGCAGGTACTTGTCAATCAATGGACAACAAGCTACCTGAGCAATAATGATCCAAGGGTACATATAGGTCTGGGAAGTGCAAAATCAATTGATACTCTTGAAATTTTCTGGACCGGAGGGAATAAAGAGGTTTACAAAAATGTAGCCGCAGACAGATATATTACAATAATGGAGGGAAAAGGAATTATATCTAAATAACTTAAAGTTCTTTGAATAATATCTAGTCATTATTAATAAATTATCTTATACCCCCTTCCCAACCTTCCCCCAAGGGGAAGGAGCAGTTATAAATCATTTCCCCCCTGGGGGAAACAGGAAAGGGGGTAAAAGGAAATTAAAAGTACAAACAAAAAATACCAAAAAAGACTAATAATAACTACACATTATATAATAACTAAAACTTGATATAATATGAACAATCAATACATAGATAAAGTGGTGGATCTGACAAATCCGGTAAAGAATACAATCTATAATATGACTCATGAGGAAGCTGTTGAAGCCATCCGGTCGGGGAATGTGGAAGCTGTAAGGAAAATCGACGGTCAGTTTTCGCTGCTTTCTGTTGATGGAAGAACCATAAGGATGGCAAGATCAATAGGCCGACCCATCCGTTATTTTATAGCTAAGAGACCGGGAGGCCCTGAGCTTGTTGTCGCTGAACGCATTGACACAATCTTTGACTACCTTAAAAAAGAGGGTCTCGATCATCAGTTCCATCCATCCTATACAAGGATGGTTCCGGCACACTATATAACAAAAATAGAACTTCTCGGCTGTCCCGATCCCAATCCGGTCTATGAAAGGTTCTTTAACCCTGAAAGAAACAAATACTCTTCATCAGATATTTCCAAAATAGGTGAACTTTATATCAGAACATTATATGAAGAGATAAAGAAATGGCTCCGGTTTCGTGCAAATGACGGACCTGTTGGTATAACTTTTTCAGCAGGAGTTGACAGCGGGGCTCTTTTCCTGCTTGTGTTTAAGGCTATCAGGGAACTTGGCGAGAGTCCATCAAGGCTTAAGGCTTTTACTCTTAGCATCGACGGAGGAGGAGAAGATCTGGCCCAGGCAAAAAGATTCCTTGATGATCTTGACATGGGATTTTTCCTTGAAGTAATTGAAGCAGATTATTCATCTCTCGACTGGAAGAGAACCATTAGGGTGGTTGAAGATTACAAACCTCTTGATATACAGTCAGCTACAATGAACCTGGCGCTTTTACAAGGCATCCGGTCACGCTATCCCGATTGGAAATACATAATTGACGGCGATGGAGGTAATGAAAATCTGAAGGACTATCCTATCGAAGAGAATCCGGAACTTACAATCCGGAGTGTACTTAACAACCTGATGCTTTACCACGAAGGATGGGGAGTCGATTCAATAAAACACTCTCTTACTTACTCGGGAGGACTTAGCAGGGGATTTATGAGGACATATACCACTGGCGAAAGCCTTGGTTTTGAATCTTTCAGCCCTTATACATTGCCAAATGTGATTGAAGTCTCTGAAGGTATTCCATTCATAGATATTACAGACTGGGATCATAAAAAACTGTATGACCTTAAGGGACAGATCGTTTCCGATGGAGTCAAAGCAGTTACCGGCATTACCATGCCTGTCTTCCCTAAAAGACGTTTTCAACATGGGGCAGCATCGGCAAATTCCTTTAGTATCCATTTCCCTGAAAAAGAAACAGCTTACCGGAAAGAGTTTCTTTCAACCTATGAATGAATTTGAAAACCCTGAGGTAACAGATAAATGGATTGTATCCTGCCGTGGTAATAAAAACAGCATCGATCCACTGAAACCCTATGCCTGGATTGTAGAAAAAGAAAGGACCCCTTCAGGAACCGTTGAAGATGTTGCAACTATTTTTCTGACAAACAGGGAATGTCCTTTTCATTGCCTGATGTGCGATCTTTGGAAGAACACAACAGATAAATCAGTTCCTCAGGGAGCTATCCCTGCCCAGATTGAATGGGCACTTAACAATATGCCGTCAGCAAAGAATCTTAAGCTGTACAACAGCGGAAGCTTCTTTGATAAAAAAGCAGTCCCGGAAAAAGATTACCAGAAAATTGCTTCGCTTATAAGCAGTTACGAAACGGTTATAGTTGAAAGTCATCCCGTATTCATAAATGAAGATTGCCTGAGGTTCAGGGACATGATAAAATCCGATCTTCAGATCGCTATCGGGCTGGAGACTGTCAATCCAGAAGTACTCAGGAAGCTCAACAAAAAGATGAATCTCGAAGATTTTACTTCCTCTGTAAGTTTTCTTATGGACCATGATATTTTTACCAGGGCATTTATTCTTCTTCGTCCACCTTTCCTCTCTGAATCCGAAGGAGTTTTCTGGGCTGAACGTTCTCTTGATTTTGCTTTCAATGCAGGCGTTGAATGCTGTGTTATAATTCCTGTCAGGGCTGGAAACGGGGCAATGGATAAGCTGATGGAAAAAGGCACCTTTGCCATGCCTGATATCCGTTCGCTTGAAATGGTACTGGAGTATGGAATAGAACAGCAGACAGGGCGTGTTTTTGCTGATGTCTGGGACCTGAAACTTTTCTCAAAATGTGACAGGTGCCTCGACGGACGAATCAAACGGCTTACTGAAATGAACCTGGGTCAGAAGTTTATCAGTCCGATAAAGTGTACATGCTACACTTTATAAAGAGCGCTTCCATTCTTTAAGCCCGACAAACGACATTACAAGATAAACCATGTAAAGGATTACTGTCGGGTAAAGGCCTCTTGTTAAAAAAAGTATTACCGAGGCGCTATTAACGATCATCCACAAATACCAGTGTTCATATAATCTTTCTTGCAAGCATCCATGTGGCAATTATCGACAGGGAGGTTATAAATGAATCCCATTCCGGAACCGGGGAATCAGTTAAACGCGAAAGTACATACCACAGTAGAAAGTACAATAGAACAAATACTGCTGCCGAAAATCAGACCGGTTTTTAGGTTTAATCGTGTTACATTCAGTCTTTTAGTCTCTTCATCTCTTCGTCTCTCAGTCTCTGTCCCTACTGTCACCCACCCCCACCCCCTCCTGGGAGGGGAGCCATGAGACTTCAACCTTCTCCATTTCTTTCCGCCTGCCGCCTGCCGCCTGCCGCCTGCCGCCTCTGATCCACCAGTACCACCCCACAAAGCTTATTACCAGGTAATACACCTGAAGGCTCATATCAGCATAGAACTTGCTTGTAAAAAAAACTATTATGTAAACTGCAGATGTTACTATCCCAACAGGCCATAGCCATATATTCTGCCTGATTTCGAGAAAAACGTAGATTATGCCGGTTATTGCACCAAATATTTCAATCCAGTTATTTGATAACCAATCAGATATCATCTTGTCAGAATTTCAATCCAAGCTTAAGAATAAAATTGATGCCGGCCTGGGGAAAATAATACGACCAGCTTTTTTCAGTTCCGTCCTCAAACCAGTTGCCGCCGTAGGCATTGTTCTCATATTTTGTATTGAAAATGTTATTAACGAGAAGCTGCAGGCTTGCTCCCTTGAGATGCTTTGTTTCAGGCTCAATATCTATCAAAGCATTATTGAAAAAGTAAGGATGGAGCATCCTTTCACTGTTCATCGTATTATCAAAATATTGTTTACCTGCAAATTTGCTTATAAAATGAAACTTAATTGAAGGAATTAATTTTATTGACAGATCACTGCCTGCAATGACCGATGGTGAATATGCAATATCGACTGTACCAAGTCTCCTGCTTTTATATTCTGACGACCAGTCGGATGTATTATAATCGATATAATGCTCTGTAAAGTCAAGTATCTTGTTCCGGCTCAGAGTGAGGCTGAAATCCCAGGAAATAAAATCAGCAGGTATAAACCCGGCGATGATTTCGGCTCCTGTTCTGAAGCTTCTTTCAACATTTGTCATTATGGGATAACCTACATTGCTCAGCTCGCCTGTTGGCACCAGCTGGTCCTTGTAGATCATGCCATAGAGGTTAAGGGCTATAGAACTTTTTGCAAATCGCAGCTTATATCCAAGTTCAGTGTCGAACAGTCTTTCTGACCTGGGCATTGCCTCATTATCGCCTGATGCTTCCTTGAAGTCGGTACGTGTCGGTTCTCTGTTTGCTACTGAAAATGAGAGATATGCTTCCTGATTTGATGCGACTTTAAGAAAAAGGCCTGCTTTTGGATTTAAGAAGCCGAATCGGTGGATCTGGCCTATATTCTTCAGATCATCATCAATTCCTTCGAGACTATATTTAATATATCTGTACTGCATATCCCCGAAAACAGAGAGGATACGGGAAACTGACCAGCTCATTTTTCCGTAAATGCCTGCCTCTCCTTTAGTACCCTTATTGAAGTACCATTGATGATCTCTTTCGGCTGCCCCGGGATTTCTCATCCAGATAATCCTTCCGAAATGATCGCCTGAATAGAGATTCATTTCTCCTCCGAAACTGGCTTCAATACTTTCGTTCCTGAAATTCAGGGACCAGACTGACCCGTAAAAATCGTTCGACATCCATTTCCGGCGTATGAGGTCAGTTTCGCTGAAAGTTGTATCTCCAATTGTTACTGAAGCCAATCCATAATCTGCAAAAGAACCGTCTTCTTTATATTCCTCATAATAGCCTTTTCCTTTTGTGTAATGGAGAGCTGAATGAAGAGACAAATTCCCTGATAATTTAAGACTGTAAATAAGCTGGTAATGATTCTGGGTATAATTATCACTCTCGTTATCATAGTATTGTGTTACACCATTTTCATCAGTGTACTTCCCTGCCGGATTGTATCTCCTGTTTACAGTAAGCATCTCTTTCGGGACGCCCCACCAGCCTATCCCTGTATGTTCTTTTCCAAGAATTATGTTCGCTTTAAGAAGCGATTTCCCGGATCTGTAAAGAGCGCTCATAAAAGCTGAATTGTGAGCTGATCCGGTCCGCTCAATATATCCGTTGCTTCGCAGATCAGAATATCGCATCTGAAAGGCGAACCTGTTCCTGAGCAGTCCGGTTCCGGCAGTAATATTATTCTTAAAGGTGCCGAATGAACCTGCTAATGAGTTTATCTCAGCAAATGGCTCATTTTCAATACCACGGGTCTGGATATTAATAGAAGCCCCGAATGCTCCTGCACCGTTTGAGGAGGTACCGACACCCCGCTGAACCTGGATATTGTCGACTGATGAAGCCAGATCAGGAAGGTCAACCCAGAAGACCTGCTGTGATTCAGGATCATTAAGCGGAATGCCATCAATAGTTACATTGATCCTGCTGGCGTCAGTTCCCCGGATCCTCATACTTGTATAACCTATGCCGTTGCCTGCTTCGGATGTTTCAATAAATGATGGAGTAAGACTAAGAAGATAAGGCAGATCCTGTGATGAATTACGTTTTTCAAGAATATCGCCGGAAATATTTGTGTAGGCAAATGGTGCCTGATCACCTGCCCTGGTTGCATTGATTATAACGTCGTTTGTAATTATAGCCATCGGCCTGAGCTTAACATCAAGAAGCGTGTCTCTTACAATTTCCAGGTCATTAACCACTGTTTCATAGCCAATGTATGAAAACCGTATGCTATAGTAACCGGGCTTCAGTCCGCTGAACCGGTATACTCCATCGGCTCCTGTCTGGACACCAGTATATGTACCGGCAATTGCAACGCTTGCTCCTGCCAGCGGATCGTTGTTTAAATCAGTCACTTTCCCTTTCAGGCTCTGCCCGTTCGCGTATTCCGGATAAGCAAGAAAAACTGAAATAAAAACAAATATCAGTAATGAAAAATGGATTTTCATCGTTAATTGTTAATTTCATAAATGTCACAGGATGCTATTTCCCTTCGCCGGCATTACCCGGATCAGGTGTAAGGGTATGATCTCAGCCCGTAGTATTAAGGCACCCCGTTTTCGACAATACAAAATTACTATCTTTTATCAGAAACTTGTCAGTTAATTCAGATTTTTCTTAAATTGGCATACAAATAGGGAATTCTCATGCAGACTCTTCTTGAAAAGCTGAATTATAAAGGGCAGAAGCGAATAGTTGTATACAATCCTGAAAAGAATTTTAAGCTTGCTTCCCTACGGGAAATTAAAGATATCCAGATAGATAAAGAAATAGATCTGAGATATCCTTATGATTTCATGATAATTTTCGTAAGGAAAGTCACTGAAGTTGAAGAGATAACCCCTGTGGTACTGCATAATCTTGCCGTGGATGGTATCCTGTGGTTCTGTTATCCAAAAAAAACGTCAAAAAAGTATGCCTCAGATATAAACAGGGATCATGGCTGGAAAGCATTGAACGATCTTGAGTTTTTTGGTATCCGCATGATAAATATCGATGAAGACTGGTCAGCCTTGAGGTTCAGGAATATCAAATATATTAAGTCAACTTCAGAAAGGTTCTCAGTAAAAAAGTAAAAAGGATTGCTTCCCACGCTTTGCGTGGTCGCAATGACAGTAGAAACCTTAAAGATCCCCTCCCTCGCCTACGCGTAGCCGCTTCGGCGGAGCAAGGCAGGGAGGAGTTGGGGTGGGTAATTATGATTAAAACCACAATAATCGAGACTCCTCTCGGAGAGATGGCAGCTGCTGCCACAAAGGATGGCATTTGCCTTCTGGAATTTACAAGCAGACCGGCCCTCGAATCTGAATTTAACCGGCTGGCCCTTACATTCAGTGAAACAGTCGTTTCAGGAAGCAACAGGCATCTCAGAGCTCTGAAAAAACAGGTGAGAGAATACTTCAAAGGAAAACGGAAAGAGTTTGCTCTTCCACTTATAACTCCTGGTTCCGATTTTCAGCGTACAGTCTGGGATAATCTGAAGAAGATCCCTTATGGAAAAACAAAATCTTACCTCGAAGTGGCTAAATCGATCAAAAATCCGGGGGCAGTAAGAGCAGTTGCAGGAGCCAACGGATCAAACCGTATTGCAATAATAATCCCCTGTCACAGGGTGATCGGTTCCGACGGAGATCTTGTCGGTTATGGCGGAGGGCTCGATAAGAAAAAATGGCTTATCGAGCACGAAAAGAAATTTTCGGGCAAGCCCATCGATGGTACTCTTTTCTGATTCATATGCCAATTCAAAAATCAATAAAATGAAATTAAAAGTTAATCAAAGGAATTTTCTGCTTATTTCTTCACTTTTGGCTATTATTCTTTTAACCGGATGTGCTAAAAATGAGGTTATAGATCAATGTCTCACAGGTCACAGGTATGGATTCCTGGGAGGATTATGGCATGGATTTATAGCCCCTTTCGACTTTATCGGGATGCTTTTCAACAAGGATATCACTATGTTTGCACCCAACAACAATGGTGGATTATATGCCCTCGGGTTCTTACTGGGAAGCGGCGGTTGGGGATTCTTCGGAAGCAAAGGTGTTCATAAGGTCCAGCACCGGAAGGTCAACATTCAGTCCCATAAATTTGATGACGCTGAAATCGTGGAATGACCAAAGAAGCAGAGTTATAAAATAGATCTCAGAGAAACTCTGTGATACTCAGTGGTTTTTTTAATGCTTAAAATGCTTCTTAAGTCTACCGTGATCTTATTCTCCATAATTCCGATACTCGCATTTATTAGCTGCAGTGCATCAAGAGATAACTCATCCGGACAAATATCCAGAGCACCGAACTGGAAAAACCTATACTATTTTCATGCGGGTGACAGTACCTGGATAGTTAAGCCGGTCACTGAAGCTGGTAATCAGTTTACAGGATTAATCTATAATCCTGAAGTGATCAAAAAAAGCCGTCAGGTACATATTTACGCGGAACCGCTTTCCGCTGTCAGAATAGTGAACGGTAAACTGAGTGTTCCAATGGAGAATATCGTAAGGGTCGAAAACTCCAGAATAAATCCCGGAATGATAATAGCATCAGTCGGTTTAGTGGCCCTTC
Organism: uncultured Bacteroidales bacterium; assembly: GCA_963725585.1. Classification (GTDB taxonomy): domain Bacteria; phylum Bacteroidota; class Bacteroidia; order Bacteroidales; family VadinHA17; genus LD21. The sequence continues at coordinate 183,757 of CAVRYU010000009.1, read as the reverse complement.
TTTTCCTTATTCCGACGGTCCTTTAGCCTGCTGCCTGACACCCTTCGCCTTATTAGCTTTCCTCTTTTGTCTTATCCCCTTCACAACCAGGTATACGATAAAAGCTGCTCCCAGGACGTAAAGGATATCGTCCACGTAAGGGAAGATCTTGTCCTTCACACCATAAAGATAGTACCCTATGACGGCCAGTATTATGTTCCATATACCTGCTCCGGCGGTTGTATAAATGATGAAATCGCGCAGATTCATATTAGCAAGACCAGCCGGAATTGAAATGAGCTGACGTACCGCAGGTACGAGCCGCCCGATAAAAGTGGACGACTTTCCGTGCTTTATGAAATATTCCTCAGCGTGTACCACCTTTTCTTTCGAAAGCAATAATATCCTGCCCATTTTTGAATCTGCAAACTTGTAAACAATAAAGCGTCCGAGATATTTTGCCAGATAATAGTTGACCAGTGCACCTATCAGTGCACCTCCGGTCCCTGCAAGGACAACTCCGAATACATTCATGTCCCCCTGTGCAGCTTTATAGGCAGCAAACGGGATGACAACCTCCGAAGGGAAAGGTATAAATGAACTTTCAATAACCATTAGCAAAGCAATGGTAAAATAATTCAGATTGGCCATATACCAATCAATTACAGGCTGCAAAAATTCTATCATCTGGCTTTAAAATCAATTATAAAAACATTTACCGATAACGGCTCCGCTTCGGCATTTATTTTCCTCCCGGCCACTTTAACAGGGATTGATACAGGGTAGATCAATTTTGGATTTGAAATACTGTTGAAATCATCTTTACCTGGTGATTTAAGTGTCTCTTTCACTGCTGTCTTTGCATATGGAAGAGTTCCCAGTGCCAATGTCACAGTTACAGGCTGGTCAGTAGAATTAACCAGTTTAACATAGAGCTTTCCTGCTTTACTGTCGATTGTACTGCTGGCGTAAACCCCATCCTGCCCGGTCAGGGTCTTTCCTCCTGATAATACCTGCACAACCCTTGTACCCTTGTAATTAGAGAAGAACTTCTGCACATAGTAATTCGGGGTACCAATAGTTATGAGGTTATCAAACCATATCAGGTCGGGACGCCACTGCCATGCATCGACATGAGCCAGGAGCGGTGCGTATGATGCCATGTTGACAACGTCAGCATTCCTCTCAAGACCGGTCATGAATGCTGCTTCGCAGAGAGCGCTCCACCAGGTGTTCCTAGATTCCGATACGGTACCTTCCTTACCATGAGCTGCATATTCCCCTGCAAACACTTTGATCCCCTTCCTGTCATAATTATCGTATCGTGTTGCATTTTTAAGGAACCAGTCGGGCGGCATGTAATAATGCTCATCGATCAGTTCGGGATTCAGTTTTTTCAATTCGCTCCAGCCGTATTCAAAATATCTTCCGGATGAGTAAGGTCCTGATCCTGAGACAATCTTAATTCCAGGATACTTCGATTTGATAGCTTTCTCAAATACCTTATATCTTTCAATGTATTGCTCGTCCCATTGCTCATTTCCGACACCAATAAATTTAAGGTTAAATTTTCCGGGGTGTCCCATCTGTGCCCTGAGGCCTCCCCATTTCGAAGTGGTCTCTCCGTTTGCAAACTCAACCAGGTCAAGGGCATCCTGAATATAAGGATCGAGGTCCTCAACCGGGACAACTTCTGCAGCATTGAACTGGCAAGACATTCCGCAGTTAAGAATTGGAAGCGGCTCTGCTCCCATATCTTCAGCAAGCAGGAAATACTCAAAGAACCCCAGTCCGAACGACTGGAAATAATCAGGTGCCTGGCGGCTCTCTATTTCAACATTCCAGCGGTTCATTATCAAAGTTCTCTCTTCCACGGGTCCGACAGTTGTCTTCCACTGATACCGGTTTGTAAGATTCCGTCCCTCAACAATACAGCCTCCGGGGAAACGGACGAACCCTGGTTTAAGATCGGCTATCATCTGAACAATATCCCTGCGAAGTCCGTTCGGGCGTCCCTTCCATGTATCATCCGGAAAGAGAGAGATCATATCAATATCCATGATCCCCTTTCCCGAAAGAGTTATTCTAAGCTGGGCTTTCTGATCAGTTGCTGACGCCCTGAATGATGCCTGATGCTTTTTCCAGGAATCTGAAAATCCGGAAAGCTCCGTTTTCCCTAAAGCCTGGCCCGAAGAAGTTATAAGTTCAACCGTCATTTTTATATTCGAGTTTTCAGAAAGCCTTGCAGAAACTGAAAAGTTATACTGCTCATCTTTCTTTATACCCATTCCACGGAATCCTTCATTTGTAAAGCCGAAAGTACCCTGCAGAAGGATCGAGGTAAATTCGCATATAATGAGGATTCGAAGGTCTGGAGGGAGAGTAAAAATTTGCCACCATCCTTCCTGTACCGTTTTGCTTTGATAATGTCCGCCAGCCGGTCATTGGCAGTTCAAACTCAAATGACCTGTTCTTTACAAGCTCGGCATAGATTCCGCCGTCAGCTGCAAAGTTGATATCTTCAAAAAATACCCCCCACATCGTTGGCTGGATTTCTGCTCCCGGCTTATCGGACTGAACAGATATTTCAAGAACATTCTGTGCCTTGATATTATTGTCAGTGGAAAAAGGCAGAAGCAAAAAAATAAACAACAGGTAACCTTGTCTTTTCATATTAATCCGAATCAATTATTTTCTAATAAGGAGACAAAATAACACAATTAAATTCTTACGGAACCGGTTTTCCCTGAAATTGCTTTGAACCACCCTGGGATTGCGTTAAAAAGAATTATAAATACACAAATAATTATTGTAACCGTAAGTGCGAGGTTAATAAATCCGGGAACCAGGGTTGCCTTTTCATCAAGCTGAGGAAGATAAATATTTTTAATATTAAGAAATGCAGCAGTCAGTGTTGTCACCCCGACAAATATCATTGGAAGGATTGTGACCCACGCATACTTTGCCCTTCCCCGGTTAATTATGAAGGAAGTACCGATTGCAAGGGCAACTGTCGCAAGAAGCTGGTTGGCTGTACCGAACATCGGCCAGATGGTGGCAACGGTACCTGTATATATAAAGTATCCCCAGGCAGTAACTATGAGCCCGCTTGTAATAAGGTTACCCGGTAACCAGTTGGTCCTCAGAAATGGTTTATAAACTTTGCCAAAGGTCTCCTGCAGGATGAATCTTCCGATACGTGTTCCGGCATCTATTGTTGTAAGAATGAACAATGCCTCAAACATTATTGCAAAGTGGTACCAGTATGACATCAGATGCTTCATCCCGGGGATTGAAGAAAAGATATATGCCATACCGACACCCAGTGATACTGCACCCCCCGTACGCCCTGCAATTTTTTCACCCACGCTTGCCGAAAGCTGATCGAGGTTCGATTCGGTGAAACCCATTTCATGTAGTCGGGGAAGGATCGCCTGAAGCTTTTCGGCAGGTACGTTAATCTGGAAATAATCCAGAGGGAGAAGGCTTGTTGCAGCAATCAGCGCCATAATGCTTACAGCACCCTCAACAAGCATAGCTCCAACTGCAATAGGTTTTATATCGGATTCCTTCATTATCATTTTGGGAGTCGTCCCTGAGCTGACAAGTGAGTGAAATCCTGAAATGGCTCCGCATGCAATTGTAATGAAAAGGTACGGAAACAGCTTGCCGGGGATTATCGGTCCGCCTCCTTTTCCGAATTCGGTAAATGCAGGCATCTTTATTTCAGGTGCAACAATAATCAAACCTACTGCCAGTAAAGCGATAACTGAGATTTTCATTATGGAGCTAAGGTAGTCGCGCGGTGAAAGAAGAATCCATACCGGTAGAACTGATGCAAGAAATCCGTATATAGCGATAAGTAATGTAAGAGTTTTGTGATCAAATGTAAACCATCCGGCAATTCCTGATTCAGGAATATATCGTCCTGCAATTACTGCAGCAACCAGCATGATCACTCCAAAAATCGTTGCCTCCAGAATCTTCCCCTTCCTTATCCTGAACATCCATATACCCATAATAATGGCAATTGGAATTGTTGATGCTATTGTAAATGTGCCCCATGAGCTCTCGGCAAGGGCATTTACAACAACCAGTCCCAGTCCGGCAAGGGCAACAACAATTATCAGAATTATTGCAAAGGAGGTGGTTGCTCCGCTTACCTTATTGATTTCTGCTCTGGCAATTGCTGCAAGAGATTTTCCGTCATGCTGAACCGAAGCGGTGAGTATCACAAAATCATGGACTGCACCTGCCATCACTGATCCGATGAGCATCCATAAAAAACCTGGCATAAACCCGAATTGTGCTGCAAGAACAGGACCTACCAGTGGACCGGCGCCGGCTATTGCCGCAAAATGGTGACCGAACAGCACCCATTTGTTCATTGGATAATAATTCTGACCGTCGTAAAGTCGGTAAGCAGGCGTCTGGACAAGATCATTTGTAACGGCGACTTTTGCAGCTATGAAGCTGAAATATAACCGGTAAGCAATTGCAAACAATGCAATGGAACCGATTACAACAGGCATGGCATTCATGCTTTCAGGCATATCATACACGTTTGATGCGTTTCGGGAGAGTCTGATCGATAATTATTGGAACCTGTTCAGTAATAGTATTGGTCGTGTCAAGCTTGAGAGTTCTGATCTCCGGTAAGCTGATCACCTGAGCTATTCCGTTTAAGGTAAGAATGAAGTTTTCCCAGTTTGACAATTTAAAGTCGCGTATCATTATCCTCTCGATAATAATGAATTTAAAGTCGCCCTGGAAGTCGTGCTTTTTCAAAGAATTATAGCTGCTCTTCAGGCTTATTTCGCCCGATTTGACAAGATCCTCCAGTGCCTCTTTAAAATAGAGATTGATCCTGGGATCGACTTTAAATCCGATATGAAAATCAACTCTTATAAGAATGCCGGGGATTATTTGCTCAACATCATATTCAAACCGGTACGGTTCATCAACCCTGTCAACATGAAGCAACCAATAGACATCTGCCCTTTTAGGCTGTTTCTGGAAAATCGAATAAAGAACCTTGGCTTCCACCTGATCCTTATTATTGGCTTTTATGAGATATACAAGATTGGTTGCTGTTATCGGAACTGATTTGTCTTTGCTCAAATCCTTAATAAGAGGAAGATAGCTATCGAGCTTTACGAATGTTATATGACGGTTCCTTATTTTCCTGCCAAAATACCAGCCAAGCATTATAAGAAAGTATATCAATGCAAGCAGAAGTGTGAACCAGCCTCCGTATTTGAATTTATGCAGATTTGCTATCAGAAAACTGCCTTCAATAGTAAGAAAAACAATAAGGATCAGCAGGGCAAAACGACGATTGAGAGCTCTTCTGATAAAGGTAGTATGACAATAGCAGGGTGGTCATTATCATTGTAATTGTAATTGCCAACCCGTATGCCGCCTCCATATTCGAGGATTCCCGGAAAAACAGTACCACAAGACTGCACATGATCCACAGGAACCAGTTAATGGAAGGCAGGTAAACCTGGCCTTTCACATGAGTTGGGTATAAGATCCTGATCTTGGGCCAGAAATTAAGTGAAACTGCTTCGCTTATAAGGGTAAATGAACCTGTAATAAGAGCCTGGCTGGCAATTATTGCAGCTGCTGTAGAAATGAGAACAGCCGGAAACAGAAACCATCCGGGCACGATTGTAGAAAAATGGATTAAAATCATCTCCCGGTATTTTATTTGTCAAGCAACCATGCACCCTGTCCAAAGTAGTTTAATAAAAGCATCGTTTTTACAAATATCCAGGAGATACGGATATTCTTGCGGCCGCAGTGGCCAAGATCAGAATAGAGAGCCTCGGCACCTGTTGTACACAGGAATACAGCACCAAGAAGTATAAATCCTCCCGGATATTGTGTAAGGAATCTTATTGCATAGACAGGATTTAAGGCTTTTATTATATCAGGATAAATAACAAGCTGGGAAAAACCGAAGACTCCGAGCATTAAAAACCAGACGACCATTATCGGTCCGAAGGATGAACCTACAATATTTGTCCCAAACTGCTGGATAAAGAAAAGAATGGCAAAAATTATAAGGACAATGGGAATTACAGGAATATCAGGTTTGAACATCCTTAATCCTTCAATTGAAGAAGTGACTGTTATAGAAGGTGTTATAATCCCGTCGGCCAACAGGGCAGCGCCTCCGATCATTGTCAGGGTCGCAGCCCATGATGATTTTTTCCTGATAAGTGCGAAAAGTGCATAAATGCCCCCTTCTCCATTATTGTCTGCTTTTAAAGTAATTGTGATATACTTGATGGTTGTCTGAAGAGTCAGTGTCCAGAATATGCATGACAATGAACCGTAAATCAGAAGTTCGTTGAAGTTCCCTGCACCGCCAAGAACGATGGCTTTCATTGTATAGAGAGGACTGGTGCCAATATCGCCGAAGACAATCCCAAGAGTTATTATCAATCCCCCGAAGGAGAGCTTGCTGATATCAAGATGCCCTTGTTTCTTTTCCATTACTCCGAGATATTCATCCGCGTTATCCTCATATGACTGGGCTGGTCAATAAGGATTGGAACCTGTTCAATTATAGTATTTGTTGAATCAAGCTGAAGGAATTTTACATCATTATTATTCAATCTGTTGGCAATTCTGTAAAAGGTCAGAATGAAATTCTCCCGGTTGCTAAGCTTGAAATCCCTGGGCATAATTCTTTCAATATTTACAAATTTGAAATCGCCCGGTACATTGTATTTTCTAAGTGAGTCATAACCGCTTTCGAGTTTTATCTCACCCTCTCCGACAAGATCCTCTATCACTTCCCTGAAATAGAGGTTGATCTTGGGTTCGACCTTGAACCCGATTTCAAAATCAACCCTGATCAGAATTCCAGGAATCAAGCTGGGTCACATGGTATTCAAACTGGTTAGGATCAGTAACCCTGTCGATATGAATAAACCAGTATGTATCAGCTCTCTTGGGCTGTTTATGAAAAATCGAGAAGATGACTTTCGATTCAACCTGGTCCTTCCTGTTTGCCCTGATTATATAAACAAGGTTGGTCGCAGTTTTTGGAACAGATTCATCCTTTGACAGGTCCCTGAAAAGGTCAGTATATTTATTAAGGTTCGCAAATGTAATGTACCTGTTCTTTATTTTTCTCCCGAAATACCATCCGAACATCAGCAGAAAATATGATGAAGCAAGTAACAGTGTAAACCAGCCTCCATTTTTGAATTTGTAAAGATTAGCTATCAGGAAACTGCCTTCTATTGTCAGGTAAACCATAATCAGAAGGAGGATAAGGCGGTGGTTGATCCCTTTTTGCAGCAGATAGTATGATAAAAGGCAGGTTGTCATGATTTCTGTAATTGTGATCGCAAGTCCGTAAGCAGCGCTCATGTTTTCAGATTGCTGGAATGAAATGACTACAAGAGTGCATGCAATCCACAGAAACCAGTTCACAAAGGGTACATAGACCTGCCCCATAACATAAGTCGGGTGCAGAGTTCGTACTCTTGGCCAGAAGTTCAGGGAAACAGCTTCGCTTATCAGTGTAAATGAGCCGCTTATTATAGCCTGGCTGGCAATAATTGCTGCTGCTGTCGCGAGCATTATTCCAGGTAAAAGTAGCCATTGAGGCATTATTTTAAAAAACGGATTTATATCTGTACCTGGCGTATAATTTAATATAAGCCATGCACCCTGTCCGAAATAATTCAAAAGGAGGCATAACTTTACATATATCCATGATACTCTTATGTTTGATCTTCCACAATGACCAAGATCCGCATAGAGAGCTTCAGCACCGGTGGTGCAAAGGAATACTGCTCCAAGAAGAATAAACCCTCCGGGGTATTCAGAAAGAAATCTGAAAACATAAACCGGGTTCACCACCCGAAGTATAAAAGGATGCAGGATCACCTGAGAAATGCCCAATACGCCAAGCATTGTAAACCAGATCAGCATTATTGGACCGAATGAACTTCCGATTAATTTAGTACCAAATTGCTGGATAAAAAAGAGTGCTGTAAAATAATAAGGACAATTGGAACAACCGGAATTTCAGGATTGACCATTCTCAGACCTTCAATTGCTGAAGTAACTGTAATTGAAGGTGTTATAACTCCGTCAGCAAGCAGGGCCGCCCCTCCTATCATTGTCAGCACAGCAACCCATGAGGATTTCTTTCTTATAAGCGCAAAAAGTGCAAAAATACCTCCTTCACCATTATTGTCTGCTCTCAGCACAATAATAATGTACTTAATTGTTGTTGATAGTGTTAGTGTCCAGAAAATACAGGATAATGACCCATAAATCAGCAAGTCGCTGAAATTGTCTCCACCTCCGATCAGGATAGCCCTCATTGTATATAACGGACTCGTCCCGAGATCTCCGAAAACAATCCCCATCGTCACTATTACACCTAAAAGAGAGAGCTTTTTAATATCCGGGTGACTTCCCGATTCCTTCATCTTATTTATAGATCAGTTTATGGACTCCATAATTGAAGCTGGCAAATTTAATAATTATTAAATTTATGAATTCTTTATCAGAGTAATATATGTTCAGAAAAATAATCTTACTGGTTCTTATAACTGTCAATTCCTTTTTACTATCGGCTCAGGATGCTGACACGATTAATAAGAAGATCACACTTGTTTTTATTGGTGATATCATGGGTCACGATGAACAGATCTGGTCGGCAGAGGACAGAGAAACACATTCATTTAATTATGATGATGTGTTCCAATATGTGAAGGATGAAATCTCGGAAGCAGACATGGCAATCGCAAATTTCGAGGTCACTCTGGCTGGCTCACCATACTCGGGATATCCGACTTTCAGCTCTCCTGTTCCGCTTGCGTCGGCATGTTTTAATGCCGGGATAGATGTTCTAGCGACTGCCAATAATCATGCCGCCGACAGGGGTAAAAAGGGTATCCTTAGCACAATCAGCCGACTCGACAGCCTTGGTATTCCTCATACGGGAACATTCAGAGATTCTATTGAAAAAGATACCCTTTATCCGATGATAATCGAAAAGAATGGATTTTCACTTGCCCTGCTGAATTATACATATGGAACCAATGGTATCACAGTTCCTCCTCCTGTAATTGTAAACATGCTTGAAAAGAATGCTGTTTCAGCAGATATCGAAAAAGCAAAAAGCAGGAATCCGGATGTAATAATCCTGTTCCTTCACTGGGGGACGGAATATGATACTGTTCCTTCAAAAATTCAGACTGATCTGGCTGATTATTTTTTCAGCTGTGGCGTCGATCTGATAATCGGCTCTCATCCGCATGTCCTTCAGAGAATGGAATGGACAAAAAGTGATTCTACATTGAAGGACAGGATTGCTGTTTATTCGCTGGGGAACTATGTTTCGAACCAGAGAACTGTCAGGAGGGATGGAGGTGCAATGGTCAGGATCGAACTGACAAAAGCGGCCGATTCGCTATACGTTTCCGATGCGGATTACTATCTTACCTGGGTCTATACCCCTATTGAAAATTACAGGAAGAAGTTCTTTGTTCTGCCATGCTCAAAGTTTGAAAACAAGCCTGAATTCTTTACTAAACCTGCTGATTATCAGAAAATGATGCTATTCATCAATAATTCAAGAAAGCTGCTTAATAATCAGAATATCGGAATAAATGAACTGATCTTTTCTGGCAGCAACTGGCTGTATTAAAAAATTTAAGGGCTAAAGCCCCTGATTGCGTAGTGCTTAAACCACGGCCTTAAGGCCGTGGTTAATGCAACAAATAAAATACGGACTTTAGTCCTGAATTGTATTTATTAAAATATATTCCTATTATTGCATTAGTAAATCAGATCAATTAATCAGTATTCAGACAATCACTTATGGATAACTCAATAGCACTTTTATCCGTCACTGCAGTCTCGCTTGGTTTTATCCATACAATCCTGGGTCCTGATCATTACCTGCCGTTTATAGTATTGAGTGAAGCAAAGAAGTGGACTACAAGGAAAACCATGTTCATCACTTTCCTGTGCGGACTTGGACATGTGCTTAGCTCCGTGGTTCTTGGGCTGGTTGGGATTGCAGTCGGAATCTCAGTCAGCAAGCTTGTTTCAGTTGAATCATTCAGAGGGAATATTGCGGCATGGCTGTTTATTGCATTCGGACTTGTTTATATGATTATAAGCATCCGAAATCTTTACAGGAAGAAAAAACATACCCATTCACATTACCACATCGGAGGGGATAAGCATGTCCATGAGCATGCTCATGTTGAAGCACACTCTCATGTTCATGAAAAAGATGTTGTAAAGACAACACCATGGATACTTTTCCTGATCTTTATTTTTGGTCCATGTGAACCATTGATCCCGATAATTATGTATCCGGCCGCAGAAAATAATATTACAGGTGCTGTTGTGGTCTCACTTCTTTTCTCTGTCGTCACTATTGCTACAATGATGGGAATAGTCCTTGCATTCAAGCTTGGATTCAGCAAGATAAACCTGAAACCTGTTGAAAAGTACAGCAACGTTATTGCCGGAGCAATGATATTCTTCTCGGGAATTGCAATTCAGTTTCTTGGATTATAAATCCATTATTCTGATATCTGCCTGAAGAGGAGGTTTACATCAGGATCGGGCACTATTTGGTTTATTTTTGCACTTTTAATAGTCAGCCTTGTCACCCTTTCAGATATACTTATATTTTTTCTGTATTCTCCTTCCTGTGAATTAATTAACAGTTCAAGTGGAAAGCTGTAAAGAAACTCCTGCTTCTGTTCAATTATAATCTCAGTATTTCCGTTTTTCTTTAAAGGATTGTTCGTGATTTTAAGATCAGGTTGTCCGGAAACATATAACCATTGATTAAAAAACCCGCTAAGCTCTTTTCCGCTGACTTCCTCCATCACCTTCTCAAAATCGGAGGTAAGTGCATTTTTATTTCTGAACTTCTCATAAAATAACCTCATGCCTCTCCAGAAGCTTTCATCACCAAGCTCATGCCTGAGCATATGAAGCACCCAGGCGCCCTTCTGATATGAATTGACGCTCAGTAATCTCATTAAGTTTGTAATGGTGGTATCGATAACAGGACGGGGCGACCGAAGATAATACCTGATTACCTGTTCGCGGTCGGTCTTCATTTCTTCAACAAGCCGTTCCCTGCCATAATTATTCTCAAGATACACCGATGTCAGGTAGGTCGCAAAGCCTTCGCTCAGCCAGATATGGTGCCAGTCGCTCTCCGTAACTGAATTGCCAAACCACTGGTGAGCTGTCTCATGGGCAATAAGACCTTCTGCCCGGCCTTTGCCTGTAACCGAATTTTCAGAATAAAAAATGCAACCGGCATTTTCAAGTCCCCCGAATATTGTTTTGGACTGCACATTAGCAAGCTTCTCATATGAATAAGGGCCGATCAGTTCACTGAAAAATGCAACCGGCCTGGGTGCAATTGCATAATCATAAAATCCTTCATCACTGTTCTCTTTAAAAACGTATGACCAGACAGGGACATTCCCTGCCACACCTGCAAGGATGAAATCGAATTCTGCCGCTCCGAATGCCATTACCTTGGTTGCGAGGGGAATATCCTCCTTCCAGCGGGTAAGCTTCATATCTCCGGTGAGATGGCTCTCTTCGACGAGGTATCCGCTTGCAACCACCTCATAATGAGAAGGGGCGACAATTTTAAATTCGACAGTTGCCTTATCATAGGGATGATCGATGCATGGTAAATAATTGGCAGCCCTGTCGGGCCAGTTATCAGAGAAAAATGACCTGTTTCCAAATTTGTTTTCTGAAATTATAAGACCGTCAGCAGGGATGCCGTGGTAAAATACTTTCAGGATACCATCGGATCCTACAGTCAATGAACTTTCAGGAGTAATCCTTAGCTTGTTTTCAGCGTGGACCCATTTAATTCCGCAACCACTGAATTTTACGGAGTCAATAACCATTCCCTTTCCATCTGACCTCAGGTTTTTAAGGTCAAACTCCATAACAGATACTTTGCCCCTGAAGTTTAATGAAATTGAAGCCTCCCCATAAATTATATCATTTGTATCGCTGAGCGAGATTCTGAAAGTATAATTTATTACGTCAATTAAGGGGATTTCGCTTATAACCATCGTCTGCAGATAAGGCAAGTACTGATATTATGCACAATGTTGCCGCTATGATCCTTTTCATGGGCCGGGGTATAAATCCTCAAAGTTAAAAATAGAAAGTATATGATCTATTCATTATTTAATTTCTGAGATTTACCCCCTTTCTTATTTCCCCCAAGGGGGAAAAGATTTACAATGCCCCTTCCCCCGTGGGGGAAGGTTGGGAAGGGGTATGATTTTAATTATATTAACCAGCAACTAGCAACTAGCATCTTGTATTATTTTGCATTTAATTATTAGCTTTGCAGGAAATAGATATCATTTGATGAATTACGACTATAACACCCAGCGAAAAAGAATGGCCCTGCCTGAATATGGCAGAAATGTCCAGAAGATGGTCGATCACATAAAGAGTATCCCGGACAGGGATGAAAGAAACCGTGCCGCAAAGACAATAATACAGATAATGGGGAATCTCAATCCCCAGATCCGCGATATAGGCGATTTCAAGCATAAACTATGGGACCATCTTTCAATAATTGCCGATTTTGATCTTGACATTGATTTTCCGTTTGCACCTCCTGAGGCTTCCAAATTCATTGAAAAACCTAATCAGGTGCCATACAGGCAGGGTGACATAAGATATCTTCATTATGGCCGGATAATTGAACTGATGATAAATGCAGCCTCCGAAATGGATGATGGTGATGAAAAAGAATACCTCACGAATCTTATTGTTAACCAGATGAAAAAATCCTATATCACCTGGAACCGCGGACAGGTAAGCGATGAGGTGATCATAGGCGACATGAAATTGTTATCACGCGGAAGGCTCAAGATAACCGACGGGATTAAAATACTTGAAGTAAGGGAACTGTTGCCCCCGGTTAAGAAAAAACCACAGATGGGCAGACCTCACGGAAAACAGCAGAATAAACCATTTATCAGGAAAAAAGTACATAACCGCCATTAATGGGTAGTTTTATTGTTCAGGGCGGGAAATCACTGAAAGGTGAAATTATTCCCCAGGGAGCAAAAAATGAAGCTCTGCAGATCATCTGCGCAACACTTCTGACACCTGAAAAAGTCACTGTCAGCAATATTCCGGATATTAGTGATGTTAACAATCTTATTGAACTGGTAGGCTGCCTGGGAGTTAAAATATCAAAGGAAGCAGAATCGGTAATCAGCTTTGAAGCTATAAATATTGACCTCAGCTATCTTCAGACGGCCAAGTTCAGAAATCAAAGCTCCAGTCTGAGGGGATCCATTATGATTGTCGGACCGCTTCTTGCAAGGTTTGGAAGTGCTTTTATCCCGAAACCCGGAGGGGATAAAATTGGCCGCACGAAGGGTTGATACTCATTTTACAGGTTTTCAGAAACTTGGAGCGAGGTTCGAATTCGACACAGCGGATCCTTTCTATAAAGTTGAAGCACCTTCTTTATCAGGCGCTTACATACATCTTGACGAAGCATCGGTCACCGGTACTGCCAATATAATTATGGCTGCGGTACTTGCAAAAGGCAGGACAACTCTATATAATGCTGCATGTGAACCTTATATTCAGCAATTGTGCCGGATGCTCGAATCAATGGGAGCCAGAATTGGCGGAATAGGCTCCAACCTTCTTATATCGACGGGGTAAAGGAACTTGGAGGATGCAGTCATACAATCCTTCCCGATATGATCGAAATAGGATCGTTTATAGGACTTGCGGCAATGACAGGATCGGAATTAACTATAAAAAATGTCTCATATGAGAATCTCGGCATTATTCCTGATTCATTCCGCCGGTTAGGAATTAAGTTTGAAAGAAAGGCTGATGACATATTCATACCCGGGCAGGAACACTATGAAATAGAGACATTTATCGATGGATCAATAATGACTATTGCCGATGCTATCTGGCCAGGCCTCACACCTGACCTCCTCAGCGTATTTCTGGTCGTTGCGACACAGGCCAAGGGAGCGGTTCTCATCCATCAGAAAATGTTTGAAAGCCGCCTGTTTTTTGTTGATAAGCTAATCGATATGGGAGCCCAGATAATCCTTTGCGATCCTCACAGGGCAACAGTTATAGGACTCGATAAGATGATAAGGCTCAGAGGTACCACCATGTCTTCACCTGATATCAGGGCAGGAGTGGCTCTGCTGATAGCTGCCCTCTCGGCCGATGGCAAAAGCGTAATCCACAATATAGAGCAGATTGACAGGGGCTACCAGCAGATAGATGCACGCCTTAATGCACTGGGAGCAGATATAACAAGGGTGTAACCCTGTCAATTTGTCAATAATAGCCTCTTGGCAGATATTTTGCTTATCAAAGAGTAATAATTAGGTAAATTTCAGAATGATGGTCAAGAAAAAGTATTTTCGGATCAAATGCCGACAAGGAAAAGAATTATATAGAAACAACTGCAAAGTAAAGACGATACAACTAATGATTCCGGCGAAAAAGAGACTACTGAAGAGTTAACAGTGATTGAGGAATCAGAGAGCAACTCCATCAGAAACTGAAACAGGTAAAGAACCGGTATCTGACAAAAAAATACATGAAGAGAAGGTTTTACTGGAAAAACTGGCAGAGATGCAGGATAAGTATTTAAGACTCTCGGCTGAATTTGATAACTACAGAAAAAGGACCCTGAAGGAGAAAATGGATATTTCAAAATATGCCGGTGAGGAACTTCTTAAAGATATTCTGCCAGTTATGGATGATTTTGAAAGAGCGCTTAAACATATGGAATCCTCTGCTAATTATGAAGGTATGAAGGAAGGAATAGATCTGATATATGTAAAACTATCTGATTTTCTTAAGAGAACGGAGTCAAGGAGATTGAATCGCTCAACAGTAATTTTAATGTTGATCTTCATGATGCTGCAGCAAAGGTTCCGGTAGCTGAGGAGGATAAAAAAGGGAAGATTGTTGAAGTCATATTAAAGGGCTATTATCTGAAGGATAAAGTTTTAAGACATTCACAGGTAGTGATTGGAGAATAATAATAAAATCCGATTAAATTAAATTTGGAAGTCAGGAAAAGAAATAAAATCAGGAATGGAAAAAAGAGATTATTACGAAGTGCTTGGTGTATCGAAGGAGGCTACGAAGGAGGAGATAAAGAAAGCCTACAGAAAGCAGGCATTGAAGTACCATCCTGATAAGAATCCCGGTGATAAGAAAGCGGAAGAGAACTTCAAGGAAGCCGCCTCGGCCTATGAGATATTAAGCAATGATGAAAAACGTGCCAGGTACGACCGTTATGGCCATGCTGGTGTAGGCGGAGCCGCCGGAAACGGTTTTGGCGGAGCTGGTATGACCATGGAAGATATCTTTTCGTCATTTGGCGATATTTTCGGTGATGCTTTTGGTGGATTTGGAGGATTTGGTGGTTCAAGACGAAGCGGAGGAAGAAGGGTCAACAAAGGAAGCAACCTGAGGGTAAAGGTAAAACTCGACCTTCAGGAAATTTCGGCAGGCGCGGAGAAAAAGATAAAAGTAAATAAATATGTAACCTGCACTTCGTGCAACGGAACCGGTGCCGCAGATCAGAACAGCACGGCAACCTGCACAACCTGCCGGGGTTCAGGACATGTGACCCGGGTAACAAATACATTACTGGGTCAGATGCAAACCACTGCAGTTTGCCCTTCCTGTAACGGTGAAGGCAAGACAATAACAAAAAAATGCACAGCTTGCTATGGTGAGGGGATTGTGCAGAAAGAGGATATTATTAAAATCAATATCCCGGCAGGAGTCGCAAAAGGTATGCAGATGAATGTCGAGGGAAAAGGTAATGCAGCCCGACGTGGAGGAATGAACGGTGACCTGCTGGTTGTTATTGACGAAGAGGATCACCCCGATCTGATAAGGGAAGGAAACGATCTGATCTATAATTTATTTATAAGCATCCCTGATTCGATAATTGGAACCCATGTCGAAGTCCCGACAGTGGATAATAATGTTAAAATCAAAATAGAACCAGGCACCCAGCCCGGGAAAATATTGCGGCTGAGGGGGAAAGGACTTCCCGAGGTCAATGGTTATGGCAGAGGCGATCTGCTTGTCAATGTTAATGTCTGGATCCCGAAAAGTCTTACCCGTGAAGAGATGAAGATTATTGAAAAGATGAAAGACAGCGACTCATTCACCCCAAAGCCCGATAAAGACGACAAAGGATTCTTCGAAAGAATGAGAGGATATTTTCAATAGAATTAAATCTCCTTTTTTACATTTTTCTCTGTGTAACTCTGTGCATTCCCTGTGCTCTCTGTGTCAGTTCATAGATTTTTATTACACGGAGGGCCACAGAGGAGACACAGAGATCCACAGAGTTTTATATATTTACGTTTCATTTTACCATATTTAACAGACCTCTATGGCACTTTTTGAAGCAAAAAACATCACAAAACAGTTCGGAACACAATATGCACTTGACGATGTAAGTATATCTGTTCCTGAACAATGCATTTTTGGACTACTGGGACCAAATGGTGCCGGAAAAACAACCCTGATAAGGATAATCAATCAGATAACCGGACCTGACTCGGGAGAATTGTTCCTTAACGGTAAAAAACTAAAACCAGAGGATGTAATGTCGATTGGCTATCTTCCTGAGGAGCGAGGCCTTTACAAGAAGATGAAAGTCGGAGAACAGGCATTGTACTTTGCACAGCTTAAAGGCCTTTCAAAGGCTGAAGCAATGAGAAGGCTAAAGTACTGGTTCAAAAAACTCGATATAGTCGACTGGTGGGGAAAGAAAGTCGAGGAACTGTCAAAAGGTATGCAGCAAAAGGTTCAGTTTGCCACAACGGTTCTTCATGAACCGAAGCTTCTGATCTTCGACGAACCATTTACGGGATTCGATCCGGTAAATGCGAATGTTGTTAAAAACGAAATACTTTTTCTCAGAGAGAGAGGCGCCACAATTATCTTTTCAACACATAACATGGAATCGGTTGAAGAATTATGCGATAACATAACTCTTATAAACAAGGCAAAAACAATCCTCGAAGGAAATGTCGATGATATCCGACGGCAATGGGCGGCCAATGAGTACGACATTGTTTTAGAAGGTGATGTGACACTCGTAGGAAATGGTCATTTCAGTATTCTGAACAAACAAACTGATAATGGCAAAAGTACAATCAGGCTCAAAACAACCACCGGTATGGAAACTAATGAGATACTTCAAGACGCTCTAAAATCGGGTAAGGTCATTTCGTTCAACCCTGCACTTCCATCAATGAATGAGATATTCATCAGGGTTGTTGAAAACAGGAATTAATCACTGACCCATAATTAATATCATAAATCACACAATATGAATAAGATATCCATTATAATAAAAAGGGAATACATGACCCGGGTCAGAAAGAAGTCATTTATTATTATGACGATTCTTGCTCCCGTACTGATGGCAGCCATAATAATTGTACCGACACTGGTGATGGTAAACCAGGAACAGGACTTTAAAAAGATTGCAGTTATTGAAAACGGTTCGGACCTTTTTAAGGGTGTTATTAAAAATTCCAAGACACTTGAATTTGTTTACCTGGAAAACGTAAAGCTTGATGATATAAAGAATTCTTTTGAACAGGCTGGTTATTACGGTGTGCTCAACATATCTCCCGAACTGGTCAATACACCAAATGCCATTACTTTAATTTCAAAAAAGCAGCCTCCGATCAACGATCTTCAATATATCGAAAACGCCCTGGAGAAAGAAATTGAAAGACAGAAGCTTATGACTTACAATATCGCGAACCTGGATGATATCATGAAGAATGTGGAGACAAAGGTATCGATCCAGACCCAGAAGATAGGCGATTCGGGAGAAGTTAAGAGTACAAGCACAGGGATTGCAATGGCTCTGGCCTATATCGGAGGTTTTCTTATGTACATGCTTGTATTTATGTTCGGGTCGCAGGTAATGAGAGGCGTAATTGAGGAAAAAACCAGCCGTGTAGTGGAGGTCATAGTATCATCTGTTAAACCTGTTCAGCTTATGATGGGGAAAATAGTAGGCATTGCACTTGTCGGACTTACACAGTTTATGATCTGGATTTTCCTTACTATTGGTATTGTCGGAGTTCTTAAAACGACGATCCTGAAAAAAACAGATTTAACTGAAGTTTCACAAAATGTATCAAAAAGTTTGATGACAGATGGACAGCAGTCGGCTGTGGCAACCCAGGCACGCAGGTTAATCCTGATCTGGCCGAGTTTTCCAAAATGTTCGACAGTGCTATGAACCAGCCGTGGGGACTGATAATTATTTCATTCATTTTCTACTTTATCACCGGGTATCTTCTTTATGCATCAGTTTTCGCCGCTATCGGATCAGCGGTCGATAATGAGACTGAAACGCAGCAGTTCATGCTGCCGGTTACAATACCAATAATCCTTGCTCTTATGGTAGCCATGGGAACAATGCAAAATCCTGAAAGCTCTCTTTCCTTCTGGTGCTCAATGATCCCGCTTACATCTCCTATTGTAATGATGGCCCGGATCCCGTTTGGAGTACCCTTGTGGCAACTGGCAGTCTCAATGGGGATTATGGTTATTACTTTCATCGCATTTGTATGGATGGCTGCCAAAATTTACCGTACCGGCATACTAATGTACGGGAAGAAAACTTCATGGAAAGAGATGTGGAAATGGCTGAAGTACTCAGGTTAAATGATAAGTACGGTATAAATGGTCATGAAGTATCGGGCAAGTCAGATCGACCTGCAAGACCTGCAGGACCTGCAAAACCTGCATGACAAAATATAAAAACTATGTCCAAAATTTTTGTTATAGACGATGAACGGGCAATCCGGAACACCCTGAAAGAGGTACTGGAGTACGAAAAACATGAGGTGGATCTTGCTGAAGACGGACCTTCAGGTCTTGAGCTGTTCAATACCAACTCCTACGATATAGTTCTCTGCGATATAAAGATGGCCAAGATGGATGGCATCGAAGTGCTTCAGAAAATATGCGAGACCTCTTCAGATATACCGGTAGTAATGATTTCCGGTCATGGGAATATTGATACTGCAGTAGAGGCAATAAAGAAAGGTGCTTTTGATTTTCTGGAAAAGCCTCTCGATCTGAACAGACTGCTAATAACAATAAGAAATGCCACTGATAAATCGACTCTCATAACCCAGACTCAGGTGCTGAAGAACAAGGTCAGCAAGATGTACGAAATAGTGGGTGAATCTGAATCTATTAAAAAGGTCAAGGAGATGATAGACAGGGTTGCCCCGACTGAGGCCCGCGTTCTGATCACAGGCTCCAATGGTACAGGAAAAGAGCTGGTAGCTCATCAGATCCATGAAAAAAGCAACAGGGCGAAAGGTCCTTTTGTGGAGGTGAATTGTGCAGCCATCCCCTCAGAGCTTATCGAAAGTGAACTTTTTGGGCATGAGAAAGGTTCATTTACCTCCGCCATCAAGCAGAGGATCGGCAAATTTGAACAGGCCAACGGGGGAACTCTTTTCCTCGATGAAATTGGTGACATGAGCCTTTCGGCACAATCAAAGGTGCTTCGGGCCCTTCAGGAAAACAAGATAACCCGTGTGGGATCGGACAAGGATATACATGTCAATGTCAGGGTTATAGCAGCTACTAACAAAAATATCAGAAAAGAGATAGAAAATAACACTTTCAGGGAGGATTTGTATCATAGGTTGAGCGTGATCCTTATACATGTTCCTACACTCAATGAAAGGCATGATGATATTCCTATTCTTGCCGAACATTTCAACAGCGTTATCTGCGGCGAATATGGGATGAGCAAAAAAACAATAAGAAAGGATGCCATAAATGAGCTTCAGAAAATAGAATGGACGGGGAATATCCGGGAGTTCAGAAATGTCCTTGAAAGGCTTATAATTCTTTGCAGAGATGAAATTACCGGAGCCGATGTGGTGGCATATGCACGGCCCGTATCAGGTTCCACAATTTTATAAATGCCCCCTTCAGGGGGTTGGGGGCAAAAAAATGTTCCGAACTGAAAAAGATCACTTGGCCAGAAAGAGATCCCGTTTGATGCTCTTTACGGGATACATGCATTCAGGGCAAGGGAAAACTTCCCGGGGAATACACAATTCCCCATTGAATGGTACAAGGCTGTTGGTATTACAAAACTTGCCTGCTACAATACCTACCGGAAATTCCGCGATACTGCAACTGAAAAATACGGAAAAAATCTTTCCGTCAAAATAATTGGTGATGAAATCCTCGATGCGATGACAGGATCTGCCAGAGAGGTATCTGAAGGCAGGTATTTTGAGCATTTCATTGTACCGGCTGTTCAGGGAGGAGCTGGTACAAGTATCAACATGAATATTAATGAGATCATTGCAAATGCCTCGCTCCTGAAGAGAGGGAATAAGTGTGGTGAGTACACTTATATCGATCCAACTGAGCATGCAAACATTTACCAGTCGACAAATGATGTGATCCCCACAGCTCTCACAGTGGCGGCAATGTTATTACTGCAGTCGCTCGAAGGCAGGATAAACAGCCTCAGATTGAAGATCGAAAAGCTAGAACGGGATTCAGATGACAAGCTGCGTCCGGGTTTTACTCAGATGCAGGAGGCGGTACCCTCTTCGTTCAGTCTGCTCTTCAGCTCTTATAATGAAGCACTTTCACGCGACTGGTGGAGGGTCTCAAAATGTATTGAGCGGTTAAAACCCGTAAATCTCGGTGGCGGCGCCATTGGAACTGGTTTGGCCGTTCCAAGGTTTTTCATAATGCAGGTTGTTCCGGAATTAAGGAATCTTACAGGACTTCCGGTTTCGCACAGTGAAAACCTGTCAGATGCAACTTCAAACCTGGATAAATGGGTGGAGGTGCACGCAATTCTTAAGGCACTGGCTGTAAATCTCGAGAAGATGGTATCGGATCTGAGGCTTCTTGCTTCTGATGTTGTTGGTGATAAGAGTATTTTAATCCCCGAAAAACAGGTCGGAAGTTCCATAATGCCGGGAAAGATAAATCCGGTGATCCCAGAATTTATTATTTCAGCTTCTCATAAGATATACTCAAATGATAACCTTGTCAGTTCACTTTCAGGTCAGGGTTGTCTTGAACTTAATGCGTACCTGCCTGTAATAGGCTACGCTGTTATTGAGAGCATTAATCTGCTTATTTCTTCATGTAAAACTGCAGAAGATAACCTTATAAACGGACTCATTGTTGATGATAATACAGGGTATTATTCCCTGTTGCATAGTCCGGCATTAACAACAGCTCTTGTTCCTCATACCGGATATCACAAGGCCGCGGAGCTTGCAAAGTTGATGAAAGAGAAGAAATACGATATTTTCGAAGCAAACGAGATCCTTAAAATAGTGGATGAAGCCAGGTTAAAGGAGATCATTCAGCCAGGGAATCTCTTAAAGCTGGGATTCGTCCTTGAGGATTTGAAATAGACTTTCAAATTCCCTTTTCAAAATCCCTGTTTACCTCAAGCCACTTTCTCACCCGTTCATGTTCCGACTTATATTTCAGCTGCATGTCCTTAGTATTCCTTGAAATTTTTCGTCATTCCTTATGCTGGTAAAAAATGGATCATGTTTTGCAAGAGTAATCCACCATAACGGGTAAAAACTTTTTTTACTGAATTCATCGAGATATTGATACGCCTTATCCCTGTCTCCCAAAAAGGCATAAATAGCGGCCAGATCATAATGTGCCCCTTTATATAGTGACATATATCTTTTAAGTTTGATGCTTTCCTGGGAATTCCTTATCTGCATCTTAAAAAAACTATCTGCCTCGCTGTAATTCCCAGCTTTCCAGAAAGCATAGCCAATGCGATGCACCTGGTTAAGGTCTTTGGTTCCGGATCTTTCAAATTTCCGAAGCAAGTTTCTGAGCTTGCATGAATGCTTCTGATGTGTGTTCGTCAGGTCCGTAATAATAAGAAGTCTCGGGGAAATATGATGAATCAGCCTTTTCAGCTTCATTTCCAAGTCTGATAGCCTCATCAAAGTTTTCAAGGCTATACTCAATGTCCGATAAATTGAATAAGTGCAATCCCACATTGCCATCTATCCGGAATGCCTGATTATAGCAATTCTTTGCTTCTTCAACGAAACCGGCATCAAGATAAGCCTGTCCCAATCCTCTCAGCAAAGTAGGCAGGTATTCAGGCGGACCGGTACTTACCGATTTCCTGTAAGATTCTATTCCCCTTACATAATCACCGGTTACTGATGTAAGCAGGTAACCCTGGTAAGCCCAGGCATCAGAAAAATCGGGATTAATTTCGAGTGCCTTATTGAAATTGAACAAAGATTTTTCAATGTCTCCCTTTTCAAAGTAGCACCTGCCTATCATGTGATAAGCCTCCTCAATTTTACCATCAAAAGAAATTGCGATATTGGCAAGTACTAAACAGGAATCAAGAAAATCCTCATTAAAATAGGTTTCCCAGTAATAACGTGCAAGATACACCGAGGCCAGGTCAGAGTAAGCCCTGGCGAATGATGAGTCAATTTCGAGAGCAGCTTTATATAATGTTACAGCTTTTGAATAGGTATTCAAATTGCGTGAGTCAAGATACTGCTTCTGATATCTCATTCGCTTTCTTGTATAAATCGTAAGCCGTCAGATTTGAGGTTGGTACCTTTTCCATAAGTTCCTGTTCCTCAATTGTTATTGTTGCATGCAATTGCGAGGCTATGGATTGAGCAATCCGGCTTTGAATTGCGAAGATATCTTTTGTTTCTGTAATCGCCTGTTCAAATGATTCCGCCCAGAGGTGCCTGTCTTTTGACGCTTCAATCAATTGCACCCTCAGACGGATATTGTTACCATACTTCTGCCCGCTTCCTTCCACTATGTAATCAGAATGAAGCTTTTTCCCGATTTCAGGAATAGATCTGGATGTGTTTCTGAATTTTTCAACGGAAGTACGCGACACAACCCTCAGATCATGTATTCTGCTCAGATTGATGAAAATCTCATCCATTACTCCGTCGATAAAATATTGATCGGCAGTATTATCGCCCAGGTTTTTGAAAGGCAGAACAGCTATGGATTTTGCAGGAATTATTACCTGATCTGATTTACTGTTTGAAAAGTGCTTTGTAAAAACAGGATAAAAGAGATAAGCCAGAATAGCAACTACAAGAGTAAGAAATATAATAACCGGATAGGAAAAGAAATTTGTTTTCCTTATGCCTTTTTCCGGTTCATCTGATCCATCAGGCTGATTCAGGTTATCCTGCTCCTTACCAGCAGAATCTCCAAGTTTAACCTTACCAGGAGGGTATCCAAAATATTCATGAAACCTCTTTGTGAAATATGCAGGACTGCTGAATCCGGTTTTGTATGCAACTTCTGATGCAGTATATTCACCGTCCTGAAGTATCTCAAGAGCTTTCTTCAGACGAACCTCACGGATGAATTGATTAACTGTTTTTTTGTTTATTGCATACAGTTTATGGCTTAACTTGTAAAGACTAATTCCTGATTCAATGGCAAGCTCATCCACTCCGAACTTTTCATTTGCCAGGTTCGCCTCTATTATTTCGGTAAGTTTCCTTATAAAAACCTGATCCTTTGTAAAAGGTTCCGACATGGAAAAAATTCCTATTCAACCGTTAGTTAAAGAAGAAAGTCTTTTATCGAAGTTCCTAAACTTTTATCATTCCCGCAAATAAATCTTTCAAGCGTGCTTTAATAATTTATTAAATCTGCGACAATCTGCGAGATCAGCGGGAGTTTTTTGGTTTCCCGCAGATTACGCTGATTACCGCAGATACAAATCCGCAATTACAAATGAATTATTACTAATTTTGTCTGATACTTTCAGAAAATGTCAAAAGGCAGGGACTCTAAACCACATATCGGAATCTATGGCCGCCGAAACAATGGCAAGAGCAGTCTTATCAACTGCCTTGCCGGACAGGATATTGCGATCGTATCAGGGCAGGCCGGGACGACAACCGATCCGGTAAAAAAGTCGTTCGAAATAACAGACTTCGGACCTGTTATACTTGTTGATACGGCCGGCATTGATGACTCCGGAGAGCTCGGAGAAAAGAGGGTTGAACGTACTTTGAGAACTCTCGATATAATCGATCTTGCCCTGCTTGTGGTTACTGAAAATTCGTGGGGTGAATTTGAAGATGACCTTATCAAGAAATTTCATGATCATGATCTCCCATTCATTATTATACATAACAAGTCGGACCTGATTGAGCCATCAGCTGAATTCAGAGAAAGAATAAAATCCAATACCGGGTCGGATCTTTTTGAGTTTTCTGCTGTCGACAAACGCAACTATGAGGAGCTGATAAAATTGATAAAGGAAACTATCCCGGAACATTCGTATAAAACTCCCACTCTTCTTGGCGACCTTATAAATCAAGGTGATATTGTTATTTTAATAACACCGATCGATGTCGAGGCCCCTGCCGGACGGCTCATTCTTCCTCAGGTCCAGGCAATAAGGGATATTCTTGACAATGACGCTGTTGCAATCGTATTAAAGGAGCGTGAAGTTGATGTTTTCCTTAAAAAGACAGCCATTAAACCGGCACTGGTAATTACCGATTCACAGGTTTTTATCAAGGCCGATGCTTCGATACCGGCTGACATACCACTTACAAGCTTCAGCATTATGCTTGCAAGGTTTAAGGGCGATTTTGACTATTATCTTAAAGGAACTCCAAAGATTTCTGACCTGAAAGACGGAGACAGGGTGCTTCTGCTTGAATCATGCACACATCATGTTGCATGCGATGATATCGGAAGGATAAAGATCCCGAGATGGATCAATAATTTCACTGGTAAAAAAATTAAATACGATGTAGTTGCCGGCCTTGATACTCTCCCCCGTCCCATCACCGACTACTCCCTGTTAATTCAATGCGGGGGATGCATGATAACACGAAAGCAGCTCCACAACAGGCTCCAGCCTGCAATAAAGGCCGGCATCCCGGTTACAAACTACGGGATGGCAATTGCGTATGTACAGGGAATTTACGAAAGGGCAATAGCTCCATTTCTGGGTGAATCAAAAATAGGATACTTATCTTTAAAATTGATCTGGAGAGACAGATCTGAGATCTGTCTCTACTAAAACCTGAAATAAATGAATGGCATAATTTCGGTGGTTCTCATCTGGTAGAGAAGGAACCCGGTCAGAATAACAATAACAATCTGCACTGCAAGTGGTATTTTGATAAAAAGACCGCGGTATGATTCCTTGAATTTCTCCGGAATAAAATGAATAATATACCCTGCAGCCATCAGTGCGAAGACACTGCTGTAAGCCTGAAACAGGGTGCTGAATGAACCGGGTATGAAATCCATGAAAATCTGCCGCAAGATGAGCCCTGCACTATGCATATCCTGTGCCCGGAAAAAGATCCAGCAGAAGCTTACAAACTGGAATGTGAAGAAAACACTGATTGCCCTCGCAAATCGTCTTTTCTGAGTTTTTTCACCAAAGATGAAAGTCCATAATTTATTTATAGCCAGACCTAATCCGTGCAGACCTCCCCATAATACAAACCTTAAATTCGCACCATGCCATAGTCCGCCAATGAGCATTGTGATCATAAGGTTGACGATTGTGCGGAATTTACCCTTTCTGTTCCCTCCCAGAGGGATGTACAGATAATCCCTGAGCCATCTCGAAAGGGATATGTGCCACCTTTTCCAGAAATCGGCAACGCTTGAGGCTTTGTAAGGGGAGTTAAAATTGAAGGGGAGCCTGAATCCAAGTATTAATGCAAGGCCTATCGCTATATCGGTGTACCCTGAAAAATCACAATAGATCTGCAGTCCGTAACCATAAACAGCCATGAGGTTTTCAAATCCCGAATATGCAGTCGGAAGATCGAATATCCTGTCGATGAAATTAACGGCAATGAAGTCTGATATTATTATCTTCTTAATCAACCCTTTCATTATCAGGAATAAAGCATGACTGAATTCCCTTTGGGAAAGGCTGTATTCCTTATAAAGCTGGGGAATGAATTCTGAGGCTCTTACAATTGGTCCGGCAACCAGCTGGGGGAAAAAAGAGACATAAAATCCGAAGTCAAAAATATTTCTGACAGGTTCAAGTTTCTGCCTGTACATATCAATAGTATAGCTCAACGACTGGAAAGTAAAAAACGAGATCCCCACTGGAAGAACAATACTGCTTATATTAAAATCTGTTCCGAGCAGGCTGTTCGAAAAAGCCCCCAGAAAGTCTTTTACAACAATATCAGTTCCAAGGATATCATTTATTGCCTGAACAAAGAAACCTGTATATTTAAAATAAGCCAGTATGCCTATGTTTGAGATTATGCTTATCAGGATGAGACTTTTTCTCCAGAATTTTGTTTTCGACCTGTGGATCAGCAGACCGCATGTAAAGTCGATAAAAGTCACGAAAAGCAGAAGAATAAGAAATAGTCCGCCTGTTTTGAAGTAAAAGAATAGACTTATAAGTAAAAGATAAAAGTTCCTCAGGAACAAGCTTCTTATACACAAGGCTGAAACCGGCAAGCACCAGCAGGAAAAAGATCCAGAATGCCGGAGTTGAAAAAATGAAAGGCTTATCAGGGTCGTAACTGAAAATAACAGATACCAGAGATCTCAGGTAACCCTGTTTTTCAGTAACTTCCACAGGGACAGAAATATTTTCAGCTTTTGCAATCGCAATTGTATCGATAAGAACCTGAGGGGGCGTTTTTATGAAAGGATCAGGATCTTTTACTGTAAAAAGATCAGAGATCATCATCCGGGCAAGAGTGTCAGCCCCCTGATCGGTAAGATGTACATAATCTTTCTTAGCCAGAGGTGGATTCATACCGAACCACTTAATTATTGTCGATCTGCCGCCCATCGCTGTGAATGCATCCCAGAAAACGGCCCCTGAATTAAGAGAGGCATTCCTCTGTGCATTAATTATTTTAGGTATGTTCGGGTATGATTTTATTACATTCCCATCCTGGTAAGCCATATCAGTCAGACCAACAACCATCAATCCGGTGCCCGGACTAATCTCTTTAAGCAGTTTAAGCTGACGTGAGAGTCCTTTCTCATAATAGGAATAATCATTCCTGATATTTGTAGCCAGATTTAGTCCGTAATGAAGAACAATAAGGTCGGGTTTCAGAAGAGCATAGGAATCCCTGAGGTTTTCCTGATCGACCATTGTGAATTCTAGTCCTGCGCTTCCTCTCTGAGGTATATTATCAACTACCACTCCGTTTTTTCCTTCGATGCTTATTCCGTAAATGTCAGGGCTGGTCCTCCCCGAAAAATCGATCAGTATGTTTTTTGATCCGGAAAGAGGGCAGGTAAACTCAGTTATTTTGTTGCTGATCTTCAGGGTGTCGGAAATTACTGTATTACCTCCTGACCGGACCTCAATTTTAACATTGTCAAGAGTATTCTCTGTATAGAATTCTCAGGTTTTCATATTTTGATTCGCTGTTGTCGGAAAATGTAGAGGGTGTTAACCGGATCCATGACTTTATCTTGTCAGGAGACACCTGTCCATCAGGCAGATAACGGCAGAAAGCCATAAAAGGACCAAGATCATTATGTTTTATCTCCCCGTTCTTATATGATAGATAATTGTATCTTCTCCAGTTTGATGAAGCCCTGACAAAGAATGATTTGGTATATGTTACCGGCATCACCGGCAGGAATAATCCGGGTCCGGTACCGCCATAATCCTTGCGCAAAGATCTTCTCAGATAAGAAGTAACACGGTCATATTCAATCTGTGAGTCGCCATAATAAAGAATCCTTACCTGTCCTTCCGAAAATTGGAGGGAATCAAGGAATACTTCCATCGGGTCGGGAGGGGAAGATATAACTGGGGATAAGGCCGAGTCAGGAATAACAACCGGCGGTGGTAAAGTTAAAGTCCCTGAAGTATCAGCGGCAGTTATTTCTTCAGCCGGATTTTCCGATGAATCATCGGTTGTCAGGTTCCGGATGAGCTTTTCAGGTATCAGGGTTTCTGCCGAAGGCAGATTAAGATCCCATGGCAAGATATAAGAGAGCCCTGCAAAACAGATCAGGACGATCAGTAGAAGTAAAAATGACCTGATAGGGCGCATTTAGGGAAAGAGCTCAGCTCTTCTTCTTAATTTTTAGTATCTGGCCAACCTTAATCTTTCCCGGGTCGCTGATGCTGTTTAATGAAAGGACATCAGTTGTGCTGACATTATCAAACATCTTTACAATATCCCATATAGTGTCCCCATAACGGACAGTATAAGTTATATATTCACCATCGGGCATGGACAAAAAGGCAGTTGCAACAGGATTTGGCGTTGCTGCTTTTCCAATCATCTGCTGTTTCTCCGCAAAAGTCATTGTCTCTATCTTTGAATAATAGTCTGATCTTGACGGATCGACATAAATTGCAAGCCTCTGTCCGACCCTTATTGTATTCCTGTTAATATTGTTCCAGTATCTCAGATCGGAGAGTCCTACCCTGTACCATTCCGAAATAAAACCAAGGTTATCTCCTTCTCTTACAGTATAAACTAATTTTGTCTTTCCCTTTACGTCTACCGGTACATAGACTGAACGTGAAGGATCGCCGGTAAGGTTTATTCTCGAGAGATAAAGCTCGGGTTTATAGTTCCTGATAGTGTCATTCAAATCAATGAAATCGCCGAGATGGCTGATCGGCAAAGTCAGAGAGAGAGGTCTGGCAGATCCGGGAACAAGACCTGTACGATACTGGGGATTCAAAGCTCTTAGCTCTCCAAGCGGAATGCCCATTACTTCAGATATCTGGTTAAGATGAATATCTTTGTTTACCATGATTGTATCAGTCGAAACAGGTATATTCAACGGAAGAGGACGGATGTTGTGCTCGGCAAAATAGCTGACGGAATAGGTAGCAGCAACATACTGCGGAATATAGCCCCTTGTTTCACGGGGAAGTCTGTAATAAATATCCCAGTAATCTTTCCTGTTTCCCGACCGCCTTATTGCCTTATTCACATTTCCCGGACCGCAATTATAAGCTGCAATAACAAGGATCCAGTCATTATATATATTATAAAGATCCTTTATATACTTTGCAGCGGCATGAGTGGCTTTCACAGGATCCCTTCTGTCATCAACCAGCGAATTAATATTGAGACCGTACATACGTCCTGTGCTGAACATGAACTGCCATAGACCTGTTGCTCCGGCTCTTGAAACTGCATTTGGATTGAGGGCCGACTCAATAACAGCCATATATTTGAGTTCGGCAGGAAGACCATAAGAATCGAAAATATCCTCTATCATCGGGAAATAATAATTCATCAGCCCAAGTACCGCACTGAAGTGTTTTCTCTGTTTTATTGTATATACATGAATATGGTTTCTGATAATACTGTTATATGGAAGTTTTATAAGTGAGTTTATTTTGCTGATTCTTGCTTTATAGACTGAATCGGAGAATTCAACTCCGACAGAATCATAATTGAAATCTTCAGGTTTCGCCCTCATTGCCATCCTGACATACCAGCTGTTTACGAGGCTGTCGAGATCCGCAGAAATCTTTTCAGAGTAGATTTCCGAGTTTAGTATTATTGTATCATTAACAGCATATGCGTCAGCAATCAAAACTGTAAGAACAGTGTTATCAGGAATCTCTTTAATTTCATTATTCAATATTCATTTAAAATTTGAAAATAAGGCTGATATTCAATCCTGCTCCCATTACCCCGGGTACGGGTAACTGTAACGGGGTAACTTCAACATCGAGTTTATCAGATACATCAAAATTCGCAAGGCTTGCATCTACATTTGCATCAAGAATAGTGACAAGGTACCAGGCTGCTATGCCAATGTACGTAAGATCGCGGAATCTCTTATAATAATCAATGGCCTTAATAAGATTGTCCTCAACCCATGATTTGTTGGAAGGCACATACGAATCCGGATAGAGAACCGGATCATAAGTCCTTGGGTCCTGGTTCTTAAGTCCGTCTAAAGTCAGGTAACTGGCTGTTTCAGGAATTGCATCCGTAAAGTCCTGATAACCTTTCATCATTTCATTATATTTATTAGTGTTGAACCTCACGCTATAAGCAAGAGCTCCAAAACCTGCATAAACAAAGGGCACCTTCAGGTATTTCCTGTTATAAACCTGTCCCAGACCCGGAAAGGCCACCGCCAGCATTGTTGCTTTTAATGGTTCGGGTTTGAAAGCCCGTCTTACCGGTCCGTTAACAGAAGTTGTGTCCTGTGCGGTTAAATTAGCCGACAGACAAAAAACTAACGTAATGAGAATAATTTTTATTACCTTAACTGTTCTCAAACTCAATATAATCCGGATTTTATCCTGCCAGAAGCGGGACCGGCGCAACAAATATAATTATTTTCAGTAGTTAAGGCGGTCAAAGAGTCCCAAAATGCGTTCCATCTCTTCGGGATTCTCAAACGGGATAACTATTTTCCCTTTTCCCTGTTCATTTATCCTGAAATTGATCCTGGTTGAAAATATTCGGTTCAGATGTTCCGAAAGCTGAATAAAGTCTTCATTCAGCTTCTTTCTTCTTTCACGCTTTGCCGGATCCTTAATCTTTTCAGTCTGGAGAAGCCTTACAAGTTCCTCTACCTGTCTGACCGAGAGGTCACCATCGACAATACGGTAATAAACTTCCATTTGTGTCTTCGGATTCTCAATATTGACGAGAGTCCGGGCGTGACCCATCATGATATGTTTATTTCTTATGCCAAGCTGGATCTCAGCAGGTAATCTGAGTAGGCGCAGATAATTTGCAATTGTTGAACGTTGTTTTCCAACCCTGTCGCTCAGCTGTTCCTGTGTCAGGCTGACCTCTTCAATGAGCCTCTGGAAACTGATGGCCACTTCAATTGCATCGAGATCCTCACGCTGGATATTCTCAACGAGCGCCAGTTCAAGCATTGCCTGATCGTCGGCAGTTCTTATGTAAGCCGGCACATGGGTAAGGCCTGCCATACGGGCAGCCCGGAGGCGCCTTTCACCTGCAATAAGCTGGTATCTTCCGCTACCTGTCTCTCTTACTGTAAGGGGCTGAACGATACCAACCTTTCGAATGGAACCGGCCAGTTCTTCAAGAGCCTGTTCATCAAAATGGGTCCTCGGCTGAAATGGATTTCCATCAATTGAATCCAGAGAGATATCCATATTAGGTTCGACTTTCTTCTCGAGAATCTCCTTTTCAACACCATCGATCAAAGCTCCGAGCCCTCTTCCTAATGCATTTTTCTTTGTCATGGTCATTTCTGTTTAGAGTTTATTTCCCGTCGGGTTCATGCTTTTCGATAAGCTCTTTGGCAAGATTAAGGTAATTGACAGTTCCTCTAGAATCGGCATCGTAAAGTATTGCCGGCTGCCCGAAACTTGGTGCTTCAGAAAGCTTTACATTCCTTTGAATGATTGTCTTGAAAACCATCTGCTGGAAGTGCTTGTTCACCTCTTCTGCAACCTGGTTCGAAAGCCTCAGTCTCGAATCATACATTGTAAGAAGGAATCCTTCAATCTCAAGATCAGGATTAAGGTTATTCTGGATTATCTTTATTGTGTTCAGCAATTTACCAAGTCCTTCAAGGGCAAAGTATTCACACTGAACAGGAATAATTACCGAATTTGCCGCTGTAAGTGCATTTACAGTAAGCAGGCCAAGCGACGGTGAACAGTCAATAATAACATAGTCAAAATTACCGGCAATTTTGCCAAGGATTCCCTTCAGTATCTTTTCCCTGTCACGCCTGTCAAGCATCTCAATTTCGGCTCCAACCAGATCAATATTTGATGGCATTACTGAGAGATTTTCCACGCCTGTTTCATGAATTGCATCCTGAGGTTCCTTCCCGTCAATAAGGCAATCATAAACTGTGCATTTTATCTGGCGGGAATCCACTCCTATTCCGGATGTGGCATTTGCCTGCGGGTCAGCATCAATTATTATCACCTTTTTCTCAAGAGCTGCCAGGCTGGCGGCGAGATTGATAGCCGTAGTTGTTTTTCCGACCCCTCCCTTCTGATTCGCAATAGCTATGATCCTTCCCATGTGATTTATTATTTGAAATCCTGTTTTTAATTTGAGCTTCAAATTTACGATTAATGAATTTTCAGCCTTGGAAAGGCAATAATGTAATTGTAAACATTTCTTTTGTCCTTTTCAACATGTTATTAACATAATGTGAATTAAGATGATCAGCCGCAGGAGATTTGAAGCTGACGGGGAATCGCCTGGAAATACACCGGTAGAATTCAGTATAATACCTTCAGCTGTTAATATAATTTATGGGAAAAAGCTTATTCAGTAATCTTTATTTCATATAGCTTCGGCCACCTTTTACCGGTGACAAAGACACGTCTGCCCTGAGCATCCCAGGCAATTCCATTAAGAACATCCGCGTTAACCTCTCTTCTTTTTGCTTCGGGGTACAATGACGAAAGGTCAATATATGAGTTTACTTTGCCACTCAGCGGATCAATTCTTGCAATAATATCCGTCTGCCATATGTTTGCCCATATTTCGCCATCAATATACTCAAGCTCATTAAGCTGATCGACCTTTTTCTCATTATCATAGACTTCAATCCGTGAAGCGGCATCAAACATTTCGGGCTCATGGAAATAGAGAACATTTGAACCATCGCTCATTATGATTCTGTCATTCATTGTAGTAAGGCCCCATCCCTCTGTCTGAATAAAAATCTTATTTATCACTCTGAAATCGGATCTGTTATAAATGAAACCTACCTTATTCCTCCATGTAACCTGATAGATCCTGTCTTTAAACAGGGTTATGCCCTCTCCAAAAAGGGAAGGATCAAGATTATGCTGTCTGAGTACCTTACCGGTTTCAAGCTCAACTTCTCTCAGGCTCGATCCGGTCTCCTGTCCGGTACCTTCGTATAATATCCCGTTATCATAAAATAGTCCCTGGGTGAATGCTTCTTTATCGTGTGGATAGATGTTGATAACCTTGTAGCTGTATCTTTTCGGAACGATATCAGAATAGATAATTACGAATCGTGTCACCGACTGGCTCTTATCCTTTGTGTAAGCAACTGCTTTAACTGATTTCCTTCCTGTAAGGCCTGTAAATGAGGAACCTACCTGACATTCCCATGGGGCAGCTGTAAGCAGACCCGCTAATTTCCCGTCAAAAAAAACTTTTACCGAATCAATTGGTTGTTCATTGCCCGACGGAATGAGAGAAACACTGATCTGATCCTTAAGCTTGTATTCAGCGTTTTCTGCAGGTGAAACCATTTTCACCAATTCAGTTTTATAACCGGGAATGGTAATATCAGGAGTTGAGTTTCGTGATTTCGAAATATTGCCTGCACGGCCGGAACATGAGAGGATCCATGAAACCAGGAGAAAAAAAGGAATTAAGAAAATATATTTGTTGTATTCAGTTTTCATTTTGCTTATCTCTTTTCCCGAACAATCGTCTGAGACTGTTTTTTCGCGCATTGGCTATCTGCCGTTCCATCTCCTGCTGGTGGAGGTCGAAAGGGACAAGCATCTGCCAGATTTCGCTCCAGCCCTGGAAATCCGCCTATATTCTTGTCGTCGATGAAAATATCAGCATCGATCTTCCTGCTTATTGTATCATCAAAAACCTCTTCAGGGTAGTTTTTATTAACAGCATAAAACTCGATACCGTTCTTCCTGCAGAATTCCACTGCTTCATCAAGTTCAGGTCCCGATCTGAAAGTCCAAAGAATAAGTCTTGCGCCAAGCTTTTCAAGCTCCTTGAGAGTCTGGAATGCAAAAAGCTTTTCTTTACCGATCCCGGGATATTCATGCTCAACAATGGTGCCGTCAAAATCTACGGCAATCCTTATGGACTTGAAATTGATCATCCAGACACTATTAATTGCTGCAAATCTAATAATTTCTCCCGATCAAGTGAAATTTATCCTAAATTTGCTTTCCTTAACAACCTGGCATAATGTGACCGCCATGAAACACATTCCAAATTTCATTACATCGCTCAACCTGGCTGCCGGGTTCGCAGCTATAATTTTTACAATGAACGGTGATCTGATAACAGCTTCCTGGCTGATTGTGGCAGCAATGGTATTTGATTTCCTTGATGGTTTTTCAGCCCGTTTACTGAAAGCCTATTCGGAGACCGGGAAAGAACTTGACAGCCTTGCTGATGTTGTAAGCTTTGGTGTTGCACCGGCACTTATAATTTATAAAATGATGGTCGCTTCAACTGGTATTTTGCCAGGTCACTATTCAGGTTTTCCAGATATATTAAGTTATATCGTTGTTCTTATGCCAGTTTGCGCGGCATTGCGACTGGCAAAATTCAACACCGATACTACTCAGACCACCTCCTTTAAGGGTTTGCCCACCCCGGCAAATGCAATTGCCGTGATTTCTGTTGTGTTAGCAGGACATTATTCTTCGATACCCTTGCTGAAGTCATTGGCCGGGTCGACAGCAGCTCTTCTTGTTTATTCGGTTAGTTTATCGCTACTAATGGTGACAAGAATTCCGTTATTGTCTCTTAAATTCAAAAACCTGGATTTCAGGGGAAATGAAGGAAGGTATATTCTGCTTGGGCTTGTCCTGATTTCGTTTTTAATTTTCGGACTTGCAGCTGCACCGCTTATAATACCGGTTTATATAATTGTTTCGTTGGTTACACCCCTTCACCCCAGGGAGGAGTCTAACAATTAACAGTAAAACATGGTAACACTGAGGATTTAGAGTTCCACATCATCAGACAGGAAACTTCTTTTCGTAATAATCTAATCCCGCTATGATAATGTACCAGCTTGCGATTATGAATGCCGGCCAGATCAGGTACTGCAATATTCCGGTGATGTACATAATATTAATAGTTTTATCTTTTAAATTTTGTCTTTTGTCTTTTATCTTTATTTAACCCAACCCCAACCCCTCCAGGGAGGAGAGCCGTAAAATACCGGTCGCCTGTTGCCCGTTGCCTGTCGCCTTTAATATATATGTCCTTCCGTTTTCATTTCTTCTTCAGTAATCCTTTTATTGTTAATCGATTTCCAGGCATACCAGATATACCCGATAACAAATGGAACAATGAATGAAACATACATCATAGTCTTAAGTGTAAACAGGCTTGAAGAGGCTTTGCTGATTGTAAGTGAACTATTAAGGTCATAGGATGACGGATAAAAAGCTGTACCGTTGAAACCTGCCACCAGAAACAGGGCAAAAACTGCAAGCACTGTTCCAAATCCTGTGTACCAGATTCCTCTCCGGCTTCCCTTAAACATAGTTATACCGATACCATACAGAACACCAATAACACCTGTCAGAAATATTATAAGCACCAGGGGCATCTGAAGAAGGTTGTGCAGATATTTTAAGTCTTCAATACTGACAGCCCCGGTCACCTGGTCATAGGCAAATCCCTTTGAGACCAGAAGCGTTATGACGAAGAAAAGGAAAAACACAAGGAAAACTATAGAATTCATAAGCAGTTTGCTGCCTGACCGTTCTGCCAGCACCCTGTCATCAACTGAATTTATCAGATAAAGTAATCCATTGGTCCTTGCAAGGAACAGCACCGCAAGTCCCAGGGCAAGATTTCTGCCGTTCAGTAGGGCCTCAAGTCCGTGCCAGGGAGTTGCCCACTTTACCTGGTTCATATCGTTGAGGCTGAATTGAGAACCTGTAAAGAAAGTACCGACAGCCACACCAATGAGGAAAGGTCCGAGAGAACCATT
Source organism: uncultured Bacteroidales bacterium (assembly GCA_963725585.1). Lineage (GTDB taxonomy): Bacteria > Bacteroidota > Bacteroidia > Bacteroidales > VadinHA17 > LD21. The sequence continues at coordinate 147,988 of CAVRYU010000009.1, read as the reverse complement.
CAGGAAGAGAAAAACATCAAATGTTTTTTGTCCCAGGACATTTGCAGGTTTTGATCTGTATTCATAAGAAATGGCCTGGATTATGAAGCTGAACAGTATTGTGATCCAAACCCAGTATGCACCTCCGAAGCTGGCAGAGTAGAAGAGTGGAAATGATGCAAAGAAAGCACCTCCGAAAGTGACAAGTGTTGTAAATGTGAATTCCCATTTTCTTCCCATAGCATTGACTATCATTGTCTTCTGCCGATCATTCTTTGGAAGCGAAAAGATCATTGATTGTCCGCCCTGAACAAACATCAGGAACACAAGCAGACTTGCCAGCAGTGATATTATAATCCACCAGTAATGCTGCAGGAAAATATATGATATCATAGTTGTCATGTTTTATCCTCCTAATGTTTAGGGCCGAGTTTTATCTGGCGGATCATAATTGATATTTCAGCAATTAGCAAAACCGTAAACAGAATTGCAAAAAGTGCAAAGGTGGTGATAACGGATCCTGAGCTGATGTTTGAAACAGCTGCAGAAACAGGCATCAGATCCTGAATAATCCATGGCTGACGACCCATTTCCGCAAGCACCCAGCCCAGTTCGCCTGCAACATAAGGAAGCAGGATTGAACAGAGGGTAATCCAGAGAAACCATCTTTTCTTCATCAGGGTTCCATTATAAAGAAAGTAGAGAGCCATGGCAAAAACCAGGATAAAGTAAAACCCGAGCATAACCATAATATGAAAGGAGTAAAATGATGTTTTTACACTTGGTATAACGTCTTCCGGTCTTTCAAGAAATGCGTATCCGAAATACCTGAAATAGTTATCAATGAATTTCTTATCGCGGAACATTCCGGATATTCCCTCTGCCATTTGAGTGTTCTTATTCTTTTTTGCTGTCTTGAATTCAACAAGCAGGGCCCGTGCTTTTTTACCCCGTTCAATCTTTTCCGCGACTGATAAAATACCCTTTGAGGAATTGCCGTTTACTAGATCAAAAATTCCGGGAACAAATGCGTCTTTATCTCCTTTTGTCATTACCGAAAGAAATCCGGGGATCTCAATCCTGAATGCAAAATCATTTACAGCCTTCTCTCCTATCTTCCTGTCCGATTTTTTCAGTATCCCAATGGCAACCAGACCTGCATTCTGTTTGCCTTGGTAAAGGGCTTCAAAAGCAGCAAATTTAACCGGTTGGACTTCCGACAGCGTCCTGGCTGAGTTGTCGCCGGTATATGCAACAAGTATAGAAGATAAAAGGCCGAAAATCCCGGCAATAAGGATGCTCCTTTTTGCCAGAATATGCTCGCGTTTCTGTAAAAGATACCAGGAGCTTATCCCCAGTACAAACATTGAGGCTACGAGGAATCCCGATGAAATTGTGTGCAGGAATTTACTGATAGCCACCTCATTGAATAGTACATCCCAGAAACTTACCATTTCATTCCTTGCCGTATCGGGGTTAAATACCATTCCGACAGGATTTTGCATCCAGGCATTTGCAACAAGGATCCACAAAGCCGAAAGATTAGCCCCGATAGCAACCAGCCATGTTGATATGAGATGGTATTTCCTGCTGACTTTATTCCACCCGAAAAACATCACGGCGACAAAGGTCGATTCAAGAAAAAAGGCCAGGATACCTTCTATTGCAAGCGGTGCTCCGAAAATATCCCCTACGAACCAGGAATAATTTGACCAGTTGGTTCCAAATTCAAACTCAAGGATAATTCCGGTTGCCACGCCAATTGCAAAATTGATCCCGAAAAGTGTCATCCAGAACCTTGTAATTCTCTTCCATTCCTCATTTCCAGTCTTAACATAAATTGACTCCATTATTGCAATAATAAAGGAGAGGCCCAGTGTCAGAGGAACAAAAAGCCAGTGGTATATTGCCGTCAGGGCAAACTGGGCCCTTGACCAGTCAACAAGGGTAAAATCAACGCTCTCAAACATTTTCTTACTTTGAATTTATTAATTGATCCAATACATATTCGCTTTTCTGGTCATCAGAGGTGTATCTTTCCGAAAGGAACCCTTGAAAGAAGAAGAGTTTCAGTATTATAAAGATAACAAACAGCTTGATCAGGATAATTATCCAAACACGCCTGCCCCACCATGACATGTTTCTGAAACCATCAAAGTAGAAACGGAACACCCTGTTAATTAGAGAAGAAACCTGATTCATTCTTTTTCATCCAGTAGAGATACATGCTTTTCATTATCCTGATTAATATCTGATAAGCTGGAGGTTATTTTCTGAACTGCCTTAAAACCGTAAAAGAACTCCCTGGCAAATACCCGAAGGGCAGTATATGCAGGTATGCCGAGCAGCATGCCTGGTATGCCGGCTGCAAATCCTGATGCAAGCACCACAACAAATATCTCAAGCGGATGAGCTTTTACACTGTTGGAAAATATTATAGGCTGAAAAACCACATTATCAATAGTATGTGTAATTGCCTCTACAATTATCATATAATAAATAAGAGGAACTACCACAGTCGAAAAATCCTGATTTATGTGCGATGCAACCCCCATGATTATTGCTATACCCAGGCCAAGCCAGGGTCCGACATAGGGAATTACATTAAGAATGCCCAGTATCAGACCCATTACAAGTGCCTGCTGAAAATCGATACCTATAATTGTCATACCAATATCGATCAGTATCATTATGCATGTGCTCTGGATTACAATTCCAATCAGGTACCGTGTAAGAAGTTTTTTTATTGAGTTGAGTGCTCTTGTAACATTGTCAACATATTTGTCGGGGATCCACATCAGAATGGATTCATAAAACAGATGCTGATCCTTGAGGAAAAAGAAGGTTATGAATGTTATTGAAAATATTGCTACAACAACGTTTCCGAGAAGACCAACAAGGGACCCGAGAAAATTCTTGATCATCTCAATATTCAGGATACCTGAAATCTTGGAAGAGATATATTCCCTGAGCGACAGCTGTTCTGAAATATGAGGATTCAGATTGTTTAATATCGATTCAATTTTACTGACAGGACTCTCTACGATCTGGACTATTTTTCCACTGTCAATTGTCGAAAAATAATTAATCTGTCTCGTTACAAGCGGTACGAAAATCACGAAGAACAGGATTATAAACCCCCATATTATAATCAGTGTAAATAATGCGCTAATGACACGCGGTAAATGAAATTTCCAGATCCTGATACGGCAGAAAAGATCAACGAGGGGCCTGCCCATGATCGAGAGGACACCTGCGACAAGAATATATACGACAATATTTCGGAAATACCACAACAGACCCAGCAAGAGCAAAATGCCGAAAAAGATCAAAATGTTCTTTAGCGTGGCTTTCATTAAATAGGGTTTCAGTATACAAACCTAATCAGAAATTTCGGAATTCCATAAAAATTACACAAACGACCTACTGTCATTATGTCGGTATGAATATCATTTAATGCGCCATTATGTCAGTATTTTGATTTTGGAACAGAAATTGAAATTCGGGGTATAAATGAATTTGTATAACTTAAAATAGTGGAGGACAAAGCTATGTTACCATCAATTGCAAAAAGAAGTTTCAGACCATTTTACATGGGTAGTATTTTTGATGATGATTTTTTCCCTGTAATGTCAAACAAAACCAGTTCAATGCCGGCAGTTAATATCAGGGAGGATGAAAAAAAATTCATGCTCGATCTTGCAGTGCCAGGAATTGACAAGAAAGATCTTAAGATCGACATTAACGAAGATGTGCTTATAATTTCTTCTGAAACAAAAAACGAAATGGAAGAAAACAGCGACGGATACAAGAGAAAAGAGTTCAGCTATTCATCTTTCTGCAGAAGTTTTCAGGTCCCTGATAATGTAAACAGGGAAAAGATTGAAGCCAACTACAAGGACGGAATTCTGAGTGTTGGACTTCCCAAGTTTGAAGAAGAAAAGAATAAGATCTCACGTCAGGTTAAGATTTCATAAGAGAAGAGAGGCTGTATCAAAAGTATTTTAACCACCCCGTCATGACCCTTCGGGCATGACACCCCTCCTTTGCAAAGGAGGGGAAAGTGAAGACTAACAATGCATTAACTTTCTCCTCCTCAATGAGGAGGAGTACCCTGGCCGAAGTGCCACGGGGGAGGTGGTGGAATTTTGATTCAGCCTCTTTTTATTTACAATTTTCAAGCAGCCGCTGAGCAAACCTTTTCCCAAACTCGATCAGGATATCTCTCTTCGCAGCCCCTGGTAAGAATTTAAATGATGCCGTATCTTCGAAAATCCTTAATTTAAGATTCCTGAAGCTCTCAAGAATAATTTTCGGTGCCTCTCCGCTCCAGCCGTATGATCCGAAGGCCCCGGAAAGCTTTCCTTTGTCACGGATTGGGTTTATCAAAGAAAAAAGCTTATAGACCGGCAGCAGGGTATTCTGGTTAATAGTCGGCGAGCCAACAAGAATTGCATCAGATAAGGCCAGTTTCAAATCAAGGTCACCAGCAGAGATGTTCTCTATATCAGTCACATCAATCTTAAAATCGCCGGTTTCACCGATTCCCTGTGCTATATAATCCGCTGCCTGTTTTGTATAACCATAAGCTGATATATATGCAATAAGAACTTTTTTTACTGCTCCTCCGGAAATAAGTTTAAGATATTCATTTGAATATTTTTCAGCCAGATCAATTATTTCCCTGAGATTTTCACGATGAACAGGTCCATGTCCCGGGCAGATAGCATCAATCTCAAGCGGCCTTATCTTTTCAATTGCCTTGATCATAAACCGGCTGTAAGGCTTTAAAATAACATCAAAATAATATTTGAAAGCTCCCCAGATATTCAGGACTCATCCTGCTGAAAATATCTGAATCGCAATAATGAGCCCCGAATGAATCACATGTAAACAAGATCTTATCCTCCACAAGATAAGTATAGATTGAATCAGGCCAGTGGAGGTTGGGTGCAGATATAAACCTTAAGGTCTTATTCCCCAGGTCAAGTGTGTCACCATCCTTAACTATAAGCGATCTGAATGGCTTATTCACAATATCCTCAAGGTATCTTATTGCGTTTCCGCTTCCCACCACAGTTGCATCAGGTGCGATCTCAAGAATGCGGCTGAGGCTTCCCGAATGATCGGGTTCGGTATGATCGAGGATAATATACTGTAACTCCCGTGGTTCGGTGACCGACTGTAATTTCTTAAGATAAACATCGAGAAATTTTTCCTTTGCAACATCTACAACGGCTTTTTTACCTGCATTTATGAAATATGAGTTATATGTTGTCCCAAATTCAGTGGTCATTACGATATCAAATGTTTTGATATCATAATCAAGAATACCAACCCACTTAATGTCATTTGTAATATCTATTACCGTGTCATCACTCTTTTTCATGGAAAATAAATTTCAGATTTTTGCAATAATGCTCTTATTGGCCTTGACCTGCTGAAGTATCGGAACTTCAACCTCAGTACCCAATGGCAGGAATACATCGACTCTCGATCCGAACTTTATGAATCCCAGCTCATCACCCTGAGTAACCGACTGACCTTCTTTAGCGTAAGTTACTATGCGCCGGGCGACGGCTCCTGCAATCTGACGTATAAGAATCTCAGTTCCTTTTTCAGTCTCAATAACAATTGTACTCCTTTCATTCAATTCGGAAGATTTCGGATGCCAGGCAACCATATAATTTCCTGAATGATAATTTACATACTTAACATGCCCCGAAACAGGGTATTTGTTGCTATGCATATTTAAAGGCGACATAAATATCGAAATCTGCAGGCGTGTATCTTTAAAATACTCATTTTCAAATGTTTCTTCAATCACAACCACCTTCCCGTCGGCAGGAGCATAGATCAGCTCCGGGTCAGGTTCAAGGAATCTTGTCGGAAGACGGAAAAAGAAAAGTATGAAAATATAAAGTAAAACAGAAGAGAAAAGAAAAATCCACTTTACCAATGAATTATCGGACCATATAATCCAGGCAATAATATTAATGATAAGCAAAATTAAAAATCCGCCTGCAAGAATTTTATATCCTTCCTTATGAATGGCCATTCCAAGAAAATTTGCGCAAAACTAATTAAGACTTATCAATCATCCAAAAAGTGAAATAAAAAGATAAACAAGGGGAAATGAAATTATGGCACTGTCGAAACGATCGAGAAATCCTCCATGTCCGGGCATAACTGACCCGGAATCCTTTACGTCAATACTTCTCTTGAGCATGGATTCAATTAGATCCCCGAATGTGCCTGCAATTGAAATTATCAACGATATTATAATCCACCCAACAGTATCTACAACGCCAAGCCAGCCTGACAGCAACCATGCTGCCAGAATAGCGATTACCAATCCGCCAAAAAATCCTTCCCACGATTTTTTTGGCGATATTCGTTCCATCAGTCTGTGCCTTCCAAATGTTACTCCGGTAATATAAGCTCCGGTATCATTTGCCCATAAAAGCAAAAGAAAACCGACGACAATACCAGGTGAAAAAATAATATCCGGATGAGGAAGCAATGAGCTGAAACCTGTTCTTGAAAATGCCGAGAAGGGGAACAGGGAAAAGGGCACTGCAATATAAAAAATGGCGAAGAATGTATGAGCCAGTGAATCAAAAGGTCTATCCTGCTTCATGTAGAGCTCGGTAACCATTATTATCAATGCCAGGGGTATCAGGAAAAGGAAATATCTCTTATCAACTAATCCGGCAGCAACAAGTGTTGAAATGATATAGAGCGAGCAGCCGGCTATTATTCCTGTTGTTATCTGCGGACGGATGCCTGTGCTTTTTATCATCAGGTAGTATTCATACTGAGCTCCTGCAAGAAGCACCAGACCTGTAATAAAAAAAGAGACTGGGTGCAGCCAGAATCCTCCCAGGATAAAAATCACTATCCATACAGCAGTAAGTGTCCTCGTGTAAAAATTGCCCAAAACAGCTATTTTTTACTTTTTGCCTTTTCTCCTTTTACCTTTTTATCAGAATTTTCAGGAGTTTTCTTCTCTTTTCCGGAAGTCTTTTTCTCTTTTGCGGAATCAATAACGGATTCCCTTATTTGAGTAACCACTGGACCTATTGCGGCAACATTCTCTTTCGCCAATTTCAGCGCAAGTTCATTTTTCACTGCTGACTCTCTTTCTTCCTTCAGAATATCAGCTCTTCTTTTACCAAATATCCTTTCGAGATCTTCACTGAAAATAACCTCTTTTTCGAGAAGCAATTCAGCAAGCTCTGTCAATCCTTTCACATTATTTTTCAGGACCTCCTGTGCACGCACATACGATTCCTCAATAATTTGCTTGACCTCCTGATCGATCAGTTCCGCAGTTTTCTCGCTGTAGGGCTTCGTGAAGCCATAGTCGGACTGGCCCGAAGAGTCATAGAAACTTATATTTCCCACTTTATCGCTCATCCCGAAAAATGAAACCATAGCATAAGCCTGCTTTGTTATCTTCTCTAGATCACTCAGGGCACCGGTGGAAATCTTGCCAAATACCATTTGTTCTGACGCTCTTCCTCCAAGTGCATAAGCCATCTCATCAAGAAGTTGTTCACGGGTCGTAATTTGCCTCTCCTCAGGAAGATACCATGCCGCACCAAGGGCTCTCCCCCTTGGGATTATTGTGACCTTAAGCAAAGGGCTGGCATGTTCAAGAAGCCAGCTCACGGTAGCATGGCCCGCTTCGTGATAGGCTATGGTCTTCTTTTCGACCATTGAGATGATCTTGCTTTTTCTCTCAAGTCCACCTACAATTCTGTCGATAGCATCAAGAAAGTCCTGCTTTTCAACTACAGTTTTATTTTTCCTTGCGGCTATCAGTGCTGATTCATTGCATACATTTGCGATATCGGCACCTGAGAAGCCTGGTGTCTGCTTGGCAAGAAAAGTTACATCAAAGCCCTTCTCGAGTTTTATCGGACGAAGGTGCACTTTAAAAATTGCTTCTCTTTCAACAATATCAGGAAGCTCAACATGAATCTGACGGTCAAATCTCCCTGCCCTTAGCAGTGCCCTGTCGAGAATATCTGCCCTGTTCGTCGCTGCAAGAATAATCACTCCCATGTTAGTCCCGAAGCCATCCATTTCGGTAAGCAGCTGATTCAGGGTGTTCTCCCTTTCATCATTTGAGCCGAAATTCACATTCTTACCTCTGGCCCGTCCAACCGCGTCAATTTCATCAATAAAAACAATACAGGGAGCCTTTTCCTTGGCCTGTTTAAAAAGATCCCTTACCCTCGAGGCTCCTACTCCGACAAACATTTCCACGAAGTCGGAACCTGAAATCGAAAAGAAAGGGACATTGGCTTCACCTGCCACGGCTTTGGCAAGAAGTGTTTTTCCTGTGCCGGGAGGCCCTATCAGAAGAGCTCCCTTAGGAATCTTACCGCCGAGCTGGGTATATTTTTTGGGATTTTTGAGAAAATCAACGATCTCCATCACTTCCGTTTTCGCTTCCTCCAGACCGGCAACGTCATTGAAATTTAACTTAACATTTGATTCTTTGTCAAAGATCTGGGCTTTCGATTTCCCAACGCTGAATATACCTCCGGCTCCTCCACCTGCACCGCCTGACATCCGTCGCATCATGAATATCCAGAAAAATAATAATATTATAAATGGCACTGTCCATCCCAGGATCTGGCCAATATAGTTTGGACGTGTTTCAGTTTCAGGATAAATAATATCGTTATCCACATAACCTTCTTTTTTTTGTTCATCGAGAAGAAATTGCTCGAATGTTGCAACATCACCAATATTATGCGTGTAATTAGCTTTGGGAGGTCCGAATCCCATTTTCCCGTTACTGTTTTTCGGGAGGTCAGTATACCTTCCTGATTCAATCGCCTCTTTCTTTAAAAATATTTCAGCAGTCTCTTTGTTGACTACCACAATCCTTTCAATGTCACGGTTTGTGATCATCTTTTTGATTTCAGGTATCTGGACCTTGGGTATTGTCTTGCTTCCGCCATAAAAAAGATTAATAGCAAGAAAAGAGACAATTAGAATTGCAAATACCCAGTTTGAATTAAATTTCGGCTTAAGGCTTTTATCCAGAGGCTTCAGAGGCCCTTTGTTTTTATTGTTGTTATCTTTTTCGGCCATAAATAATTCCTTAACTTAAGTTATCTTTAATCGATTCCGTCGAGGCATCAGCCCAAAGCGATTCAAGGCTGTAAAAATGCCTGTACTCCTCAAGAAAAACATGAACGATTACATTTCCGTAATCGAGAAGGACCCAGAAACAGTTTTCGAGTCCCTCGACATGCAATGGACTCTCTTTAGCCTCTTTTCTGACTATGTCTTCTACCGAATCGCAGAGAGAATCAACCTGGTTGACGGAAGACCCGTGACAGATTATAAAAAAATCAGTTATTCTGTTTTCAAGATTCCTCAGATCAATTTTAAGAACATCATTTCCCTTCTTCTCAAATATGCCCTTTAATATAGCTCCCAGGAGTAAATCAGTTCCATCCTGTCTTTTTTTCATCAAACAATTTTCTGTTAAAAATCAAAATGCAAAAGTACGAACTTTTATCTGTATTTTTGTCATTGTAAATCTCTTATTGCAATTTCAGTGCCACCAGCTAATCCTCTGGAATAACGGTAATTTTGACATATAAATAAGTAATAATCCCTTTTGATGATAATCGGATCGCGGTTTATTCATTGCAAAAAGACAGAATCAACGAATACCCATGCTTCCGGTTTGATACAGTCTGATTCAGTTTCCGAGGGTACAATCATTTATGCGGATTATCAAACAGCAGGAAGAGGACAAAAAGGCAACAGGTGGGTAAGTGAAGATGGTAAAAATCTGTTATTCAGTATAGTATTATATCCTGTCATGGTTGGGCCTGGCGAACAGTTCATAATTTCGATATTTGTTTCCCTTGCTATTTGCGATTTCTTAAAAACACTGGTCCCTGAATGTAAAATCAAATGGCCGAATGATATTTATGCCGGGGATGACAAAATAGCAGGTATCCTTATTGAAAACTCAATTATCTCAAATAGAATTGTTACTTCAATAGCCGGTATCGGAATGAATATTAATCAGGAAGAATTTCCTGAAGAACTCCTGAATCCTGTCTCGCTTAGGCTCATAACCGGGATGGAGCATGATCTCTATTTTTGCCTTGAAACAGCTGGCAGGCTTCCTTGACACTCGTTACAAACAGGTTATTTCAGGATGCTGGGATGATTTGAGGAACGAATATATCGCATCGCTTTACAGGTTAAACAGATGGAACAGATTCAAATCCCTGACCAGGGTTTTTTGAGGGAAAGATTGTATCGGTTACGGACTCAGGCTGTCTGAAAATTGAGGATACTACAGGCAATATAAGGGAATTCGCATTTAAGGAAATTGAATTTGCGTTTTAACAGAGATGCCGGAGGGATCCCTCGCGAAGCCAGGAATGATAAAATTGGTGCTTATAGTAGGAGATTCCTCGCTGACGCTCGGAATGACACGATTCTTTATAGGGAATGGGGAAAAGTTCAGGAGATTCGCAAATGAGAATCTCCTGAACTTTCCCCCCGCTGCCCTTAACCATGATTGTCATTCCGAACGAAGTGAGGAATCTCCATCACTACCATACGAATTCTCAAGAAAAAACTTTCCTATTTTCCAGTCCGCCAGTCTCTGAACTTTTCCATCTCTTCTATCATTTTTTCGAGAAAATTACCGATGGGCTTCGCTGCCATCATTTTGAGAAGAGGATTCAGGTGTGCAGCCAGATTCAGATTCACTTCCGCCCTGCCGGAACTGTTTTCCTTTATATAAAGAACCAGGGAGAAATCATTTGATTGAAATACGGTGCCTTTATAAACGACCCTGTTATGAGGTATCTTCTCCGAAAGGCTGAAGCTGACATTCCCCAGCGGGGAAATGTGAAAACTGCATGAATCTATTCCGACCTGCAGATCATCAATAGTACCTTCCGGAACAAATTGCCTGAAATTCCTGATATCCGTCACAAAATCAAATATTTCCGCCGGCGTACAGTTCAGCTTTCCTGTCCTGCTTTTAAATTCTGATATATCAGCCATAGCTTTAACGATTTAGTCCCCATGATGAAGGATCCATCCTCCACTGCTTAAGTGTCTCAACATCCTGTTCGCTGACATATCCCGATCCGACAGCAGCCGAAATAAGTTCGGTATAGTTACTGAGAGTATGAAGCTCGCATTTTGCAGCAGCAAATCCATCTTCAGCCTTTTTAAATTCATATGTAAAAATAGCCGTCATGCCCAGAAGATCGCACCCTGCTTCCCTTAAAGCTTTGACGGCACCAAGGCTGCTTCCCCCGGTTGAAATAAGATCCTCAATTACAACAACTTTCTGGCCTGGTTCAAAATATCCCTCAATCTGGTTCCCAAGCCCATGCTCTTTAGCCTCCGACCTTACATAAATGAAAGGCAATCCAAGTTTTTCAGCAACAAGCACTCCGTGAGCGATAGCTCCGGTGGCAACTCCTGCTATAAGTTCAGCATTGGGATAGCGGATTTTTACTATCTCAGCAAAGGAGTCCCTGATAAACGACCTGACTGCAGGAAATGAAAGGGTTTTACGGTTATCGCAATAAATAGGTGATTTCCATCCGGAAGCCCAGGTAAAAGGATTTGACGGTTGTAATTTAATTGCTTTAATTTGCAGTAGATATTCGGCGATCTTTTTAGCACTATTTTCCATTCAGCGATGTTTAAAGTTCATTTTGAAAATAGATTCATAATGATCAGTGAAGAGCCTGACCGATTACAAAAATACTCCTTATTCCATAAATTTTACGCAACTAACGAACTTTATAACTTAATTACTGAATTCCAGTCTGACAGTACATTCCACTCAATTAATGTCTACGGGCCCAACATCAGGCATATCTGGAAGATGTTCAGGATTTATTTCACTGAAGTGGGTGCGGCGGGAGGCCTTGTAAGACATTCATCAGGAAAATATCTTTTCATCGAAAAGAAGGGCAAGCTTGATCTTCCAAAAGGCCATGTTGAACCTGGTGAGGAACCTGAAGCATGTGCATTGCGGGAAGTGAATGAGGAGTGTGGCATAACAGGTCATTCGATTGTAAAAGCCCTTCAGCCCAGTTACCACACTTATAGCTGGGAGGGGATTTCATATCTGAAGAAAACCAGCTGGTTTCTGATGAAATATGGAGGTCCGATGATAACAGATCCGCAGATTGATGAAGGTATAACAAAGGTAGAATGGCTCTCACCTGATGAATTAAGCAGAATTAAAGGCAGTGCCTGGTTGTCGCTGATGGATCTTATCAACAACTCAATCCTTCGAGGCAACGGGTAACAAGCAACCAGTAACATTGATTTTAGAGATCTTCCCCTTTGTAATCCTTAAGGTTAATTGCTGAAGGAACAAACGGTGATGCATCTCCGCCGCTTCTGATAATATCGCGGACGATCGTCGAGTTAATGGGCGAATGTTCTGGTATAGTCAGAAGGAATACCGATTCAACCTCAGATGTCAGAGCCCTGTTAACCTGGGCAATAGCTCTTTCAAATTCAAAGTCAGCGGCTGTTCTTAGTCCTCTCAGCAGGAAATTTGCACCATTTTTCCTGCAGAAGTCGACAGTCAGTCCTTCATAATGTGCAACCGATATTCTCGGCTCATTATGGAAAACTTTACTGATCATTTCCTTTCTGACGGTGAGAGGATAATAGCTTTTCTTAAGGGCATTTGCCCCCACTGCTATAATAATTTCATCGAACAAGCCAAGGGCTCTCAGTACTATTCCTTCATGTCCGATTGTAAATGGATCAAAAGAGCCCGGAAAAACAGCGATTTTTTTCATTCAAATGATATGTTTTTGGGATTCTTTACCTTTTGTTTCAGAAGGGAAAGTTCAAGCACCTCCATTATTGTATCCACAAAATGAAACTTCAGGCCTTGTATATAGATCTCTTTAATATCTTCAACATCTTTCCTGTTCTCTTCCGACACGATTATCTCCCTTATTTTAGCTCTTTTAGCAGCAAGTATCTTCTCTTTGATCCCTCCAACAGGCAGTACTTTCCCTCTCAGGGTAATCTCACCGGTCATTGCAAGGTATTTTTTAACCTTCCTCTGAGTGAATGCCGAAGCAATTGATGCAGCCATCGTAATCCCTGCCGAGGGACCATCCTTTGGTATTGCGCCTTCAGGAACATGGATATGGATGTTCCATTTCTCCGAAAAATTATCCGGAAGATCCAACAGTTCAGCATTTGATTTAAGGTATTCAAGAGCAATCACAGCCGATTCTTTCATCACCTCTCCAAGGTTGCCGGTAAGGGTAAGCTTTCCCGCTCCTCTGCTCAGGCTGGTTTCGACAAAAAGTATCTCCCCGCCGGCAGCAGTCCAGGCAAGACCTGTAACCACTCCTGCCTGGTCGTTCCCCGCGTAGATATCACGAATGAATTTTTGGGGGCCGAGGATTTCTGTAAGAACTTTTTCTGAAAGCTCCGGATCATAGTCTGTTTCAGATGCAATATTCTTGGCTGTAACTCTTACAACCTTTGCAAGTTTCTTGTCAAGTTCCCTGACACCCGATTCCCTTGTATATTTTTCGATAAGAGTTTCCATCACTTTCTTCCCGACAGAAAGCTGCTCAGACTTAACTCCATGATTTTCAAGTTGTTTTGGAAGAAGATGCTGGCGCGCAATTTCAAGTTTTTCTTCAACAAGGTAACCTGTAATTTCAATAAGTTCCATCCTGTCCCTCAGGGCAGGACTGACAGTTGAAAGCGTGTTTGCAGTTGCAATGAATAAGCACCTTTGAAAGATCGTACTCCATTTCAAGGAAGTTATCAAAGAAGGTGCTGTTTTGCTCAGGGTCAAGAACTTCAAGAAGGGCAGATGAGGGATCGCCTCTGAAATCCTGTCCGACTTTGTCTATTTCGTCAAGAATAAAAACAGGGTTTGATGATCCGGCTCTCCTGAGATTCTGGATTATACGTCCGGGCATTGCCCCGATATAGGTCTTTCTGTGTCCCCTTATTTCTGCCTCATCATGCAGTCCTCCGAGTGACATTCTGACATATTTTCTGTTAAGGGCTTTGGCAACTGATTTGCCAAGAGAGGTCTTCCCCACTCCGGGAGGTCCGTAAAGGCAGAGAATGGGCGACTTAAGGTCACCTTTAAGTTTCAGTACTGCGAGATGTTCAAGTATTCTTTCCTTAACCTCATCAAGACCAAAATGATCATCATCAAGCACCCTCCGTGCATTATTCAGATCAAGATTGTCTTCAGTAAAGAAACCCCAGGGAAGATCAAGGAGTGTCTGTACATAGTTGACCTGGACCGAATATTCTGCTGCGGCAGGATTCAGACGGCTGAGCTTTTCAAGTTCCTTTTCAAAGGTACTCTTAACCTCCATTGACCATTTTTTTGTATCCCCCTTCATCCGGTACTCCTCAATCTCCTTCTCCAGGGGGTTACCTCCCAGCTCATTCTGTATCGTCTTCATCTGCTGGTGAAGAAGAAATTCCCGCTGCTGCTGGTCAAGGTCGCTTTTTACTTTTGACTGAAGCTCGTTTTTGAGCTCAAGAACCTGAATCTCCTGAACAAGAAACTCGAGGAGCATAAAACCTCTGTCGCGCAGATTGTTTACCTCCAGAAGCTTTTGCTTGTCCTGTACCTTTATGTCGGTGTTGGAACAGATGAAATTTATAAGGTATGTGTTGTTCTCAATATTTTTGACTGCAAATGAAGCTTCAGGACTAATGTTTGGATTTATCTTGATAATCTTTAGTGAAAGATCTTTAAGGGATCCTACAATTGCTTCAAAATCCTTGCTCGGAAATTCGGGCTTAATTTCAGGAATAGTTCTTACCCTGGCTATAAAATAGGGATTATCGGTTATAAGTTCATTGAGAACCATTCTTTTACGACCCTGGATTATGGCAGTTGTTGAGCCATCGGGCATTTCAAGAAGTTTAACTATCTGGCCAATTGTGCCAATATTATTAAGTTCCTCAAAAGCAGGATTTTCTGAATCTGGATCTTTCTGGGCAACAGTACCAACAATTTTATCGGTCCTGTAGGCGTCCTTTATAAGCTGCACCGACCTGGGTCTTCCGATTGAAATAGGGAGCACCACTCCTGGGAACAGGACAGTATTCCTGAGCGAAAGTATAGGAATTGAATCAGGAACATCAATATCCTCGAGGTCGCCATCCTCCCCGTCAGCAATAATAGGGACAATATCTCCGTCCCCGTCAACAACGTCGGGAAGTAATACTTCATTTACGGGTCTCCTGAATTTCTTTTCCATTGGTAACACAAAAGCTGTCAAATTTACACAATATTTTTCACTAAGGGCAAGAACGGAATGCAAGCAATCATTGTGCCAGAATTAAGGCAATTCACTTATATTCCAGTATCACCCCCTTCCCAGCCTTCCCCCACGGGGGAAGGAGTTTTGTCATCCAGCATGGGGGATTTGAAAGGGAGTATAAATAAAAAAGGGGCCGAAATCAAACCCCTCTAACATATATTTTATTCTGTAAGTTATTTCTTCTTACCTACATGGTCCTTATACCGGTTCATAAATTTATCAACCCTTCCTGCAGTATCGACAAGTTTCATTTTTCCTGTATAAAACGGATGAGAAGTATTTGAGATCTCCAGCTTAATAAGGGGATACTCTTTGCCATCTTCCCATTTTATATTCTCTTTTGAGGGGGCAGTTGATTTTGTCATGAATGAAGTACCATTCGACATGTCCTGAAAAACTACCAGCCTGTAATTACCCGGATGTATACCCTGTTTCATTGCAATTTTGATTTATTCCTTAATAATTAAATAATAACCTTTATTTAGGGTTTGCAAAATTAATCAACATTATTGTAAAAACAAAACAGAATTAAAAATTATTATTTCCCGTTCTGAGATACTTTACCAGGAATTTTTTTGAGGTCAATTTCATCCTTATATCTTGTAAATTCAAGCTTATCATTAATCATATACCTGAAGGTGATATGCGTTTTAGCCTTGTGTGCCCCGATGGCTTCATAAATTGCCTGCATTTTAGGGTTGAAATCGCCCACCCATGAGAGTTCAAGTTCTTTATACCAGGGCTTGAATCTCAGCGCCTCATAGAGCTTATAGAATATAGCTGATTCAACCCCGTTGTTCTGATGAGCAGGATGCACACCTCCAACAATTCCGCGTATTCTTGTCATTTTGTGTGTTGCTCTGGACCAGAAAAAACGAATCATGTTCCAGAAATTAAGTTTACCGTTAAAAGGCTTTATGATCTGGTTAAGGTCAGGAAGAAGAATAAAAAAAGCAATAGGTTTGTCATTGTAATAAGCAAACCAGATAAGGTCCTCATCTATTATTGCCTTGGCTTTCCGGAATGTTTCATCAATAATTTCCGGTGCGAGGGGTGTGAAATCCTCCTTAAAAACTGCCCAGGCTGAATTATAAATCTCAACAAAATCCCTGACAAATTTATCCTTTTTTGAAAATTCAAAGTGCTGAAATGAATATCCCGGCCTTTTTGACAGCCAGTCGGCAATTTTCATAATCCGTGGAGGGAATTCCACTAACTTTCCATCCTTTCCGTGAACTTCCCTGTGATAAGAATATTGTTCATAATAGTTCATGAAGCCATATGCTTCAAAGAATTCCCTGTAGTACTTTTTATTATATGGCATACCGTAACCCTGCTGCATAAAACCGTCAACAAGCAGTCCCCAGTTACTGTCATTTTCCCCGAAGTTTACCGGGCCATCCATAGCTTCCATACCATGAGTAGCCAGCCATTTTTTAGCTGTATCAAAGAGAGCGAATGCAGCTTCTTTGTTTTCGATGACCTCGAAAAAACCTATTCCCCCTGTTTTCTGCCTGTAAACGGATGATCTTACATTGTTGAAGAAAGCAGCAATCCTGCCAATTGTTTTTCCGTTTTCATCCCTGAGGATCCAGCGCTTTGCCTCACCAAGTCTGAACGCATGGTTTTTTTTTGGATTGAATGTAGCATCAAGCTCTGAATCAAGCATGCAAACCCAATTCGGATCTCCCCTGTAAAGCCTTTTTGGAAAGTCGGTGAATTCCTTTTTATCTTTCGGAGTATCAACTTCAACGATTTGCATGGCATAAAAGTCGAATGGCAAATATAAACAGAATTTAATAAAAAAGGCGTCGGGCGTCGGGCACCGACAGCGCACTAACGGGCAGATATTTTTTGCCTGTCGCCTGTTGCCTGACGCCAGAAGCCTGTCGCCCTTATTGTATATTGATTATTCTGTGGTCGATAAGGATAAACAGCAAACCAAGAAGAAATGAATAAATCAGGTAGATTTTCACCGGGATATATTCCGATGGTTTTATTTTCATTTTTATCCACAGATATCCGGCAAGGAATATCTTTCCGATAAGATAAACAATAAAAGTAGCAAATGCGACTCCGACAATATTATAGCCCCATTTTATCAATAGAAGGCTGAGAGGAATATTAACTGCAATCTCCAGAACTGCAGCTATAAGTGAAACCTGTGTTTTCTTCCTTCCGACAATTATAGTCTGGGGAAAAATAAGCCTTGGAATAACCAGCAGTGAATAGATAAGAAAAACATCCGCACTCTTCTGGAATTCCGGTGTAAACATCCTTGGATACAACCATCTTGCAAAAAGCATAATTATCATGGTGGCCGGAAAGCAAATATGCATAAGGTTTCTCGACTTTGCCTTGATTTTTGCAAGCGAATCTTTCATTTGCGATCTTGTCGAGAACTCCGGAAGCATTGCATTGCTTAAGTCCATTTGCAAGCATCAGAACCAATGGAAACTCCTTTGCCCCATACCTGAACCATGCAAACCATGCCGGATCGCGATATACTGCTGATACAATTATACCGTCGGTATATTGTGCCGATCCGCTAATAAGGGTAGTAAGAATCAATGGCAGTCCGAGGTAAAGATGTTCTTTCATGAATTTCGCTGAGATCTTCATCTCAGTGTACCTCCGGAGCAGAATGATAAGCCAGATCCATCTGATTGCAGTGACTGCCAGCAAACCATAAATTGACCAGATCAGATCTTTTCCAAGAATAACGGAGCCAAAACCAGAATGAGCTGAAGTGAGAATGTATATATACCGTATTGAAGTATCCGGTGCGACCGGTTATTCAGCAGATATATATATTCGATCAGACATACGGGGCTGCTCAGGAGAATGTAAAGAAGAAGAAGATTGAGATAAGGAACATTTCCTGTAAAATTGAAGACCGAAAAATTGTTTTTCAATGCGTGTCCTATTGCAAAAAACATAAGGCTGAAAAAACATAGCAGCAGAAATGTATTGAAGATCTCGGGGGATTTACCTTCGCCATTATCACCCATTTTGCGATATGTTCTGTTCCTGTGGTAAAGGGGCAGAAGTGACTGGATAATGCCTGTCACCCAGAAGAAGGTTATCAGTCCGGAAATAAACAGGAACATTTCCCATGAACCTATTTCAGCCCGCGAAAGATGGCTTTTGGTAAAAACGATACTGATTATCAGGAAAACAGTGAACTTAATCAGCTGAAAAAGCTGCATTCCCGAAATATTATCTATTAGTGTTATCTTTCTCAATAGTGAAAGAAGTATTCAAAATCCCCCTGATAACAACGAACCGAACTGTAAAATTGCCTAAGGGGATCAGTATTTACGAACATCAAAGTTAACAAATGAAAGAGACAGGCAGAAAATAAAATTAAAATTTTGAGAATAAGAAATTTTGGGCTTATTTTGCACCCCTGACACGGTGGATGTAGTTCAGTTGGTTAGAACGTCGGATTGTGGTTCCGAAGGTCGTGGGTTCGAATCCCATCTTCCACCCAAACAGAAAAGGCTGACCGCCGCAGGCGGTACAGCCTTTTCTGTTTGAAGGTCTCCTCCGGGGGATCGCCATCGAAGCGAAGCGAAGATGGCAATCCCATTTGAGGCACGGATCACAGATCCGCGCCAGCGGTTAAAATGCAGTAGAGACGCCCAATTTGGGCGTCTCTACGAAATTAATATAATATTTCTTCAATATTTATTTTTCTGCCTCTTTCTCCCACTTCCTGTATTTAATATAAGCTCCCACCGAAAGTGAAACGAGTACTATCAGGGCTATATAAACGAATACAGGTACCGGTACCGGATCGCCTCCTGCATATGAGTGCAGACCTGACAGGTAATAGTTTACCCCGAAATATGTCATCAGTACTGATGAAAATGCGAACAGTGACAACAGATTGAATGTGTAAATATCCTTCATGCCCGGTATCATACGGGAGTGAATAACAATGCTGTATATTATGATAGTTATCAGCGACCAGGTCTCCTTCGGATCCCATCCCCAGTACCTGCCCCATGATTCATTTGCCCATACTGCGCCAAGGAAAGTTCCGATGGTCAGCAGATATAATCCTAAAGTGAGTGTTTTGTAATTGATAACCACAAGCTCATCGATTGTGCCTGATATCCTTTCAACATTGTTTTTATCGGAGAGCAACAACAGGATCATTGAAATTATTGACAGTATTGCTCCAAGTCCAAGGAACCCGTAACTGCCTGTTATAACAGAGACATGCAGTGTAAGCCAGTATGATTTCAGAACCGGAACAAGGTTTGTAATCTCAGGATCCATGAAACTCAGATGGGCAACCATAAGAGTCATCCCCGCAAGGACGGCTGTGGCGGAAAGTGCAAATGGTGATTTCCGGCTGAAAATAAACCCGGCCAGCAGGGTAACCCACGAGATAAATATCATCGATTCATAACCGTTACTCATAGGTGAATGTCCTGCAACGTACCATCTGATACCCAGTCCGAATGTATGAAACAGGAATCCAATGAAAAGAATCCAGCTGAGTATCCTGACAAACATGGATGTATTCTTCCTTCCTCTTATAACCATGATTATAAGCCCTATTAACATAAGGAGTCCGGTTGTGGCATAGAAAGGGAAGAGACGCTCAAAGATCATCATCTTATAGTACAGAGACTCAGCTTTTGATTTTGATTCAGGGGGAAGATCATATCCTGTGAATTTTTTCTGGTACTCCTTTACTGAAATAGCAATCTGTTTGGCAGTTGAGGTATTATTGGCCTGCAAAGCCTCAGCAAATAAAGGTATTACATTCTTAAGGTAAATGGAATCTTCACGGCTCATTGCCCTCTTAAGAGCCTCTTCGGGCGAGCCCCAGTTATGGGAATCACCATGAAGGGGAAATATCTTAAGAAAACCTCCGGTGTAAATCATGTAAAGAATATTAACCCTTTCATCGACTTTCATTATTTCCTTGTCGGCTTTTGTTCTTGCCCCCGGTGCCTTGGAGTATGCATTACTGACGCCTTCTGACAGTTTATAGGATCCTCCACCCTGAAGATCAACCAGATCAGCGAAAGAGGCCATACTGCCATTGATTCCAAGGCTGTTACGGAGGTCTTTATTCGAAATTCTGATCATAGGAACATCTTTCCAGTTGTCGAAGTCGAGGTAGACGCCAAGGAAGACCTGCATTGGGGTCAATCCTTCAAATTTGTTTTCCCTTGTAACTTTTCTCAGAATGTCATTGCTGAGAGTAAATAAAGGCTTTGTCCGTCCTTTCTGATCCTGTACCAGAACATTACCGAAAGCCTCTGAAGCCTCTTTCCCGGCAACGAGTTTCTGAGCATCAACACTTATAAGCCCCGACAACAGCAACATGATCATTACCATGGGACTCTTTTTTCGTAATGCTGAGTTCCAGAAGCCTGCATTAACCATATAAAACACAGATTTTCTGTTGAGTAGTGAAAGGATTATAAAGAGAAAAAGCAGGCCGTAACCCGCATATGTAACCATCATGCCGGCCAGATCGTGATTGACAGCAAGAATCGTTCCCATTTCATCCTGATCATATGATGACTGGTAAAAGCGATAGCCTTTATGCTTCAGAATATTGTTCATGAAAATTGTGAATGGCCGTTCGATATT
Organism: uncultured Bacteroidales bacterium; assembly: GCA_963725585.1. Classification (GTDB taxonomy): domain Bacteria; phylum Bacteroidota; class Bacteroidia; order Bacteroidales; family VadinHA17; genus LD21. The sequence goes on along the minus strand of CAVRYU010000009.1, from coordinate 127,034 downwards.
TTCAGCCTTATCAATCAGAACAATATTGCTTTTATAACCTGACGGACTGTTTGAGCCTGGATACCTGTCAAGAACAAAGTCAGTAAGCCTCAGAGAAAATGGCAGAGGAATCTCTTCCGACCCATATGTTATTTCAAGAGTATTGCCATCAATATCGGCTGATCCTGAAGTACGGGATTCCGTGCCATTATCCCATAAAGTGATTGTTGCAGCCTGATTATTATCCGAAATGACATTGAAAATAAAAGAGTTTCTGCCTGTCTCCTGCTTGCTCCTGTCTATTGAAACTGTCTTAATAATTCCGGCAATTTCAAGTTCCTGAGGAACTATCTTCAACCCTTTCATGGAAATGACCTGCATTGAAGACAGCTTAGATAGCTCTCCCGGTATTACTGATTGTTTCTCCTGAGTCATCATCCCTGCCTGCTCAAAAGGGAATATTGATTTTACATAAAATGAAGAGGAGTCGGTCACAATAGTAACATCAGTGTCCGACGATGGATTCAGACCAATTGAGATGTCCCTGAAAAGAGTTGATTCACCGCTTCTGAGCTTAACTATTTCCCTACCTGTACTGTCTGTAACAACAAATGAAATAACTGGTGATCCACCTGGAGATTCAGTTACTATTTCAGCGGCATTTGGAATAATCCTTGCAAGAACAAGCTTATACTCCTTCCCGTCCGACCTGATCTTTTTTTTGTAGTTATCAGCCGATTGCGAACCCATATAATATTTTTGGGAGTTCTGATCCAATATTTTTCCTGACTTATCCTTAAGGAGATAGCCAAGGAATTTTTCTCCTGAAAAACATTTGTTCTGTTCTTCTCCCTCACGTATATGAATTGTTCCCTCCCATCCTGTATATCTTGTTATCGCGGCACCTGTTATCATCATTACAAATGAAAGATGGAAAAGAAATATGGTAAGCTTAGATTTCCTGTAAAGCTTAAAAATTATCATCTGTCCTATAAGATTTACTGACAGAAGGAATAATATCAGCTCGAACCATCTTGTATCATAAACAAAATTGTAGGCTGCCGATGACCCGTAATCATTTTCAATAAATGTTGCAGCAGCCATTGATGCTGCAAATACTACAAACAGAATCCCCATGAAAACCGGGGAGAAGAGGAATTTAAAGTTTTTCATTTCTTATATAAAGTGCTTGTTACTTGTTACTGGTTGCTTGTTGACGCCATTTCATCCTTTTTCCGAGATCTGACGTAATTTTTCCTTATCCTTAATTTTAATTACTGACGACTTTGCGCTTAAAATCCCTATAGTTTCCATATCCCTGAGGATCCTTACGACGCTTTCTTTCACCATGTTAGTCATTTCACCGAGTTCCTGCCGCGACAGAATCATGTCAAATTCATCGGCCTTGAATATTTGATCTGAGAAATTGAGAAGGACTTCGGCAAGCCTGCCAGCCATTTTTTTCTGCGCCAGATTGACCATGCGTATATGCGATCGCAGAGCTTTTAAGCTTATATCCCGAAGAAGGCTTTCAGCGAACTCTCCATTGATTTTTACAAGATGCCTGAAGATGTCAAAGTTTATAAAGCATGCCTGCACCGGGGTTAATGCCGAAACTGAATATGCATATCTCGAATTGACATATGCGCCCGGACCCATTATAAGACGTCCAGGCTGCAATATACTCATTATGAAATTATTTCCGTTTATTCCTTCATAATAGCTTTTTGCCATGCCTGATGCAAGGAACAGTGCATTCGAAGAAGGAGAGTCCTGCTTGATAAGAATCTCCCCTTTCTTAAAAGTTGCCTCATACCTGTTGTCATTTACAAGTTTAAGTTCAGCCTGTGTAAGGTGCTTAAAATTTTCCCACTGCACAGGACAGTTTTCACAAGTGTCAATTGTATTCTTTCCCGGCATATTCATTATTATTTTGGGTGGTTAAAAATAGAGATTCAAATTGAAACAAAATTAATAATTACAAATATCACTATTTTAATTGATATATATCATTTCAACACTCTATATCTATCAATTGCGCATATTGCAAATAGCATATTTATTGTTAATAAATTAACAATATGAATTTAGTATCTTGCATCAGAAAATAATCCTAAAATCCATACTATGAAAAACCTGTTTAAATTATTTGCATTGCTTGTTTCAGCAACTTTGTTGTTTTCGGCTTGTGAAGGCCCGATGGGACCAGCAGGTGCTGACGGAGCTGATGGAGCAGACGGTAAAGATGCAAATGAAACATGCAAACTTTGTCACAATCCGACAGTCGTCGACCAGAAAGTTGTCGAATTCAGTTTCTCCAAGCATAAATACGGTGAGGCTGCCTTTGAGGAGGCAGGAAATACAGGTTGTTCGCCGTGCCACGAATCGGAAGCTTTTAAATATGTCTGCAAGAATAATGTTCCGGCAACATTTACCCTTAACGCTACAACCGGTAAATATGCAAACGATTATGCAGCAACGACATCCATTGCTTATGGGATATTAAGCTGTTTTACCTGCCATAGCAGTCTGCATAAAACATATGCCGGCACCGAATTTTTCCCGTTAACCACAACTGCTGCCGTTCCTATGACAATGTGGAAAGCTGCGAAAACAATTAATCTGACACAGGATGGCGGATCCAGCAATCTCTGTGTGAAATGTCACCAGCCAAGACCTTTGACAACAAGCACTTCGCTTTCGGATGGTAATGTTGTCGATTATGCTTCGTTTGTCACCAATCCTACCGCGAACTTTTACGACAGTTCTGTAGGGAATGCCGCACCGAACAAAGTCCTTCCATCATACAGGATGCATGTTCATTATGGGACTGTTGGTGCAATATATGGCGGTCAGGGCGGAGTTGAGTTTACCGGTACACAGACTTATGCCAGTTCAACACATACAACTGCTGCTTCGTGTGGTGATTGCCATATGGCACCAATTACTGGAATAGCCGGAGGTCATACATTTGTTGCTAAAGGTAATTTTAATGGTTGCAATGTTACAGGTTGCCACACATCGCCAATTACCTCCGCATCGACGACTCTCTGGAAAACTCCGAGAACCGAGATACAGACTTTGCTGAATAACCTTGCTGCAAAAATTAATTCAATTGGTGGGGGAACAAATATTCTTCATAGTGATGCAGATGCAGAATCAAATCTATGGGTAGGATTAACCTCAGGTAATTTTGACGGTTATCTGGATATTTATGACCCATCCTCCAACCCGGCAGGCAAGTGGAAGAACCCGGGCAGCACCAGTTCATGGACAACTGAACAAAAAGCTGTAAACACTGCGCTCCCGACTTTCCCGACATTGAAAAATGTGGTTGCAGGATCAATGATTAATTTCCAGATGTGCCTTAGGGAATATAGCCTTGGTATCCATAATTATAAATATTCAAAGGCTCTACTGCAGAATTCAATTGATGCACTTACAACAGCAGGAATTTAGCCGACTTATTAAGATAACAAATGTGCTTTGGCACATATATAAAAAGAAAGGGGCGTGGATAAAGCGCCCCTTTCTTTTTATAATGGACAGAAAAAAACATAAAAATATCCGATTAAAAAGTTAAATTTGTTTAACTGCTTTTTACTGCAAGAGAACTCTTTTAGAATACAAGCTTAAATGCAGAAAGTTTACTCTGGCTGAAAGTGGTAAGGCTATCTTGTTATAGTATTAAAATTCCTACCTATATGAAACTTCCATCTTCTTCCAGGAACTGGATTACAATAATTGGAATGCTGATTGCATCGATCAATTTTTTGATGATCATCGTGTTGTTCCTGATTTCGACAATCTTCAATAAAAACAATACTAATTTGGGGTTGTTCATTTACATTATATTACCCGGATTTCTTCTGCTTGGACTGGTAATGATCCCGGTGGGGATATTGATTTCAAGAAAAAAAAGGATCGCTTCGACCCCGGATCAGAAAAAGCTGTTTCCGGCTATTGACCTTAATAATCCCAGGCACAGAAATGCATTTATTGGCTTCACCATAGCAACAATAATTATTCTTTTCCTTTCCACTTTAGGAAGCTTTGAGGCATACCATCTTACTGAATCCGTAGAATTCTGCGGTACCCTTTGTCATAAGGTGATGGAACCAGAGTATACGGCATACCAGAACTCTCCTCATGCAAATGTTGCATGCGTTGATTGCCATGTCGGCAGTGGTGCATCATGGTATGTCAAATCAAAACTCTCCGGATTACACCAGGTTTATGCAGTAGCTACAAAAACGTACCCGGCTCCAATTGAAACTCCTCTTCATGATCTGCGTCCGGCAAGAGAAACATGCGAAAAATGCCACTGGCCGCAAAAATTCTATGCAAGGAATCTTCAGACCAAAAAGTATTATCTGGCAGATTCCCTTAACTCCGAATGGAATATTATTCTGCAGATGAAGATCGGACCTGAATTCAGTGATCTTGGATTTGGAGAGGGTATCCACTGGCATATAAATCCAAATGTAAATATTGAATATATATCAGAAAATGATAAACGTGAGTTAATAACCTACGTTAAGTACACCAATAAGGCGACAGGGGAGGTCACGGTTTACAAAAATCCCGAAACCGAAATATCTGATAGTACATTATCTGCGTCCTCCTCCAGAACAATGGATTGCATTGATTGCCATAACAGGCCTTCGCATAAGTACAGGTCACCACCAGTCTATTTTGACAAAGCAATGCTTACAAATGAAGTTGGGAAGGATATTCCATTTATGAAGAAAACTGCAATGGAAATTCTCAGAAATAATTTCCCAACCAGGGATACGGCATTAATGCAGATAAGAGAAGGGATCGTTAATTATTATAAGTCAGATTTCAGCGATTTTTTTGAAAAGAACCAGGCTAAAATTGACCAATCTGTTGTAAGTCTGCAGAAAGCCTACAGCCAGAATACTTTCCCGTCAATGAAAGTGACTTACGATGCTTATCCCGATCACATAGGGCATCTTGAATCAGAGGGTTGTTTCCGGTGCCATAATGATTCCTTCACTTCAGAAAACGGGAGAAAAATTACCAGGGACTGTAATCTGTGTCATACAATAATCGGTCAGGGTAAACATGATCTTATGAAGTTGACGAATATAAGAGATACACTGGAGTTTCAGCATCCGATTGATATCGGAACAGCCTGGAAAGAAGCTAATTGTTCAGAATGTCATAGATATCTGTATTAGAAAAAAGAACCCGGCTGTTTAAACCGGGTTCTTTTTTTTCTGATGTCCAGACCTTTACTTTTTAAATGTGCGCATATAATTCACGATATTCCAGATATCATCATCGGATAGTTTGCCTTCATACTTAGGCATTTCACCTCTTCCGGTTTTGGTTTTGTAGAAATGCTCACCATCTGTCTGATTCTGATAAACCGCTCCGGAGAAATCTCCAGGATGATCTTTAAGGGCTCTGGCTTTAACGCCGTCACCAAGGCCTACTTTCCATGGCATGAAGCACAATTCTTATTATACAAAGCCATACCTGCTTTATTGCTTGCATCTCCCATGGCAACCGGATTTTTCATTGTTTTGAAATTTGCAGGTGCATCCCATGGTTTGGGCTGGGTCTGTCCTGAAACATTCAGATTAGAAATTGAGACAATCAGGAATGTCACTAATAAACTAATAAATACTTTTTTGAACGTTTTCATAATCAACTTTTTTTGGTTTTTAGTTATGTAATACAATTATCGTGCAATTTATTCTTTTTCACTTTTATAATTCAATCTTTCATTCTTTTTACTATCCCTTTTAATTCTGATCAGGCTTATTACTGCAAAGAGATAATGGCCCCAGACACCCATCAGAAGAATTGAGAGGGTAATTATCATCCACCATGGAGGTGTTTTTGTCCAGAGAGCCCTGTGGGCAAGCGGAGTTGAATTGACAGAGGGCACTCCCCATTTCGTTACAATCCTGCGCTCTATGTTACCAAAGTCCGGATGTTCCTCAAATTTTGAAATAATTGTGATATTCCCATCAGCATCTCCCGGAAGATCTGATGGAAACTCCAGTGTTCCAGTCCCATTATCATCAAGAGATACTTCACCTACCGGAAGAAGGCTGAACATTCTGGTTACATATACAATTACCGTCTCCCCTGCAGCAGGTACATCTTTGTTATTTTCCGTGGTGAACGCCGAAAGTGAAATTGTTTTAACAGAATCTACCTCCGATAGAACCATCTCAAGCTTGACATCCCTGATTAGCAGGTCCGAACTACCGGTTTCTATAGTATCATTCCCGGCAAATTCAGCGGAAAAAGCATATAACCCTTCTCTATTTTTTGTAATTGAACCAGTTGTTGACAGGTCAAATGTTGTAATCCCCTTTTCATCTGTTATGACGGTACCAAGTAAATTTTTAGTATCTGTACCGGAATAAAATGATATCAACATCGCGGGCAGCGGAATCTCCATCCTGTTTTTAGAGTAAGTCAGATCTGTCTCGAGATATCGAAGATCGTCTGAATTCTTATAATATTTCAAAGAGAGGTAAGGGCTAATGTTTGTTTTGTCCTGTGAGAATAGCGGAATTGAAACAGCTGCAATTAGTAATAATGAAGTAAAAAATATTGATATTCTTAATTTCATAACTGACTTTACTGCTTCCTTTATTTTAAAATTTCCTCTTTATCTATTTCCTGCATTTCAGATATGGAGATAATAGGGACAATTTTCGAAATCAACATGAAAAGCATTACAAAAATTGAGACACCTGCTAATGTAAGGGACCACTCGATCCACGTAGGAGAATACTTGATCCATGCAACCCTGGTATCCTGAATCGGTAAAAAAGGAGTTTCCAGAGTCGGAATTACAATAATATACCTGTTAACCCATAAAGCCAGTACTGCAATGACTGCAGCAATAGTAATATTGGGTATTGTTCTGAACCTGGGCAAAGCTATTATAATCAATGGAATAAGTATCCCGATATAATTGGCAAAAATAAAAAGTGCATAATATTCCGAAAAAAGCTTGTCGATGAGAATGGAATCCATTTTAACAGAACCGTACCACTTTGTAAGATAATCACTGAATGTAAAGTATCCATAGAATGCGGCAATTATGGTAAGTAGTACACCCACGTTTACAAAATGTCGTTTTGTTATGTATTCTTCAAGATGATAGACTTTTCTGAATAACCACATAAGGATAATCAGAAGTCCGGTACCTGAAAAGACTGCGGCAATAACAAAATAGGGACCGAAAATTGTTGAATGCCAGCCAGGCTGTAAGGTAACTCCAAAAATCCAGGCAAGAACAGAGTAGACAATAATTGCAATTGCGATAATCATTGATGCCATTATTTTTCTTGCTCCTGACAGTAATTTTTCCTGTTTTGGAGTGCCGTCATACCCCAGCGAAAGTATTTTATAAAGCTTCTTTTTCCAGGGAGCAACATTAAGATCATCATAGTCTCGCAATATTGCAAAATCCTCAACAAAAGAAAGATAAAGGTAAATAAAGCATCCGAAAAGGTCAGTTAAAATAGCTATTACGTCCCACGTTATCGGTGATTGTATTCTGGGGTGAATAAAAAGGAAATACAATCTGTCGAGCCTTCCGATACAGAAGAAAATAAAGAACGGACCTATAACCAGCGAAATAACGGTTATAAGCTCAGCCAGTCTGATTACCGGTTTCCTCCATCCTGTATTGAACAAGTGCAATACACCGGAAATGAGAGCGCCTGAATAGCTCAATCCCATAAAAAAGATAAAATTCACAATATAGAAACCCCAAACCACATTGTCCCTCATTCCGGTAACAATATGCCCTTTGTCAATCTGCTGTATCAATCCATAAATACCTGTAATGAAAAAGGCAAGCATAATAAAAAAAGTTATGTACCAGCCAGTGCTTGTCTTCTCCAGTTCAGGAGTCAGATCCTTAAGAAGTTTCCTGTCAGCTTGCATGTTTAAATGTATATCCTGGACTGATTAGCGCGGTCCGGTATTTTTATATCTTTCTTTTATTTCTGCATCATATCCATCAAGTCCGCTTTCAACCGGGAAACATTCTCTGGTTTGGCGGTAAATAATAAACACTTGGAAGTGTACCTAATTCTTCACGGTACCTGAATCCTGACTTGTCAAGCATCAGTTTGCTGAACCTGACTGTCTCCTCACCATTTGTAACTGTATCGTCAACCATATCCCCGAAATAAATAACTCCCATAGGGCATGCTGTTACACAACGGGGAAGTAAATTCTTTCTCAGATTATCAGCACAGAAAACGCATTTGCCAACAGTACCTTCAACAGGAGGAATATTGGTTTCAGGGTCATAAACGTGATCAGGAGGAACTTTGACTTCAGGATCTTTCCAGTTAAAAACACGGGCTGAATAGGGGCAGCCGGTCATGCAGAATTTGCATCCGATGCATCTCTGATTGTCGACAAGGACTATTCCGTCTTCCCGTTTATAAGTGGCACCCACAGGGCAAACACTTACACACATTGGCTTGTCGCAGTGGAAGCATGGGCGGGGGAACCAGTATTTTGCCGTATTTTTATCATCCTGAAGCAGATATAGTTTCATCCACTCATGGTCCTTAGGAAGCATATGACCTTCCTGGCAGGCTTCAACACATTTCCTGGCATTTTTACATTTTGCCAGATCAATAACCATTACAAATTTATGTCCGGGAAGACCCTGTCTTGCTTCTGACTTTAGTTCCTTAACATTTTTTCCTGCTGGCTGTATATCATCCTTATCAACCTCAACAAGCCTGCCGTCCGGTGATAAAAGCTTAACCTTTTCACCTGATTTTGTAAAATTTTCAGGAATTATAGCTCCATTTCCAATACCAGAAAGAGAAACTGCTCCGACCCCGGCGCCTATATTTTTCAGGAAATTTCTTCGCGATGACTTTCCCGGTTTATTTTGATCTGTTTCTTTCATTTTCTTAGCAAGTTAATCTTCCGGCTCATGGTAGCCGGATAACATACTCTTAAAGAGAGAGGAAGGGCGGGCTCCGAGAGTGCAGGTATAAATATGAATTACCAGGAATACTGAAACCAGGAATCCCATTGTAATATGAAGAATATCTGTCAGAATCAAACCATTGATCCCTAAAAACCTGTTTATTACCGTTTCAGGAAAAAGTAATCCAAGACCTGAAATAATAATCAGGGGAAGTAGCCATATACATGGTCAGTACATACGACACCTTCTGCAACGGATTGAACTTCTGGTCAGATGTGACGGGAAATGGATGTTTCTCGCCCCTGAACATTCCCCGGGAATAGTAATTCAGCTGTTTTCCCAGATCTGATAAAAAATTCTCTTTTTTGATTTTGTAAAACAGTCCGTTTTGAGTAAAAATATTGCCTGTTACAAAAAAGATGTAATTGACTGTAAAAAGAATTGCAGCAATATTATGCCATTTTACTGCCCTGGCAAATCCGACAACAAGGATATATTCCTGCTTATCTGTATACTGCATACTTAGGCCAGTGACTATCAGCACTATTATAAGCAGTGCATTAAAAAGATGCCATAACCTGGTCCATATGGGATATAGATACATTTCCTTTCCTTTATTTTTTAGTAAGCCTGAAGTAAATATGACCCCCGGTAATTAATAACACAACACCAAATATCAGGAGGCTCAAAATATTAAGATACTCATTCCTGTTTGCGCCAATTACATATGACTGGTTAAGAATTATTCCGTTAAAAAAACCGTCTTTCCTTTGCTCTTTTGACTGGAATTTATAGAGGGAAGACATCAGCATGGAGTTCTGCGAATGGCATTCATTGCATTTTTTAACAGCTTTCTCCACCGGATTGATCAGGTGCGATACAAGTATTGTATCATTTACCTGGGAATGGCACTCGATGCATCTGACACTTTTAAAATGGGATTCCTGGTTTGGGAGCCATTCATGTTTTTGAAGAATATTTATTTCTTCCCTCTCCGATAATATCTGAAACTGGTTAAAGTTTGAATGGCACCTTAAGCATATATTATTGTCATAAAGTATCGTCTCCTTAAGGTTAGAACTATTCCTGATATTTATCTTATAATCATGGGGACCATGACAATCCCAGCAGGTAAATCCCTCTCCTTCAAGCTTAAAATGTGTACTCTGCTGGTAATCGGCTTCAATGGCTTCGAAATTATACTTAGCGAATTTTTCATCTCCACCATGGCAGTCTATGCAGTTGTAAGTCTGCTCCATACGAAGTTCTCCAGCATGAGGGAATTTAGTATACTCGTCCGAATGGCAATCTGTACAGCTGAAACTACGATGATTTGACTCATAAAATTTGTTCCTGTCTATTATTACTTCCGAATACATCATTGCCTTAACCTGGTGTCCAAGATTCTCATTTGTATATTCATACTTATTCTGGCCATGGCATTTAAAACAACGCTCATTATCTTCATAATATTGAGATCTGAAAGCAACTGAATCCGTCGCATCAGCTATTTCTGTTTTCAGTTCTGATCCGCCGAAAGCGGATGAAATTATACCTGTAAAAATCAGGAACACATAAAAAAGGTATCTTATTAAGGGTAAGTTCATTCCTTAATGTATTTAGAATCTAACAGTTATGTTAAATCCAAAAAGAAATTCACCTTTTGCAAAATCGTTAGTATTGAAAACAAGATTACGCTGGCCTATTATCTGTGAATAATTGGCAGCAAAAACCTGGAAGGTGTGCGTTGCAGTACCTACTTCCCATCCAAGTGAAAGGTTCGGTTTTGGCTGTACATCAAGATCCTGTTTTGTTAAAAGCTGGTCATATTCAAATATTATCGACTGGGAACCAAAAACAGTTAACTTACCACCTGCCGACAGACCGAAATTCAGGTTTTTGTATTTTGATTCGTTCGTATACTGGGGAACAGCATTGATATATATAACAGAAGGTGCGATCTGGAAGGAAAATACATCATTGAATTTCCTGGCCAGAATCAACTGGTTAAAATATGATAACCTGTGTATATCCCTGTAACGATCAACCGGTCCGAAAGCCTCCTCTTTCCGGAGATCAATAACCATGTTTCCATAATATGAAAGTGAAACAGGCATGCTGTTATCTTCTGTCTGCTGAAGAATAAGGTATTTCCACTGTATATCCTGAAGCTTGTAATCCTTGGTTGTTCCGGCTCCAAGCATCAGTCTGTCGGTTATTCCGTAATTCAGACCCAGCCGGGTGTTGGCAGCTCCGTAGATACCAAAAAGATTATGATAGTTTTCAATCAGGCTGAACCTGTGATGTATCTGTAATTCCAATCCTCCTTTGTAAGGAGTTGCAACCGTCTGATTATCTATAAGAACACCTGTTCCGAAGGTAAAGCGTACCGGTTTTGATTTATCCTCAGGTTTTGTTTCATCCTGAGCTGATACTGAAACCATGAATGTTGACAGAAGCAGAAATAATAAAGTCTTTTTCATTTTATCGGGTTTAATAGGTTTTTAAAGATTAATTGTTCAGGGCTCCCTGGCCGATCCATATAAGTATCAACTGTTTTTCAGCATCAAGGGTAAAAGAAGCATGACTCCCCGAAATAACCTGGGAATAGAGTCTGCTGTTCGCAGCCGGAAGGTTAACATAACCACCGGTTGTAAGCGAAGAATAGGAATTACCGTCTCTCAGATCGGGATTGCGTGATCCTTTGTGACAATTAATACAATTATTTGAAAAGATTGGCTGAATCTGTGTCTGAAACAGAACCGGCTCCTCAGGATTAACTGTCTCCAGCTGGTAAGCATATTTCTCACATGATGAAAACAGCAGCATACCTGCAGGAATTATCAAAGCCGCCACAATTCTCCATGATAATTTAACTTTCATTTTCATTTTTCAGTTACTGTTAATTTTTTCACAAAGATATCTGAGATTATTGATTAATAACATATTACACCATTCATTTTTAAACCATGAATGATGCTGTTTAACATATTAAAAATTGATCTATATCACTCTAGCTGATGATATTTATTAATGGTTGAAAATTGTTAGGTATATCCTGTTGTATTTAAAAATCTTCTGGGAGCTTTTCCCCTGGTCTATTTTTAAAATCATTGGCCCATTAAATGCGATAACCAGAAATATTTTACCGAATCTCTTCAGAATTTGTAGGTGTTGTCTTCTATAAGTTTATCAGCTATCCTTCTTCTTGCATCTTTTATGTTTATGCAGTTGACTTTCGAAAGGATCTCAATAGCATTTACCAGCTTCGATATTTCAGAAGAGGCAAATGAACAGACTGCATCAGTTGCTGATTTTCTTACTTTGTCTGATGCATCATAGACATTTACATCCAGCATATCCCTGTAAACCGGAACAGAACCTTTCATCAGCTCAAGCTTTTCAACTCTCAAGACAAGGGATTCTGAAAGATAAGTTTCCATCATCATTTCAGCTATATTGTTCATCACCTCCTGCTCATATACAAGACCTTTTTCGAATTGTTTCATTGCACCGTGCATGCAAATGAGGATGACCTTTTTATAGTTTCTTATATATCTTCTCTTTTCCTGAAAATATGTTTCGTCCGAACTCTTTCCGCTGTCAATCTTATCCAGATCATTAAAGAGTTTCTCAGCTTCCCCGAAGAGGTTGAAATCTCCCTTCATTGCCCGTTTCATTGCAGTATCGGAAACCAGAAGCCTGTTAATTTCGTTTGTTCCCTCAAAAATCCTGTTTATTCTCGAATCGCGGTATCCTCTTTCAACGTCCATCTCAGCCGAGTAGCCCATGCCTCCGTGTATCTGGACAGCCTCATCAGCGATAAAATCAAGCATTTCCGAACCAACTACCTTCAGAATTGCTGCTTCAACTGCATAATGGCTTATTGCTTCAATAGCTGCTCTTCCCTTGTCGCCGCATTCCGGTTTAAGCTTATCCATCAGATCATCAATATCCTTGCTTACCCTGTAAACAGCTGACTCCGATGCAAAAAGACGAATAACCTGTTCTGCCAGCTTATGCTTTACTGCTCCAAAAGTTGAGATAAGAACTCCAAATTGTTTTCGTTCATTTGCGTACTTAACCGAGTCGTTGATCGCTTTTTTTGCTGCCCCGATTACGTTGGCACCCAGCTTAAGCCTGCCCATATGAAGTATGCTGAGAGCTATCCTGAAACCTTCGCCACGCTTACCCAGCAGATTTTCCACTGGCACCTTCACATCATTGAAATATATCTGCGCTGTCGACGATCCCTTTATGCCCATCTTATGTTCATCGGGTCCGATAACAACTCCCGGGTATTTAGATTCAATTATAAATGCACTCAGCACCCTGTCATTGTCGATCTTGGCAAATACAACAAGTGTATCTGCAAAACCGGCATTTGTAATCCACATCTTCTGGCCATTGATAATATAGTTCTTCCCATCCTCTGAAAGCCTGGCGTTTGTTTTTCCTGAATTGGCATCACTCCCGGCTCCGGGCTCAGTCAGACAGTAAGCTCCTATAAGCTCACCTGTGGCCAGTTTAGTGACATATCGTTGTCTCTGGGCTTCGTTACCATAATACATTATCGGCAGGGTTCCAATTCCGCAATGGGCCATATATGCAACTGAAAATGAATAGCCTGCCCCGGTTGTTTCTGCAACCAGCATCTGTGTGACAAAGTTCTGTCCGAATCCTCCGTACTCCTCCGGTATAGAAATGCCCATCATTCCAAGGTCCCCGGATTTCTTAAGAATTACTTTCATCAGCTCCCTGTCACTTTTTTCAAGAGCAACCAGATTGGGATATACCTCAGCATCAATAAAATCCTTGCAGGTCTGGGCAATCATTCTTTGTTCCTCATTAAATTCCTCCGGAATAAAAATATCCTTAGCCTCAACTTCGCTAACAAGGAATTCTCCGCTTTTCAAGATTTTTCTGGTTTCCATATCGGGTATTATAAAATTCTAATAATATAAATTACTGATGAAATAAAGTTAACTTCTTTAAATTGAACATTTATACCCCCTTCTTATCCCGCCTTGCGGAAGATTTAGTCCAGCTACGTCCCCCTGGGGGAAGGTTTGGAAGGGGGTTATAACCAAAAAGATAACTGACTTTCATAATTCCATCGCCTTCACCACCAACTCCGCGATATCCAAATTCTTTATCTCCTCTTCCTTATTCTTATATTTAAGTCCGTCAGTAATCATCGTCATGCAGAAGGGGCAGGCGGTTGCAACCAGACTGGCTTTCGTGTCAAGTGCTTCCTCAGTTCTCTCGATGAATACTTCTTTATTCCCCTTTTCTGCCTCCTTGAACATCTGGCCCCCACCTGCTCCGCAGCATAATGCAAAGCTCTTGTGCCTTTTCATTTCGATAAAATTACCTGTCAGGGATCTTACTATTGAACGGGGTTCTGAATAAATATCATTTGCCCTTCCAAGATAACACGGATCATGGAAAGTTATGGTTACATCCTTTAGTGATGCCCTGTCGATTTTAAGCCGGCCATCTTCAATATATGAGCTTATAAGTTGTAAATAATTGATCACCTCATAATTTCCTCCAAGATCAGGATACTCGTTCTTAAAAACATTAAAGCAGTGCGGACAGGTGGTTATAATCTTTTTTATCTCATAACGTTTAAGGATTTCAATAACCTGCATTGCCTGCATCTGGTAGAGCATTTCATTACCTGCTCTGCGTGCAGGATCTCCAGTGCAGGTCTCTTCTTTCCCCAATACGGCATAGCTGATTTTAAGCTTGTTAAGAATCCGGGCGAAGGCTTTAACAACTTTTTTATACCTGTCGTCAAATGCTCCGGCACAACCGATCCAAAAAAGGTATTCGGGCTTTTGTTCACGGGCAGGTAATTCTGAATATACTGGTACTTCGAATCCGATGTCCTTTGTCCAGTTCAAACGGTCCTCTGCCGGATACTGCCAGGGAGCCCCGTTGTTTTCGATATTACTGAAAACACTTTTCAGTTCACCCGGTGCTGAAGCTTCCTCAAGAACCAGGTATCGTCTCATATCGACAATCAGCGAAGGCTGATTGATATTTACAGGACACTCCATTGCACAGGCATTGCATGTAGTACAGGCCCAGAGCTCTTCTTCAGAAATAAAATCCCTCAAAAGAGAGCGGTTGTCACTGAAATTCCTTCCGTTACTGATCATCAGCGGACCTTTTTCCTTCATCCTGGCACGAAGATCCATCATCATCTTTCGGGGGGATAATTTCTTGCCGGTTATATTTGCAGGACAAACAGATGTACATCTGCCGCACTCCGTACAGGAGAGGGAGTCAAAATAATTCTTCCACGTTGCATCCTCTGCATCCTTAATACCGAATCTCTCAACAGGAGTTTCAGCTGGTGTCTCTGCAAAAGCAGTTTCCGGATTGAGCATCATCTTAACTTCCCGGGTGATATTATCCATATTCGTCAGTTTGCCAAGAGGCTCAAGTCTTGAAAGGAATACGTTAGGGACTGACATGAACACATGAAAATGCTTTGAATATGGAAGATAGTTGGCAAAAACAAATATTGTCAGAATGTGAGTCCACCATGATATATTAAACATAAGGCTGAACCCGCCGGCCGATATTCCATTAAAAAATCCGGCCAGTATTCCGCTTACAGGGTAAAGTCCATAAACTTCCCCTCCCTGAAGTGCTTTTTCTCCGATATATCCAGTATTCATTGCAAGAAGGGAAATCATTAAAAGCAGTATCAGCGAAAGGGAGATGTTAGCATCAATATGCGATTTCTTCTTCATCTCAATTCCTTCAAACCGTCTGATATGTCCGAAAATACGTCTTGCAAGAAAGACCAGAATTGAAATCGCAACGACGATGGCAAATATGTCTCCTGAAGCAATTATGAAATTGTAAACCGGTCCAAGAAAACGGAGAACCCGTTCTGTTCCAGCCAGACCATCAATTACCATTTCAATGCTTCCGATCAGAATTACACAAAAACCCCAGAAAACCAAAGCATGTAAAGAGCCGATTACTGGTCGCCGGAAGATCTTTGTCTGGCCGAATGCTACTCGCATAACCAATCCAAAACGTTTTCCGAAATCTTTTATCTGAAATGCCGGCTTTGTAAAACTGAAAAATTTAATTAACCGGTTTACAGTATAACCGAAAACGGCAATCGTAATTAGAAGGGTAACTGTGAAAATCAGATGTTTTGCCATACTTTGCCTGTTTCACCAATAAATTCAAAATATGTTAATCTAGTATTGATAACCTTTGTGTAACTTCGTGATGTCCTTTGTGTCCCTTTGTGGTTTATTTTTTTTACCACAAAGGATCACAAAGGGTTTTCACGAAGGACACAAAGCAATTATTTCTTCAAATTCTTAACCGCGTCAACCAGTTTCGGAAGGATTTTCATTGCATCTCCTACTATCCCGTATTGTGCTGCCTCGAATATCGGAGCATCCTTATCGATGTTTATCGCCACAATGTATTTCGAAGAGCTTATCCCTGCCAGATGCTGAGTTGCACCGGAAATACCGACAGCAAGATAAAGGTTTGGTGAAATTATTTTTCCTGTTTGTCCTGTATGCTCTTCGTGAGGCCTCCATCCTTCGTCTGAAACAGGTCTTGAACATGCGGTTGCCCCATTTAGGAGCGAAGCAAGCTCAATAAGGGGAGCCCAGTTGTCAGGTGACTTCATCCCTCTGCCCCCCGAGACAACAATATCAGCATCGGTAAGCAATATTTTTCCTGTCAGTTTATTGGTTTCGGTTACTGTTGTTTTGACAGATGAACCGTCCATATCAACAACGAAAGTTTCAGGAATCGCACCAGTGGGTTTTTCAATTAAATCAAAAGAGTTCTGTGCAAGGGTGAGTATCCTGATATTCGTTTTTAATATAACATGTGCAAAGGCGTTTCCCGAGTATGCTCTTTTATAAACGGTGAACGGATCAAGACTAATGGGCAGTTTGCTCACACCTGATCCGATCCCCGCCTTTAGTCTGACCGAAAGCCTGGGTGCAAGAGCTTTCCCGGTAATATTGTTTGAAAAAATAATAACCTTTGAGTCTTTTTTCAGAGCATAATCTGCTATTACCTTTGCATAAGCCTGATTATCAAGAACTGTCAAACCATCGCCAACAAGATCAATAATCTGTGCGGCACCATAATTACCAAGCTTTTTCAGTTCGACATCATCTGCTTTGCCTATTGTTAAGGCAATCACCTCCGTATTCATCATTTCGGCCACAGAAGATGCATAAGAAACAAGCTCATAAGAGAGTTTCTTGAATTTCCCGTCCCAATTTTCGGTATATACTAAAACTGACATATGATGATTTTTTCGTAATTGTTATTATATGACTTTGGCCTCATTTTGAAGAAGCTCAATAAGCTGAGCCGGATTTTCAGGATCGATATACTTGCAGGCAGTACGGGGAGAAGGTTTTTCAAACCCTGCAATTTCAGTAAGACTTTCAGCAGCAATTGGTTCATATAATCTTACAGATTTCGTTCTGGCTGTCATTATCCCTCGCATGGAGGCTATCCTTGGTTCCTTTGCGATCCCCTTCTGTACCACTGCCACGAATGGGACAGGAACTTTAACACTCTCCCTGCCCCCATCAATTTCTCTTGTGAGAACAGGTGTTCCATTTTCAATAATCACTCCCGAAACAGAAGATACCGATGGAATTTCCAGGAATTCTGAAATCATAGCTCCCACTGACGATCCGTTGAAGTCGCTCGATTCGATACCGCAAAATATCATATCAAATCCCTCCTTTTTTATCACTTCGGCCAACTGAGCTGCAACAGAATATGCATCCGGTGCATTGTAATTGATCCTTATTGCATCATCGGCGCCTATAGCCAGGGCTTTTCTGATTGTTGGTTCTGATCCGGAATTACCCACATGTGCAACTGTAACGGAATTCACTCCGTTTGAAGTATTATCTTTCAATTCCAGCGCCCTTGTAAGCGATAACTCATCCCATGGATTAATGACCCATTGAATGCCAGAGGTATCAATTGATGTATTTCCTTCAGCAAATTTTATTTTAGTCGTTGTGTCAGGAACATTGCTGATGCAAACCAGTATTTTCATCTGTTGCGTGTTATTAGTTTGTAAATTTTTCAGCCTTCGAGGCGGCAAATATAATAATTATAGCTTCATTTCCAAATCTGTGTTTTTTGCTTTTCACCCGCTGTTCGAAAATAAAAAACAGATTAACATTCTGCATTTCTGAATATTATCCCGATTATTCCCCGCCGGTACAGCAATCAGTCGAAAGAGATGGATGAAATCCGCCTTCTCAATATTTTTATTAAATTCGCACGCCCATAAAATTGAGTTGCCAACCTGTGAAAAATAATATAAGAATATACGGAGGTGTCCTTCTGGCAATGCTATTCTGGGCATTTTCATTCATCTGGTTTAAAATTGCAAATGAGACTTTCCGTCCCATAACAATCGTCTTTTTACGTCTGGTCATTTCAATAATACTTTTAACATCCTATCTCACCATCAAAAAGAAATTCGTCAGGATCAGGAAAGAGGACCGTAAGCTCTTCCTCATGCTTGCAACCTTTGAACCTTTCCTTTATTTCCTTGGTGAGAGCTTCGGACTGACATATGTATCAGCTACTGTCGGCTCTGTCCTGATCTCCACAATTCCGGTAGTGGCAACAATCGGAGCATGGATCTTCTTTAAGGAAAGACTGAAAATCATTAATTATGCCGGTATCATAATATCATTTCTTGGTATTATAGTATTTGTCCTGAACAAGGAAGGCTCACTCGTATTTAATATCAGGGGATTAAGTCTCCTGGCGCTTGCAGTTTTTTCAGCTTCAGGTTACAACCTTACCCTGAGCAGGCTTGTCGGAAATTATGAACCCGTTTTTATTGTTAATCTGCAAAATACTGTTGGTGCGATTCTGTTCCTGCCTGTTTTCCTTATATTTGATTTTAAGCATTTTGCTGAGACTCCAATCACCTTAAGTTCCCTGACACCAATTTTTGAATTAGCAGTTTTTGCATCATGCGGGGCATTTATCCTGTTTGCTTATTCAGTCAGGAATATGGGGATCACCAGGGCGAATGTATTCACAAACTTCATTCCTATTTTTACTGCCTTTTTTTCATTCCTTATCCTCGGCGATAAACTGACTGTGCAAAATATTTCAGGAATGGTAATAGTCATAGCAGGTCTGATAATGTCGCAGATGAACGGCCACCGTAAAAAAAGTGACGAGGCCCTGATCCTTACGGGAAAGACCGCTTAGTGATTCCGGCTAAAGACATATATTTACAATCATTATCCCAATAATGTCCAGGCGAATTGAATCTATATCGTTATTATTGCTGCTGTCTGTTGCAGGCTTTGCTCAGACGGGCGGTAATAATGTATACGGTTTTCTTAACCTTACTCATTCGGCACTGACTTCATCCCTTGGCGGCTCAAATGTTTCACTTACTGGCAGGAATCTGAACCTGGCCTGGAACAACCCGGCCCTTCTTGATTCAGATATGGACAGAAGCCTGGGTTTAAACTATGTAAATTATTTTGCGGGCATAAATTATGGTCTGGCAATCTATTCACGATCGCTGAATGGAGTAGGAAATATTGCGGGAGGAATAACATACCTTAATTACGGATCTTTTACTGAAGCCGATGCATCCGGCAATATTACAGGTTCATTCAGCGCCTCAGAATCTGCTCTTTCAATAATCTATTCCCGTGAGCTTGATTCTATGTTTTCAGTCGGTATTAACTTCAAACCTGTTATTTCTAATCTTGAAAGATACACATCCCTTGGATTTGCGATCGACCTGGGTGCTTCATGGCACAACAGGCAAAATCTCATCTCAGCAGGTATTGTTTTAAGAAATATGGGTTATCAGATTACATCTTATGCCGGAGAACCAAGAAGTACCCCGCCATTTGAGGTGATGGCAGGCTTATCGGCCAGGCTGAGACATGCACCTTTCAGATTTTCGCTTACTCTCCGACACCTTGAAAAATATGATCTTACATATAATTATTCAGAATCAGAAGGGAACCAGGACAAGACAGCATCAGAGTTCTTTGAAAACATGTTTCGGCACATTGTTGCCGGAGTTGAAGTGATACCTCATAAAAATTTTTATTTGAGCATTGGATATAATCATCAGAGAAGAAGCGAGCTGCAGACGGAATCTAAGGCAGCCGGAACAGGTTTCTCATGGGGATTCGGGATCAATACCTCACTACTGAATCTTGAATTCGGACGTGCTTCATATCATCTTGCAGGAGCATCAAATAATGTTTCATTGACTATTCGGCCTGATCAGATATTTGAAAAATTCCGGAATTAATTACTTTGCTTTTGAACTCATAATTTACAACCTTTGTGCAAGTTCACTCCTCTCGGGGCTGTTGAAAAACTGAGGTTTACCCCCCAACCCCCCAAGGGGGGGCTTTATAAACATCAGTAAATCAATAAGTCCCCCTTGGGGGATTTAGGGGTAAAAAGAAAGAGGTGGACTTCTTTGACAGGATCTTATATAAAAATGTGATTTCTTGAACCCCCTTTAGGGGGCAGGGGGCAAAAGAGGTAAATAATTATGGCTAAAAAACTAATAATAGCAATTGACGGATATTCATCATGCGGCAAGAGTACCTTTGCAAAAGCAATAGCCAGTGAGCTGAATTATATATACATTGACAGCGGAGCTATGTACCGCGCCGTGACTCTGTATTGCCTGAAAAAAGGATATGCAGGGAAAGGCGAACTTAAAATGGACGGCATTCTGGCTGACATCAAGGATATCCATATATGTTTTGTCTATAATCATGATATCGCTGAATATGAAACATTTCTGAATTCTGAGAATGTTGAGCGTGAGATCCGGGGTTTTGAAGTTTCATCTTATGTGAGCCGGGTCAGCCAGATCCCGGAGGTCCGCTCACGGATGGTAGAACTTCAGAGACAGATAGGAATCTTCAGGGGAATCGTTATGGATGGCCGCGATATCGGTACCGTTGTATTTCCCGACGCTGATCTCAAGATCTTCATGACAGCCTCTGTCGACATTAGGGCCAAAAGAAGATTTGATGAGCTTATTCATAAGAATATTGAGGTAGAATTTGAAGAGATAAGAAGGAATATAATTGCCCGCGATATAGCTGATGAGAACAGGGACATTAGTCCCCTGAGAAGAGCTGATGATGCTATTGTATTGGATAACAGCAGAATGACAGTAATCCAACAGATGGAATGGGTAATGAAAATCATCAACCAAAAACTGCATGAAGGTCGAGATTGATAAAAAGTCGGGGTTCTGTTTTGGTGTGCGGAATGCCGTGGAGATCGCAGAAAAGGCTCTTATGCTGGGAGAGAGGGTATTCTCACTCGGACCTATCGTTCATAATGATAAAGAGGTCGAGCGATTATCATCGCTCGGACTTGTTTCAATCGACCATGAACAATTCCGGAAACTGAGAAACTGCAAAGTGCTTGTCAGGGCTCATGGTGAACCTCCTGAAACTTACGCAACAGCGGAAAAGAATAATATCACCATAATAGAGGCGACCTGCCCTATAGTCAAAAAATTGCAATCAGGGATAAGGGTAACGTGGGAAAAATTCAAAAAGAATAACGGACAGATTGTGATTTTCGGAAAGCCGGGTCATGCTGAAGTAGTTGGTTTACTTGGCCAGACAGATAACGAAGGTATTCTGATTTCGAACCCTTCCGATACCGACAAAATAGATTTTTCCCGTCCTGTTGCTCTTTTTTCGCAGACAACAATGGACCTCAACGAATTCAATTCTGTTAAAAAACTGATATATAACAAGATGAAAGAACATGGGGTTTTAGACCCCGTTCAATATCTACTTGTAAAAAATACTGTATGTGGTCAGGTTTCAAACAGGGAACCTGATCTGAAGGCTTTTGCCCGCAAACATGATATAATAATTTTTGTAAGTGGAAAAGAGAGTTCAAACGGACGGATGTTATATTCAATCTGTAAAAGTGTCAATCCCGACACTCATTTTGTTTCCTCTTCTGAAGAAATTGAAAAATCATGGTTTGACGGTAAGAGATCAGTCGGTATCTGTGGTGCAACTTCGACACCGAAATGGCTGATTGAAAATATAAGGGATTTTGTTTTAACAATATGATTCACCTTTTATCCTTAAAGACGTGTGAAAAGAATAGCTAAATTTATGGCCTTAATTGAAAACTATCAATAGTGATAAGGATGAGATTCTTCGCTTCGCTCAGAATGACAAACGTTTGTGAGGTAGGAGATAAGAGGTGGTGATTGGAGGCCATGCCTCCAATCACCACCTCTTCAAAAACACAAATAACTGTCATTCTGAGCGAACGAAGTGAAGCGAAGAATCTCATTCTTAATTTATATATTATCCTTTTATTAATTGAAAACTATGGCAAAATCAAAAATATATTTCACGAATCTCCGGACCGGACCTTCAGTAAATCTTCTTAAAAAGCTTGAGAATCTGGTTGTAAAAGCAGGTATCGACGGTATCGATTTCGAAAAAAAGATTGTTGCCCTGAAAATACATTTCGGCGAACCCGGAAATCTTGCATACCTTCGTCCGAATTATGCTGCCCATATAGTAAAACACCTGAAATCAAAGGGTGCTGTACCATTCCTGACCGATTGCAACACTTTGTATTCCGGAAGACGATCGAACGCTCCATCACATATTGAGGCAGCTTTCGAAAACGGATTTAATCCCCTTGCGACAGGCTGCCCGGTGATTATTGCCGATGGCATTAAAGGAACTGAATTCCGGGAAATCGAAGTTAACCTTGAACTTTGTAAATCTGCAAAAATAGGATCGGCTGTTGCAGATGCTGATATAATAATATCACTGAACCACTTCAAGGGACACGAACTAACGGGTTTCGGTGGAGCATTGAAAAACCTGGGGATGGGCTGCGCATCAGTAGGTGGAAAATTATTCCTTCATTCAGGCTCTTCTCCGAAGATCTATGAGAAGAACTGCACCGGGTGCAGGGTTTGTGAAAAATATTGCACTCATGAAGCAATAAAGGTTGGTAAAGACAAGATTGCACATATCGATTATGAAAAATGCGTGGGCTGCGGACAATGCGTTGCAGTGTGCCAGTATGATGCTTCAAGGGTTGTATGGGAGAGCACTTCTGAAAATGCCTGCAAAAGAATAACGGAATATGCCTTCGCTGTCGTAAAGGACAAACCATCCTTCCATATCAATTTCATAATGAATGTATCACCAAATTGTGATTGCTGGGATTCAAATGATTACCCTATTGTACCGGATCTTGGAATTGCTGCTTCATTTGATCCGGTTGCCCTCGATCAGGCATGTGCTGATATGGTAACAGCTGCACCTGCACTCCCCGGAAGTAAAATAATGGATTCTAACAACGGGACAGATATGAGTGGCCAGGATAAATTCAAACATGCTCATCCCGATACTTTCTGGCAGGCAGGTATTCAGCACGGATTGAAGATCGGACTTGGAAACATTGATTATGAAATAGTTAATGTTTAGCTAACGATAGATGGTATTATTTATCTGATAATCTGCTTACTTTTATTCAATAAAATCAGATTAAAAATACTATTTCGAGTATTTCAATCTCAGACTATTACTGACAACACTTATACTGCTAAGAGCCATAGCAGCACCGGCGATCATGGGGTTCAGAAGAAAGCCATTGACAGGATAAAGAACCCCCGCCGCGATTGGAATTCCGATAACATTATATATAAAAGCCCAGAACAGATTCTGTCTGATTGTCTTCACTGTATTCCTGCTTAACCGGATTGCAGCAGGAATAACTGAAAGATCATTACTTATAATAGTCATTTTTGCTGCATCAATTGCTATATCCGAACCTTTGCCCATCGCGATGCTCACGTCCGCTGTTGCAAGGGCCAGGCTGTCATTAATGCCATCACCGGCCATGCCGACAATTTTACCCTGCTCCTGAAGGTCCTTAATGAAAGACGCCTTTTCAGACGGCATCATTCCTGCTTTAAAACCAGCGATTCCACACTGCCTGGCAACAGCTTCAGCAGTTTTTTGATTATCCCCTGTCACCAGATAAACTTCTATCCCCATTTTCATAAGCTGAAGAACAGTTTCACCGGAGCTCTTCCTGATTTTATCAGAGACAGACATAACGGCTAGTACATTCTTACTATCAGCGAAATAGATGACCGTACCTGCATTTTCTTCCTCGGCTTCAGCAAATTTTTGCAGACCTGAAAAAATAGCTATGCCTTTTTCATTAATAAGTTTCAGCCCTCCTGCAAAATACTGATCATCATTGTACTTCCCTGAGATACCTCTTCCGGTCAGGCTGACAACGTCAGTAATCTGAACATTTGAGGCCTGATCTTTCAGGTGCTTTACAACAGCTTCAGCCAAAGGATGTTCAGAAAGCCTTTCAAGGCTGAACAATATGTCAGTTCCGCTGGTTTTATATTGATCCGAAAGCCATTCGATCCTTTCAACCGAGGGTTTTCCTTCAGTAACAGTTCCGGTTTTGTCCAGGACAAGGGCATTCATTTTGTGGGCAAGTTCAAGCGCCTCAGCATCCTTAATAAGAATATTATTTTCAGCTCCCTTGCCTATCCCAACCATTATGGCAGTTGGTGTAGCGAGTCCAAGTGCGCATGGACATGCAATAACCAGAACAGTGATCATTGAAAGCAGTCCCCTGACAAAACCGTTCTCCCCTCCAAAAAGAGACCAGATTATTAATGTTATTATTGAAATCCCCACGACAACCGGAACGAATATTCCTGCAATTTTATCAACCAGTTTCTGTACAGGAGCCTTACTGCCCTGGGCTTCCTGCACTAGTCTTATTATGCTGCTGAGAAGGGTTTCAGCTCCCACCTTTTCAGCTGCAAACTGAAAGCTTCCTTTTTGATTCACTGTCCCGGCAAAAACTTCTGTTCCATTCTCCTTCAAAACCGGTACCGGTTCGCCGGTTATCATACTTTCATCGACATAGCTGCTTCCCTGTGTCACTTTCCCGTCGACAGGAATTTTTTCACCCGGCCTGACAAGAATCGTATCACCCGGCTTCACCTTTGTAATTAGAAATTCTCTTGTTTCTCCGGTTGCAAGAACCTTAAAAACGGTTTTAGGCTGCAGCCCGATAAGTTTTTTTATTGCTGAAGTTGTATTTGCCTTCGCTCCTTCCTCGAGAAGCCTGCCGAGAAGCACAAGGGCGATAACAACGCCGGAAGCTTCAAAATAGACGTGGGCGTGAAGGCCTCTGCTGTGCCAGAATTCAGGAAAAAGTGTATTGAATACACTAAAAATATATGCAATTCCGGTGCTGAGCGAAACAAGTGTATCCATAGTGGTGCTTCCATGCCTGATCTGCTTCCAGGCATTGACAAAAAATGACCGTCCCGACCAGAAAACAATTGGTGTTGCAAGAGCCCACATAATAAAGCTGGCATACGGGATATTCATAAAAACCATACTAATCAGCAGCAGAGGTATTGCCAGGACGATAGCCCATATCGTCCTTTTTTTCATTAACTTATATCTTTTCTGCTGAAGGTTCTCGAGTTCTTCCCTTGCATTTTCCGATTCATCAATTATAAGATCATAGCCAACAGATGTAACAGCTTCCTTAAGATCCTGAGGAGTGACAACGGAAGGATTGAATTCAAGTGTTGCAATCTGGGAGGCCAGGTTAACTGAAGCTTTTACGACACCCGGCTGCTTGCTAAGGGTTGATTCAATATTGATAACACAGGAAGCACATGACATTCCTGTAACAGGAAATTGCTTCTTAGCACTCTTCTGATCTGAGATCTGTTTCTCCGGAACTTTACTTCTGCTTTTCTTCGGGAAAATCATAATGCGAAATTAGATATTAATATGTTAAACAATCTATAAATGCTTTAGTTTGTTGATCAATTCATCCGGTCTTAAAATGGAGATTCCTCATCCCGATTCCTCGGGATTCGGAATGACAACTTTCGTTTTTTTGGATGGGGAAAAGAGAGGAATTCAATAGGACACAACCCTGAGTCTCAGCCCAGGCTACCTTTTATCTGTAAATGATACAACTTTTTTTCAGAATTCTGTAACTGTTTCAGGAATCACCGGCTTTAACTTTGTAAGATTCAGATCTCTCAGAATCTAATAATTTAACAAAATGACCACAGAAGAAAGGACAGAAAACCGTAATAAGGTTAATGAAGAGCTCAGGCAGGAATTTACATTTTTAAATGACAATCGCCCGGTGCCAGAAGAAAAAAGCAAATATGATATTCTGAAACGTCTTCGGATAAAGCTTGGCAAATCGAAAGTAGAATTCCAGAAGATATTAGAACTATATAAAAATTTGCTTGGTCAAAAGAATACCTTAGAGCATTGAGGTAACCCTATCCCATTGAAAAGCCTACTTTAACCTGAGCGGATTTAATAAATCGAGCTGAAAAACAAAGCGGATCCTTTCTTTGAATGATCCGGTTATTGAATCAATATTATCAGAAACCAGCAGCGGAAGATAAATCTCGAAGAAGTTCCAAATTCCCGCTTTAAATCCCGCTTCCAAAAAAAGCGGTGATTTATAAGCTGTTCCGGCTCCATGATCGTTAAGCAAGACATTTAAGAAAGGTTTGACAGGGATCCGTGAAATTTTTTCAGGCAGGCTGCTTGTTAAAGAAAGTGATAACAGCCAGCGGCTGTATCCAAGGGCATCATTTACGGGAGATGCCAGTCCGCCTTCAGAAAGATCCATCTGTCTCGACCAGAAGCTTGATGCAAACTCACCGAAACGGTCGGGATAAAATCCCTTGAATAAATATTGTTCACTGCCGCTTCTTCCGCTTGCAGAGAGACTGTACAACGGGTTCGCAGAATCATTTTTCAGCATCGCTCCGGCAAAAAGTCTTATGCCCAGACCATTGTTCTTACCATAATAACTTAGAAGATAGTTCAGATCGAGTAATGTCTTATGAAACGCTTTACCTGATTCAGAAGAAACCAAAATATTAAAAGGATTTATTAATCCGGATCTTTCCAGAATGTATCCGAATTGAAAATATGAACGCATTTTTGCAGGCATCAGAAGTTCAATCTGTGGGAGATCCGAAGCAGTCATAAAATATCCAAAGACCTTATGATTGACTGGATCAATTTTATTTCCGGATCTGAAAACAAGGTCCAGTCCAATCTTTGCTTTACGGTAGTTCTGATTTCCCGGGGCGCCGAATTGCGCTCCCTCAAGTGTGAATGTCGCTATCCTGACAGGATTGTCATAAGGAGTTATATTTAATGAAATCCTGCCATATCCTGTCAGTCCCTGATTACGGAATGTATAGAAAGGAATAAAAAAATACTCGACTGGCTTGGGTAGAAGAGTTCCGTTATTTAAAACCATTCCTGCCATCAGGCCGTCAGCCCTGTTCCAGTCGAAAGCAGGAAAATAAATCAAAGTTCTGCTTTCCTGTTCCTCAATTGTATATAAGAACCGAAGTCGAAAGGGATCAGCTTTTCGCCAGATACCTGATGTACGGATGTTGTTGTTAAGCCTGAATAATTCCGGCATCACATGATCCGGATCAATTATTATTTCTGAATTATCTGTCCAAGGGACATCAATCCACTTCTTCCCTTCAAAACCATCCACCCATTGTTTTGAACTGATTGAATCTCCAATTGTTCCTGTTATACCGATGGGTCCATTAAGCTCACCACTGTTTTTAATAAGCAATCTCTTATTTTCAGAGCGTACTATTTTATAATCGAGTCTTTTTGTTGTTCCCAGAAAATCATCAAAGAACCATGCCAGATCTTTTGTGGTATTGGATTCAAATACCGCCCTTAGATCTTCAGGTTGCGGATGTTTGTTTTTCCATTTTTTATAGTAGTCGTGCATAATGTCATCAAAAAGTGAATCTCCAAGATAAGCCCGCAGATAATTGAAACCCTGTGCTGCTTTATAATAGATAATACTACCGTAATTATCGAAGTTATAATCGGTAGCTGCCAGATCTATAGGTAGCTCCAGGTTTTGTCGGGCCGGGACAAGCCATTCGAGCTCCTGAGTTCTTTGTGCCGGAATTTCATCAATCTTAAAAAATTTTGCCAGCTTTATGTTCCTGAAACCCAGTTCCCAAAGTTTTTTCCCTGGATATTTCTCATCCAGATATCTTGATTCATAGGCACTGGCAATGCTTTCATCCATAAAAGGGAATCTGCGCTCATCAGAGCCGATAGCACTATAAAACCAGCTGTGGCAAATTTCGTGAGCTATCACCTGATCTAGCAGGTAAGGATCCCCTGTAAGTCCGATAACAGTAAGACCTGGATATTCCATACCTGCACCTGAATTCAGAGGACTTTGAACTGCAGTAAAAACGTCGTAAGGATAATCACCTATGTATTTTGAAAAATAGGCGACTGCACTATTCAAATATGAGATAGAATTCCACCAGAGATATGCTTCCTTATTTGTGAACATAACCCATGTGGTTACTACCTTTTCCGTATCGGGCAGATAAACACTTCCCTTCAAAACATGGAATCTTTTATCGGCAAACCATGCGAAATCATGTATATTATTTTCAGTATAGGTTAAAGTTTTCATCTCGTTTGAGGATGGAGGAAAATCAGAATCTCTGTAATAAATGGCTTTCCTTGAAGTGGAATCTGAAGCCAGCTTATCAAGAAATCTCTTCTCCTCTTCATTCTGAAGGTTTCCTGATGCACCTACAATATAATTCGCAGGTAAAGTGATATTTACCTCAAATCTGCCGAATTCAGAATAGAACTCAGCCTGATCGAGGTATGGCATCTGATGCCAGCCTGATCTGTCATAAACTGCTGGTTTGGGATACCATTGAGATATCTGATAAGATTCGCCTATATGACCCAGCCTCGAAGTGACTCCTTTCGGGATTTTCACATGAAAGGGAGTTGTTATGCGTACAGTGTCGCCAGGGTTAAGAGGCTCGTTAAGAATGATCCTGCAAATATCAGGCGACCCCTGCAACAGGTCCCATTGAACCTGATTACTGTCTGCTTTGAAATCGAGGGAATCGATATATCCTTTTAACTCCTCATCATTGAACAGTTTTCCCTTTCCCTTCATACTGAAAACCTGTCTGGCTAATGCCGTATTATTATTTGAATATGCATTGGGCCAGAGATGAAAATATAAAAACATGAGAGTGTCAGGAGAATTGTTAATATACTCAATCGATTCGAATCCGTTTAATTCATGCTTCCTGTCGTTGAGTGCCACATGAATCCTATAATTAACCTCCTGCTGGAAATAATCCTGCGGTGAAGCCTTAAGAAAAGGCCAGAGTAAGACAAGGCTCAGGAACAGATATTTTTTGAAAATATTTTTATTAAAGAGACTCTGCATATCAGCCCGGCCTGGAATTTTATTGTTTAATAATCGAGAATACTAATATACTGCAAAAGCAAAGATGTTAGAATCTCATAGGATCAAATCTATAAATATTGTTGTTTTAGAAAAAGTTGTATATTTTTGTACTAAGAGCATTTCAAATCTTAGCATATATTTTATTTGAAGCTGTACATCAAAAATATGGTATGCATCCGTTGTCAGATGGTTGTAAAATCCGAACTTGAAAAGCTCGGTTTGCATCATACAAGGGTTGAATTGGGCGAAACTGAAATCATGGAAGACCTGTCAGCAGACCAAAGGAATCTTCTCAGCACTTCCCTGGAGAAGATCGGGCTTGAATTACTTGATGACAAGAAACACATTATGGTTGAGAGGATAAAAACCATTATAATTGAACTTGTGCATTACAATGACGAACAGATAAAAATAAACCTTTCCGATTATCTTTCTGAAAAGTTAAATCACAACTACACATATCTTTCAAATCTTTTTTCTGAAGTAAAAGGGATAACAATTGAGAAGTTTTATCTCCACAATAAAATAGAAAGAGCCAAAGAACTTCTTGTATATGATGAACTCAATCTTACCGAAATCGCCTGGAAACTTCATTACAGCAGCGTAGCCCATCTGTCAAACCAGTTTAAGAAAATGACAGGGCTCACTCCTTCTCACTTCAAAAATCTTAAGAACAAAAATCGTGGTTCTTTGTAAATTGCCTTAATTTTACAGCAATTTATTTGATCACTATCTTACTGTTATGGCCAAAAAGGTAAAACAGGCCAAGCTGAATTCCCCTGTTGGTTGATTTTACTTCACTGCTTTTGTTTATATCGCTTAATCCATGATTATATCTTAAATCAAACCCAAACCCTGTCGATGGAACTACATAGCTTACACCAATACTCAATGCTAAGTCAATTGGGTTATAATCATTATCATTGTCTGAACTGATAAGGAAACCTACCTGCGGACCTGCCTGTATCCTGAATCCATTGTCAAACATATATTGAAGCAGCACAGGTACATTAATATAGCCCAGATTATGATTTTTTGCACCCTCGGCGGAATATACCAATTCAGGCTGAAATGCCCATTGACTGTTTCGGTGGATATGGCCAAGCAACCCAAAATAATACCCTGTTTTTTGGTCGTAATTTGTATTGTTGTCATTGTGAATGTTGTACATATTTAATCCTCCTTTAACACCAAGGGTCAGATGGCCTGCCGGTGCATTGCCATGCTGTGCACTTACAATACCTGTTATCAAAACTGCTGTCAATAATCCGAATAAATGTTTCATAGTTTTTTTAAATTTAATATCCTTTTGTCGACTCTTTTTTCCACCAGGAACTTAATAATCAACTTAGTCTTTTACACACCTTACATATTTCCCGGCTGCTTTTAAGGTACCTTCCCTGTAAACACCGGTATTGCTTCCGTCCAGCCGGCGATAATTGCCTGTGGCTGTACTGCTTTCATCGGAACACCACCAGTAACTCAGTTCACCCACATTAAAAAATGAGCCATCACCATAATACCGGAAACCGCCAGGGAGTGCTGAAAACCCGCTGGTATTGGAGCCATTTTCTCCGGCTTTCCATCCTGTGGTACCCTTTTCCTGAGAACCCTGATTAGTGCCACGCCATGATGTGCCATCAGCTTGTTCCTGTGTCATACCAAGAGACATTTCCAGTGTTTTAAAATCAGCATCAGTTGGTACATGCCAGCCAACCGGGCAAAGCTTTCCTGTATTAGCGGCATACCAATTGTATAATGCCCCGTATAATGGTTTGTTTACGGTTTCATCATTATCATACCAGCAAAAACCCGGGGTTGTGAGTTTAATCCATGCTGAACTGACTGAAACATTTGGGATGTCTTGGTTATCATTGTATTTTGTTGTTTTAAGATTCTCAGCCATCCAGGTCTGAGAACCAATTTCAACAGTTTTGTAGGTATTGCCAGACTGATCCGTCAGACTCGAATAAGAAGGTTCCGGACCATCCTTTTTACATCCGCTGGTACAAATTAAGGTCAATGCCATAATTATTACAAGCTGATTAAAAATTCTGTTTTCTTTTTTCATGTCTGTTCATTATTAAGGTTTTCATTCGATTGTTCATTTTTTTACTTTACATTTTCATTTCATGGAGTTATAACCTGAAATAATTTATTTATCAGTTGGTTATGATCAATTTTTCAGTAAAATATGGTTTGTTGTTCAATCCCATTTGTACGATATAAAAGCCAGGCAAAAGATTTATCTGAATTTGTAACTCTCTGACATTGGGATTCACTTGATCCTGATAAACAACGTTCCTTGATAAATTAATGATCCTGATATAATCAAGCACCACTGTCGGTTCTATTATTGAAACATAGATATGATTAAATGCGGGATTAGGATAAATCTTTATAATCTGATCCCCGGAATCTGGTGTAAATACTCTGGCACCTGCCTGCCAGGTTCCATTCTGAGTTGCAGTTGAGGGATTGAGCGAGCTCCATATTGCATTTGTGGAGAGCCCCGTAATCCATGCAGTACCCATATCAGTCCCATAATTCAATCTTGATACAGGGACGAAACTGGTTGTACTAATAAAATCAGGATTAACAACAACTGAGTGTGTATCATACCCCAATGCCTGCCATTGGGCAAATGTTTTCAAAGCGCCGCTGATTACAAATACAGGTGTACCGGCTTCACACCAGAAAACATTGTAATCACTCTCAAAATCATTTAAACACCCTGATTCAATTCTGACATTCGGAATCTGATATTTTGTATAAAAAATATTGTTGTAGATTCTGGCTCCAAGTGAGGGTGCCGGAATTGATCGGTCGTTATTTGCATCTATTTCTATTATAGCTGAAGATAAATCAGAATATGCATCATTATAAAAAGTATTATTATAAACATGAATACCGTTCATACCCTTTATCCTCAGTGAAAGTTTTGCATTTTTCAATATATTGTAGGCAGCTCCTCCGGAAGTATATGTCATATTATGACCGTCATCTGTCCCTGATTTAAACAATATCCCGTGAGGAGTTTTATCAAGATAATTATACTTTATAACTGAATTTATATTATAGCCAGTGAAAACACCATGTGTAATGCTGGAGGCATCTGTTCCGTTCCATGTAAATTTATTACCCGTTATTATCATCCCGTCAAGATTGTTACTCTGTGAATTTTGAATTTCATCACCTGCCTGTAACAGATAGCCATTTGAATTTATTGATGTAATGGAGTTATTGCGATAAGTAAGCGTGGTACGTTCACTTCTTGGAATAATAACACCGGCCCAGGTTCCTGTTTCTGTATTATTAACAGAAGTCCCTTCGATAGTCAGCACAGTTTGTGCATACAAGGCGGAGCTTGTTGTTAAAAATACTATTATGTAGATCCTTTTCAGCAAATGCAAATCATCAAATAATTATTGGTATAAATTTAAGCCCTTTAGCTCCGTGAATCTTTACACAATTCCCTGACAGATTTACATAATTCACATATTTTATGATCCGGATGGTGTCATTCTATACCTTGGAGGATGTGTGAATGATGTAACTTAATTCTAAAGTTGTGTAACATTACCCATGAAAGATGTGGCAACCATTGCAAAGTGAAAATTCATTCACAATTAAAAATTCAATAAATGAATAAAACAGAATTAGAAGGAAACTGGAATGAGCAGAAAGGCAAGCTCAAACAGAAATTTGCCAACTTAACTGACAATGATCTGATGTTTGCAGAGGGAAAGAAAGATGAGATGTTCGGAAATCTTCAAATCAAACTTGGCAAAACAAAAGAAGAATTCCACAAGATAATTGCAGATCTATAATCTGTTGCTAACAAAAAATTTATCAAATATTTTAAAATTTTAAAACCAATTAATTATTTATTATGAAAAAAGTATTATTCGTTCTTTCATTATTTATGGCAGGTCTGGTTGTCAATGCACAGGTGGCTAAATCCGATTTTTCGGGTACCTGGAATTTAAATGCAGAAAAAAGCATTCAGCCGCAGGGCGATCAGGGTGGTGGCGTTATGAGAATGGGTGGTGGCAATTTTATTGCTAAACAGGATGCTAATCTTATGACTATTGAAAGAACCAGAACAGGTCAGGATGGTCAGTCCACAACTACAACTACTAAATATACTCTTGACGGAAAAGAGAGTGTTAGCACATCACCGAGGGGCGACAGTAAATCTGTTGCAAAATGGTCTCCTGATGGGAAGTCTCTAAATATTGAAACTTCAAGAACCATGGACGTGAATGGTGAGTCCACAATAATGAAATCAACGGAAGCATGGACACTTACTGATGCAAAAACAATTACAGTTGCCTCAACAAGACAGGGTCCGGATGGTGAGGTAAAAACCACAATGGTTTATGATAAAAAATAGTATTTAAATTAAGAATGCATTTTAAAAGGCTCCATCAGGGGCCTTTTTTTAATATTGACTATCGGCAATGATGAATAAAATTATCAATTTTTATTATTTAAACCCCCATCCCAACCTTCCCCCACGGGGGAAGGAGCAGAAAACAAAGCTTTTCCCCCTTGGGAGAAACGGGAAAGGGGGTCATTTCTAATTCAAGAATTTTGAACTGTCCTGACGTGATCAGAGGTCCGGTTTTAATCTGAAATGTGTGAATGATGTAATTTATTTGTAAGGAAATGTAACACTTACTGTAATTAAAGGATAGACCTTTGTACAATGAAAATTCATTACAACTTGAAATACCAGGTCATATGAAATCAAAAATTAAAATAACAGGAATTTTACTTGTGCTTATTTTGCTCATGGTAATATGTCCAAAAAATGCATCAGCACAGTCGCCGAATATCAGTTACCAGGTTTTCTATGATCAATTAAGCCCTTACGGCCAATGGGTGGACTTTCCCAGCTATGGTTACGTTTGGCTTCCGGATGCCGGGCCGGACTTTTCCCCATATTCATCAGGAGGTAGCTGGATAATGACCAATTATGGGTGGACATGGTTATCAGATTACGATTGGGGATGGGCCCCTTTTCATTATGGTCGTTGGGATTATGATAATTTTTATGGTTGGTACTGGGTGCCCGATAATGTATGGGGGCCAGCCTGGGTGACATGGAGAAAAGCTCCAGGTTATTATGGATGGGCACCAATGGGTCCAGGTATGAGTGTCGGAATGAGTTTTGATAACTATAATAATTATAGTAATCGCTGGAACTTTGTAAATGAAAGGTATTTTGGAAGGAACAATATCAATCGCTATTATGCCAGACAAAATGATTATGATATGCTTTTCAGTAATTCCTCAGTGATTAATAATACCTATGTTGATAACAGTCGCCATACTACATACGTATCAGGGCCGACCAGATCAGATGTACGGGGAGTTACCGGCAGAAGGGTTAGTACTTATACGATTCAGGAAAACAATGTACCCGGACAATCTTTGAGTAATGGCCAGCTCAGGATCTTTAGACCTCAGGTAATTCAAAACAATAATGAGCGACGTTCTGCCCCATCCGTGATTACAAATTTAAATGAAGTGAGGCGACCTTCAGAAATAAATTCTCCTTCTCAACAGGGAAACATAAATACAAATAGCAGGAGACTTGAACAACAACAGGATGCTATAAATCGGCAAAGTGCTACAGAACAACAGAATGTTGTTGATAAGCAGAATGCCATTGATCAACAGAATGCTGTAAACAGGCAGAATGAAGTAGATCAACTGAATGCTGTTAACCGGAGAAACGCGGTAAACCGGCAGAATACTGTAAATCAACAGAATGCTGCAGAACAACAGGATGCTGTGAACAGACAAAAATCTGTTAACCGGCAGAATGCTACTGATAGCCAAAATGCTGTAAACCGGCAGAATGATGTAAATCAGCAGAATAAAAGAAATAATGAAAGAGTTTTGCAACAGCAGAACGTTGAGAAACCCAATAATAGACGAAGAGAGCAGTCAGTAAATACAGTTAATACTTCGGGAAATAACAGGTCTGAAGAATCAAGGACAAGATCCCAACGGAGGAAACAGTAAAACCACGAATACTAAATATATGAAATCAAATAAGTTACGACTGAAAGAAAAAGCAATCCGGATTTGTCCATTTGTACTTTTGATGTTTTTTTTAACACAGTGTACCGGTCCTGAAGGACCAATGGGGAATGATGGTTTGAATGGCCTGGATGGAATAAATTTCACCCATTCCGTCATCTATGATATTGCTGCTTCCGATTGGGTTGGGGATGTGGACGGATATGATGCAATAATTGATGTACCTGAAATTACTGAAGACATATATTACAACGGAGCAGTGCTCGTTTACAGGTTGATCGAAACTGAACCTAAAAGTTTTAATATGCTGCCTTATACTTATGTGGATAATACTCTTACTGTTTATATGGACTTTGATGCTTATATCGGGAGTATCGATTTGATCTACAAAGAAGTATTCGACGGAATAAACGATACTCCTGTTCCCGTAAATATTATGTCGTTTAAAGTTCTGATCATAGAAGGGATTCCACTGGCTACTTTAAAAGGACTGGTAGATGTAAGTGATTATGAGGCACTTGCTAAAATGATGAATGTTCATTAAGTCCTTAAGAATACCCAATCATCTGGTGCTTTCTGTCAGCTTAACGTTTTACAACTATATACCCCCTGACTGGCTTACTTTTCTCAGGTCTTAAAAAATAAAAATAAGTATCATCAGGAAGAGGATCTTCATTGTCATCTATTCCGGCCCATTTATTATCATAATTGCTGTTAATGTAAACCCGGGCTCCCCACTTGTTAAAAATAACAAGTTCTGTTTTTCCAAGTGTCTCAACTCCTCTTATTGTGAAATATTCATTCTTCCCATCCTTGTTTGGCGTAATTAATGTAGGAATCATCAGATTACGTACGATAATATTTACAGTATCGGATGACATGAGACAAACCCCATTGGTTATTGTCCATTTGAAACTATTTTTATCAGGTGAAAGCCTGGTTACATACGTAGCATTATCATTTTTATTTGCAAATTCCCCTGTTCCTGAAATGATTGTCCATTCTCCTGTTTGACTATTACCCAAAGCATCAGCATTCAGGGTTGTCTCAAACTGGTACTCCAGAGCCTGATCTGGCCCGGCACTGGCAACAGGTTGCTCCCTGACCTCAATACTAATCTGGTCTGAATTTTTACATCCCCATTGATCGGTTAATGTAACAGTTAAAACAGAGGTAGCAACAGGAGTAGCAATTGGATTGGATATAGCCTGGTTATTAACCATGTTTGCAGGGTTCCATTGGAATGATCCTGACCCGATAGCATTCAATTGAATACTTCCACCTTCACATACTGCGGCATCTGCTCCTGCATTAATTGAAGGCCGATCATGAAATTCGACCCTGATGA
Organism: uncultured Bacteroidales bacterium; assembly: GCA_963725585.1. GTDB lineage: Bacteria > Bacteroidota > Bacteroidia > Bacteroidales > VadinHA17 > LD21. Next base: position 90,285 of record CAVRYU010000009.1, on the reverse strand, counting down.
TATCAGTGGATGTACATAAGTTATTAGCCTCAGTCCATGCAAAGTCGTAAGATCCAAACTGAGAAACAGTTACTTTGGCATTAGCCTGATCAGCATCTGGACTAAAGACAGCATTTCCAGGACCGCTTACTTTCGTCCATATACCAGGCACCGCTCCCTTAACTGCATTAAGAATAAAATCTTTATCACATTCATCACCCCCATTTCCAGCGCTTGCGGAAGATTGCTGAATAAAGGCTATTGAAATTGTTGCACTACTTGCACAGACACCGTTTACTTCGGTCCATTGGAATGTGTGTGAACCATATGCAGTAACAGTTACTTTTGCATTAGCTGTATTTGCATTGGGACTAAAAGTTGCGGTTCCGGGTCCGTTAACTAATGTCCATGTTCCTGTACCTAAACCTGGTGTTGCCCCGAGAACAAATTCAAGACCACAATTATTACCTCCTGTCCCTGCATTTGCTGCAGGTTGCTGGTAAAAGCTCACGCTTATTATTGAACTACCTGAACATGCATTGTTTGTTTCTGTCCAGGTATAAGTATAATTTCCAAAAGCTGATACTGTTACTGTTGCATCAGGAGTGTTTTCGTCAGGTATAAAAGTTGAGGTTCCGGTTCCTGTGGTTTGAGTCCATATACCCGTACCAAAACTCGCAACTGCGTTTAATTTGTAATTCAGACCACACACATTACCGCCTGTTCCCGCATTTGCTGCTGGTGCTGCCGGTCGTTCATTGATTACAACACTGGTTGAAGCAACTGAGATACATCCTGATGCATTGGTTACCGTGTATGTATAGGTTCCAGCAGTCAGTCCTGTTATGGTACTGCTTGTTCCTGTCCCTGTGGTAGTTGTTCCTCCCGGAGTTCTTGTTAATGTCCAGGTTCCTGCTGCCGGCAAACCATTTAAAACCACACTTCCTGTCGATATAACACATGTTGGTTGTGTAATGGTGCCTGCAACAGGTGCTGAAGGTGAAACATTTATTGTAATATCAGTTACATTAGGATTACTTATAATAACCGGACTACTCGATGTAATTCTGATTCTATAATGTGTACCATTTGCTGTACCAGATGGTATGTTTGCATTAATAACACCAGATTGTTTGGATTTTAAAGTACCTATAATAACTGGAGAAGAAAAACTACCTGAGGCATTACTAAGTTGAGCTGTAAAGAAATTATTTTTGCCAAATTTCTCTTTGGACGTTGCTATTGTATAACTCACCGTTATATTTTGTCCATCACAAAAGGTAGAGCCATTAACAGTTACATTTGTTATTGATACAGCATCTTGCGCCCGGGCTATAGAAAATCCTGCAAAAAGCAGGAGCAGCAATATGGAGGTAATATATCGCATTCTCATTAGAGCTCATAACATGCGCCCGTTAAAAGTCCAATAATGGTTCTCACTTTTTTACCGGGATAGTTTATCTTGGATAGTTTTTTCGATCTACAATCTTAAATAATGACAAGATAAAAGCAACAAGAACGAAAAACCCTATAATCCAACCTAATACCATTACCCAAACATTATTCATTCCTTCAACCATTTATAAGATTTAATTATTAAGATTTTGAAAAATTCGTTTTTTAAAAGCTTGCTTTTCGTTTTATTATCCACTTATTACAACGGTATAAATTTAAGCCCTTTAGTTCCGCAAATCTTTACACAATTCCCTGATTGATTTACATAATTTACATATTTTATGAAATATGGATACCATATGATCAGATGAAGAACTGCTGACGGAAAACAGACCTGACGATTAGGGGGGAGGCGTGAATTATGTAACTTTTATAAAAAGTTGTATAACACTTTTCCTTTCAGAGGTGACGACCTTTGTAGTGTGAAAATTCATTCACATTTTTATAAAAAATATATGAAGAAAGTAATTTTTTTCGCTGCTTTAACTATACCTCTTATGGCAGCAATAATTTTCACCGGTTATTTGTCAACAACGCAAAAGCAAAAAGCTGCCCAGACTAAAATGTTGTATGCTAAAGGAGATTTGATAGCAGCCCAGGAGGATTCTAATATATCAACTCCCGTAATGGCAACTCCTGAAGAGTGGAAAACATTCAGGAGCGAGTCCGAACTGAAAATCAGGGACAATGAAATCCGGTTAACTGAACTAAATGTAAGAATGAAAAAGCAGGGAGGAGTAATTTATACACGTTCCGGAAAAAAGATTGCTATTCTGGAGCTGCAAAACAGGGATATGAAAGCAAGGTTGGAATCTTATGAAAAGATCCAAAGCAATTGGATAACATTTAAGCGTGAATTTAATAATGACATGGTTTCTATTGGAGATGAATTGAAGGACTTAACAGTTGACACCAATAAGTAAACTACTAAGGAAGTTTTTGGTGACCGATTTACTTTTGTTTTTGCTTTTGCTTCAGCTTTAGCTTTAATTCTGCTACAGCCAGCTCATGTTTGGTAATCCCTTTAGCCAGTTTTTTATTAGTAATCCTTAGTTTATTTATTTCTACTTCAGCATCAATCTTTTCATCGATAAGTTGCATGCGCAAACGTTGTATCACATCTAGTTTTTTTTCCAATAAATAGTGTAATTTAATAAGTTTTTCTTCTTCTTCCTTAATTTCTGATATATCAGTTGCCACTAGTATGCTATAATCCCCTTGCAAATAAACAGGTAAAAACTGAATGGATAGTTTCAGATATAATGAGTTGATCAAGGATATTATCAGATCATTGTTTTTTTTATGAGTTTGTTGAGTAACCAATTTGTCAAATTTTGATTTATCACCTGGAATGAGGTACCGATTAAAGTATGAACCAATCACTCGCTCAATTGGTTCATTCACTATTTCAGCAAATCTCTGATTACAATAGATAATTAAACCTTCTCTTGAAATAGTAAGGACTCCTTCATGCATTTCTTCGATGAATGCACGATATGGTGTTTCAGCAGAACTAATAGAGTAGACTTGTTCTCCTTTCGTACCAGAAACCACAATCGCATCCACTTCTCCGCTTCGAATTGCTATGAGCGCTTCTTCAGTTTCAGCCAGGCGAGAATGTAATTCTTCATTCTCAATAATGAGTTGTTCTATTGTTTTGCTCATTGATATCAATATTATAAATCAAATGTGCTATAATACCTGAAAATCTTACAGGTCTTTTACCTTTTTCAAATCTAATCCCATAAGTACTTTTTCTGTGCTTGACATATCTCCAATAATACGACGGAAAGGAAGCGGCAGTTTTTTGATCAATGTCGGGGCAGCAATTATCTGTTCATTTTTTGCTAAACCTGGCATTTGATACAGGTCAATCACTTCCAGTTCGTATCGGCCTTCAAGATACTCTTCGCAAATCTTTTTCAGGTTAGTAAGGGCTAAGACCGATCGACTCGTTGTACCGGTTATGTATAAACGCAATATATATTTGTCCTTACCTGATCCAGATATTGACATATCAAACTCTGCTGTTGAGTCCTTTGTTTTTTTCTCTTTCATAATTTTGAATGTTAAATATTCTATTTACAAATCAGCTGACATGCAGTAAATCCAATCCGACAAGAACGCGTTCTGTATCTGAGAGATCACCAATTATCTTACGAACAGGTACAGGCAATTTTCTTACTAACGTCGGTAAGGCAAGGATCTGGTCCTCGTTACCCAGCTGTGGATTTATCAATAGGTCAATTACTTCTATGGAATATTGCCCCTTTAATTGTTCTTCACATATTTTTTTCAGATTTGCAAATGCGGTAAGAGCTTTTGGGGTATTTCCTGCAACGTATAAACGAAGCTTCCACTTATCATTTTCTGTTTTATCAGGTTTTTCTTTTATAATTCTTTTTTCTGAATTTTCCTTCTTTAGTTTCATCGGATATTCGTATTAATTATTTTTTCAATTTACTGGTTGTACTATTTTTAACGACAGCTTTTCTGCTGACTGCCATTTCTATTTTGTCTTGTTCCAGACGTTTAATCATATCTAGTTCTGCCCGTATCATTTTCATAGCTTCGGATTCTACCGACTCAAAATCAGCATTCAAGGAGGCAATCTGAGTCTCCAGTGACTTGCGTTTTTGTTCCAATTCACGTTTTTTATGTTCAATATCAAGCTTATGCGTCAACACTTCAGCATTTTCAAGAGCTTCCTGTGCAACGCGGGCTGAGCCGGTTAATACTCCACTGGGACCAATATAAGCCTCACGTAATTTTACACCCTGGTCAGTCAGGATGAATTCGCGGATTTGGTTTGAGTTAGCCATTCCACGTGATTTAAGAACATACATTCCCCTGTTCCGCTCCCCGTTTAATTCAATATCACGAAGCAATAACCAGGTATCTATCAGTGATGATATTCCGACATCGGAACTCTCTAATGCGCTATTGCTTGAAGTCAGACTGGTAAACAATGCTGTTATTTGATTTGCTTTAAGAAAATCGACAATCCGCATTAACATCGTTTTTACTTCGTTCTCTTTATCACCAATGACGAAAGTATTTATTGGATCCAGAATGACAATATCAGGATTGAAGGAATTTACAGCTTTGTGAGTTACAGCCAGATGCATTTCCAGACCATAAAAGGTTGGCCGGGTTGCCTGAAACTGTAAAAGTCCTTTATGTACCCATGGCTCTAATTTTACTCCTATAGAAAGCATATTGCGCATTAGCTGGTTTGGAGATTCTTCGAAACAGAAATAAAGAACACGTTCACCTCTTTTACATGCAGCTTCTGCAAAGTGAGCTGCTATACTTGTTTTTCCTACTCCTGCAGTCCCGGAAACCAGTACAGTGCTGCCGCGGTAATAACCTTTGCCTTCAAGCATCTGATCAAGTTCAGTTATACCACTTGAGATTCTTTTGTTAGATACAATATGTTTTAATCCTAAAGAGGTTACAGGTAATACTGAAAAACCATTTTCATCAATCAGAAATGGATATTCATTGGTACCATGCAATGAGCCACGATACTTTACGACCCGTAACCGACGTGTTGAAGTCTGTTCTGTCACCCGATGGTCGAGCATAATAACACAATCTGAAACATATTCTTCCAAACCTTGTCTGCTAAGAGTCTCTTCTCCGCGCTCGCCTGTAATGATTGAGGTAACACCTTTACCTTTTAACCAGCGAAATAAACGCCGCAGTTCAGCACGTAAGATAAGTTGGTTCGGTAATCCGGCAAACAGTGATTCGATTGTGTCTAAAACAACACGCTTTGCCCCAATCGAATCAATTGCATAATTAAGGCGTATGAATAATCCTTCCAGGTCATATTCCCCGGTTTCTTCTATTTCACTGCGCTCAATATGAACGTGGTCAAGTGCAATTTTTTTATGCTTAATAAGGTCTTCCAGATCAAAACCAAGTGAAGCAACATTTTTGATTAATTCTTCGTTGGTTTCTTCGAATGACATAAAAACACCCGGTTCGTTAAACTGAGTTGCGCCTCGTACCAGAAACTCCATTCCAAAAAGTGTCTTTCCGCACCCTGCACTACCACATATAAGAGAGGGCCTGCCTGTTGGTAATCCGCCGCCAGTTATTTCATCAAATCCCTGAATTCCCGTCAGAGATTTGGGGAGATTTTTATTTAGAATTTTTTGTACCGTCTTTTTCATTGAATCTTATAAGGTTATAATATGTACAATTCCATTCATAATATGTACAGTGGCAACGAGTTGATAAGTTACACATAACCTATCTTAAAGAAATATTGTTTAAAGTTTTAGATAATTATAGAGTAATTTATTACACAATTATTGAAAAATGTTACATGATTCACATATTCCCTTTCTCTATGGTGTTGTGAATTGGCCAATGGGTAAATAAAGTTATTGAAATCAATCCCCTAAAAGCCTGTAGGATTAACAACAATCGCGGTCAAACTGGGGGGGAAACTTTAAGAGGTCCTGAACTGATTGTGTAATAAGGAGCTCCGCCCGGGGATATGTAAATTATGTAACTTTTGCCGGGAATTATGTAACTCTTCGCTTCCTGCTTACCCATACCTTTATAAACAAAAATTAATCTGAAGCTGTACATCAGATACATGGTAAGTATGCGCTGCAAAATGGTGGTGAAAGAAGAGTTAAAGAAACTTGGTCTTCACTTCATTATTGTCGATCTGGGAGTAGTAGATATAATGGAAAATATTACTGATGAGCAGCGCGAACAGATAAGAATCGCCTTGGACAAATCAGGATTGGAACTGATGGACGATAAGAAAGCATTGTTGATTGAAAAGATAAAAGAAGTAATTATTGAAAAGATCTATTCTGAAGAGGTTCTGCCCAGGAATAACTTTTCCGATTATTTAAGCGAAAAGTTTAATCAAAGTTATCCCTATATGGCAGGTTTATTTACTGAAATTCAGGGAACCACTATTGAAAAATTCATCATTTATAATAAAATTGAACGGGCAAAGGAGCTTATCATTTATGATGAACTGAACCTTACCGAAATTGCCTGGAAGCTTTACTACAGTAGTGTTGCACATTTATCCAACCAGTTTAAAAAAGTAACTGGTCTTACTCCTTCTCATTTTAAGAAAATATCCAACAAAAAACGGGAATTGATTAAAGAAGTCAGTTAAAATTGGAGCATTACCGAAGACAAATGAAGAATACTTACGATTACAAATAAAACATCTAAACACTGCTCATAAAACAAATATCATGGGAAAAACTGGCCGACTGGAATCTCAATATGCAAGGAGCCTGATAGAAGCAAGTCTTGATCCATTGTTTACAATCAGTCCTGATGGGAAAATTACTGATATAAACAATGCTTCTGTGGAAATAACAAAAACAACCCGCGAGAATCTGATCGGGACGGATTTCTTTGAATATTTTACAGAACCTAAAAAAGCCCGTGAAATTTATAAACAAGTGTTTTCTGAAGGTTTTGTGGCAGATTTCCCTTTGACAATCCGCGATGGTAAACTCACTGAAGTACTGTTTAATGGCTCGGTATATAAAGATGATTCCGATAACGTGATTGGAGTAGTTGTGGTGGCAAGAGATATTACCGACCATAAGAGAATTGAAAATGAACTGAAGGATGCCAGAAGATTTGCTGAGTCGGCTGCAAAAATTGCGGAAGAAGCAAAAGACATAGCTGAAAGTGCCACAAAAATTGCTGAAGATGCTGTGAGATCAAAGCAACAGTTTTTATCGAACATGAGCCACGAGATCCGTACACCAATGAATGCAATTATTGGATTTACAAAGGTATTGCTGAAATCTGATTTGAATGAAAAACAAAAAGAATACCTGAACGCTATTAAGATGAGTGGCGATGCTTTAACAGTTTTGATTAACGACATTCTCGATCTGGCAAAAGTGGATGCCGGTAAAATGGTATTTGAACAAACTCCTTTCAAAATAGCTGCATCAATATCTGCCATGATTCATTTGTTTGAAACAAAAATTCAGGAAAAAAATCTGCAATTGATAAAAAAATATGACGATAAGATACCAAGGGTATTGTCGGGAGATCCTGTTCGTTTGCACCAGATTATCTTAAACCTTGTAAGCAATGCAGTAAAGTTCACGTCAGAAGGGAAAATTACTATAAGCGCCAGGTTACTGAATGAGACTGAGGAGAAAGCCGATATTGAATTTTCAGTTTCAGATACTGGAATAGGTATTCCGGAAGACAGGATGGTACATATTTTTGAGAACTTTCAGCAGGCGACCAGCGAAACTGCAAGGTTATACGGAGGAACAGGCCTGGGACTTGCAATTTCTAAACAATTGGTTGAATCACAGGGCGGAACGATAACTGCAAAAAGTAAACTGGGAGAAGGTTCTACATTTAGTTTTATTTTGTCATTTCAGAAAACAAATGCTGAGGTCGAATTGGATAAAGTGATTAATGTATTGACCACCAAAGTTCAGAATGTAAAAGTACTGGTGGTCGAAGATATAGCGCTCAATCAGTTATTGATGAAAACACTCCTCGACGATTTCGGGTTTGAACATGATATCGCTGAGAATGGGAAAATAGCAATAGAAAAACTACAGAACAGTTCTTATGATATTATTTTAATGGATCTGCATATGCCTGAGATGAACGGTTTTGAAGCAACAGAATTTATTCGCAATAAAATGAATTCTCATATTCCCATAATCGCTTTAACTGCTGATGTAACTACTGCTGATTTAAATAAATGTACAGCTGTTGGAATGAATGATTATATCTCAAAACCACTCGACGAAAAGCTGCTTTATTCTAAAATATCTGATTTATTAACTAAGCCCAAACTAAAACAGGATCTCCCCCTGTCAGCAGGGAAATTAAAATATGTTGATTTAACACTTTTAAAAAAACGTACAAAGGATAATCCGGAATTGATGACAGAAATGATTGAAATTTATCTCCAACAAACTCCGCCTTTGATTAAACAATTGAAACAGGGTCTGAATGATAAAAATTGGGGTTCAGTATATACGGCAGCTCATAAACTGATCCCATCGTTTTCCATAATGGGCATACATCAGGATTTTGAAGATGCTGCAAAAAAAATCCAGGAATATTCAGGTACTCAACAACATCTTGGAGAAATACAGGAATTGGTTACAAAGATTGAAAATGCTTGTTCCATGGCCTGCAAAGAACTGGAAGGAAAACTAATTATTATAAAATCCAAATGATGATGGACGAAAATAAAATATTGCTTTTTCTGGTTGATGATGATGCTTTATTCCTGAAGTCATTAGAAATTGAATTTATTGACAATACTGAATCGGTTATAAAGACATTCCCAACCGGTGAACTTTGTCTCGAAAACATATCGCAGAACCCCGATGTCATAATCCTGGATTACTACCTCAATAGTATTGACAGGAATGCAATCAATGGGCTCGAAACCCTCGACAGAATAAAAACAGCTAATCAGGCGATACCGGTTGTAATACTCTCCTCACAGGATAAAATAGAGGTAGCAGTGAATTGCATGAAGCACCAGGCCTTTGATTATATTGTTAAGAGCGAAACTGCTTTTATTCGGCTGCAAAAAACAATTACCACCATTTTTCATTATCAGAAATTAGAAAAAGCATTAAGCTGGTATATGGAGAAGATGTGACAACCGTGCACGCAAATGTACTTTAAACATATCAGAATATTTCTCTTCTTTTTTGTATTATTTTCAACAGCTGATTTTGCTTATGCACAACAGGATAGCATCAAAAAGGATACAACTCAGCTGTACAGGAATATTGAATCCTATTCGAAGCGAAGCAGGTTTAACACGTTTATGTACCGGCTGATTTTTAAACCGGTTACTCCTGACTCAAAGAATAAAGAAGTTAAAAGGAAAGCCTATAAAAAACTGATACAAAAACCCTACAGCGCCTTTGAAGGAAAGATAATCCGCAACATCGATGTTGTTACCCTCGATCCTTTTGGTTACTCAACCACTGACACTATCATCAGAAAACAGAATTTTTTATATAAAGCAGGTAACGGGGTGCATATTAAAACACAAGGTATCACTATCAGGAACCTGCTGTTAATCCATAGAAATCAACCTTTCAATTCTTTGCTCGTTAAAGAATCTGAGCGTTTGATCCGTAACCAGAAATATGTACATGAGGTTTCCTTTTCTGTTGTGACTTCAGGGGCAAAATCCGATTCAGTGGATATCTTCATTCGTGAACTGGATAACTGGAGTATCATTCCGGAAGGTTCAATATCGACTTCAAGAATCAATGTCAGTTTGACTGATAAAAATTTTCTGGGAACCGGCCATGAATTTCAAAACGCCTTTTCAAGAAGTTTTACAAAGGGAATTAATTCTTTTAATACAAACTACTATGTCCCAAACTTCCGGAATTCCTACATCAGTTCAAGGCTGCATCTGGGAATTGACGGGTATGGAAATTTCAGCAGGAGCATTGATATTGACCGTCCGTTTTTTTCTCCTCTGGCAAAGTGGGCAGCGGGAGTATCTTTTGCTTCTCAAACAAAAAAAGATTCCCTGGAGGACATAAATTCTGATTATGTTCCCGTGAATTTGAAGTTCCATACACAGGATTACTGGGCAGGCAAAGCACTGCAGCTTTTTAAAGGCAGCACAGAAGATGTGCTGGTAACCAATTTAATTCTGGCAGCCCGGTATCTGCATATAAGATATTTTGAAAAACCACCTGAACCACTGGATCCGTTTCATAATTATTCCAGCGAAAACTTTTTTTTAGCTACTGTCGGAATTTCTACAAGAAGATATGTACAGGATAAATATATATTTAAATACGGTGTCATTGAAGATGTGCCGGTTGGAAGCGTGTATTCGCTGACAGGCGGTTATCAGATAAAAAATAATTCAGGGCGGCTCTATTTAGGTATGCGGGTTTACTTTGGGAACTACAATGAATGGGGATACCTGAGTTCCAACTTCGAATATGGCACATTCTTTCGTGCATCCCATTCTGAACAGGGTGTTCTGACAGTTGGTGTAAATTATTTTACCGGACTTTTTGAAATAGGGAAATGGAAATTCAGGCAATTTGTAAAACCGCAGATGACAATTGGTATAAACAGGTTCTCATCCGATAGTCTGACACTTAATGATAAATACGGACTGGATGGATTTAACAGTCCTGCATTGTCGGGAACCAACCGCTTTTTATTCACACTTCAGACACAATCATATGCTCCCTGGAATATTTTCGGGTTCCGCCTTGGACCTTACCTTACTTATTCCCTTGGCATGCTTAGCGATGCATTAACAGGATTTAAAAACAGTAAGGTTTATTCACAGATAGGGTTGGGAGTATTAATTAAAAATGAAAATCTGGTCTTTAATACATTTCAAATATCAGTCTCATTCTACCCGTTGATTCCGGGGACCGGACAGGATGTTTTTAAAATGAACTCATTCAGGACAACTGATTTTGGTTTCAGGGATTTTGAAATTGAAAAACCTGCAGGAATGTTATACAGGTAAGACTTTATTTTAAACGTGTGAATTATGTAACTTTTTCAGAAAATTATGTAACAGTTCGGGGTTAATAGAAACATACCTTTGTTAATGAGTAATTTAAATACAAAATATAATTGATGACATTGAATATTTTTCCCGAAACAAAGGATAACTCCAATCGGTTGTCAATTAAAATTATGTTGGATCTATTATTAATTAAATTTTATTGAAATGAAAAAGATTTTTCTGGGTGTAATGATGGTATTTTTGTCCCTGGCTTTTCTCCCGCTCCAATCAAAAGCCGCGACCACTGAGGAACCAACCTCTGTACCTGCTCCAAAACCTGCTGAATCAGCAGAAGCAAAAACCTTATTGCTTAGGTTAGATGAAATTAAGGCAACGGATAAGTCAAAACTGAATTCCGAAGAAAAGAAAGATTTACGGAAAGAAGTAAAGTCAATCAAACATAGTCTTAAGGATATCGGCAGCGGTGTTTATCTTTCAGGTGCTGCGATTATACTAATTGTTATTCTTCTGATAGTTTTATTGTAACCAATTAAATTAATTTATATCATGGGAAATTTACTTTATGTCGTAGCAGTAGTTTTAATTATTGCATGGGCAATCGGATTTGTGGGATTTCACGTTGGTGGAATAATCCATGTTCTACTTGTAATTGCAATTATTGCGGTATTACTCAGGGTAATTTCAGGCAGAAAAGTCATATAACCTGATTAGTTAATAAACTATTCAGATTAAAATCAACTCTTTTAAAACAACTATAAGTCCATTCTTAAAAGTCATTGTGAAGCAACTTAGCGAACAAATCGATGACTATTTTGTTTGGACTTATATAATTTAAAAACTTAATTATGAGCACAGGAAAAGTATTACTAAGCTTACTCGCCGGTGTTGCTGCCGGTGCGTTGCTGGGGATATTATTTGCCCCGGAAAAAGGAACTGTTACCCGTAAAAAAATTTCTAAAAAGGCAGAAGAATACGGGGATGGATTAAAAGAGAAATTCAATGAATTTGTTGACGATATCTCCGAAAAATTTGAGGAGATTAAAGAAGATGTTTCAGACTTTAAAGAACCGAAAAAGTCCCGATCAGAATCAACTAAAAAAGATGTAGAAACTGCTGGCGTCTAAAGCCATGGAAGACAATAATCTTTTTGAATCGCTGCTGGAAAGAACTGCTGATTATGGCAAGGCTAGCTTCGAACTGGTTAAGCTTAAAGCTCTTGACAAAACATCAGACGCTGTTTCCTCATTAATACCGAATACCATTGTATTGGTTCTGGTAGCAGTATTCATAATTTTCCTCAATCTGGGATTAGCCTTCTGGCTTGGAGAGATTTTAGGAAGGATATTTTATGGATTCCTCGCAGTTGCAGCTTTTTATGGTTTAGCAGGACTTGTGTTACACTTTTTTATGCATGACTGGTTAAAAAAAATAATCGGTAACTATTTCATCAAAAATGTGCTTAAATAAAATCCATGCAAAAAATATCATCTGCTGCAGAGCTTAAAAATGCTATTCAATTATTGGAAGTTGAACAGGAAGAAAAAGGACAACTTTTAAAAGAGCAACTGTTAATTTCATTCGAAAGTCTTAAACCTGCCAACCTTATTAAGAGCACGGTCGACGATATTGCTTCCTCTCCTTATCTTATGGATAACATTTTAGGCGCTGCCACGGGTTTGTTTACCGGATTTATTTCGAAAAAAATATTTATAGGTGCATCAGGCAGTAAAGTAAGGAAGCTCATCGGTAATGTTTTACAGTTTGGTATTACAAACTTTGTTGCCCTTCATCCCGGTGCAATTAAAACAATCGGATGGTCTTTCATTCAACGTATTGTCCGTAAAAAAAGAATGAAACCCATAAAGCCGTGACGGATGAAAGATTGAAACTGCCGCTTTTTACAAGAGCAACTGTTTTTGTTATCGGTTTATGTGCCTTCCTGGCGATCATGTACATTGCCAGGAGTATTTTTATCCCGGTCGTTTTCTCCATCATTTTTGCCATAGTACTCCACCCGGTAGTGAATTTTTTCGTAGAGAAAAAAATAAACAGGGTTTTTGCTATTGTTATCACTTTGTTTCTTACTTTTTTAGTCATTGCCGCTTTTGGCTTTCTTTTCTTTTCTCAGGCAAGCCGGTTTAGTGAATCATGGCCGATACTGGTTGATAAATTCACTGAAATATTCAACCAGACTATCACCTGGGCTTCAGGATATTTCGATATAAACGCACAAAAGATCCATGAATGGTTTGCAAATACTAAAAGTGAATTTCTAACTTCCAGCGCCGCTACAATAGGGAAAACGATTGTTTCTGTTGGCAGCCTTTTAGTGGTTTTGTTTTTAATCCCTGTATACGTCTTTATGTTATTATTTTACCATCCCATCTTAATTGAGTTTATTCATAGACTATTTGGCACAAGCAACCAAACTCAGGTAAACCTTATTGTAACAAAGACCAAAAACGTTATTCAACGCTATCTTATAGGACTGGTTATCGAAGCTGCAATAGTTGCAACACTAAATATTGTCGCTCTTATGTTACTTGGAATTGAGTACCCTGTACTGCTCGGTATTATTGGGGCATTGCTTAACGTCATTCCATATATCGGAGGAATTATCGGAGTTGCAATATTTATGGTGGTCGCATTAATTACCAAAGCTCCTGTTTTTATGATTTATATTATAGTGATTTATTCAGTCATCCAGTTCATAGACAATCACTACATCGTTCCCAAAATAGTTGCCTCAAAAGTAAGAATCAATGCCCTTTTCGCCATAATAGCTGTAATTGCCGGGAATGCTTTATGGGGAATACCCGGGATGTTTCTTTCAATACCGCTTCTTGCTATAGTTAAACTTATTTGCGACAATATAGAACCATTAAAACCGTGGGGGTTTTTATTGGGGGACACTATGCCTCCGCTAATAAAAATTAAACCATTTATTGATAAAATAATTAAAAAATCTAAATGATAGGGATAAAGAAAGAAGGTATTGTAATTGCAAAAACAGATTTGGAATTTGAAAACGAAGGAGTTCTAAATCCCGCAGCAATACGTGAAGGTGATAGCGTTCATCTTTTTTACCGGGCTGTTCGAAGTGGAAATCATTCAAGCATTGGCTATTGCAGGCTGGATGGTCCGCTTACAGTTGCTGAACGGTGGGACAAACCTGTCATTGTTCCTGAATTCGAATATGAATTACATGGTGTTGAAGATGCCCGCATAGTTAAGATTAATAGCACTTATTATCTTACATATACAGGATATGACGGGACAAATGCCCGTGGGGCTTTAGCAACTTCAAAAGATTTAAGGCATTTTACAAAAAAAGGCATAATTGTCCCTCCTATAACATACGCAGAGTTTGTGTTCCATGCTAAATCTGCCGGTAATGTGAATGAGAATTATTACCATAATCATAAGTTTTATTACCAGGAAGCGGATCCTGAAAAAAAAATGATGTTATGGGATAAAAACGTGATTTTCTTTCCCCGGAAAATTAATGGTAAACTGGTATTTCTTCATAGGATAAGGCCAGGCATTCAGATTGTTTCAGTAAAAAGCTTAAAGAAACTTAATAAAGAGTTCTGGAAGAATTACTTTCTGGAACTGCATGAGCATATCGTATTTGACCCCGTATTTGATCATGAGTCAAGCTACCTGGGTAGTGGCTGTCCTCCTATTGAAACAGAACATGGCTGGCTGTTGATTTACCATGGAGTGCAGGAAACTGACAGAGGCCTTGTATATTCTGCCTGTGCTGCCTTGCTCGATCTTAATGATCCTTCCAGAGAGCTGGCACGGCTTCCTTATCCATTATTTTATCCGGAACTTGAATGGGAATTGCATGGTGCGGTAAATAACGTAGTTTTCCCTACCGGCACTTCATTGTTTGGAAATACTCTGTTTATTTATTATGGTGCGGCAGATACAGTAATTGCCTGTGCTTCGGTGAATTTACCGGCACTTATGTCCGAATTATTAACTTTTACCGCGAAAGATGAAAAACAAAACCATTGAACTATCTGAGATCCTGTTTATTACCTCATACCCACCGAGGGTCTGCGGCATAGCAACCTACTCGCATGATTTGATTAAGGCACTTGTTAAAAAATTCAGCAACTCGTTATCTATAAAAGTATGTGCCTTGGAATCAGGTGATGCAGATTACCGGTATGGCAGGGAAGTAAAATATACACTTAAAACCTCATTAGCTGAAAGATATGAAGAACTGGCACTAAAGATAAATAATGACAAATGCATTAAAATTGTCCTTATCCAGCATGAGTTTGGTTTTTTTAAAGTGCAGGAACAATCATTTCAACAATTTTTAAATAAACTTTCAAAACCGGTTGTCATTGTTTTTCATACTGTTTTGCCCAATCCAAACAGACATTTAAAAACAAAAGTTCAAAATATTGCAAATGCCTGCAATTCTGTTGTGGTGATGACCAACAACTCCATGCGATTGTTGGCTGATGTTTATGAGGTTGAGAATCAGAAAATAAGTGTAATCGCACATGGAACTCATCTGGTACCCCACTTAAATAAAGAATTCCTGAAAAAAAAACATGGATTAACGGACCGGAAAGTACTTACAACTTTCGGGCTGCTTAGTTCGGGAAAGAGCATTGAAACTACCCTAAAGGCGTTGCCGGCTATTATAAAAACCAATCCGGAGGTTGTATTTCTTATTATTGGTAAAACTCATCCCGAAGTTGTAAAAAGCGAAGGAGAAAAGTACAGGGAAGAACTTGAGGCCATTGTAAAGGAAAAAAAGCTGACCAGGCATGTAAAATTCATTAACAGGTTTTTACCATTACCAGATCTGCTCGAATATTTGCAGCTTACAGATATTTACCTGTTTACAACCAACGATCCTAACCAGGCTGTAAGCGGAACTTTCGTTTATGCAATGAGTTGCGGCTGCCCCATCATTTCTACACCTATTCCCCATGCAAAGGAAGTATTGACAACCGATACGGGTATTATTTTTGATTTTCGCAACTCCAGGCAGTTAGCTGATGGCGTTATCCGGTTAGTTAATGATGAACCATTGCGAAGGAGTATAAGTTCAAATACGCTGCAGAAAATAGTTTCCACCGCCTGGGAAAATTCTGCTGTTGCTCACGCTATGCTTTTTGAGAAAATTTCCGATAAGATTTCGATACTATATAACCTCCCGGCCATAAACCTGAATCACATTAACCAGATGACTACCAATACCGGGATCATTCAGTTCTCTAAGATCAATCAACCTGATATTAGTTCCGGATATACCCTTGATGATAATGCCAGGGCACTGATTGCAATGTGTATGTATTTTAAATTGACAGGATACGAAATGAGTCTGAATTATATTAAACTTTATCTCAGTTTTATCAGATTCTGCCTGCAGCCAGCCGGTAACTTTTTAAATTATGCAGATAAGGATAATGGGTTTACAGATCAGAATAAAACAACCAATCTGGATGACTCTAACGGAAGGGCTATCTGGGCTCTTGGATATTTGATTTCTGCAAAAGATTTCCTCCCCGAAGAAATCATATCCGAAGCGATTTCAATAATCCAAAAAACAATACCTCATCTGGAAACGATGTATTCCACGAGGGCTATGGCTTTTACAATAAAAGGTTTGTATTACTATTATAGTGCGGTAAAATCGCCGGAGACGTTTAACCTGATTCAAACGCTGGCAAAAAGGTTGGTCCAGATGTATAAGCATGAATCAGGTGAGGAGTGGGATTGGTTTGAAGGTTATCTGACCTATGCAAATAGTATTTTACCTGAGGCAATGCTATATACCTGGATGTTAACCGGAGAAACTATCTATAAAGATATTGCCATATCGTCGTTTAGGTTTTTGTTATCACAAACTTTTAATGAAAACGGAATAGAAGTAATTTCAAACAAAAACTGGCTACAAAAGGGACATATAGCAGGCCATTACGGAGAACAGCCAATTGATGTTGCCTATACGATGATGACCCTGAGTCAGTTTTACGATGTATATCATGTCGAAGAGTACCGATTGAAAATGGAAACTGCATTCAACTGGTTCTTAGGGGACAATCGTCTTCATCAGATCATTTATAACCCCTGTACCGGAGGTTGTTACGACGGGCTTGAGGAAACTCATGTGAACCTCAACCAGGGTGCAGAATCAACAATAAGCTACCTGATGGCACGAATGACTATTGAAAAGTACAGGAAACCTGACAGGAAACCTTGTGGCTATTCGCTGGTCCGGAAAACTGTGAATAATGTAAATTATATCAATAATTATGTAACCCTTTAAATATAGCCATGTTTTATCTTACAATTATTATCATTTATTCAAAAACCATATGAAAACAACTGGTATCGTTATTTTGATTATTGGTTTATTATTAACCATTTTTACAACCTTCTCTTATTTTACCAGAGAGAAAGTAGTTGATCTGGGAAAAATTGAAATTACTGCGAACAAAAAGAACCGTGTTGCATGGTCGCCACTGTTAGGACTTGGTGTAATGGCTGTTGGTGGAGTCGTTTTACTGGTGGCTTCAAAAAAATGACAACCTTTTTAAAGCTATATGGTAAATTCAT
The DNA here is from genome assembly GCA_963725585.1 of uncultured Bacteroidales bacterium. Classification (GTDB taxonomy): domain Bacteria; phylum Bacteroidota; class Bacteroidia; order Bacteroidales; family VadinHA17; genus LD21. The sequence goes on along the minus strand of CAVRYU010000009.1, from coordinate 72,743 downwards.
GATTTATACTGGTAGCAGCAAAGATTCTCATTTTATTAATGACCCGATTATCAACTAAAACAATTGCCCTCATAGTTGCACATCCCGATGATGAAACATTATGGGCTGGAGGGACAATACTGAGCCATCCCTCATGGAAGTGGTTTATTGTTTGCCTTTGCCGTGGGAACGATAAAGAACGTGCTCCCAGATTTTACAGAGCTTTAAAAATCCTTAAATCTGAAGGGATCATGGGCTGCCTGGATGATGGACCTGAACAGAGGCCATCGGATGGAAAAGAGGTCGAGCGCATATTACTCGATTTATTACCTTCTCACCATTTCGATCTTATAATTACCCATAATCCAACCGGAGAATACACCAGACACCTCAGACATGAGGAAGTGAGCAAGGCAGTTATCAGACTCTGGTATAAAGGTAAAATATCTGCTAACGAACTATGGACCTTCGCTTACGTTGATGGTAACAGAGAATATTATCCCAGGGCGGTCGAAACTGCAACTGTTTATCGAAAACTTACAAAACGGATCTGGTTTAAGAAATATAGCATAATCACAGAAACATACGGCTTTGAAAAAGACAGCTTTGAAGCTGAAACTACTCCAAAGTCAGAAGCATTCTGGCAATTTACCGATCCTTATGAAGCTCAACGCTGGCTTAAGAAATTTGAAAATTTGAAAATGAGATAATTTGAAAGTCAGAAGTTAAAATTATTAATTGATTTATAATTTTCAAATCTTCAAATTAATGCATTTTCAAATTAATTATTTATGAAAGTACTGGTATTATATGATTATCCTCCCTCACCGGGAGGACTTGCAACCCAGGGAGATCTTCTTTACAGGGGCCTTATTGAATTGGGTGTGGATGCAAAAGCTGTTCATTTTGAATCAGCACAGGAGAAGGAATGGTACTATCGCTGGTTTGAGCCTAATGTTGTAGTGGGTGTGGGTTATTGGGGGCATACACCCCAATTGGTTCTTCACCCCCAACGGTATGGTGTGCAGCCAGTACCATGGTTGGTGGCCGACGGGTATATTGCAAATTACCAGGAGGTGCTGAATTCTCTTCCGCTTATTCTGGTAACATCAAATTGGGTAAAGGAAATGTATGTCCGGGATGGTATAAGTGGTGACAAAATAGAAGTGCTGCCTGTTGGATGCGATACGGAAGCTTTTACCCCTCACAGTAAGGATGACCTGAAAATACTTGCTGTCCGCGAAGCGCTTGGTGTTTCATCCGATCAGGTAATGATCCTCACCGTTGGGGGTGATGCCGCATCAAAAGGGGCACAGGAAGTGATGCAGGCTCTCGCAATTATTGATACTAAAGCCCCGGATTGGAAATATGTGTGTAAAGTATGGCCTCAGCCACGAACCAGTAAACAAAACATGGCTGATCTGGAGATGGCAGAACACCTGGGCATTGAAAAAAATGTCACCTATGCAACCAACACTATTTCTCGCAATTTTATGCCATACCTGATGGGAGCCTGCAATATATACGCAGCCCCCTCCCGTCTGGAAGGTTTCGGCATGCCCCAGGTGGAAGCCGGAGCATGCGGAAAACCAGTACTGGGTATTAAAGCTATGGGAATGCTTGATACAATTATACATGGCGAAACCGGATTCCTGGCAAATGTAGCCCGGAAAATTGTCGTTAACCAGGTAACACTTGGTGATGAATCGGGCTTTGAAGATAACCACATGATAGTATTCAAACAGCCAAGAACAGTCGATTATCGCGCAAATGTCAATGATATTGCCAGGTATCTGATGATTCTGATGACTGACGCAGAATTGTGTGAAAAAATGGGCAGAGCAGCCAGAGAGCATATTGTGAAAAATTTTGACTACCGCGTTGTTGCAAAAAGATTTGTGCAGTTAATAAACGATAAATTAGGAATTCAATAATTTTCTTCTTCAATTTTCAAATTTTCAAATTCGTACATTTTCAAATTGAAACCATGATGATTGCAAACCGGCAAGAGATAGAAAAGGCAAGAAGGGTTGCTCTTGAAGTACTGCTCCATAATGCGCATGGACCGTACCATGGCCTCCCCCGGACTGCCGGCTGGGGATATCCGGAACCCTACACCAGGGACCTGATGTTTTCAATTTTAGGTATAGCTGTTTCCGGGAATCTTAAGCTGAGAGAGAGTATCAGGATGGTATTGGAAAATCTTGCAAAAAATCAGACAGAACGGGGTCACATCCCCTCATTGGTTCATGATAAGGAAGATCGGGGCTCAAGCGATTCAACTCCTTTGTTCTTATTGGGTGTGGGCATTTTCAGGAGAATAACCGGAGAGCATGATTTTCTTCAGGAAGCGGTCAGTAAAGCCTTGACCTGGATGGAGTATCAAAGCCCTTCAGACAGGTACCTGATTGCCCAGCAGCCAACAAGCGACTGGCGTGATGAACAATGGGTAACCGGATATGGACTGTATATTAATACTTTGTTTTACAGTTGTCTCCGACTGCTGGATCAGAACAAAAGAGCAGATATGGTGCTCCGCAATATGAGACATTTTACGATTACAAGTGATGCATGTTCCCCACATATCCAGGAGGGTTTTGTAATAAAAAACAAGCCTTACCTTGCTTTCTGGTCCTACAAAATTCATAGCAGTGAACGCTTCGACCTGCTCGGTAACAGTCTGGCCATTCTCTCCGGTATAGCATCACAATCGAAGGCCGGGAAAATGATTTCATGGATCGAAATGGAGTGTGGAGAAATGAGAAAAAGGGGCGAATTGGCAGTTGAACTCCCTCCTAATTTCTTCCCATTTATTAAACCCGGAGATATTGACTGGCGTTTACGATATTCAATATATAACAGGCCCGGAGAGTACCATAATGGAGGTATATGGCCTTTTGTCTGCGGTTTTTATGTGGCTGCTTTAGTTGCAATAAAAAAGTACAGGCTTGCAGAAAAAAAACTTGTGGCTCTTACCCGGTGCATAAAAACTTCCGGTACCGGTAATGAATTTGGATTTAACGAATGGCTTAAAGCCCAGGATGGTAAGCCTATGGGACAAGACTGGCAAACCTGGAGTGCAGCCATATACCTGTATGCAGTAAAATGTGTTGAAGAAAAAAGAACTCCCTTTTTTGAAGAGATACGCAATTATCATTCAGGTAAAAGCCTTTAACAGAATTATAAAACATGTAAATCATATAAATCTGCTCAGGGATTATGTAACAATCCTGCTGGAATAACAATCTATCTTTACGTTAGGATTTTTATTAATTCAATTTAATGTCAAAATTATTTTTTATCGACTGCTTTGCCTTAATTAAAATTTGGGCTGCCGGCTTTTTTGGGTTCCATATAAGCGGATTAATTCATATACTGCCTGTAGTAGCATTTTTTGCCTTATTAGTGGGCATTTTCAATAATAAATTATTAATCCGATAAAATATACTAATAAAGAGAAAATCATGACAAGAAGAGAAACAAGAATACTTTACATTGTTGTTGCGATTGCGATTATAGTAATTGCTTTTCTGCTATTGGGCGGTACTTCCGGGTTAAAAGGAATAGGCCATGGCAGCGGCTCGATGGGAATGACCAATTTGCGCTGGGGACAGATTCTGATTAGTCTGGGTCTGGGTTTCCTGCTGGGCTGGCTCTCCTCCAGAAGGAAATGGTGATCGTCTTTTTCCCTGTTGATACAAGCAGAATTATAGCCATTTCATATTTCCTTTTATTAACACATTCGTAATGTGTGAATTATGTAACTTTTTAAAGAAGTTATGTAACACACGTACCGGGACTGGCAACTAAATTTGCCTTGTGAAAACTAAATTACAATTTATAAAAATCCTGTTCCTGAAAAATGTCTTCATCATTTTCTTGTCTTTGCTTTTTGTCCCTGCATTTGCTCCTGATATGAAAGTCGGCTATATCTGTACTGCAGAGCCTGTTGATGCATACGACAGACTTATTAAAGCAATTGTTCAGGTCGAAAGTGCAGGTGACACGCTTGCATATAATCTTTCTGAAGAGGCAGTTGGGGCTTTCCAGATCAGACCGATCAGGCTTCTCGATTATTACCAGAGAACCGGCATTATTTATAAATTAAAAGATTGCCATAATTTTAAGATTTCGAAAGAAATATTTCTCTATTATGCCAGGCTGACGGGCTATCCGGATTATGAGATGATTGCCAGAAACTGGAACGGCTCCGGTAATGCCACTCTTGATTACTGGAAAAAAGTCAAATCAAATCTGTAATCATTTGTTCCTTTTCTTGTGTTTGATAGTCAGACTTGTAGTAATTCCTGAAAGTATAGAATTGAAGCAATAGTGAAAGATAAATCTTTCCGGATCTCTTTCATAATCTATAATCCCCACTCTCACATTTTCATTCCCGACCGGATTTGAATCCAATATTCTTCTGTTGGCTATAAATGATATAAATCTCTCTCTAAAAGCTGTTGTATCATCTGTCTTCCTGTTCTTTACTGTGATATCCAATCCATTATAAAGCATTGTTAATTCGCCGGTGGCCTTAGTGTTATTTGCTGTAAATCTGAAATTCATCGCATCAATTTTACCGGATGTGGCATAAATAAAAGCACTTTTCTCCAGTATGGGATTTAATTCTTTTGCTTCCAGGTTTGATAGGGTTCCATTCAGTGAAAATGTGTTATCGCTTTCATATAATCTTCCTTTTAACGAAATTGTCATTTTTCCTTTTCCCATTAACAAAGCATCAGCCTTAATCTCTAAAAAAGCGGATTCTGTTTTGTAAACAGAGTCATTTGTCACTTTATAGATTTTGGCATTGATTTCATTGAAGCTGATACTTCCTGGATCGTTAGCTTCCTCGGCATGTACTGTAAATATAACGTTTCCGTTCATAAGACCGATTGAATCAATATGAATAGTGCCCGGATAGCTGTAAAGCAACTCCTGGAGTGCTGGTTTGTTCAAATGCCTGAATTCTTTCCGCTTATCACGAAAAACTTCCATGTTCAGCTTCCCGATCTCGATATACGAGCTTGTTAGTCCCTTTGTTTTGAAGTCACCAAAAGAATTAAAATCGTGAACATAAATATTGGCAAAAATGGCTTCGATGCGATTAGTCTGATATTTATACCTTGATGTGAAATCATAATCTGCATAGTTCGGGCGAATAAACAGGCTGTCTATTGCCATTGTATTTGAAGCTGCGGAATAGCTCATCCTCTTTACTCTATAGGAATACATATTTCCGGATGAAACCGAAACAAGTTCTTTGGCTTCGAAATCAAACAGACTGATCGTGACAGGGAATAGGGTATCCTGTTTTTCAACCAGTAAATCGTATATTTTAAATACCCCTTCCTTTAACGAAAAAGACTGCTCAGTCGAATCGTTTTTCATTTCCAGATTCAATTTATCAAAAAGTACCCTCCCTATACCAATCTTCACAGGTGAAACAATTTGTTGCAGGTTCCCCCCTGAAAATGGAATTTTCCCCTTAAAAGTACTATTTGAAATGGTCACCGAACCGATGTGAATATCATGTCTGAATATAGCCCTAGCGAGGTTTATGCCTCTGAATTTCACTGTTTCAATTTCCGCTTTTAAATCATTGTCACCTCCAGGTACCTGCTTTGAGCTTATTGAAACTCCTTCCATATCCAGCCCTGACTTAATTAACAAAACATGAATCTTCTTTATTTCAACAATGTAATTTCTATCCTCCTCATTCAACTCTGCGACAATTATTCTTCCAAGCCAGGGCTCAAAAAAAATTACTGTTAAAAATTTTATCAAGAGCACAAGAGTAAGTACCCCGACAAATATTTTTAAAAGCAATTTCTTCTTCATGAAAAGGTATCTGATTGAAAAAGGAAAGTTGAAAAGATACAACAACTTGTTTTTGTAATCCTTACATAATTCCGGTGAAGTATTACATGATTCACACATAAGTGTGAATGATGTAACTTTTTCCCGAAGTTATGTAACACTTTCGGGTATTGCACGGATTAACTTTGAAACACACTAATAAATCAATATCATGCCAATACTGACTATTTTAATCGTATTAATTGTTGCAGGTATTATTCTGTACATTGTCAACAATTACATCCCAATGGATAGTAAAATTAAAAGTATACTGAATGTGGTGGTTGTACTCGTTGTTATCGGCTGGCTTCTCAAGGTATTTGGGGTTTTCACATACCTAAAGGATATTAATATTTAATATGTGCATTCCTGAATCCCGGAATCACAAATTTACATATCAATCCAACAATGTTGAACATGAACACTGAAGTCGTATAAAACAATAATTATTATGAATAATTTATTCAGGGGACTGCTTTCAGGAATAGGAGCCTGGAAATTAGGCGGTGGTTGTTTGGGAACTATAGTAGTTTTTATAGTTATCTGGCTTTTGCTGGGAACCTGCAGCTGAAGGATGTTTGGAGGCACGGCCTCCAAACATCCCCTCCTATCTCCACCTCCATAAACGTTTGTCATTCTGAGCGAAGCGAAGAATCTCATACTTTTAATTGGACATATTATTAATTAATAGCCTTTTTTGAAAATTAAAATGAAAATGAAAAAAACAATTTTTATCCTTGTCATAACAATACCTCTTGCAGCAGGAATAATCTTCACCGGTTACAGGTCATCGGCTAATAAGCTAAAAGATGCCCAGACTAAGATTCTGATTTCTGACCGCGATGTGAATTCAAAACAGAATGAAGCAAATACAGGAGCCGGGAAGCCAGTAAACCCCGAAGAATGGATAACATTCAAGAATGAGTCTGAATTGAAAATCAGTAACCATGAAATCCGGATTGCTGAATTAAGCGCAGAAATTAAAAACCAGGGAGAAAAATCCAATGCAATATACAAGAAAAAGATTGCTTACCTGGACCAACAAAACAAGTTCCTGAAAGCAAGGCTTGAAAGTTACAAAAAAGGCCCAAGCAACTGGGAATCATTCAAACATGGATTCAACTATGACATGGAGGCTATTGGAAAAGCACTGAAGGATTTTAAGGTTGAGAACAAAAAGTAAAAAAACATCATGACAATCCAGTTTAATACCGACAATAAGGTAACAGTAACAGAAGAATTCAGAGCTCCGTTTATCAGCTTAATTTCTGAAAGCTTAAGCAGGTTCAGTCATCAGATAACAAGAGTCGAAGTTCATCTTTCAGATGAGAACGGCGATAAGGAAGGATCGAACGATAAACGATGCATGATTGAAGCCCGTCTTGCAGGAAGGAAACCCATAGCTGTCACAAACAACGGGAATACTCATGAACAGGCATTAGAGGGAGCCGTTGATAAGTTGAAGACCTCTCTTGATAGAGTACTGGGACGTATGAGGAATTATTAACATTTTTAAAGAATTACCAAAATTTATTTTAATGAAAGACATTAAACAGGCAGGTATCTGGATGGATCATTCAAATGCTTTTATATTGGAACCTGCAATTGATACAATCGCGACTAAAAGAGTTGTATCAGAATTATCAGATCCTGAGGCAGAATTCAATTTTTACAAAGGTGAAAAACTTATCCATAAAAAGGAGCAACACCTGCAATTAAGTTATTACAGAAAGCTGGGAGAAATTATTAAAAAGTATCAGGAAGTAATTCTGTTCGGGCCAACAGATGCCAAAAGCGAATTGTTAAACCTGATAAAAACTGACCATCTTTTTGAGGATATAAAAATTGAAGTAATAAATTCCGGTAAAATGACAGAAATTCAAATGCAAACTTTTGTCAGGGATTATTTTAAAAAGTAAAATATAAAATAATGGCTATTAGTAAAATATGGATTGAAGAAGGCTGTACTGCATGCGGCCTGTGCCAGGATATTTGTCCTGAGGTATTTAAACTGAAAGATATTGCCATTGTAATTGAGGATGCAAATTACAATGATCATGAGGAGAAAATAAAGGAAGCTGCCGAAAGTTGCCCTGTCGAAGTTATCAGGTTTATTGGGTAAACCTGGTTATTGTCATCCTGAAGGTGTAAATCATGTAACTCTTATAAGTAATTGTGTAACATTTAAATAGATTAACAGCCTACCTTTGTATGAGTTAGTCAATAGTCACACAATTATGTCACAAATTCAACGATTAACCGGGTAATTTAAATATTAAGAGCCATGGAAAATACTATAGTGTTGCGTAAACAATTGATTTTGCCCGACTTAGTAAATTCGAAGTTCAGAGAGAAAGTAATTGTTCACCATTCATACAGGATAAGCCCTGTATTAGAAAATATTCGGTCTGAGGCAGGGGTTGACTTAATTCAATACTTACACATTCTGAACCTTGAGAAAGAGCCAAATTTAATGGCACTTTCATCCACACATCATTATTTTTATGATTCCAATGATATGAAGAGTATCAGAACACTCATAAACCTGAAGAGACTGAATAACATAAAAAGCCTTGGGAGCTTTTTACAAAATGTCGTCCGCATCCTGCCTCAGGAAGCCATTTTTATTGGCTACTTCAAAAATGATACCGGGAACAGATCCGTTTTTTCATTTTACCAGACTACGAAATTCTTTAACGGAGTGGTAAATTATTTTGATTCCAGAACTGACAGAAGCTTAACAAAAGATGATGTATCAAGACTGCTGGAAGAAAACATGTTAAAGGTCGTTGACATTACTGACATTAACGGTATGACATATTTCTGTTCCAGGAATTACAGTCAACCTCCGGAAATTAATGTTCCTTTTGGGGGATATTCTGCTTAAGAGCAGCCATCAATGGCTGATCCAGGAAGGGATGTCCTTCATAAACCAGGCCACCAGGGCCAGAGTGATTCTCACCGTCCGCATAATTCCTCATTCAATTTAGTTACAAACAAAAAGGACCGTATTGTTTGTTAAAGACGGTCCTTTTCAAATGCTAAAATCTGTTGTTAAAACCGGTATCCTATTGAAAGACCGTAGCCAGTGTTCTTATATGAAGCTTTACTGTCGGCAGCCCAGCTATACTCCGGATTGATCTTCAATAATCCAAGCTGTGCATTAAGCTGCAGGAAGACTCCCATTGATAATTCATATCCGAAAAAGATATTTGCACCTGCATCAAACGGTCTGTAATAGGCAGTCCCAAGCAGATCACCCACATTTGTCACTGTGTTCTTGAATTTGACATCCCTGTTATAATTGATTGGACCAATTACTGAGTTCTCTTTTCCACCAATACCAAAAGCAAAGTATGGTCCGAAACCCAGGAGCATATATCCGTTCCCTAACTGCGGCCTGTACAACAGGTTTATAGGTATCTCAATATAAGAGAGTTTTGTTGTAGTTACCAGATCCCCTGATGCTTTGGTTTGCGGGGAAAAAAAATCATTCTTTGCCCCCTTGACAGAGAAAAGCAGTCCGGGTTGAAAATAGAATTCAGGTGCTACCGGGATGTTTGCATTAACGCCGGCGTGAAACCCTGTTAAGAGACCATTCTTAAGCTTGTTCCCGCTACCATCCTTCCCATTAATATTCTGGAAATTTACTCCTCCAAGGATACCAAACCCGATCTGGGCCTGCGATGTTATTGTAAGGAGAATAAAGAATGCTGATATAGAATAAAATTTCGTTTTCATTTTTGTTTTTTTAAGTATTTAAATTTGTATCAGATCTATTTACCAGCCTCTTTAGCAGCTTCAGCCTTCATCTTTTCATTTGCAGTGATAAGAAATTCAACCCTTCGGTTTAAAGATCGGTTCTGATCTGTGCTATTCTCATATTTTGGAGCTGATTCACCAAATCCTTTGACACTAACACGACTGGTTTTAATATTATTTCCTTCCAGATAAGCTGAAACCTCATTAGCCCGCCTCAACGATAGTTTCTGATTGTAGGATTCGCTTCCTTTACTGTCGGTGTGTCCCTGTACCTCAATATTTGTATCAGGATAGCTGTTCAGGACTTTAACCAGTTTAGTCAGGTTTGTTTTGGCATCATCCGACAGATTCGATTTGTCAAATGCAAACAGTACGTTACTGCTGAATTCTACAATGATTCCCTCACCCACGCGTTCAACCTTTGCATCGGGAACTGTTTTCTTTATTTCCTCAGCCTGCTTGTCCATCTGACGGCCAATTATAGCACCTGCACCACCTCCGACTGCAGCTCCGATAATTGCACCAAGAGCGGTATTCCCTGAAGCCCGTCCAATCACAGCGCCCATTGCTCCTCCTGCCGCTGTTCCGACAACTGCGCCTTTCTGTGTTTTATTCCATGAAGCGCATCCTGACAGAATCAGAATTGCAGCCGATACAATCATTAAACTCATTTTCATTTTTTTCATACAATATAGATTTAGTGGGAAAGATAGTCTTGTTGAAACTTTATCTTGTTACACAATTTCAAATAAGATTTACATGATTCCAAGGTGCGAAATGCTCATAAAAAGTGGAAATGTTGTAATTTTTTCCAATAATTATGTAACATATAACCCGGAGCATCAAGCTAAATTTATACTCTTAAATACACTCTGGAAGGAAACTCTTTAAGAATTTATTTGAAATCTCCATCACACATGAAAAACATACTGTTGACATTAATTTGCGCCTCCTTTTTGACAGGATGTGCATTAAATCTGGTAACAGGCCGCAAACAATTGAGCCTTGTAAAGGAATCAGACTTACGGTTAATGGCCGTAAGCCAGTACAATACATTTTTAAAAGAAAATAAGGTTTTAAACCCGGGTTCAAGCAGCGATGCGGCGATGGTCGATCGCGTCGGGGCAAGAATTGCCAATGCCATTACAAAGTATTATAACACAGTGGAAAAAAAATCTGTACTGGAAGGATATTCATGGGAATTCAATACTATTGATGATAATAAGGTCATAAATGCCTGGTGCATGCCTGGCGGAAAGGTGGTTGTGTATACAGGATTATTACCTGTAACACAGAACGAAACCGCACTGGCTATTGTAATAGGCCATGAAATTGCCCATTCCATTGCCAAACACGGTAATGAAAGAATGAGCCAGGCATTGGTCCAGCAAATGGGAGGAATGGCGCTTGAGATCGCTCTTGCCCAGAAACCTCAGGAGACACAGAATCTTTTTATGGCAACTTATGGTATAGGAAGCCAGCTGGGAGCAATGCTGCCATGGTCACGCCAACAGGAGACAGAAGCTGATCAGTACGGATTGATCTTTTCAGCAATGGCGGGTTATGATCCGAGGGAAGCAATCCCTTTCTGGCAACGAATGTCAGATGCAGGAGGAGGAAAACCACCGGAATTCCTTAGCACCCATCCTTCAGACGAAACAAGGTTAAGAAAGCTGAAACAGTTCATGCCTGAGGCTCTTAAATATTATAATGGCCGTAAATAAATATCGATTTTATGTCCCTGTTGAAATATTTTGACCTGCTGTAAATAAAACATCCCGCTGAATATTTTGAATCTGATAATTTTATATTTATTTTGTAGTTATATGTAGTTGTATATGACTTGTTTCTGTTATTTAGATATAACAGACATGTAATTTTAATATTTACGGGTGAAAAACAGTAAAACAAAACCCATACCATCAATTAAGAAAAAGAATGCCGCTACTGATACCGGTGTGTTTCCGATAGTTGGAATCGGAGCATCTGCAGGCGGACTTGAAGCATTGGAACAATTTATAAGTAATGTGCCCGAAAACAGCGGCATGGCATATGCCATAATCCAGCATCTCGATCCGACTAATAAAGGGATGCTTCCTGAGTTGCTTCAGCGAATTACCCCAATGCATGTCTTTCAGGTAAAAGACCGGATGGTAGTAAAACCAGACTGTATTTATGTAATTCCTCCTAACAAAAGCATGTCGATATTAAAGGGGGTACTTCATCTGTTTGAACCTATGGAATCAAGGGGATTGCGCCTTCCCGTCGATTTTTTCCTCCGTTCTCTTGCAGACGACCGGAATGAAAGAAGTATCGGCGTTATTCTTTCTGGCATGGGCTCCGACGGCAGTATTGGAATCAGGGCAATAAAGGAGAAAAACGGTATAGTTCTGGTACAGGATCCCGCCGATGCAAAATACAACAGTATGCCCCGAAATGCAATCGATTCAGTTCTGGCTGATATTGTAGCTCCTGCCAACCAGTTGCCTGTAAAATTGATCCAGTTCCTCAAACATATTCCAATTGTAAGGTTTGGTTTGGATAAAGAGATTAAGGACCAAAGCTCTCTTGAGAAAATAATAATTCTGCTGCGAACCCATACCGGTAATGACTTTTCCCTATATAAGAAAAATACAATCTATCGCCGTATCGAACGACGCATGAGTGTACACAGAATTGATAAGATCTCAATGTATGTGCACTTTTTACAGGAAAACCCAAAAGAAGCCAATATCCTTTTCAAGGAGCTGATGATTGGTGTGACCAATTTTTTTCGTGATCCTGCTGTATGGGAAAAGCTGAAAACAAAAGTATTTCCGGATTATGTAAAAAATCTGCCTGATAGTTCAATATTACGTGCATGGATACCAGGCTGTTCAACCGGAGAAGAGGCTTATTCATTGGCAATTGCATTTAAAGAAGCAATTGAAACAATGAATCCGCATTCCAGGCTTTCGTTGCAGATATTTGCTACTGATCTTGATAATGAAGCTGTGGAAACAGCCAGAAAAGGGATTTTTCCTTCAAATATTGCAGCCGACGTATCACCCGGCCGCCTGAATCGTTTTTTTTCAACAACTGATGATGGCTATCGTGTAAATACAGAAATCAGGGAAATGATTGTGTTTGCACACCATAACATTATAATGCATCCGCCTTTTACAAAAATCGATTTCTTGTCGTGCCGCAACCTGCTGATTTATATGGACCCGGTTCTGCAAAAGAAATTGCTTGGCATGTTTTTCTACAGCATTAATAATGAAGGTATCATTATTCTGGGCAGTTCTGAAACACTTGGAACTCAAAATCATCTTTTTTCATCTGTCGACTCAAGGCTGAAGATTTACAAGCGCTCCGTTACTGACCTGTTACCGGAATTACTCGATTTCCCGTCATCATTTTCCAGATCAAGTCAGGGTAATATTGAAACCACGGCATCAGTAAAATCAGTTTTTAATATTCAAACACTGGCCGATCAGCTGCTCCTCAGGCATTTTTCACCTGCCGGCGTACTGGTGAATGAAAATGGTGATATCATTTACATAAGCGGACGTACCGGAAAATATCTGGAACCTGCTGTTGGCAAAGCAAACCTGAATATATTCGCTATGTTGCGTGAAGGTCTCAGGGAAGAGTTTCCTATTGCGTTCAGGAAAGCACTTATGAAAAAGGAGACTGTCGTTTTGAACGATATAAAAGTCGGTACCAACGGTGATTCACATTTCATTAATGTCAACATCAGATGGATTGACAAACCAGAGTCTTTATTTGGTACAGTATTGATAATTTTTACTGACGTTCACGAAACTGAAAATGTCAGACTGCCGGACAAAAAAGGGAAAAAGGGATTAACCGGGAAAAGGTTATCAGAGCTGGAGAAAGAGTTACAGCATACCCGTGAAGAGATGCAGAGCACTCTCGAGGAAATGCAGACCTCACAGGAAGAACTGAAATCAACAAATGAGGAACTGCAATCTACAAATGAAGAACTGCAATCTACAAATGAGGAGCTTACAACTTCAAAAGAAGAAATGCAGAGTCTGAATGAGGAACTTCAAACGGTGAATGCTGAATTGCAGTCTAAGGTGGATGAATTTTCGCGGGTGAATAATGATATGAAAAACCTGCTTAACAGTACCGACATAGCAACATTGTTTCTCGACAAAGAATTGAATATCCGCCGTTATACAAATCAGGCAACCAAAATTTTCAAGCTTATAAAAAGCGACATCGGAAGGCCATTTACTGACCAGGTTTCCGACCTTATTTACCCGGAATTGGCCGATGATGCTATAGAAGTCCTGAGGACACTCATATTTATACAAAAGCAGATTCCTACAAGGGACGGGAGATGGTTTTTTATCCGGATAATGCCCTACCGTACCCTCGACGACAGGATAGAAGGCCTTGTAATAACTTTTATAAACATCACCGATCTCAAACATGCAGAAATTAAATTGCACGAAACTGTCCAGATAAACCGGTTGCTTATAAATTCATCCTCAGATGCAATAATTGAATTATCAGCTGAATTTAATATATTGGAATTTAATCATGAAGCAGAAATTCTTTTTGGAAAAACCCGTGAAGATGCAGTAAACCACAATTATATTAAGATGTTTATTCCTGAACCTGCTCAGAGAAAACTTGAAAAAGAACTGAATAAAATGCTGAAAGAATTGCATGGAGGTAAATTACATATGCAGGTGAAAGCAGATGGTGACGGAATATCAGATGTTGAATGCTCCGCAAGCTTCCTGCAAAACGAACTGAACATGTCAACCAGAATTATTTTATCACTAAAAAGATAGCTATACTATGAATACAGAAAAAAAGAATCTGACCGATGCCCAGATTTTACGTATGAAAGCCGAAGAAAAACTGAAAGAGAAGAAGATTACAACCAGGATCGGCGTTGAAGCTGATGTAAAAAAGCTTCTTCATGAACTGCAGGTACACCAGATAGAACTGGAAATGCAGAATGAAGAGCTGCGCGAGGCAAATGAAACGGCAGAGACAGCTCTTAAAAAATATACCATGTTGTACGATTTTGCTCCACTGGGCTATTTTACACTTGAAAAAGACGGCAGTATAAGCGAGCTGAACTTCACAGGTGCCGAAATGCTTGGTGATAAGCGATTTAGCCTGGTAAACAGCAACTTCAAATTATTTATCGCCGAAAGTTCGCAACAGGAGTTTAACAAATTTTTCCTTAAAGTTTTTACAAGTAACAGTAAAGAATCCTGTGAAATAATGCTTGGTTATGATGGCAAGCCCCTATGCTCTGTTTTTATGGAAGGTGTGGTTGTAGGAGATGACAGGAAATGTCTTTTATCGGTGGTTAATATTTCTGAGTTCAAAAAATAACCCATTCCTCAGAAACTTTCACTGACATATTTTTATCAATGTTCCGGCGCCTGTTTAATCCCGAACTATTCCAGGGCAACCTGAAAAAGAAACACTATTTTGAAGGCTGGTATTTTAAACAGGTCACAAAAGATCAGTCTTATACATTTTCATTTATTCCCGGAGTCTCAATAGTTGAAAATGATCCCCATGCATTCATTCAGATAATGAATGGATTTACCCACGGCACCGATTACATAAGGTACCCGTTTGATGAGTTCAGCTGGGATAAAAAAAAACTGCTATTGAAGATGGGTCAATCCGTCTTTACCCGAAATGAAATATCTCTTAACATCAGGGGAGAAAGAATCCAGGTAGACGGGCAGATTAATTTCAGTAACATTGTGAAATACCCTAAAAGTATTTTCTCTCCCGGGATAATGGGTTGGTATTCCTTTATTCCGTTTATGGAATGCAAGCATGACATAGTGTCGGTTAATCATGATCTCCGGGGGAAGATTTCAGTTAACACGGATGTAATTGATTTCGACGGGGGTAAAGGTTATATAGAAAAGGACTGGGGGGTCTCATTTCCGGAAGCCTGGATATGGATTCAAAGTAATAATTTTGAAGAGCACGACACTTCCTTTTCTTTTTCAATAGCTAAAATACCATGGATGGGAAGGTACTTTATCGGGTTCATTTCTTTTCTGTATCTCAATAAGAAGTTCTATTTGTTCAGCACTTATAATAAATCAACGGCATCAGAGATTACCCGAAATAAGGACATAATAGAGATCAGTGTCAAAAGCAGCGATAATATTCTAAAAATAAGGGTTATTCAAAACTTGTTCGGAGAACTCAGAGCTCCTGTTTCAGGGGAGATGTCAAGAAGAATAAAAGAAAGCATAGATTCAGAAGTTCATCTGCAATTATTTAATAAATATAACAATCTGGAGTATGAAGGAACAGGAAAGAACGTCGGCCTGGAAATAATAGAAAAGATATTCGACTATATATAATTCCAGGACACCCTGGTCCAAAGATCCTTTATTGATAATTGAGCCGAAGATTATCTTAGATTATGGAAATTAACTGGTAAATAGGTACCTTTATGTAAACAAATCAAAAGAAAAGATGAAAAGTATTTCTCGTTACAAAAGTCTATTCTGGCAAATATTTGTAATATTTATGCTGGCTTCCGTACAGAACATCACATGCCAGATTGTTAAAGAGCAGCCATCTCAGATACCTGAGAATATTCATAAAATATTTCAGACTTCATGCTTAAAATGTCATGGCAGCAATGGAAGATTATTAGCTCTGGCAAAGCTTAATTTATCTAAATGGGATGAATATACTGCCGCTGAAAAAGGGAAAAAGGCTTCACTTATCTGTTCTGAGGTGACTGGGGGAAAGATGCCGCCAAAATCAGTAAGGAAATCAAACCCTGAACTAATTCCCTCAAAAGAACAAATCGAATTAATTTGCAAGTGGGCAGAATCACTTAAGCCAAAATCGGAAACGAAATAATTACGTTGAACAGCATCACTCAGCCATTGAGTAAAGGCAAGAGGAATCGTTATTGAGTCTGTTACTGCTTATTTGTCAGGTTTGTCTTCGTCGTTCTCTACATGCAATATGTGCAGGAATCTGTGAACGATGGGAGCAAAAAAGACCGCTGTTATGCTTAAAAAGGCAACTCCGCTGTACAATGCAAAAAATGAGGAAAATATTTTTGCCCCGTCGGTATGCATTTCTGAAACCGGTCCCATTCCTGTCAGAATCATGCTGGCCATATGGAAACTATCCAGCCATTTTAATTGTCCGAAATAATGATAACCAATAGTTCCCAGGCACACCGAAAAGAAAATCAGCATGGCGGCAACTAATCCGTAACGCCCCATCCTCTTCAGGAATTGAGGCATAGGAACAACTTTTTGTCTGCGGTGTTCAAATTCCATAACAAAATTGTAGTTAAGTCATTCAAATATAATAATTTCTGGTGGACTTTTGATACAGCCCCTTGCCTCTCCTCCGAACATGATTCTGACACATTTATAATCTGTGAATCTTGTAACATTTTACCGAAATTCTGTAACAATTTTTCTATCCATATTTTTTACCTTTCTGATCGTAATCCTATTGATAAAAAACTCAGATTACAAGTGAAAAAATCACTCATGCTAAAAGAATTGTTAAACCAGGAAGAGAAATTACATGATTAACAGAAGAGTTATACAGACGGCAATGAACAGGGCCCGAAGCCCGGAAAATAATCCAGCCTTGAATCTGGTTAAATCTTCGGTTGATCAGAGCAGTGTGATCTCAAATCTTATATATGACATTTTTGGTGGTGAAATTTTGAAAACACATAAAAGGAAAAGCTGGCATTTTTATAATCGTGTTGACGGTGAACGCATCGATTTTACAAAATCTAAAATTAAAAATATTACTCCTGATAATCATCCCGAGGATATTCCGGTAAGTATTGACGAGATTCATAATTATTATGAACAGGAACAATATTTACCATTCTATATGATGTTTATAAGGGAATTTGAAGAGACTCTAGGTCTGGATGATCGCAGATCACTTGCATAAAATAGGGTTATTAACAATATATTCAAACAGGTTTAGGTTTTTTTCAGGTTAGGGTTAGTAGTAGGTTCAATTAGGGGGAAAAGTCTTTCCATAATTACGGAAAGACTTTTTCTATGTGTAATGTTGCAGGCAAAAATTACTCCGTCCTAAAACCCCAAGCCGATCAGGATTTTTAAAAAATAACTGCAAATCATAACAACCAATCATCAATATCAGGATATTTGCAAGTCTTGAACAAAACTTTGTTAGTATGCCGGATGAGGAGAAGAGAAAAGCAGGAACCGGTTTTAAGGAGTTGTTAAAATTATACAGGTTTTTAAAGCCTTACCGCTGGAAATTTGCACTTGGCATGTTCTTCCTGCTTATATCGAGTGGGGCAAGCCTTATGTTCCCAAAATATCTTGGGAATATGGTGGATATGGCAAACAAGGGTAGGATAATCAGCGAGATAAGCCGTATAGGTTTATTACTTCTGGCAATAGTTGTCGTTCAGGCACTGTTTTCATACTTCCGCACAAGGATTTTTGTTCTGGTGACTGAAAAAACACTTGCTTCCATCAGACAGCACATTTATGGTCACCTTATCAAACTGCCAATGTCATTTTTTTCTGAAAGAAGAGTGGGTGAGCTTAACAGCAGGATATCTGCCGATATTTCAATCCTGCAACACTCACTGACTGAAACCCTGGCTGATCTTCTATCACAGATACTGATAATCACCGGAGCAATAACCCTTATGATGATAAGCTCTTTCCAGCTGACATTATTCATGCTTGCGGTTGTTCCTCCAATGGCACTTTCAGCTTTTTTTGCGGGCCGGGCTGTAAGGCGGTATTCAAAGAAAGCCCAGTCGTTTGTTGCAGAATCAAATACAATAGTGGAAGAGACACTTCAGGGGATTCAGAACGTGAAAGCCTTTACAAATGAATTATTTGAGATAAATCGTTACCGTGAAAAAACAAATGAAGTAGCCAAAGTGGGGATCAAGGGCGGAAAATACCAGGCGGCACTTTCTTTCATTGTTCTTGGGTTTTTTATTGCAATGGGACTTGTGATATGGCGTGGGGCAATACTAATTGCAAAGGGACAGATGGAGGCGGGACAACTATTTTCATTCGTTATTTATTCAGGTTTCATCGCAGGAAACATAGCCGGAATGGCAAGTGTATATACAAGATTGCAAAGAACCATCGGTGCTGCCGAAAAGCTCCTTCTGATTCTTGATGAGCAAACCGAAAAGCTTGACGAGACTTACGTGCCTGATCCCTCCAGTCTGCTTCACGGGCAGATTGCATTTGACCATGTGGATTTCAGATATCCTTCCCGCGATGAAATCGCAGTCTTGAAAAATGTCACTTTTAGAATCGAGCCCGGACAGGAGGTTGCAATCGTAGGACCAAGCGGTGCGGGAAAATCAACTCTGGTTTCTCTCCTGCTAAAATTCTATGAACCAACAAGCGGTATGATCCTTTTTGACGGCCGCGACAGTCGCAGCTTTCCGATTTCATCAATAAGAAGACAGATGGCAATTGTAATGCAGGATGTTTTCCTGTTTGGAGGCACTGTCAGGGAAAATATTGCCTACGGGAAACCTGGTGCAGGTGAACAGGAGATTATTGATGCCGCCATTCAGGCAAATGCCTGGGATTTCATAAAGTCATTTCCGGATAAACTGGAAACAGTTGTGGGCGAACGTGGTGTACAGCTCTCAGGTGGTCAGCGTCAACGTATTGCAATAGCAAGGGCAGTACTTAAAAACCCGACAATACTAATTCTCGACGAAGCCACTTCATCACTTGATTCTGAATCGGAAAGGCTTGTTCAGGAAGCTCTTGAAAAGCTGATGCAGGGACGAACATCAGTGGTAATTGCTCACAGGCTGGCTACTGTCCGGAAGGCTGACAAAATCATTGTACTTGAGAGCGGCACTATTGTCGAACAGGGCACTCATGCTGAACTGATTTCCAATGAGAATGGCCTTTACAAGATCACTTACGGAACTACAGTTTTCAAAATAAAAGCGGCGTGCGGCGTGCGGTGCGAGGTATAATACAACCAGCACCCAGCAACAAGCAACCAGCAACTTTTATCCGTATCTTTACAAATCTTTTAAATATCATAGTAAACTTTAAACTAAAATTCCATGTCACTAACAGAAAAAATTGCAAGAGATCTTATTACTGCAATGAAAGCCAAAGATAAAGTAGCGCTCGAGGCAATAAGAGCTGCGAAGACTGCATTTCTCCTTGCTCACTCCGAAAAAGGATCCGACAGCGTGCTGACGGCTGAAGAAGAGATTAAGATCATCCAGAAGCTGGTAAAACAGAGAAGGGAATCAGCGGAAATTTACAAGCAAAATAACAGACCTGAACTGTATGAAAAGGAGACTACCGAAGCAGATGTACTTGAAAAATACCTGCCGGCAAAAATGAGTGATGATGAGCTTACAGAAGTCATCAGGGCAATCATTGAACGTGTAGGGGCAAAAGCACCTTCCGATCTCGGCAAAGTAATGGGAGCTGCTGTGAAAGAGCTTGCAGGAAAAGCCGACGGGAAAGAGATCTCTGCAAAAGTTAAACAGCTGCTGAGCTAAATATCAGATGTTGCTGGTTCCTGGTTACTGGTTGTTTTACATGATTAACCAGTAACAAGCAACTAGCAACCAGCAACAATATTTCTATTTCTTATCGTATACCATAGTCTCATTCAGGTCACCATAAGATGAAGAAGCTGAAGATTCAAGGACCATATTGCTTCCATCCATTTTATAAACCTCAGTGATTGTCATATCCCCATCGCCGATTGACATTTTGGAGATGATCTTCAGAGAGGCTTTATCCTGAGACCATGTACAGGTTGATTTTTTCTGGGTATCCTGGAATCCAGTATTTATGCATTCCTTTCCATCAAGTGTAAGCTTATCGGTAGTAACGAAATCCTGATCCTGGAAGCTTGAGTGTTTTTCGACAGTCAGATCATTCCCTGACTGTGTAATTATAACTTCTTTAGGAGCGAATGAGAATTCAGCATTTAACTTGCTTTTTTCGCTGTTCAGCTTCCACGATCCGCTGAAATCCAATCCCTGGGCGAAAGCAGCAGCCGAAACCATTAATGCGACAAAAATTGTCAGACTCTTTTTCATTGGGTAAATTTTAAAGTTTGTATTAGTGTTGCGTAACAAGCTCAGAATATATTATCAAAAATATAATTAAAATTGAATACACGACTATACCAAATAAAAAGAATGATATTCCCATGTTTTTATATACCTTTGCCAGACTAAACTAAACATATGGGAAGATCGCAGGAAACATTCGGTAAGAAGGAAGTAAGAAGCAAGAATGAAAAAAAGAGGAAAGAAAAGGAGCAAAAACGGGCAAAGAAAAAAAGCGACGGAAAAAGGACCAGTTTTGATGATATGATTGCCTATGTTGACGAATTTGGAAAGATCACTTCTACTCCCCCCGATCCTGATAAGAAAACAGTAGTTGTTGCAGAAAATATTGAACTTAAAATAACCAGGAACAATCCTGAAAGTGCACCTGACTTTGTACGGAAGGGTGTTGTTACTTTCTTTAATGACTCAAAAGGATTTGGTTTTATACGCGACCTGGTATCAAATCAGAGTGTTTTCGTTCATGCGAATAACCTTCTGGAAAACATAAAAGAAAATAATATCGTGGTTTTTGAAATAGGCAAGGGACCCAAAGGACCGTCAGCCCTTAATGTCAAACTATTTAAGGAAGAATAATATAATCAGAATAATTTGATTACATTTGCCCCCCGAATAACAAAGTGATTTCCACAAAGCGTTGTCAGACATTTTGCCCAGTCTGTATTTGAGTTCATTTCAGCCGGGATAACAAATTCATCGCTCCCGGAACCACATCATAAAACATTTTAATGATAAATTTTGAAGAAATGGGATTCACTCCCGGTATTCTGAAAGCAATTCAGGAACTTGGATTTGAACAGCCACTGCCGGTACAATCAAAAGTGATACCACATATGCTTGGGGGTGAAAGTGATATTATCGCACTTGCACAGACAGGAACCGGAAAGACAGCGGCCTTCGGACTACCGCTGGTTCAGGCAACGGATACCGATATTAACAGTACACAGGCACTTATTTTGTGCCCAACTCGCGAACTTTGCATTCAGATCACAGGTGACCTTACAGATTACTCCAAATATACCGGTAGTTTAAGAATCCTTTCCGTATACGGAGGCGCAAGCATCGACAACCAGATAAGGGGACTGAAAAAAGGTGCACACATAATTGTTGCAACGCCCGGAAGACTGATCGATCTTATCGGACGGGGAGCAGCAAGGCTGAATAATGTAAAAACAGTAATCCTTGATGAAGCTGACGAGATGCTGAACATGGGATTTCTCGACAGCATAAATGAGATATTGGAAGAGGTTCCTGAAGGAAGAAGAACCCTTTTATTTTCAGCTACAATGTCGTCTGAAATAGCTTCAATTGCCAGGAAATATATGAACAATCCTGTCGAGATTACAATCGGCACAAAAAACTCATCTGCCGAAAATGTAAGCCATGCATATTACATCGTGCATGCAAGGGATAAATACAAGGTGTTGAAACGGATTGCTGATTTTGAACCCGATATTTATGCAATTGTTTTTTGCCGCACACGTAAGGAGACCCAGGAGGTTGCATCAAAACTGATAAATGACGGTTATAATGCTGATGCACTACATGGCGATCTTTCGCAGGCACAGCGCGATGCTGTAATGCAGAAATTCAGGCTAAGGAACCTGCATATGCTTGTTGCGACTGATGTTGCAGCAAGAGGACTGGATGTGGATGACCTTACTCATGTTATTAATTTCAGCCTTCCTGATGATGCAGAGATTTATACCCACAGATGCGGTCGTACCGGGAGAGCAGGGAAAACAGGAATATCTATTTCACTTGTTCACCTGAGGGAGAAACAAAATCTTCAAAAGATAGAAAGACTTGTAAAAAAATCTTTCAAATCCATGCCAATTCCCACAGGAAGCGAGATCTGCGGAAAGCAGCTTTTCAACTGGATAAGTAAACTTGAAACTGTTTCAACCGACCATCAGGAGATTGAAAAATTCTTACCCGATATAAAGGTGAAACTTGCCGGCATGGACAGGGAAGAGTTTATAAGAAGGGTGGTTTCACTCGAATTTGACAGGTTCCTGGATGATTACCGCAATGGGGAAGATATTTCTGATATATTACCTGAAAATGATACAAGTTACGAAAGACCTGGCAAAAGAGGATCGCGGGAAAAATATTCCGGCAATTATACAAGACTGTTCATAAACCTTGGAAAATCTGATGGCTTTTATCCCGAACAACTTATTGAACTTGTAAACACCAATACCAAAGGGAGAAAAGTACCTATCGGGAAGATCGATCTGCTCAAGTCCTTCTCATTTTTTGAAGTGGAGTCAGGTTACGCTGACGACCTTATCAAAGCATTGAATAATGCAAAATTCATGAACCAGAAGGTGGCTGTGGAAGTTGCACAGCCCAAGAATGGCAAACCCGAAAACAACACCGGATATCATGGAAGAAAACCTTCAAAATGGGCAAACAGGAAACGTGAGAAGAAAAGCCATCCCTCAACAGCCTGGTAAATCAATGTTTATTAGTATATTTGCAATATGAAAAACGTACTAGAAATAGAAGATCATTTCCCGGAAGCCAGAGAGAAAGATTTAAAAGCTGCTGCAAAGCGGAGAGAAGACTACTCACTTATAAGAGACTTAAGAGCAAAAGAAGAAAATGAAGCAATTGCACGCAGGCTCTTAAGGGACAAAGAAAGCAAGGCTGAAGACAAAACAATTTAACAGACGCCCCCCAAATTCAGCTAAGTAACTCGCCGATATCACTGTCTGGAAGGTTCCGTTCATTCACAGAATCCCCCATTATTAAAATAGTATTGCCCGATAAAAGCCCTTATTCATTCTGAATATGTAAATTATGTAAAAATAAGATACAATCATGTAATATTTCATCCAGCAATAAATCAGACCTTTACTTTTGACCGAAAGGGGTCTTACTGAAAAAGTGACTACAGGGCAACTGAATAAAAACTGGATAAACATGATAAGAGCTTCATTTAACAAAATACTCAAAGGGATCCGATCTGATAAAATCCTGAATAAGATCGGATCAGGCAAAATAATTTATTTTGAAAATCCTTTGGAAGAAATTGCATTCAGGTGCGTACACTTTGAAATCGGAAAGCCTTCAAAATATTTCGCAAAACATTATGGCCGGGATGAATATCAGATTGATTTCGATTCAGCTAATATTATAATGGCTGTGCTTGAGGGTAAGCCGATCAGTAAATCAAGGTATGATAAGTATCATTTAATTCCCGGTGTCTTCAGGAACCGTTGCACCAGAATTTCTGAACCGAACAGGCAGTGGGCAATAAGTAGTTAACAAATATTTGGGAAGCAAGTCAGAAAAGCCCGGCAGGAATCAATCTGCCGGGCTTTTCTGTAAATGTTGCTTTCAACAAAATAATTTTCTATATTGTTTACGAACGTTAAACAAAATCCGTTTTTTATTGTTACATATCAGGATATTGACCAGTGTTATCGGAATAACAGGCCAAATAATTCGAAACCTGATATTTACAACATTTATGGTTTATTTCCAAAAAAAAGATTTTCTTGTGACATATTTTCGGGGATGAGCTTCTCATTATTTTTTTAAATATTCTTATTAATAACCCTGTCTGAAAATGAAGCACAATGTAATAATTATCGGAGGCGGAGTAAGCGGTACAGCATTGCTCTATACACTTTCCAAATACACAAATGTGAAAAACATTGGCCTGATTGAAAAGTATTCTGACTTCGGACTTGTAAATTCATCTCCAAGGATGAATAGTCAGACTCTTCATTTCGGTGATATAGAAACCAATTATACACTTGAAAAGGCAAAGAAGGTAAAACGTTCTGCCGATATGGTTATGAATTACCTGGAAAATGAAAAGACCATTAAAGATGTTGAAGGACTTTTTTTGAAAGTCCCGAAGATGGTGCTTGCAGTTGGCAAGGATCAGGTAAAAACTTTAAGCGAACGTTATCCTTCTTTTGGTCAGTTATTTCCCAAATTGAAGATGATAGGAAGGGATGAGATAGGCAAAATTGAACCGAGAGTTTTGGAAGGACGCGATCCTGAACAGGAACTGCTTGCACTGGTAACAGAAGATGGCTATACGGTTGATTTCAGAAAACTATGCCACTCCTTTGCAGAAAATGCCAAAGCTATTAATCCTGACATATCAGTTTACTTGTCGACAAAGGTTGAGAAGATAATCCGTGACGGTGATAATTTCATCATTAAGACTGATAAGGGTGAATTTGAAACCGGAGCCGTTGTGGTTGCTGCCGGGAGCCATAGTATGCTGTTTGCCAAATCGCTCGGATATGGTAAAAACTATTCAATCCTTTCGATGTCAGGCAGTTTCTATACCGGGCCCAAAGTCCTCAACGGCAAGGTTTATACTATGCAGATACCAAAGCTCCCCTTTGCTGCTGTTCATGGCGATCCTGAAGTGCATAATGAAAATATAACACGGTTCGGCCCTACGGCAAAACCAATTTTCTTCCTTGAGAGATATAACTACTCGACTTTCTGGGAATACTGGAAAACATTTGGCTTCAGTATAAAGCCTGTTTTAAGCATACTCAAAATATCTTCCGACAAGGTAATTTTTAACTACCTCCTTAAAAATGTTGTTTATGACTTCCCCTGGATAGGAAAAAGATCCTTTCTTAAAGAGATTAAGAAGATTGTCCCGAAAGTAAAGCTTGAAGAGATCAAATTCGCTAAAAAAGTAGGTGGAACAAGACCACAGATCATTAACAATGACACAAAAAAACTGGAACTTGGGGAGGCTAAGATCCTGGGCGAAAATATAATATTCAATATTACCCCTTCCCCGGGTGCATCAACCTGTCTTGGCAATGCCTTCGAAGACACAATTAAACTGATGGAATTCCTTTCAAACAGATTTACTTTCGATAAGGTTCAGTTTGAAAAGGACCTTGTTGAAAGGGAGCTTGCTGTTACGGTTAAAAAATGAAAACACATCTTTAAATGATTCCCAATACTGAACTTATAAAGTCGTACTACGAAAGGCTTCCTCAACTCACAGGAGAGATCAGGAAAATCCTCAGAAAACCGCTCACATTCAGCGAGAAAGTTTTATATGCACATTTGTTCGACAAAACAGATTTGAGACCTTTTAAAAGAGGTATCGATTATGTGGATTTTGCACCCGACAGGGTTGCAATGCAGGACGCCACTGCCCAGATGGCACTTCTTCAGTTTATTATGGCCGGAAAGGATACTTCCACTGTCCCGGTTTCGGTACACTGCGATCATCTCATTATGGCTAAATCCGGATCGGTTGATGATCTGAGGACTGCAAATGTTATCAATAAGGAGGTATATGATTTCCTGAGTTCCATTTGCGATAAATATGATATCGATTTCTGGAGACCTGGTGCAGGTATAATTCACCAGATAATACTCGAGAACTATGCCTTTCCGGGCGGAATGATGATAGGCACTGATTCACACACCGTAAATGCTGGTGGTCTTGGAATGATCGCAATTGGTGTAGGTGGAGCAGATGCTGTTGATGTTATGTCGGGAATGGGCTGGGAGCTTAAATTTCCAAAAATGATAGGTGTCAAACTGACAGGAAAACTTAACGGATGGACCTCAGCAAAAGATATTATCCTTAAAGTTTCGGGCCTGCTGACAGTTAAAGGCGGAACAGGCTGCATCATTGAATACTTCGGTGAGGGAGCTGAGTTCCTTTCATGTACAGGGAAGGCAACTATCTGTAACATGGGGGCTGAGGTTGGAGCTACCTGTTCACTCTTCGGGCTATGATCAGGCTATGTCACGCTATCTCGATTCGACAGGCCGGGCTGAAATAGCAAAGCTTGCACAGGGAATAAAGGAACATCTGACAGCCGATCCTGAGGTCTATTCAGATCCCGGGAAATTCTTCGACCAGCTAATTGAAATAAACCTTACAGAGCTTGAGCCTTACATAAATGGACCCTTCTCTCCTGATATTGCTACTCCCATTTCGGATATGAAAAGAGTTGCAGTTTTTAACGGCTGGCCCCTTAAAATAAAAGTTGGCCTGATAGGATCTTGCACTAACTCGTCATATGAGGATATTTCAAGAGCAGCATCCGTTGCAGCTGATGCAATGAAGAAAAACCTTGTAGTAAAATCTCAGTTCACAATAACTCCGGGATCGGAACAGATACGTATAATAGCCGAAAGGGATGGATTTCTTGAGACATTTGAGAAAATCGGAGGAACTGTTTTTGCAAATGCCTGCGGACCCTGCATAGGGCAATGGGATCGTGAGGATGCTGATAAGAAAGAAGTAAATACTGTTATACATTCATTCAACAGGAATTTTGCAAAAAGAAATGACGGGAACCCAAATACGCATGCTTTTGTTGCATCACCGGAAATAGTAACTGCACTGGCCATAGCTGGTGACCTTACATTTAATCCTGTAACTGATTTTCTTACAAACAGGAACGGTGAAAAAGTAAAACTGGCTGAGCCCTCAGGATTTGATCTGCCTCCGGATGGATTCGTCAGTGTTGAAAACGGATTTCAGAAACTTTCAAAAGATAAAAAGTCGGTATCTGTAAAAATAGATCCTTCATCCGAAAGGCTTCAGACGCTTGAACCATTCCCTGCCTGGGATGGCAAAGATTTTACAGGATTGCCCCTGCTTATAAAGGTTAAAGGCAAATGCACAACCGACCATATCTCAATGGCCGGATTCTGGCTAAAATACCGCGGACATCTTGATAATATATCGAATAACTATATGATAGGCGCCGTCAACAGTTTTAACGATAAGACAAATAGTATACTTAACCAGATTACCGGCAAATATGAACCTGTCCCGCAGGTTGCCAGGTTTTACAAATCTTCGGGAATTGGATCCGATGGTTGTAGGAGAAGAAAACTTTGGAGAAGGTTCATCAAGGGAGCATGCTGCAATGGAACCACGCTTCCTTAATGTAAAAGCCGTACTGGCAAAGTCATTTGCACGAATTCATGAGACAAACCTGAAAAAACAGGGTCTTCTTGCCCTTACATTTTCCAGATAAAGAGGACTATGACAGAATAAGGGAAAATGATAAATTTGACATTATCGGACTTAATGAATTTTCTGCAGGAAAGAAGATCATAATAACTATTCATCATTCAAACGGAAAGCATGAGACGATACATGCAAACCATTCCTATAATGAATCACAAATTGAATGGTTCAGGGCAGGAAGCGCACTGAACCTTATAAGAATCACTGAGAAAAAAGATTGATATGGCTGAGAAGATACGAATTGTAAATGGCAAACTGATAGTACCTGATGTACCTGTAATTGTATTCATCGAAGGTGATGGCACCGGAAGGGATATCTGGAGAGCCTCTGTAAGAGTATTTGATGCTGCGGTTGAGAAGGCCTATAACGGCAGGAGAAAGGTTGCATGGAAAGAAGTTCTTGCAGGTGAGAAGGCATATAACCTTACCGGAAACTGGCTTCCTGACGAAACCCTTGATGCATTCCGGGATTTTCTTATTGGGATAAAAGGCCCCCTCACCACCCCTGTAGGTGAAGGTATGCGGTCTCTCAACGTTGCTCTGCGTCAAATACTTGACCTCTACACTTGTTACCGGCCGGTAAAATACTTCAGAGGTGTTCCGAGTCCGGTAAAAAAACCTGAAGATGTTAATATGCATATTTTCAGGGAAAACACAGAAGATATATATGCCGGTATTGAATTCATGAATGGTACTCCTGATGCTGATAAAATCAAAAAATTCCTTATCGGGGAGATGGGAGTAAAATCCATCAGGTTTCCTGAAACCTCTTCAATTGGTATCAAGCCAGTTTCCCGCGAAGGTTCAGAAAGACTTATAAGACAAGCTATTATTTTTGCAATTAAGAGAAATCTGCCTTCGGTAACCCTGGTTCATAAGGGAAACATTATGAAATATACTGAAGGGGCATTTATGAAATGGGGGTATGCTCTTGCTGAAAGGGAGTTCGGCGATAAGGTATTCACATGGAATCAGCATAAAAAGATCTCGGCTAGAGGAGGGAGAAGCTGTGGCAAATGAGGCACAGAAAAGAGCAGAAATGGAAGGTAAACTGATTATTAAAGATGTGATTGCAGATGCATTTCTCCAGCAGATACTTACCCGACCAGCAGAATACGCTGTCATTGCCACACTGAACCTTAACGGTGACTATATTTCTGATGCTCTTGCAGCAATTGTAGGTGGAATTGGAATTGCACCGGGGGCAAATATAAATTATGAGACGGGCCATGCAATTTTTGAAGCCACCCACGGAACAGCACCGAAATACGCCGATCAGGATAAGGTCAATCCGGGTTCTGTAATTCTTTCAGGAGCCTTGATGTTTGAATATTTAGGATGGGATGAAGCGGCAAATAATATATACAGCGGCCTCGAAAAGACAATACAGAGTAAAATGGTTACCTACGATTTTCACAGGCTGACTGAGAATGCGAAACTTCTCAAAACTTCAGAATTTGCTGATGCAATAATCTCAAACATTTAAAACCAACCAATAAAAGATATGCAAATGGAAGACAAAAGTTTTTTTTCACAACTGGAACTATCTGTCAGGGAATCGTGCCAAATTGATAGTGAATTATTTGAGAAATATGACGTAAAACGCGGCCTGCGTAATGCGGATGGATCTGGCGTTCTGGTTGGACTGACAAAGGTCGGAGAAGTGGTTGGTTATAAGAAGGAAGGCGATAAAGTTGTTGCTGTTCCCGGAAGATTATTGTACAGGGGCATCGAAATTGAAGATATTGTGGCTGGATTTCAGAAAGACAAGAGGCACGGATTTGATGAAACAGTTTTTCTCCTGCTGACAGGACATCTTCCAAATAATGAAGAGCTTAAGGAGTTCTCAAAACATCTGGCTTCATTACGTGCTCTGCCTGATGATTTTACAAAAGACATGATACTATCGATGAAGGGAAAAGATGTGCTTAATATTCTCGCCCGGTCGGTACTGGGATTATATACCCTTGATGAGAAACCGGATAGTATCGCTCTCGATAACATGATAAAACAATCGTTAAACATAATTGCAAAATTTCCGACAATAGTCGCTTATTCATATCAGGCATTAAGACACCTCTACAAAGGTAAGACTCTTTCAATCCGTCACCCGCAGCCTGGAATGACTACAGCTGAGAATTTCCTCTATTTAATTAAAGGTGACTGCAACGGGTTCTCAAAACTTGAGGCTGATCTGCTTGACCTTCTTCTTGTTCTTCATGCTGAACATGGGGGTGGTAATAATTCCACATTTACAATGAGAGTAACCAGCTCATCCGAAACAGATATTTATTCATCAATTACTTCTGCAATCGGATCATTAAAGGGACCCCTGCATGGCGGGGCTAATGTCAGGGTTCTTGAAATGATGGAAGATTTGAAACTAAATGTAAAGGACTGGAAGGATGAAGAGGAAGTGAAAGCACATCTTCTGAAGATCCTTAATAAAAAGGCTAATGATTTTTCCGGAAAGATCTATGGGATAGGTCATGCAGTGTATACTATTTCTGATCCCAGGGCTGCCATACTGAAAACAAAGGCGAAAGAACTTGCAATTGAAAAAGGGCGCCTTGATGAATTTGAACTCTATTCACTTGTGGAATCACTCACACCTGAAGTATTCAGGGTATTTAAAGGAGAAAAGTCCACCAAGGTTGTTTGTATCAATGTGGATTTCTATTCCGGTTTTGTATATTCGATGCTTGATATCTCAAAGGAGCTTTATACTCCCCTGTTTGCTATCGGAAGAGTATCGGGCTGGTGTACACACCGGATCGAGGAACTTACATTTTCTGCAAAAAGGATCATTCGTCCTGCATTCAGGAATGTGTTTGGGGAAAAAAACTATATTCCAATGACAGAACGCACTTAGAATACTAATTTTAAAAATATTTATACAATGACTCAACTGGTCCACAAATGTATTGATGATGCCTTCATGAAACTTCTCGAAGGAGACATGAAAGAGGCTGCAGAATATTTCGAATGTGCTGAGAAGGAAAATCCTGATAATATCCACATTCTGCTCGAATTATCGAATGTATACTACATTCTTGGTGAAATGTCAAAATCCATATGCTACTATGAAAAGGTTCTGAAGATAAAGCCCGACAGTTCTTATGTTATGTACAAGCTGGGAGTTGCCCAGTACAGATCAACTAATTTTTCAGCAGCCGTAAATACTTTCAATAAAATAATTGAATCGGGAAAGCATTTACCCATGACATATCTCTGGCTGGGGCTGGCTTATTATCACCTTGGCAAGGAAGATAAAAGCATCGCTGCGTACAGGAAGCTTATTGAGTATTGTCCTGAAACTCTGATGGCTAACTATTACATGGGTATTGCATTAAAGGCATCGGGCAAATATGATGAGGCTATAATCTATTTCGAGAAGCTTTTGAATAAAGCTGACCAGCATGTTTCAGCACAGTATCACCTGGGCAGGACCTACATGAAAAACTATAACTACGATAAGGCTAAGGTATATTTCAAAAAGGTATTGGAACTTGATCCGGAAAACAAAAACGCTGCGGATATGCTCGGGTTTCTTTCAGAAGATTAAATTGAGGTCATATTACCCTGCTGGCTCGCACCCGAACGGGTATATGGTTTATATATGACCACATTATACCCGATAAGATACTTTATCAGCAGATTTCCGATCTTAGTTTTATTGTTCATTTCATTTGCCGCAAAGCTTCCTCTGCTTTGTTAACAGGTATTTTGCATACCCTGTCAACACACACATAGATAGTCGTCTGATCCGGCACCAGCTTATTTTGGAGCAACGACAATGTCCCTTCGTTCCGCCCACCAAGAAATATTGCATCAGGAAGATAGCTATTGTCGAATGTTTTTCTGATACCATCCCAATCCGGGCCAACGATAGCCAATTCATATAATGGATGAATAAAATGAATTCCCAGTATTCCCCAGTTTGAATAGGAATAGATATTTCCCAGCATATCCTTCTGAACACTATTAAGCATCTGACGAGCCTTCAGAATATATAATTCATTATCAAAGTAATTACCCAACAGATAAAGATTCATTGCCATTTCAGAATTTGAAGATGGGATCACATTATCAGTTATCTCCATTTTTCTGGCTATCAGGTCAGAATGATCATCGGATGTATAATAAAACATTCCGGAGGAGTTGTCGAAAAAATGAAGCAGAGCATAATCTGTCAGTTCTTTTGCCCTGTATAGCCATTTCTCGTCGAATGTTGCCTGGTACAGGTCAATGAATGCAGAAACAGTTAAAGCATAATCGTCAAGCATGCCTGGTACAGATGATTTGCCGTTTTTGTAGTTACGGGTAATCTCATTTTTCTGACTTATGGCATTATTAGACAGAAAATCTGCGTTTTTATTAGCTGCATTAAGGAATTTTTTCTCTCCGAATGCCCTGTAAGCGTCAATATACCCTCTCAGCATGAGAGCATTCCATGATGTAAGTATTTTATCATCAAGATCAGGTTTGACTCTCTCCTTGCGGATTTTCATCAGACTTTTCCTGCTTTTATTTAACCTGGTCTGAAGTTCTCCGGCATCGATATTATTTTTTTGGAGAACCTCATTATCAGTAAGTTTCTTATAGAGTATATTTTTCTTATTCTCCCAGTTACCATTTTCAGTTATATTATAATAATCTACAAACAGCGACACCCCTTTTCCAAGAACGGATTCAACCTCCTTTTTCGTCCATACATAAAATTTCCCCTCCTCTCCATCACTATCAGCATCGAGCGATGAATAAAAACCACCTTCGGGTGAAGTCAGTTCATTTTCAATAAATTCCAGTGTTTCATAAACTATCCTTTTATATTCCGGATTTTTGGTCAATTGCCATGCATGCGTATATAGACTGACGAGCTGTGCATTATCATACAGCATCTTTTCAAAATGCGGTACATGCCAGTTTTCATCTGTCGAATAACGAGAAAATCCACCCCCGATATGGTCGTAAATACCTCCTGATGCCATATTATCCAAAGTTGACAATACGGCTTTTAAGGCCTCCGGATCATTACTCAGAGAATAATAGTGAAGCAAATATTCCCAGGCTGAAGGCATCGGAAATTTAGGTGCCCGGTTGATTCCTCCTTTTTTAAAATCGATATGTGGTTTAAGTCCATTGAAAATTTCGTGAAGGCTGTTTTTCCCAAGGATTGTTGATTCGGTGTTGAGTACAACGTTATCCAATGACTTTATTCCCTTTGTTATATTTTCAGCCTGACTTATAAGCGCAGAAGAATCATTATGCTGAATATCAATGAAATACTTAAGTAATTTTATCCAGTTATCTTTGGTGAAATAGGTTCCGGCAAAGAACGGTTTGCCATCGGGCAATGCCAGTACATTAAGTGGCCATCCTCCGTTGCCGGTTATTAAATAAGCGGCATTCATGTATAGCTGATCGATGTCGGGACGTTCCTCCCTGTCAACTTTTATGGAAACGAAATGTTCGTTCATAATACGTGCCACCGTGGTGTCTTCATAACTCTCATGCTCCATGACATGACACCAGTGACAGGCTGCATATCCTATACTTATGACAAGCATTTTATTTTCATCCCTGGCTTTATTCAAGGCTTCATCTCCCCAGGGGTACCAGTTTACAGGATTATGTGCATGTTGCAATAAATAGGGACTGCTCTCGTGGATAAGTTCATTAGAGTATTTATTCATAATATTCGGTTTGTCGTTTTTTTATCAGTATCTGACCGCACCCTGGATTTTGGACATCCTTGATTGGCAGCTTTTCATTCTTCAGGATCTTCTTCAAAGCCATGAAACGGGATGTCATCGTCGGGATCTTTGTCGAATGGGCCAATACCCGGAGGATTAAATAGTCCCCACCTGTCAATTATATAATCCCACTTATCCTCTTCATCCCAATTCATTTTCTGAAAATAAATTTGACATATTCAAAGGTAATTTAAGGAAATGAGAGGATAAATGGTTTTAAAAGAATTTACTGTAATTGGGCGATAATAACAACAGCTATAAAAACCTTATAAATAAATGCTGTCACAGCAAAATGATTGCCGAATGTTGTCTTTAAAAGGCCCTTTAAAGTCAGAGGGCACAGCGAAGAAATACAAAGATTTATGAAAGAAAAAAAAGAATAATTCCCACATTTGGGTTTTAATCAAAACCAGATAACTATGCAAAGTGCAGAAAGTCTAAAAAGGAGAATAGAAATGGAAGAAAGAAATGATTTGAGAAGTGAATCTCATTCCGGATCCACAACAATTAAAGTAGCGGACGATTCAAATTCAAATGAGATCCTTGTCTTTACTTCCCTGTGTAATGTCTATAAAGTTCAGAAAAAGGAACTTATGGACAAGTTTCAGGCATTGCAGAAAATTGATCTGGAACCCGGAGAAAAACCAATCTATCTGACTGGAGAAAAGAGATATAAAGGCTTTCTGATTGTTGCATTTGAAAATGGCAAAATCGGAAAAATTTCTATGGAAAGTTATCAAACCGAATACGTAAGGAAAAAACTCAGGAATGCTTTCAATAGCGAATCGCGTTTGATCTTTATTGAACTAATTGAACATGATATTGATCTGGTTACCCTGAGCAGCATTAAAAAAGTTGTTTTGTTCAACACCTCTCAGATTAATGCGGTGGAAAGCAGGTCAACAAAAGGTGTTCAGGTTATGAAACCGAAGGATGGCAGTGTATTGATAAAAGTTAATCGGCTGGAAAATACAAAACTATCTGATCCTGAATATTACCGTAAGAGTGAATCTCTTAATGCAATCGGATTTTATTTGAAACCAGGGGATGAAATCTAATTCCACGCACCCCACCTTAGAATGAAAATGGCCTCGTAAATATCTGATTTACAAGGCCATTTGATTTACTCAGTCGGGGTGAGAAGACTCGAACTTCCGGCCCCTACGTCCCGAACGTAGTACGCTACCAACTGCGCCACACCCCGATATTACTCAATTCCAATTCTAATCCATTTAACTCCCGGCCCCTACTCCCGAATCCCGAGTACTCGGGACTACCAACGGAGTTTACCACGCTCTGCATGGCCACACCCCCATCGACCGCCGAAGCCTTGGAATAGGCGGTTAAAATTCCAGCTGACAAAAATAGCAATTTTCTTTACAATTACATTCCTGCCTGATTGACTTTTGTCTGCTACAAATTACCCGGGTTAAAAGCTACGCTTGCCCGACCATACACTGCCACCATAGCGTTTCCGGCAAATGATTTGTATGGCTTGCGTTCAAGAGTATTATTGAGTATCCCCTTTACACAGGCTATCTGGTCATTTATAAAATCAGAAGGCAGCGGAGTACCATGTCCGGGGAAAATTGTCGTGAACTCTGACATTCTTTTTGCCTGCTTCTCAAGCGTGACAAGATATTCATTCAATGGTTTGCAGTTTTGAAGAAACAACCACACAAGGGTATTATTATTATCACCTGTGAAAAGCAGTTTATTTTCAATATCAAGGAGACAAATTTCTCCGGGGGTATGACCAGGAGCCTCAATAACTTTAATATTTCTGCCTCCAAGCCTGAACAAATAACCCTCTCTTACCGCCACAAGTTTTGTATTGAAAGGCCTTCCTGTAAAAATCTCTTCCTTTAAAGGGGCATTGCCGCCCGTCATATTTTTTGAGGCATTTGCCCTTGCTTCCGGAAGATTGCATGCCCTCGCAGCAGATGAGTCTGCTGAATGAACATAAACTTTCCTGAACTGGTAGTTTGATCCTGCATGATCAGGATGACCATGTGTGTTAATTACAATCAATGGCTTTGATGTACGTTTTTTTACAAATGAAGCCAGATCGGCTGAGCCCAACCCTGTATCGATCAAAAGAGCGCTGTCAGCTCCCTCAACAAGATACATGTTATCGGCTCCATGATCATCGATGATCCAGACTTTAGGACTGATCTCTTTTGACTGGTACCAGCTGCCTGTATTCTGGCAGATTGCCTGACTCAGGCAAGAGAAACAAACCAGAATAAAAATCAACATCCTTTTTCTCATTTTAATCATCCTATTTAAAAAGCATTGGTGCGAATTCAGACAGATATATCCTCCAGTTGGCCCAGGTATGCCCACCAGTGCTCTCACGATAAATATATTTCAAGCCAACCTTGTCGAGATTCTCACGCAATGTGATAACACCCTTATAGACAAAATCATCTTTGCCGACGCCTATCCAGTAAAGTTTGTATCCGCTGTTTTTCAGTGCTGTAAGCTTTGTGATTCTTTCCTGTTCCAGTTTTGCAGCATCCTGAGTTTGGGGACCCATATTCATGATGCCCATACTGTAAACGCCTATATAGCTGAACATTCCCGGGTTGTTATTAGTAATTGTCTGTGTATGTGCACCTCCCATTGATAATCCGGCAATTGCCCTGTTATCCTTTCCTGTAAGTGTACGATAATTCTTTTCAATAAAGGGGACCACATCCTTTACAAGGTGCTCCTCAAATTTTCCAGCATTGCGCTGGTATGAAGCCATACCCTGTTCCCCGGTTGAAGCAATCGGGGGGACCTCATTTTGAGCACCTGCCTGATTTGCGTTACCGTTAGTCATTACAACGATCATCGGTTTTGCCTTGCCTTGTGCAATCAGATTATCCATAATCTGGGCTGCCCTTCCCATATTTGTCCAGGCATCCTCATCCCCGCCTGCACCATGGAGAAGATAAAAAACAGGATATTTCTGCGTGCCTCCTTCATAGCCTGCAGGTGTATAAACATACACTCTTCTCTGGAAACCAAGCACCACCGATTTATACCAGACTTTTGTCACCGTACCGTGAGCGACGTCATTCTTTTGAAAATAGAGATCCGACTCAGGTCCGGGGACAATGAAGAAACTCTGATAGTTAGAACCATCGCGTCTTACCTGAACATTACCCTGGTCAATAGTTCTTACGCCGTCAACTGTAAAAGTATAGCCATAAAGCTCAGGCTTAAGTGGTCCGACTGTCAGGCTGAATAATCCGGTATCGTTCCTGACAAGTGCTTCGGAAGCATTGAAACCTGCCTGCCATTCTCCCGACACTATTATTTTTACGGCATCTTTTGCATAGACCCTGAAAGTAACCTTATTGTCAGGAAGGATCTCAGGTGATACGATCCTTGCAGCCATTCTAGGCCTTGCTGCTGGTGCTGCCGCAGGTCTTGCAGGCTCCTGGGCAAGCATTGCTGCAGTTATTGTCAGCAACAGGAAATTTGTAACAATTGTTACAATTTGAAATTTAATTCTTTTCTTCATGGTTTATTCTATTAATTTTTAACATGTTTAAGGGGACTAAATTTTAAACCTCTTTTTATTCTCTTTCAACTGGATTAATATATCACTTTTTTCTGCTTTCCTGATCTCATTCTCTGCATCTTCAGGAAGCAGGAAACCATCTTTTACGAGTTCCTCAGCCGCTTTCCTGACTGCCTCAACATACTTTTCATGAGAACCGTACCGTTCCTGAAGCGATAGTCGATGGTCTTTAGCTTCGATCCTTTCTTTTCTTGTTTTCTTAAAAGGAATGAACATCCCGTTGAGTGAAGAGAGGTCTCCTTCTCCAAAACCTTTTCTCCGCAAAGCCCATCCTGTATAAGTGCCAACCGGAACCCTGATATTAATACCGTGTATGCCGGCTATTTCATTTCCATCCTTATCGACCTTCGGAACCATAGTTTTATATTGTTGATCCGATTTCGCCTTTGGCGGTTCCACTGTAAGTATGCCTGTAACATTCCTGAAGTCATACAGGGGACCGTAATCGAGAAGGGGAAGTTCATTTGCCTTTCCGCTGTAAGTTACTCCGGGGATATCAGGCCAGCCGGTGCCAATCTTATCAGGAGTTGTCAGTGTCATTGATGCAAGTGTTGGATAAGAGCTTGCAGGTGGTTCTTTTCCCTCAAGTACCCACTTCTCGAGTGCTACAATGAGGGCCCGATGGTAAGGTTCATATGAATTGTAATTCATACTGAACCCGCTTATTTGGTCGGCGCCCCCTGCTGGTGAATGCTGGGTTCCTGAAAAAAGATAGATCCTGACATTTTCAGGGATAGTCAGGTCTCTTGTACCATATGAATCTGTAGTTGTGAGAGAGGCCCTCAGCTGCCAGTATTCCGTGGAACTGAGAGTCTGCATTATTTTGGGACAGGTTCCGGTTTCAATGCATTTTTCTAAGGATCCCTCCTGTTATTCCTGAAATTGGATCCAATTCCTTATTCCATGAAAAGGGAGGATCATTACCCGGGAAGAGATGGTCCTCATGCTGGAGGCCTCCGCCACCGGGACGACCGAAACGTATATTCAGTGAGATACGGCGTGTACCGGCATGAGCGTTTACCCCATCAAATACTTTTAATCCTTTTTCATCCTGGTTAAAACCGAGAAACAAAAAAGTACGTGCAAAATTGCTGCATTGCGATACACCCTGCATAATTGCAGCCTTTACCGGATTTAAGGATGCCCCTTTACTGACCAGGGGATTCG
This sequence comes from uncultured Bacteroidales bacterium, assembly GCA_963725585.1. Classification (GTDB taxonomy): domain Bacteria; phylum Bacteroidota; class Bacteroidia; order Bacteroidales; family VadinHA17; genus LD21. Next base: position 34,524 of record CAVRYU010000009.1, on the reverse strand, counting down.
GAAAACCTGATTCATCTTTCAATTCATGTCGGAGAAAAGATGAAACATCACGGATCGCAGCAAATCCGAGCCCAAGAACAAGGGGATTCTTTGCAGTATAGATAAGTTCATAAATAAAATTTGGCTGAAATCCATTTCTGAGTGAAATTTTAGTAGTGCTGGGTATTCCCGGGAATCGTCCTTTGGAACAGTCAGAAAATGTCCATTCGCTTTCAGGTACCGTGTCACGGGTATCTGATTCAAGGATTCTTTTGGTCAGGGCTAAATCAGTATTGTCCAGACTCACGGTCTCATAGCTGTAGTGGGTCTGTCCGGTAAAAAAACCACTGCTCAGATTCAGTGTTGCGGTTTCTGAATTCACCTGGAATTCTGTCCTGAGTATACCTGCAATGGTATTACCCTTGTCACTAGCATAGGGGACCCTCATCATCAGACGGTTATTCCCCCTTAGAATATCTCCCTGCCAGGCACACCAGAAATATATATAGCCTCTTCCGAGTAAAGCAGTATCAGCAGGAAATGCATTTCCACGGTTTGGCAGGCTTAGAAAAAGAATGCCATTGCATTTTGCCATATCAGATGGACGAAGAATGATAAAATCGGAGATATAATCAACCATTCCGCGTGAATTCCTTGGTGCAAGCTGAATATCCTGAATAAAACTGTTCAGCTTATTATCCGGGTCAATTTCACCATATGCCTGACCTGTAAGCTTTTCAAATGATCCTGCCTGTCCGAAAACTTTACCATCTGAATATGGTTCTGTTTTAGTAACAATAACCCGGTAAACTCGTGCTTGCAGAGGATTGCAAAACGAAGAGTGAATAAGAATAAACAACAGAAAAAAGAATCTGAATTTCATTAAGGGATCAGGGTATAATAAATAGACACACCGGAAGCAATATTTATTCCTTGATAATGATTGATTTTCATTTAAAGGTTTAAGCATTATTTTCATAACTTGCCATGATCTAAAATTAATCAATAATCCATAAAATCGCAATGTCATCTGATCGTATCAGCTCAATAGATATAATGCGAGGCCTGACGCTCCTTCTGATGCTTTTTGTAAATGACCTGAATATGGATGTTGCTCCCGCATGGCTCGGTCATATGAAAGCTGACTTTGATGGTATGGGCCTTGCCGATTGGGTCTTTCCGGGATTCCTTTTCATGGTTGGAATGGCAATTCCGTATTCATTTTCAAAAAGGATTTCACAGGGAATGACTCTGGCTGAAAACAGCAGGCACATCTTTATCAGGACGATAAGTCTGCTGATAATCGGGGTTCTGATGCTTAACACCGGAAGGGTTAATAGTGAGCTTACAGGAATCAGCGAAAACCTGTGGGCGTTGCTGATGTACGTTGGTGTATTCCTTGTCTGGAACGACTATGTTAATAAAGATAAGAAGTTCTTTACAGTTACCGGGTTACGACTGGGCGGAATGGTGATCCTGGTCTTGCTTGTTCTTAAATTCAGATCAGGCCAAACTGTGAATGAAGGATCCTTAATTACAGGCTGGTGGGGAATTCTCGGACTAATTGGATGGGGTTATCTTGTTTCAGCATTCACCTACCTTTTTTGCCGTGAATCGATCCTGAAAACTGCCGCAGTCACTACTTTTTTCCTCGTTCTTAATATTCTTTCAGGGTTGAAATATCTGGAATTTCTAAATCCGGTAAAATTACTTCTTGGTGTCATAATTGATGGGAATGTTCCTTTTATTGTTCTGACGGGTTTGACAGCTGGCCTGATTCTCAGAAAGACAACTCAATCGGGCCACAAAATGGTGATGCTGAATTTATTTGGTCTTGGCGCAATTTGTCTTGTTTCCGGATTTATTTTACGACATTGGTTCATTTTATCAAAGATCCAGGCCACACCCAGCTGGGGACTGGTCTGCTGCGGCATTAGCTTATTTGTATTTACCCTGATTTACCTGGTAACCGATGTCTGGATGAAAAAAAATTGGGCTTCATTTTTTAAGCCTGCAGGCCAAAACTCCCTGACAACTTACCTTGCACCTGATATTCTTTACTACCTGATATGGATGAGTGGACTGCCTCTATTGTTCTATAAACAATCGGAAGATCCCATAGTAGTTGTAGTAGGATCCATTGTATGGGCTATATTGATGGTATGGCTTACAGCACTCCTTAAGCGTTTGGGGATAAGCTTAAAACTGTAATTTAGATTTCTTATCAGCGAAGATCTGCGGAACTGCGGGAAATAAAAAAACTCCCGTTGATCTCGCAGATTGACGCAGATTTGAGAAAATTTAATCTTTTAAAAGACTATTGAGACCAAATGCTTTTTAATTCATTATACTTTATCATTTCAGGGTATGAATCGGGGCTTTTTGGGAAGAATCTAAGCTTTGTGAATTTCTCCACCGGAAAAAAGAGGCTCGTCATAACCATTTTTCCTTCATCGATAAACAATTCCAAGGAAGCGGCGTCAATAAACAGATGCATCTTTAAAGAATTGCCCGGTGTATACGGTGCAGTTCTGACCCCTGCAAATTTTTCTGAAAAAGAGGTATTGCCTGATTTTGTCCGGTCGATGAATATATTTTTAGCTGCAGCCGAATAACCAATAATTAATTTCTCGCCGATAGTGTTCTCAAAGATTATCCCCAGGGAATCATTGTACCCCACAGGAATCTTAAATTCAAATTCGATCTCACACTGGTTTAATCCTTGATCTTCAATTATAAGGTCAGAACCTGAAGAATTGACTTTTTCCACCGGAATAATTGACTTCGATTCTTTCCTAAGCATAAGAAGTTCACTGACCGGTCGTGATTTCAGATTATATTTTCCATTTTCACCTGATAATATCAATTCCCTCGGAATAGTCATTGCACTTCGCCAACCTGTAGTGGGTACAACCGTTGCATAATTCCAGTTGCTCATCCATCCCAGAAATAGGCGCCGGCCATCAGTTTCTGGTACGTCTGACCAGGTCACTCCTGCATAATTATCTGTACCCCAATCGATCCATTTATCTGTGATCTCATCCGCAATAAACTTTTTACCGTCAAATTTCCCGGTAAAATACTGAGTCGCCGATCCTCCATTGGGTCCTCCTGGATTTATACTCACCAGCATGACCCATTTTGTTTCAGAGGTTCCTTCGACCTTCAGAGGAAAAAGATCGGGACACTCCCATACCCCGCCGTGTGCACCTGCATCAGCCCCGAACTCACTTTCAAAGGACCATGATTTCAGATCAGCTGAAGAAAAAAGGTTTACCCTGTCGTGAACTGCAAGTATCATGATCCATTTCCCGGTCTCTTTATGCCAGAACACTTTGGGATCCCGGAAGTCTCTTTTACCAGGATTTGGAAGAACAGGATTGCCTGAATATTTTGTCCATGTCCTTCCTTTATCAATACTCCAGGCAATCCCCTGGCTCTGAAAGGTATTGCTTCCGCCTCTTTCCAGTCCGGTGTTATGGTAGGTGAAAATTGCGATTAAGGGAGGATTATTATCTGTACCAAAGCCTGAAGTATTTCCAGTGTCGGCAACAGCACTTCCGGAGAAAATATAGCCAAGCGAATCGGGATAAAGAGCTACCGGCAGGTGGGTCCAATGTACCATGTCAGAACTTACTGCATGTCCCCAGTGCATGGGACCCCATACTGTACTGTCGGGGTAATACTGATAGAAAAGATGGTATTCACCTCCATAAAATACCATTCCATTCGGATCATTCATCCAACCGGTTTCAGGTGAAAAGTGAAACTGAGGACGGTACTTTTCCTTATATCCTGCCTGTTCAGGTTTTGCATCTAAAAGCTTATTGTTTCTTCCTGAACCACAGGATGACAGTATTATTCCGCATAATACCAGCAATAAAAGATTCTTTAATTTCATCTATTCTTATAATTCTTAAAATCTGCTCATCGAAAATGGGAATGTCTCCTCTGAAGTACCACGGCTTTTTTCGGGAACATTCTGCATTTCAAATAACATTTTGCCACCTGATTGCATTTCACTATGCTTTATGTAATTGCGCGTTAATGTTTTCCCATTCAGTTTGATATCTCTTACATAAATATTCTCTTTGCTGTTGCCCGGGGCCTCAAGTGTAAGCTTTTTACCATTTTCAAATTCAAGTTCAGCTTTTTTGAACAAAGGGGAACCGAAAACATATTCATCCGTTCCAGGGGTGACGGGATAAAAACCAAGGGCCGAAAAAACATACCACGCTGATGTCTGTCCGTTGTCTTCATCTCCGCAATAGCCATCAGGAAGATAATTGTAAAGCTTATCCATCACATTGCGTACATGATATTGGGTCTTCCATGGTTGTCCGGCATAGTTGTACAGATAAATCATATGCTGTACAGGCTGATTGCCATGCGCATAGTTTCCCATATTCATTATCTGCATTTCACGGATCTCATGTATAACCTGGCCATAATATGAATAATCAAATACCGGAGGAACTTCAAATACCGAATCAAGCTTGGCTGTAAAATAATCCTTACCCCCCATAAGGTCAATCAGCCCTTCGACGTCCTGAAATACGCTCCAGGTATAATGCCAGCTGTTACCTTCCGTAAATGCATCACCCCATTTAAAAGGGCTGAATGGTGACTGGAATGTGCCGTCAAGATTTCTTCCGCGCATAAGCTTCCGTCCCGGATCGAACACATTTTTATAATTCATTGCCCTTTTTTCGAACTTTTCTATTTCGTCTGCGGACGATCAAGGGATTCTGCAAGCCGGGCAATGCAAAAATCAGCATATGCATATTCAAGTGTCCTTGCGGCATTTTCGTTTATTCCAACATTATAAGGTACATAGCCCAGTTCATTGTAGTATTTTGCTCCAAGCCTGCCGACTGATGAAACAGGACCGACGCTATCGGTATTTTTCAGTATTGCTTTGTACAGAGTTTCAATATCGTATCCTCTGATCCCCTTAAGATAAGAATCAGCGATAAGAGAGGCGGAATTGGATCCTATCATGCAATCGCGATGACCGGGGCTTGCCCATTCAGGTAACCAGCCGCTTTCATTGTAAGTATTTACAAGTCCTTCCATGATCTGGCTATTCAGATCGCGGATACATAAGGGTAAGAAACGGGAAGAGCGATCTGAAAGTGTCCCAGAAACCATTGTCGGTAAACATATAGCCCGGAAGGACCTCCCCATTATATGGACTGTAATGAACAATCTCCTTTTTCGCATTTATCTCAAAGAATTTTCGTGGGAATAAAAGTGTACGATACAGACATGAATAAAATGTTCTCATCTGGTCATCAGTTCCACCTTCAACCCTGATCCTGCTCAGCTGTTTATTCCATTCGGCCCTGGCTTCGTCTCGCAATGTCTCAAAGTCCTTTTCTCCTTCTTCATTCTGAAGGTTTAAAAGGGCCTGTTCAGGACTAATAAAAGATGATGCCACACGGGCATTTATCTTTTCACCCCTGGATGTCTTAAAACCAAGAACCGCTCCCACATGATCACCTTCCTCCCCGAGACTATTCATTTTAATTACATTCCCGTTCCAGGTATGTGTCGATGAGAAGTCTTTATCGAATGTAATTACAATGTAATTACGGAAATTTTCAGGTACTCCGCCATGGTTGTTTCTGCAATAACCGATCACCTTTCGTTCAGAAGGAATAATTCTCACCATTGAACCTTTGTCAAAAGCATCAAGGAGTATATAGGAAGAGTCACTTGAAGGGAAAGTAAACCTGAAAAGTGCAGTTCTTTCGGTTGGAGTCACCTCTGCCGTTACATCATAGTCAGCAAGATAGACACTGTAATAATATGGCTTTGCAATTTCTGCTTTGTGCGAATACCATGAGGCTCGTTCCTCTCCTCCAACCTTAAGCCTGCCGGTCAGAGCCATGAGTGAAAATGCCCCATAGTCGTTGATCCACGGACTAGGCTGATGAGTTTGCTTTATTCCCTGGATTTTAAAATCATCATAAGTATATGCCCAGCCATTATTCATATTCCTGGTCTGAGGGGTCCAGAAATTCATTCCCCACGGCAAAGCAATTGCAGGATATGTGTTCCCGGTCGATAATCTGAATTCAGAATCCGTACCCATGAGCGGATTAACGAATTCGACCGGGTCAAATACTTCCTCATTCCTTTCCTTCAGTGAGCATCCTGCGATAATACATAATGTAACAGCCGTTAAATACTTTACAATTGGTGTCATAAATCTTTGCGTTTAAAGAAGAAAGTCCCCGTGAAATTTGAAGAAATTATGTGAGGCGGTATACTCGTTATCCAGGTATTTGCTGAGAATTGTATTAACTCTCTCTTTTCTGTCCTTTTTCCTGTTATGTATCTCAATCTGAATATATAAAGGTTTGCATCTTTTAAGCGTCTCCGCTGCTCCTTCAAGAACCTCCATTTCATGACCTTCCACATCAATTTTCACAAGATCCATCTTCTGGATATTCAGTGAATCGAGAGTTTTAAACATATAATTGCCATCGGTATCAGGACGAATATTTGTGGTCCCGACATTTAAATTCAGTTCTGAGCGAGAAAAAGTTGAACCGAATTGCATATCGCATTTTCGTTCTTTGTCGGATAGTCCAAATTCATTTACAGTGATATTTGGTATGTTATTTAACCTTATAATATCCTTCATATACTCAACCATTTTGGGATAAGGTTCAAATGTCTGCACCCTCAGATCGGAATTGAAAAGAGTAATAAAGCTATAGGTTCCGAAACACGCTCCTATATCAAAGAGTACAGGATCTTTAATCTTCTGACTAAGATCAAGAAAGATTTTAATTTTCTCGGTTTCACGGACAATAGCCTGTCCGTTTTTTATGTTTCCCCTGAAGCTTCCGGTTGTTGCAGCAGCAAAATATGGTATTTTCAATGTTTTTCCGAGGTAATTTCGCAGTAAGGATCTTTTCATCAGGTGACATAAATTATTTTTTGAATTACTATTAAACCGTTTCGATGCTATCCAATTCCGATAATAAGGCGGACTAAATTAATATATTTGCTTTACAATTTAAGCAGATGATTATTCATATCCATTTTCATTCCCACAAGACAGGTGTTACCAGGAGTGTTGAGAATATTATTCCGGTTATGAACAAATTTTCAGAGGCACTGGTTTTCGGGTATGGCATTGATGCAGACAAAGATAAGTTTACCTCATTTTTTGAAGCTTGCGTATTCCGGAAATAAACTGGTTGTCCATACACACCGTAACAATGAAATAATATTTGCTCTGTTGCTCAGATTGCTTGGAGGAAAATTCAAATTGATATTTACGCGGCATTCGGAGAGCAAACCTTCGGATTTTACACTGTGGCTGATGAAAAAAGCCGATCATGTTATTAGCCTTAGTTCCTCAATGGCAAAAAATCTGCCACTGCAGAGTACTGTAATCCGCCATGGTGTAAATACAGAAATCTTGAACATCATGGAAAAGATAAAGTATAGCAGGCATCCCTCAGGAAAAACTGATCACCGTTATTGGCCGCATTCGTCCTGCCAAAGGTCAGCTTATAGTAATGAAGGCATTGGGTGAACCACTGAAAAAAAACAGTGACTGGGGGTTGTTGCTGATCGGTAAAATTGATGATAAAGAGTATTCGGATGAAATAATTTCGGTTGCCAGCGACAACGGAATTTCTTCACAGGTGCACTTCATTCCGGAAACTGATGAAATCATCAACTATTACAGGGCCAGCAGTATTGTTGTAATCGCATCATTATCTGAAGGATTCTCGCTTGTTTGTCTCGAGGCAATGGCATGCGGCCTTATTACAATTGCCACTGAATCGGTTGGCATTCATTCTGAGGTTATCACTAATGGGGTGAACGGATTCCTGTTTCCCGTGAACGATCATGAATACCTGAGCAGGATCCTTGCTGACGTCATGTCAGGGAAAATAATTATTGATAAGGGAAAAATACGGCAGACGACAGTGGAAGAATGGAGTGTGGAAAAAAATGTAAGGGAGTTATTGAAATTGTATGAAACATCCCCCTTGCCCCCTTCAAAGGGGGACTAAAATTAGTATGGATCCACATCGATCCCGATCTTTAGTGCTGACGCTCCCTTTTCCTTTTCCAGTCTGTCAAGTGCACCCATTATAAGCTGTTTTGCCGGGGCAACAGGCTCTCTCCCGCTCAAGCTTTATAAGAATTGTTTTAATATACCAGAGCTGAACCTGTGAAATAAGAGGGAATTCAGGTCCGAGTATATTTTTACCAAATGTTCTTTTCAGATCCCGTCCCAGTAAATCGGAAAAACTATTTAACAGATTTCTTTCCTTATGCCTGATGCTTATTTTAATCATCCTGCAGAATGGTGGATAATTGAATGCCCTCCTTTCCTCCATCTGAATCCTGAACATGTTTTTATAATCATGATTCAAAACAAGCCTTATTATCTTATTATCAGGATCTGAAGTCTGAATTATGACCTTTCCCTGTTTCTGCCTTCTTCCTGCCCTGCCGCTAACCTGCTCCATAAGCTGAAAGCTTCTTTCGTGAGCCCTGAAATCGGGATAGTTAAGAAGGTTATCAGCATTCAGTATGCCTACAACTGTAAGATTTTCAATATCAAGACCCTTTGAGATCATCTGAGTGCCAATTAGAATATCGGTCTGCCTCTCTTCAAGTGTCCTGATAATTTTGTCAAATGATTTTTTCCCTTTAGTTGTATCCTGATCCATCCTTGCAACCCTTGCAGCAGGGAATACGATCTTAATTTCATCTTCTATTTTCTCAGTTCCGAAGCCCCGTGCAGAGAGACCTGGTGATTGACAATTACCGCATTGTGAAGGAATTGATGTTGAAAATCCGCAATAATGGCAGACCATCCGGCCGATACCCTTATGGTAGGTGAGGCTGACAGCGCATTGTATGCATTTTGGTACCCAGCCGCATTCGGGGCATTCAATATAAGGAGAAAATCCTCTCCTGTTCTGAAAAAGGATTATCTGTTCATTTTTGGCAAGAGCTTCATCAATAGCTTCAAGCAGTTGAGGAGTAAAGTGAGATACCATAAGCTTTTTCCTGTAGGCCTCCCGCGAGTTTGCAAGTATGATATCCGGTAATTTTATTGATCCGAACCTTTCCTTCAGCTCAACCAGTCCGTATTTTCCGGACAAGGCATTATTATAGCTTTCAATTGAGGGGGATGCCGAACCGAGTATCGTTTTTGCCTTATGCAGACCTGCAAGCACAATTGCTGAATCGCGGGCATGATACCTTGGGGAAGGATCATGCTGCTTATATGACCCGTCATGTTCTTCATCGACAATTACAATTCCAAGGTTGTGGAATGGCAGGAACAGGGCAGATCGTGTCCCGATTATAAGTCTGTAATCTTTCCCGGGATCCAGTCCGGCAACGCGGTTCCATACCTCAACTCTTTCAGGATTGCTGAAGCGGGAATGGTAAATACCTGTCACTGAACTGAAATGTTTCTGAAGGCGTTGAATGATCTGGGTTGTCAGGGCTATTTCAGGCAGCAGGTAAAGCACCTGTCTGCCCAGTTTCAGTTGCTCCTCAATAAGATGGATATAAATCTCAGTTTTACCACTTGAAGTTATGCCGTGAAGCAAAGCAATATCTTTCTTCCTGAAAATGCGGGAAACTTCATTAAATGCCCTCTCCTGCTCTTCACTTAGTTCTTTAAGGGGCTCGGCAGGCGATTCAGAATCTGTGAGTCTTCCTGTCTCCTGAAAAAACATTGACAATATTTCTTTTCGTAAAAGTCCGTCAATACTACCCGGTGATGAATGAGCCTCTTTTAAGAGAATGATTTATTTACCGGTCTGTTCAGTTTGCTTTCGGCATATCCGCTTAATTCAAGATACACTGTCAGAATTTTTAACTGGATCGGCGCTTTTGCAAGCTTGTCAAGAATCTCATTTAACTCATTATCAGTAAAATCTGAAGCCAGTCTGACAAATGATTCTTCCCTTGGCCTGTATTTTTCGGGAACATGGACTTCAGTAACTCCCTCGAGGCATAGATCCGACGGAAGTGCAGCTTTCATCACTTCACCAATGGAGCACATATAATACTCTGAGATCCATAGCCATAGCTTTAGCTGGATTTCATTCACAACAGGGAGAGGGTCGAGAACTCTTGAAACCGGTCTTATATTAATGGAAGAAGGAGTATCACCATGGATCCTGTAAACGATTCCTGAATAGAGCTTCCTGTTGCCAAACTGAACAAGTACCCTGGAACCAGTGGAGATAAGTCCGGCAAGCTCCCCGGGGATACTGTAGGTGAATGTTCCTTTTACCGCGAAAGGCAAAATGATATCAGCAAAATGATTTCCCGTCATTTGTATCAGCTCTCTGCAAAATAAGAAATTAAACTGACTTTAAGAAACTTGACATAATAGTCAGAAGGTGGTCTTTCCTTATAGGCTTTATGAGACATGCATCGCATCCGGCCTCGAGAATAATATCCTTATCGTCTTCGAAAATGAATGCAGTCTGCGCAATGATCGGAATATCCTTACGGATTTTCCTTATCTCTTTTGTTGCTTCGATACCGTTCATTTCGGGCATCTGCATATCAAGCAACACGACATCAATACCGGGAATGCTTTTCACTAATCCGATTGCTTCAATGCCCGACCTGGCACTGAGTGTCTTTATCCCGGTGTCGGCCAGTGTTCGGTTAAGGTAAAGTAATACGTCTTTATTGTCATCAACGAGCAGGCAGGTTTTATTGCTCCAGTTTACCTGAAAGTTCCGGGGTTCACCGGCTGCAATTTTCGATCTTAATCTTGTACTGCCACCTGCCGGCCTGTAAGGTATTGAAAAGCTGAATTCAGATCCGACCCCTTTCTCGGATTGAACAAAAATCTTGCCTCCCATTCTTTCGATCACCTCCTTTGCAAGAGTAAGTCCCACTCCAAGTCCTTCAAAAGGACGATGATGCCCGTCTATTTCCTGTCGAAACTCCTCAAAAATATGATCGAGGTTTTCCTTGTTGATGCCTATCCCGGTATCCTTAATCCTGAAAACGAGATTCTCATTTTCTTTTGCGTATGACAGGCTTACAGAACCTTCGAGAGTAAATTTAACCGCATTATCCATCAGGTGATTAAGTACCCTCTTAAGCCAGATCCTGTCAGTGAAAATAAGGTCCCCGTTCTCTTCAAGCATATTCATCACATTAATGATGATGGATTTCTCGTTCCGTTTAATGATTTTCCTGGCATCTTCAACAATTTCATTCACTATGCTGTTTACCGATGCTTCTTCATATGTTATCTCAATCTGGGAACTCTCGAGCCGTGACAGGTCAATAATATCACCAATAATCTGAAGAAGCTTTTCGCTGTTGTGGTTAATGTGCTCAATATATTCCTCTTTGACATCATTGGTAAGGTCATTTGCAAGGAGGAGATTTGCAAATCCAACGACACTGTTAAGAGGAGTTCTTATTTCATGCGAGATATTTGCCAGAAAACTTGATTTAAGCCTGTTACTTGCTTCAGCATCAACATTTGCCTTAACCAGTTCCTCATGTACTTTTTTAAGAGAAGTTATATCTCTTGAAATTGTTAATGCCCCTATTATATCAGAATGCTCATTTTTTACGGTTACCGATCTTGTTGAAAGATTCACATAATGTCCGTCCTTATGCTTTAACCGGAGTTCAGTTTCAAAAAATCCGTTTTTCTGAAGAGCTTCGGTTCTGGTCTTTTCATACACCACATCATCAGGATGAACAATCTCACCCGGATTTAAGGCATTGTACTGCTCCCTTGTAAGTCCGATCATTGAATAGAATGCACCATTTGCATATTTAAGGTTCCAGTCCCTGTCATAGAATGAGATGCCGTCGTCAGCTGATTGTACAAGCATTCTGTAGAACATTTCCGTATATGAGTATTCACGGGTTATTGTTTCTTTCTCGATCGACAGATCCTTATTGGTCCTCTGCAGATTTAAATTAATCTCTTCAATCTGCTTGTTTCTTTCTATTAATTCCCTGTTTGCCTTTCGGAGCTTTGAGGAAAAAATCAGTATCAGGATGCACAAAATTACCAAAGCGCCTGCGAGTGTAATAATGAAAGCAAGTCGTTGAAATAGACAAGATTGAATAAGATCGTACCGATTCTGAAATAAAACCGGTGTGGCCCGAGGCAAAAGACTGAGCAGAAAAAGACATCATGGTTATCATGATGGAAATAAAGAGCGGGAACCTCCGGTATACCCTGGCCGCAACTGACCTGAAAAGCATTTCCATGAAAAAAAACTTAGATTCAAACCCCTAATTAACTTTCAATCTACATCTAAGGGTCAAAGATAAAAATTCGTCTGTTACATGACTTCAAGATATGAACAATTTATTGCACAAAATACACTAAATTGCAAACAAATGCCATGCTGAGATGGAAAGAGAAAATAATACTTTTACAGGAGGAAGGCGATACAGGAATGATGACATTACAGTCTACTGGAAACCGGATGCCTGTGTACACGCTTCATACTGCTACAGAGAACTTATTGAGGTGTTCGATCCGGGCAGGAGGCCCTGGGTTGACATGAACGGAGCCACAACTGACAGGATCATTGAAGTGGTAAACATGTGTCCGACCGAAGCACTTACCTGGAAGTGGAATGATGAAGAGAAGAATAAGGATATAAGCCCCGACCAGACAAATCATGTTATATTCAGAAGACCTGAGCTTTTAACTGAAAAGGAAAAGGTCTTCGAAAAAAATCCTGTCTCAATTAAGATCATGATGGATGGTCCGATAGTCATAAAAGGCGATTTTACTTTTCAGTACAGCGGCAATAAGAAAGAGATGAAGGACGGGATCATTTCGATATGCCGCTGCGGGGCAAGCAATCATATGCCTTTCTGCGACGGAACTCACAGAAAAATAGGTTTTGAAGATAAATAATCATTATGGGAACAGACACAGAAAATAACTCCTTTACATTAGTTGAGGTTATAGATGGCGGTCCTTTGAAGATAACAGGGCATATCATTTTAAAGGATCCGAAAAAAGAGATTTCCGACAGCCTGGCTGAAGTTAATCTATGCAGATGCGGCCGATCATGTAATAAGCCTTATTGCGACGAGTCGCATAAGCACTAAACTCCCGTTGTTGTTAAGTCTTAGTTTATATTGCAGAGAGGGCTTCGCCTACTTTCTCTGCAGCCTCTCGGAACGATGTTGCCGAAATAACACTTAACCCTGATTTATCGATTATCTCTTTTGCTTCAAGGGCATTTGTTCCCTGTAGTCTTACTATTACCGGCACCTTTATTTCACCTATTGATTTATAAGCTTCAACAACTCCGTTGGCTACCCTGTCGCACCTGACAATACCTCCGAAAATGTTAATCAGGATTGCTTTTACAGCAGGATCCCTTAGAATAATGCGGAAACCGGCTTCAACCGTATCTTTATTTGCCCCGCCGCCGACATCCAGAAAATTGGCAGGCGATCCGCCCGAGAGCTTGATTATATCCATTGTAGCCATAGCAAGCCCGGCTCCATTTACCATACAGCCTACATTACCGTCGAGCCTGACATAATTCAGATTGTATTTGCCTGCTTCAACTTCAACGGGATCCTCTTCGTTAATATCCCTCATCTGCGCCAGTTCATTATGCCTGTAGAGCGCATTATCGTCAAGAATAAATTTGCAGTCAACCGCCAGAACTTTTTCGTCGCTTGTTTTAAGAACCGGATTGATCTCAAGTAACTGAGCATCGCAGTTAATAAAGGTTTCATAAATACCGGCAAGAAATTTCACCATGTTTTTAAATGCGGTTGCCCTGAGACCAAGATTGAAAGCTATTTTTCTGGTCTGGAAGGGTTGAAGCCCGGTCAGCGGGGAAATTTCTTCCGTATATATCCGGTCGGGTGTTTTCTCTGCAACCTGTTCAATATCCATTCCTCCATCAGGTGAATACATAAGAACGTATCTTCCGGTTTTTCTGTTCAGAAGGATACTGACATAAAACTCCTCGGGGATACTTTCTCCGGGGTAGTAAACATCCTGGGCTATCAATACTTTATTGACTTTTCTCCCGGCTGGTCCTGTCTGTGGTGTCACAAGATTCATTCCCAGCATCCTGCCTGCAATGATTCCTGCTTCATCAACCGATTTTGCAAGCTTTACCCCGCCACCCTTGCCCCTGCCGCCTGCATGTATCTGTGCTTTTACCACAAAATATTCGGTATTGAATTTCTCCTGCATCTGTCTGGCAATCATAACTGCCTGATCGGCCGTCTCTGCTACGAATCCTTCCTGAATATCTACGTTATAAGCTTTCAGCAGTGATTTTCCCTGGAATTCATGAATGTTCATTCTGAAATAATTAATTAAATCCTGGAATCTGGCATTCTCTCAATGATGGAAATTTAGAAAAATAAAAGGATATTTTACCTATTTTAGCATAAAAAAGGATGCGGAAACTTCTTAACAGCGAACTGGGCAGGAAGAGTATTGATGAGTACAGGAACTCTGAGAAATCACCATTTGCCATAGTCCTCGATAATGTAAGAAGTCATAATAATGTGGGATCCGTTTTCAGGACGGCTGATGCATTCCTTACAAAGAAAATTATATTATGCGGCATAACACCAAAGCCACCGCACAGGGATATACAGAAAACCGCTCTCGGTGCCACCGATTCAGTTGAATGGGATTATTATGAAGAAACACAGGATGCATTATCGACCTGAAGACAGAGGGTTATAAAATAATTGGGATAGAGCAGGCTGATGGGGCTATTGAACTGCAGGATCTTAAGATAGAATCAGGACAAAAATATGCTCTTGTTTTCGGGCATGAAGTAAATGGTGTTGATCAAAAGGTCATTGACATGTGCGATATATGTGTTGAGATACCGCAGTTCGGAACCAAGCATTCATTCAATATTGCAATCAGTGCCGGTATAGTGTTGTGGGAGCTAAACAGGTTAAAAAAGTAGAGACGCGCAAATTGCGCGTCTCTATAATATCTATATCAGATATATTGATTTTTTTACTGAACTAATCCGGTAAATGCAGGGTCAGAAAAGAATTTTGCGAATTCCAGATCTGTTTTTGCATATGCTTTCCATTCAGGTTTGAAACCAATAGCCTCTTTCAGCCCGTTCACCATATAGGTTTTATCGTCGAGACGTGCACCTACGATTGCTTTCAGGTATGAAGGCTTTCCACATTTGCACATTTCTGTCATGCTGTCGAGAGTTGCTTTAGCTTTACTGACATCACCCTTAAGAACCTGGGCAAGAGCAAGGTTAAAACATGGCTCTGTTCCAAAGTAGTTAACTGCCTTGTCATATTCACCTTTTGTTATTGCGATAACACCAAGACCCCATTTTGATTCGGTTGTGGCTGCTGTCATTGAGTTGAACAGTTCTTCTGCTTTTACCAGATCGCCTTTAACAAGATATGCAAAGCCTGTATTGTTTTTAACGACATCGCTATTCTCAAGTGCTTTTGCCTTATCGAAAGCAGCAAGAGCTTCATCAGCCTTATCTAAATCAAGCAGAGCGCATCCGATATTATTCTGGGCACGGACATTTTTCGGGTCATTTTCTGCAGCAGCTTTGAAGAAGGCAAGTTTATCATTGGCATCTGTTGCAAGTGTTCCTGCATGAAGGATTTCCTCGAGGCTCAGAACTTTAGGATCTGATTTGGCCTGTGCAAGTATCTGCTCGTCTGTACGTCCAATGTTATCAACATTGACCATCATTTTAGATCTTCTCAGTCTTGGGAGAATATCAGTTTTGAGAGCTTCATATGCTGATGACATGTTTTTAATTTCCTTCTCGCGGACATCCGGATCGGAATACATTGAAAGAACCCTGAGGATCAAATCTTTGTCCTGGATGGTTGAATTTTCAACCTCGGTTTTAAATCCGTCCCAGTCTTCAGCTGTGGTAAGTGAACTGAAGAAATTATCAGCTTTTGCAGCTTCAATTTTCTTAAATTCTCCTTTTATCATTTTGTCGGCTGTCGTGCCTCTTTTGCCAGCAAGTTTTTCGTTCTCATTAAATTTACCATCCGGAGAAGCATATGAACTGACAACAGCACCTTTCAGCTGTTTGTTTGGATCGGTACTTACTGTGGAAATATATTCCTTCAGAAGTTTTACATCCTCGCCTTTAAGCTCTGCAGGGCGGATAGTTGCCTGATTAATTGCATAATTAACGTCAGCCACTTTTGTTTCAGGAATAATTCTGACATAATTATCCTTCATATAGATTGCCTTTGCGTGTTTTTCAACAAGGGTTGAAGTGGCAATAACACCATCAGCAAGTTTAACAGGTTCAAAATCGAGATTTTTATCCTTTACACTTGCAGTGGTTCTCAGAACCAGCTCTGACATTTTCATCGCATCCTTGTAGGGAATTGCACTTGTGTAAGTGAAATCACCACCAGTGTAAGTGATCACTTTGTTATTTGCAGTTACTTTTTCTCCCTGCAGGACCTGTACTTTGTCAAAAGCAGTTTCTCCGCCCGTGTAGGTAAGAACCGGGGTTACCGCAAGAGTAGCTTTCTTGTTGAAATACTTCTCAGGGAATGTGCCTTTGATTGTAACATTTACAAGACCGCCATGTGCTTCAAGAACTTTAGGGGTAACTTCGTACTTGATGTCGCCGGCCTCTTTTTTCATTTTATTCAGACCGCTACAACTTGCTAAAAAAGCAGCTGCGAGGATAAGGATAAAATAGCTTCTGATTTTTTTCATAATTTAAATTGTTGTTTGTTTATGATATCCGTATTGATTCTTTACGTTAAACACTATATTAAAGTTTCAATATAAGTGCAAATTTATGATAAAATTAAATAAAACAAAATGACTACCGGCAATGAATGATATTATTTGCATTTCAAGGTTCACATACTATTAAAGATCAATTAAATAAATAATTTCTTCGTTTTGCAATCATTAATCTTTGCAATAATTCAAATTCAATACCTGGTGAACAAAGTTGGACATTTTGCGAAAAATAAGTGTTACATAATTCTATAAATAAGTTACACTATTCACGCATTTGTCATCTGAAATAGATTGAATATATTTTTAAAATGGATTAAACAAAACTGTAACTCACAAGATTAATTACAATATCACCTTATTCAATCCAACAGGGTAATCGTTTAAGAAAATAGTGTCGATCATTTTTGAATAATGGTTTTTGTTGACAACAAAATCTATCTCATTTATATCGATAATAAGATATTTGTTTTCCGGATTTTGTTTGAAAAAGGTGAAATAACTGTCCTGAATTTTCTGAAGATACTCCCCGGTTATGGATTTTTCATATTCCCGGCCCCGTTTGCAAATGTTACTTAGCAGACGTTCCGTGTTAATATGAAGATAGACATAAATATCTGGTTTAGGGAGAGAACTGTATATTATGTAAAATATCTGCCTGTAAAGGTTGTATTCATCGCCGGTAAGTGTTGAAGCAGCAAACACAAGCGATTTCATGAAGTAGTAATCGGCTACCGTAAAAGTTTTGAAAATATCCTGAGATCCCAGTTCTTCATTCAGCTGTTTGTAACGGCTTGCAAGAAATGAAAGCTCCAGTGGAAATGAATATTTATCAGGGTCAGAATAAAACTTCGGAAGGAAAGGATTATCAGCAAATTGTTCGAGTATCAGGCGTGCATTGAACTGCTCGGCGATTCTTGCTGCAAGAGTGGTTTTACCTGCACCGATATTGCCCTCAATAACTACGTAATTGTATTTGACCTCCATCAGGTTATGATAACAGATCAAATATATGAAATGACCGGAATATTATCAATATATAAGTAAGGGTGTTGCATGCAACACCCCTACGAAATATCAACATTAATTCCGGTGATTATCTGGTTTCCTGTTATCCCCACCCTCTTCCCTTGGTGGTCTTGGGAGCAGAGCTTTTCTTGAGAGTTTCAGCTTCCCGGTCTTGGGATCAATATCAATCAGCTTAACTTCAATCTACATCACCTTCTTTTAAAACCTCATCAACCGTTCCGATTTTTTTCCAGTCGATTTCCGAGATATGAAGCAGTCCATCCTTGTTTGGAAGAATTTCCACAAATGCTCCAAACTGAACTATAGTTTTAACTTTACCCTTGTAAATCTGGCCAATTTCCGGAACAGTTACTATTTTTCTAACCCATGCAAGAGCCGCAGTAATGGCTTCTTTGTTCTCACCAAAAATATTCACATCACCATGTCCGTCGACCTCTTCCACTATAATAGTTGTCCCGGTTTCACGCTGTATCTCCTGTATGACTTTACCGCCCGGGCCAATCAGTGCACCGATCATATCTTTTGGTATGGTAAGCATTTCTATCCTCGGGGCATGAGGCTTAAGTTCGGGCCTCGGTTCAGCAATAGTTTCCCTCATTATATCAAGGATATGCAGCCGGCCGGTCTTAGCCTGGTCGAGAGCCTTTGTCAGAACTTCAAATGATAATCCCTCTACTTTTATATCCATCTGGGTTGCGGTAATCCCGTCGCGGGTTCCCGTTACCTTGAAATCCATGTCACCAAGATGATCCTCATCACCCAGAATATCTGAAAGGATTGCATATTTATCCGAATTTTTGTCGGTTATTAATCCCATTGCGATACCTGAAACCGGTTTGCGGAGTTTGATTCCTGCATCCATTAGTGCAAGGGTTCCGGCACAAACTGTTGCCATTGATGATGATCCGTTTGATTCAAGTATATCAGAAACAATTCTTATTGCATAAGGATTCTCAGCATCGGGAGGCATCATGTTCTTCAATGCCCTGTGAGCAAGGTTACCATGTCCAATTTCCCGCCGGCTGATTCCCCTGGCTGCTTTTGCCTCACCTGTTGAAAATGGCGGGAAATTATAATGCAGGGTAAATTTCTCAGTTCCCTTATTGAGAACGTCATCTATTATCTTTTCATCGAGCTTGGTGCCAAGTGTCACTGTTGTAAGTGATTGTGTTTCTCCTCTTGTGAACAGTGCCGAACCATGAGTGGCAGGCAGAGGATCTATTTCGCATGTAATCTGTCGTATCTGGTCAGGTCTTCTTCCGTCGAGACGTATATTTTCATCAAGAACAAGTCTTCTGGAGGCCTCTTTGACCACATCGTGATAATATTTCTTAACAAGTGTTTCGTTAACAGCATCTTCCTCAGTGTATTGAGAAAGAAAGTCTTTTATCACCTGATCGAAAGCCTCTTCTCTCTTATGTTTATCATTAGTTCCGGATTTTGCTGCCTGGTAACATTTTTCATATGTTTCATCCCAGACTTTTTTCTTAAGATCCTCATCGTTCTTCTCATGGGAATATTCGCGTTTCACTGTTTTTCCAACCTCAGCGGCAAATTCCATCTGAGCCTGGCATTGTACCTTAATTGCCTTATGCGCGACCCTGAGTGCTTCAATCATGTCAGATTCAGAAACTTCCTTCATTTCACCCTCAACCATAAGAATATTTTCGAAAGTAGCTCCGACCATCAGGTCGATATCTGCATCCTTAAGCTGGGTGGCAGTGGGGTTTACAATAAAACTATTGTTGATCCTTGCCACTCTCACTTCCGACATAGGACCATTGAAAGGGACATCGGACAGAGCCAGTGCTGCTGATGCGGCAAGACCTGCAAGTGCATCAGGGATTATATCCATATCTGCCGAAATGAGATTGACAGTAACGAAAGTCTCTGCATGAAAATCATCAGGAAAAAGTGGTCTCAATGCCCTGTCAACAAGCCGTGAAATAAGTACTTCATAATCTGAAGGCCGTGATTCCCTTTTAAGAAACCCCCCGGGAATACGACCTGAAGAGGCATATTTTTCCTTGTACTCAACCGAAAGAGGCATAAAATCTGTATCTTCTTTGGCTTCCTTTGCTGATACCACAGTTGCAAGCAACATGGTTTTGCCCATTTTCAACAGAACTGAACCGTCAGCCTGTCTTGCCATCCTACCTGTCTCAAGGGTAATTATTCTCCCGTCGCCGAGATCAATATTCTTCTCTTTAATATTAAACATTATATAATGATTTTTTGATTGTCGAAATTACAATTTATTAAGGATAATAAGAAAAAAGGCAATTTCTAATTGCCTTTTTCACTATTTACGTAATTTCAACGCTTTGACTATTTCGCGATAACGCTCAATATCTTTTATCTTCAGATAATCCAAAAGCCTTCTTCTTCTTCCAACGAGCTTAATAAGCGCCCTTTGGGTACTGAAGTCTTTCTTGTTCTTTTTAAGATGTTCGGTAAGATGTGATATCCTGTACGAAAACAATGCTATCTGTCCTTCTGCCGTTCCTGTATCAATCTCAGATGTTCCAAACGTTTTGAAAAACTCTTGTTTCTTTTCAGTAGTCAAATACATGTCTTTAATTAATATGTTGTTTATCCATAAATAAATTGAGTCCCCAATTTTGGAACGCAAAAATAAGGCTTTTTTATGTAAACTATCAAACAATTGACTACTTTTTTTTAAAACCGGGTAAATATTTTCTATTATGCCAACGACTTAAGGGCTAAAATTATTGCCCTCTGTTTTATAAAGACGTTAAGTTAGGTGCAAAAGTTGCGTCGGTTTTTGCTTTACTTCAACTTTTTATTAACAAAGACAGGTAGTTATCACTAATTTTCAAGGTTCCAGCATAAGTTCATTTGAGTTTATCAGGCTCTTCCCCATGCTGATTATCCTGCTTCCGATCCGGCATTCAAGACATCTTCTTTTCCTGCAATATTCATCTGAAAGCTGGAGCAGAGCCTGTGTGTAAAATGCTGACTCCACTTTAATTCCGGCTGATTCCCAGTCTCTTGTTACAGAATTTGTTTCCGGATGAATATTTTCGAGAAATGCCAGGGCTTTTTCACATACTTTGGTGTTATCGTGAAAACGGCCATATATAAATATAAGTGGTATAACAGCGTTGATAAGGAATATATCAGTTGCCTGATTCCCTGTATTTTTAAAGAACTTTCTGCTCTTTTTTCCAAATATAAAATGGTCATCCCAGTAAGATGAAGCTGTGACTTCGAAGAGGCTTTTCAGCTGTTCTGATTTCAGCTGCTTCAATTGCTCCTGAGAACAGACCGCCTGTAACAGAAAGCATGGCTGACAACTGTGATATTCTGACCGTAGGGAAATTAACGGGCCTGAGTCTGCTGAATTTCCAGATCCATCCGTGCAGGGGTTGAAGTGAATACTTTGCTTTGAGGATCCTGTACTCTTTAATCAGGTCCTTATAATATTTATCAGATAATGCTTCTTTAAACAGACCCTCCTCAAGCATCCCGGCAGTACCGAAGAGCAGGGCCTCGATCTGAAACCTGCTGTCGGAATGTTTGCGGATTATTTTGAAAGGAAGTGCATTGGCAAGCATTTCGAAGGGCTCTGTATTAACCCTGAAACCAAAATAACGGGTAAGCATCCTGTAAAATGTTTCCTCCCAGTCATTTCCTGTAGCGGCAAATATTTTCATCACGGCTTCGGATTTTGCCTGAAGTCTTTCAATAAGAAGCGAATGAAGCCAATTCATGAAAAGAAACCGGTCAGTTTTTCCGATCTCATTGTGGCAGGCTATTACAAAGGGGTTATTTATGAGATCTGTATATTTCTCATAAAGACCCTGATCATAATTAATCACAACTGTAAGCAACTCCTCATTCCTTGAGTTAAATACCCTTTTATCATTATCTGCCACAATATGCAGTATCACGTTATCAAATGCATGATCACTGTTATGCCCATGGCTGTTGAAATGGGATGCTTTAATATGGATTTCGACATTACCAGCCCATTCGGTACCTGCAATCAAAATTCTTGCGTTGAAAAAATCAGGTCCTGAATCACGGTTATAGTCACCGGGATGTATCACTACAATCCTGTTGTTCTCATTGTCAACAAGTGAATCCTGATCATAAAGACGGTATTTCCACAAATAGTGAAGGAATTCTTCTTTCATGGGTGCACGAATTAATTAAACAGCGAGATATTAAAGGTACGAAATGTACTTTAAATATACATAAGGAATCAGGAAAAAGATTGCTTCGTCCCGCGATGCGGGACTCGCAATGACACTGCTCACAAGTTAGCTTAGTATTACGGTCATTGCGAGGAGTGCAACGACGAAGCAATCCTAGTCAAAAACCGGGTAATCAGATTAATTTGTGCTGGGAAAGATACAACTCCATCTCCTTCTGGATTTCAGCAGCTTTTTCGCCAGCCACCTTATCGAAGTTTTCAGAACTGTCGGCAAAGATTATACCCCGTGAAGAGTTGACAAGCAGTCCGCATTTATTTGTAATACCGTATTTTACGACCTCCTGAAGGCTGCCACCCTGGGCCCCGACACCTGGAATAAGGAGAAAATGTTCAGGGACGATCTTTCTGATATCCTTCAGCATTTCAGCACGGGTTGCCCCGACAACATACATAAGATTATCAATGGAACCCCACCTGCGGGATAACGTCAATACCCTCTCAAAAAGTTTCAGACCATCTTCATCATGGTATTGAAAATCATCTGCACCCTTGTTTGAGGTCAAAGCCAGAAGGATAACCCATTTATTGCTGTATGTCAGAAAAGGAGTCACCGAATCTTCGCCCATATAAGGAGCAACAGTAACCGCGTCAAAATTCATGTTCTCAAAAAATTCCCTTGCATACATTTTCGAGGTGTTTCCTATATCGCCACGTTTTGCATCGGCAATTACAAGAATCCCCGGAAAATTCTTTTTGATGTAATTCAATGTCGATTCAAGGGATTTCCATCCCTTTGGTCCGTTGCATTCATAAAAAGCAACATTAGGTTTATAGGCTACCGCATATTTATGGGTAGAGTCGATTATGCGTCGGTTGAATTCAAAAACAGGATCTTTTGATTTGATCAGGAAGGAAGGCATTTTTTCAATCTCAGAATCAAGACCGACGCACAGGAATGATCTTTTTTCTGTGATGCTCTTAAATAACTGAGAATGATCCATAATCATCAGTTTTAGTTGGTGCTTTCCTTTAATCGCTCAGTGTTTTCTGCCATCTGAAGCTTTTCAATTATTTCCAGAATATTTCCATCGAGAATAGAGGGAAGATTGTACATCGTGAGGGTTATCCTGTGATCGGTCATCCTTCCCTGCGGGTAATTATATGTCCTGATCTTGGCCGATCTGTCTCCGGTTGATACCATTGTCTTCCTTTTGTGAGAGACCTCATCGAGATACTTCTGGTATTCAAGATTATAAAGCCTTGTCCTTAATTCCTTAAGGGCTTTGTCATAATTTTTGATCTGTGATTTTTCGTCCTGGCAGGTAACAACGATCCCTGTGGGGATATGGGTAAGCCTGATGGCTGAATATGTGGTGTTGACCGATTGTCCTCCCGGACCGGAAGAACAATAGGTGTCTTTCCGGATATCTTCACTCTTTAAATCAACATCAAATTCATCGGCCTCGGGAAGAACAACTACCGATGCTGCTGAAGTATGAATCCTGCCCTGTGTCTCCGTCTGAGGTACCCTCTGTACCCTGTGCACTCCTGATTCATATTTTAATAATCCATAAACGCCTTCACCTGAAACACTCAGGACAATTTCCTTATATCCGCCGGCAGTTCCCTCTGAAAAACTGTTGACCTCTGCTTTCCATCCCTGCAGTTCGAAGAATTTGCTATACATCCTGAAGAGGTCACCGGCAAAAATACTTGCCTCGTCGCCTCCGGTCCCAGCCCGTATCTCCATAACCGCATTTTTGTCATCCTCAGGATCAGCAGGAATAAGAAGCAGCTTTATCTCCTCCTCCATTTCAGGAATGCCGGCATTAAGCTGTTCAAGCTCTGCTTTAGCCATTTCCCTCATTTCCTCATCCTTTTCAGAGGAAAGTAATTCTTTTGTACTTGAGATATTCTCAAGCGCTAGTTTGTACTTTTCATAAGACTCAATTATAGGCTGAAGATCTTTATATTCCCTGCTGAGCTTGACATACCTGTCCATATCTGAAAGCACATCCTGATGTGTCAGAAGTTCCCCTACCTCAACGAACCTGGCTTTAACTCCCTCAAGCCTCTCCAGAATCATATTGTTTGCCATTTTCGGATAAATTTCAGGGGACAAAGATAATAAATTCTCTTTCTTCTCCTCACCTGGTCAACCCCTTTTGACCTCTACCTCATTATCTAATTTAACCCATCCCCTATCCCCTTCCCTTAAGACTAAGGGAAGGGGACCTACTTAGATATCTTGGCATTCCACTCCTTCCCTTAAATTTAAGGGAAGGAGCCGGAGGAAGGGTTAAAAATATGTTTGAGAGGGAAGGGTGGGTTTTAATATTCGAATTTACCGTTTTCGGTTTCGATTGTGAGTCTCTTCTTATCCGAAGCCTCACAATGACCGATTACTTTCGCCTCGAGATTAAACCCGGAAGCTATATCAATAATTGATGCAGCATTTTTTTCGGAGGTAAATACCTCAAACCTGTGTCCCATATTAAATACCTTGTACATCTCGTGCCAGAGAGTTCCCGACTGCTCCTGAATAATCTTAAACAATGGAGGTACCGGGAACATATTATTTTTAATTACATGCAGATTATCAACGAAATGCATGACCTTGGTCTGCCCGCCGCCGGAACAGTGGATCATACCATGGATCTCCGGACGCATGGTTTCGAGAACCTTTTTGATTACCGGACCATAAGTCCGGGTTGGAGAAAGAACAAGTTTACCGGCATCCTGATCAAGGCCTTCGATCTTTCCGGTAAGCTTAAGCCTGCCCGAGTAAATAAGATCATAAGGCAGTTCTGTGTTAAAACTTTCGGGGTATTTTGAAGCCAGATATGGTCCGAAAACGTCATGCCTGGCAGAGGTAAGTCCGTTGCTTCCCATACCGCTGTTGTAATGCTTTTCCCAGGTTGTCTGGCCGAAGGATGCCAGCCCGACAATAACATCGCCTGCCCTGATGTTCTCGTTCGAGATCACGTCTGATCTTTTCAGGCGCGCAGCCACTGTCGTGTCAACAACAATTGTCCTGACAAGATCACCGAGGTCAGCTGTTTCACCGCCTGTCGACCATATTCCGATTCCAAGACCACGGAGTTCTTCGAGCACTTCTTCAGTTCCTTTTATAATTGCAGAGATGACCTCACCGGGGATCAGGTTCTTATTCCTTCCTATTGTTGAAGAAAGAAGAATATTATCGAAGGCACCCACGCAGAGAAGATCATCGGTGTTCATAACAATAGCATCCTGTGCAATTCCCTTCCAGACTGACATATCACCGGTCTCTTTCCAATAGATATATGCCAGTGAAGATTTTGTTCCTGCCCCATCGGCATGCATAATATTGCAGAAATTTTCATTGCCTCCGAGAAGATCCGGTACAATCTTACAGAATGCTCTGGGGAACAGGCCTTTATCGAGGTCTTTTATGGCCGAATGAACATCCTCTTTCTGAGAAGATACTCCACGCCTGCCGTATTTTGATTCGAGTGGACATTTATTTTTTATATACCCAAATTATTGATTGTTTTAAAAGCTTCCTGAAGTTTGGGTTTTCAAAAGTAGGAACATCATGGCCACTTTGCAGGACAATTATCCGTGATTTTCCGTATTGTTTTGACCAGCCTATGATTGGTTTACTGCTCGGTTCGTCGGTTGTAAGCAATGGAGTTACTCCTTCTTCAACATAGTACCCCTTATATGTTTCGTCAAAAATCGGAAAGTCTTTTAACCCTTTGGTTACCGGGTGTTTTTTGTTAGCAATTTTAACTTCAAAATGAAGATCATGAATATATGAGCATGGTGCATATTCTTTACCCTTGAAGGTTGTGGTTTTATGAAAATATTTTCCGCCAATGATATTCCAGTACTCAGGCCAGTCGTCAAATGCACATATGCTGTGATGAAGAGCAACTACTGGTTTACCCTCTCTGATGCAATCCGCAAAGATCTTTTCCTGTTCACCTGTGATCGTCTGCCACATGTGATAAAAAACAAGAACATCATATTTATCGCGGTTTTCGGGTTTGAACATTTCGAATGCTGCAGGTAATTCAGCAACCTGATATGTTATTTGCGGTTCTAAGCTGGCAAGCATCTGGTTGAATTCTTCAACTTTATAGCCATGACCTCCGGTAATAACCAGAATACGAATGGGTTGTGAAACAGCATTTAGTGAAGTAGTCGGGATAAATATGATAAAAATGAAAATGTTAATAAATCTGGTCTTCATGATTGTATGTAATTACAATGTACTTGCAAAGTGTTACGCCGTGTAACTCCGTGGTTAAGAACTCTTTTTAGTTTATTTTTTGGTGATTCATAATCGGTTCTCAGCACCCTGAACTCAGTTCTCCTGTTTATCTGGTGAGCAATTTCTTTCTGTTCCTCACTCGACAGAGTATTAATGAACTGCTCGGTAAGTGTAGTCCCCTCCTTAAGGAATGAATTCTGTGCTGCAATTGCTGCATCAACTACTTTTGGAGTCGATTCTCCATACCCTTTTGCAGAAAGTCTTGCCGGTTCAATCCCTTTTTCAATAAGATACTGAACAACCGACTGAGCTCTTTTTTGTGAAAGATCCTGGTTATATGCCTCAGTGTCGCGGGAGTCGGTATGCGACATCAGCTCTATTGTCACATTTGAATTGTCATTCAGAGTTTCAACAAGTTTATCAAGAGAGACCATTGATTCGGGTCTGAGGTCCCATTTACCGAAATCATAGAAAATATTGGGTAGCTCAATTGGCTTGTCAATGGCGGTCAGGAGAATTGTGACCATATAATCGCGGCTCTTTTCCTGAGCCTTTGTTGTTTCCTTTTCCTTTCCGTTCAGGTATCCTTTCTTTGAAGCAAGGAAGATGTAGTCGACATCCTGCTTAAGAGCAAATTTGAAATCTCCTCCGGTTCCGGTTTCAGCCTGAAGGTTTGAACCGTCGCTTGCAATCAGCTGCACCACTGATCCCTGTATCGGGCCTCCTGTTTTTTCATCTTTGACAAGCCCGGTAACATTGAATCTCAGAGGTGGAAGTTCAAATGTGTACAGTTCATCATTCCCTCTTCCCTTTCGGGTCGAGCTGAAAATTCCTCGCTCAGTGCTGTTTTCGAATGCTATCCCGAAATCGTCGGCGAAGCTGTTAATAGGAGGTTTCATATTCTTAACCACCCATGAACCATCGGGCTGAGCTGTTGCTTTAAATATATCAAGACCCCCCATACCGATCTGGCCGTCGGATGCAAAATAGAGGCTCCCATCATCCCTGATGTAAGGGAAGAGTTCATTCCCGCTTGTATTTATATCGGGACCAAGATTCCTTGGTTTTGACCACGAATCATTTTCATCATTGCGGGTAACTTCATAAATATCCTTCAAGCCATATCCACCCGGCATATCTGAAACAAAATAAAGTGTAAGTCCGTCAGCTGAAACAGCAGGATGGGCGGCCACCAGAGAATCGGGAAGAATTTTGGTATCCACAGGATCGCTCCATTTTTCGCCTGAACGTTTGGAAACCATAATTATACATCCTTTTTTTTCACGCTTGCCGGCTTCGCATCTGGTAAAATAAACCTCTTTGTAGTCGGCTGAAAAGCAGGGTGTCCCATCTTCTGATTCGCTGTTCAGGTTATCAACAGGAACCGGGGTGCTCCATTTTGACTTTTTATCGAGACGGCTCTCAAAAATGTCAGTGAAACTTTGTCCGGTTGCACCATGTGTTTTACTTCCCGCGGCACCTTCGCGTGAAGAAGTAAAATATATAACCCCGAAATCATCACGACCGTAAGCGGGGCTGAAATCGGCATCTTTGGAATTAAGATCTTTGAGTTCTTCAACTTTGTATGCTTCGGGGTTCCGCTGCCATTCCAGAGCAAGCTCACATGATCTGATCTCCTGGTCGGCCCTGGAATCGGAAGGTGCTACCTGCTTATATTTTTTAAATTCGTCCACTGCCTGCTGATACTTCCCGGTTTTCTTGAGCGATTCTGCCAGCCAGTACTGGGCATCGGGTTTTGAAAATGCCGATTTAACTGCAAGTCTGTACCATGTTTCCGCATTTTTGGGGTCATTTGTAAGACGGTAACATTCAGCTATCATAAAACCAAGTTCGGTCCTTGATGCCTTATCCGTTTTCTTTGCTTTTGAATATGAATCCTTAAACTGGTCAATTGCATCATAATATTCACCTGCATTGAATGCGGCGTATGCTCTTGCAGCTTTCCGATTCTGCCCTGCTGAATCGTGAAAACTTACTGCAGTCAATAATATTATAATGAGAAGCAGAACTCGTTTCATAGTAACAGTGTAGATTTGAACTCAAAAGTAATCAATTTAGGGAGATTGATATAACATCAAACGATATGCCAAAGTAAATATTTCAAAACGAAGGGGCTGTCTCAAAAGTGTTTTAACCACCCCGTCCGCCAGCCGGCGGACACCCCTCCTTTGCAAAGGAGGGGAAAGTGAAGATTAACAATGGATTAACTTTCTCCTCCTCACTGAGGAGGAGTACCCTGATCCGCCAGCAGGCGGATCAGGGGGAGGTGGTGGACTTCTGATATAGCCCCATGCATTTAACCAATTATCTAACTAACTGCCTATTACCTTGTAAAGAGAAGTTCCCGGTATTTTGGTAACGGCCATATTTCATCATCAACTATCAGCTCGAGCTTATCGATATGCTGGCGGATCTCTTCGAGATATGGCTTAACCTTATTTTCATATGCAAGTGCTTTCTTATATTCATTCTCAATAACATTTGCTTTTTTCCTTTCCTCAACCATTTCAAAAACCAGATTTTTTATCATCGTAATATGCTCTGAAATTATCAATATGGCCTCTTTACTGGTAGCGGCAAGTTTCTCATATTCCTCTGAATTAAATACCTCCTTCAGTCCTTTAATGTTTTCGAGAAGAGAAGACATATATTTAATACCTGTCGGGACAATATGATTAATTGCAAGATCAGCAAGAACCCTCGATTCTATCTGGACTTTCTTGGTGAATTTTTCATATTCAACTTCCACACGGCTTTCAAGCTCCTTCTCAGTGAAAACGCCTGAACCAATCAGCACATCCCTTGATCCGGCAGAAAGATACCTGCTTATCGATTCCGGAACACTCTTAATATTTGACAATCCTCTCCTCTGAGCTTCCTTATGCCACTCCTTTGAGTAGTTATCACCTTCAAAAAGAACATTTTCCGATTCGATGATAGTCTTCTTCAGAACCTGGAATATTGCTTCATCCTTGGTCCTGCCCTTCCTTATTATTGAATCTACTTCATTTTTGAATTTTCCAAGCTGGCTGGCAACCGCTGCATTCAGGGCGATCATTGCAGCACTGCAGTTTGCTGATGATCCCACGGCCCTGAATTCGAATCTGTTACCCGTAAAGGCAAATGGAGATGTACGGTTACGGTCAGTATTGTCAAGCAGGATCTCAGGGATCTTTCCGATTCCAAGCTTAAGTTCGGTTTTCTGAGCTGGGGTCATTTTCTTGTCTGTCACTTTCCTGGCGATCTCATTCAGGGTGTTAATCAGATAAGTCCCAAGGAATACAGATATTATTGCCGGCGGCGCTTCATGACCACCAAGCCTCCATGAATTGGATTCATTCATTACGGAAGCTCTGATAAGTTCATTGCTGTCGTGGACGGCTTTAATCACATTTACAAGAAAAGTAAGAAACTGCAGATTTGTTTTTGGATTTTTACCCGGTGATAAAAGATTAACACCGGTATTTGTAGCCATTGACCAGTTATTGTGTTTTCCCGAACCGTTAATTCCGGCAAAAGGTTTTTCATGAAAAAGAACCCTGAACTTATGTTTCTTTGCAACCCGTCTCATAATGTCCATTAAAAGCTGATTATGATCTATCGCAAGGTTAACCTCTTCGAACATCGGAGCGCATTCAAACTGGTTTGGAGCAACCTCGTTGTGACGGGTTTTTACAGGTATTCCAAGTTTATGTGCTTCACATTCAAAATCTTCGATAAAACACATTACTCTCTCGGGGATTGATCCGAAATAATGATCTGATAATTGCTGATCCTTTGCAGACTGATGTCCCATGAGAGTTCTTTCAGCAAGAATTAAATCAGGCCGCGCATAATATAAAGCTTCATCAATAAGGAAATATTCCTGTTCACATCCAAGGGTCGCTATCACCTTTCTGACATCCTTGTCGAAGAACTGGCAAATATCAGTTGCTGCCCGGTCGAGCTCCGACAACGCTTTCAGAAGAGGTGCTTTATAATCAAGGGCTTCACCGGTATATGATACAAAAATTGTAGGGATACAAAGAGTAGTTCCGACTATGAAAACAGGCGATGATACATCCCATGCTGTATATCCCCTGGCTTCAAATGTGTTTCGTATGCCGCCGCTTGGAAAACTTGAAGCATCAGGTTCCGACTGAACAAGAACCTCCCCGGAAAAATTCTCTACAATATGACCGTTATCTCCGTACTCAATGAATCCATCATGCTTCTCGGCTGTACCATCGGTAAGTGGATGGAACCAGTGGGTATAATGGGTCGCACCTCTTTCGATTGCCCATACTTTAAGCCCGATTGCGACCTGGTCAGCTTCCTGCCTGGTCAGAGATTTTCCTTCATCCATTGCACGTTTTATAACCTTGAATGCATCTTTCGACAGGTAATGTTCCATTTTGTGAAGATTGAAGACATCTATCCCATAATATTTTGAAACATTGTTTGCCGGAGTGGTTACCTTTACCGGGACCCTTCCGAATAATTCCTTTAATGCGCTAAATCTTAGTTCTGCCATTTTTTAATAATATTTTTTCACAAAAATATCCATATTTTTGATATTGCCCCTGTTTTTTGAATATTTTTTTATATAATGTTATATTTTTTACACATTTACCCCTATTTTAAGTAGGGTATATTTCATTTTTATTGTATTTTTTATAATATCACCCCTGTGTTATCAATTTGGTGAATGCAATTTGACTCAAAGACTAATAAACATCTGGCAAATGATTCAGAGCCATTTTTTAATAGGAAATTTGTTATATTTGTCGCCTGAATTTAAAAAGTATACATTTTCGATATAAATAAAAAGAATATTCATGTCAGCACTTCAATTTTTAAGGGAAAAAGCAGGTGTTTTGGTTGCAGGACTTATCGGGCTTTCATTATTCATATTTGTTGTAAGTGATTTTTTCGGTAATGGTACCGGACAGAGATCCAAGCAAAGAAAATATTATGAAATCGGGAAAATCGGCGATGAATCAATTTCATACCAGACTTACGAGCAGGAGGTCCAGAACCTCCTTGAGATTTATAAATTATCCGGCAACTCAAATCTCGACGAATCGACAACCGAATCACTGAGGGAACAGACCTGGCAGCAGATCATCAGACATAACATTCTCGACAGTCAGTACAAGAAACTGGGGATTGGAGTCAGTGCAGAAGAGCTCGATGGGCTTGTTCTTGGTGATAATCCACACCAGATAGTGCTGCAGTTATTCACTGACCAGAAGACCGGGGCCTTCAACAAATCAGCCCTTGTTAACTTTCTTAAGCAGACTGAAGTTGATGAAACAACAAAGAAATACTGGTTGTTTTTCGAAAATGAGATAGTTAACGACAGGATGAGCACAAAATACAATTCCCTGGTTTCCAAAGGGCTTTTTGTAACCTCAAAACAGGCTGAATTCGACAAGAATCTTTCAGCGGAGACAGTTGATTTCAGTTACATAATGAAGAATTATTCATCTGTATCTGATTCGCTGGTTAAAATTTCAGCCGGCGATCTTGAAACCTATTATTCGAAACACAAGGAAAGCTTTAAGAAAACTGCTCTCAGGGACGCTGAATATGTCACTTTTGACGTGGTTCCCTCTGAAGATGATATAAAGCAGGCTGAAGACTGGATAAACAAAACTAAAATCGAATTCAGCGAAGCCGCTGATCCGGTTCAGTTTATCAATCTTACAGCCGATACACGCTATGTCGGATTTTATTCTTCATTAAGCGAAGTGCCTGCCCAGCTGAAAGAATTCGTAAAAAAAGAGGACCTGAAAGAAGTATTTGGCCCTTATAATGAAGATGGAACACTGAAGGTGGCAAAACTACTGAACGTTGCTGACAGGCCCGACTCGGTGCATGTAAGGCATATTCTGCTGGGAACCGGACAGACCAGATCGCTCAGTATGGCAAAAAACCAGGCTGACAGCTTAATAAAACTTATCAAATCAGGAACTTCATTTTCGACCCTGGCAATAACAAATTCGGATGACCAGGGATCGGCTCAACTGGGAGGTGATCTTGGATGGTTTCCCGAGGGAAGAATGGTAGTGCCATTCAATAATGCCTGTTTCTCAGGTAAGAAGGGAGATATTGTAACTGCTGAAACAACATACGGAATTCATATAATTGAAATTCTTGCACAATCAAAGAGTTCGCGTAAGTATAATATAGGTATTGTCGACAGGAAGATAATTCCAGGATCAATAACTAACCAGAGAGCCTACAGCGAAGCAAGCCAGTTTGCAGGAACCAATAACACATACGATAAGTTCAACCAGGCCATAGCGGAAAAGAAACTTACAAAACGTGTTGCCAACGATATCACTCCACAGCAGAAAACTCTTCCCGGACTTGATAATCCGCGCAATCTGGTAATCTCGTTATTTCAGGCAGAAAACGGAAAAATTGTTCTCGACAATAATAATCAGGCTGTTTTTGAAATAGGTGACAAATACGTGGTTGCTTATTGCACAAGGGTTCAGGAGGAAGGAGTTGCACCATTGAAAGATGTTGAAAATGATATCAGGTTTATTGTTTCAAAGGATAAGAAGGCTGAAATTATTTCAGCTGAATTTGTAAAAAACAATACATCCGGAAAAACTCTCGATGATATTGCCCGTTCCATGGGACTGGCAGTTCAGGAAGCAACTCAGATCAATTTCAGATCATATACGGTGCCGGGCGCCGGTTCGGAGCCTGCACTGATCTCTGCCGCCTCGGCTTCAAAGCAGGGAATCGTTTCCGGTCCGGTAAAAGGCGATAACGGCGTATATATGCTCACCGTGAACAATGCTTCAGCAGCCAGTGAGCGAAGACCTTAAACTGCTTAGGGAGAGGCTCACCTCCACATATCAGATGAGAGGCAGCTATGAAGCTTATGAAGCTTTACGGAAAGCGGCAAATATAGAAGACAGAAGGTATAAATTCTATTAGGAACCGGTCTGCTTTCCGGTTATAGCCCGGATTAAAAGGATCAGTCATTTGAATACCTGTAATATCAATTCTGGTATATTACTGATTATCGTATGCTTTTTTGTATAATTTAGCGTCAGATTTTAATTTTTTGACCTGTGAGAAAGCTACAATCAATCCTGTCGAAATACGATGCCCCGCAGAAAGCAATGAGTGCGGGTATATATCCCTATTTCAGAGAAATCGAATCGGACCAGGACACTGTCGTTACAATAAATGGGAAAAAAGTCCTGATGTTTGGATCCAACAGTTACCTTGGACTTACAAATCATCCTAAGATTAAGGAAGCAGCAAAAAAGGCAATTGATAAATATGGTACAGGATGCGCCGGTTCGAGGTTTCTCAATGGCACGCTTGATATTCATATTAAACTCGAAGAGCGACTTGCTGATCTGGTCGGGAAAGACGGCGCCCTTTGTTACAGTACCGGATTCCAGGTAAATCTTGGGGTTGTATCAGCATTGACCGGGCGCAGGGATCATATTCTGCTTGACGAGCTCGACCATGCTTCAATAATAGAAGGAAGCAGGCTCTCTTTCTCGAAGGTACTCAAATTCGCTCATAACGATATGGCTGCCCTTGAAGCCAAATTGAAACGCTGTTCACATGAGAGTATTAAGCTGATTGTAGTCGATGGGATATTTTCGATGGAAGGCGATATAGTAAAGCTGCCTGAACTCGTAAGGCTTGCAGATAAATATGATGCAACCATAATGGTCGATGATGCTCACGCAATAGGTGTAATCGGCAAGAACGGATCAGGAACCGCTTCACATTTTAATCTGACTGATAATGTTGACCTGATTATGGGAACATTTTCGAAGTCGCTGGCATCGCTTGGAGGTTTTATAGCTTCAGATAAAGACACCATAAACTACATAAAGCATAATTCACGTTCACTGATTTTCAGTGCAAGCATGACACCTGCTTCAGCAGCTTCAGTCCTTGCTGCCATTGATATTATGGTAAGTGAACCTGAAAGGATAAAGCACCTCTGGGAAATAACTGAATATGCCCTCAGGGGATTCAAAGAGATGGGATTCGATACCGGAAAGTCCGAAACACCAATAATTCCTTTATTTATACGTGACGATGTAAAATCCCTGCTTCTGACACAGGCTTTGCTTGCCGACGGTGTGTTTGTCAACCCTGTTGTATCACCTGCCGTTCCCAAAGAGGATTGCCTTATCAGATATTCACTTATGGCAACTCATACAAAAGAGCAGGTGGAGATGTCAATAGAAAAAATTACAAAAGCCGCAAAAAAACTCAAAATATTAGGTTGATTGAATACTAGTTCCACAGAGATCCACTGAGGTT
>CAVRYU010000008.1:0-143451 GCA_963725585.1 uncultured Bacteroidales bacterium | reverse complement strand
CACCGGAATATATGGATATGCTCCTTGAAAAAGCAGGTGGTATGAAGGAAGGAGAATTTTAATCAGATTCTATATACCCTGGCATTTCATGCAGTAGAGAGGTGATTAACTTCGTTGATCCCGCTGGGAGGATTTTGCATTTATAGGCTCCCCTCCAGGGAGGGGCGGGGGATGGGTTAATGATCACGGATTGCCTGCAGCGATCCCTTTGGGAGGATCCTGCATTTATAAGCTCCCCTCCTGGGAGGGGTGGGGGTGGGTTAATGATCACGGATTGCCTGCGGCGATCCCTTTGGGAGGATCCTGCATTTATAAGCTCCCCTCCAGGGAGGGGCGGGGGATGGGTTAATGATCACGGATTGCCTGCAGCGATCCCTTTGGGAGGATCCTGCATTTATAAGCTCCCCTCCTGGGAGGGGTGGGGGTGGGTTAATGATCACGGATTGCCTGCGGCGATCCCTTTGGGAGGATCCTGCATTTATAAGCTCCCCTCCTGGGAGGGGTGGGGGTGGGTTAATGATCACGGATTGCCTTCGGCGATCCCTTTGGGAGGATCCTGCATTTATAAGCTCCCCTCCTGGGAGGGGTGGGGGTGGGTTAATGATCACGGATTGCCTGCGGCGATCCCTTTGGGAGGATCCTGCATTTATAAGCTCCCCTCCTGGGAGGGGTGGGGGTGGGTTAATGATCACGGATTGCCTGCGGCGATCCCTTTGGGAGGATCCTGCAAAGCCAAAGCAAATCTGGTTTTTCGTTCCGAAAAACCAGATTTTTGTTTTCATTCCTAACCTTCACAAAACAAGTTTTGTTCGGTTACTCTGAAAACAAAACCTCCGCTGAACAGCGGAGGTTTGCTTTGGCTTTGCGGAGAGAGGGGGATTCGAACCCCCGGTACAGTTACCCATACGGCAGTTTAGCAAACTGCTGGTTTAAGCCACTCACCCATCTCTCCTTCCTGAGTAGCGCGACAAAAATAGGAAAACATGGATTAACTTCAAAATCTGGTGAAACTTATTTCAATCCCTTAAGAATGTCGGTGATCAGCTTAAAGTTCTCGAGAGTCTCCTCATCAAAATCCTTAACACCAATCAGTCCCGATCTGACATTGCTGAGGAACCTGCTCAATACAAAATTCCTGGGAACTTCCTTCTCTCTTACATAAACTGAATTGGGCACGGTAATTCCTTCACGGGTATTGATAATATGATTTTTAAAATCAAGGGTCGACAGAAGGTCTTCTGCATTTTGAAATGACTCCGGAAGTTTAATAATCAGGTCTTTCCCGGTTTTTGCCGTATTGAAAACAGTTCTTCGCAGGATCTCTTCGATCTGATTTTCATTCTCATTCTCAAAAAGCATTACTCCAAACTCCATTCCCCATCCCATCAGTATATTGCATAATAATGGCATGGATGAAATATCGGTCGATGGTATTATGCTTATATTTCCCCTGAAACCGGTAATAAGAATTATTGCATTCAGCAGGTAGAACGAACCGATGTCATTCACAATAAGGTTGAACCTCACTATTGAGAACCCCTCCTTCCCCATAGGATTGCCAAGAATGCTCTGCAAAGGTGTCAGCGTATCGGGTGTTGCCGTTGACAATTGAAGCGGATCCAGTATTCGTGTGGTGCTTCTGAAACTGTCAATGTCGTCACGCTGAACCGCCAGAACACGATGAAGCTTGTTTATCTCAACCAGGTGGGGTGAGTGGGTAGTGTAAATTACCTGGATCTTCTGGCTGATATCCTCAAAGACTTTAAGAACATCCTCCTGAGCTCTTGCATGCAGACTGACACCAGGTTCATCAACAAGAAGGACCAATGGTTTGCTGTTTTCACATGCAGACGCCTTCAACTCCATATAGAATGAGAGGAACCACCTGACTCCGCGACTCCTTTGTTTGGGATAGAGCCTCTCACCTTCATCCTTTATCCAGAATTCCAGATAAGGCTTGCCGGCTTTACCTGCATGGCTTGAACTATAATGATCAAGCTCAAACTGTATGTTTATCTTGTTATTGCGTCCGATTGACTGCTGCCAGAAATCCTGGAAATTACAGGTCAGCGAATGATTAAGGTTTTCAATCTTCTGTTTAAGTATCCGGCTTGAGGGCTGTTCAAAAAAAGAAAAATCGAGCTGGGCCAGGGTCAGAAAGTTACGGGCAGCCTTATAACCTTCAACCTTATCGTTCCCTGAAATTATATCAGAAAGATCGATCCTGTTAGGCAGAAGGCTCCCGAAATCTTCGAACATCTCAATTTCAGGACAATATTCAAAATATTTCTTCCCAAGTATTTTGCTGTTCAGATGTGATTTATAGGAGCTTACTGTTTCATCAACTTTCCTGGCGGCCTGATCTTCAGAAAGCCCTTCCATAAGGTAGCCCGACATTGCTATATGCCTGTCAAGCTCTTCATTCCTTTGTTCCTTTTCAATTCTGGTTCTCCTGTAATCATTAAGGATGTTATTCCAATCAAGATCCTCACCGTTGTCAACCTGCCTCATTAAAAGTGTCATCTTCTGATGCCTCTCTTCCAGCTTTACTGCTATTTCGCTGAGATGACGGTCGATGGCGGAGCACCTTTCTTCAAGCGACATCCAGGTTTCTCCGGCTTTGTTTATTGTTTGAAATTTTGACAGATCCCTGACAGCATCTTCCTCCTCTTTTTTAAGTTCGGCCAGTTGATTCTTCAGCGAAGGATATTGAGATCCGGGTGAGGAGCTAAGATCAACAGCTTTCTTACCAAACAGGGAAAATCCTTTCCTGTTCCCCTTTGCCTCGGCTACCTTTTCTTTCATCATGGAAATCCTTGTCCCCAGGTCGTTAAGCTTTGATCCCTTCTCATTTATCTTGTCAATCTCACCCTTGAGCTTTACTTTCACATCCTCCAGATAAAGACGCCATGCATCTTCGAGTGAATCGAGATATTGGCTGATCTTTCCGCTGACAGTAATTTCGGACGACAGATCAGCGATCCATTTTCTTGTAAGCTCTATCTGTGTAAGGCCTGATAATAGTTCCTTAAGCTCCGTACCCGGATTCTCCGTCACTTTCAACAGCCATCCTTCAGGAATACTGAATCTGCAGCTTATTTCAGGAAGTGAAAGGTCACTCCTGAGAACATCTTCCGATATTACTCCGGAATAAAACACTTCCAGGGCTTCCAGTACGGATGTCTTGCCCGATTCATTCTGTCCGATCAGGCATGTGACATTATCAGGCGACAGATTTTGCCAGTCGGTATCCAGAATAGATCTGAAGTTTTTAATCCTGAAAGCTAACAGCCTCATAATGTTGTGAGTCATACCTGAAATCCAAAAACGAGGACATCGTCACATTGTTGTGATCTGCCCTTCCATTCTTTAAAAGAATATTCGAGACACTCCCTCTGTGATGCCATCGAAAGCCCGGTGACCGACAAAAGGATCTGCTTGAATTGCTTGTACTTAAATTTCTTATCAGTTATTTCACCAAACTGGTCAGCAAAACCATCCGAAAAAAGATAAAATGAATCACCCGGAATTGTATCAATAATAGTATTAATAAAAGGCTTTTCTTCCTGCGGAGCAATACCTATCGTCATTTTGTCAGGTTTGAATTCGGAGAGTTCTCCGTTCCTTATCCTTATAAGCGGACGGTTGGCTCCGGCAAACTGAATTGAATTCGCTCCGCTCTCTATTATGCACAGCCCTATGTCAATACTGTCTTTTGTCTCCTCTTTTGATCCTGTCTGGTGAAGGGCTTTCATAATTTTCTCCCTCATATTGTTCAGTACACGGTTTGCCCTGATGCACTGCTTCGATTGAAGGATCTCGTTCAGAAAGCTTATCCCGAGTATGCTCATAAGTGCACCGGGTACACCATGCCCTGTGCAATCGCCTGCTGCAATGCAGGTAAACTGACGGTTTGAAAAAGTATAATAGAAATCACCGCTTACTATG
Organism: uncultured Bacteroidales bacterium; assembly: GCA_963725585.1. GTDB lineage: Bacteria > Bacteroidota > Bacteroidia > Bacteroidales > VadinHA17 > LD21. Next base: position 139,503 of record CAVRYU010000008.1, on the reverse strand, counting down.
TCCCTTGGAAGAAAAAGAATGAAGAAATCTTTCAATATGCCCTTAAGAATAATTGGATCAGGCATTAATGCATGCTGAATCATGCCGGCGTAGCGAAGGCTTGCGAGGTGATCCTCCACACTCTGGATACTTAGAGTGTAAAGATCCTCGTATCCTTCCTGATTGATAAGGCGTCATAAAGGAAAGTTATCAAACAGACTAACTACCTAAATAAACTGATTTTCAGGGCGCTTATTGTGAGAAATAGCTATTAGGATTTCTTCTGCTCAAGAAGGATAACGTTTTCAACATGATGGGTATGGGGGAACATGTCGACAGGCTGAACCCTGGTAACCTTGTAATAATCAGACATTAAGCTTATATCGCGTGCCTGGGTTGACGGATTGCAGCTTATATAAATTACTTTTCCCGGTGATGCCTTAATGATCTGCTTAACTACATCTTCATGCATTCCTGCCCTTGGAGGATCGGTGATAATTATATCAGGTTTTCCATTTTCACTTATAAACTGATCATTTAGCAGATGATCTTATATCTCCTGCAAAAAACCGGGTATTCCTTATGTTATTGATTTCAGAATTGATTGCTGCATCCCTTACCGCTTCATCAATATACTCAATTCCAATAACTTTTTGTGCGGCATCTGCAATAAAATTTGCAATTGTACCTGCCCCGGTATACAGGTCATAAACGACCTCATTGCCGGTCAGAGCGGCAAACTCCTTTGTAATTTTGTATAGACGGAGCGATTGTTTTGTATTGGTCTGGTAAAATGATTTGGGCCCGATCCTGAATTTAAGTCCATCCATTTCTTCAAGAAGGTGATCTTCACCCTTGTAAAGAATGGGAACCTGGTCGGCTAGTGAATCATTCTGCTTTGTATTAATTATATAAAAAAGGGAATTAATCTGTGGAAATTCCGTTGCAAGAAAATCAAGAAGTCCCTCAATCCTCTCCTTTTCATCAAGGTAAAAGACGATGATAACCATTACCTTGCCACTGCTTGTATTGCGGATTATCAGGTTCCTCAGAAACCCGCTTTGCTGGCGCAGGTTAAAAAATGCAAAAGATTTCCTGTGGGCATATCTTCTTACCGCATCGCGAATGGCATTTGATGGCTCAGGCTGAAGATAACACTCCCTGATATCCAGAACTTTATCAAACATTCCCGGAATATGAAATCCAAGCGCATCCTCATTTAAATGATCATTGTCGGAGATTCATTTCTTCTCTCGTAAGCCAGCGCTTATCGGAAAATGTGTATTCAAGCTTGTTACGGTAAAAGAAAATTTCTTCGGACCCCAGAATCGGATATGTAAAAGGGATGTCCACTTTTCCTATTCTTGTAAGGTTATCCTTTACCTGTTTTTCCTTGAACTGAAGCTGTTTTTCATAGGGAAGATGCTGCCATTTGCAGCCGCCGCAAACACCAAAATGTGCGCACCTGGGCTTGATCCTGTCAGGAGAATATTCATGGAAACGGACTACGGTTCCCTCCATGAATTTCCTTCTCTTCTTCCTGACCCTGATGTCGACCACATCTCCCGGGATCAGCATCGGGACAAAAATAACCTGGTTATCAATTCTTGCAATTGCATTTCCTTCAGACCCGATATCCGTTATCCGCACCTTCCCGAGCAATGGCATTTCTTTCTTCCGTCCCAACTGCAATGTCTGTTATTAGATGAAAATCTTAAATCTGTATCTGTGGTTATCTCTGCTCAAGATTCATAATAAACTGCAACCCTTTAATCATGACAGGGATAACAGCATCTCCATGATCGAGACCAGGAATGATCTCCTTAGTGCAGGTCTGAGGCGAAGTTCCGGCTCCGATCATTGCATTGTAAATGCTTTCAGTTGTAATTGGATTGACCGATTTGTCTCCGCCGCCGTGAATCAGAAATAAGGGTATGGCAGTATTCCATCCGGTAATGCTGTTACTTGCAAGGGATGACCTGACGGAAGCATATTTAGCATCTGATCTGAACCCGGAAAGAAAACCAACTGTAAAAAGATCAGGGATTGAAGTGGTCAGCTGCGCGTTTATCTGTTCAAATGACAAAGAACCCGTATAAAGGCTTCCCAGCCTTGAAGCGTAAGGCTCTTTCAGAATATCAGAAGCAGGATTGGTAAACTGACTGTATCCGGTATAAGCGTTAATTATATAACCGATATAAACAGGCATTGGATATGAGCTTAAGCCAATCATTGATTCAAAAAGTATGTTCAGGTCATATGGACCTGCCCCGCATACACTTCCCTTCAGGTTAAACTCATCCGGATAATCCTTTTCAAGAGCTTCATGAAGTGCAAGGGTGGCCCATCCGCCCTGTGAATAACCGGCCAGGTAAACTGCATCTTTAATTGTAATATCCGGGAGTTCTTCAGAATCCATCTCTTTTGCTGTAAAAAGCATGTCAACTATTGATCGGACTGTTGGTTCCTTTATCAGGTATGGATGAGGTATGCCAGCTGATTCACCGAATCCGGGATAGTCAGGTATAAGTACAACATAACCCATAGAAGCAATAACCTCGACAAACTGATAGGAAGGATTTGAAGGATATTCACTTGGAGAATAAGCATTCACCGTATTGGTGCCATTCTGAAAACTAATAAGAGGATAATCTCCCTTATCCGAAGGAACACAGAGGAGCCCTGATGCATTTATTTCAGTGTTATTTACCTCTGTTTTGTAAACAACCCTGTAAATGTCAACCGGATGAGAAATATGCTGTTTCAGAACACTAAGTTCAGGATAAGTGGACGATGCAATGTCAAGAAGGATATTTATATATAGCGTGGAATAACTTGTAATTAATTCCTTAGAAACAAAATGTTCATATTGCGGCTCTTCACTTTTCTTACATGAGGAGACAACTGAAATAATTGCAGTAATGAGGAGCAGTGAACCGATTAACCGTTTAAATGTTTTCATCGCGACAAAGATAACTTTTATCAGTTAAATCTCTTCTTCACAGGCTCCCCTACTTTTCATATATTTGCGCTTTATATTTTTTGTATGGTCTCGGTACAGGATATTTCAGTTTCATTCGGAAGTTTCGATTTGCTTACCGGCATTTCTTTCCTCATAAATGAGCAGGACCGTATCGGCCTTACAGGGAAAAACGGTGCCGGAAAAACAACCCTTCTAAAAATAATTTCAGGGACCGAGAGCCCCTCAAAAGGGTCTGTTGACATGTCAAAAGAAGTTACAATCGGTTACCTTCCCCAGCAAATGTCAGTAGACAATTCAACTACCGTAATTAACGAAACACTAAAGGCATTTGCCGGCCTGTTAAGCCTGTCGGAAGAAATAGAAAATTGCAGGAGGGAGATAGAAGAGAGGGATGATTATCATTCAGTCGATTATCTGAAGTTGTGCGACAGACTTAATGAAACAGAGGAAAAATACCGTATTCTGGGCGGTACAAGCTATCTGGGTGATGCTGAACAAACCCTTTCCGGACTCGGTTTTGAAAGGAAGGATTTCGACAGGCCAACCAGTGAACTGAGCGGAGGCTGGCGCATGAGGATAGAGCTGGCAAAACTGATCCTCAGAAAGCCATCACTTTTTCTTCTTGATGAACCTACCAATCACCTCGACATTGAATCAATCCAGTGGCTCGAAACTTTCCTGGCCGGATATCCAGGTGCTGTGATGATGGTATCGCACGACAGGGCTTTCCTCGATAATGTAACCAACAGGACAATTGAGATTTCCCTTGGAAAAATATATGACTACAAGGTTTCATGGTCAAAATATGTGGTCCTCAGGGAAGAGAGAAGAATTCAGCAGATAGCAGCATTCAGGAACCAGCAAAAGATGATTGAGGATACGGAGAGATTCATTGAACGATTCAGATACAAACCTACAAAGTCGATCCAGGTACAGTCGAAAATAAAGCAGCTCGACAAAATTGAAAGGTTAGAGGTCGATGAGGAAGATAACAGTACGATGAATCTCCGGTTTCAACCCTCTCCGCGTTCAGGCACCGTTGTTGTTGAAGCAGAAAACCTTTCAAAAAGCTTTGGTTCCCTCAATGTGCTGAACCGGATTAATATTACAATCACAAGAGGGGAAAAAGTTGCCTTTGTCGGCCGAAATGGTGAGGGAAAAACCACTTTCTCGAGAATCATAATCGGCCAGCTCGATTATGAGGGATCCCTCAAAATAGGGCATAATGTCAGAACCGGATATTTTGCGCAGAATCAGGATGAACTGCTCGATGAGAATTCTACGGTTCTTGATACAATTGATTATGTTGCAAAAGGCGATATAAGGACAAAGATCCGTGATATGCTCGGTGCTTTTCTTTTCAGGGGCGAAGATGTTGATAAGAAAATAAAGGTTCTTTCAGGTGGTGAAAGATCGAGGCTTGCTCTTGTAAAACTTCTGCTTGAACCGGCAAATCTTCTGGTTCTTGATGAACCTACCAACCACCTCGACATGCGATCGAAGGATATACTGAAGCAGGCACTGATCAAATATGATGGCACGCTAATTGTGGTTTCGCATGACAGAGATTTCCTCGATGGGCTTGTTACAAAAGTATATGAGTTCAGGCATAACAGGATAAAAGAGAATATTGGTGGTATTTATGATTTTCTCCGGAAGAAAAAGATTGTAAATCTGAGAGATATTGAAAAAAAAGATAAAGCAACCCCGGAGACTGGAAATGATGATAATACATCGAACAAGCAGAAATACCTCGATAAGAAATATTATGACAGATCGCTGAGGAAACTGAGAAAAAAGCTTGAAGATTCTGAAAAGAATATAGAAAAGATGGAGACGGAATTGCTTGAAATGGACAAGAGTTTAATGACGACAGCCAGCCCTTCGGAAAGCGCCGGGATTTACAGTAAATATGAAGATCTCCGGAACCAGCTGAATGAAGAAATGAATAAATGGACCCTCTATTCCCATGAGGTTGATGAATTCTTAAAAACCAACGGCTGAATATGGAATACCCAAGGCTAGAAAAGAGTTATACGGTTCATGTTTATGAAACGGGGCCTGATGGCCGGCTGAACCTTCATTCACTTTTTGATTATCTCCAGGATATTGCATCGGACCATGCTGTTCAGCTTGGTTTTGGACGCGACGATCTGATGAAACAAAATCATTTCTGGGTTCTCTCAAGGATTTATGCTGAAATATCCACCTGGCCTTCCTGGGGTGATACTATCATCGTAAAAACATGGCCAAGGGGAACTGACAAGCTTTTTGCTTTAGAGACTTTGAAGTGCTGTTACCCCGACGAAAGATCAGTTGCCCGTGCAACTTCCTCATGGCTTATTATTGACCTGGATACAAAACGGATCCAGAGGCCCGACAATAATCTTAGCCGGCTGAATTCTGAATTGCCTGGTGATAAAGCACTACCCAGAAATGCCATGAAACTTGAACCAGCCGGTGGAAATGAGCAGAACATACGCCCTTTCAATGTAACAATAAGCGATCTTGACATCAATCTGCATACCAATATGTCCAGGTATCTCAAATGGGTAACTGACAGTTACGACCTGGATTTCATTCTCGATAATGTACCTTTATCTGCTGAAATAAATTATCTTGCCGAATCACGCTTCAACGAAAGCATTGCAATTACTGTATCAGAAGAGAATTATGACAGCAATGTATTTAATCATTCAATAATGAGAACTTCGGACAATACAGAACTTTGCAGGGTAAGCATAAGATGGAAAAAGAACCATATTTAACAAATTAATAATTCAGGAAAATGAACCGGAAAAGTTCTTTCAGAAAATATAACATTCTATTTTACGCCGGATTATTCTGCATGATTATTATATCATGCACCACTACAAAAAAAGCCGTTGTCGACTTAAAGGATCTTTCCTATCTGTATAATCCGACAAAAAGCTCTATTAAACCTCGTTTCAGTGTTTTTAATGAAACAGACGCATCATCAGTTCTGTCGGTAAAATTTTTTGCGACTGATCTGTTCTTTTCAGAGGCAAATCCTCAGGGTATTCCAATGGCACAGATCCTTATAACAGTAAAATTATTTAATACAACCAATGGAAGAATTCTTGCCGACACTGCTTTTATGGATGCCAATATTGTTAAGGAGCCGTCACGGCAGGAATATGTTTTTAAACTGCCTCTTAAAGTCGGTCCTGGTTCAGATTACATTGCTGAGGTTAAGCTTCTTGACAAGTTACGGTCAGAGGTCATACAATCATTCGTAACTTTCGACACCCGTTCATACAATAACAGATATAATTTTAAAGCAAGGGGACACATCTTTAAGAATGAGCTGTTCAATCCTGTTGTCAAAACCAGCGAATATGTTAACATCCTTTATCCTGTAAGGCCAATAGACAGTCTGTTTATCTCATACTATAAACCACTGGCGGTAATTCCTGATCCGCCTTCGATACTCCTTCCCGAAAAAATAATTGATTATGAACCTGATACAGTTATTGCCCTTCCCTATTCCGATACCCTGCCGCTGACGCTTCCAAAAGAAGGCGTTTATTTTTGCACGCCCGAAAGAGGCTCAGAAGAAGGATACACCTTATTCAACTTCGGAGAGACATTTCCCGGGATGACTGACCCGTTAACAATGATTAAGCCCCTTGCTTACCTTGCCTCTGAGGATGAAATGAATGAAATGCTTTCCTCGGCACGGCCCAAGGTTGCACTTGATGAATTCTGGATAAAGTGCAGCGGGAACATCGATAAATCAAGAGAGCTTATACGTATTTATTATACAAGGATACTTTATTCAAATTACTATTTCACATCGTTCAAGGAGGGCTGGAGAACCGAGAGAGGAATGATATATACAATTTACGGACCTCCTGATAAAGTTTACAAAAATTCGGAGGAGGAGAGCTGGGGATACCGTAGGCCGGTATTAAAATCTTCCTGGGGAGGAAGATTCCATCTTAAAGAGAATTATCTTTTCTTCAATTTCAGAACAAGGCAAAATAAATTCTCTGATAATGATTTCTACCTGAGCAGGAATGAAACCCTTGTTTCCTATTGGGATAAAGCGATAGCAAGCTGGAGAAAGGGTATTGTGTTCCGTCTTGATAATCCTGTAGATTTATAATTATTATAGTGAAAGAATCAGATTGTATATATGGCCTCAGGGCAGTAATCGAAGCTATCAGGGCCGGAAAGAAGATCGACCGTCTGCTTATAAAGCAAGGCTTACAGGGCGCTTTGTATCATGAATTAATGATTGAAGTGCGGAATTACAATATTGCCTACCAGATAGTGCCATTGGAAAGGATTGAACTTGTTACGCGAAAGAATCACCAGGGTGTTTTAGCCTGGCTCTCACTTATCGAATTTCAGTCGATTACAAATCTTCTGCCTATGATATTCGAGAAGGGTGAAGATCCATTGATAATTGCACTCGACGGGGTTTCGGATGTAAGGAATTTCGGGGCAATAGTAAGAAGTGCTGAATGTCTCGGGGCACATGCTGTTATTATCCCTGAAAAAGGTTCGGCCAGGATCACCGCAGATGCGATCAAAACATCTGCAGGTGCTCTGCATTCATTTCCGGTTTGCCGCGAAAGAAGCATTGTAAGGTCTATTGAGTATCTCAGGGAATCAGGACTTAAAGTTATAACCGCTGGCGAAAAGTCAGGTTCAGAAATCTCCGAAGCCGAAATGAAAGGCCCGGTTGTTCTGATAATGGGATCAGAGGATAAAGGAATCAGCCGCGAATTAATCTCTTTATCCGATCAGCAGGTAATGATTCCCATGAAAGGAGAAATAGGATCCCTGAATGTGTCTGTTGCGACAGGTATTCTTCTTTATGAAATTACAAGGCAGCGATCACTCTGATCACCCGATAATATTAAGTATTCTCTGATCCAGCATTGCCTGGTCAGCAGTAAAGGAAGCCAGTCCTGCAAGAGTCAGCAGTGTATCCGGGGCTATTTTGCCATCTGCGATTTTCTTCTGCCACCTGGAGAATACCGGAATTTTCCCATCAGCGGATATTATAGCTTTTTCTTCTTTTGAAAGCGATGGGAACATATCTTCACAGCCTTCCTCCTGTGCTATTCGTATAAGTTCCTGCCCGGTCTGTGGCATCTTCTGATTAAGCCGCTGTGCTAGGTTGAGAACTTTATCATCCACCTCCCAGAATTTTTCGATCCCTGCATTCTTTGCTGAAGGGTAAATACTGACGTCATAATTCTCATGAGTTCTTACTGAAAACTTACCTCTTAATGATTTTCGTCCGGCAGCCGCTACTTTGGGTGGCATTGTGAACACATCCGTACCTGCAAGCTCTACAAGCTGATTGTAATGACGGAGGCTGGCAGCAATTAATTTTGTTGGCCATTCATTTTGTGCAGAAAATGCGGTTACCCAGTTCTGGGAAGAGATAACTGCCATCTCACCTGCACCCGATCCGTCTCCAAGCTTGTTGTCCATCATAAAGGCTCCTACCCTTCCAAGGAATACATTGACATAGTCTGGATGGGCTGTTCTGGTCACAATAACATTCTGCCTGGCGCTGAATTCAAGTGTGAAGTTAACCCTCACTCCTGCTTCCCTTAACCGCCTCGCTCCGATAAGGCCCTCAGCGGTATACGGGACTTTTACAATAAACTGGTCGGGACAGATTTCATGGTACCTCTTACCATAGTATTCGATAGCCTTTATATCATGGGCCATATCAGTATGAAGTTCAACGCTGACAAGTCCGCCAAATTTTGAAGCAAGCCTCAATCCATGCCTTGCATTAAGCATGAATGCGATTTCCTTAACCTTTGTTTCGAGAGGGAGGTCATGAACGATATGCTTGGCTTCAGAAACAAAGATATCATAGATCCCTTTTTGTATCTCATTGTTAAGAAGAGTATTATTGGTAGTCAGAGCGCTCATTTCAGCTGACCAGTTTGCTTCAGCTTCTTCAATATCTCCTGTATCAAGCCAGAGCTCTGTACCGGTATCCCTTAGCGATTGCCAGAAAGGGTCCTTTTTACCGTTGACATGTTTTTCGCTCAGATTTGCCCAGAGAAAATCGCTTATTCGTGTGTTCAGGTCAGCCATTATAATAAATATTTGTTATTAAACACTCAAGGCCTAATATTGTTTTAGTCGTTCTGTTTGGTCCGATGCAAAATTATACAAATTCTTTATCCGCATGACGATTATTATTAGCTTTATAACATAATAATAAAACAGATCCTCCATGAGAATTCTTTTAGCTTTTATATTGACATTGTGGACCTTAACAACTTCAGGACAAACATATTTTGAAAAGTATTTTACGGATAAAGTACTGCGCTTTGATTTCATGCTTGCGGGAAACAGTCAGAAAACTCTTGTCTATCCGGTGGCGATGAAAGAGGAACAGTTTTATGGCGGATCACACGAGAATTTAATCGATCCTTTTGATTATGGCAACTTTAAATATGAAGTTTTTGATGCTGCTGAAAATAGACTGCTCTATTCCCGCGGGTTTTGTACCCTTTTCCAGGAATGGCAGACAACTGCTGAAGCAAAGAGTATTGAACGAAGTTTCTATGAAGTGGCAACAATGCCTTTCCCGAAAAACAGAGTCCGTTTTGTCCTGAGTCTGAGGGAACGGAGCGGGATTTTTTCAAAGCTCTACGAAACAGTGATTGATCCCACTGATTATTACATAAGGAGAGAGAAGCCTGTAAATGCTGCTGTCACAAAAATATATGGTCCTGGTGATCCTCAGAAATGTGTCGATCTTGCATTTGTGGCTGAAGGTTATACAGCTGATGAAATGAGAAAATTCAGGGAGGACGTAAAGAAAATGGCAGATGTTCTTTTTTCAGAAGCCCCATTCAGCGATTACAGGGACAAAATAAATATTTGGGCTGTAGAAGCAGTTTCATCCGATTCCGGAACAGATATCCCTGGTGACAGGGTCTATAACAACACGGTTCTGAATTCAAGCTTCTATACTTTCGGAACCGACCGGTATCTTACGACACAGGACATAAAATCAGTAAATGATTATGCTGCTTTAGCTCCCCACGATAATATAATAGTACTCATTAACAGCAGCAAATACGGAGGAGGTGGAGTCTATAATTATTATAGCGGTACAACAGCGGGGCACCCCCTTTCACCAAAGGTATTCATTCACGAATTCGGTCATGGATTTGCAGGTCTGGCTGATGAATATTATTCCTCCGATGTTGCCTATGATGAATTTTATCCTTTGAATGTCGAACCATGGGAACCTAATATAACAACCATGGTAAATTTTGATTCAAAATGGAAAAAGATTGTGGCAAAGGAAACACCGATGCCGACTCCGGCTGATGACAAATATAAGAATACAACAGGATTGTTCGAAGGAGGAGGTTACTCGGCGAAAGGAATCTTCAGACCTGAAATGGATTGCAGGATGAAAAGCAACGGACCGAAGGGATACTGCACTGTGTGCCGTGAAGCGATAAAAAAGATGATTGAATTCTATATTAAATAACTGTATCGCCTTCGGCCGTTACTATGCTTAACCCTACCTCCAGCTCCTCCCCTATTTTATTAACCCCACCTCCGTCTCCTCCCCTTAACCATAAGGGGAGGAGTGATAAGAAAGTTCATTTTTCACTTACACCCTTCCCCTTAAATTTAAGGGGAAGGGATGGGGTTAGGGTTTACTTGGTTTTACGGTCAATAAGGTAGAACAATACCAGGGCAAGCCCGCCGAAAATAAATATCATTGAAAAATATCCGGCTTCTTCAGAAGGAAAAAGAGCTGCAGATTCTAAAATCGCACCGGCAATTATTCCAAGGCCTATACCCATAAAAAGCATCCCGGTCTTAAGGGCGAATTTCCCCCAGTTAAAAGATGATCTGCCCTCTTTTCCGGTATTGAAAAGACTGGCATCCGCACCTTTTTCTATAAGTGCCATACGTTCCTTGTTGCGGGTTGTATAATGAACGTACATTATCCCGAATACTGTCGCGAATAAAGCAATAAAAGCAATTAATGTTTCCATGACTTTTTTTGTTTGGTTTAACTGAATTTTACCCTTTAGACACAGGAAGAGACTGGCGGTTACAAATTATTCAATGTTTTATTAATACCCCCTTTCATTTTCCCCCATAGGGGAAATGGAAAACAATCCTTCCCCTGTGGGGGAAGACTGGGGAAGGGGGTAAATGAACCAGCAACTAGCATCAAGCAACCAGCAACTTTATCTGTTTTTTCCCAACTATAGTAACCAAAGTGTAACTTTGAGCGTCAAACATCCGGAATGGATCCTAAAGACGACATATATTATATCGGACAGGTGCTTGAAGGGAAAACAATTGCCTTTTCCTATCTTGTTGATAAACACAAAGATAAGGCCTTTAACCTAGCGTTCAGGATATGTGGTAACCGCGAGGAGGCTGAAGAGGTCGCCCAGGATGCATTCTTAAAAGCGTACAGATCGCTGAAAGATTTCAGGAAGAAAAGCAGTTTTGCCACCTGGCTTTACCGAATTGTCTATAATACAGCTATCTCTCTTGTAAGAACCAGAAAGAACAGAAGTACTTTCAGTTGAAGAATTTCCGGCTGATGCCGTTGATTTTCTTGGTTTCAGCACCACCGAAGAAGAGGCTGCTGATGACTACAGGAATTCTTTGATTAATTTTGCCCTTCAGAAGATCTCTGAGGAAGAGAGAGGACTGGTAACTCTTTATTATTATAACGAACTTGATACTGAAGAACTTTCAAAGATTACCGGTATAAGCAGGTCGAATATTAAAGTAAGGCTTTTCAGAGCCAGACAAAAGATGGCTGAGATTATAAAAAAAGTTGAAATGAAAAATGTCTTTTACAATGAATAAACAGGAGATGAATGATGACATTTTGCTGAGAAAATACCTCAATCCTGAAAAGATTGAGAAGGCCCCTGATGGATTTACTTCAAAAACACTGACAAGGATCCAGATCGAAACCCAGTCAGCAAAAGTGAACAAAGGTTTTTTGATAAAAAACAGGGTGCCGGTAGTTTCAGCTGCAATTACGGCCGGACTCATACTAGCTGCAATTATTATCCCTGCCGGTGAGACTGAATCTGTTGGCTCCTCGATCTGGAATTATATCCAGAGTCTGGAATTCACTATGCCAGCCATAAATAATAATTATTTCAATGATTTGAGTCTTCCGGGATGGTTTTCATATGCATTGACAGGAATTTTGCTTCTGGGATTTTTTGACAGAGCTCTTTTTGGAATATTTCATAAAGAGAAAACCCCTAAATCCCCTAAAGGGGACTTTAAATTACTATAAACCCCCTTTAGGGGGAAGGGGGCATAACTTCGGTGGGTCAAACCTTAAGTACCTGTGAATTCAACCCCTTGGCATTCAGTGATCTGCTCATCGCCTGCAGAACTTCCCTGATTCCAAGTTTAATGTCACAGCTTCCTTTCAGATGCACAATCAGGGCACATTGTTCAGCCTGAACCGAATCATGTCCGCAGATCTCAACGAGCGATTTAATAACGTGATCGAATGTGTTGATCTCATCATTGTACAGTATAAGCGAGTACATTTCACTCCCGCTGCTCAACCTGTCACTCCTGTGTAATGTCTTTTCCTTCATCGCTATTTCTCAAAAAGTTGCTTTGCCGTCTCCACCGTTATCTCCCTGTTTCCCAGATATGCAGTAGTTTTTGCGTCCCGGTAACCGTTTCGTTTTAAAAGATCTGTATATTCATTAGCACTTTCAAAAGTAATAAATTTTCCAATCAGATATACAAATGTACCATCTTCAGCTTTAATAATTTCAAAACCACGGTTGCCTGCCATCTTTTTGTAGACGTCTGAAGTATCATCACTCAAAGGTTTTAGCGATCGTGTTAACTCAACCCTGAAGACAAGTGTCGAAGTCTCGGGCTCTCCTGTTTTCAATGATTGCACTGTTTCAATCAGAGGTTTCTGACCCCACTCATTTTCCATGAGAGAAGCTCTTTCGAGCGATACTGCTTTTCCATCAAGAACAGCTGTAACAAACGAATCTTTGAATCCCAACTGCCTTACAGTAACAACTGCCTGGCCGGCATCAGCCATCCTTCTGAACTGACCGGCAAAATATTTTGTCGATGTGGTTGCCGGCATTCTGAATCCTGCCACAGGCGATATCCCTTTAAAAAAGGAAGGCTCCATCTGTTTACTGAAAACTCCGATCTGAATCCGGTAAACCAATCCAGCAGGTATTTCAGGGTCCAATGAAACTTTCTGATCCCTTAAACGGGCAGGATCTGTTTCAACATTGAAAACCGAAAATATTTCCCTGCGCCTGACAGGCTCAGGTAACACTGGTTCTGCAACATCTGCTTTCTTTTCGGGGGGCCTTGCACCTGTATTGCCGAATTTTTCATCAGCCATCCTCTGGTATTCCGAAGCGAGTGATTCCATTTCCGAAATTCTTGATTTTGCAGCCTGCTTCTGTGAAGGAGCAAGTTTATCATATTCCTTTTTGTAATCAGCAATCAGGCTATTCAGTGAATCAGCTTTTACCTGGTATTTCATTGCTTCCGACAGCACTTTCTCGTAAGCAACCGGTACTTCCAGCTTTTGGGGAACCGGCTTGACGACGGGCTGAACTACTTCTTTTTCTGCAACGGGCATTATTGATGAAGTCTTCTGTACAGGTCCCGGATTCCGTTCCTTGCACTCCTGGATATATCCCGTAACATTTAAATCCCTGGCTCTCTTTCTTCCTGCCTTCTCTTCAAAATTATTAAATGAATCAATCGCATCCGGAAATCTTCCTGCCATCTGCTGCGCTCTCCCAAGGTAAAACCAGGCATCATCAGGAATGCTTTTTATATCGAGAGAACCATTAAGCGCTTCCCGGAGAAATTCTGATGCATTTTCAGGCTCCCTGTTCATTTTTACAAGACATACACCTGAATAATACTTATATAAGGGATCCTTTGAATATGCCTGTAAAAGAATACCGAATTCTCTTAAAGCTTTTTCATAATCTCCGTCTGAGAACGCATCCATTGCTGCCTGCCGTGAAGGTTTATGCTGAATCTCCTGAGATTTCAGGACTGTAACCGATAAAAGAAGAAAGGATACTAATATTGAAAACCAGGTAATGTTATATTTATTTTTAATCTCCATCAAAACAATTATTTCGGTAACTACATCATTATCAATTTATTTTCTCTTATTTTCATTTTTGTTACTTTGATATCTTTTTGATATCATTATGATACCATTTTGATATCATAATAATTTCATTTTATTTATATCTGTGTTAATAATAATTTTTCTGATATAATCAGAAAACGGTTCAAACTTCGTAAATTTAACCCTAATTACAAAATTCGTACCACATGATACAACTAAAAGAGGGAATGAAAGCTCCGTCTTTCGAAGGCATAGATCAGGACGGCAAAACGATAAAATTAAGTGATTTTTCGGGAAAAAAGCTGGTTTTATATTTTTATCCCAAGGATAATACATCGGGATGCACCGCGGAAGCCTGCAGTTTACGTGACAACCATGATGAATTTTTGAAAGAGGGATTTGCAGTGGTAGGTGTCAGCATGGATAGTGAAAAATCTCATAAAGGCTTTGCATCAAAATATTCGCTCCCGTTTCCTCTTATTGCCGACACTTCAAGGAAGATACTGAATGATTATGGAGTATACCGCGAAAAGATGCTGTACGGTAAAAGCTTCCTGGGTATTGTACGAACAACATTTATAATTGACGGGAACGGCATCATCGAAAAGATCATTTCGAAAGTCGACACAAAAAATCATTCAGAGCAGATATTCAAAATGTTTCAATAATAAAACCTATAATATGAGCAACGAAAGAAAAGAAATAGACAAAAACAAGCTTAAAGCACTGGAAGTTACACTGGGCAAAATCGAGAAGGATTTCGGGAAGGGAACTATAATGAAGCTGGGAGATCATGCCATCGAAAACATCCAGGTAATATCAACCGGTTCCATCGGTCTTGATGCTGCACTCGGTATCGGAGGATTCCCAAGAGGACGAGTAATAGAGATCTATGGCCCTGAAGCATCGGGTAAAACAACACTTGCAATTCATGCCATCGCTGAAGCCCAGAAAAACGGAGGTATCGCTGCAATAATAGATGCTGAACACACTTTTGACAGGAATTATGCTGAAAAACTCGGGGTCGACGTTGAAAATCTTCTGATCTCACAGCCGGATAATGGCGAACAGGCTCTTGAAATAACAGATAACCTAATCAGGTCAGGTGCTCTAGACATTGTTGTAATCGACTCGGTTGCCGCACTTACACCTAAAGCTGAAATTGAGGGAGAGATGGGTGATCAAAAAATGGGTCTGCAGGCAAGGTTAATGTCTCAGGCTCTCCGCAAACTGACTGCAAACATCAGTAAGACAAATACTTCATGTGTATTTATAAACCAGCTGAGGGAAAAGATCGGAGTCATGTTCGGCAATCCTGAGACAACGACAGGAGGAAACGCGTTGAAATTTTATGCTTCAGTAAGGGTTGACATACGCAAGACAAATCAGATCAAGGACGGAGAGGAAATCATCGGAAGCCGGACAAGGGCTAAAATAGTAAAGAATAAACTTGCACCACCGTTCAGAAAAGCCGATTTCGATATTCTTTACGGAGAAGGAATTTCTCAGCTTGGTGAAATAGTTGATCTTGGTGTGGATTTCGAAATAATCAAGAAAAGCGGTTCCTGGTTCAGCTATGGAGACACAAAGCTGGGACAGGGAAGAGATGCCGTTAAACTTATCATTAAAGACAATCCGGAACTGTACGATGAATTAAAGGTTAAAATATTTGAAGCCCTCAAAAAGTAATAATCAAAATTATCCGAACCCCTTTATGAAAAGATCTTTTTTTCTGCTGATGATCGTGATCATCAGCTTTTCTGTTTCCTGTAAACAGAAGACTCCCGTTGTTACAAAAGAACCGGTTGCTGAAATCAACAATCAGCTTACTGCAGAGGAAAAAGCTGAAGGATTAATGACTCCCGAAATAATGTGGAAATTCGGCAGGCTTGGATCATTTGCCCTCTCCCCCGATGGATCATCAGTTTTATATACTGTAACACAGATTGATCTAAAGAGTGAAGCAAGAAAAACTGAAATTTTCAAAATATCTTCCGGCGGAGGTGAACCCGTGCAGCTTACTGCTGAAGGAGGAAGTTCGCCTCAGTGGTTTGAGAATGGTAAAAAGATCGCATTCGTAAGGGGAAGTGATCTTATGACAATGAATCCCGATGGTTCGGAACAGAAAAAAGTGGATGGGATCTCTGAATTTGAGATATTCAATATTTCACCGGCAGGTAACAAAATCTACTTTACAAAAAGAGTTAAGCTTGATCAGACAGCCGTTGAAAAGCACAATTTTCCAAATGCAAAGGTCAGAATTATAGATGACCTTATGTACCGGCACTGGAATGTATGGAGCGATTATTCGTACAGCCATATTTTTGTCGCATCATTCAATGGATCGGCAGTATCAGGGGAAAAGGATATTATGAAAGACCAGAAATTTGAATCTCCCACAGCCCCCTATTTTGATGAACGCGAAATCTCATGGAGCCCTGATGGGAAATACATTGCCTACACCTCTAAAAGACTCAGGGGAATTGAGGATGCAAGAAGCACTAATTCTGACATTTACCTGCATGAAATAGCTTCAGGCAGGGAAGTAAACATTACGGAGGGCAACAAAGGTTATGACAGATATCCTGTTTTCTCACCCGATGGCTCAAAAATAGCACTCCAGAGCATGGAAAGGAATGGTTACGAGGCCGATCTCGACCGTCTTGTAGTTTACAATTTAAAGGATAAAAGCCGTGACCTGCTATCCGGGAGATGGCAATTCGATGTTGAGAATCTTACATGGGGAGACGACCAGAACCTTTATTTCACATGCTCTTACCTGGGGAGTGCCCAGATATTCAGAATAAATTTAACTATAAAAAACATTGAAAAAGTGACTGAAGGGGTTCATAATTTGGGACCAATTAATCTTCAGTCGGGAGTTCTTGTTTCAGGAATTACATCAATGTCGATGGCACCTGAATTATCAAATGTGAACCTGAATTCGGGAGAGCTCAGCCAGATCACTTTTATAAACAAGCCCATCTATGAATCGATCCGGATGGGAAAGGTCGAGGAAAAATATATAAAGACTAAAGACAATAAGGATCTCCAGATGTGGATCGTCTATCCTCCCGATTTTGATGCAAAGAAAAAATATCCGGCACTGCTTTTTTGCAACGGTGGGTCCCCAGTCGACACTCGATCAGTTCTGGTCGTACCGTTGGAATTTTCAGATGATGGCAGCAAAAGGATATATTGTAATAGCACCTAACAGGCGGGGAAATGCAGGTTTCGGCCAGGCATGGAAAGAGGAGATATCAGGGGATTACGGAGGTGCAAACATGCAGGACTATCTCGATGCCACCGATGCGATGGCAAAAGAACCCTACGTTGATGCTGACCGGCTTGGTGCAGTGGGGGCAAGCTATGGAGGATACTCTGTTTATTATCTTGCGGGTATCCATGGCGGACGGTTTAAAGCTTTCATATCACATTGCGGTATGTTCAATTTTACTAGCTGGTATGGCTCCACGGAGGAACTATGGTTCCCGAACAAGGATATTGAAGGCCCTTACTGGAATAATCCAAAAAGCTATAGTTTTTCACCTCATTTAAGGGTTGACAGCTGGGATACCCCAATACTTATTATCACAGGAGCAAATGATTTCCGGATACCTTATACCCAGAGCATGGAAGCATTCCAGGCAGCACAGCTTCATAATATTCCGAGCAGAATGCTCTTTTTTGAAGATGAATTTCATTTCGTTTTGAAACCACAGAATTCAGTGATCTGGCAGAGGGAGTTTTTCGAATGGCTGGATACATATTTAAAATAAAAACCTCATCCCCCAACCCCTTCTCCCGGGGGAGAAGGGGAGCAAGAAATTAATAATCAATGACTAAGCCCCTCCCTCCTGGGGGAGGGGTTGGGGAGAGGTCGTTTCAAAGCAATCCCATTACCTTCTCCACTTTCTCGTTCATTGGCAACTCCCCGTCGATCCAATGAATCTTTATCCCTTTTCGCTCCATCCCCCGGAACCAGGTCATCTGACGCTTGGCAAACTGGTGGATCGCTGTTTCAAGTGAGCTGTACATTTCCTCATATGAAATCTTTCCGGTAATACAGAGAGTGATATACTTGTATTCAAGTCCGTAATAGATCAATGTTTCAGGATCGACTCCCTGCATAAGCAACTGCCTGACTTCGTCAACCATTCCTTCTTCAAGGCGGCTCTTCAGTCTATCGCTTATCCTTTCGCGTCTTTTTTCCCGGCTAAATAAAACCCCTGTTATAAGAGGCTTTATGACCGGAAAATCATTAAGATTTTGCTTTCGGGTTCCAGTATAGCGTTCTATTTCAATAGCACGTATTGCTCTTTTTTTTGTATCAACATCAGTTTTATTATGAAGCTTCTTATAAGAAGAAAGTATAACCACCAGCTCTTTCAGTGATTTCTTCTCAAGTGAAGCTCTGAATTCCGGATCGGGGGGAACTTCAATCATTTTGTAGCCGGAGATTACGGAGTCAATGTACATTCCTGAACCGCCACAAACAACTGGAAAAATATTCCTCGATCTCAGATCACCAAGCACCTTAATAAAATCTTGCTGATATTCAAATACACTGTACTTGTTTCCAGGATCAGCAATATCAATAAGATGATATGGGATTTGGCGGCCCTCTGCCAGATAATCGGTGTAATCCTTTCCTGTTCCCAGATTCATCTGCCTGTATATCTGACGAGAATCGGCGCTGATTATTTCCCCTTTCAGCTTAAGAGCCAACGCCGCGGCAAGCGAAGTTTTCCCCGATGCTGTCGGACCCGTAACAACCAGCGAATCATACCTTGAAGACTTCTTTACATCCATCATCCCAATGATATCAGAAGGAACTACAAATTACAATAAATTTATTATAATTTTGCGGCACTAAACCAGGCACATAATGGATTTTAATTTTCTGGTTCGCTCGGTCAAAGGTATAATTAAGGACCCTCTGAAAGAATGGGATGTAATTCATGCTGAGAATAAACATGCTTCATACTTCGGCAGAAATTTATTATTTCCCCTTTTGATACTGGCCTCTTTATCAGCATTTCTGGGATCGTTCTTTTTTACAAACACAGTGCTTAAAGGCTCTTACTCAATACTTTCAGGAATTAAATACTTTATACTTCTTTTTCTGGTAATATATGGAACCACTTTTATTTTCGAAGAGGTCACCAATGCGGTTGGATTAAAAAAGGATTTTAATAGTTCCTTTAAAATTATAGTCTGTTCTGTTGTGCCTTTTCTTCTTTGCCAGATTGTAACCCGTGTATTTGAATCATTTATTTTTATAAATATCCTTTCTTTCTACGGTATTTATATTCTTTGGACCGGCATTGAAGAATTATTTGATCCTCCCGACAGAAATAAAATTCTCCTTACGATTTCAGCATCCATAGCATTTATTGCTTTACTTGCTATTACTAACTGGGTTTTAAACATGGCATTTGACAAACTCTATTTTTCAATTTTTGTATAAATAATTAATATGAGGAGTTCCGGATCAGATATCACAATCAGAAATAAAAAGGCCTCACACGATTACGAGTTCATTGAAAAGTATATTGCCGGAATAAAACTCACCGGGACAGAGATAAAATCAATCAGGGCTGGAAAAGCCACACTCACCGATTCATTCTGCACTTTCAGGGATGGAGAACTCTTTATCAAGGGCATGCATATTGCGGAATATTGGTGGGGGAATCTGAATAACCATGATCCGTTAAGAGAGCGTAAACTTCTGTTGAAAATCAGGGAGCTCAGGAAGATTGAAAGAAAAGTCAAGGAAGCAGGGCTTACGATAATCGTGATAAAGGTATTTATTAATGAAAAGGGGTTGGCAAAAGCCGAAATCGCCGTTTCAAAAGGTAAGAAGGAATACGATAAGCGCGAAACTCTCAAACGGAAAGATTCTGAAAGGGAACTTGATCGTTTCAGAAAAAAATAGCTGAAATTGCTTTTAATATGCTCTATAACGTACTCTGGGTCCTGAAACACAAATCTGTTTTCAAACCTAAGGACTTTAAAACCATTTTCTTCAAGAAACTTATCTCTGATTTCGTCTTTACTAATTTTTGCGTAATCGCCATGAGGATCTCCATCAAGCTCAATAATTAATCTTTCGGAAGGACAATAAAAATCAACTATAAAGTTTTCAATACTATGCTGGCGTCTGAATTTTCTTCCTTCAATTTGCTTGTTTTTTAATAGTCTCCAAAGTTCGGCTTCCGCAGAGGTTGAGTTATTTCTTAATTCCTGCCGGAGTGGCTTAAGGAATTTCTTGTTTAGTACAACTTTTGTATCCTTAACCATTTTAGACGCTAATTCTGAAAAAGATTTTAACCACCCCGTCCCGATCCGTCAGCTGACGGTCGGGACACCCCTCCTTGAAAAGGAGGGGAAAGTAAAACACATTATAATAACTAAAAGTTAGGACTAAGCAGGTACCTCGAGTAAAACTGCACAATGTAATCGACTGCCTCATCCGAGGTGTCGACAAGTGTGAACAGGTTCAGATCCTCCGGTGAAATATTATGTTCTTCTCCAAGCATCTCCTCATTGATCCATCTCAGTAACCCGCCCCAGTACTTTTTCCCGACAAGTATTATTGGAAATTTTCCGATCTTTCTTGTCTGGATCAGTGTAATTGCCTCAAAAAGCTCATCGAAAGTGCCAAATCCGCCTGGCAGTACAATAAACCCCTGTGCATATTTCATGAACATCAGCTTCCTGACGAAAAAATGATCGAAAGTGATAAGCTTGTCGGAATCAATAAAAATATTCGGGCGCTGTTCAAAAGGAAGGTCAATATTAATACCGACTGATTTCCCATTACCTTTCTTCGCTCCCCTATTTGCCGCTTCCATTATTCCTGGGCCTCCGCCGGTTATTACACCGTATCCCTTCTGGGTTAGCTTAAAAGCAATATCCTCAGCCAGCCGGTAGTACTTGTCATTGTAATGTGTCCTGGCTGAACCGAAAATTGAGACGCATGGACCTATTCTGGCAAGTTTTTCAAATCCCTCCACGAGTTCAGAAATGATCTTGAACACTCTCCAGGAATCGGTTGTATGAATTTCGTGCCAGTTTTTCTGTTCAAATGCTTCCTTAATAAGATCTGCCGGTTTATCAGCCTTCATACCACAAAATTTAGTGAGTCAAATATATATAAATTCTATACCTTAAGCTCAGGTTCAAGAAATATTCCGGTATAGCTTTCCCGGCATTCTATAAGTTTTTCAGGAGTCCCTGAAAATATTACATCCCCGCCTGCTTTTCCCCCATCTTTCCCAAGATCGACAATATAATCAGCCATTTTGATCACATCGATGTTATGTTCAATAACAATAACAGTATTACCCCTTTCGACAAGCTTGTCGAGCACCTCAAGGAGAACCCTGACATCTTCAAAATGCAATCCTGTTGTCGGTTCATCGAGGATATAAAGAGTTTTTCCAGTATCACGGCGTGCAAGTTCAGTTGCAAGCTTAATGCGCTGAGCTTCACCGCCTGAAAGTGTTGTTGATTGTTGCCCGAGCTTTATATATCCAAGTCCGACATCCTTAAGAGTTTTAATTTTATTGTAAATTGAAGGGACATTTGCAAAGAAACCGACAGCATTATTTACTGTCATCTCAAGCACATCGCTTATCGACTCTCCTTTATACTTTACTTCAAGGGTCTCGCGATTATACCTTTTTCCATTGCATTCATTGCAATGTATATATACATCAGGGAGGAAGTTCATCTCGATTGTTTTGACTCCGGCTCCCTCACAACCCTCGCATCTTCCTCCTTTAACATTAAATGAAAACCTTCCGGCACCAAATCCGCGGATTTTTGCTTCAGTGGTCTGTTCGAACAGTTTCCTGATATCCGTAAAGACACCAGTATAAGTTGCAGGATTTGAACGTGGTGTCCTGCCTATAGGTGACTGGCTCACCTCGATTACCTTGTCGAGGTTTTCAATACCTGAGATATCCCTGTAAGGAAGTGCAGTCTTTCCAGAGTTATGAAATCTTTGAGCCAGGGCAGGGTGAAGTGTCTGGTTTATCAACGAAGATTTTCCGCTTCCCGAAACTCCCGTAACGCAAATGAAAGTTCCAAGAGGCAGCACAACATCAACATTATTGAGATTATGTCCCGAAGCCCCTGTCATTACAAGGAATTTGCCATTCCCTTTCCTTCTTGTTTCAGGAATATCGAATTTCTTCTTATTGTTCAGATAACATGATGTAAGAGTATTAAAAGATTTTATCTCTTCGGGAGTTCCCCAGGCAACAACCTGTCCTCCGTGACGTCCTGCTCCGGGACCCATATCTATTATATGATCCGAAGATAAAATCATCTCCTTGTCGTGTTCAACCACAATGACCGAATTACCTGAATCCCTCAGCTGTTTCAGCGCTGAAATCAGTCTCCTGTTGTCCCTCTGGTGCAACCCGATACTTGGTTCATCAAGAATATACAGAACATTGACCAGCCTCGATCCGATTTGAGTAGCAAGGCGTATCCTCTGGCTTTCCCCACCTGAGAGCGTCCTCGCTCCCCTGCTCAGGGAAAGGTAATCAAGCCCAACTTCTACAAGGAACCCGAGTCTGGCCCTGATCTCTTTTAATATTTCAGCACCAATTAGCTTTTGTTTATTTGTCATTCTTTCCTCGATGCTCTCAAGGAATGACGACAGCTCTTTAATATCCATTGCAGCAAGTTCCCCGATATTCCTGTCGGCAATCCTGAAAAAGAGCGATTCCTTTTTAAGCCGTGTTCCGTTGCATTCCGGACAAATATCATATTGCACGTACTGATCCCTGATCCTTGTTCCGCTTTTTACCCCGTTAATTGTCTCGATATTACCGACAAAATTTACAACACCCTCAAATGTCAGGAAATAGTTTGATGTCATTCCAAGGGGTGTGTTTGAAAGCTTAAGAACCTCATCAGATCCGTAAAGCACCTTGTTAAGAGCTTCTTCAGGTATATCCTTTATGGGAGTATCAAGCGTAAACCCGTTCTTCTCCGCAATCGCTTCAATCTGCCAGAATATCCAGACATTCTTGTACTTCCCGAGTGGTTCAATTCCTCCTTTCCTTATGCTGATAAGCGGATCCGGAATAAGCTTTTTAATATCTATGGATGAAATCTCACCCAGCCCGTTGCAATGAGGACATGCTCCCTGCGGGGAATTGAATGAAAAGGTATGGGGAGCTGGTTCATTATATGAGATTCCTGTAACCGGACACATCAAATGGCGGCTGAAATATCGTGGTTCGAGGCTTTCGGCTTCGAGTACCATCATCACACCATCGCCCTGGTCGAGAGCCATGAGCACTGAATCGAGTAGTCTTTTATCGGTGATATCCCCTACCCTGAACTTGTCAATTACCAGCTCAATATTATGAGTTTTATATCTGTCGAGCTTGAGTCCATGGACAATCTCCTTTATTTCGCCATTGATCCTGACGTGAAGGAATCCTTTCCGGCGCAGCTGTTCAAATAGTTCTTTGTAATGTCCTTTTCTTCCCTTCACAACAGGTGCCAGAAAGTAAACTTTTTTGTCGGCAAAACGTGACTTTACCAGTTCAAGGATCTGGTCATCAGTATATTTAACCATTTTCTCACCTGATGCCCATGAGTAAGCTTCACCTGCCCGTGCGTAGAGGAGTCGCAAAAAATCATATATTTCAGTGATTGTACCGACTGTCGATCTTGGATTTTTGTTTGTCGATTTTTGCTCAATTGAAATTACAGGGCTCAATCCTGTTATTTTATCAACGTCAGGCCGCTCCATTCCGCCCAGAAACTGACGGGCATAAGCCGAAAGAGTCTCCATGTAACGTCTTTGACCTTCTGCATAAATAGTGTCGAAGGCAAGAGATGATTTTCCGCTTCCGCTTAATCCGGTTATTACAACAAGCTTGTTACGCGGAATTGTAACATCAATATTCTGCAAATTATGTACCCTGGCCCCAAAAACATTTATTTCATCCTTCATTACCTCACTGCCCTTCATTAGATCAGTCAACAGTTTCAATATTTTCAATCGAGCGCATTCCTTCAGAAGGTATCTTTATCAGATACTCCTTATTTGTTTTTGGTGTGAGGTATGGTTTCCTAAGCCAGGGATTTAAAAACTTGAGAATTTTGTAGTTTGTCCCGTAGCTTTTTGCAAAAGCAGAAAAATCAGAAATTGCAGTGTCTACTTTAACTTCATAGTAATTCAGTTCAGGGTAGAGATCACTCTTGTCAATATTAAATCCATAACTCTGCGGATCAGAGATTACAAGCTTATAAGCTACTGCCCTGAAAATATACCTGGCTGTCTCCTCAGCAAGCAGAAGATCATAATAATTATTCTCCTTCTGAATGCTGATCTGTTCATCAATAGCTGCCCGGCCTCCGTTATATGAAGCTGCCGCAAGGGTCCAGCTGCCGTATTTTTCATAGGATTTCTTAAAAAAGCTGCATGCAAACTGAGTTGATTTCTCAATATGGTAACGTTCATCCACAACATTGTTAATCTCCATTCCAGCCTCCTTTCCTGTTTCAGGCATTATCTGCCAGAAACCTGTTGCCCCTGCTGGTGAGATCATATTGCTGTATTCGCTTTCGGCGGCAACCAGGTATTTAAAATCATCCGGTACATTATTCGCCCTTAATATCTTTTCAATAACGGGTAAATATCTGTTTGCTCTCTTGATAATCATTATGGTTGAAGAGTGCCTGTAGGCACTTGTCAGGATTTCGCGATCGAGGCTTTCACGGGTATCAAAGTTGCTCAGTGGCATTTTCTCGCCAGCGAAGCTCACATTTTCAGGTAATTTGTACGGCTTGTTAAAAAAAGCTGAATCTCCCGGTGATCCGGCTTCAAATGTCCTTGCAAAGCTTCTAAAACTCTGATTAATAATAAATACCGAAATAACGAGACAGATCAGGACAAGTCCGAAAGCGAGGGATCTTATATTTGATTTTATCATTATTAATTATCAGTTTTAAAATAAAATGCAAAGGTAATGTTTTTACATTTTAAAATAAGCCGGGAACATTCTAAAATGAAGTGATTATAACAAAAGAATAATCTGTTGAATCAGGAAATCAGGCAGAGATCAGAATTTATAAGATAATCCTGAAAATACTCCGAATGAATAAGGATGAGCACCAACCGACTGAATATTACTGAAAGGATTGATATAATATCTGAATGTCGGCTCGAGATTCAGAGAGATCTTTTCAGATATACTGTATTCCATTCCCATTCCAACGGAACTGCTTACCATGAATGGATTTACTCCTGCCGTCTTACCGACATTATATTTGCTCCCGTCGATAACAGTATGCACCGAATTACCTACGAGAAGGTTATATGACAATCCGCCGATAAGGTTAAAGTCGATGCTTTTATCAATTAGTTTATATCTTATTATGACAGGCATTTCGAGATAACTGAAATTCTGGAAAAGCGAGTTATTGATATAGGATAGTTTGGACTTTAGAGGGTCAAATACATCATTTGTATATTTAGTCATGACACGGTCACCCGACATGTCAATAAGAAAAACATCGGGATTCTCTGTATATATTTCTCCGCTTGAGGTCATGACTTCGAAATTATGATCACCCTTGGAAAGGTCGAAAGGCGTGAAACCTGCAAAAGAGAAAATATCATCGACCTGGTTCCCGATCGAAGAATAGTATAAGCCCGACTGGATGCTGAGTTTTTTACTTATTTTGTATGAAAAGCCAACACCTCCCGAGTAGGATACCCTTGATTGCTCCGATGATGATATCTGGTTTGAAATCTCACTGCTGCCCAGTTCAGGCCGCATGTAATAGGTAGGGGAAGCCATCGCTGTTAATGACCACTTATCGGTTCTTTTCTTTTGTTCTTCAGATACAAAATCATAAAGGATTTCATTTACCGGCTCCTCATTGCCTGATATTAAGGAAGGTCCCTTAGGTGCCTGAATGCTTGCAGGTGTAATCAGATCGCTGCGGAAATTCAGATAATCCGATTCAGTAATCATGTCCGGGTCGGATTGAACAGGAACTTCTTCATTAGCAGGTGCAGAAGCAGCAGGCTGATATTGAATAAATCTGTTCCGGATTAGTGAGTTCCGACGATCAGTAGCAGGTATCCTTCTTAATCGTGCCTGATCAGAAGAACTAATCTGAGGTTGTACCGACTCCTGATCAAGTGCCAGTAAAGGAGCAGTTGAAGGAGCTGATATTTGCTGGCTCCACTTGTAAGCAAGGAAGGTTACAGACAACAATACGATAATCAGTGCGGCACTTCTAAGGAAAATCACCGGCCTTTGCTTTTTCCTTATAATGGTTAGAATGTTGTTACAGGCCTCAACCGGAGGAAGAACTTCATAATCTTTAAGTCCGTTCCTGAAAAGGAGATCAATATTTGCCCCTTTGTCAACCATTAACCACACTCTTTTTTAATCCTGTATACAAATTGACTTTTTTCTGAAGGATGATCCTTGCCCTGGATAAGTTTGATTTTGAAGTTCCTTCCGAGATATTTACCATCTGACCTATCTCCTTGTGGGAATAACCTTCAATTGCGAAAAGATTGAAAACCATCCTGTACTTTGGAGGCAGCTCTCTGATAATATCAAGCAGATCAACTGCTTCCAGTCCCGAATAATCTTCTGTTTCAGGAGCAAATTCAGGCTCCGGAATCAGGTCTATATCATCAACCCTGTAAAGATTATGTTTGCTTCGGAATTTTTCAAGTGCTGTATTCACAACTATCCTGTGCATCCATCCTTCAAAAGAACCTTCATGCTTATAATGGATGAGGTTTTCATATATTTTGATAAACCCTTCCTGGAGGATATCTCTTGCCTCATCGTCATTACCGGAATACTGAAGGCATACGGCATATAACCTGGCAGCATGTCTTCTGTACAGAAGTTCCTGATCTCTTCTGTTGCCAGCCAGACAACCTTTAATCATATTTTTAATTTCAGGCAAGGAATGAGTCCTTTAGAGAATATAAAAATAAATAAAAATTGTCTGAACAACAGCAATTCTATAAATAATGATGCAAAAAAATAAAAAAAGGTTGCGTCTAACCAATAATAAACAGGCGTCAGGCGTCAGGCATCGGGCGTCTGGCTGTTTCCTGTTGCCTGATGCCCGTCGCCTGCTACCTTTATATATGGATCACTTCTCCATAGGCCGCGGCCGCTGCCTCCATTATCGCCTCCGACATTGTGGGATGAGGATGGACAGCTTTTATAATCTCGTGAGCTGTTGTTTCAAGTTTTCTTGCGACAACAATCTCTGCGATCATTTCAGTGACGTTGGCCCCGATCATATGAGCACCTAGCAGTTCCCCGTAAGCCGAATCAAATATAAGTTTAACAAAACCATCCCTTGAGCCCGAGGCACTGGCTTTTCCAGAAGCAGTAAACGGAAATCGGCCAACCTTAATTTCATAACCTGCTGCTTTGGCTGCAGCTTCAGTCATCCCGCATGAGGCAATCTCAGGAGTTGTATATATACATGAAGGGATATTTGTATAATCAACCGGATCGGGATTAAGCCCGGCAATCCTTTCAACGCATGTAATTCCCTCAGCTGAAGCCACATGTGCAAGAGCAGGGCCATGAACAATATCACCGATTGCAAAAACTCCGGAGACATTTGTCCTGTAAAAATCATCAACAATTATTTTATCCTTTTCTGTTTTTACCCCTGCAGTTTCAAGTCCCAGACCCTGGATATTTGTTTCAATACCTACTGCTGAAAAAACAATGTCAGACTCAACTTCCTCATAACCTTTGGGAGTCTTAATTCTGACTTTGCACTTCTCACCCGAAGTCTCTGCAGATTCAACTGCCGAGTCAGTAAGTACTTCTCATTTTCATCTTTTTAAAAGACCTTTCAAGCTGTTTTGAAACTTCTTCATCCTCATTCGGCACTATCCTCGGAAGAAACTCAACAAGTGTTACGTTAGTACCAAGAGACTGGTAAAAACAGGCGAACTCACTTCCTATTGCACCCGATCCTACAACCACCATCGATTCAGGCTGACTGTCGAGAGTCATTGCCTCCCTGTAGCCTATTATTCTTTTCCCGTCCTGTTTAAGGTTCGGCAGCTCTTTCGACCTGGCCCCGGTTGCCAGAATTATATTCTTTGCTGTGTAACCCTTTTTCTGGCCTTCCCTGTCGGTAACCTCCACACTATTGTTTATGCCAATTTCAGCAAATCCGGTTATCAGGTCAATATTGTTTTTCCTGAAAAGGAACTGGACTCCTTTACTCATACCTTCAGCTACCAGTCGGCTGCGTGAGATAATTGCCTTAAAGTCGGGCCTGACCGTCCCTTCTAATTTTATGCCATATTCCGCTGCATGATTAAAATAATCAAAAACCTGTGAACTTTTAAGAAGCGATTTGGTAGGTATGCAGCCCCAGTTCAGGCATATACCGCCTATCTCGGCCTTTTCAACCACAGCTACTTTCAATTTAAGCTGCGATGCCCTTATAGCTGCAACATAACCCCCAGGGCCGCTTCCGATAATTATAAGGTCGTAATCCATATCAATATTATTTTGTTTTATTACTAAATTCTTATCATCTGTTTTTTACTCTCACCTTATTGATAATATGATCGATCCCTTTTACAATTAACCAGATTATTACAAGGGTGAAAATAATTGTAGCTCCCACAGGTATCCCGGCAAAGTAAGAAATCACGTATCCTGCTGCAGTTCCTATAAAAGCAGCTGCAATGGACCATATTACAATTTTGGAATAGACTTTTGTGAAGATCATAGCTATATTAGGCGGAATGGTCAGGAGCGAGATCACAAGCACTACCCCTGCCATCCTTATATTAAGCACTATGGTCAGCGCTATAAGTGAAGTTGTAAGGTATTTGAACAGATTCACAAATGGGGAGTAGGTCCGGGCAAACTGCTCATCGAACGAAATATAGAGGATTGTCCTGTAAAACACTGTGAAATATACAATCAGGATCAACCGACAAAATGCCAAGGGCAATAATATCCCCATAGGTAACAGTCAGAATACTTCCGAAAAGGTAGCTCATCAGATTGGGAGTATAACCCGGGGTAAGATAGATGAATATTATCCCTATTGCCATTCCAAATGCCCAGAGCATGCCTATAGCTGAGTCCTCTCTTATCTTTTGCCTTACTGAAAGATATTCGATCCCGAGTGCTGAAAGGATGCTGAAGATTGCAGCACCGACAACAGGATTTATCCCGGCAAAATATCCGATTCCTATTCCACCGAATGATGCATGGGTTATTCCTCCGCTGAGAAAAACCATCCTTTTAGAAACAATATAGGTACCTGCAAGTCCTGCAGTTATACTTGCAAAGAGAGCTCCGAGAAGACCTTTTATAATAAATTCATATTGAAAAATACTTCCTTCCACAGATCAGTGTTTTTTAAGTACAGTATGTGGCACCTCACCATGAGTTATAAGCTGTATCGGACATCCATATGCCATGAGCTCTTCATTTGTAATCTCTGATGAAGGATGATAATGGAGTTGCCTGTTTACACATGCAAATGATTTGATGTGGGCAGAAATCGTTCCGATATCATGTGAAACCATCATTATTGCCATCCGCCGGTTCAATCCACGCAGCTTTTCATAAAAATCATTTTCGAAGTTTGCATCAACAAAATTACCAGGTTCATCAAGAAGAAGGAGCCTCGGATCACCAATCACTGCTCTTCCCAGGAATACCCGCTGGAGCTGGCCTCCTGAAAGCTCACTTAAAGGTGAATCTGAAAGTCCGGAAAGTCCCAGTTCATCAATAACCTGGCTGGCTCTCTTTTTGTCTGACACCGACATCCCTGAGATCACTCCCTTCTGCATCATCAGTCCCGACAATACAACATCTTTTACAGTCACAGGAAAATTATTGTCACCAGTGGACATCTGTGGAAGATATCCGATTTTGGTTCTGCCAAGAAGCTGCTGGTTGAATACAAGTTCGCCTTTAACAGGTTTTACAAGCCCCAGAATAACCTTAAGCAGAGTCGTCTTACCTCCTCCGTTTGGACCAATTACCCCTATGAAATCATTATTACATACTTTCAGGTCAGCATCCTGAAGTGCGATATTACTTCCGTAAGCAACTGACACTGAAAACATTTCGAGCAGACATTCTGACATTTTACCGGCTTCCATTAATTTACTGCAAAGCTTTCCTTTAAAATTCCTATTATCCCGGTTGTGGATGAGTACCAATCATCAGACAACGGGTCGATCACAACCACTCTGCTGCCTGTCTCACCGGCTATAGCTCTTGCATTTCTTGTATCATATTCCTTCTGAACCATTATTATTTTTAAATTATCAACTTTCGCCAGGTCAATAAGTTCCCTTAATCTTGAAGGAGATGGTTCTTTGCCATCATTCTCGACTGCTATCTCTTCCAGTCCGTAATCTCTTGCCAGGTACGCGAGATTCGGATGATATATCATAAATGCTTTTTTGCCTCCGGATGCTGAAAGTTCTTTTGCAAGCGAATCGACTTCCACTATTTTTTCAGCAAGAATTTCAAAGTTTTTATCGTATTGCTCCCTGTTCTCCGGATCAAGCTGAATAATAAAATCCCTGACCGAAGAAGCCATTTTCATTGCACATTTCGGCGAAACCCAGTAATGAGGATCAGCCCCTTCTGAATTGTCTCCATCATGATGATGCTCAGGAGCTATCGGATCAATACTATCGCCAAGCGAAAGCTTTTTCATCTTTCTGTTCATTTCATAGAACCGGTCGAGCCAGGTCATTTCAAATCCCAGATACCCGTTGCTGACATAAGCAACCGACTTCCTGAGTTTATTTATCTGATCAGGATAAGGTTCATAAATATGAGGATTCGATCCCGGGGGAACCATTACGTTTACTTCAAAATTATCCCTGGCAATCTGTTCCACAAAATATTTAAACGGGCCGATACTGACCGAAATAATTTTTCTGCCGGTTTCATTCTGCCTTCCGCACGAGATTATCAGAACAAGTAAAAGGAGACTCGCTACTCTTTTCATCAGGCACTATTTTCAGTCAGGATACAAAAATAACATATAACAGTTGAAAAGGTTTATGTATCAGAAATAAATTAATTTAATGATGGCATGCGATAAACTAAATTAGATTCCTCCGTAAAGAAGTGAGTAATCCCTTACCATAATTTTAAAATTAAAAGTTCAACAATTAATTAATATTTTTATTTTTGAAGTAAGTAAAATCGGTCTGTTATAAATAAATTATTATAATAATGAAAATCCATTCCGGAATTCTCGTTCTGGCAGTAATTGGCATGTTTATGGCTCCATTGACTTCATTAATGGGTCAATACCACGATCACAGCCAGATATCAAAAAAGACAGAGGCACTAAGCAGACAATATCCTGATTTATGTTCAGTTAAGTCGCTTGTTAAAACCGCAGGCGGGAAAGATATCTGGGTGATCACAATCGGAACCGGGGCCAGGGACACCAAACCCGGTGTTGCAGTCGTGGGGGGTGTCGACGGAAAGTACCTGATCGGAAGGGAACTGGCTCTTGGTTTTGCTGAAAAAATCCTCAGCAGCGCATCTGAAAAGGAGATCAGTGAACTCCTGGGGAAGATCACCTTTTATGTTTTTCCTGATGTAAGTCCGGATGCTTCGGAGCAATTCTTCTCAGGATTGAAATATGAAAGAAGCCTGAACTCAAGACCCACCGATGATGACAGGGATTTTTTATTTGATGAAGATCCTTGCGAAGACCTGAATAAGGACGGATATATTACTTTTATTCGAATTAAGGATCCGGCAGGTAGTTTTATCGAAAGTGATGAAGACAGAAGAGTGATGGTGACTGCCGAAATAACAAAAGGTCAGACAGGCAATTATCTGGTTTACAGCGAGGGAACTGATAATGACAATGATGGCCGTTTCAATGAAGATGGTGCAGGCGGAGTCAACTTCAACAGAAATTTCACATACAATTATGAAGAATTTGGCATTAATGCCGGGCTCTATCCAGTTTCCGAACCTGAGACACGGGCAGTTGCTGATTTTCTGTATGACCGGTTCAATGTTTATATGGTATTTGCATTCGGTCCTCAGGATAATCTTGGTCAGCCCATGAAAGTATCGGAAAGGCCCGGGACTGCTCAGGACCAGACACAGAATCAGCCTCCTGAAGAGGGAATGATGCGCAGGCAACGGGGCAGGATCACCTCCATAATGAAAACTGATGAACTTGTAAATAAGCTTGTTTCGGAGAAATATCATGAGATCACCGGCTTCAAAGGAGCTCCATCAGCAATTTCGGAGCCGGGTAATTTTATGGAATGGGCCTATTATCACTACGGGAGATACAGTTTCAGTACTCCCGGCTGGTGGCTACAAGTGGAAAAGGGAAAAAGCGCCGAAGCGGTATTCCTTAAGTTTGCTGATAAAATCAACCTTAAAGATGTTTTTATTCCCTGGACCTCAATTGTCCATCCGGACTTTCCAGGCAAAACAGTCGAGGTCGGAGGAATAAAACCATTTGCAGTAATAAATCCTCCGGCAGATACAATAGGAGATCTGATATCGGCGCATTTCAAGTTTATAACCTCTGTATCAGCCATGCATCCCGAGCTGGAATTTCTCGATGTCAAAATTGAAGATGCGGGTGAAAAGATATTCAGATTGACCCTGAAGCTTCATAATAAAGGTCTGTTTGCAACAAATACTGAAGCAGGTGAACCGAATATCTGGACAAGGATAATGAGGTTGTCGGTTGAGCCCTCAGCCGGGCAGACTATACTGAGCGGGCTTAAAGTACAGAGAGTTCAACGGCTTCAGGGAGACGAATCCGCCGAATTCAGCTGGCTCATTTCAGGCAAGGGAAAGGTTGGCATAACTGCCGGATCAGCAAATGTAGGACAGGTAACCACTGCAGTTGAACTAAAATAATTTTCAAAATTATACAAATATATTTCTATCGTATATCTATCTATTTCTATCTATTTCAAAAAATATCAAACACATATAATTATGAAAAGGTACACTAATTTCATATTTTTTCTGCTAAGTTTATTGACTTCTCACTTCCTGTTCAATCGCAGAATGCCGAATTGTTCTTCAAGGCTGCGGGCTCTCCTGCAAATCCAAAGGTTCAGGCTTCATGGAACAAATACTATACTTATGATGGCATTACGGAAGTTTGTAAAAAGCTGGCGAAAGAGTACCCCGACCTTGTAACAATGGAATCTGCCGGTAAATCATACCAGGGAAGGGATATTATTGCTCTTACAATTTCCGATAAAAAAGCAGGAAATCCCGATTTTAAACCCGGGCTTTATATCGATGGCAATATACATTCAAATGAGATCCAGGGAACCGAGATGGCTATGTATACAGCATGGTATCTCTGTGAAATGTACGATGAAAACAAATTCATAAACCAGCTTTTAAAAGATAAGACCTTTTATATTCTGCCTACTATTAATCCTGATGCACGTCAGTATTTTATGGATGAGCCGAATACTGCCAGCTCTCCCAGGTCAGGGCTTGTACCGATGGATAACGACCGCGACGGACTTTATGATGAGGATAAGCCAGATGATCTTAATAAGGACGGGGTCATTAGCATGATGCGCAGAAAAAGCGCTTATGGTACATATAACACTGATCCGAGAGATCCCCGGCGTATGATCAGGGCAAATCCGGGAGAAAAAGGAGAATATGAGATCCTCGGTCAGGAGGGTATTGATAATGATGGTGATGGCCAGGTAAATGAGGATGGTATCGGCGGGTATGACCCAAACCGCGATTACGGGTTTAACTGGGAACCTGCATATGTTCAGCAGGGTGCGGGGAAATATCCTTTCTCCTTCCCTGAGAACCGGGCAGTCAGGGATTTCGGATTCAAACACAGGAACATTTCAGGAGCTCAGTCATTTCACAACTCAGGCGGGTGGATTTTACGGGGGCCATCCATTCAGGGGGGTGGAGCTGAAGTATACAACAGAAATGATGAAGCTGTGCTCAATTCAATTGGCACAAAAGGTGAAAAGATAATCCCAGGCTATAAGTTCATTACTATATGGAAAGGTCTCTATACAGTTTACGGGGGTGAACTCGACTGGTGGTACGGAGCCATGGGAAGCTATGTTTTTTCAAATGAGCTCTGGAACGATTTTATGATGTTCAATGACACGTCAAACGTCGACACGTACGAATTCGATAGACTCCTTCTTTTTGAAGACGCTTTCATCCCCTGGCAGGAGATTGATCATCCTGTTTACGGCAAGATTGAAATAGGAGGCTTCAATAAAAATTTCGGAAGAACACATCCGGGGTTTTTGCTTGAGAGCGATGCTCACCGGAACGCTGCTTTTTGCATATATAATGCCTGGGTGACACCAAAGCTGGAAGTTAAGGAAGTAAAGATTAAAAGTCTGGGAGGCGGGCTTAAAGAGGTGACTGCCACTGTTGAAAACAAACAGCTGATGCCCACCCATTCCGGTACCAACCTGAAATACAAAATTGATCCCCCCGATTATATTTATCTCGACGGGGGCAAAGTTATTGCAGGAATGATTGTCAGGGACAAGGACAGGAATCTGAGCCAGGAACAGAAGAAAAATCCTCAGAAACTTGAAATTTCAAATATTGAAGGTTATTCGCATGTTGATCTGAAATGGATAGTTAAGGACGGAAGTAAATTTACTGTAAGGGTTGAAAGTGTCAAAGGAGGCCGTACCTCGGCACAGTCGGAATAATACAGAAGAGGCCGGCAACCCCCTGCCGGCCTCTTCAGTAAAGGAATGAAAAAAACTAGTAAGTCTGAAGAGAAATCTTGAAAAATCCGGTTGCTTTCGAAGCATCGATCTGGAATTTCCACTCCCCAGCCTTATCCTTGTTTTCCTCTTCAGTTACCGGAAATGATTTTCTCCAGTTGAGATTTCCAAACTCATCAATCATTATATCAGAATATACTTTGCCATTCGGCATAACGATCTTTATCCTGATCTCGCCGGTCTTGCACTCGCCGTTTACCGACATTACAACAGTACTGGAAAGATCCACATCGAATACATAATCACGGGAGAAAGAGCTCTCTTTTACTGACTTTGAGAAATCCCATGAAGTTCTTTCATTGTCGCCGCTGTGGGAATACCAGTTAAATCCTTCCATCCCTGGTGTAAAAATAAATTGATCACCGGGAAAAGGTTCAACATTAAAGCGTGACCTGTCGCCTGTACCTCTGTAGACCCGTACCATATCCTTGTACTTGTCAGTAGATTCAAGGTTTTGCTGAGCCTCCTTCATTGCTTTGTCGACATCTATCTGACTATCCTGCAATGCTTTCTGAACCTCATACTCGGCTTTCTTCTGCTCGGAAATCGCTTTCTTCTGTGCATCGATCTCTTCCTGCATCTTTAATTCCTTCTCCTTATCTGCCTTGCTCTTCACCTGGGCCATTACCGGTCCCGAAAAAGCACAGAATGAAACTAAGGAAACTGCCAATAAAATAAACCTGATCTTTTTCATGACTACCCTTTTATTTAATTCTTATGTCAAAGATAGTGCCTGGTTTTCTGTTATATTGTTAATACACGGTTAACGCCGGGTTAATGTTTGAGACAGAATTCCTGTTATATCGATAATTTCAATACTTTTGAAAAGGCAATCGGGAAAATATGAAAAAAAGAAATACTATTCTTCTCCTCGGCATCTTTTCAATAATCATTCTGATAACTGCACAGATTATCATTATAAGAGGTGTATGGAAACAGAAGGATGAAATGTTCAATCTCAGGTACAGACTCTTTTCGCAGGATGCGCTTGATGTTATGAACAGGCAATGGGCTACCGATGGTTTTGATACAGCTCGAATTCTGATTGGGGTGAAATCTGAACAGGTTCTGAGAAATTTAGCTGCCAGCAAAACCGATTCACTGACATCAAAGGAAAAGAAGGACCTCATTGAATATGTTACACTTGTATTAAATAAGGAGCAGGATCTTTCACAATTTCTTTCAAGGTTTTTCGAAAGACGGGGTATTGACAGGAACTTCAACAGCAAAATAGTGATAAACCGTTTTGAGCTTGATCAATTTTGACCAGAGAATTCCGGTATATTTAAGCGAAGAATATGCCAATCGCCGGCCCCCTCAGCAAAACGATACGCTTCGAAGAACAGGGTCCCCACCCGGAATAATGAGGTCGCCCAGGCGTTCTTCAGAAATATTGGTAAAAAGACCTTTTTTTGAGACGAATTTTTACCGGCTTGATTTTGAATATTTAATTGATTTTTCAGATAAGCAGAAAATAATTCTCCGGGAAACAGCAGCCTCACTGGCGTTAAGCATATTCAGCATCCTTCTGGTTGTTATCCTTTTCCTGATTACTTTTAAAAACCTGATGGAGGAAAAAAGATTGTCAAACCTGAAGACCGACTTCATCAATAACATGACCCATGAACTCAAGACGCCATCTATCCACTATAACTGTTGCAGGTAAAACTCTTGAGCTGCCCATGATCAGGACCAATGAAGCCAAGATACTTGAAACAGCAAAGCTGATCGGGAAGCAGAGCGTACATCTCAATCAGCTGATAAATATGATCCTTGAAATAAGCATGTGGGAAAGGACACAGTTTCAGCTTGACAAGAAAAAAGTAAGGATTGAGGAGTTTATGAATGATATCGTTGAAAGCTTCAGGTCGGGTGGCGGAAACGGCGCTACGATAACCCAGAAATATAATTTAAATGATCTGGATGTTGATCTCGACACAATATACTTTACAA
This sequence comes from uncultured Bacteroidales bacterium, assembly GCA_963725585.1. GTDB lineage: Bacteria > Bacteroidota > Bacteroidia > Bacteroidales > VadinHA17 > LD21. The sequence continues at coordinate 102,603 of CAVRYU010000008.1, read as the reverse complement.
CACTGATGAATAATCTTCTTTCAAATGCAGTGAAGTATTCCGACAAGGATCCGGTAATAGAAATTGAAGGGTTTACCGAAGAAAACAATGTATGCATAAAAGTCGCAGACAACGGAATAGGCATCAGCAAAAATGATCAGAAACATGTTTTCGACAAGTTTTACCGTGCATCGACCGGAAACATACACAAATACAAGGGTCTGGGTCTTGGGCTCTATTATGTTAAAAAAATCGCCGAAGCCCACGGAGGAGACGTTACTGTTAGCAGTAAACCGGGAAAAGGTAGTATATTTACGGTAACATTACCCTATTAACGTAATTTGTCAGGTTATGAAAGTTTTATTGGCAGAAGATGACAGGGATTTTGGAAACATCCTGTCGCAGTATATTTCTATCAGCGGATTTGATGTAACCCTTGCCCGCGACGGTAAGGAAGCCTGGGAAATATTCAACAAGGAGAAACCGGATATGTGCGTTCTTGATGTCATGATGCCTGAGATGGACGGATTTACTCTTGGTGAAAAGATAAAGGAGATGCGGCCTGAGATCCCCATTATTTTCCTTACTGCCAAAAGTCTTAAAGAGGATATCGTAAGAGGTTTGAAGATCGGAGCAGATGATTATATAACAAAACCTTTCGACCCGGAGGTTCTTATTCTCCGGATCAGCAACATCCTTAAAAGAGCATATTCCTCAACCAACGATGAATACAAAATTTCAAACACAATACTGAAGTTTAACACTCTTGAGCTCGTTTGCGGCAGTACAAAGGAGAAGCTTACTTTGAAAGAAGCACAATTGCTGAGATATTTTATCGTGAATAAAAACAAGATCCTTGCCAGGGAAGACATTCTGACCGAGATCTGGGGAGAGGATGATTATTTCCTCGGCCGCAGTATGGACGTATTTATATCAAGACTCAGAAAATATATCTCCGAAGATAAAAACATAGATATCCGGACGGTACGGGGAACCGGCTTTATCCTTGAAGAAGTAAAACCCGGAGAGGAATTCAAAACTGAGGAATAAAATAATGAGGCTGGTCTCATAAGTCTGAAATTTCATTTATGTTTTCTCTGTGTCTTCTCTGTGGCCCTCTGTGTAACAAATATTTATAAGAACTTACACAGAGATCACAGAGTTTCCACAGAGGTCCACAGAGGACTTTTGAGATAGCCTTTTAGGGAGAGGATTACTTCCCTCCCAGAACTTCCTTAACCTTATTATACAGTACTTCTCCTCTCAGATTTCTTCCAATAATCACGCCCTTTTCATCGAGGAGGAAATTTGCCGGGATTGCAGAGACTGCATACATCTGTGCAGCCGCACTGTTCCAGTATTGAAGGTCAGATACATGTGTCCAGGTAAGCTTATCATTAGCAATTGCCTTTACCCAATCATCCTTCGTACGGTCGAGAGAAACCCCGAAAACATCAAATCCCTTCTTTTTAAATTCATTATAAACTTTGACAACATTCGGATTTTCCTGACGGCAGGGTCCGCACCATGCAGCCCAGAAATCAACAAGAAGAAGCTTTGCTCCTACCTTTGAATAGAGGCTTACCGGATTTCCGTCAGGATCGTTCAGCGTAAAGTCGGGAGCTTTCTGTCCGATTGCTGCTGCTTTCATTTTTTCAACCCTTGTCTTCAGGTTCCTGATAGTTTCAGTGTTGGCAACAGCAGTATCCATAGCATTGATATAAGTTTCAATCTCCGATCCTTCCATATCATAGGTGAGTCCTGACAGAATTTGCGGGGCAGCAAATGAAGAAGGATTATTCTTTACAAAATCTTTCTGCATCTGTGTCATTTCCTTCTCTCCCTTTTCAATTTCCTTCATGAGCTGTGCTGCTTTTGCAGTGTCTCCGGTCTGTTCGGCCATCTGATAATCATTGTAGATCGTATTATACTTGTCACTGAAGGCATTAAGGGAATTGACAAAACTTTTATATTCATCCTGAGTCTTCGAACCGGTTATTGTTGCACCGTAAAGAGAATCGAGTTTACCTGTAATGGTCATCTCAGTATTTTCAAGAAAAAATTGAGTTCTCATTCTTGTATTCCTGGCGGTGAGTAATACTAAATCGGGATATTTAATTGCACCACCCTTCATTGTGAAGGATCCCTTTTTAGCAATTGCAGAATCAATTGTTACTATTTTTCCGGCTTCAATCTTCTGAAGCAGAAATGTAACACTGTCGGCGCCATTGATTTTACCATTTATGACATAATGAGGTTCAGAAGAACATGCAGCTATTGCGATAGCGATGAGAGGCAAAAGGAAAAGTTTCTTCATTTTTTTATTTGAAATTTGATTAGTAATTCAGATTAATTAATCCGGTAAATTCGCGCAAAGATATGAATTAATGTTAATTCCGGTTACTTTTTGAAATATTTATTGAGAAGGCTGAGTGCAGCCATATAGGAGGTTACTGGCATAATCTCCAATAACTTTCAAAATTTCGCTTATACCGGTATTCTCTCTTGCCGAACATGTAAGCGCCAAAGGTTTCCAGCCTGACTGAGTTCGCGGGAAAAGTGAACACTCGGAGGCTGAGTAACACCTTCCTGAATTTTGAGGAAGACTTTATTACCGTCTTTTTCCTCCTTCATTTAATTAATTCTTCGGAGCTTCCTGATTTACATCAGCATTAAGCATTAGAACAACCTCTGAGTTCTTAGGATCGTTTGTATAGACATAAATTGCTTTTGTAACCTTACCTTTATAGCTTCCTGAATTAAAAACTGCTTTTATTGAACCTGATTCTCCGGGCTTGATTCCCTGACCCTGTATGCCCTGCTGAACTGCAGTACATCCGCATGATGCTTTTATATACCTGATAATAAGATCACTCTTGCCATCATTTTTAAATTTGAATTCAACATCACTGGCCGCTGATCCGGGTATTGTTCCCAATTCAACAGTTTTTGTTTCGATATTGAATACAGGAGCGTTTGCAAGTTCTTCCTTTGACAATCCTGAGAAATCCTCGACAAGATTGGCACTAACAGCATAATAAACATTCTGATCGACAATATTATTTATTTTAAGTCTTACTATATCTGTTGTATATCCCCATGCCTGGTTCTTTGTTGCATCATATGTTCCCTCAATAAGACCTTTCTGGCCAGGTTTCAATGTTGTTGGATTAGCTTTCATAGAAAGATGAGGCGGAACATTGTCAAACTCTATTTTTGCAGGCTGGGCAGATGTGTTTATCACCTGCATTGTCCTGATTTTCTTTTCATTCTTCTTAATATTGGTGAATGCCAGATGATTGCTCTCGAACCTGACAGGACCGACAGGAAAGATAAAAAGTTCCTCAGTGGTTTTCTCATGGGGTATAACTTCACCCTTAATAACCAGGACGACAACTTCAGGTTTTGAATTTGTGTAAACAGATAATGTCTTGTTAAACGGACCGGGCCTGTCCTTCGGATCGTAGATAGCTGTAATTTTCCCTAATCCTTTCGGTGGAATCGGGCCTTTTGTCCATTCCGGGGTGGTACATCCGCATGATGCCACAATATTTTGAATTACAAGGGGCTGATTACCTGTGTTCTGAACAACAAAATCATATTTCTGACTGCCCGTCTCTTCCTTGAATTTTCCAAAATCATGTTCAGCTGATGAAATTTTAAGCATTGGCTGGGCCCAGATTGATGCTCCGCTGAATGCCAGTATTGTAAGCAAAAATAACTTTTTCATATTGTGATCTTTTTATTAATTTGTTTAACAGGTCTTTCACCCGATCTTTTTTAACTCAAATTAAAACGTTTAAACGATAAGTTTATTTGAAATTAAGGTATAATCTATAAACAAAGATCAGACCAAAACAAACATCGTGCAACAATACCGCAAAAATAATAAAGTTTGATCTTCTTATTAATTTTGTTAAAGAATATCTTTAGTTTTGTTCCCTGACCGGATTTATTTGGAACAAAATTTGAGGATATTATATCCGTTCTGTAAAGTGAGAGTATTGAAGATGAGAAATACTTCCAGACTTTTTATTGTACTAATCCTGGGCATGTTCTTTTACAATGCTCAGGGTCAGTTCTATAATGGTCATCAGATGTCGTTCGGGAAGAACAGGGTTCAGTATTTTAACTATTACTGGTCGTACTACAGATTCGATAATTTTGACTGCTACTTTAACGAGTACGGACGTGATCTTGCCCAGTTCACAGCTGATTATGCCATGAAAAAGCTGGATGAAATTGAAGATTACTTTGATTATACTCTTGAAAAGAGATTGATCTTTGTGATCTATAATAAGAATAACGAGTACAGACAGTCCAATATCGGTCTTGTAACATTTGATGAAGATACCTATAATACAGGGGGATTCAGCAGAATAATCAAAAACAAGGTCATGCTCTATTACGAGGGCGACCATGTTGCGTACCAAAAACAAATAGCCTCAGCGATCACTGAATCCATTATCAATGAGATGCTGTACAATGCTGATTTCAAGGACAGGATATCGAGCTCATCTGTTATTTATATGCCCGACTGGTATCTGAAAGGCCTTATAAACTATGTATCCTCCGGATGGGATTATGATGTTGAGAACCGGGTAAAAGATGGAATTAAATCGGGAAAATACAAGAATATCAATCACCTTGAATTTGATGATGCCATTTATGCAGGCCAGTCATTCTGGAGATTCATCGGAAGAAAATATGGCGAAGCAATTATTCCCAATATAATTTACCTCACCAAGGTATATAAGAACGTCGACGACGGATTCCTGTATGTTCTGGGAGTCAAGCTGAAAGACCTGCTTGTGGAGTGGAAACAGTATTACGTTGAGGAGTTTTCTGCCGACCGCGACCTTCCGGCCGATGATGAAAAAACTCTGAAAAAATCGCGCAAGGAGCAGATCTACCAGCAGGTAAAAATAAGTCCCGATAAAAAGTATATCGCATATGTAACAAACGACTGGGGAAGGAAAAGGATATGGCTTTATGATCAGTCGACAGGAAAGGCAAAGAATATTTTCAGGGCCGAACCCAAGTATGAGCATAAGACCGATAATAAGTATCCTGTAATCGGATGGCATCCCAGCAGCAGGATCCTGACATATATAAATGAAGAGAAGGCTGGAATGGTTATATATTTCTTCAGGACTGAGGAGAAGAAGACTGAGAAGAAAAATTTCCTCTACTTTGACAAGGTACTAGATTTCTCATATTCCCCTGACGGGTCCAGGATAATCATGTCAGCGGTAAAAGATGGTATAACAGATATTTACATCCACACTGTATCATCGGGCACCAATGAGCAGATCACACGCGATGTTGCCGATGATCTTAGTCCGTCATTCCTGGGCAGGCAGGGAAGTGAAATAGTATTCTCTTCAAACAGGTTATCTGATACTCTGACGAACACAGGTGACCCGTTCGAAAAGCTCTCCCCCGTTTTTGATCTTTTTACTTATGATATTGAAAAGAAGAACAACCTGCTTGTAAGGCTCTCTGAAGGAGAATATTCAAGCAGGTACCAGCCGTCGGAAATGTCAGGAAACACCATTTCGTATATTGGTGACGGTAACGGTGTACTTAACAGATATTCTGCAGTTTTTGACAGCTCTATAAGCTATATTGACACTGCAATGCATTATCGTTATTTTATCAGATCCACACCTGAAACAAACTACGACAGGAATATATTGAACCAGTCGCTGCCTGATGGTTCAGATCTTTTTGGTGAGGTAATCTTCAAGGATGGCAAATACAGGGTCAGAAAAGGAACATCAGGCAGCGAAGGGAAAATATCCGGGAATGAGATGATTAAAAGCAATTTCCGCAAGGAGCAGGACAAATTACTTCATAAGGCTGACAGTATTGAGACGATCAGGAAATGGCTGATAGCTGAAGACAAGAGAAGAAGGGATACGCTTACAAAACCACTCTACGAATATTACATTAAAAATGAACCTATCAATATCAGCCATTATATTTTCGAAAAAGAAAAGCAGAATTTCTATGAACAGCTTTGGCGGAAAAAATATATGGATATTGATCTTGATACAGGCAAAATTGCTCTTCCTCTGATAAGAATCTATGAAACATCTTTCTATAATAATTATATAGCCAATCAGATCGACTTTACATTCCTGAACAATACTTACCAGGTTTTTAATGGCGGGTCAGGCTACTTCAATCCCGGGATCAACATGCTTACAAGGTTCGGGATTCTTGATCTGTTCGAAGATTACAGGCTGACTGCAGGGTTCAGGTTTTCAGGAAACTTCGACAGTAACGAATACCTCCTCAGTTTCGAGAACCTGAAGGGAAAATTCGATAAGCAGTTTATCTTTCACCGGCAGGCTTATTTCAGCCAGGACGAAAGGGGCTACCTGTACAAAACACATACGCACAACGTATATATTACTTTTGCCAAACCGCTAACACCGGTACTTGCCCTCAGGGGAACCCTCTCCTACAGAAACGACCGTAATGTTATGCTGGCCCAGGATCTGAGTTCATTAGGTGTCGGAAACCTTCTCCCAACATTGGGGCGGACTTAAAGGTGAAGTGATCTTTGACAATACCCGAAAGAGAAATGTCAATATTTATTTTGGAACCAGGTTTAAAGTTTTCGGGGAGTATTACAGGCAGATAACAACCAAAAAATCGGATATGTTTGTCGTCGGAGGCGATTTCAGGCATTACATCCGGATACACAGGGAACTTATCTGGGCTAACCGCTTTGCCGCAAGCTCCTCATTCGGTCCCACAAAACTTGTTTATTACCTTGGAGGAGTTGATAACTGGATGGGTTATCTTTTTAACAAGTACGAAATGTTCAACACCTCCATTCCGGTTAGCCCCACGCAGAATTACGGATTTCAGGCTCTTGCCACAAATATGAGAGGCTTTACCCAGAACGTCAGGAATGGAAATAATTTCGCCCTGATAAACAGTGAACTAAGATGGCCCTTTGTAAGATACTTTGCCGGACATCCTTTAAGATCGAACTTCCTCAATAGCCTGCAACTGGTTGGCTTTGGAGACATTGGTACTGCATGGACCGGATCAAGTCCATGGTCGGGCGAGAATTCCTATGATACTGAAGTTTTCAAAAACGGACCTGTCACAGTAACCCTCGATTCAAACAGGAAACCCATAGTGGCAGGATTCGGAGCCGGGCTCCGTGCACAGCTTGCAGGCTATTTTATAAGAGCTGACTGGGCCTGGGGAATAGAAGACGGATATATTCTGCCCAGAATTTTCTACCTCTCTTTCAGCCTCGATTTTTAGTGTTTCCCGAAGGCCTCTGGTTTGGCATCATCTTTGTATTTCGAAACAAAATAAAAAACAAGGAAATAACAAAGATTCTTTTTCATTTGAAAAATTTAGAATATGTTTGCAGAATTGATGTTATAATTAACCAAAAAAAGTATAAAAATGGCTTACAAAATTAATGAAGATTGCACTGCTTGCGGAACATGCATTGATGAGTGTCCGGTTGAAGCAATATCTGAAGGCGACATCTATAAAATAGATCCTGACGTATGCACTGACTGCGGTGCCTGCGCTGATGTTTGTCCTGTAGAAGCAATACATCCGGCAGAATAGTATTGCGATCTTATGAAATAGAGGGGCTTAAGAGGGCCCCTTTTTTATTTAGGATCATATTTAGCCTTTTCAAGAATTTCCTGGACATTAATATCATTCATGAGCAATTCAAGATTTGTTCCCCTGTTTTTATTCATAAACGATTCGATGATCCTGAACCCAAGCCAGACAGCAGCCCTTCCGGGTGACTCATTTGTAAAATAGCTGGTAAAAGGAGCATCTCCCACAAGCTTGCGTATTGTAAACTGATCGGTTTTGAAAACCAGATCATTCTCAATCATATACTGCCACATCTGTCCTTCATTATTCCTGCAGAACTCCATTTGTCCCGGTGTGAAACCAAAAATAATCTCATCCTCAACTTCAGGCAGCATGCACCTGGCAAAGTACCGCAGCTTACCCTCGTGCAGCATTTCTGCAAGAACATTATCGGCAGGGTATTTCATTGAGGCAAAATCCCATTGTGAAGCACCCCATCCGTAAATACAGTCGGGTACTATGTATTCGGGTTTCATCCTCGCCGACATATATGTATATATTCCCAGACCGGGATAATATTCACAATCAGCACCAAGGTACTTGTCGAGACCAATGCCAAGAACCGGTTCTCCCGATACTGTTATGATACTTGCGTTAAACCCCGTGATGCATGAAAAGAGTTCTGGCACAACCTTTTCGGGGAAATAATATTTGAAATGACGGAAAGCATCTTCAAGGCTCCGTTCAACTGAGCCAAGATCAGGGTAGAGCTTCATAGTCAGTTCGAAAATATCGTTGTTTTGCTTGTCTGTACAAAATCTCACAAGAAAATCACCGAAGGAAGGATCATTTATATCACCGGTATTAATTGCATAGCTGAAAACCTGCAAAAGAGAACCATATTTAGCTTTAAGATCAGGAAGCTTCGATGCTATCTCTTCAGGATTCATCGTGAAAAGATCCTTCTCAAGCCGTTTTATTTCAATATCAGCCTTTATAGATGAAATGTTTACTTTATAGGGATTCTTCCTGCAGGAGATAAAACAAAGCGATAATAACAAAATGGGAAATAAGAATTTGTACCTGATTTTCATAATACTCAGTTAATACGGCTAAAATAGATACTTTTGATTTAATAACAACAGATATGACCTTTCTGTTTCTTCAGTTTTTATTTGCTATTTTTGGAATAGTTTTAATACAGGAAAATCAAAAAGAAAATAAGGATACAGATATTAATACAATGTTACCTATTATTAAATCAATTGAGAAAAAGAAGATTATTTTCTTCTTCATTATTGCATTGATCCCATGCAGAGTATCAATTGCCCAGGATTACAGGTACGGCATTTATGTTGCTCCGGCTATCTCATGGTTCAAAACCGACGTGGTGAATGTAAATAACAAAGGCGCCCGGACAGGTTTTCTCTTCAGCATTTCTGCAGAGAGACATCTTACGGATAACTGGCATTTCAGTTCCGGACTTGCTTTTACAACAGCCAGCGCAAGGCTTGTAAACGCAAATGACTCTTTTTTCCGATTCTCCGATCATACTTCCACAATTGCTGCAGGAGAACCTGTTATCTACCGGCTTCAGTATATCTCGATGCCTGTAGGTATTAAGATAAAGACCTCTGAAAGAGGGTATTTTACATATTTTGCCGAATTCGGCCTTGACCCGAAAGTTGTCATTAATGGAAGGGTAGATATCCCTTCACTCGACATTAAAGGAAAGTTCGCAATGACTGAAATAAGAAGATTCAACGCAGGATACCATATTACAGCAGGTGCTGAATATTCAATTGACGGAAATACCTCTCTTATACTCGGGCTCGGCTATGAAACGAATATATTCGACATTACAAAGGATTTTGAAAGCCAGGAAACCGACCGGACAATTCATAAACTGCTGAAATTTATATTTGGTATTAATTTCTGACCTGACCTCTATGAAAATATCTGTTGCTCAGTTAAACTATAAAATCGGCAATTTTGAAGGAAACAAGGATCTGATATGCAAAGCCATTGACAAGGCTAAAAAAGATGGATCTGATCTTGTGATTTTTTCTGAACTCTGCATTCCAGGATATCCTCCCCTTGATCTGCTTGACAGAGTGGATTTTATTGAGAAATGCGACCAGACGGTCAGAGAAATTGCCTGTTTTTGCAAAGGGATTACTGCTATTGTTGGTTCCCCCACTTTCAATACCGGTCGTGAAGGAAAAAAGCTTTATAATTCCGCCCTGGTGCTTTCAGAAGGTAAAATCATTTTTAAAACCAACAAAGCCCTTCTGCCCACTTATGATATTTTTGACGAGTACCGCTATTTTGAACCTGAGAAAAACTTCTCGATCTTTACTATCAAGGGGATAAAAATTGCTCTGACAATCTGTGAGGACCTCTGGGATGAACAGCCTTTTGACAATAAGTTTGAAAAATCGAGACTATATACTGTTTCTCCTATGGATGAGCTCTCGCGGTATAATCCCGATATTATTATCAATATATCGGCTTCTCCATTTTCGTATTCAAAAGTGGAAGCAAAAAAGAATATATTTATTTCAAAGGCAATCAAGCACAAGATACCAGTTATTACTGCTAACCAGACGGGTGCTAATACTGAACTGATTTTTGATGGCGCCTCCCTTATAATCAGCCCTGATGGTAAAATATTCCGCCAGCTTGGATACTTTGAAGAGAGTGTGGAAACATTTTTGCTCGAAGAGGTCATTTCGGAAGATCCTGCTCAGTAATAACCCTTCATACGAACCGGTTTCCCTGGTTCACAAAGCTCTTGTTACAGGAATACGCGATTATTTCGCAAAAACAGGTTTCAAAAAGTGCATTGTAGGATTATCAGGAGGCATTGACTCGGCTGTAGTTATCTGCCTGGCAGCTGAGGCACTTGGACATGAGAATGTTAAAGCGCTGTTAATGCCATCGAGATATTCATCTGAACATTCAGTTTCTGATTCGATTGTCGTGGCAGATAATATCAAAGCAATTTATGAGATAATCAGTATTGAAAAACCATTTTCAGCTATCCTCGATACCCTTGCTCCCTATTTCAATGAGAGAAAAAGTGATGTCACAGAAGAGAATATCCAGGCACGGATCAGAGCGGTACTTCTAATGGCCTTTGCAAATAAATTCGGGTATATTCTGCTGAACACTTCAAACAAAAGCGAAGCCGCTGTTGGTTATGGTACTCTTTACGGCGACATGGCAGGAGGATTGTCTGTTATCGGAGATGTTTACAAAACGGATGTATATAAACTCGCAGGGTACATCAACAGGGAGAGAGAAATTATTCCGGAAAGCATAATTCTGAAACTGCCCTCAGCTGAATTGAAACCAGGTCAGTTCGACACTGATTCACTGCCTGATTACAAAATACTCGATTCAATACTTTACCAGTATATTGAATTGCAAAAACCGGTAAATGAGATTGAACCTGAAGGATTTGAAAGGTCTGTTGTCGATAAGGTGCTCAGGCTCATAAATTATAACGAATATAAACGATATCAGGCTCCCCCTGTTCTGCGAATTTCATCAAAATCATTCGGTGACGGAAGAAAAATGCCTATCGTTGCAAAATATTAATCACTTATCATGCAGTATAAGGATCCATATATAGAAATTTGCATCGAGGGAGCATCTTCAGCATTCAGGGGTTTAAGTCAGCCCGACAAGGAGGCTCTTGATCAGCATCATCTTGCAGTTAATTTCAGAAAAGGGGAAACAATTATCAGCGAGGGCACCAAACCAAAGGGGTTGATATGCCTGGTTTCGGGAAAAGCTAAATTATTCATGGTTGGTGCAGGAAACAGGGAACAGATATTAAAAATGCTCCGGCCTCACAGCTACCTGGCTTACAGGTCACTTTTTTCAGATGTCTCATTTCCCTTTGATGCAGTTGCGATTGAAGAGTCTACTGTAGTCATACTGGAAAAACATACTATGTCCAGAATCCTGAGGCAGAATTCTGAACTTGCGATCAGGTTTATGAAGATTATCTCTGAAGATCTGCTCTCGGCTGATAGAAGATTGATATCCCTTACACAAAAACATGTGAGGGGACGGTTGGCCGAGTCGATTCTTCTTCTAATGGAAACTTATGGTCTGGAGGCAGACGGAAAGACTCTCAGGGTTCTTCTTTCAAGGGAAGATCTGGCTCACCTCTCAAGCATGACGACTTCCAATGCAATCAGGACACTTTCAGTCCTTGTCTCCGAGAAGATTCTTGATATTGAGGGAAGGAAAATAGTGATACTTGACATTTCTAAACTGGAAGCGATCAGCAAATCGGGGCAATGACCCGACCCTATTCCCTGAAAAAGATTCTTTTTACCCGGTGGGGAACTGAAGTCAGTATCTCATAAGGTATTGTTTCACATTGCCTTGCAAGCTCATTAATTGAAATATTTTGCCCGAATATTTCTGCTTCATCTCCTTCTGATGCATTTATTCCCGTAATATCCGCCATGCATGTATCCATGCATATATTGCCTGTCAGTGGTGCTCTCTTTCCTTTGATAAAGAGGTTACCCTTCCTGTTCCCAAGCCTCCTGTCCAATCCATCGGCATAACCTACCGGAAGAATAGCTATTACCCGTTCAGTGTCTGACACATCTGCACATCCATATCCGACAGGTTCACCGGCCGGTATTCTCTTTACCTGAGAAATACGTGTTTTAAACCGGCTGGCTGGTCTGAGCGATATGCCCTTGAATGAACCTGCACCGTAAATTCCGATACCGGGCCTTACCATATCGAACTGATACTGCGGAAACCTGATTATTCCGGAAGTATTGAGAATATGACGCAGAAAAGAGTATCCCACTGCCTCCCTTATTATGCTGACTGCTGAAGAAAAGAGTTCAACCTGATGGTGGGTAAATTTATCATAAGCAGGATCTTCGCTGCTTGCAAGATGAGAAAAGACCGACATTATCCTGATACATGTGAGCTCTTTCATCCCTGAAGCCAGCTTTTCAATTTCATCAGGCATAAAACCCAGGCGATGCATACCGGTATCAATCTTAATATGAACCGGATAGTTATAAAGCCCGTTCCTTGAGGCCGCTTCGGCAAATCTTTCAAGCGAGGAGAAGCTGTATATCTCAGGTTCAAGGTTGTTTTGTATTATAACGTCAGCTGATGTAAGATCAGGATTCATTACGATGACAGGAATTGAAATTCCTGCTTTCCGGAGCTCAGCACCTTCATCAGCATAAGCCACTCCCAGGCAGCTTACCTGATTGTATTCCATTAAACTGGCTATTTCCGCTGCACCTGCCCCGTAACCAAAGGCTTTTACCATCGCCATAATTCGAGTCTCCGGATTAAGGAACTTCCTGAACTCGTTGAGATTATGAGAAATAGCATCAAGGTTTATTTCAAGCACTGTAATATGAACCTGTTGTTCAAGCAGCCTCCCGATCCTTTCAAGCTCAAAAATCCTGGCACCTTTCAGCAATATCATTTCGTTCAGGAACTCATTGCCATTGAAGTGAGCAATGAAATCATCAGTTGAATAGAAGAATTTGGCTTCATCGTCAAATGACGAACTGTTTCTCATCAGTACTTTACCTATGCCAATGAATTTATTAATTCCGGTTTTCCTGACAAGCTCTGCAACTTCACTGTAAAGTTCTTTTTCTTCACGTCCGCTCTGGATAAAATCAGAAAGAATGAGAGTTGTTTTGCGGTTGTTTTGTGAACGGAGATATTCAAGTGCCATTCCAAGTGAACCCGGATCGGAATTATAAAAATCTTCAATGAGATTACAATTGTTAATCCCGCTCTTAAGCTCCATTCTCATTGCTACTGAAACGAGTTCAGAAAGGCCCTCCCTTATATCGGCCGGATTCATACCGACTGCAAGACAGGCGGATGCAGCAGTTATGGCATTTTCCACCGAAGCACGATCGCTGAATGGGATCTTAAAATCGAAAGTTTTATCATTGTAAATAATCTCCAGACCCGTGTGATCACCATTCATCGGACGTTTCTTTACGAATATTCTGGCATTATGGCTTTTGAATGACCAGTCGATAAGGTTTTTTTCCCTTAAATTATGATCATCCGATATTAGTCTGGCTATTAATGAGTGATCTCTGCAGAATATTATAGTTGAAGCATTTACAAACAATTTCAGCTTTTCCCTTGCCTTGGTTTCATGATCAGGGAAGTTTTCATTATGCGCATCGCCAATATTAGTTATTATCCCTATATCAGGATCAATGACTCTCTGAAGCTTTTCCATTTCGCCTGGGAACGAGATACCGGCTTCAAAAATCCCGTACTTGAATTTGTCGTCAAGTTTCCATACTGAAAGAGGGACGCCAACCTGGGAATTATAACTCCTGGGACTTCTTATCACCGGTGAAGTTCTTCCAATCAGATCAGAAAGCCATTCTTTTACAATTGTTTTTCCCGCGCTTCCGGTGATAGCAATAACCGGTGACTTAAAGAAAGTCCTTTTTTCAGCAGCCAGAAGCTGCAAAGCGTCGATACTGTTTCCGGTTACAATAAATGCTGCATCAGGATAAAAATCAACTTTTGAGGGAAGTCCTTCAACTATGAATACCCTTAATCCCCTCCTGAAAAGGGAATCAATAAATTTATGGCCGTCATGATTAACACCTCTGATCGCTATAAAGGCAGCATTTTCAGTAAAGCTTACCTGCCTGCTGTCGGTGACCAGATCAGACACAATAATATCTCCCGGACCTGTTAAAGTTCCTCCTGTAATTCTTGCAATATCTGCAGTAGTAAAATTCACTTTAACTTTTCTTTAATGCATTGTTGTAACATTCCCTGCAGAGGGGCTCATATTTGTCTTTCTCACCCAGTACAACTACCTGTTCCTCCTCAGATTTCCGGAATGAGTACTGTGCAAGGCTTCCGCATCGCATGCAAATCGCGTGAACCTTTGTAATGTATTCGGCAATTGAAAGAAGTGCAGGTATCGGGCCAAAAGGATTTCCCATAAAATCCATATCGAGCCCGGCAATAACAATCCTCACTCCATTGTCAGCCAGCTTATTACAGACTTCAATAATTGAACTGTCAAAAAACTGGGCTTCATCAATTCCTACAACATCAACGTCTCCTGCAAGGAGAAGAATTGAAGATGCATTGTCGACAGGAGTGGAAACGATAGACTTGTCATCATGCGATACCACCCTGTCCTCTGAATATCGTTTATCAAGTGAAGGTTTGAAAATTTCTACTTTCAAACCGGCAAACTGAGCCCGTCGGAGCCTTCTTATAAGTTCCTCGGTCTTACCGGAGAACATCGATCCGGTTATGACCTCTATTGTTCCGCGTTTTCCGCTTACCCTTCCTGAATTCTCAAGAAAATCCATACTTAATTAATGTCCTGTGTAAACGCTAAATGTAACTGAAATCCGTTAAGACTTGTGTAATAATATTTACTTTTGCAAAATAAGGAAAATGGTTCGTTATTAATATACCAGATGACATGGATTTAAACTCGACAATCGATATTATTATAAAAGATCTCTATGAAACAAGGGAAATCATTGATGATCTGAAAAAGTACCCGGGTGTTCCGGAACTGCAGATTGAACTTGCAAAATCAAAATGCAAAAGCGCGGCGGAGGTTATTGCCCTGTTTAAAAATCTGCAGGCTACAATAACTTCAACCGTGGTTGAAAAACCACCGGTTACAGAGGAGCCAATCCGTGAAAAAGTACCCGATAAACCTGAGACGACTATTATCGGACCGGATAAGGAGGTTAAAGAAGTAACCGCAAAAGTGATTCCGGAAGCAGTTCCCATACAAAAGGAAGAACCGGTCCGAACTGATAGAAGGAGCTCTGAATCGATAATTGCAGATCAGTTCTCAAACCGGTCCGAACGCTTCAATGAAAAGCTTGGGGAGCACAAGCACGAAGATGATGTTCTGGAAATATTGAAGACAAAGCCTCTTTTGAGTCTTGATGAAGCTATCGGAATCAATGACAAGTTCCTTTTTATCAGGGAAATATTCGACGGGAACACCGATACTTATAACCAGGCGATCCAGAAGCTGGAGTCTGTCGGAAGTCTTTCCGATGCTATGGCGGTTATTATGAGTTACTCAGGAGAAAATACAGGAAATGAAGCTGTGAAGCGGCTTATTGATATGATAAAACGTAAGTTCCTTGCTCATGAGTAAGCTTTTCCTGGTTCCAACGCCGATCGGAAATCTCAGGGATATTACCTACAGGGCTGTTGAAGTCCTTAAAAGCGTTGATCTTATTCTTGCCGAAGATACCAGGCAGGCCAGAAAGCTTTTAAACCATTATGATATTTTAACCCCGGTTCAGTCGCACCACATGTTTAATGAACATAAAAGCGTTGATGCAGTCTGCTTAAAGATCCTATCCGGAACCACAGTTGCCCTTATCTCCGATGCAGGCACCCCGGGGATATCCGATCCCGGTTTCCTGCTTGTAAGAACATGCCTTGAAAAAGAGATTGTTGTTGAGACTCTTCCCGGACCCTCAGCTCTTTTGCCAGCACTTGTGAATTCAGGTCTCCCATCTGAAAGATTTTGTTTTGAGGGATTTCTTCCACCAAAGAAAGGAAGAAACAAAAGACTGACAAGCCTGGCGGATGAACAAAGAACCATGATATTCTATGAGTCACCTTACCGGCTCGTAAGAACCCTGGAGGATCTGAGCTCTTGCTTTGGTCCCGACCGGGAGGCATGTGTTTCAAGAGAACTGACAAAAATCTTTGAGGAAAATATCAGGGGTACTTTATTATTTCTTGCTGACCATTATAAAAAGCATACCCCAAAAGGGGAAATTGTAATAGTTGTTGCCGGCAAAAGATCATGACCATACCTGACACAGTATCACATTTAAACATCATCAGGCTGGGAATCCGGCTCTTCATACTGATTTCTTTTTCTGGTCAGCTGACTGATGCCCAGGTGATTAAAGGTAAAATCATCGATAACTCCGGACAGCCGGTTCAATATGCAACGGTTTACATCCAGGAACTGAAGCAGGGGACAACATCCAATACAAAAGGTGATTATGAGTTAAGACTCCAGCCTGGCAAATATATGGTTATGTACCAGAGCCTTGGGTATGAGCCGGTATTTGAGAATATAAATCTCACCGACACAGTTCTTGTCAGGAATATTACATTGCCTGAACAGATATATGAGATACCAGAGGTTAGAATATCTCCTTCCGGCGAAGATCCCGCCCTGTCAATAATGAGGAAGGTTATAGGACTTGCCCCTTATTATCTTGGCTATATTAATTATTATAAAGCAGAAGTGTACCTGAAGGGAAACCTGCTTATAAAAAGAATACCGAAACTCATTGAGAAATCAATGCGGATGGGACGGTCGGGTGACAATGTTACGGTTTCAGCCGGAGGAAAACCTGAAAAAGATTCCCGTGTCATGAAGGAAGGCGATTCTTTCTTAATGGAATCATTTAATGAAGTAGAATTCACTGCACCCGACAAGTACGTCCAACGGGTTATATCATATAACAGCACCTTCCCTGAACAGGGAAATGAAGTTTCACCAATGGATTATATTCAGGCAAGCTTTTATCAGCCTGTACTGGCAGATATGGCTATTTCCCCTCTTTCACCCCAGGCTTTCAGCTACTATAACTTTAAGTATATAGGGACAACATTTCAGGGAAAATATACAATCAACAAAATTGAGGTCATCCCAAAACGCAAGAGTCAGCAGCTTTTTGCAGGAACTATTTTTATAATCGAGGATCTCTGGTGCCTTTACAGTGTCGATCTGACAAATGAAAACCTTGTTGGAAAAATCAGGGTCAGGGAATTATATATACCGGTACAGGAGGAGATATGGATGCCTGTCAGTCACCAGTTTGACATTGATCTGCAAATAATTGGCATAAGGGCTGATGTCGGGTATGTCAGTTCTGTCAAATACCTTGAGGTAAAACCGAACGATAAGCTTCAGAAACCTCAGGATCTGGCGACCGGATTTGCCGGACGATATCTTCCTGATACGGCAGTGACAAAAACAAACAGGGAGATAAACAGGATCCTTCAGAAGGAAGATCTTACCAACCGCGATATGATTAAGCTTGGAAGGCTGATGGAAAAAGAATCGAAGGATACAAGAAGCGACAGCGCTTCAAAAAGCCTTGAAATAAAAGACAATACAACTCAAATCGTTGAAAAGGATGCAAGAAAGAAAGACAGCACCTACTGGGCTGATATAAGACCTATCCCGCTATCAGATATAGAACTCCGAAGCATTGAGAAAAGTGACAGTATAAAAAATAACCTTTCCGGGATAAGGGAATCAGTAACAGATACTGTTTCAAAAGGAACCGGGAAAAAACAAGGTCCCTTCAGAAAAGCGCTGAACAATCTTATGATGGGCCATACATGGTCAGATACAACAGGCTTCAGTTTTACAAATGGCGGTCTGATAGATCTGAAAAATTTAAGCTTTAATACTGTTGACGGCTTTGTATATGGAATCAATTTCAGGATAAACAAAAGACTGAAAGACAAAAAGTCCCTTGCATTCTACCCGGACGTCCGTTATGCTTTCAGCAGGGAGAAGATCATGTGGAGGGTTAAATGCCAACTATTCAACTGGTGGTATGAAGCCAAGGACAATTGAGTGTCCGGACGGGAATGACAAGCAAGGACATTGGCACCGGAGGAGGAATTAATCCCCTTATAAACAGTGTAACCTCCCTCTTCATGGAAAAGAATTACATGAAGCTTTATGAGAGCCGGTATTTAACGCTTGGATACAGGACAGAAATTAGAAATGGACTTATTCTGGAAATTTCCGGAGGATTTGAAAACAGGAAAGTGCTCGAAAACAATACCTCTTTTTCAATTATTAATACAAGACGGGAGTATACTCCAACTTACCTGAAAATGAATATCTGACCACTGGTGTCAATATCATTAATTTTGTGGTTAATCAGAAACATATTGAATTTGTAACAAATGTTACATTTACACCTTACCAGAAGTACAGGGTTTATGGAGGAAACAAAGTTCCACAGGGATCTGACTGGCCAACTTTATCTTCACCTGGAAGCATGGAGCAAATTATGTTCCTTCATTATCAGATAATTACAAGCATTTCGACATGTTCAGATTCGAAATATCCCAGAAGCGTGAAACAGGGGCATTCAGTGAACTCAGTTGGAGAGTCAGAACAGGTGTGTTTGCTGATAACAGGAATTTATCATATTTCGATTTCTTCCATTTTAATCCCCAGCCTGTTACCTTACTGATTAATAGATTATGATGATGCTTTTATGCTCCCTGCTTACTATTCATTGAGCACCCCGGAATTATATGGTGAAGCTCATCTGAAATATACAACTCCTTACCTTCTGCTGAAATTCCTGCCCGGCTTAAGCAACACGCTGATCCGCGAAAACATAAGCTTTTCATATCTCGGATCACGGTTTCACAAAAACTATACTGAGATAGGATATACCCTGAGTGAGATTTTCTTCCTTGGGGAAGCTGGAATTTTCGTCGGATTCGATGATCTTAAATACAGAAGCTTTGGCGTAAAAATTATTTTACGGATTAACTAAAATTCACCACGGATTTCACGGATTTGCACGGATTCTTTCTTCTCCGTGATAACCCGTGTTTTCCGTGGTAAAATAGATTTAAGCAAAAGGCGGTTCGTTAAGCAGGTCCGATTCCTGATCAAATTTATCTCCAAGATGTTTCATCCTGTCGTGGTTCATTTTTGAACCGAGAGTAATGCTTTGAGAGCCATCCTTGATCTCCGGATTACTGTCGATATCAAAATCATCTATATCCAGGAACTGCGCTTTTTCTTCACGGAACCTCAGACGGAGATCATCAACGGGTCCGTTACGGTTCTTGGCCAGGATTATTTCAGCTATCCCCTTTGTTGAACTTCCGTCCTCAAAAGTCGGGATCCCGAACTTGTCCTGGCGGTGGATGAAAACAACCATATCAGCATCCTGCTCGATTGCACCCGACTCCCTCAGGTCCGAAAGGAGGGGCCTCTTTGTCCCGCCTCTCATTTCAACCGACCTGTTCAGCTGCGAAAGTGCAAGAATCGGAACATTGAGCTCCTTGGCAATACTTTTAAGCGATCTTGAAATATTGCTTACCTCCTGTTCACGGCTTCCGGCATTCTCGGGGCCCGACATCAGCTGAAGATAGTCAACTATCACTATATCAAGCTTGTGTTGAGCCATAAGCCGCCTGCATTTTGCCCTTAGCTCAAATATTGAAATCGCGGGTGTGTCATCAATGAAAATAGGTGCCTGCACAAGTTTCTTTATCCTGGTGTCGAGCTGTTTCCACTCTTCTTCAGAGAGACGTCCGTTCTTTATTTTCTCTCCGGGGATATCCGTTTCGGCAATTATCAATCTGTTTACAAGCTGGATGGATGACATTTCACATGAGAAAATGGCAACATGTTTATTATGATCAATTGCCATGTTACGTGCCATAGAAAGAGCGAAAGCCGTCTTTCCCATTGAGGGACGTGCAGCAATGATTATAAGTTCCGATTTCTGCCAGCCTGAAGTAAGCCGGTCAAGCTTTGTAAAACCTGAAGGTGTTCCTACAAGAGCATCCTCTCTTTTACCGGCTTCCTCTATCTCCCTTATTGCCTCCTTAATGACCATATTTATCGGGGAGACCTCCCTTTTTATATTTCCCTCGGCGATCTGGAAAAGCTCATTTTCTGAAAAGTCGAGAAGCTCTGTAACATCAATAGAATCGTCAAATGATCTGTTCTGAATTTCTGTCGAGACCCGGATCAGCTCACGCTGAATATACTTCTGAGCGACTATTCTTGCATGGTAATCGACATTGGCTGCCGATACTACTTTTGCAGTAAGCTGAGTGAGATATACAGGTCCTCCCACACTTTCAAGTTCATTGTGTGCCCTCAGTTCTTCAGTAACAGTATAGAGGTCGACTGGATACTCCCGCATAGAAAGGTCCGATACAGCTTTGAAAATTTTCTGATGAGCCTCTTTATAAAAGCTGGTTGGTTTGAGGATATCCAGGATAGTTATCACAGCTTCTTTTTCGAGCATTATCGCTCCCAGAACTGCCTCCTCCATATCGATTGCCTGGGGTGGTACCTTACCAAAATCCGGTAGTTGAGTGATAACCGGTCTCACACCCTGTTTTTGTCTTACCATCTATATTATAATACTGATTTGTTGATATTTACAAGACAGAAACTACTTTCCGTCAGGGCTGACCAAAGGTAAAAATAACCATACTGATTAATTCGAAAGGATTTTTATTCTTACAAACATTCTTCTGTTAAAAACTTGTTGAAAAACCAAATTGTTACTCTTCAGCATCAAAATCCGATTCATATGGTATTTTTGTACCAAATACCCTGAAATGCTGGTTTTTCCAAAAGCAAAAATCAATCTGGGATTAAGGATAACCGGAAAACGGACTGACGGATACCATGATATTGAAACTATCTTTTACCCCGTAGGACTTTGCGATGCACTTGAGCTGGTATCAGATCCTGAAAGTTCATGTGACAGGCTGACTGTGACCGGATCCAGAATTGCCGGGCAGAATGGAGGATAATATTGTTCTTGGTGCGGTAAGAATAGTTAAGGGAAACCTGCCCGATTCCGTTTCTGAACATCCATCTTCACAAAATAATACCTGCAGGTGCAGGTCTCGGAGGCGGTTCATCAGATGCGGCATTCATGCTCAGGGCATTAAACAAAATGTTCGGCCTGTCATTAAGCACGGATGAACTGAAGGCACTTGCAACCGGTCTGGGAAGCGACTGTCCGTTCTTTATTGATTGCCAGCCTTCCTTTGCGTCGGGAAGAGGGGAAATTCTTTCGCCGGTAAATAATGTCCTTGAAGGTTTTTATACTGTGCTTCTGAATCCTGGCATATCAGTCAGCACAAAGGAGGCTTATGAAAATTGTATGCCTGCCATGCCTGAAAGGTCCCTGAGGAAGCTTTTTGATTCTCCGGTTTCAGAATGGAAAGATCTGATAGTAAATGATTTTGAAAGGACAGTTTTCATTGTCCATCCCGAAATAAAAGCGATAAAGCAGGCTTTATACAGCTCAGGTGCAATTTACAGCTCAATGTCAGGCAGCGGATCTACAGTTTACGGTATTTTTAAAGAAAAACCTTTAATTCCGGCTGATTTCAGGAAGTATGTTATCTATGAAGGCATCCTTCAGCCTATTTCATCTCAAGCAAAATAGTGCCTTTTGAAACTTTGTCACCCTTGTTTACATGAATTTTCTTTATAGTGCCATCAATATTGCATTTCATAATGTTTTGCATTTTCATGGCATCAAGAATAACAAGATCCTCCCCTTTCCTGACATCCTGACCTTTTTTCACCAGAATTTCCATGACGGTGCCGGGAATAAAGCTTATTATTGCTTTCTGGTTTGGAGGTATATAGGGCTTCCTTTTCAGGAACTTAGGGCTAAGCCTTGTCTTGTATAAGGTTGAATTGATATTTAATAACCCGAGATTTTCAGTTTTTTTCATAATCTGCATTAAGTTGACAGTGAAAACTTTTCAGAATGGCGGAAGTCCGTGTTTTTTATCAAGGACTTTGACAATCTTGTTTTCTGATGCTTCAATTGCATGCATAAGGAAGCGGCGTGTCTCTTTAGGTTCAATGACTGCGTCAACATAACCGCGGGCAGCTGCTACATAAGGATTGGCGAACTTGTCTTTATACTCTTCTACTTTTTGCTTTCTCGTTCCGTCCGGGTCATCCGACGACATTATTTCTTTCCTGAAAATAATATTTGCAGCTCCTTCAGGACCCATAACCGCAATTTCAGCAGTCGGCCAGGCAAATACAAAATCAGCCCTCAGGTGCCGTGAACTCATAGCTATATATCCGCCTCCGTATGCCTTTCTGAGTATGACTGTTATTTTTGGAACTGTAGCCTCACTGTAGGAATAGAGCACCTTGGCTCCATGACGTATCACACCGGCATGTTCCTGGTCGACACCCGGGAGATAGCCCGGCAGATCGACAAGAGTTATAATCGGAATATTGAAAGCGTCGCAATATCTTATAAACCTGGCTGCTTTGTCGGATGAATCAACGTCAAGAACGCCTGCCATCTCGAGTGGCTGGTTAGCGACAAACCCGGCAGTCCTGCCACCCATCCTTCCGAAGCCTATTACAATATTTTTCGCATACAATTCCATAATCTCAAAAAAGTCGGAGTTGTCGACAAGCGACCTTATTACATCCCTGACGTCATATGGCAGAGTTGGATCATCGGGTACGATCTTTTCGGGATCATATTTTTTATCCGGTTCCCCGGGTTCATGCGATCTTGCCCTGGTGCTGTTATTCCTGGGGATAAATGTTATGAGCCGTTTGATCTGTTCAAAGCACTCATCTTCACTCATTGAAAAAAAGTGCGCGTTACCGGTTATTTCACTGTGCACCCTTGCACCTCCAAGATCTTCCATGGAAATTTCTTCGCCAAGGACAGTTTTTATTACTTCAGGTCCGGTGATGAACATTTTTGAAATCTTATCGACCACAAAAACGAAATCCGTCAATGCCGGTGAATAGACTGCACCTCCTGCACATGGACCAAGAATAACTGATATCTGGGGAATTATCCCGCTTGAGATTGTGTTCCGGAAAAATATTTCACCATAGCCGGCGAGAGAGTTAACTCCCTCCTGGATCCTTGCCCCGCCTGAATCATTGATGCCGATCAGCGGCATTCTCATTTTGAGGGCATAATCCATTATCTTGGTAATCTTTCTCGAATGCATTTGTCCCAGCGATCCTCCGGCAACAGTAAAATCCTGGGCATAAATAGCTACCGGGGCATTGTAAATTGTCCCGGATCCAATTATCACTCCGTCGCTTGGGAGTGACTTTTTATCCATATCAAAATCCCTTGCATCATGCTCCACAAACAGATCATACTCCATAAAGGAGTCCTTATCCAGAAGCGCCATTATCCTTTCGCGCGCCGTACCCTTTCCCAATGCTTTCTGTTTCTCAATAGCCTGCTCTCCTCCGCCAAGAAGGATCTTTTTTCGCTTCTCCTGAAATTCCCGTATTTTTTTATTTACTGCCATTAAGATTGAAGGTTTAAAGGTTTATAGGTTTATAGGTTTATAGGTTTATAGGTTGACATGTTTAAGAAATAAAAACTAAAGCGCAATTAAGATTTTCGATCGCAGATTGTACCTATTTAGGTGCAAGTTTATAAAGAACCAGTGCCACTACTGTATACAATATGTTGGGTATCCACATTGCAAGCATCGGACCAAGGTCACCTTTTAAAGAAAACTGTGAGGCAAACTGCATGAATAGTATGTATGAAAAGCTCAGACCAAGTCCTATCCCGATATTCATGCCTATTCCTCCCCTCACCTTTCGCGATGAGAGTGAGACTCCGATCAGAGTCAGTATAAAGACTGCAAATGGATTTGCAAAACGACGGTATTTCTCAATAAGGAAAAGTTTGAGCTCATCTGAGCCCTGAAGCTTAAGCTGGCTTATATAATTATTCAACTGGTTATATGTCATTGTTCCGACAAAACCGGGTCCCATTGACAAATCTGAAGGAGTAATAGTCAGAGTGGTATCTATCCTGTCTCCCCTGGTCAGGGTATCTTCCTTATCTGATATTTTACGCTGATAGTAATTCAGAACAACCCATTTCCCCGAAGCGGTATCATACCTGACCATGTTGCCTGACAGTTTTGATTCAAGCCTGCCATCTTCATCGAACTTTTCAAGGGTAAAATTCCTTCCAGCCTGGCTGATCG
This sequence comes from uncultured Bacteroidales bacterium, assembly GCA_963725585.1. Lineage (GTDB taxonomy): Bacteria > Bacteroidota > Bacteroidia > Bacteroidales > VadinHA17 > LD21. Next base: position 78,222 of record CAVRYU010000008.1, on the reverse strand, counting down.
GATTAAATGACTCCATATAAACCAGAACATTTTTATATACCTGTCTGTGAATATTCATGACAGGAGCCCGCCTGGTAACAGCACGGTAATATTTATCTTCAAAATTGATCCTGTTCAGGTTAGCCTTTGGAATTACGAAATTGGTAAGGAGGTAAGTAAAGAGTGCAATAACCAGTGCTGAAAGAAAATATGGCAGCATCATCCTTCTGAAGCTCATGCCGCTGTTAAGTATTGCAATTATCTCAGTGTTGGCAGCCATCTTTGATGTAAAGAAAATAACTGATATGAAAACGAAAAGGGGAGAAAAGAGAGTTGCAAAATAGGGTATGAAATTCATGTAATAATCGAAAATTATAGCCTTTACAGGGGCCTCTTTTTCCATGAAGTTATCGATCTTCTCGGCAAAATCGAAAACAACTGCAATAGTCAGGATAAGCACAAGGCAAAAGAAGAACGTACCAAGGAACTTCCTGATAATATACCGGTCGATTATCTTTAATCTGATCAATCCTATAAACGAGCCGATAGTTTTATGACCATTTGATCTTTCCATTTCTTAAAATTGCCTTCTTCAATTTTTTTCCCTGCCTCTGAAACCAGCTTTATATAGAACGAAAGGTTATGTATGCTTGCTATCTGAGACCCCAGGATTTCACCTGAAATGATCAGGTGCCTCAGATAGGCCTTCGAATAAAAAAGACTTACTGCTGAAGAGCCGAAACTATCAATTGGACTGAAATCATCAGTCCATCTTTTATTTTTTATATTGATTATGCCCTCGCTTGTAAACAGCATTCCGTTCCTTCCATTCCTGGTTGGCATAACGCAATCAAACATATCAATTCCTCTTTCAATTGCTTCCAGAATATTGACAGGAGTTCCTACCCCCATAAGATAACGGGGTTTGTCTTCAGGGAGTATTTCATTGACAATTTCGATAATACGGTACATTTCATCAGCAGGTTCACCTACCGATAACCCCCCGATAGCATTTCCGGCCAGACCCGCCGATGCTGCTTTTTCAGCAGACATCTTCCTCAGATCATCGAAAGTGCTCCCCTGGACAATGGGGAACAGATACTGCTCATGGTCCCATACTGGATCTGTCTCCCTGTATCTTGACCACTGCCCTGTCGAGCCATTGGTGAGTAAGCGCGACTGATTTCTCAGCATATCTGTAATCGCAGGGGAAAGGTGCACACTCATCAAAAGCCATCATAATGTCTGCACCGATAATCCGCTGAATGTCGATAGTGTTTTCAGGAGTGAAAAAATGTTTTGATCCGTCAATGTGCGATTTAAAGATTGCACCTTCATCTGTAAGCTTTCGGTTCGGGGTAAGAGAAAAAACCTGGTATCCGCCGCTGTCGGTAAGTATCGGCCTGCTCCAGTTCATGAATTTATGGAGACCTCCTGATGCTCTGAATATGTCTGTCCCGGGCCGGAGATAGAGATGATATGTATTCCCCAGAATAATCTTTGCTTCAATATCCTCGGCGAGATCCCTCTGAAGAATCCCTTTGACTGTCCCGGCAGTGCCAACCGGCATAAATACAGGGGTCGGAATAAGGCCATGTGCTGTCTCCAGTAAACCTGTCCTTGCTTTTGTTTCTTTATCCCTGCTCTTCAGTTTAAACATAATTTCGGCCTGTTTCCGGATGCCAAAGGTAATTCATTCTCTGCCTGTTTAAAATTATGTCAATAATTTTTATGCCTGTTACTCCGTTTTTACAGGAATGATATATGAAACTGACTTTTTGCATTCAGATTATCTTAGTAATATTGCAGCCATATCTGGAAGTTAAATGATACTCCGCGACCACCCTCTTCTTCTTGCTTTACTGATTGTTTTCGGTCTCTCCTTTTTAGTTCAGGTCTTTTATTACCTGTTTTATTACCTGGCTCCGGCAATTTTCAAACATCCCGAAGCTGTATCGAAAAATGACCCTGTATCTGTAATCATCTGTGCAAGGAACGAGGAGGGTAACCTCAGAAAATTCCTTCCTGCAGTGCTTGAACAGGATTATCCCGATTTTGAAGTGATTGTTGTAAACGATTGCTCAGAGGACGATTCCTATGAAGTACTTGGAGATTTTCTGAAGAAATATCCAAATCTAAAAGTTTCAAATATTATAAAGGACCCGAAGTTTACACATAATAAAAAGTTCGCTCAGTTCATTGGCATAAAAGCAGCCAGAAATGAAATCCTGGTTTTTACTGATGCGGACTGTAAGCCTGAAAGTGAAAAATGGCTCAGCAGAATGGCATCACGTTTTGATACAAAAATTGATTTTGTGCTTGGCTATGGCGGGTTTTTCAGCAAAAAGGGACTGCTTGATAAATATATAAGATACGATTGCATGACAATAGCCATGCAGTACCTTGGGATGGCATTAAAAGGAAGGCCTTACATGGGAGTTGGCCGGAACCTTGCTTACAGACGCTCATTATTTTTCAACAAAAAGGGATTCGGCAATCATGCTCATCTGGCTTCAGGTGACGATGATCTTTTTGTGAACTCAAATGCCTCAGGAATAAATATTGCCCTGGAGTTCAGAAAGGAATCACATACCCGTTCGGTGGAGGCTTCAGACCTCCGTGCGTTTTACAAACAGAAGGTAAGACATCTGACAACCGCCGTTCATTATAAGATGCGCGACAAAGTGGCATTGATTTCTGAACCTGTTTCAAGAGTACTGTTTTATACATCATTAGTCATACTGATCTCCAATCTTTTTCTGTGGCCAGTGGTGCTTGGTGTTTTTATAGCAAGGTTAATCCTCCAGTTCACGGTTTTCATATTAAATCAGAAAAAATTCAATGAACCTGGACTATTAAAATGGGTGCCAATATTTGATATCCTCTCTCCGTTTATAAATGCTCTGCTATATGCAGGAAGCCTGCGCGAGGGCGCCGGTAAGAACAAATGGAAGTAACCAATGGATTATCGGATAAGGCCAGAAATGACCTTCTGCTTGTCGAATTGGCAAAGAACGGGAGTGAAAAAGCATTTTCGAGCCTGCTGAACCGGTACAGGGATTCATTGTACTTCATGCTACTGAAGATGGTAAATAATGCTTCGGATGCTGAAGATCTGACAATTGAAGCATTTGGCAAAGCTTTCCGGAGTCTCGACTCATTCACGCCTGATTATGCATTCAGTACCTGGCTGTTCAAGATAGCCACAAATAACTGCATCGATTTTATAAGAAAAAAACAGGTCTCTCCCACCCCTATTGATCAGCTGCAGGACGATCTGGAACATATCACAGTCAGTCTGCAGTCGGATTTGCCCGATCCTGAAGAAACCCTGATCAACGATCAGAAGATCGCTGTCCTTCGTGATATTGTCAACCAGCTAAAACCAAGGTACAGGAACCTGATCGAACTCAGGTATTACAAGGAGTACTCCTATGAAGAGATTTCAACAGAGCTGAAACTGCCAATAGGAACTGTAAAAGCACAGCTTTACAGGGCAAAATCGCTCCTTTTCAATATTTTCACAAAAACCGGGAACAGGTAGTGACTGATATTATTCTGCAATATTTTCCGGAAATTTCCGATTCTCAGATCAGCAGGTTTTCACGGCTTGGAGAGATCTACAAGATTTGGAACAGCAGGATCAATGTTATCTCAAGGAAAGATTTCGACAATTTCTATATTCATCATGTTCTTCATTCCCTGGCTATTGCGAAATTCATTCATTTTGCAGACAAAACAAGGATCCTCGATGCCGGTACAGGAGGCGGATTTCCCGGCATACCTCTGGCCATCATGTTTCCCGATGTTGAATTCTTTCTTCTCGATTCAATTGAAAAGAAAATAAAGGTTGTTTCATCCGTTGCTGATGAGCTGAACCTTACCAACGTTAAAGCCATCCGCAAAAGGATAGAAGAGGAAAAGAACCTTTTTGATTTCATTATAAGCCGGGCAGTTACAGCTTTTCCTGAATTTGTAAAACTGACCAGGAAAAACATCGGCCCTGAAAATAAGAATCAGATAAGGAACGGAATAATATATCTAAAAGGAGGAGATCTCTCAGCAGAACTCGGACCTTATCTGAAAGTAACTATTATCAGGAATATCACTGACTTCTTTTCTGAACCATATTTTGAAACAAAAAAGATACTCTATATGTCCCTTCTGATTTTTAAAAAAACAGAAAACCGTTGCATTTATTTCAAAAATAACTATCTTTGCGATCTCAAAATAAAACAGTAACCGACAATTTAAATTCAGCATAAATGAAAAGGACATATCAGCCTTCAAGAAGAAAAAGAGCAAATAAACATGGTTTCAGGGAAAGGATGTCAACTGCCAATGGAAGAAGGGTTCTTGCTTCACGACGGGCCAAGGGAAGAAAAAAACTCTCTGTCACTCCTGAGCTGAAATTGAAATAATCAGAAGATATTATAATCAAGGTAAAGGTGCTTTCAAAAAAGGCACCTTTTTTTCATTAATTTTGTCAGGCATTTTTCCTGAATGAATCTACTTGAAGAATATATTGATGATCCGCGTCTGAAAAAGATAGCTGCCAAAATAACCTCAGGTGGCAGGATCAGCATTGATGATGGTCTGACGCTTTACACAGTGGCTGATTTGTCGTTGCTTGCCATGTTGTCGGGAATCGTAAGAAGAAGACAAGAACCGGAACTATGCCTTTTTTAACAAAAATTTCCATATTGAACCGACAAACAAATGTATTCATAACTGCCGATTCTGTTCGTACCATAAAGCGGAGGGAGATCCAGAAAGCTGGGAATACACTCATGATGAAATGCTTGACATAGTCAGAAAATTTGACGAAAAAGAAGTTACTGAGGTTCATATTGTAGGAGGAGTCCACCCTTATCACGATATTCATTATTACGGAGAACTTATTCAGAAAATAAAGCAATATCGTCCTGGTCTCCATGTTAAGGCTTTTTCTGCCATTGAGCTCGACTATATGATAACTAAATCAGGAGTAACTCTCAGTGAGGGCCTTACAGAGCTTAAGAAATATGGTCTGGATTCCATCCCGGGTGGCGGGGCTGAAATCTTCGATGGAGAAGATCAGGAAAAGGATCTGCCCTGAAAAAGCCTCTGCTGAAAGATGGCTTGAGATCCATGAGGCTGCTCATAATCTCGGGATACCGTCGAATGCCACAATGCTTTACGGTCATCTGGAAAACTATGCCCACAGGATCGATCATATGGCAAGGCTGCGGGAACTCCAGGACAAGACAAGAGGCTTCAACGCTTTTATCCCTCTGAAGTTTAAGAAAGCCAATAACTCAATGTCGTGGCTTGGGGAGGTCAGCATGACTGAAGATCTTAAAAACTATGCTGTTTCGAGGATATTCCTTGACAATATCCCGCATATAAAGGCATACTGGCCTATGATAGGCAGAGAGGTTGCTCAGATGAGCCTGCTGTTCGGAGCTGATGACCTTGACGGAACTATTGAGGATACAACAAAGATTTACTCAATGGCCGGATCGGGGGAGAAAAATCCTGAAATGTCAACAGGTGAAATCTGCAGGCTTATCAGAGACGCCGGATTTGTGGCTGTGGAACGGGATTCCGTTTATAATTTTATACATACCTTTGCGTTATAATTAAAGTTCCCGGAGCCGCTATGAGCATCAAAGATTTCATTCTAAGCAAAACATTTTTTAAGAACCTTGGATTAGCAGCATTAATTGTTGTAGGTTTTATAATGGTACTGCTCATCTTTCTCAACTTCTACACACGGCATGGTCAAAGCAGGCCTGTTCCAAGTTTTATAGGTCTTACAATGGATGAAACTGCGCAGCTTGCCAAAAAAAGCAGGCTGAAATTTCAGATCATTGATTCTGTTTATACCTCCGAGGTTCCCCGCGGGTGCATCGCAGAGCAAAATCCGGTACCTGGGTTCAAGGTCAAAAAGAAGAGGAACATAATGCTTACAATAAATGCCTTTAATCCTGAAATGGTTGCAATGCCAAATCTTGTAAACCTGCCTAAACGCCAGGCAATTGCGCTTATTGAGAGCTCAGGGCTTCAAATGGGAATCTCAAGATATACCCCTGACATCTCCTTCGATGTGGTACTTAAGCAGCTATATCGACGGAAAAGAAATTCAGGAAGGCGATTCAATTCAAAAAGGTTCGGAGATCGACCTGGTACTTGGTAAAGGTCTGAGCAATCAGAAAACATATGTTCCCGACCTTATCGGCATGAATATTGAATCGGCCAGGAACAAAATAATGGGAGCATCGCTAACCCTTGTAACATCCATTTTCGACAATACTGTCATAACCGGTCAGGATTCGGCTGATGCTTTCGTATATAAACAAAATCCCGATTTCAGCGTTGATGCTACCCTTCAGCTTGGTTCTTCGATATATCTCTGGCTGACAGTTGATTCTGCCAAGCTTCCTGTTGATTCAACAATGGTTATAACAGACACATTACCCGGAGGAATGATCAGACAGCCTGATTAAACTTATGCCTAAAAAGTTAATAATATATATTGCCCTTCTGTTATGTTATCCTGCACTCTCAAATGCTCAGGAAATTATCACAGGACTGCAGAGCAATCCTCTATTGTCAGGTCAGGCAAATATGCAGGGCAGTTATAAATCCGGGGCTGCCGATCCTCTTGAATTACCATTTTTTGATGACTTTACCCGTCGTTCATTCCTCCCTTCTCCAAAATGGTGGAGCGACAATTATGCTTTTATAAATAACACTTATTCCAATCAGCAGATCACAATCGGAATTGCAACACTTGATGCCCTGGATAATGAAGGAAAACTTTATGAGACTGCCACATCGGAAGGTTTCGAAGCTGACCATCTGACCTCACAGCCGCTTAACCTTAATTATCCTTCCACAGAAAATATCTGGCTGAGCTTCTATTATCAACCGGGAGGGCTTGGTGATAAGCCTGAATTAAAAGATAGCCTTACACTGCAATTTTTCGCCCCTGAAGAATCCAGGTGGCGTTCTGTATGGAAAGCTGATACATCGAGGCAGCTGAAATTTAAACCTGTCATTATCAGAATAGAGAATTCAAGATATTTGAAAAACGGCTTTAAATTCCGATTTGTCAACTGGGCAAGCCTCAGTTCTGACATAAAGGACCCTTCGATGATAGGGAATTGCGATCACTGGAATATCGACTATGTTTATCTTGATAAAAACAGGAATGCAGCCGATACATCCATTGCTGATGTAGCTTTCAGGGCACCTCTCAGGTCAATTCTTAAAACCTATGAGGCCATGCCCTGGAAACAGTTCAGGCAGGTCTACCTTCAGGAAATGGGATCAGCAATTCCGATACATTACAGGAACAATGACATTATAACAAGGAATGTAACCAGAAACTTTGAAATCAGGGATATGTTCACCAACACCATTTCTCACTCATTCTCAGCAGGTGCTGCAAACGTAGATCCCTTCACAAATGTTGATTACAATGCAAATCTTATCTATACTTTTAATAATTCTTCAACTGATTCAGCAATCTTCAGAATTACCTGCTACCTGAAAACTGATGATTTTGATCCAAAGGGAAATGACACCATAATATATAACCAGGTATTCAGGAATTATTTTGCCTACGACGATGGATCATCCGAAGGTGGATATGGAATAAACGGACAAGGCTCCAGAAATGCTATGGTAGCTTACAGGTTTAAATCATACCTTCAGGATACAATAAGAGCTATACGTATCTGCTTCAACGACAGCTACCTCAACAGCAATCAGAGGGCTTTTGATCTGATGATATGGGATGATAATAACGGATTACCCGGAAATGTTATTTATTCAGCTGATAATGTTCTGGTTGAGCCTGGAGATGAAATAAACGGATACCACACTTATATCCTCCCCGATGGTGTCATGGTTAATGGAGTATTTTATGCCGGATGGAGGCAACGATCAGAGACATTTCTCAATGCAGGATTTGACGTGAACACTCCTAACCGCAGCAGACAGTACTACTGGCTGAACGGAACATGGCTCCAGTCGCAAAAGGATGGGAGCATTATGATCAGGCCTGTTGTAGGGGCACCGATAAAATCAACTTCATCGGATGATGTTAATCCTCCGGATCCCAAAAGATACACCATATGGCCAAATCCTGCCTCTGATTATATAAATCTCAATTGCAGCGATCTGGCAAATTCCCGGTCGGCTTTTATATCGATCATTGATATGCAGGGTCGCGAACTTATGAAGGTACAATATAGTGAGCGGATTGATATTTCCCGGATCAGGCCGGGCATCTACACGGTAATTACAATCTCTGAAGGCAGACGAACAGGCTATTTCAGGCTCGTAATTACAAAGTAATTACATATGACAGAAGAAGAAATTGCTGATCAGCAGGAACTTTTTGAACATTACAGGTTGAGGGCCGATCCCGGGCAATCATTGCTCAGGATCGACAAGTTTATCTTCCTGAGAATTGAAAACACTTCGCGGACACGAATACAGAATGCTGCCAATGCAGGAAACATACTTGTCAACAACAATCCTGTCAAACCCAATTACAGGGTTAAGCCTGGTGATATAGTCCAGATTGTACTGCCAACACCTCCGAGGGAGATAGAGCTTATTCCCGAAAATATTCCTGTCAATATTGTCTATGAGGATGATGACCTGGTGGTTGTGAACAAGGAGCCGGGTATGGTTGTCCATCCGGCATACGGCAACTATACCGGTACCCTTGTGAATGCCCTGATGTGGCATTTCAGGAATCTGCCTCTTTTCCAGAGTGGTGAACTTCGTCCAGGACTGGTTCACCGGATCGATAAGGACACTTCAGGCATCCTTGTGATAGCAAAAAATGAACTGGCCCTGAACAGGTTATCCCGACAATTCTTTGACAGGACGACCGACAGGAAATACATTGCCCTGGTATGGGGAACACCTGTACCTTCAAAAGGAACAATAACAGGTAATGTGGGCAGAAATATCCGCGACAGGAAAATAATGCAGGTCTTTCCCGATGGCAGTCAGGGGAAAACTGCAATTACTCATTATAAAGTTCTGGAGAATTTTGACTATGTATCAGTAATTGAATGCAAGCTTGAAACAGGTCGGACTCATCAGATAAGAGTCCATTTCAGTTATATAAAGCACCCGCTCTTTAATGATGATGAATATGGCGGAGATCGGATACTTAAGGGAACAACATTTTCAAAATACCAGCAGTTTGTAAAAAACTGTTTTAAGATACTGCCGCGCCAGGCACTTCATGCAAAATCACTTGCATTCGATCATCCTGTTACAGGAAAAAGATTGTCATTCGATTCCGAGCTTCCGGACGATATGAAGCAGGTGATCGAAAAGTGGAGAAATTATACCTCAGGAAGAACTTAATTCAAACATTTTCTTGTTACACAGAGAGCACAGAGAAGTCACAGAGATCCACAGAGAAAAGACTCTGTGAAACTCTGTGTATCCTCTGTGGAACTCTGTGTAATAAAAGGATTTTATTCATTGCCCGTTTACCAGCTTCCGCCAGCACCTCCACCACCGAAACTTCCACCGCCAAAGCCTCCAAAGCCGCCGCCTCCTCCACCGCCACCACCGCCAAATCCTCCTCCGCCTGAGAATCCGCCCCAACTTCCGTTATGCTTGTTCCCGCCTGAATTCATCATTGACAGCAATACCCACAAAGGGAGTCCCTTATGGCCGATATGCTTTTGATTCGACCCTCCGTTGCTGCGCATGAACATGACTATTATAAAGAATATTATAAAAAGGATAATCGGTGCAATATTGCCCAGATCGCTTCCCTTTGATTTACCATACTGATCGGCAGGATATTCACCACTGGCCAGCGACATTAAAGTGCTTGTAGCCTTGTCCAGGCCCTTAAAATAGTTCCCATTCCGGAATTCCGGCAGGATCTCATAATCAACTATTTGTCCGCATATAATATCAGGGATAACGCCCTCAAGTCCATAGCCCTGGGCAATCTGAACCTGTCCGGATGATTCATTTGTTTTTGGCTTTACAAGAATAATGATACCGTTGTTCAGACCTTTCTGGCCTATTCCCCATTTTTCGGCAAGTCTCTGGGCATAATCGGCTTTGTCATAACCCTTAAGGTCCGAAACCGTAACAATGGCAATCTGGGTGGATGTTGAATCATCATAGGCAACAAGCTTTTCTTCGAGAGCATAAACTTCCTGAGTCGAAAGCATCCCTGCAAAATCATTTACAAGCCTCGGAGGAAAAGGTTTTTCAGGAAAATCCTGAGCTGCTATTCTGCCCAAAAAGGAAGCGATCAGGAGAAATGATACAACTACCGGTTTAAAGAATATTCTTTTTTTCATAGTTATTCAGTTACCCCGGTATCATCAAATGAGATCTCATCGGAAAGCTCGTTCTTATCATCCTTTGCGTGAGGAAAATGTTCCTTGAGCTGCATTCCTGCCATAAGAATCCCTTCAATAAGTCCTTCAGTATACTTACCGTTCCTGAAATGTTTCTGAAGACTATTTTTTATTTTATCCCAGAAGTCGTCAGAAACCTTTGAATTAATGCCTCCGTCTCCGATTATGGCGAACTTCTTGTTTTTCACTGCAAAATAGAAAAGGACTCCATTCCTGTTTTCTGTTTCGTGCATTTTGATCCTTTTGAAAATCCATGCAGCCCGGTCCAGAACATTCCCTGAAAACTTTGTCTCAAGGTGAATCCTTATCTCTCCGGAAGTCTCCCCCTCAGCCTCTTTTATGGCATCACGGATCTGTATCTGCTCCTCCCGGGTAAAGAAAGTAGAAGCTTTTATTTCCATAACCTGGTGATGGTTAGAATTTAACTTCGGGAGCTTTGTCAGCTCCTTCCATCGATTCAAAGTATGGCTTGGCAGTAAACCCGAACATTCCTGCCAGGATATTTGCAGGGAATCTTTTAATATAAGTGTTCAGTGCCAGAGCAGTTTCATTGAACTTCCTTCTTTCGACGGAGATCCTGTTCTCTGTACCTTCAAGTTCTACCTGAAGGTCACGGTAATTCTGTGTGGCCTTCAGTTCGGGATATTGTTCAACAACAACCATCAGTCTTGATAGAGCTGAACTTAGTTCACCCTGGGCTGCCTGAAACTGCTGCATATTCTCAGCTGTCATTTTGGTTGGATCTATTGTAACCTGAGTGGCCTTGGCCCTTGCCTCTATAACCTTGGTAAGGGTTTCCTGCTCAAAAGTGGCAGCTCCCTTTACAGTATTCACGAAATTCGGAATAAGATCAGCTCTTCGCTGGTACTGCGTTTCAACATTTCCCCACTGGCTGGTGACTCCCTCCTGCAAAGTGACCATCTGATTATATACTCTGGTTCCCCATGATATGACACCAAGAACGAAAAGCGCGAAGATTACTCCGACTATAATCCATATAATGCAACCTTTTTTCATTTTTATGATTTTTAGAATTTTATCAAAGGTAAATAATATCTGATAATGTAGAATATATTTATTTTTGACAAATAATATCTGATAAATGAGAACTATTGCTATTGCCGCCGGAGGTGATTCCTCAGAGTATGAGATTTCTGTGAAAAGCGCCCATGAGGTTGAGAAGCTTCTTTCCCCGGCATACAATGTGTACATAATTATGATCAGGGGAACCAGCTGGTATTGGGAGGATCAGAAAGGCCGCTATCATAATATTGACAAAAATGATTTCACATTAAAAACCGATGATCTGAGGATTAGATTTGATGCAGTCTTTATTGCAATCCATGGCACTCCCGGTGAAAACGGCCTGCTGCAGGGATATTTTGATATGATGCAGATCCCCTACTCCAGCTGCAGTGCCTTCTGTTCCGCACTTACCTTTAATAAACAGGCCACTAAGCTCTATCTGAAGGAATATGGTATACCGATGGCAAAAAATATTCTCTTCAGAAAAGAAAATATTCCCGATCCTGAATCAATAGTCATGCAGACCGGATTGCCTTGTTTTGTCAAGCCCAACGACAGTGGGTCAAGCTTTGGTGTTACAAAGGTCAAGACAAAGGGTGAACTGCCTGCAGCCATTGAGACAGCTTTAAAGGAGAGCCGCGAGGTTATGATCGAAGCTTTCATGGATGGGCGGGAAGTTGCCTGCGGGGTTGTAAAGGTGAAAGGTAAATCAATTGTTCTCCCTGTTACTGAAATAATAAGCAAGAATGAATTCTTCGATTATGAGGCTAAATATACTCCCGGGAAATCTGATGAGGTAACTCCTGCCAATATGCCGCCGGAAATCACCAACGGGATCCAGGATCTCAGCTCGCAGGTGTACGATCTCCTTGGCTGTAAAGGTATTGTAAGGGTCGACTTCATAGTTGTAAAAGCGAAACCATATTTTCTCGAGATAAATACTGTTCCCGGAATGACCGAAGAGAGCATTATCCCTAAACAGGCAAAGGCAGCCGGGATTGACCTTGCAGAACTTTACGGAATGATTATTGAGGATCTCTTTGTCTGAAAATGTAAAGCCAACCCACCCCCGCCCCACAGGGAGGGGAGCCTGATTTTTGCCGTTACGCCTTTGAGCCGTTATGGATTTTATTCCCTTGCTTTTTTCAATGCGATGTTGTAGTATAATACTTTGTTATCATCCCCGGAATTTCCCAATCGGGCATTTTGCCATCTTTCAGATATTCCAGGAACCTGGCAGTCACCTGTCCGAAATGTTCCTCATGAGAAACCCTGTATTTTTTTGGCATGTTTATTTTCAGCGTTTTGCTGTCAACAACATCGATCTGCAGACTATCGTATGGTAACTTGCCCAGAGCTTCCTGAAGATTCTTAGTGAAATCCGTCATGGATGATCCTTTGACCTTTTCAATATACAGAGTCGGCAGGTATTTTTCATCAGCACCCTGCTTGATAACAAGGTCACATTTTGAACCGCGCATAACTGAATAATGAGTATCACCGCCTCCGGAAGGAGGCATATAGTTCCAGGTTACAGACACTTTTGCCCAGATCCCTTTAATTTGGTATGTGATCTCCCCATTTGAAAAAACTTTCAGTTTGCCATCATTAACATCCTTCTGCAAAAACTCAGGGAAATCATCAGATCCTGTAACCCCCTTGAATTCTTCCTTCGAAATTATTGTCGGCCACCTTCTTGCAGATGAGATCGTTATATCCGACGGGCTTAAAATATTTTCGGGGAAGCACTCCCACTGAACCAGGTCAACCAGATGGGTTGTAACATCGACGATACCTTCACCCTGCTGTTCGACATCAAAAAACCATGCAGGACGCTGAAGCGGAGATCCGGATACAATCTTTGAAAAATGATGAACACTCACTTTAGTTACTGCAGGCTCACTTTTACTTCCGGTTTCAAGTGTGCCGAAAACCGATTTATCGAGCGATAAAAGCTTTTGCAGAATAGTGGTTGTCTCAAATCTTTCAGTCATTATATCGTATAGCAAAACTCCTTTTTCTTTTGCGACAGCGAAAGCTTCTTCCAGCTTTGGAAAATCATCAGGAGAAATGATCATTGGTTTATCAGCAAGGACGTTTAATCCTGCATTTACCGATCGGGTTATATATTCGGCTTTTTTCCTGTTATTTCCGGATAGAACGACCACATTGCCGGCTTTTTCAGAAAGCATCTTTTCAAAGAAATCATTGCCTTTATATACGATCTCATTCCATGCTGTCGGATCAGTTGATCTGGTATTATATGAAGCTATCCTGTTCAAATGTTGCTGAACATCTGTCCCTTCAGGGGCATAGACATGTACATCCGGAGAGACCTGCGGATACATTATCTTTTGTACAAGGGCTGCATGAAAATGGCCCGGATCAACAGTCAATAGCCTTACTGGGTAATTTTTTTCCATTGAATCAGTTGTTTTTTCAGATGTCTGCTTATTACCTCCACCCGATCCGCATGATGTCATTATCAATGCAGATACTAAAATTATTGCTGATCTTTTCATAGTTATTTATTACTAAATTCAAGTTGCTTGTTGCTTGTTGCTTGTTGGTTGTTACTTGTTGAAAACCAGGAACCAGGAACCTGCAACCAGCAACTTAGTTAACAATTCTCTTTTACTGCCCTAATAAAAGCTTTAATATTTTCATTTCTTACATCGGGTGGCATTCCGCCGCCTGCCGACCAGATAACTCTTTCATGATTTATTATTTCTCCCGATGCTTTTCTGACTGCTTCGAAAACCTGATCGGGATTTCCTGCCGCGAGAACATCCCTTGGTGGTATATTTCCTACCAGAATTACATCTTCACCAGCAAGTTCCCTGATCTCACCCATTGAATGATTGAATGAGAAATTGAATACGTTCACCCCCATTTCATTCAGGTGACTGCCAGTGATAAGTCCTTCTGCATCATTATGCAGGAACCTGACCTTTGCCCCTGTGCTGGAGAAAATTTTCCTGAAATAAGGAAGCACGAACTCGCTGAATTCTGTCTCGCCTACAAAGCCGATAATATCGTCGAGAAGCAGCACCCCGTTTATTGATGGGAAACAATCTTTCTGCCATGCGAGCCAGTCACAGATAAATCCGGTTATTTTCCTAAGCAATCTGTGAGATCCTTCGGGATCGAGGGCAAGGGCCATCATGAATTCAGTGGTTCCCATAAGAAAGCTGGCAATATTCAGTGGTCCCCGTGCGACAGCGAATCGTATCTGGTGGTCCGCGTCCCTGATTACACCCTCACTGTGCTTCAGCCTGTTGATCATAAATGGCAGAAGTCCGTCAGTCTTGACATTAGGCTGAGGCAGCCTGTCAGCATCCGAAATATCAGCCAGGATCTTTTCTGCATGAGGTAGGTTATTTTCAAGGAATATCATTCTCGATCCAAATGCTGATGGTTCGGTACACATCCCATATTCTGACCAGAAACCAGGCATGAACCAAACGTCCGGGAAGGTGTTTATTGCTTTCAGGTTAGACTTTAACCACTGTTCATCGGAAGCATAATAGTCAATAACAGGGATCCCGTACCATCCTGGTATCCATGGACTATCGACAATAAATCCGACCGGCTGGTAATTAAGTTTCTTACCATCAATTAATACCAGCAAATCGTCCCAGGAAGAATTTCGCATTAAAGCTTCAGGTTATATAGTTAAAGTTCGGACAATAAAATTGAGAATTTATTTCAAGAGAAAAAAATTTAAATTCTCTGTCCTGTACGCATCGATCGGATAACAGGTGCAAATTAGGTTGCGGTCACCATATCCGTCGTCAATACGTCCCACTGACGGCCAGAACTTATTCTCCGAAACCCATTTCAGAGGAAACCCCGCCTTCTGGCGGTCATAACTGTGGGTCCATTCATTTGCCGTCACAACTTTGGCAGTATGAGGTGCATTATGTAAAACATTGTCTTCTTTGTCGGCTCTTCCTTCCTTTATCTCATTTATCTCATTCCAGACCGATTTCAGCGCATCAATAAATTTATCAAGCTCCTGAAGCGATTCAGATTCGGTGGGTTCAACCATCAGTGTACCATGCACAGGAAAAGAGAGAGTGGGAGCATGAAACCCGTAGTCCATAAGTCTCTTTGCAATATCTGATTCGGTTATACCTGCTTCAATCTTAAAGTTCCTGCAATCAAGAATTAGTTCATGGGCAACAAATCCGGTAGTTCCGGTGTAAAGTGTTTTATACCAGTTTTTTAGTGAAGCAGAAATGTAATTTGCATTAAGGATTGCATATTTTGTTGCCAGTGTGAGGCCGTCAGGACCCATCATCAGAACATATGCATGTGAAATGGTAAGCACCTGGCCGCTGCCGAAGGGTGCTCCGGCAACAGCTGTTATTCCATGGCTTCCCCCGGTTTTTATAACCGGATGCGATGGAAGGAACTCAGCCAGCCTGTCAGATACCAGGATGGGTCCCATACCCGGGCCCCCACCGCCATGAGGTATTGCAAATGTCTTATGCAGGTTAAGGTGGCACACGTCGACACCTATCTGACCCGGACTGGTTAATCCAACCTGGGCGTTCATATTTGCACCATCCATATAAACAAGTCCTCCGTTTGCATGAATTATATCGATCATGCCGGTTATTGCAGCTTCAAAAACACCATGGGTTGAAGGATAAGTGATCATGAAGCCTGCCAGGTTAGCTTTGTTTTCTTCTGCCTTCTTCTGAAGATCCTCAATATTTATGTTTCCCTTCTCATCGCACTCAACAACAACTACTTGCATGCCGGCCATTGCAGCACTTGCAGGGTTTGTGCCATGCGCTGACGAGGGGATAAGGACAACATTCCGGTGTTCTTCCCCTCTGCTTTTATGATATTCCCTTATTACCATCAATCCTGTATATTCACCGGCTGCTCCTGAATTTGGCTGAAAAGAGACTGCAGGGAAACCTGTTATCTCTTTAAGAGCTTCGCCGAGCTCATCAATAAGCTGGTAATAACCCTCAGCCTGGTCTTTTGGAACAAAGGGGTGGATATTGCCGAATTCAGGCCAGCTCATTGCAAACATTGAGGTTGCAGGATTCAGTTTCATTGTACAGGAGCCAAGCGATATCATGCAATGAGTCAGAGAAAAATCTTTTCTTTCAAGCATTTTGATATATCGCATCATCTCGGTTTCGCTGTGATATCTGTTGAAAGATGCAGCTTTCATGAAACCTGATCTTCTCACAAATTTCTCTTCAGTAAAACTGCAGTCGCAAAATGATTCAATAATTTCTGCTTTTTTACCGGAGGCTTTTGCAAATATTTCCGCAATGGCATTTATCTCTTTTAAAGTAGTCACTTCATCGGTGCTTATTCTGACAGAGTTCTCGTCAGGATAAAAGAAATTTATTTCCATCTCCTGTGATAAATTCCTGATATCATCCGTTGAAACTCCTGCCGGGAGTTCGACCTGCAATGTATCGAAGAACTGGCTGTTAACCTGTTTATATCCAAGTTCCTTAAGGGTACAGCTTATTGTGCATGCAGATTTTTGAATGTGCGTGGCTATATTCCTTAATCCTTCAGGACCATGATATTGTGCATACATTCCCGACATTGTTGCCAGCAAGGCTTGTGCAGTGCAGATATTTGATGTTGCTCTCTCTCTTTTAATATGTTGTTCCCTTGTCTGCAGTGCCATTCTAAGAGCCTGGCTTCCCTGGGCATCGACCGACACTCCTATAATTCGTCCCGGCATGTTTCTCTTAAGCTCATCCCGGGTTGCAAAGAAACCGGCATGAGGACCTCCGAAGCTCATCGGAAGTCCGAATCTCTGATTTGATCCGACAACAATGTCAGCACCCCATTCACCCGGAGGTGTCAGAATTGTGAGACTCATTAGGTCGGCGGCAACACCAACAAGTGATCCGGCAGAGTGAGACTTATCAGTGAATTCTTTATAATCCCTTATCTGGCCCGAAGCCGAAGGATACTGCACAAAAGCACCAAAAAAAGATTCATCGAAAACAATTTCATCAAATTTTCCCTTAACCAGCTGAATACCCAATGGTTCAGATCTCGTTGTAATAACATCTATAGTCTGCAGGAAGATATCATCATCAACAAAGAACTTATTGGCGCCTGCCTTAACAGCACCCCGCGAGCGTGCATTGAACATCATAATCATGGCCTCGGCTGCAGCAGTCGACTCATCGAGAAGGGAGGCATTAGCAATCTGCATGCCTGTAAGTTCGATTATCATCGTCTGAAAATTCAGAAGCGCTTCAAGCCTTCCCTGTGAAATTTCGGCCTGATAAGGTGTATATGAAGTATACCAGGAAGGATTTTCAAGAACGTTCCTTATAATCACCGATAATGGAGACACACCGTAATAGCCCTGCCCGATAAATGATCTGAACTGTTTGTTCCTTGCCCCGATCTTCCTGATATGACCAAGGTATTCAAACTCACTCATGGCTTTGGGGAGTCTTAGCGGCTTTCTTAGTTTGATACCATCCGGAACAGTTTTTCCGATCAGCTCGTCGAGGGAATCAACGCCGATAGTGTTAAGCATTTGTGGCAGATCGTTTTCCCGGGGACCAATGTGCCGGCTGGCAAAAATATCTAATGACATATATTTGAAATTAAATTATTTACAGATTAGAGCTTCAATAATCAGGAAGCCGTGAAAATAACAAATAGAAATTACTTAAAAAAAGTAAAGGGTCAGTTGTGGATAAAATAAGGATTTGACCTGACCTCAATTCCTATTGTTGTGCTGTCTCCATGTCCAGGATAGACGACTGTTTCTGACGGCAGGGTAAATAGTTTTTTTGTTATGCTGTTAATAAGTGTCTCATAATTCCCTCCTGGCAAATCAGTCCTTCCTATGCTTCCTGCAAAAAGAGAATCACCCGTGAAAACAACCTTATCTTTTTCACTGTAAAATGCAAGGCTCCCTGCTGCATGACCCGGGACATGGATCGATGTAAGCTTAGTTTGTCCGAATGAGATTTTCTGGCCATCAGTCAAAAATCCGGCCGGCTCAGGAGGATTTTCCATTGACAAGCCAAACATCAGTGCATGGTCTATTGCCTTTTTCCTGTTATAAACATCATCCTTGTGGCAGAATGCTCCAGTATTGTATTTCTTAAGCATGAATCCGTCACCGAAAATATGATCGAGATGACAATGTGTATTCAGCAAAAGAACCGGCTTTAGTTGTCTCTTCTCTATAAGATTGATTAGTTCATTGAATTCATCACGGTCATAGCATCCGCAATCAATTATGGCACAATCACCTGAAGCATCAGCCAGTATATATGTATTTACATCGATCGGATTAAAAATAAGCTTATATATCTCCATGTGAAACCAATTATTCGCTGGCAGTTCCCTTAAGCATTGGCACAAAAACAAAACTGCCATGTGATGAGTACTCAAAATCATTTTCGCTTTTCCGAATCACAAGGGTCATCTCCTGTGAAACAGTGTTTCCGAGAGGAACAACCATTCTGCCGCCAATCTTAAGCTGAGGAGGCAGTTTTTCAGGGATCTCATTCGTAGCTGCAGTAATAATAATGCCATCAAAGGGTCCGTACTGGGGTTTTCCTTCATAACCATCGCCGTAAAAAAAATCAGCAGCATATCCAAGCGAAATAAGTGTCCTCTGGGCTCTGAGGTATAGCTCCCTGTAACGTTCTATTGTATAAACTTTTGCCCCCATTTCTGCGAGAATTGCACATTGATATCCCGACCCGGTCCCGATCTCAAGGATCTTATCCCTCTTTTTTACATGGAGTAATTCGGTCTGAACTGCAACAGTATAAGGCTGGGAAATTGTCTGACCCGATGAAATGGGGAAAGCCTTGTCGATATATGCATGGTTGAGAAATGCAGGATCCATGAAATCATGTCTTGGCACTGTATTTATTGCCCTGAGAACCTCCTCGTCAGTTATACCTTTGCGTTTCAGCTCCTCAACAAGTAATTTTCGTTTCCCTTTGGCTAGAAATGAATCTGTCATCAAAAATCAGGTCATATTTCTTAATCCAGCAAAAGTAAAAAATTTGTGACTCGTAAAACAGATTAAAAAGATTTTAAATAAGAATTTTACACAGAGGAACACAGAGAATTCACAGAGAAACACAGAGTTAGAACAAATCGAGCTCCGTGGAGCTCTGTGTCACCTCTGTGATCTCCGCTAGCGCTGATTTGCAATCCGTGCTTATAATTTTCAGGCACCGATTATAACCGAGTTCTGCTTTAGCGGAACGAGCTCGACGAAGTCAAATCGGCGCCAGCGGATATACTATAAATTCCTAATGGTTTATAGATCGGTCCGGTTTTGCATTAGAATGCTCTCGTAAAGGATAACTTCACTAACTTGTACGATCTGGAACTGAACATCCCGGTAACTTTCCAGCAGAATCTTAAGGTTTTCAGTTTCCTTTAGTGATTTTACTCGTCCAAGGGTCAGGTGAGGTTTAAATTCACGTTCTTCAATTTCGAATCCATTAAGTTTTAAACCTTCTGCTATATTTTTATTAAGCAGTATAAGCCTTTCCGCTGACCGGATGCCAACCCATAAAACTCTTGGATCCCTGAAGTTTTTAAAAACGCCAGTTCCTGTCAGATTAAAATCGAACTCACCAAACCCTGAGCATGTGTTGCTTAACATACTTTTTAAAACTGCGATTTTCTTTTCATCTGTATCTCCCAGAAATGCAAGGGTCAAATGTAGATTGACCGTATCGACCCATTTGATGTTTTCTGTTCCAGGTATTGTTTTCAGCGAAGAGAACATTCTTAGAAGTTCGTCTCCCGGATTCACTTTAACCGCAATAAATATTCTTTTCATTAATAGAAATTACAGTGAAAGCTAAAGATTACCTGCTTCCAGTTCTTTGAGGACTATTTCCATTACGGCATCTTCTCCAAAGGGATCATATTCTGCCTTAAGGTCCGTCCCGAAAATACGTGCAATGCCCTGCCAGAAAGCAGCTGATATATTGCCGCGGTACTGACGGATTAACTCATAGGAGGTATTGAGGGTCTCCCTGTCGATAAGCTTGAGTAGTAACCTCCCCTGGGTTATTGTCATATCACGTACATCATCCTCGTACTCGCCGAAAATATCTTTTTCAGCCTTCCTGAGGTATTTTTTCCTGTCCCGTTCGTCAGGGATATTTA
This sequence comes from uncultured Bacteroidales bacterium, assembly GCA_963725585.1. Lineage (GTDB taxonomy): Bacteria > Bacteroidota > Bacteroidia > Bacteroidales > VadinHA17 > LD21. The sequence goes on along the minus strand of CAVRYU010000008.1, from coordinate 57,658 downwards.
CGAGTCCCTCATTTATCGCCCCTAACCTGGCTCTTACAACTAATGCGTAAGGATAGACCTTTTTAAGGTTATAGATAAGCCGCTGATATCTGTAAAATGGAAATTTTTTACCAGTCGAAGGCCGACCAACAATCACAACCTCTTTAATATTTATTTCAGGAAGGCTTATCCCTTCCCGTTCAATAGAATGAAGACGATAATAATTTTCCGGCAAAGTGTCATTTAATTGTTTGATGGTGTCAGTCTGCCCGGATAAATTAACCAGAATAAGCAGGGATATCAATATAGAAAGGAGAAATCTCAATTATTGAATGTTTGTACAAATGTATCAAATTACGGACCAACGGTAAAAAACTTAACAAAAGTGAAGTGAAAGCTTCACTTTTCTGTTATTATACAATTGAATAATTTGTAATGCATCCTCAAAAAGCTAAATTTGAGCAAAGCATCTTTTATGGCATTACAGGTTGAGGATCTGGAGGATCATTTCAAATACAGACAAATTCTGAAAATTCCTTATGACGAGCTGGTCGAATTTGTCCTTGATTATATAAGGAGAAAATCGGCCATTATGGTTTTTTTCTGGTCGGCATGCATCGCTTTTCTTGGACTCGCCCTTTTTGTAAGAATCAATATAGCAGGTTACTTTCCTTTCAGGAACATCTTCCTTCATTCCTGCCTTGGACTGTTAATTTTTCCTGTCCTGAGTATTCCTGTTCATGAGCTGCTTCACATAATTCCATATTATCTTACCGGAGCCCGGAAAATAAGAATCGGCATGGATCTGAAGCAATATATGTTCTATGTCACTGCCCACCGGTATGTTGCAAATAAAAATCAATTCAGGTTTGTGGCCCTGGTTCCGTTCCTGCTTATAAGTATTATTTTGTTGTTTCTGGTACTCTTTCTCCCCGGATTGTGGAAGTGGAGCTTTTCATTGTTTCTTTTTGTTCATGCCACCATGTGCGCGGGTGATTTTGCAATGCTGAATTTCTATGCCCTGCACCATGGGAAAAAAATATACACTTGGGATGATTTTGATACAAAAACTGCATATTTTTATGAAGAGATTTAAGAATAGTTGAAGAGATTGAAAAAGTTGAGGGGTTGAAGGGTTTAGTAAAAAGATCCCCTCCTGGGAGGGGGAGGGGTGGGTTCGAATATATAAAATAATATAAATCCATTCTAATGAAAAAACTGATTATCATTGTTTTACTGATTGTTACAGTAAATTTTTACAGTTTTGGGCAAAGGAAAACCGTTAATCTTCCTGACCTGCCTGGATATGTTACTCTTAAATGTGATTTCCATATGCATACTGTCTTTTCCGATGGAAATGTGTGGCCAACGGTAAGGGTAGGTGAAGCCTGGCGCGACGGATTGGATGCTATTTCTATTACCGACCATATAGAGTATAATCCTAAAAAGGATTTTATCCCAATTGATCATAATGCTGCCTGGAAAATTGCGGAAAACACTGCCAGGGATTATAATCTGATCCTTGTTCACGGAACTGAGATAACACGCAAGATGCCCCCGGGACACATGAATGCCCTTTTCATTCAGGATGCATCACTTCTGACAGCTGATTCAGTTATGGATGTTTATGCTGCTGCGATTAAACAGGGTGCATTTTTGCAATGGAACCATCCTGGCTGGAAATCGCAGGAACCTGACGGTATCCCCAAATTGTATCCAATACATAAAACTCTTATTGAGAAAGGGTGGCTTCATGGCATAGAGTTTTTTAACGATAGCGATTATTATCCTCTTGTAATGACTTTCTGCAAACAATTCAACCTGGCAGTTATGGCCAACAGCGATAATCATGGTGTTATCAGCGAGGACTATAAAGAACCAGAATACACCAACAGACCAATGACCCTGGTGTTTGCAAAGGCAAGAACTCATGATGCCCTGAAAGAGGCTATGTTTGCCAGACGGACCCTTGCATATTTCAGAAATATAATTGCTGGCAGGGAAGAATATGCAAAACCATTCTTCTACCAGTGCATTTCTGTTGGAAAACCCTATTCTCAGAACGATAAAAGTATCTATTTCGAAGTAACTAACAGATCGGATATACCCTTCTATCTGGTCAATGGCACACCGGAGGCTCCGCAATCATTAACACTTGTGGCTAATGGTGTGACAAGAGTAGTCGTAAGCAAGAAAGTTAGTTCCCCTCTGATCTATGATGTAAAGAATGTACTTACCGGAGAAGAAGAAGTCCTGAAAATAGAACTTAAATTATTTAAACCCTTTCTCCAACTCCTTCCCTTAAGGATAAGGGAAGGAGTGAAAACACAGTATAATAGTAACTGCCCCCTTCTCATTAAATTTAAGGGGAAGGGATGGGGATAGGGTTAAAAAACAATCCACAGAGCAACCCCTCTAAAACTTTTCTTTTGCCAGGCTCAGAACATCATCATCTTTAACAATCGGCCTCAGTCTGAATGAATACTCATATTTCTTCTCAAGCAGACGGTACTCAGGATGGATCATGGCTCCCCATGAATCATCGCCACCGACACCCATCTGTCCGAGATCGACATTCAGGTTAACAAGCTCGCGCGGTTTAACATTAATCGTATGAGTATTTGCACTTTTTGCATCCTTTCGGTATTGCGACAGCTTACCTGGCGATTCAAAATCATCATGAATATTCTTAAGAGCAGCAAAGCAGATCAGCGGATTCCCGCTTACCAGAAGACCTGTTCCGTTTTCATCCGTAAGAGTCAGCCAGCGCGTATCGGTTTTATATCCATTCTCCTGCGGACGGATGTATGGAACATACTGATCGTCAACTGTACTTTCATATAATCCTACATCAGCCGATGTTTTTCTGTCAATATAATTTTCATGCGGCCCCCGTCCAAACCATTTCAGATTCATGAAATCTTCAGGTAACTGCATCTGCATTCCCATTCTGGGTATTTCAGGGACGTTGTCGGATACCTTTGAGAACTGGTTTTTGACAATCACATCTGCAGAACTGAATACAGTGTAGGTAGTTACATATCCGGCAATCTTTTCTCCATTAATACCCGGAATGTCATATTCAAATGTTATAACTGCTTTGCCAATTTCAGGCTGACTGATATTCGCTTTTTTGACTATTGCCTTTTCTCCTGCCTTCTTCCAGACTCCAAGTTTCTTGTCCATATCGTAACCATAATCATTGTCGGTCGGCGGTCGCCAGAAGTCTGGCTCCGGTCCTTTACTTAAAATTGGTTTTCCCTTATAAGAAAAGGACTCCATCGCGCCTTTCTCAAGATCAAAAACAATTTTAACATCACTGCCGCTCACTTCAAGCTTTTTACCCTCAGTATTCGTCTGTAGAACAGCCAGTTGACCGAGCTTGGCAATTACAGGTTTACCTTGTATTGGAAGCTTGAACTGGGCTGAAGCATATACATGATCTTCAGGAACATAATTCCATTCATCACTCCTTGATACTCTTAAGTTCAGGAAATATTCTGTCCCCGGGGCAGCTTCAATCCCCGATACAGGAATGTTAACCACTGTATCACGACCAGGTTTAAAACCCGGAAATGAGAGTTTGCCTGATTTCACAGCTACACCATCTGATACGATATCCCAGTCAAATACAAATTCTGACAGGTCAGTGAAAAAATATTTATTCCTGATTTTAATCGAACCTGTTGCAAGGCTTAACGGCTCGAAACCTATATACTGATATACTTTATTCACTTCAGCCAAACCTGGTTTGCCTGTTCTGTCAGGCCATGTAAGGCCATTTATGCAGAAATTCCCGTCGGAGCGAATTCCTTCAGGCCCGAAGTCGCCACCATAAGCCCAGTACTTTTCTCCGTTCTCATCGGTTTTCAGTATTCCCTGATCGACCCAGTCCCAGACAAATCCTCCCTGAAGTTTCGGGTATTTTTCAATTACATTCCAGTAATCCTGCAGGTTTCCTGTTGAATTTCCCATTGCATGAGCATATTCACAAAGGATAAGCGGCCTGTCATTCTTTGGGTCCCTGGCATAAGCTTCAATTTCCCCTATTCTTGCATACATCGGACAATAAATATCAGTATGCCGCTCAGTTGTATTGGTACTTTTCTCAGCACGTTCATACTGTACCGGTCGTGTCAGGTCCCTTGCTTTTGCCCATTTGTAATTCTCAAGGAAATTATGTCCGTCGCCTGCTTCATTCCCAAGTGACCAGATAATCACTGAGGGGTGGTTTTTATCACGCTCAACCATCCTCTGCATCCTGTCGAGATGTGCAGCAGCCCATTCCTTTTTGTCCGCAAGAGTCACGTCTTTGTCATAGCCGATTCCATGGGATTCTATATCAGCCTCATCGATAAGGAATAGCCCATACTTATCGCACATATCATACCACAGTTCCTGCTGGGGATAGTGAGAAGTCCTTACAGCGTTTATGTTATTGCTCTTCATAACCCTGATATCTTTCAGGATGGTTGCCTCATCAATAACATGACCTGTTATATCATTATGCTCATGCATATTTGTTCCCTTCAACAGGATTGCCACACCATTAACATGCAGCTGGGAGTCAAATATCTCAACCTTTCTGAAGCCAATCCTGGAGCTTACACTTTCAAGATTATTCCCGAAATTATCTTTCAGGTTCAAAACCAGTGAATAAAGATCAGGAGTTTCGGAAGTCCATTTTTTGACTCCGGGGAACTGTTTTGTGAAATTCACTGAGGCTTTATTATCTGCCAGTTTTATATTCTTTGTTTCAGAATAGATCTTCTGATCATCTTCAAAAATGGAGACTTCAACAATAACATCTTTTGCATCAGGATTGGCGGTTTTCAGTAATACATCCAGCTTCAGAAGGCCATCTTTATAGTTGTTCTCAAGATCACCCACTGCAAAAAAGTCACTTATGAAAGTTTTGGGCCTGGCATGGAGAAATACACTTCTCTGGATCCCGCTCAGCCTGAAAAAGTCCTGGTCTTCAAGGTAACTGCCGTCGCTCCAACGATAAACTTCAACTGATAAAGTGTTATTGCCCTTCTTAAGATATCTTGTAATATTAAATTCTGCAGGAGTTTTACTATCCTGGCTGTATCCGACAAGCTGCTCATTAACCCATACATAAAAAGCTGAACTGACAGCACCAAACTGCAAAAAGACTTCCTTTCCGTTCCATCCTGCAGGTACTGTAAAAGTTCTTTTATAAGATCCGACCGGATTCCAGTCATGCGGAATATACGGAGGGTTCATCTTGAAAGCATATCCTATATTAACATAAATTGGCACATCATATCCTTTCATCTGCCAGTTTGATGGTACCTCAATGTCAACCCAGTCGCGGATATCATAGTCATCCTTAAAGAACCAGTAGGGACGTTTGTCAGGGGAATCAACATAATTGAATTTCCATATCCCGTCAAGAGAAATATAGTTCGGGGAATTTTGTTTGTCGGCCTCCAGAGCTGAAAGTTCATTAGCATAACTTATCATGGAGGCGTGCGGTGCCTCCCTGTTCTGATTGAACATTTCCGGATTCTCCCAGTCGCGGGGTTCTTTCTCTGTAAACGCAATTCCTTCGTATTTACTGTATCTTTTGCATGCTGAAAACAATAAAGCTGTCATCAGTAAAATATAAGGCAGTTTATTCATGTGTATGGTATTTAATTTGGTTCTCATCTTTTTCGTCTTATGTTTGTTTTTGATCGGCTTTGAAGCTTCTTTTCCCTTTCGAACCGGTAACCTGCAGTAAACTGGAAATAATTATTATAGCTTTCATAATTATAACCTCCGGGCGCATAAACCGATGTCAGCCCGCGAACGTACCTGACAGTGAGATCGATTTTTATAGGAAGATTTGCTTCGATTCCTAAAACCAGGCTGAAATCCATTGGTCTGTAATAGTCTTCCACAGAACCTTTCAAATTGGTTCTGTAATCATATTGCATAGCTTTTGCTAGGTAACTTACCTGGGGCCCGGCATGTATATTAAGTAAATTTGACGGCTGGTATCTGACAAGTAATGGCAAATCAAAATAGGTCAGAATATCTTTCGCTTCATCAGGATAATTTGTTTCCTTCCAGTGCGATCCCTTTACAGACACTGATAATTCAGCCTGAACAGCTATAACCCTGTTGAGAAAATAGCTGTAATATCCACCTGCATTTATTCCGGCCATACTTTTGACTTCAAAGACGCCTTCACTTCCCGGACTGTACTGGCTGGCAACATTAACCCCGGCTTTGACACCATAGATGTACCTGGGCTGAAAGCGCCTGTTAAACATTGTCTGCGAATCAACAATTGTAAAATTGACCATCAATAGAAGAAGAAAAACAATTAAGTCTGTTTTTTTCATCTTTTTAAGCTTTTAGGGTCATAATCATTTAAAAATAGGTATAAAAAACAAATGCAACAGCATTTTATTTTGGATGGAAAGATAACAAACTTTCCCCTTTCCCCAAAGCTGGCGTGTGTTGCCCCTGAAGATGAATTTATTCAATATTCTTCATTGAGCTTTTAGAATTTTGTTTTATCTTGAAGGTTTATTAAAACTTTAAAATCCGACAGTTATGGAAAAAGAAATACAAAATCTTTACACCGCCTATAAAGATGGCCGGGTAAACCGGCGTTCGTTCATCAAAAAGCTTGCTATGATAACAGGAAGCACTGCCGCCGCCTTATCTTTATTCCCCGTCATAGAGGGAAATGAAGCCAAGGCAGCAGCCCAGGCCAAAAAAGAGACTGTCATTGTTTCAGAATTTATCAAATACCCTGCTGAAACAGGTGATATGAGGGCATTTCTTGCAAGACCAAAAAAAGGTAAAAAATTTCCTGCTGTCATTGTCATTCATGAGAACCGCGGACTTGTTCCTCATATACAGGATGTGACAAGAAGAATGGCTAAAGAGGGATTCCTTACAATTGCCCCCGATGCCCTTTCTCCACTTGGTGGAACTCCGGAAGATATAAGCAATGTAGGAGAGATGTTCAAGAAGTTAAACAGCGAACAGACTACGAAAAATTTTGTGGCTGCAGTCAAATATCTTAAAACCCATCCGCTTTCGAACGGTAAAGTGGGATGCACAGGATTCTGCTGGGGAGGTGCAATGACAAACCAGGTGGCGGTTAATGCTCCCGATCTGAATGCAGCAGTGCCCTATTATGGCAGTCAGCCTGCAGCTGAAGACGTTGAGAAGATTAAAGCTCCGATTATGGCCCACTACGCAGGCAATGATGCCAGAATAAATGCAGGGATTCCAGCATTTGAAGAAGCCTTGAAAAAATATAACAAGGAGTACCAGATATTTATGTATGAAGGAGCAAGTCACGCCTTCAATAATGACTCGAACCCCGAAAGATATAATGAACAGGCTGCAAAACTGGCCTGGGGAAGAACGGTTGGATTCTTCAAAGAAAAATTGAAATAAGGACATGCCATGGTAAAATAGGGACATGCCATGGCATGTCCCTATTTTACAATCCATTCCCTGAAGAACCAATAGCCTCCACGAATGGCCGGCAATGGTTGAAAAATGCTTTATACCCGCTGCACAGGTAATTTAGTCCGGGTTCACCCTCAGGAGTAATGATAAACCTGTTCTTTGGGCATTCACCGTTACACATCGCTTTAACCTCGCATTCAATACAATAACGAGGCAATGTAAGCGATTTTGCCCGTCCGAATGCTATTTGTCTATCACTGTCAAGAAAATCTGCAACTGAACCCTTATTAATATTGCCAATAAGATTATCGCTGTTGACAAAATGATCGCAGGAATAAAAATCACCATTTCGCTCCACAACTGGCACTCCTCCGCAGTTCTCTTTGAAAATACATAATGTATGTTCCTGGTTAAATGCTGTTCTTGCCGCCTCCTCAAACACCTGGATCTTGATTTCGCCGATATCCCTTTCAGTCCACTCATCGAAGACAGAAATCAGGAACCTTCCAAATTCCAGGGAAGGGACGGAAGCCCGGCTGACGCCGGATATTGTTCCGGGACGTCGCTCCACAAGTGGCAGAAAAGTCATATACCTGGCTCCCAGTTCTTTGAAAAAATCATAAATTATCAAAGGGAATTTAACATTGTAAGAATTCACTACGCAGAGGATTTCACTATTGATCTTATATCTCCGGAGTGTCTCATATCCCTTTAAAACCTGAGGCAGTGATGATCTTCCGTCGGACGAGGTTCTGAACTTGTTATGCATATCACCCGGACCGTCAATGCTCATCCCGATAATAAAATTGTTTTCAGCAAAGAACCAGGCCCACTTGTTATTGATTAGTGTTCCGTTTGTCTGCACTCCGTTTACAATTTCCACTCCTGAAGGCCTATGTTTATTCTGAAGGGAAACTACTTTCCTGAAAAAATCAATTCCAGCGAGTAAAGGCTCCCCTCCGTGCCAGGAGAAAAATACAGTCTCTTCAGTTGTTGCTTCAATGTGCTGGATAATATACTTTTCGAGAATATCATCATTCATTATAAGAGATTCCTCCCCGGATAAAGAGATCTCTTTGTCCAGGTAATAACAATATTTGCACCTGAGATTGCATAGTGCTCCCACTGGTTTTGCAAATATTTGGAATTCACGTGATACTTTGTCCATTTTTATGGAACCTTATGGCTTATTTGTTTGTCAAACTTTGCGCCCCTTAGTGATATCCTTTGAGTCCCTTTGTGGTTAATTTCTTTTTCTTACCACAAAGTAACACAAAGGTTGCACTAAGGATCATAAAGGAATTAACAATCCCACAATATAATGTTTCTTGAGCCGATTTTCGGAATACTCATCCTGATCCTCCATTCCACAGGATAATAATTGTTTATCCTGCTTCCGATATTATTGCAAAATCCAAGGCTGACATCTTTATATTCCGCTACGAACCAGCCTTTTGGTATATCAGATGGCTGGAAGTTATCCCGCTCTAAGGTATGAAATAGCCTGGTTGTAATCAAGTACGCACCGGTTAAACGCATCCCTTCGCATTCCGTCAGAAAGCGCCAGTTCGTGAGCCGGTACATAACCGTTCTTTTTAACTGCACCGATTCTGATCCCCGGTCTGATCAGCTTCAGTCTGTTTTCGAGTAAGCAATAATCTTCCATGCTTGCCGGAATATAATAAATCTCATCTCCCGACCTGAGAATTTTATCGGGACTAAAAGTCGTCCATTCCCTTACAATTTCCAAGATCTGATTTTTGAGGTTCCTGTCTTTGTTTTCTTCTGGTCCCCGATTGTGGTTTTCCGTGAATACCCGGTTTTTCTGATCACTGACACAAACAACCCTTCACCTTTTATCCTGCCCGGGTAAAAGCCATAACCTTTTACACCCAGATGATCAATTTCTGTTATCCCATCGTAGCCTGAAATATCAAGTTCAACACTTTCAGCCTGTTGTCTGCTTACAAGCCATTTTATATTCTCCTCGTTTTCTCCAGGATTAAATGTGCATGTACTGTATAAAAGAAGACCATTCTCCTTAAGAGCCGGCCAGATATCTGTCAAAATCCTCTTTTGTCTTTCTGAACAATGATTTGTATTTTCCTCCGACCATTCATTAACCGCAACAGTATCCCTGAACATTCCTTCACCCGAACATGGAGCATCAATAAGTATTATATCGAAAAAACCTTCCAATGCAGAAAAAGCAGAAGGATCATTCTGTGTCACAATTGAATTTGAAACACCCCATTTTGTAATGTTTTCAGCAAGAACCGATGCCCTTGTCCTTATCACTTCATTTGAAACCAGCAATCCGTTTGATCCGATCAGTGATGAAAGATGTGTACTCTTCCCTCCTGGAGCTCCGCAAAGGTCCAGTGCTCTGATATATCCGTCACTGTTCACAGCCTGTTTTAAAACCTGTTCCAAAAACATCCCGGATGCTTCCTGAGGGTAATAGCATCCTGAATGAAACAGAGGATCGAGTGTAAATGATGGTCTTGATTCAAGATAGAATCCTGTGGCACACCATGGAACATTTTCAGAAGGCTGAGGTTTCCCTCTCCATTTGGTACTGTTTATTCTGATACTAACCGGGGAAGGCTCCTTAATGGCAATCAGAAGGCCATCTGTATCAATGTATTCCTGAGTTCTGATTCTTTGTATGAAACGTTCCGGAAACATTGTTAAGTTTCATCAGGTATTTCATCCCCAGGTATTCGAACCGGTTTGCGAGAGAATTTCTTCCAGATATAATAGACCGGTATGCCCAGAACTACCAGTATCAACCCAGGGAATGTATAGTTAGGCTTGTAAATAAGTAATATGACCATGATGAATGAGGTGGTCAGTATGTAGATTCCGGGAATAACAGGATATCCAAATGCTTTATACGGACGGGGAATATCGGGTCTTTTGGTCCGGAGTATAAAAATTGCGATAATCGTAAGTGTAAAGAATAATAGAACTGCAAATATCACATAATCAAGAAGATTGCTGTAAGTGCCCGACAAGCATAGTAATATAGCCCATACTCCCTGTATTGCTATTGCAAATCCGGGTACACCCTTCTTGTTGATTTCACCTACTTTTTTGAAGAAGAGGCCATCCCGGGCCATGGCATAATAGACCCTCGGGCCCGCAAGGATAAGTCCGTGGTTGCATCCAAAAGTACTGATCATGACAAATACAGCCATAATTATGGCAGCGTAGTCACCAAAAACGACACTCATTGCCGAAGTAGCCACTCTGTCGTCAGTCGCATACTGAATTCCCCTGGCCAGGACATCTGCACCATCGGGCGATCCTGAAAGCGGCAGTATTCTTATATACACCCAGTTCGTGAACAGATATATAACTGATACAATCATGGTACCAAGTATAAGGCTTAATGGAACCGTCCTCTTTGGATTGATCACCTCACCGGAGATATAAGTAACATTGTACCATGCATCAGCGGAAAACAGCGAGCCTACAAGCGCCGTTGCCACTGCAGTAACAAGTACAAAGCCGGAAAGATGAATAATCTGGTTATTCGCTCCTATCTTTGATGCCTCCCAGAAAACTTCCCGGTTTACATGCCAGGATGTCAAACCTCTGGTTGCAAAAAAACCTATCAGAATAAAACCGAAAAGAGCTATTACTTTGGTTGAAGTAAAAATATTTACAACTGTTTTGCCCGTTACTATTCCCCTTGTATTAAGCCATGTAAGAAATGCGATCATACTAATGGCAACCACCATTGTACTGTTGATCCCAAGCGGTCCTATTTGAAGCAGTATATTTTTTTCTGATATCCATGGGACAAGAACTCCCGAAAATTTGGCAAAAGCAACTGCCACTGCAGCAATGGACCCGCACTGAATAACCAGAAATGTTGTCCACCCGAAAAGAAATCCGATCAGACGGATGATATGCTTCCCTGAGATAAACGTATTGCCCTCCCACACTTGGCATCATTGAAGCAAGCTCCCCGTAGCAAAGTGCTCCAATGACAGTAATTAAACCTGTGATAAGCCAAACAACCATCAGAAGACCAGGCGATCCTACGGTTCTTGCAACATCAGCACTTGTTATAAATATTCCGGATCCGATCATTGCTCCGGCAACAATCGAAATTCCGTCAAAAAGATTCACTCGTTTCTGGAGAAGATGGTTTTCTGCTGCCATTGTTTGGAAAATCACATATCAACAAAAGTAATTAAACAAATGAAATAAATTTATCCTGACAGATGTCTAACAAAATATATCTGATCATTTCAAATTTCTTGTTTTGTATAACTAATCTTAATATTATGAGAAAGTACTTACTGATTTTTGTGGCAGCTTTGATTACGATGAGCACCACTGCTCAAAAATTTGATCAGCTGGCTAAAACACCTCCGATGGGGTGGAACAGCTGGAACAAGTTTCACTGCGATGTGAGTGAAGCACTTATTATGCAGGCAGCAGATGCTCTGGTAAGCTCAGGGATGAAAGATGCCGGGTATGAATATATTGTAATTGACGATTGCTGGCAGATTTCGCGTGATGAGAATGGCGAAATTGTAGCTGATAAGGATCGTTTCCCTCACGGAATGAAGTATGTCGCCGATTATGTCCATTCAAAGGGCCTTAAATTCGGGATCTACTCCAGCGCCGGCACGGTTACATGCCAGAGGCGTCCAGGAGGATTCGGACATGAATATCAGGATGCAAGAACTTATGCACGATATGGTGTCGATTACCTGAAATATGACTGGTGCGGTTCAACATCCCAGGATGCAAAATCATCGTACACCAACATGAGCAATGCCCTTAAAGTTGCAGGCAGACCGATAGTATTCAGCATCTGCGAATGGGGAGCAAACAAACCATGGGAATGGGCAGGAAATGTTGGTCATCTGTGGCGTACCACCGGTGACATAAGTGATAACTGGAACAGCATGATCGATATCTTTAACAGGCAAAAAGATCTTGCAAGATATGCAGGCCCGGGAAAATGGAACGATCCTGATATGCTTGAAGTCGGTAACGGAGGCATGACTACCGAAGAATACAGGACTCATTTTTCACTCTGGTGCATGCTTGCATCACCTCTTATGGCAGGCAATGACCTTCAGAATATGACTCCTGAAACCAGGTCAATATTGCTGAATAAGGAGATGATAGCGATCAACCAGGATTCGCTTGGCCGTCAGGCGACTTGCTACCGTGATAACGGAAATTACCAGATCTGGGTTAAAACACTTTCAAATAATGAGAAAGCTGTATGTCTTCTAAATACAAGCGATGAGAAGAAATCAGTTTTGGTAGATTTTTCGCTGCTTGCCTCCATAAGAGGCGGAGGACGAGGTTTTGGCGGACCACCTCCGGCTGCCCCGGCAGCAGGAGCTCCCGGGGCCGGAGCACCTGGAATGCCAGGAGCACAGCAAACACCACCCCCCGGACAGAGAGTACCTGCAGCAGGACAGGCAGTACCTCCAGCCGGACAGGGAATGCCTGGTGGAATGGGTCCCGGAGCACAGGGAGGACAGCGCGGATTCACTCCAATGACCCTTGCAAATTACAGAGTAAGAGATCTGTGGGAACACAAAGATCTGGTACTTAAGGAAACATCAATGTATGTTGAGTTGCTACCTCACTCGGTGAAAGTTTACAGGTTCATTAAGAAATAAAAAAGAAATAGATTGAAATATCAAAAGGGGTGTGATGCTGCACCCCTTTTTTATGTAATTACAATGTAATTACATTTTCTATTGATAGTTTTTACCCCTAAATCCCCCAAAGGGGGACTTAATGATAAATGTTATATAGCCCCCCCTTTAGGGGGGTTGGGGGGTAAAAAATTAGTTCGCAAACGGCACCTCTTTACCGGTCAGTCTGATCCTCCCTGTCATCACCTGAGTAAATTGAGGATCGAGATAACCTTTGAATCCAGGCTGTTTTCCTCCCACTGTAATAGTAAAATATCCGGGTTCAATTATCCTCCTGTTTTTATTGTTAATAATTGAGAACTGCCTCGGTTCGAGCTGGAATTCAACCACTTTGCTTTCACCAGGCTTCAGATTTATTCTCGAGAAATCCCTCAAGCTGGCGGATTGGTCTTGTGGTAGAAGCTTTTTCATCTGTCAGGTAAAGCTGAACTACCTCATCGCCCTCAACCTTACCAGTATTAGTGACAGTGACTTTGACAGTTATTTTATCACCGGCAGTCGCTTTTTCAGGAATAACCAGATTACTGTAACCGAAAGTGGTATAGCTTAATCCATAACCGAAAGGATACAATGGTTCCTGCCTGAAGAACCTGTAAGTTTTTCCTGCCATATCATAATTTTCAAATGCAGGGATCTGGTCAATTGATTTGTAATATGTCACAGGTACTCTTCCGGCCGGATTATAATCCCCAAAAATAACATCGGCAACAGCGTTTCCTCCCTGCTGGCCTCCATAACCTGCTAACAGCACAGCTGCAGCTTTTTCCTGAGCCTTATTAACCGAAAGGGCTCCGCCGCTTGTAAGAACCACTATCACCGGTTTTCCTGCTGAGACAACCGCATCAAGAAGTTTTTCCTGCAAAGCAGGGAAGATTAAGATTTGTGCGGTCCCCTCCGTTGAACCCTTCAATTTTTATTGGCATCTCCTCCCCTTCCAGCCGCTGGGAAAGACCAAGAACAAGAACCACAACATCGGCTTCTTTAGCAGCAGCAACAGCTTTTTCAGTAAGTCCTGCACGCGGCATGCTCCACAGAAGCTTCATATCAGCATCGCCGGCAAAGTTTCTGTACAATACTTCTATTTTATACTTTTCACCGGCTTTCAGATCAATTGCCTTTTCTACATGAAAAGCATGATGCTCACCCCGGTATGTAAGAAATTCTTTCCCATCCACGCTAATATTATATGCTGAAGAGCCCCAGGAGCCAAGATAATAGGTCCCTGTTTCAGGAGGAACAAGGTAGGTTGTCCATTTTACCCCGAAATCATCATCAGGCAGGTCGGCCCTTGGAGAAAGGTTTTCCCAGTAGAAATCAATATTATCGTCTATTCTCGAAAAAGCAGGTTCCCCCTTCATCTCCCTGTTGTTGAAATACTCTCCGTATGCTCCCTGCTTTCCTTCAGGAGTCTGAAGATAACGTGAAGGTATGACGGTCAGATTGTGAACCCCGTCGGCAAGGTCACTCCCTTCAGCATATATAACTTTTGTTTCGGGGGTCACTTTGCCGGTAATACCTCTGAGAATTGTAACAGGGTCCCTTGGTATTCCATTGTAATTGCCAATAAGCGATTCAAAATTGTCAGCATTGGGTCCGATCACAGCAATTGTTTTAACCGATTTTGCCAGAGGAAGAGTGTTTCTGTCATTCCTGAGAAGTACAATTGATTCTCTGGCAGCCTGCCGTGCGAGTGAGTTGTTATAATCGGAGCAGTTTACAAAGAAAGGTATTTTGGCATACGGCACCATTTCGTCGGGGTCGAACATACCGAGTCTGAATCGTGCAGTAAATATCCGTTTTGCAGCAACATCAATGTCTGCTTCAGTGAGGAGACCTCTTTCGACTGCTGTCAACAGATTTTTATAGTCAACACCGCATTCCAGATCAGTTCCGGCCTTAACGGCCTGTGCTGCAGCTTCTGCGGGATCTTTTGCAAATTTAGTGAATCTGTAGAAGTCAGAAATTGCCCAGCAATCGGAAACGATGTATCCCTTGAATCCCCATTCATTGCGCAATATCCCGTAGAGTATCGGATTTGCACAGCATGGATAATCCCTGAACATATTGTAAGCTCCCATTACTGAGTATACTCCGGCATCAACAACAAGTGTCCTGAAGGCAGGCAGATAAGTCTCTCTGAGGTCAACTTCACTGACTTTGGCATTGAATTCATGTCTTAATGGTTCCGGACCGGAATGAACGGCATAATGTTTTGCAGTTGCAACTGTTTTCAGATATTTTGGATCATCACCCTGCATACCCTTAACAAACTGAAGACCCATCCTGCCTGTTAAATACGGATCTTCACCATAAGTTTCATGACCTCTTCCCCATCGCGGATCACGGAAAATATTAATGTTTGGCGACCAGAATGTAAGCCCCTGGTAAATACCTGTCTTGCCCCTGCGCTGGAATTCATGATACTTTGCCCTGGCTTCATCTGATATCGCGTTTGCCACATTGTACATAAGTCCCTCGTCCCATGAATTTGCAATAGTGATCGACTGAGGGAAAACTGTTGCATAACCTGCCCTTGCAACTCCATGCAATGCTTCGTTCCACCAGTTATAAGATGGTATTCCGAGCCTCGCAACAGCAGGTGCAGTGTAAAGAAGCTGATCAGCTTTCTCTTTCAGTGTCATTCTTGAAATCAGGTCGTTGACTCTCTGTTCCTCGCTCAGTGAGGGATTCTGAAAAGGAAATGAATAAACTGTCTGCTGAGCTGTCGAAATTAAATTACTGACTGACAGAATTATAAGGAGTGAGAACAAAGAACGTTTTTTCATAATTTGTTAAGATTACAATGCCTTAATCTCTTTATTTCTGCGAGGATAAGCGATATCAGCGGGAAATATCTTTTGTTTCCCGCAGATTACGCCGATTTACGCCGATCACTATGATTATACTTTCGGTAACTTCCACGGATCCCTGTAGCTTGGAACCAGATAATTGTTTGCTTCAGTATCGTTTGTAAATTTCTTCCCATCCCATACAAGCTTTTTACCTGTCCGGTAGGCAATATTGCCCAGAGCTGAAAATTTCGCAATATGTGCACCTATCTGAATACTTGCATTCGTATTCGGATTCCTGCTGGCTATGCATTCAAGGTGATTTTTTACATGGTTCTTCAAACCCTGGTTGGTACCCTTCTTTAAAGGGACTGCTTCCATTCGGATCTTGCCGTTAACCTTTTCCGGGATTACTTCCCATCCTCCACGGTCTACCACAAGAGTGCCATTTTCGCCGACAAATCCCAAACCATGATTTCGTCCATAAGCACCATCATCAATTCCTATTGCATGATCCCATAAAACATTGAAACCGTCGAATTCATAGATCGTTTGAAGGCTGTCGGGAGTTTCGCAGGCATCATCAGGATAACCATATTTACCTCCCATCGCCATTATTGATTTCGGGGCAGTAACATTCATTCCGAAAAGGGCATAATCCAGAAGGTGAACACCCCAGTCAGTCATCAGTCCGCCAGCATAATCCCAGAACCATCTGAAAGTAAAATGAAACCGGTTCCTGTTAAATGGTCTTTTGGTTGCAGGTCCGAGCCACATATCATAATCAACACCTGCAGGAACAGGCTCATCTGCAAGAACAGGTATTGATGGGCACCAGCCCTGGTATGAGAAGACCCTTACGAACCTTATTTTGCCAAGCTTGCCTGACTTAATGAAATTTACCGCATCCTGCCAGTGAGGATCGCTTCTCTGCCATTGTCCAACCTGAACCACTCTTTTATATTTCTCCGCGGCTCCGACCATCAGGTTACACTCCTCAATTGTCCTACCGATAGGCTTTTCACAATAGACATCCTTTCCTGCTTCACATGCAGCTACCATCTGAATACAGTGCCAGTGATCGGGAGTTCCGACAATTACAAGATCAATATCCTTGTTATCTATGAGTTTTCGCCAGTCCTTATAAAGATTTGCCGGCTTTTTTCCCCTTATCTTTTCGACATTCGATGCCCGTCGGTTAAGAACAGTTTCATCAACATCGCATAATGCAATGCATTCTGTCTGTGGGTATTCGAGAAAGGCGCTCAGATCGCTCCATCCCTGTCCGTTGCAGCCTATAACACCTATCCTGATCTTGTCGCTTGCCTGGAATCCTTTCATTGAGCCTGAAACAGATGGTGCAAATGTTAATCCGGCAGCAGCAATTGCACTGTTTCTTAAAAAAATACGTCTTGTGGTCATAATAATAATTTTTAGTTTACCCCCTCAAAACAAATTAGACTTAGTAATTTATCACAATTTCGATCTCTTGTTAAAGAACTGAAAACCTGTAAATTGTTCTGGTTTTATAAGTTTCTCCAGGACTCAGAACAGTTGACGGAAAATCGGGATGGTTCGGACTGTCAGGAAAATGGCCTGATTCAAGACAGAAACCAGTTCTAAAATCATATTGAATACCGCCATGACCTTTCTGGGTTCCGTTAAGAAAATTGCCGATATAAAGCTGCAGACCGGGTTGATCAGTTATTACCTCAAGTACACGTCCGCTGCCCGATTCATAAACCATTGCATCAACTTCTTCCTTGTTATCAAGGACATAATTATGGTCATAACCTTTCCCAAGGATAAGCTGATCATAGTTTTCGTCGAGTCTTTCACCGATTGTATGTGGTTTTGTAAAGTCAAAAGGAGTTCCGGCTACCGGACGAATCTCACCTGTCGGTATCATTACAGAATCAACAGGTGTAAAATACGATCCTCTCAATGTCAGAATATGGTCCGTGATAAACCCGTTGCCTGGTCCGTGCAGATTAAAATATGCATGGTTTGTTAAATTTATAACCGTTCGTTTATCAGTAGTGCATTTATAATCCATTATAATCTCATTATTGTCACTCCAGGTATATATTACCTCGGCATCCACATTCCCGGGGAATCCCATCTCCATATCAGGGCTGTGATATGTGAATTTCACTGCCGGAAAATCGCTGCTCCTAAGCACTTCGGTATTCCAGACAACGCTGTGCCAGCCCAGGGGTCCGCCATGAAGTGTATTTGGGCCGTTATTCCTGGGCAGGATGTATTCAACACCGTCGAGGGTAAACTTGCCGTTGGCTATTCTATTGGCATACCTGCCGACAGTAGAACCAAATGACATATCACCTGCCAGGGTTTCTTCAAAAGTATCATATCCGAATGTTATATTGGCTTTCTGGCCTTTCCTGTCAGGTACCTCAATCCAGTTGATTTTAGCTCCATAATTGGTAAGTTTCAATACATTACCCTGCTTGTTTGTCAGAGTGATCAGGTAGACTTCCTTGCCCTGATGGTTACCAAAAACCTCTTGTCTCACCTTATTTTTTGACGAGTTACTGCAATCGGTAAATAAGGTAATTGTGACAACCAGGATGGGCAATAAGAGCAGATTTTTTTTCATCATATAACAGATTTAATCGTATAAAATTAATAAAATGTATTTCAGTTCAAATTATTTATTACCGGTTCGTACGAAATTGAAGGGCCGGCAGTCCCGCACTATTGAATAAAGAAGCTGTAGCCCTGTCCCTCCAGCAGTACCTGACCGATACAGGTTCAGTAACTTTTGGAGATGTTACCCATACCTCATTGTTTACGATCCTTGCCTCAGCTTTAAAGTATCTGTCATCCTTCCCGGCAATCTCAAACTCCGATAATTTACCATTTTTTGCAGTAAGTCCGTTCTCAATATAGTCAAACTGAATCTTGATTGTTCTTCCATCAACCGTCATCGATTTGTACATTGGTCCCTGGAAAATAATCTCTTTTCCATAATTTTTTACAAGGGCAAGGTTTGCTAGCCTGTAGCCAACCTCTTTTTTGAAAGGCGGATGAATATTCATAACGGTAGCAATATCGAGAGTAATTGCCATTCCGGTATTTGGAAGCTCAAGAGCCTTTTCCTGGGCTTCGCGGAGATAAGCCGATTCCATTGAATCCTCACCTCCATATGCATATGGTGCTATCTGGGCATAATAGAATGCAAGATCTTCATTTTTCCAGGCATTGCGCCAGTTCCGGATCATCAGGGGAAAGATTTTTGAGTATTGATCTGCTCTTCCGACATTTGCTTCACCCTGATACCAGATTGCTCCCCTGACAGGATACTTAATCAGCGGATTGATCATTCCGTTGAATAATGATGAAGGAGTTGAGGCGCTGATCGTTTTTGGTCTTTTAACTGCGGTAAATTCATTTTTGGTCAGATCAAGCATGTAAAACCTGTTACCTATCAGCTCAGCAACCGGTTGGAATTTCCATTCACCATCGAGGCTTATCTGAGCTTCCTTATTATCTTTCAGTACAAGCATCATTGTTCCGGGTTTCCCCCATATTCCGCCGCCGCCCTGGGTATCCAGCACACGGACTGCAATAGTGTTGGACCCGGCTTTCACGATATCCTTTGGTACTTCATAATTTCTTTCAGTCTGCCAGAAACCTGATACTTCATGCGAACCGACAAGTTTCCCGTTAAAGTAAGTCCTGTCCATATCATCAATGGGTCCAAGCATCACGGTAAGGTCTTTGCCGGCCATTTTCTCAGGTATCTCCACATTTTTACGGAACCAGACGGCACCATCAAAATCACCGGTTACTGTTTCAAACTGACCCGGAAGTTTCATTACGGGCCAGCTGCTGTCGTTGAATTCAGGCAAAGGGACTTTCTCATCATTAAAAATGAGATCTTTCCATTGCTCTTCCCCGCTCTTGTCAGCAACCAATTGCTTATGACTATTAAGCCACGACTGGTATTCTGCAAGAAGAGGAATTGATTCTTTTATTCCCTTGATCTCAGAAACAAATTCACCTGCATTTTCAAGTACCTCCGACGACATCCATGCTTCAGCAGGTGTGCCGCCCCATGCAGATTCTATAAGTCCAACCGGGATATTTAATTCATCATTAAGCTTTTTTCCGAAAAAATATCCTGCAGCACTGAACTGGCCGACTGTGGCAGGACTGCAGACTTCCCATCTTCCTGTGCACTCCTCAAGGGGCTCACCTGAAACTTTGCGCTGAACAATGAACAGACGGATTTCAGGTACCGATGCTGATGCAATAGTCTGAGCTGAATACATTATAGTATCATTAGGAGGCCATCCTGCAAGAGGCATCTCCATATTTGACTGCCCCGAGCATACCCATACTTCACCAATAAGAATATTCTTTATTGTAAGACTGGTATCTTTTGCCGCGATTGTAATTGTATAAGGGCCACCAGCTTCTGGTGTGGCAAGTGATACGGACCATTTGCCATCCTCACCTGATACTGCCTGTCCGTCAGCCTGCCAGCTGGCAGACACGTTAATTTTATTGCCGGGTAATGCTTTACCCCATATCTCAATATTTGTTTTCTGCTGCAGAAGCATATTATCGCCGATAAGCGAGGGAAGCTCAATCCCTGAAGGCTTTTTGCCACATCCGGTCAGTGCGATCAGAATAAAAAGTCCGAAGATTTTAAGTTTCATAATGTTATCATATTAAATTTAATCCGGTTTTATTGTTTGATTAAATCTCATTTTAAATTAGAAAGCACGTATTGTCTGCCCTAATTGGTAAGCAGGTTCAGTTTATAAGTAAATGATGCTGGTGCGGCATAAACCATATACTGAGGTAAAGGTCTCGGGCCGCAACCGTTCGATCCTACGCCGAGAGTATGGTTACTTATGCAGAACACGGTTGCATCGCTCGTCGGAAGATCTATTTTATATTCCACATTTTCCATCTGCTCATCACTGTACGGAAGCGCTGTGAACTGCAGAAGCGAGGTATCACGCTGAGCCATAATACCTATTCCTCCCGGATTTGTGATCTTTACCCAGCGGACATCTTCATGATTTCCTGCATCCATCGGTTTCTCATAAGGAGTAAGAAGTTCCTTTACGGTACTTTTGTAAACTCCGACATCAAATCCACGTTTACGGTCAGCATAGTTTTCCATTGGACCGCGTCCAAAATACTCTGCCAGTTCAAATTGCTTATCAAGGAACAACCGAACCCCAATCCGGGCGATAACCTGCTGGGGATTACTCGATTTGAAATTATTTTCGGCTGTGATTATTCCATTGCCGGAAATTTTGTAAACAACATCATGATTTACAGTAAATCCGTTCTTCCCTTCACCGATAAGCTTTACTGAGATTTTAACTTCTGAAGCCGCTGACTGTTCGACCGATATTCCCTGAGCGGTCCATTTCAGGTCTTTAATGCCATTGCTGTTCCATCCCCTGTCAGCGTACATATCATCGTTCCTGTGAGGAGCCCTCCACAGATGTAATCTTGGTCCGCCACCGCTCTTCAGGATGTTCAGACCATTACGTTCGAGCCTTGAGAAGGTGCCAGTTGTCATGTCAAAAACAACAGTAAAACCATCTCCTTTAATTGTGATCTCCTTTTCGTTCTGAGTCATTGCAACAGGTTTCGCATCTGAAGAGGGCGTGGAAGTTGCTACCTTTACAGGCAGCTTGAATTGTTGTGATGCAATCTCATACCCTTTTTTTGCCCATATTTCATCTTTTGGAATTGTATAGGATATGCGAAGAAAATATTCAGCTCCGGCTTTCGGATTGTCAAGTTCAAAAGGAACCTGTACGGATGTTTCCATTCCCGGTTTTACATCAAATGAAGGGTAAGAACCCGAGCCAATAATGGTCCCGTTTTCTGAAAGCGTCCAGGAAGCAATAAAGTCCTTAAGGCTTGTGAACTGATATTTGTTCCTGATCTTTATAATACCCTCCGCAAGATTCCCTTCTGAGATTTGTATCCATTGGTATGCATGCTTCATTTCGGGGTAATGAGGCTTAAGAGAACGGTCGGAAGCAACTACTCCCTTATGAATAAAATAGCGGTCATTAGGAAACTCACCAAAGCCACCTCCGTAGGCCAGAATCACATGGTTCGGATCACGTCTGTTCCAGATGCCCTGATCCTGCCATTCCCAGATTGCACCTCCGAGAAGTGACCCATATTTGTCGAAAACATCATTGTACTCACCGATGGCACCCATGGAGTTGAACATTGCGTGTGCATATTCGCACAAATAGAATGGCTTATGGAATGATGTATCGGTTGCTATACGCTCAACATCAGGGACATTAGTATACATACGGCTGTCGAGGTCAGCAGGATTGTTTTTTCCGGTACCAAATCCTTCATAATGAACCGGTCTTGTGTTGTCAATTGATTTAACAGCTGCCATGGCTGCCCTGAAGTTTGAGCCACCCCTGCCATTCTCATTTCCAAGTGACCATATTATCACTGAGGGGTGATTTTTAAAATTTTCGGCGTTTGCAATATTCCTGTCCAGAATAGCTGCCTTCATCCTTGGTTCCTCATCAAATTTCCCGGAATTGCCATGACATTCAACATTTGCCTCAGCAACAAGCCATATTCCCCATTCATCACACAATTCATACCATCGTGGATCATCTGAATAATGGCATGTGCGGACATGATTGCAATTTCCCTGCTTTATAAGCTCAAGGTCGCGAATCATCTGTGCCTCTGTTACTGCATGACCCACGTCAGGCCAGTTTTCGTGACGGTTGACTCCTTTCAGCTTAATCGGGACTCCGTTAGCCAGAAATGTCCTTCCTTTTATTTCAACTTCCCTGAAACCGGTCCTTGCGGAAAGGGTTTCAATTACTTTATTCCCTCTTTTAAGAGTTAGTACTGTTGTATATAGTTTTGGGGTCTCTGCTGTCCATTTGGCAGGTTTCTCAACAGGAAATGAAAGTCTTACCGATACTTCTTCTCCCGGATTAAGAGCAGGTACACCATCTATTGCTGAATATTCTGTCACAATACTTTCCCCATCATAAAGAGTGACAAAAAGCTTTGACGGCTTGGCTGGTTTGCTGCCATAGTTCCTGACTTTTGCCACAACATCAACGGTGGCATTTATGTAATTGTCATCCAGATCGGTCTTAACGAAGAAGTCCCGGATATGCTGTTGTGGTGAGCTCCATATCGTAACATTGCGGAAGATACCGCTGAGCCTCCACATATCCTGATCCTCAAGATAACTTCCGGTTGTGTACCGGTAGACCTCGGCTGCAACCATATTTTTACCAGGCTTCACGAATTTTGTAATATCAAATTCAGCCGCATTACGGCTGTTGACGCTGTAGCCGACTTTCTGGCCGTTGACCCACAGGAAGAATCCCGCATCCACACCATCGAATGAAATAAATATCTGACGACCATTCCAGTCAGCCGGGACATCAAAATCCCTTCTGTAACTTCCAACCGGATTCCGCTCATCATAGGCTGTAAAGTTCCTGGGAGGAGTGCTCATCACTTTGGGAAAATCCTTCTTAAACGTATATCCAAGGTTCCTGTAGTATGGCGTCCCATATCCAAGCAGCTGCCAGTTCGACGGGACCGGTATTTCTTTCCAGGCTGATACATCGTAGGTTGTCTTGTAAAAATCAACTGGCCGGGCCTGAGGCCACGATACCCAGTTAAATTTCCACATGCCATTAAGGCTTCGGCAGAATGTCGATGCATGTCTGTCGGCCGCAAGAGCCTCCTCCAGGTTTGCATAAGGCATCAGGGTGGCATGTGCCGGTTCTTTGTTAGTACCGATATTTTCAGGATTCTCAATTTCGGGAGGAACAGGAGCTCCTCCCAGTGAGTCCCTGATTGAGGCAATCTGTGCTGAGGCCTCTGAAGCGATCATTAAAAGGGGAAAAAAGATCAGACCAATAATGGATAGTTTTTTCATAGGATTCGGATAATGAAGATTATAATTCTTTTGATTGTTTAATTGATTTTTTAATCACGACCTTTTCCCCAATATAAGCGACTGAATCATGAGGAATAATTTCAGGATCAAATCCAATTGGATTGTCGCGGGTTATCCAGACAATTTTAAATACTCTTTCTTTCAGCATCCCTTTGAATTCTCCTTTTCTATCGCCAATTATAAGTTCACCTGTTGTTTCATCGTAACTGAATTTAATTGTGCTGCATTCTCCCTTTTCATAATTGTAATTGGTTCCCTCATCCTCATATAACGTAAATGCACAATTCCTGCCTGTGTAAACATATAATGTAACCGGATCTGCCGGCTTTTCGTCCGTAAATTGTACCTGAGGGCCCAGGGGTATTATTGAACCTTCCCTGACAAAAATCGGGATTTGCTCAAAGGGGGCATCTACCTGAAGCTGATGTCCTCCAAGAATATAAATTCCGGAATAGAAATCGTACCACCCGCAGGAGGACGGGAAATAAACATCGCGCGACCTCGCCTTGTATTTATAAACCGGGGCTACCAGCAGTGAGGGACCGAACATATACTGGTCCCCTATGCTCTTAACAGCTTTATCACCTCCAAAATCCATAACCATAGCCCGCATTATCGTGTAATCGTTGAAATATGTCACTCCAGCCAGGGAATAGATATAAGGCATCAGCCGGTATCTCAGCTTGTCATAATAAACCATGCTCTCGTAAGCCGGATTTCCGGCAGGTGAAATATTAAAAATCTCCCTGTAGGGGTATTGTCCGTGACTTCGGAAAAGCGGGCAGAACGACCCGAACTGGAACCAGCGTGTATTAAGCTCCCGCCATTCATTGAGGTCTTCTGATCCTTCGCTGGCTTTAGTATACCTGTTCTCAACACAAAAACCTCCGATATCAAAAGTCCAGTACGGGATCCCTGACAATGCAAAGTTAAGCCCTGCAGGTATCTGAGCCTTCATGTCTTCCCACCTCGTGCCGATATCTCCGCTCCATGTGGCAGTCGAGTATCTCTGCAAGCCTGCAAAACCTGAACGTGTAAGAAGGAATACCCTCCTTCCGGGATCAGTGCTTCTTTGCCCGTCATATATTGCCATGGCATTGACGAGGGCGTATGTGTTAAAGTATTTTGCTGAAGGCCCCAGGGCGGTTGGTGTGGAAAGTTTTTTTCGGTATTCAATGCTTGCATTTGAAAGAATATCAGGTTCTGACGCATCCATCCACCAGGCATCAAAACCTTTGGTGAACAGATGCTCCCTTATCTGTTCCCAGAAGAGATCACGCGCACCTTCGCTGTAAGCATCATAGAATGATCCGATGTATCCTTTTCCTATCCAGTCCCTTACACTGTCGTTGACAGCCTGCCTGTACATCCATCCCCTGCTGTCGAATTCCTTGTAATGATCTGTGGTATAGTAGAATTTCGGCCATACTGAGATCATTATCCTGGAATTAAGTTTATGGACAGAATCAACCATTCCGGAGGGATCAGGGAAAAACTTTGGATCAAATTCATGAGAGCCCCATGAATCAACCGGCCAGTACGACCAGTCAAGCACAATATTATCGAGGGGTATTTTTCTTTTACGGTACTCCTTAACCACATCAAGAAGTTCCTTCTGTGACCTGTACCTTTCACGGCTTTGCCAGTATCCCATAGCCCATTTCGGCATTATTTGGGCTTTGCCGGTGAGTGTCCGGTAACCGCCAATGACATCGTCCATGCTTTTTCCGCGGATAAAGTAATAATCGATCTGATTCCCCATTTCAGAAGTCAGGGATAATGATCCCTGATCTTTAACCGGGCGTGGACTCAAAGCTTTAAGCCCGATATAAGAGACGCCTCCATCGGGTTTCCATTCAAGCTTCACAGAGTATTTATGGCCTTTCTCAAGGGTTCCTGCTGAATTTGTATGTATTCGGGTTCCATGCAGTTCTCCATCGTTCCGGGACGACCAGTTCACCATCGAGATACAGCTTTGTATAGCCGGCATAATAAAGCTTGAAATAATATAAGCCTGATTCCTACAGGTTCAATATCACCTGTCCAGGTTATTGTTGACCTGTAAAAGGGAAATTTTTCAGGGAAATTCTTTATGGTTGTAAGATTTTCGTAATCGATTGATGATTCTTTGCGCCGGACAAAAATCTTTGAGGTGTCGGAATCGATATAATAAGTTGCAGTAAGCCCGCCTTCCTGACCATTGTTGTCATATAACCTGAAAAGATCCATCTCTGAATAATCGCGCGGATCGCCGAATTTTGTCAGTGAATAATTGTCCCACAGGATCCCGTAATTACGGTTTGAGACTATGAATGGAACCGACACTTTGGTGTTGTACTGATAAAGGCTTTCGTTAAGCCCCTTGTAATTAAATTCGTCCGACTGATGCTGGCCAAGTCCGTAAAAGGCCTCATCAGAGGGAGAGTCAAAAACCTGTCCCATTGTGTATCCTGAAGTACCTTCGACGTTTATCGGGACAAATGACTTCCCTCCACCCGCTTTTTCACTCAAAATCACCTTATTATTTTCATCACAGAAGATAACCTGACCTGTCACGATTGATACTTTAGCAGTAATCCTGGCTGTAGAAACTACGAGTGTGTCCTTTTTCTGCCTGACAGTGAAAGAAGGATCTGGGATTATTACGGTCAATCACGCACAGGCTCTTTTCGTCCGAAAAACCTTTTACCGGAGATGCCAGGACATGAATGATCTCATCATTTATTATCTCCAGTTTCATTTGTTTCGGGATATCGGAGCTCCCTGATCTAAGTCTGATGATCACACCGTTATCTGTCTTCTTCCATATGGTCTGAGAGCACATGGAAAACAAAATGACGAATGCAGGGATGAATAATAATAGTTTTCTCATCGATATTGAAAATTATCTGATAACCCGGTACAGGTGGATCCAGTTGTATCAATAAAAAAATATGTACTAAAATTAATTGATTATCGGTAACTAATGACAAAAGTTAGATAGAAGATATCAAGAGTTTTTAAGAACGGGGTATTGAGTCTACCTTATAATAATTTTAATTGCCCCCTTCTCAGTGTCCTCCATGCGGGTAGGATCTGATTAACTAATAGCATATCGTAAGATTCCTCATTCCTCCTCCAATCGGCGGATATATCCAATTTTTTGCACTCCTACCGTTGTTACAACCAAATCCATTAACTTTAAGTTGAGATTCCTCGCTAACGCTCGGAATGACAGTGATTTATTTGGATTTATAGGGGAAAGGAGAGAGCGGCGGTGCCGCCACTCTCTCCTTTCCCCTATCCAAAAAACGAAAGTTGTCATTCCGAATGAAGCGAAGCGAAATGAGGAATCTGTATCATAAGTCTGATGATATTTTAATGGCGTTGGAGTCTGTAATTTAACCTTCACCTTAATTTCATTCAGCCGATCATCCCTGCAAATATCGACCTATATGAATATTCCGGGAGAAAATGAAATGATGGTAGCAGATACTTTATATTTCTTTATCAAACCTCAATCCCTGAGCTCAAAATTAACGTCTTTTGCTTTTGAACCGATAGCTTTCAGCATCGACCGGCCATCTGTCCGGACTTTACCCTTAACAAATTCCGGAACATTAAATGATCGGAGGAAGAGCTCATAAAATTCCGGATCTTTCTGGGGCACCATAAAGGGTTTGCTGAATGAACCATTTTCACCGGCATAAGTAATGAAAGGACGTGTGTATAATCCATCCATCCTCCTGCTGCTGAATATCATCCAACGTGAGTTTGATGACCATGAATGATAACTCTCCGATTCAGAACTGTTTATTACATCAATGGGGCGAAAATTACCTGATGAAAGATCGAGCTGGTAAAGATCGGCTTCCCTGTGCCATATCGAAAAGTTTCCATAATCCGAAAGTGTGAAAATCAGGGTCTTACCATCGGGCGAAATCCTGGGAAAGGAGACACTTTTCCCGGTCCGGAATGAGCTTACCAGGGTATCAATCTTATCCCCGAAAGAGCCTGATGACGCATCAAAATCAACCCTGCATAAGCTGTATTTGATCCTATCATAGTTGTCCGGCTGGATTGCCTTTTTTGCACTGCAGAAAAACAGGCTTCTTCCGTCGGGAGAAAAAGCCGGAAATGTCTCAAAACTCTCTTCCGATGAAATTAACTTACTTGTAATCAATTTATTATTCCTGATATCATAAACCACAATATCCGATTTTGAATCAAATACTTCAATCCTTTTTTCCTTCACTGAATGAAAAACCTGCTGAATATTATTTACCGAACACGCAATGAAGTCTTCTGACGGGTGCCAGTATGGATAAACACAGTTTGAGATCGTTTCTTTTACTTTTGTATTGAGCTTAATTGCATTCCCATCCTGAACAAGTATGGTGCCACCTATGCTGCCCCTCAGATGGAACATCATTTCATCGGGTTGTTAGCCTGGAATGAATGACAATTCATGCAAGCCCCTGGTATCAGTCGGTTGTTTATTATCGGATCCTGATCAAAAGAGGTCAGATTGCGCTGGTAAATTCCCATCTCGCTCCAGGTTTCATACCCGGGTGCTATAAGACGGTAAACGATAAATGGATCTGCAGGTTCACTCCTGATACTGATGCTGAAAGGCTTATATTTATTCCATTTCCCCTCCCGTCGGGTATAAACAGTTATACTTATGCCGCCGTTTGAATTGTTTCTTAAAAGTTTCTTCCATTTCTCATGTGGAATAATGATTTTATCTTTCCCGTGAATCTTAATTCTTTCCTGTGCCCCTTCAATTAATGCTACTGTTTTTTCAGGATCATCAGCAATTTTAAAATTCAGAGGCGCAATATTCACAGGAACAACCACATCACAATAATCAGGAAAGATTGCCGGGAGGCTGTTCAATCTCCCTCAGATCATTTCCCGGCCTGCTGCATGAAAGAAAAAGGACTGCAACTGTAAAAACTATAAAAAACTTAGTCCGGCTCATGTTGATCCTGTATTATTTTTTTTCTCTTCATTTGGACTTAATTCAACTTCTTTAAAATGCAGATAAAACCAGTACGTGCCTGCAAATCTTTTCTCAAGCCGCTCCCTTGCATCGGGATACCTGTTATAGATATCTGCATAAGCTTTCATTCTGAGCTTTGTATCCTGACTGACATATGGCGGAGAATTTGTAATGGGGTCCTCATTGTTCAGACTGATAATATACATAACAGCTTCCTGATATGATACCGGTACCTTGCTGTATTCCATCTTCTCAATTGCAGGAATGAGATTGATGAAATTCCTCATATCCTTATTGATCATATAGAAAGCCATAAGATATTCAAATGCAATTTTATTATCCGGATGTTCTTTGACCATCCTGTTCAGTACCGCCTCAATATTTTTTATGTGAAAGAAATAGTCATTCCTGACGGAGAATTTCCTCTTTTCTCCCCAGTCAGAATCATTATTTATCTTTTCTTCATTATTAATAACTGTAAGTGTATTTTTAGCCCATTTTCTGTAAAAAATGGTTTTCTCAAGAATCTTTAAATATTTTTCAGATACTTTGTACTGCCCGTTTATAAGATTTGTTTCAGCGAGTCTTTTGATTACCCTTGCAGATTTACCCATATTGGGAATAGTTTCCATGCTTTCAAATGCATATTCCTGTGATGCATTGGTCAATCCAAGCTGGTAGAGAATCTCATTGCCCATTATGGCTGTAACATACTCCCTGTTAAAGGGAAGAAAAAGTCCATTTACACCATGCTGGTCATAGCTGAACATCCTGTTGCCCAGTTGTCCGGTTTTGGCAAGGGAGAGATTAAGCATCGCAAGTGACAGATAATTGCGGGGAGGTTTTCTTTCAGAATATTTCAGAATATCATTCCACCTTTCGTTCCTGGCCAGATAATCATAAGTCATTATCTCTTCAGCTTCAAAATTTACAAAGCTCTTAAATCCAAACCAGCACAATACTGCAAATAATGCAATCTGTAATGCCAGGGATCTCTTTATGTTTTTTTCTTTCGGTGATACAAAATGAACCAGAAGCAGAATGGGGGGCAATAGAAACAGAACCAGAACGGCTGTTGGCATTGTGGTGACTATGTTATAATAAAACTCACTCATGAATGTCAACATAAGAGGCTGAAGGATAAGATATTGTCTCACAAGGAGAGGAATAGTGGCAGCAATAAATATATAGGAAATAAAATACCATCCTTTCAGATCATATGCACTTGCTTCATCATTACCCTTGCCTGTCTTTTTCTTCGAGGTTAGATAAAGCAAATACTCATAAACCAGCATTAAAAGAAGAAGGCTGGTAAATGATCCGCCTGCCAGCCAGTAAGTCAGAGGAATTAGTATAAGCCCGGTTATAAACCTGGTTTTGTCACTTCTGATACTGACATATACAAGTCCCGCCAGCATTGCCAGCAGGAAACCTGTAATTGACGACAATGGATAGAACTCATTGCACAGGATCATCCCGGCTAAAAGTGATGGGGTAAAACTAAACGGGAATATTATAGACCTGGAATTAACCTTGCTTAATATCCTTTTCATAATCTGCTGAAGAGCAAAGAGTAATCCGGTAATTATAAAAGGCCCTGCCGCCGACAGGTAATAAAACTGCGTGAAGAATCCACCTATCCATCCTGAAAAACCTCCCGGATATCCAATTTTGCAGCAAAAGAGTCACCTGTCAGAAGAAACAGCTGAAACTGCTCTTCAAAATGAAGATGGCTATTGTAGAAGAATGCAAAAAAGACAAATATCCCGGCAAAGAAAATACCGGAAAAAAGATATTCTGAATATTTAACCAACTTTTTGTTATCCATTTTTTCCAGGTTGGCTCTACTATTGTAAAACTACAAAAGTTTCTCAATTTTCACCCAGCAGCTTATCAGCAGCCAAAACCAGAAACATGAAATTTGTTGCTCCACCTCCCATGACATATTCCTGTTGCTGCCACAGGTAAGGCCAGTCGAGCAGCTCCGGAAAGTCTGGCCGGATAAGGGCGGTGCCCGATGAAACCCCGCCGGGAATATATGACCAGTCAGCCCTGTTAACGCCATAGGCCACAGTCGTTGACCTTGCACCGACACCAGAAGCAAACGATGATGTGTTTTCTCCGGGATGAACGCCGAGTATGAAATTAAGAGCATTGAAAATCGGAGCCGAAGGAAAAATATCGGGGAAAGCAGAGTGAAGGTAATACTGCCTGACTCCAAAGGACTGGATATCCCATCCGGCTCCCCAAATATTAGGCCTGTACGGGACTCCGAAAGGGGTTTCCGCTGCCTGCTTAATTATTTCTTCTGACAGGCTTTTTGCTGCATTTTTTATGACGGCTGTAAACTCAGGTTTGTTTATCTTCGGAAGGGTGCGCGCTATAAGCCATCCAAGGTCGCGAATCCCTTTAATTACTGCTTCTTCATTTTGCAGAATATAGTCCTTATACTGATCCTCCCCGGTTGTTAAAAAAAGCTCTGATGCTGCCTGGATTTTTGAGTTTATTGCTCTTCCTGTCAGCTGATAGTCATGTGAATAGATCGTCATTGCAATGTCGATACACTGTCTGCTCAAGGTAGTCATTAAACCCTTTCAGAACCCTTGCAGCTGCAGCCAGATGAGCAGCTGTGGTAAGCTCGCGTGAAGGATTGTTTTCTGTAAAGACCCACCTGTCATCAGGAACAGAAGAATAAGATCCTGTCCGTTCCCCGGCTTTAATATCCTTATAATAAATGAGGCCATCTGTCATTGTCGATCCGTCACCAAGCATTACATATTGCCTCTTATCCGATTCTATTATCCCTCTGTAAAGGCGACCAAGATTTTTGTAACCCCCGACTACCGAAAGAGCACCATGCTCTATCTGCTGCAGAAGGTCAGGTTTACCATCGGGCTGGTGAATTTCAACAATATGCGCTTTCTGGTCGACAGAGGTTTCATCATATTTAACGTTAAATGACTCAAAGGCCATTATCAGAATATAAACTTCGCCGCTTTGCGATTCGACACGCAGATCATAATCACCTGCATCGTGCCATCCTCCGATATTAAGGCCCGGGACATGATCTCCTGATTTAAATTTTGTCAGGGTTGAACTGCCTTGCATATATCCATCAAAATGGTTATAATCAGTCGGAGCCATCAGCGCATCATCCATATGACACAATCCATGCCAGACACGGTATTTTTCATTCACACGCATGTGGCACATCTGAACCGGAAGAAAATATTCAAGAGTGGGCTGCCATACATTCCGCTTAAAAACATCAGATGCTATCCTGAAAGGTTGTGACTGTTCATTACCGTATTTGATAAAATAAAGTCCCTCCTGTTTAACTGATGAGAAGTCGAATTTCAGATACTTATATCTCAGGAAAGATCCCCAGAGTACAGGTTTACTGACTGTAAGTAATGTGTTTTTGCCATTTTCACCAACAGAGACAAGTACCGGATCTCCGGTTTTCGCTTCATTCTTATCGACTTCAATTATTGCTACTTTTTCCTGACCGGGATGATAGCCTATCTGCGAAACATGAATTACCGGAGTGCTTTTCCATCCGGTGACCACATTTGGAGTTAATTATCCACTCAACTGCATTTTTGGCTGCTCCTTCTGAAACAACCGATCTTACCACGAACCAGCCGTTGTTATGTAAATACCTTCCGTCGAGCAGCTGCAGATCACCTGTTTTTGACTCGATTGACATCCTTAGAAGATCGCTTTCGGGTGCTACCACAAGCTTTTTACCGGTTGCCATGGGCTGTGCTGCAACAATTTCACCTTTGCTGTCTTCCAAAGCAGGCCCGTTTGCCTGCCTCGGAAAAATTCCGGTCGTTTTGTCCATGAACCAACTCTTACCGAAAAGCACTCCCGGAAAAAGTTCCATATTAAAACCTACTTTACCGATGAATTCTTTCGGGACTGGATTATCGAGATCGACCGTGACTATAATGGATTCGCCCTGAGCTTTTACTTTGACGGTATAACTGAGATTAAGGTCGGGGTATTCGATCGGATTAAAGCCCTTGCGGTTTATTGCTGGATCGGGATAAGAAAGCCTTACTGTTATGGTGTTCCCTGCAGCATCAACTTTTCTTTCAGTCTGCTTTGGTATCGGCTGCCATTGTCCTGGTGTCTCATCGAGTCTTATATCTCCATTGGTTGCCAGCCGTTTTCCGTGCATGATGACCGCCACACCTCCCTGATGTCCTTCGGGATAAATATCCTGGAAAGCCATTACATTCACGCCGCCTCTTTCGAAGTATTCAAGCTTGTTAAGGGTAAAGGCGGATTGCTGGGAAAAACTCAGTTGAATTATAAACAGGAATCCGGAAAACAATAATATTTTTTTCATCTCTTTAGTATCTCTCGTCGGTATCATATTATTACTGATAACACAAATGTAATTACATTGTAATTACATATCCTTTTTTATCCATACATTTGACCCATCTGCCGGATTTGGCCTTTCAGGCTTATCTGTCGATTTTACTGTGTTCCGGTTATTCCTCGCATAATTCGGAATTGCCAAAAGTGGTGATCCATCAGCCCATCGGCCGTTAATTACCATAACGCCGCCCAGGAGATCCTTCTTCCATTCAAGCGAAAGAGGTCCTGTGCCAATATATTTATCAATATCAGGCTGATCAGCTTTCTCGACATTATAAATGAGCGGACCGAAACGCAAAGCCACCCTTCCCTTGTCAGCAGCAATCCTCTCGTCAGCGGTTATAGTCTGTATCTCCATAGGCAGTTCCAAATCAATCTTATCTCCGGCTTTCCATGTACGGTTTATTTCAGCATAACCATTTACAATTGTCCTGGCAACTGGTTTCCCGTTGACCGACAATGCCTTCAATCCTTTTACTGCAGGGACGGCATTATACAGACTGCTGGTCGCCCGGTCAGGCACTCTGACATATATTGTGAATTTTGATGGCTTGGAGGGATTTACAATAAGTGACACTTTTCCGTTCCAGGGATAATCGGTTTTCTGTATCATTTCCACGTCGGTACCGGCAACCTTTTCGACTTTAATTGTGCTTCCGATGTACATATTGACATACAGACCATCTTTCCCCTTGACATAAGTCCAGGTAGGGATCATGAGAAGCGTTCTTGGAATATTTCCGACACAGCAGGGACAGACATGCCATGAATAGCGCGACTGGCCGGAATTGAGGGGATTGTCATAGTAGAAGTTTTTCCCATCCTGTGCGAGAGATCCCAGCAGGCCATTATACATTGTTTCCTCATAAAGGTCAGCATATTTTGCATCATGGTACGCCAGGTTCATTTTGTACTGGAAAAAAATCAGCCCGCAACTTGAACATGATTCACAGTAAGCATCATTGCCAAGTGAATAATTTGGTCCGAATCCTTCAGCAGTTTCACCGCTCCCTACACCTCCGGTCAGATAATACTTTTTGTTTACCAGGTTATCCCACAATGACATAACGGCGCTCTGGTAATCAATGTCGCCGGTCTCAGCTGCGATATCGGCCATCCCGGAATAGCTGTAGACGGCCCTCACCGCATGCCCGACAGCCTCATACTGTTGTTGCACAGGGACATGGCTCTGATCATATTCACTTCCGTTCTTACGGTTGTCGAGCAGGAATTTTGCCAGGCTTATATAGCTGTCCCCATGTTTATTGCCCTCCATATCGTTTACGAACCGGCCGAAACGGACAAGGGCCTGTTCCATCTCCTGGTGGCCGTCGTACCATTCCTTCTTTCCCGGTCCTATATTGGTAACCCAGCAATCTGCAAGCTTTTTGGCTGCATTATAGAGCCGTTTATCCTTTCCTTCGGTAAGAGTATAGTGGTTTATTGCAGATTCAATGAAATAACCCGCAACATAGCCTTCATGGTTTCCCCTTGTTTCGGGGGCCCATTTCGACTTCCAACGGGTTGTATCACGGAGGGTGTAGGCTGTCTGGAGGTAGCCGTCGGGTTCCTGGGCTGCAAGTATAACAGGAATCCATTTTTCGAGGGTTGCCTTCATTTTTTCCTGGGCAGCAATAATTTCCCTGTCACCCTGGGGATCGATCATCAGGGCTATGCTCATTGATTCAATTGTCTGGTGAACCCAGGCGTTTGAGAAGACATAACCTTTATGTTTTCCATGTGGTTCTCCACGCAAAGCCTTTCCCGCTTCAATAAAGTTGTCGAGCCCTCCTTCTCCAAGCGTAAGGTCGGTCCGGTTGATCTGGTCGATGCACCATGGTATCCAGTTTACAATCATTGCTTTGGCCCGGGCATTCCATAACGGGCTGTCAATTTTATACCTTTTTGTATAAACAACATCAAGCCGCTCTGGCGGAGGTGGTGAAGTCACCTTGATCATGAGCTCAGAGGTTGAAGACAGATCTCCCTCTTCTGCAGTCATGCTCAGAACATATTCTCCAGCGGATGAAAATGTGGCTGTTGCCACTAATTCACCCGGCTTGTCAAAAACCACATTACCGGGTCCTGATTTCTTTTTCCAGGTAACTTTTGTGACAGGGGTCACTGATCTTGTACTACCCGACAAATATGTTTTTCCGCCAATGATAACCGAACGGTCAACTCCTGCAATTGCTACAGGCGGATGGTTCGGGCTGTTTTCTGCCTGGAATACCTGCCATTCAATCAGGGTTCCGGGGAACCTTTCGGCAGAATCGGCCTCAATCCTCAGCTTTGTAGTCTTAACAGGGTCAAATGTTGTAAAATTATATTTGTTGTTTTCCAGACCAAGACCCGATACATTCTTAACAGGTATGAAATCATTCCCGTCCCAGTATTTTATCCTGTAAGCCTGCGGGAGCCTCAGGGTGTTTCCGGAGTTCCACCAGTAAACAGCAATTCCGCTGGCTGTAACAGGGTGTGTCCAATCATACTGCACCCATTGATTTGAAAGCCGCTGGGGAGGACGGTTGCCTCCTGTCCGTGTTCCGGCTGGTGTGGCAGGAATTAGTCCGTCATTCAGGAAGTTCGGGACGGAAGGAAAACGTGCCGAAGTGGAAGGGACGGCTACAATTGCCAGGTTTTTACCGGAGGATTGGGCTGTTGCAGATTGATTAGTCATCATACAATTATAGGCAGCAAAAAGAAAAACAACTATTGATAACCGAAATTTGTAAGAGGGTTTCATATCTTAGTATTTAGCTTTAAAGTTAAAAATGATTTTTACAAACAGGTCACCTCTACGTGGTTCAGAATATATTAAGCTCCGTGAGAGCGGCCTGTTGCATTTTCAATGACAATATTTATTCCAACTCATGGATCCCAGGTTCCGGGGCTGAACCCTGAGGAACAGGATTTCCGAAAAAATCCATTATAGGAGGATCGAATCCAAACATAGATATGATCTTAACACCGCTATCCCTGAGTGGTGATCCGGATTGAAGCTTTAATCCTTCAAGATTATTTAGTTTGTACGGATCGGTTATATCAGTTACAAAAGGACCGTTTAAAACCGGATCAGTAATACTCCGCCATACATTTCCCGGGAACTTGCTTCCACTGTTCTTACCGCTTATCATCTTACCTGATCCCAGAAAGATATTGTTGCTGAAAACAAAATTCTCGTGTTCAGAAGCATTTTCGAAGCTTATCACAGGTGCTGATGTACTGATAGCTACATTGTTATAAATATAACAATTGGTTAATTGTTTGCTCTCATTTGATCCGTTCCAGATAAAAAAGCTGCCTGCCCCTTCAGTTGTACGAGCATCATTTATGCTGACACAGTAACGTATTACATTATCTGACCAGTCCGATGCTCCCCAGTATTGAAATAATCCATAGCCAGCACCCTCATTTTCATATGACAGGCAGTACTGAACCAGTGAATTGGTTACACCTCCATCGAGATCAAAGCCGCCACCATCCTTGCCTCCTTTGGATGTCTTGTTCCTGTAGCTTATACAGTACTGGATCGTCACGTGATCGCTCTGCCATGTCCAGATTCCGACCGGACCATTCCCCTGGCGGGGCATATCCCATCCGTTGTTGGTTGCAGTGCAATGATCAATAATTACGCTGTCGGAAACTCCAACAAGTATTCCGTTCCCGCTGTGATTATCAAGGATGGTCGGATCGCCCGGGTTATTTTCAGCTTTGCAATCCTTTATGAGTATATGTTCTGATGAATCCTGATGAGATCCCATGATGTTGATTCCGCAGAAACCGTTGCCATAAGCAATAACCTTCAGAACCTTAACATCCCTGCAGTTGTAAAGATCAACTCCCGATTTCTGGAAACCTTCAGCACGAATATCCTCAACGACGCATCCTGTGCTGTTTACAAGCTGAAGTCCATTTGTTGTGTTTCCTTCCTTGCGTCCTGAACCCATCAGACCGAGATTATTTATACGTATATTTTTACTATTTTTTATACGTATAGACTCTTTGTTTCCTCCATTAATTACTGCTCTGCCTTCACCATATGAGCCAACAATAATCGGGACTGAATCAACACCCTGAATATTTTTTAAAAGCAAGGTTCCTTCAAAAACCTGGCCTCCGGCAAAAAAAATGTTTGCGGGTTTTGACTGAATACGTTTGTTGACTTCAGAAATCGTTTGAATTGGTTTTTTTACGGAACCAGGGATTTTATCGTTCCCAGTCCTAATTAACATAATAAGTAATATCCGGATCCTGCCGGTAATTTTTGCATGAGGTGAATGTAACTGTAACAAAAACAAGAAAAATGGTCAGATGTATTTTCATTTCTGATATGTTTAAGGACTAAAGTCCATATATAAACAGTATTCTGTTAACCACGGCTTAAAAGCCGTGGTTAAAGCACTGAAATCCTCTACATAAGCCTGCCCAACCCCCGGCTTTTAAGCGGGGTGGTACTCCATGAAATCCGGCATGTCCAACATCCTCAACCCCGGCTTTTAAGCCGGTGGTACTCCATGAAATCCGGCATGTCCAACATCCTCAACCCCGGCTTTTAAGACGGGACTCCTGAGATCCGGCATGTCCAACATCCACAACATACACATTTAATCCGGGAATTGATGAAAACCGCATGTTCAACATCATCGAACCCCGGCTTTTAAGACGGGATAAGCCATCAATCCACCGGGACTTTGTCCCTTTATTCCACAATCCATTCGTAAATCCGCTTGAAAATTCCTTGTTCAATTTAACCCTTATCTTTACCGCTGATGCTTTTACCGGATCAAATTCAACAGAGTCCCATCCATCTTTTGTTACGGGATATGCGGAGGCAGGTTTGACCGGTTTCCATGTATTTCCTGCCTTGTATTGTATTTCCCATTCATCAGGAACCCTGCAACCTCCGTCGGGACCATCATCAAACCAGTAAACTTTTGTTTTTGAGATTGTTTCCGGCTTTTCAAAATCGTACTGCAGATATACCCATTGGTCCTTGTCGGGCCACCAGTGATAATACGACACCGAATGGTCATTTGAATTCAATGGCTCAATCTGATCATTGACAGCAGTGAGGCTCTGAGACCCGTCTCTCGCTATCATTTTATTTCCTGTCACTTTGCTGAGATAAGCAATTGTTGGTGCCGGAAGTGGCTTTGTGACTTTCAGTTGTTGTCGGAAGCCAGACCATCATCTGACCCGGACCGCGGTTATTCCATAGAGCATAAGGAATCATAGTAACATTCTCTATTCCAGATGTTTCAATTTTACCATCAAGAGTTCCCCTTGTCTGTCGTCCCGAAGTCTTAATGACCTGGGTACCCCCCAGAAGACCAGTATCAAATTCTGTATTAAAAGTTGAACCTTTTTCCAAAACCAGATTAAGTACGTTTCCGGTATTATTGTCAGGCCATTCGGCGCAATAAATTACCGGACCCCTCTGGACAGCCATTTTATTCAGATCATCCTTAATTCTGTCATCAGCAACTACAGTCCTGACAGGCATTGGAAGATCGAGCAGTACCTTATCTCCCTTTTTCCATTTTCTGTCAATTACAACATAGCCACTTACTACTTCGGGAGTCAGTGCATTTCCGTTTACAATGAGTTTGAAGGATCCATTATCCTGGTCTGAGAATTTGTACAGTCCTCCGGAAATAGCTTCATTACGAGCCCATCCCGGAATACGAAGCTTTAGTTTAAACTGGCCCTGCGATTCGGGGTCAACTGTAATTTCAACCTTTCCATTCCACGGGAAATCAGCATTCTGAAGAACTTTAATTTTTCTGTTCCCGAGTGAAATATCCGCCTCATTTGAAATATAAAGATTTACATATAGTTCATTCTTTGCTACACCATAAATATACCCCGGAATTGCAGGAACAAATCTTGCGACATTCGATGGACAGCAGGCGCATCCAAACCAGGCCTGACGTTCATGCTGTCCGTTCGATTCAAGCGGATTCGGATAAAAGAACCTGTCGGCAGAAAGTGAAACTCCTGAAAGCATCGAATTATAAAGGGTCTTCTCAAGAATGTCAATGTACTTTCCATCTCCGTGTAAAAGGAAGAGTCTGTGATTGAAGAAAATGTCCCCTATTGATGCACATGTTTCACAATAGGCTGACATATTAGGTAAAACAAAAGGATCGGCAAATCCTTCGTTTCCTCCGGTTGCTCCTATTCCTCCGGTTAAATATATCTTACCATAAACGATATCGTCCCATATGCTTGTGATCGCATTCAGATAGGCATCATTTTTTTCAATTGCTGCTATATCAGCCATACCTGAGTACATATATGTTGCCCTTACTGCATGGCCGACAGCTTCAGTCTGGTCGATAACTTTCCTGTTTGCCTGGTTGTAGGCGTCTCCCTTTGGACCGCGGATATCGAGAAAGAACTTTGCGAGATCAAGATATTTTTTCTCACCTGTTGTCCTGTAAAGCTTAACCAGTCCCATTTCGATAACCTGGTGACCCGGATATACCTTTACCTTATCAGGACCAAAATCCTTATTGACAAGATCAGCCGATTTGATGGCAATGTCAAGTAGTGACCTCTTTCCGGTTGCCTGGTAATGAGCTACAGCCGCTTCGTACAGATGACCAAGATTATAGAGCTCATGACTGAGAATAGAATCGAGCTCCCACCTGTTTTTGCTTGCCCATTCATGCAATCCTTTTCCACCATGCATTTCAGCGATTGTCCGGTTGGTATAGAGATAGCCGTCATCCTCCTGAGCAAGACCAATTTTCCATATAAGTGTATCAAGATAGGCATCAAGCTTCGGATCGGGATATGTCTGCAGTGAATAGCTTGCACCTTCGATGATCTTGAAGACGTCAGAATCATCAAAAGGATAAATAGTTTTAAACGTTCCTGTGTCAAGTCCCCCTGCAATTTCAAAGTTTTTCACTCTGCCTGAGGATTCGCAATAAGAAAATGCGATAGGAATGGTGACAGTTGCATTTTTTTTAACCCTCGGAGCCCAGAAATTATCAGTAAGCTTAACAGATGTAAACGGAACCGGCTGAATCGGGTAATCAGCATCAGGGTTTTTGCTGCATCCCGTCGCCAGAAGTGAAGCCGCAGTGATCAGTAATATTCTGTTGAATGTTTTATTCATTTGTCATTTTGTTAATTCCAGGACCACCACCGACTTTGATGGCATTGTTACAGTCAAAACACCTTCCTTGTAAGTAAATCCGCTAAATGATGCTGGTTTTACTTTATCGCCGGCTTCAAATGTATTCAGTGCGTTCATTGTATCCGAAGTAAGAACTTCGCCGGTAATCTTTTTATAGGTTTCCCCTATGACCGGACAGGTGACCACAATAGGTTTGTTCGGATTCAGGTTTGCAAGTGAAATATGAACCTTCCCATTCTTATCAACCGATGCAGAAGCTGAAAGAGCCTGGATCTTTCTGTCACCAAATGCATAATCCTCGCACCTAAGATCAGTTTTAAGAAGCTGAGCTTCCTGATGAACTCTGAACATTCTGAATACGTGATAAGTAGGTGTAAGAACCATTTTGTCATCCTTTGTTAGAATAACTGATTGAAGTACATTTACCATCTGCGCGAGGTTTGCAACCCTGACACGTTCGGCGTGCTGGTTGAAAATATTAAGATGAATGGCTGCTGTCAATGCGTCCCTCAGGGTATTTTGCTGGTATAAAAATCCCGGATTTGTGCCAGGTTCAACATCGTACCAGTTGCCCCATTCATCAACTACAAGTCCTTTTGTCTTTTGAGGATCATAGCGATCCATTATTGCCTCATGTCCCTTAATTATTTCGTCCATCTGTAGGTTTGCCCTCATGGTCTTAAACCATGAGTTTTCGTCAAAACTGGTAGCCGATCCCTTACTTCTTCCCCATCCGTCCGGAACTGAATAATAATGAATCGATAATCCCTGGAATCTTCCGCGCGATGCAGGATCCTTCATCAGTGTCTCGGTCCATGCGACATTATAGTCGGAAGGTCCGCAGGCAACCCTGTACAGACGATTGCCACCATAATTATTAAGGTATGTCGAAAATTGCCTCATCACATCAGTATAAAATTCAGCTGTCATATTTCCGCCGCAACCCCAGTTCTCGTTGCCAATTGCCCAATATTTTACTTTCCATGGCTGTTCCCTCCCGTTTTCCTTACGGAGCCTGGTCATAGGACTGTCGGATTCGGAAGTAAGATATTCAACCCATTCTGACATCTCCCTTACGGTTCCGGAACCTACGTTACCGTTTATATAAGCATCGCAATCGAGCAATTCTGTAAGCTTCATGAATTCATGGGTTCCGAATGAATTATCTTCAGTAACCCCGCCCCAGTGAGTGTTGACGATAGAAGCTCGCTTTTCCTGCGGACCGATACCATCTCTCCAGTGGTATGTGTCGGCAAAGCATCCGCCCGGCCACCGGAGATTGGGGACCTTTATCTCTCGCAAAGCGAAAAGAACATCATTCCTGATCCCGTAGGTATTTGGGATCTTTGAACTCAGTCCGACCCACAAGCCTTCATAGATACATCTGCCAAGATGTTCCGAAAAGTGGCCGTAGATATCCTTGCTGATAACAGTCCCGGGATTATTTGCAACCACCACAAACTGGTTGACGAGAACAGAATTTTCTTTTTGAGCAGAGGCAATGAAGCCAATCTGAAAAAGAAAAACAAATAATAGGCATAGTGATTTTTGCATAGGTATAAAGGTTTTTATTTAAAAGTTTTCCTTAGTGTTACTTCGTGACATCCTTTGTGTCCTTCGTGGTAAAATTCTTCTTAACCCCAAAGGTGCACAAAGGTCAATACAAAGTTCACAGAGTTATTTTAACTCATTTTCTATAAATGAACCAAGCTTTTTGTACTTTACATAAAGCTCTTCATATCTTTTAGCTTTTACCGGATCTGGTTTGTATTCTTTCTCAAATCCCCCGCCCATTGCTTTCTGCGCCGCTTCAAAATTCTTATGAACACCTGCCATGACCGATG
Organism: uncultured Bacteroidales bacterium; assembly: GCA_963725585.1. Lineage (GTDB taxonomy): Bacteria > Bacteroidota > Bacteroidia > Bacteroidales > VadinHA17 > LD21. The sequence goes on along the minus strand of CAVRYU010000008.1, from coordinate 15,418 downwards.
CAGCCATGGCAGATCCGAGAGCACAAGTCTGATCGGAACTTGCGATCTTTATCGGCATATTCAGCACATCTGCAACTATTTGCATAACAAATGGATTCTTTTTTGCCACTCCTCCTATTGCAATTACTCCGTCAATACGCACACCTTCGGATACAAAGCGGTCATTTATCATTTTTGATCCGAAAGCCGTGGCCTCGACAAGTGCCTTAAATATTCTGGGGGCATCTGAACCAAGTGTTAATCCCGAAATTACTCCTTTCAGTTCCTGATTTGCATAGGGAGTTCTCCGTCCGTTCAGCCAGTCAAGAGCAACTATTGCTGTTTCCTCATCTGCAAGTGATTTTGCTTGTTCACTTAGCCCGGCTATCATCCGGTCGGCAGTTTCAATACGGATCCTCTCTTTTGTCTTTTCATCCAGCCAGTTCATCGAAGATATTATTTCAGTGACGGGCCACATGAGCAGCTTGCCAAACCAGGCATAGATGTCGCCAAAGGCCGATTGTCCTGCTTCAAGTCCCAGCATGCCGGGAATTATTGAACCATCAACCTGTCCACATATTCCTGCAACAAGCTTATCTCCAATCTCATTCATTGGCGAGACAAGCATATCGCATGTGGAGGTGCCCATTACTTTAATAAGCTGATAAGGCTTTATTTCACCTCCGATCGCCCCAAGATGAGCATCAAAGGCTCCGGTTCCCACTTTTACACCTGCAGGCAGGCCAAGCCTGTCCGCCCACTCCCCGGTAAGGGTACCGACACATACTTCACATGTGTAAGTATCCCTGAATAATCTTTCCCTCAATCCTGCAAGCATTGGATCGAGCCTGGTCAGAAATTTTTCTTCAGGAAGACCGTTGAAATCTTCGTGCCACATAGCCTTATGTCCTGCAGCACAACGACTTCGCTTCAATTTCAGAGGATCAGTGTTTCCTGTCAGTAATGCAGGAATCCAGTCGCAGTGCTCAACCCAGGAAAAGGCATTTTCCCTTACCTTTCCGTTTGAGCGTAATACATGCAGTATCTTTGCCCAGAACCATTCTGATGAGTAAACCCCGCCCTCATATTTTGTATAATCAGTTCCACCCCACGACCTTGACAGTTCGTTGATCTCGGCAGCTTCTTTTACAGCTGTATGATCCTTCCATAAAATGAACATTGCATCGGGATCGTTTTCAAAACCCGGCTTCAGAGATAGAGGCACACCTTCTTTATCGACTGCAACCGGTGTTGACCCCGTTGTATCAACTGTTATGCCGACGATATTGTCAGTTACATCTGCCGGTAGTCCTTTAAGTGCTTCCTTTACGGAATACTCCATTCCTTCGATATAATCAAGGGGATGCTGACGGAAACGGTTAGCCGAAGGATCGCAATATAATCCCTTTTTCCATCGGGGATATTCAAATACAGATGTACCGGCAGTCTCCCCGTTTTCAGTATCAACCACAACTGAACGAACTGAATCTGTACCATAATCCAGCCCGATTACATATTTCTTAGCCATATTCTTAATTTTAATTTCACTTCTTTTTCCCCTGTCCGTAATATGCATTCTTTCCGTGCTTGCGGAGAAAATGCTTATCGAGGAGCTTCTGATCGATAGGCTTGTCATGATTTAAAAGGACTGTGTAGAAGGCAATCCTGGCAATCTCCTCAAGTGCAACTGCATTGTAAACAGCCTCTCCGGCATCGAGACCCCAGCAGAACGGCCCATGACAGTTTACAAGTGCTGATGGCACAGCCAGCGGATCTGAATAAACAAGTCTTTCAACTATAACTTTTCCGGTATTCAGTTCATAGTCCTTCTTAATCTCCTGATCAGTAAGTTCCCGGGTACATGGAACCTCTCCGTAATAATGGTCAGCATGGGTAGTACCGAAAGCTGGAATATCTCTCCCAGCCTGTGCCCATGAGGTGGCATATGCAGAATGGGTATGCACAACGCCGCCGATTGAAGACCAGGTTTTATAGAGGAACAGATGAGTGGGAGCATCGGTTGATGGTTTATATTTTCCTTCAACAGTATTTCCTTCCATATCGATAACAACCATATCCTCAGCTTTCATTACAGAATAGCTTACACCTGACGGTTTAATAACAACGAGTCCGCTCTTATGGTCCCTCCCGCTTGCATTACCCCATGTGTGGATAACAAGTCCCTGTTTTACAAGGTCAATATTTGCCTGAAAAACAATCTTCTTCAATTTCTCCAGCATAATTCCTTAAATTTAAGTACTCCAAACTTTAGCTCACTCCTAACTTTTAATTGACATCCAGACTAAAGTCAAATCCCTGTTTTTTATGGAGCTCGTATCGCTCCTCGTTGAATTTATAGTAAAAAGCTCCTTTCTTGGAAGTCTCCCGCTCTTTCTCATCAAGCTTTTCAAGAAGGTTCATTGATAATATTTTCTTTCTGAAATTCCGTTTGTCGATCTCGCGCTGATAAATAGCCTCATAAAGGTCCTGAAGCTGAACAAGGGTAAATTTCTCAGGCAAAAGAGCAAATCCGACCGGTTTAACTTTGACCTGCATCTGGAGAACGTTAAGTGCCCTGTCAACCATATTCCTGTGATCGAAAATCAGGTGGGGCAAACGAGCCAGCGATTGCCACTGCGCTCCGTTCAACTCCTTGAGTTTCCTGTCGATATCCTGAATTTTGATAAGAGCACTATAGGATGTCGAGATCACTCGTGCACCAGGATCCCTTTGAATTTCACCATAGGTAAATGATTGTTCCATATAGACATCCCTGAGTCCGGTAAGTTGGAAAAGAATGCGGGAAGCAGCCTCATCAAGACTTTCATTTTCCCTTACAAAACCTCCGGCGAGTGACCATTTTCCCATTGCAGGCTCGAAGCTTCTTTTGATAAGAAGAAGTTTTATTTCCTTTTCAAGGATGTCATAGCCAAAAACAATGCAATCGACAGCAACAAGATGCCTGGGATGTTCCGAATAGAGCTTCATAAGATATACTCAGATTAAAGCAGTTATGAAAAGATCAAAATCGGAACCAGGTCAGATTATTCCTCCTGAAATATGATAATAAACCTCGTTCCACCTGATTTCCTTTCTGAATTCTGTAAGATCACATTTTTCATCTATAAGAAGGAATTCAATTCCCATCATTGCCGACAGATCTTCAATGTATTCAGCATTTATTGCAGTGCTGAAACCTGTATGATGCGCCCCTCCCGCAAGGATCCATGCTCCTGCCCCGGTCTTCAGGTCGGGCATTGGTTTCCACAGGACACTTGCCACCGGGAGGTTAGGCATATCGGGACAATCGACCACCTCCACCTTATTCACTATCATTCTGAACCTGTTGCCAAGGTCAATAAGCGAAGCACAGACAGCCTTTCCCGTTGCAGATTTGAATACAAGCCTGGCCGGATCGCCTTTGCCCCCTATGGATAGCGGGTGTACTTCGAGATAAGGCTTGTCAGATGCAATCGATGGGCAGACTTCAAGCATATGAGCACCCAGTACCCTCATGCCGGCGGGATCAAGATGGTAGGTGTAATCCTCCATGAATGATGTCCCTCCGGGGAGCCTTGAAGCCATAACCTTCATCGACCTTACAAGAGCTGCAGTCTTCCAGTCACCCTCAGCTCCAAAACCGTATCCTTTTTCCATCAGCCGCTGGACAGCAAGGCCAGGCAATTGTTTCAAACCGTGAAGATCCTCAAAGGTTGTTGTAAATGCCTTAAAATTACCGGCTTCCAGAAATTTCTTCATTCCGGCTTCTATCTTTGCAGCATCCCTGAGTGTCTCAGATTTTTCGACATCCCTTGTCACATTATACAAAGCTCTGTACTCCTCAATAAGTTCATTAACTTCGTTGTCGGTAGCTGAGTTCACAGCGGCCACAAGATCTCCGATTCCGTATCCGTAAACAGAGTAGCCCATTTTCATCTGGGCACTGACTTTATTTCCCTCAGTGACTGCAACATCGCGCATATTATCGCCAAACCTGGCAATTTTCATGGTAAGGGAATCATCGAATGCGGCAGCAGCTCTTGTCCACACGGATATGCGCTCCACACCTCCGGATCTTCCCAATGCCCGACAACAACTTTCCGGTTCAGACGCATCCTTGCTCCAATGAATCCGAACTCACGGTCGCCATGTGCCGATTGATTAAGATTCATAAAATCCATATCAATGGTATCCCATGGTATGTCCCTGTTCAACTGGGTATGAAAATGCAGGAACGGCTTGGTGAGAACACCAAGTCCTTTTATCCACATTTTTGCAGGGGAGAATGTATGCATCCAGGTAATCAGACCAATGCAATTCTTATTATTATTTGCCTCCGAGCAGAGTGCAAATACCGAATCGGGAGTTGTAAGAACCGGCTTAAAAATTATCCTTACGTGGATATTTGGTGCATTGTCAAGAGCTTCTGTAATAGCTTTTGAATCAGCTGCTACCTGGAGAAGTGTTTCAGGTCCGTACAAATGCTGGCTTCCGGTGACGAACCAGACCTCTTTGCTGTTTAAGTTGTACATATTATCACTAATAATGGTTTAATGGTTTAATGGTTTAATGGTTTAACGGTATAACGGTTTAACGGCACGCTGTCTACCAGAAGTATGCATAAAATGCTATTATAACACAAATTATAATCCCTGAGAAGAGCAGGTCCCAGTTGTTCCAGCTGGCTCGTGTAAGAGCCTTTTGTTCTGCGCTGGCTGAACCTATGTACAATCCCTTTATAGCAACCGGATCTGCCCTGGGTGTAAAATAACTGACTATTATCATAAGAGTAATTATGACGAAGAAGAGTACTACTTCATAATTATACCCGTTCATTTTGAGGAAAACCGAATAGAAAATGTTATCATGGCCCATTCCTTTACCAAAGATATTGAAGCCAAGCCTTGTCATGCCAAGAACGAATCCGGTGAGAAGTCCAATAAGTCCTGCTTTTGGGGTAATCTTTTTCGAAAGTATCCCAAGCAAAAATACTGCAGCAATTCCCGGTGCAAGCATTGCCTGTACATCCTGAAGATATGCATAAAGGAATTTCCCAAGACCTTTCATAACAGGGATCCAGAGAATACCAAGTACAACAACTACCACAGTAGCAATACGTCCTACCCGAACAAGCTCTTTTTCAGGAGCCTGAGGTCTGTATTTCTGGTAGAAATCGACAGTAAAAAGTGTTGCAGAAGAATTGAATAGCGAAGCAAGTGAACTCATAAGAGCCGCAAGGATGCCTCCCACAACAAGTCCCTTGAATCCAATCGGAAGAAGTTCCTTTACAAGTACAGAGAAAGCTGCATCAGAATTTGGTAATAATATCATCCCCTTCGTCTTCAATGCAAAAGCTATCATACCGGGGATAAGGAAAATAAATACCGGCAGAAGCTTAAATGCGGCACCAAGAATAGCACCTCTTCTTGATTCAGTCTGGTTCCTTCCGGAGAGAACTCGTTGTACAATGAACTGGTCAGTACACCAGTACCAGAAACCTATGATGGCGGAACCGAGTATTACTCCAGTCCAGGGGAAATCAGCATCTTTGGCTGACCTCATAAGGTGAGTCATTGTATCTCCCTCGGCATTTACAGGGACGGCACGGCAAATTTCCATCATTTCATTCCATCCTCCCAGTTTCTGAAGTCCAAGAATCAGTATCACAATTGATCCAATCAGCAAAATAGGAGTCTGTAAAACCGATGTTGCCAATACAGCCCTCATACCGCCCAGGGTAGTATAGATTCCAGTGAGTACCACCAGTCCGACTGCACTTATCCAGAAGAAATCAATACCGAGTATTGATTCAATACCGAACACCTGCTTGAAAACTATCCCTCCCGCGTAAACAGTGACAGCAACTTTTGTAAATACGTAGCTTACAAGAGAGATTACGGAAAGAACACTCCTGGATTCTTTGTTATATCTTTTCTCCAGAAATTCGGGCATTGTAAACACTCCGCTGCGGGCATAAAACGGTACAAAGAACCAGCCCAGAATAAGTATGATCCACCCATGCATTTCCCAGTGGGCCATTGCCATACCGCTCGAAGCCCCTGCGCCTGCAAGCCCCACAAGGTGCTCTGATCCAATATTTGATGCAAAAATGGATGACCCGATTGCCAGCCATGTTGCATCACGCCCGGCAAGAAAATAATCTGTGGAAGTTTCAGTTTTTTTCCTGGTGACCCAGACGATAATAGCAATGAGCCCAAGACAAAACAGACCAAGAACGATCCAGTCTAATATTCCCATAGTTAGCGTTTTTAATTATTTATATCTGATTATTCGAATTTCCAGTGGTTCAGGTTATAGGAAAAAGATATGTACCTTCTTCCAAATTTATATATTATTTTTAAATGTACCATATACACTTAAAAATTATTTCCACTCTTTAATTTTATTCATAACCCTACCTCCAGCTCCTCCCCTTACAGTTAAGGGGAGGAGTGAAACCACAGTATATCATAGAGTTACCCCCTTCCCCTTAATCTTAAGGGAAAGGGACGGGGTTAGGGTTTAAATTTCACCTCCACTCTTTCAAGGCATCCTGAATAAAATCAATGATCCTCTGATTTTCTGCTTTACCCGGGCTGGTTATCGGGAAAGATTCACCGAATTTGAAATGGATTGTTTTTTTGCTGTCAAGCGGTCCTATCTCCTTAATAAGCTTGCCCTGTCCCCAGAAATCGGTCTTAAGGGCAAAAGGGACAACATTCACCCCGGCCTTCCTGGCAAGCTTTACACCAAGAGAGTTGAATTCCTCAGGCCTGAATTCGACACTGCGGGTGCTTTGAGGGAAAATTATAATGGATGTCCCTTTTGAGAGAAGTTCCATCCCTTTTGTCATAACCTCTTCAAAGTCTTTTCTGGGGTCCGTCCTTCCTACGACAATCGGATCCCTCGATCGCATAACATGACCGAAGAGAGGATGACTTACAAGACTTTCCTTCACAACAAAGGTAACTTCGCGGTGAGGGGCAATAATTCCGGGCAGAACCATTGTCTCTAAAGTGCTCATATGATTGCCGATAAATAATACTGGTCCGGAATCCTTTGAAATATTTTCCATCCCTGAAATCCGGTACATACCCCACCGGCTTTTTCGATAAACCGGAAAATATATATTGATGAATCAGCCCATGCTTTTGTATCATAAGTTTCCTTTATCGCCTCTCTTCTTGTTTTAAGAACAACTTCTGCATATTTGAGTGTAAAATAGAGCCTGTTGCAATGAATTATTTTTTCCCAAAGACTTTTTTCAATCCTTGCCGGACGTATTGTAATTATATGAATCAAAATATCCGTAATTCATTACAAAGAATTATAACAGTTTTTGTCTGTTTTCACTGTACAATTTTAATCCGTCACTTATTATTTCGTAAGCTTTTTCGCGGTTAATAAACTCCTGAACGGTAACATTTTTATGTTCGAGATTCTTATAATCCTCAAAAAATTTCTTAAGTTCAACAAGGGTGTGAGGCGGCAATTCTGAAAGCTGATTTATATAATTCACCGACATATCATTTCTGGCAACTGAAATAATCTTGACATCCCTTTCATCCTGATCAATCATCTCCATTGCTCCTATCACCTTTGCTTCAATTATGCACGACGGGAAAACATCAATTGAACAGATCACAAGGATATCAAGCGGATCGTGGTCGTCACAGTAAGTTTGCGGTATAAATCCGTAATTAGCCGGGTAATGAACCGAAGAAAAGAGGACCCTGTCGAGCCGTAAAATGCCTGACTCCTTATCAAGTTCATATTTCCCTTTTGATCCTTTTGGTATTTCAATGAAACACCTGACACAGGCAGGAACCTCTTTCCCCGGATCGATGCCATGCCATGGATTGACTGTTGAAATATAATTATGCATAGTTCAGGCTATTAATGTGTAGGACATTCCCGAAAATTGACTTATACAAATCTAATATTAAAATTGTAAATTTATCCGGTTATCAAATCGTTAAAATGTTCTCAGACCTCGATTTCATGAAGCTTTCTTTACTTGATGCAATTGTATTTTTTGTCCTGTAATCGGGAATGTTGTCTTTGGTGCCTCATTCTTCTTCCGGAACAAAACATCAGCTCAGTTTACAACAGGAGGTGGAAAAATTCCTGCCTGGGTCGTTGGAATGTCAATCTTTGCAACATTTGTAAGCAGCATAAGCTTTCTTGCTCTGCCAGGAAAAGCATATATGCATCAAACTGGAATGCATTTGTATTCAGTCTATCCATACCCGTTTGCCTCTTTCGCTGCAGTGAAATTCTTTGTCCCTCTTTACAGGAAGCGTCGGAAATATCTCTGCATACTATTACCTGGAACTTCGTTTCGGTGCGTGGGCACGGATGTATGCCTCAGCATGCTACATTCTGACACAGCTGATGCGCACCGGGGCAATACTGTTACTGCTGGCACTTCCGGTAAATGCCCTTTTCGGATGGAATGTGAAGACAGTGATCATTATAACAGGACTTGCAGTAATTCTATATTCCATGCTTGGCGGAATACAGGCCGTAATCTGGACTGATACAATCCAGGGAATCATATTGATAGCGGGAGCAGTCATTTGTGCCTCTTTCCTCACATTCTCAATGCCCGGAGGAGTGACCAGGCTTTTTGAAATAGCTTCTGAAAATAAAAAATTCAGTCTCGGAAGCTTCGGACCCAGCCTCAGGGATTCAACTTTCTGGGTGGTACTGATATATGGATTATTTATAAACCTTCAGAACTACGGGATAGATCAGAACTATATTCAAAGGTATATGACGACCGGTTCAGAAAAGGAGGCCAAATCATCAGCACTTTTCGGTTCATTGCTGTACATCCCGGTTTCACTTTTATTCTTTTATATAGGGACAGCCCTGTTTTCGTACTATACTGCACAACCTGATCTTCTACCTGAGAACCTGAAGTTACAGGGAGCCGGAGACAGAGTATTTCCATACTTCATTGCCACCGGGCTTCCTGCCGGACTGACAGGTCTTCTGATAGCGGCGATTTTTTCGGCAGGCATGAGCACAGTCTCCACAAGCCTCAACAGTACTGCAACAATTGTCCTGTCTGATTACTATAAAAGATATTTTAACAAAGGTGCCGATGAAAAATCATCAATGAGGGTGCTTCGCATTTCATCCCTTATAACAGGTGTACTTGGGATCGGAATTGCTCTCTTGCTTGTCGGCGTTGAAAGTGTTCTTGATGCCTGGTGGGCCCTGGCTTCAATTTTCAGTGGTGGGATGCTCGGTCTCTTCCTCCTGGGATATGTTTCAAAAACAGCCAGAAAAGCTGATGCTGTCATAGGCGTAATAATCGGTGTTCTGCTTATTGTATGGATGAGTCTCTCACCGGTCTTTATTACCGGGGGAAAATTGCTGGCATTCAGTAGCCCTTTTCACAGTAATCTGACAATAGTATTCGGAACAACTACGATATTTCTGGTTGGTTTTTTGATAAGTAAATTGTTTCACCCCCAACACCACAAGGGGGACAATGCCCCCAAGCCCCTAAAGGGGGCTAGTTAACCTTATGGATTTCAACCCCCCTTCAGGGGGGCAGGGGGGCGAAACAAAGGATAATGAAAGAAGAAATGATACACATTATTTATACAATATCAGTATGAAAAAGACAATAACATTTGTAGCATTAATCCTAATCAGCAACTATTTAATCTCTCAGAATCTATTTAAGGGTGATAAATGCATCATTAAATCAGAATTTATCTATCAGCCTGATGACGTTAAGTTCCCAAGCTGTCATGCTTCGACAATTGCAGAAACACCTGAAGGGCATATTGCTGCATGGTTTGGAGGTACGGCTGAGAGAAATCCTGATGTCGGAATATGGATAAGTCGTTTCACCGGCGGGAAATGGTCAAAACCTGAAGAGGCAGTCAACGGGATAAGAGAAAATAATAAACGATACCCTTGCTGGAATCCGGTCCTTTATAATTCGGGAGATGAGATACTTCTTTTTTACAAAGTCGGACCGAGCCCTTCTGAATGGTGGGGAGAGCTAACTATCTCGGATGATAATGGCATCTCATGGGCAGCCTCGCACAAGCTTCCTGACGGGATTGCCGGGCCTGTTAAAAACAAGCCTGTGCTTCTGAAAAACGGAGTATTGCTCTGTCCTTCAAGTTCTGAAAATGACGGGTGGCGGGTGCATATGGAAATGACTCCCGACAATGGAATAACCTGGACAAGAACCATTGAATTAAATGATAAGAAAATAGCAGCAATACAGCCTTCGGTCTTGCTTTATCCTTCAGGGAAACTACAGATTTTATGCCGCAGCAAACAATCAAAGGTTTTGACATCGTGGTCGGAAGATAACGGGGCAAGCTGGACAGAACTTGTGCCTTCATCTGTCCCGAATCCAAACTCCGGGATTGATGCTGTTTCGCTGAAGGACGGAAGGCATCTGCTTGTTTACAATCATCTTACAACAGGGCGTAACATGCTGAACGTTGCAATTTCGGATGATGGTATGAACTGGAAATCTGCCGTCCTTCTTGAAAACGATATAAAAGACACCGAATACTCCTACCCTGCCGTAATTCAATCAAAAGATAATATGATCCATATCACCTATACATGGAACAGGAAACTTATAAAGCACGTTGTTATTGATCCAGCACTTATCGAGGCAAGATCATTTACCGGCGGAGCCTGGCCCTCTGAACAGCAGATTAAATAGCTATTTTCCTAAGAGAGGCAATACCAACAATGCTCCTGATAATGCAACAAGAATCCCTACGGCACTCCATCCGATAATGTTCTGAAACGGCTTATTTATATAATTGCCCATTATTTTTTTATTATTAATCAGAAGGATCATGCTTATGAGGACTACCGGCAACAGGATCCCATTAAGAACCTGCGACCAGATTGAAATATCAATCAGCGGGGCATTTGGTATAAGAATAATTATTGCTGATATTACCAGGATTCCTGTATAAAGTATATAAAATTCCTTTGCCTCATCCCAGCTTTTGTCAATTCCTGCTTCAAAACCAAAAGCCTCACAGATGTAGAAAGCTGTTGCAAGTGGCAGAATTGTCGCTGAAAAAACAGAAGCGACGAACAGGCCGAAAGAAAATACATGCGATGCCAGCTTGCCTGCAAGGGGCTCGAGAGAAATAGCCGCGTCCTTGGCCACAGTTATCTCAATACCATTTGGATATAGGGTGGAACCGCATGCCACCATTATGAAAAAAGCAACTATAACAGTCACCAGGCACCCCACCACAATATCAATCACTGTAAACTTGTAGTTCTTCATCTTCAGTCCCTTTTCGATTACTGACGCTTGCATATAAAATTGCATCCATGGAGCAATTGTGGTTCCGACCAGAGCAATGACCATCGTAATACTTTGTGTATTTAATTCAATGCCTGGCCGGATAATTGCAGATCCGATCTCTCTCCACTGAGGTTTTGCCATCAGGGCAGAGACCACATATGTCAGAAGAGAAGCACTGAAAATCAGAAATATACGTTCAGCGATCTGGTATGTCCCCTTGACGACCAGTATCCAGATCAGGATCGCCACAACTGGTACAGAAATGTACTTGCTGACCCCGAATATTTCCATGCTTCCGGCAACTCCGGCAAACTCAGTCGTGGTGTTGCCAATATTGGACAGAAGCAATCCGATGAAAATGAAAAAGGTGACTTTTACACCGGCATTCTCCCTGATAAGATCTGATAGTCCCTTGCCCGTTACTATGCCCATTCTTGCATTCATTTCCTGAATAACAAGAAGGACAATAAGCGAAGGAATAAGTGTCCAGATCATGCCGTAACCATACATTGCTCCGGCAACAGAATATGTCGTGATGCCGCCGGCATCATTATCGACACTGCCGGTTATTATTCCCGGCCCCAGCAAGGCAAAAAATATCACAAGGTTTTTATAAAAGCTGGTCCTGCTGAATTTCGTCCTGAACATCTCTTCTCCGGTTATCTCTTGTTAGTTCTTCTCTTATTTATAAGGTCTTCAACCACATCATCCACAACCACCATTCCCTGAAGCAAATTTTCATGGTCAACTACGGGAACTGCCAGTAGATTGTATTTTGAAATCGTTTCAGCAATATCATCAATCTTCTGATTGTCATAAAGGAATACTGGTTCGGATTTCATTATCTCGCTGACAGAGGTCTCGGGCTGCGCAATAATAAGGTCGCGGAGATTAAAAGTACCGACCAGCTCATCATTTTTCTCTGTAACAAAAAGGGTATAAAGCTCTGAAGGTTCAGGTTTTTTTAATCGTAACTCCCTGATGATTTCATCGACTGTAAGTTCAGATCTGAATGATAAAACATCTGTGGTCATCAGTCCGCCTGCTGAGTTTTCAGGGTATTCAAGCAGTTCCCTTACCTCCTGGGATGATTCACTGTCCATCTCCTTCAATAGCATTTCTGCCTTATCATCTTCCATTTCATCAAGGATGTCAGCCACCTCGTCCGCAGGCATTTTTTCTAGAACATCAGCAGCTTTATTTACAGGCAGACTCTCAATAATATGAATCTGGGTCTGAGGTTCCATTTCTTCAAGAACGTCCGCTGCTTTTTCTTCATCAAGAGCAGAAAAAACCGAGGTGCTCGACTTCTTACCAAGATCCTCCAGAATATCCGCAAGGTCGGATGGGTGAAGAGTATGAAGCTTTGCGTAGCTTTTAGAAAGCTTGATATTCAGGTTTGAAAAATCAATTGCCTGGACATCGTCCCAGAGAATATATTTTGAAGGTATATTTATCCTGAAAAGGGAAAGGATTTTTTTTATCGGGATAGAGATCCCGATCCTGCGAAGGAGTCCCTCTATTCCGATATCAACTGCAACTGCAAAAGTACCTGCCGGAAGGGTTGCAAGCCTGACATCATTTACCCGTACAAGTTTGCGACCGTTAAGATCGACTATTTGCTTGTCGAGTATGTTTTCAACAAGGAGAAGTCCGTTAATAACCTCATCATTACTAAGCTCTATAAGTCCTGAACACGTTACGCTGATCATCTCGCGGGCTTTGACAACCCGGAAGGCATTAAAGGAATAAAACTTTATCTCCTTACCTACTTTCAGCCTTATCCCTGTAATAAGCTGCTGGTTAGGATCATTCTGTCCCGAGGGAACTGAGTTGACAAGTAAATCCCTTATCACACCAATAGCATCACCGTCAGCTCCGAAAACCTCTTTTCCGATTATTCCGCTTAAAAAAAATGTTGTGAGTGAAGTCATAGTCACCTCCTTACTGTTTCTGACAAACCAGGAAGCGACCGGATGAAAAGTCTTGCTCCCTTATGTCAGAATATTAATACTTAAACTCGCAGGGCCGTCGTCCATTTGATAATTAAAATTGATTTCGCGGCATAAAAGTAAATTCCATCAACATACTTTCCAAATAAATATTGAAGAAAGTGACTAAAGTGCCTGGAGTGCCTAGAGTACTTAGAGTTAAGGAACTTTAAGTACTCCAAACTTTAGCCACTCCAAACTTAAATAATAAAAGGTATTATTGCTTTTCGATCTGAAGGATAATCCGTGAAATGGCTTTTGTACCATTGATGGGAAGCAACTGCCCTTGGGAAAAGGTTCGCAAAAGTGAACACAGAAAACGCCAACCCTGGCAATGACCATGTCATAATCGCCCATCCGGCCCATTCTATTATCTCTCCAAAATAATGTGGTGATGATATGTATTTAAACAGCCAGCCATGGGGGATGACATATTCCTGAGGATTATTTTTTCTGAGACAATGGAGTTTTCTGTCGGCTGTTTTGTTTATAATAAACCCTGTCAGAAATATTATTATCCCTGAGATAAACTGCCAGGTTAAAAGCCATAATGAGTTATAGCTGTTCAAATGAAATATACCATATCCATTTGAAAAACCATTAATACAGTTGAATATTATTGCCATTACAGCAATAATCAGGGGGTATGGCTTTTCTCTGCCCGATTGACGGAAAGGATACACAAAGGTACGGTGAACATAATGAGTCAGCCATAAAATGAGAAAAATGATCTGTGTTAAGGTTTTACTGCCAGCTGTGATAAAAAAAAGTGTCATCAGGAATGGTGACGGGAACTCCATGATCATCCATGCCAGCTTCGACTTAATCGAAGTTCCCCATCCTTTTCTTGAAAATTTTCCATATGGAGCAGATATAAAAAAGAGTAGAATAAAAACCAGAACAGCAATGCAGAAGATCAGGATTAATGAGTATTTGTAAAGGTTATACATAATAAGTAAACTTGTTGCAGGTTGCTGGTTGCTGGTTACTTTCTGCCTGTCGCCTGATGCCTGTCGCCTGCCGCCCCTAATATGTTTTATATTCTGCCTTCATTACATTAAGTGTCTGCGGAATCCAAACCCTGTATCTTGAATCTTCACCCCATGTGTTTCCTGCTGATGCAAAATCACAGAAACCTATCTGTCTCGGAGTCTGGTATTCGCCCTCAAGATCGGTACCGAGTGCAAGAGGTGCGGTAAATGCTATCCAGACATTATCGGGCTTATCCGATGAAGGAACCAGGTCAACTTCCCCGTTTTTTTCACTAATGACAGCTGATTCATAGATAAACCCATCTTTAAATCTTGTATCACGGGCCAGAACGACTGGCCCCATTAAAATTACCTGATATCCATTTTGCCTGATAAGCCGGGCAGAAAGATCAAGTTTCAATATTACTTTATCATTTTTGTTCCATAATCTTGTAATTTGCTTGTAAGAGCCTGGTATGATCTCTGTTAGTTTTGTCCCGTTCACCTCAATGAAGGAGTTTTTGCTCCATGAAGGGATCCGCAAGCTGATTGTAAAGCTTTCAGGTTTTTCAGGATTGATCCGGAGTTCTATTCTGTCTGAAGCAGGGTAATCGGAAACCTGTTCCAGCGATACTTTGTTTTTGGAATTTACAGGGATCAAAGCATCTCCCTGACCATAAAGATTAATATATATTTCACCTGGAGAGCCTGTAACCGCGAATCCGGGGAGAATCATAAATGCCCTGGGTCCATTTGCATTGCAACAGTTGATTTTCATTCCGCACTGTTCTTCCCCGGAGTGTCTTACCCCTCCCAGGGGACTGTACTTTGCAATCTCGGACCCGTCGTATTTCAATGAAGCCATTAGGGCATTATACGTCGATTTCTCAACCTGATCAGCATAAAGAGGATTGCCGGTAACCCTGAGCAGGCTTAGGCATAATTTCATCCAGGTCATTGTAACGCATGTCTCCATGGTATGGTAGGTTGGTTCAGTCTGATAAAGAATTCCTTTGTACCAGCATTCAAATGCACTTCCCGAACCGGCAATGTTTATTTCAGAGTCAATTATATTCCTTACAGCTGCTTCGACTGCTTTCAGGTAACTAGGTTCACCTGTTATTCTATACATCTCGAGCAAACCTTCATAACACGACATCATT
>CAVRYU010000007.1:0-308090 GCA_963725585.1 uncultured Bacteroidales bacterium | reverse complement strand
CAGGGCAAATTTTTAACGCTCGGCCCCCAAAGAGGGGAGCCATCTTGTGTCCACTGTCATTGCGAGGACCACCGAAGAGACGAAGCAATCTTATTCAACATCCCCCTAACCCCCTTCAAAGGGGGAATTTTACCGTTATGCCTTCGCCGTCACACCTTACGCTTATTTTACCACCATATCATTATCGATCAACCTTGCATTATAGGTCTGAATGATAGCTTTAAGCTTATCCTCCATCCCGGAAAGAAATGTCGTGTCTCCGTCAATCAGGTTTTTGTCGAGGAACCTGTCAATTTTGAAATTATATAATCCAACCGGTTTATTGTCGACCAACTCAAGCATATGATCATTCATAAAGAGCTGGTAGGTGCTTCCGTTTGTATTAAAAGCAAATGACTCTTTTGAATCATCAAAAATGTTATTTCCGAAAGCAATGTATTCCCCGTCATAACCCAGATAACTTAACACCGAAGGCATAATATCGATCTGCTGGGCAATCCTTTTCTTAATACCCTGTAGATCGCTGTTATGCTTATAAAAAATTATCGGTATGCAATAGGAGCCGTAATTATTCTGAAATTCCTTATGTACCGATTCATTTGTATGATCAGCTGTTAATATGAAGAGTGTATTATTAAACCATGGTTGTGTTGAAGCCTGATTAAAAAACTCCCTGAGTGCATTATCTGTATAGCCAACCACTTCGAGGATCGGAGCCGGACCCTTCGGGAATTTATCCTTATATTTTTCAGGAACCTTAAAAGGATGATGGGAAGAAATAGTGAATACCGATGCCATAAATGGCTGCCGGAAGGTACTTATCTTATTGCAGAAAAAACTCAGGAAAGGTTCATCCCACACTCCCCACATGCCGTCAAAATCTTTTTCATCGGGATATTGATCAAGGCCAAAATAATCATCAAATCCTGCCATCCTTGAAAATGAATCAAAACCCATCGAACCATTTGGTGCACCGTGAAAAAAGGCAGAATAATACCCTTTTGCTTTCAACAGGGATGGCAGTCCATTGATAGTATTGTTGGCATAATGTGAAATTGTATAGGGAGTTTCGAGCGATGGTATTGAAGCGAATATCGAAGGCATAGCATCAATTGATTTCTTCCCGTTTGCCAGAGAGACATCAAAGGTCAGGCTTTTGCTTATAAGGGAATCCAAAAAGGGTGAATAGCCTTTATATGTTCCGTTATCGAGATCTTTATTCAGCGACTCCTATATATTCCCTCGCAAAGCTCTCAAGGATTATTATGACAATGTTGTCATTCCTGAAGGTGGTTGCTGAATCGGGCATATAATGAGGATTATAGATTTCCGCCAGCTTATCATTATTAAAAAATTCATATTTAACGAGAGTCTTTTTATTAATGGTTCTTATAAGACTGAAGGGAGTGTTAAGCACAATCGCTACATCACGCGGATTCTCAACATACCTGGCTGCATTACTTATGCTTATCGGCCTTGTAGAATGTTTCCAGCCGCCTCTGGCTCCGATTACAATTAATCCTGCTATTAAAGGAATAATCAATACATTAAGAGCATGATATAATATCCTTCTTTTAACAACAGGTTTCTCTACCCTGACCTGGTTGTAAAGAAGGATCATTATGAAAATCATAAAAATCGAAAATACAACCACAGGCCAGTAGTCAAGCTGGAATTTAAAAAAGAGTTTTACGAGGTTATCTTCATGCTCAAATGTCTGAAAAACATCGGACGTTGCCCGTTTAAGGACAAACCTGTAATAAATATAATCACCGCTGTTTATTGCAATTGCTATCCCGTTTGTAATAAAGAAGAAATACCTTAGAACATCCTGATATTTATTATTATATCTGAATTCAAAAGGTATTATGTGAAAGAAAATGAATATCAGGTTAATATAAATTGTTGCTGAGATATCAAATAATAGTCCTCCTTTAAAGATTATCAGAAGCTGAGAAAACGGGATATCAGGAAACATCCTGAAATTGAAAACATAGAAGCCTATTCTGGACAGGGAGAACAGGAGCATAACTATTAAGATCCTGTAGACAAGAACAATATAGATATTACCTGATTTGAACCGATTTTCTTTCTTCATTCAGTAAAACAAAAATCTGAACGCAAAGTAACAAAATTCCGGTTAACCATGGTGCAGACTGTTCCAGACAGATATATATAAAACTTCTGAATTAATTGAACATGAGTTTTTTCAAAAGATTTTTATTTGTTTTTAACCCGAAACCTTTCGCTGAATAGTGTTCCCCACAGTGGACTGGCAGCGTTGAAATGCCCTGTTCCGCCTTTCTGGTCCGCAGCAAACTTTGCCCCGAGCGGATATCGATACCAACCTCTTTATGTTGCCT
Source organism: uncultured Bacteroidales bacterium (assembly GCA_963725585.1). Taxonomy (GTDB): domain Bacteria; phylum Bacteroidota; class Bacteroidia; order Bacteroidales; family VadinHA17; genus LD21. The sequence continues at coordinate 305,727 of CAVRYU010000007.1, read as the reverse complement.
GCCATCGCGTTGAACCATACTGTTAATCCTTCCTGAAGGATACTGGACTGTACACCCGAGTCTTTTCTTTTAATGTCAATATAAAGGTTTTTATTATCATTTGAAATGTAATAAAGAAAATTGCCTTTTTTGAAAAAACCATAGTTGTCATCAGACAAACTTCGGGTATTAATATCTGAGGAACGCCAGTGACTCTGATAGCTCTTTTCGTCCTGTCCATATGCGTTCAAAAAATACACGAAGGCAATTAAGGTTACTATTTTTCTCCTTTCAGATGATATCTAAGATTGTGACCTTGGTGGTTAATATTATAGACAATCATCGCTTGGAAAATATTCCACAAAACACCTGTACGTCTCTAATCTTATATTAACATGTACTCACCCCCCGGCCCCCTCTCTAAGGATTAGAGAGGGGGCGTAATTCACTGGTTATTAAACGATTTCCCCCTTTTTGCAAAGCAGAGAGGGGGATAGGGGGTGAGTACATGAGGAATAGGAAGAATTTGTTATGCAAAAAACCAGGTTGAATCAAATCAATATAAAACCTGGTTTTAAATTATAAGATATTGATCCTATCTGGTATCTTTCATCAATTCCTTTTGATTTACCTGGCTCACATCATCCATATATTTACTCAGCTTTTTTCTTGCACTTAATCCGGCAATCATAAAAATTACAAGAAGGACGGCAAGAACATACATGAAAATCTTAGTTGTACCAGGATTTGCTTTAAGCGACTCTGTCAATCCGTAATAGAGAAGGTAAAGAGCGTAAAGGTTGACACAAAGCGCGATAATGGCTCCAAAAACCGGGCTTATTCCAGTAATAAATCCCAGAAGTGCACTTATCGGAAATACAACCATTAGTGATGCTACAACCCTGAGGCATGCCTCAAAATCGGTATTGCCCTTGCAGATTGCCGAAATTATAAGGACTATCACAGCACCAATAAATAAACCGATTACAGCTGAAACCACAGTATATACCAACCCCATTACCCCTATTCCTGCACCGAAAACCCCGGCCTGGCCACCCAGACCAAGAAGACCCCAGAGAAAAACAATTATTCCGGCCACTACGCCATAGATCAGTGCCTTGATAACAGGTTCAGCCATTCCTCCCGCTGTCCGCATTGTTGAGAAATAGGCTTTTGGATTTAACAGGGTCTCTTTTGACTCCTTAATAAATGCATTCAAATCGAAAGAAGTAGATTCGCTCATAAGTTTAAAGGTTTAAAGGTTTAACGATCAGAAACTATGTAAACTTTAGGGTAAGTTAAGAATAAAACTAACTCAAAATTGAGAATAATTCTGAAAAGATGTAAAAGATTACCTTTGAAAGCTCGTTGTTAACAAGATCGGTTCTTCGCTTCTCTTCCAGTTCAGCTCAGAATGACTGAGATCAGAAGTAATATATTGCGATTAATATCTTAAGAGGAAGTGTTTTGAATGACTATTAGCCATCAGTAATAAACAATTCATACTAAAAAATTGGAAGTACTATAATGTTACTAATCAATTCCTTCCATATTACGCTTAATAACCCCATTCTCGAGTCCCCGAAGGCGAAGAAGCTTTACTTTCTGCTCCTTCCCCGTGGGGAAGGCTGGGAAGGGGTGTTAACTATTTAAGCAATTTTTGTTTTATTCATAATTACCGATACTCAAGAATTAATTTATACAAAATCTATTCGAGATATGTATAACCGTAAAGACCGGACCGGTAGTTTGACAGGAATTCCTTGCCTTCCTCAAGGGTGATTATCCCGGCTTTTACAGATGTAGTAACCCACGATTCGACAGTCCGTACCATTTTCTTGGAATTATACTGAACATAATCCAGAACTTCTGCCACAGTCTCGCCATCAATTACCTGGTCAATTTTGTAACCGTCCTTATCAACCGAAACATGTACTGCATTAGTATCCCCGAACAGATTATGAAGGTCGCCCAGAATTTCCTGGTATGCCCCGACAAGAAATGCTCCGAGGTAATATGGCTCCTTCCCTTTGAGCGGATGGACCGGAAGCTGATTCGGTGAATTGCGTGTTGAGATAAAATTATCGATTTTGCCATCCGAATCACATGTCATGTCCTGGATGGTTGCCGACCTCACAGGTTCTTCATTAAGCCTGTGAATAGGCATTATAGGGAATATCTGGTCGATCGCCCATGAATCGGGAAGTGACTGGAAAATAGAAAAATTACAGAAATATTTGTCCGACAGTATCCGTGAGATCTGCCTTAGCTCGGCAGGCACATGCTTTGTCACGTTGGCGAGCTGGTAAACACGTCTGGCGACTGACCAGAAGAGCCTTTCAATCTGGGCCCTGGTCTTCAGGTCGATCAGTCCCAGACTGAACCTGTCAAGTGCTTCCTCCCTTATCTGCAGGGCATCATGCCAGGTCTCGAGCATCCTTGACTGATTCACGTTATCCCAGAGAACATAGAGTTCTTTTACAAGCTCATGGTCATTTTCACTGATTGTTTCTTCCTCATCCCACGATGGCAAAGTGGTAGTTTCAAGAACCTCGAAAATAAGCACAGAATGATGCGCTGCCAATGATCTCCCCGATTCGGTGATCACATTCGGATGCGGGATATTGTTCTTGTTTGCAGCATCAACAAATGTGCTGATCGAGTCATTCACATACTCCTGAATTGTATAATTAACACTGCTTTCGCTGTTTGATGAGCCTGTTCCGTCATAATCAACGCCAAGGCCCCCTCCGATATCCACAAATTCGACATTCGAATCCCATCTTTCGCAGCTGAACATAAAACTGTGAAGCTTCCCTTAATGCAACTTTTATTCTCCGGATCTTGGTGACCTGGCTGCCAATATGAAAATGGATAAGCTTAACACAATCCCTCATTTTGTTTCTTCTCGATGAAATCGATTGCTTCAAGCAGTTCGCTGGATGTAAGCCCGAATTTGCTTATATCGCCTCCCGAATCTTCCCACTTACCGCTGCCGACACTTGCAAGCTTTATCCGGATCCCAAGATTTGGCTTTACTTTTAATCTTTTGGCGATATTTGTTATCAGCTTAAGTTCATTTAGCTTTTCCACAACAAGAAATATGCGTTTGCCCATTTTCTGGGCAAGCAGGGCAAGTTCAATATAATCTTCGTCCTTATAGCCATTGCAGATAATAAGCGACTCAGGTTCCGTGTTTATGGCAATAACCGCATGAAGCTCGGGCTTTGATCCGGCTTCAAGGCCTATATTGAATTTTTTACCATGGCTGACAATCTCCTCAACCACCGGCCGCATCTGGTTCACCTTAATCGGGTAGATAATAAAATTCTGAGCCTTGTAACCATACTCTTCAGATGCTGATTTAAAACAGTTTGAAATATTAATGATCCGGTCATCAAGAATATCCGGAAACCTGACAAGTACCGGAGTCGAAACATCAGATAGGGTAAGCTCATCAAGAAGTTCTTTCAGATCAACCGCAACACCATTCTTTGTGGGTCTTACTTCAACATTTCCCTTCTGGTTAATAGAAAAATAGTCAACACCCCAGCCATTTATGTTGTATAGTTCAGCAGAGTCTTCAATTCGCCATTTTCTCATGTCAGTTCAGTTTTCCCTGTTCGTATATACAAAATTTCTGCAATGTTATTAAAATAAAAGCAATTAGGTAACACAACATGGTAATAGTTATAAAAATTGACTTTGTTTTTGGTTTTCTAATCCTCACTCCTTCCCAACAAATAATCATAAGATACTGACCTCCCTGCCTTAAGGTTCAACGTTGGGTAGAATGGAGTGTCAAAAAAGTTAACCACCTCCCCCTGACGCTTCGGTCAGGGTACTCCTCCTTACTAAGGAGGAGAAATATATAGCACTGCAAATCAATACTTTCCCCTCCTTTTTAGAGGGTGTCATGCCCGAAGGGTCATGACGGGGTGGTTATTTAGCACAATATGGCGACTACGGCTGGTTATACTTTGCGGCTAATTGAAAACTTAATTATGTAGATTTGTGTAATTCTTAATTAAATCAAATAATGAAAAAGAATATTCTCTATATCTGGTCCATATTTTCTATTCCTATTCATTCTGACTGAAAAATCGTCATCACAGGAATACGCAATCGGTGCTGATCTTTCATTTCTGAAAAGTGCAGAGGACCAGGGGTATGTATTTAAAGAGAACAATGAAGCTAAACCCGGATTGAAGATATTCAGCGACCATGGTTATAACTGGATAAGACTCAGGCTGTTTCATACACCAACTGAACTTCCGAACACTCTTGATTATACAATTTCACTAGCCAAAAGCGCAAAGAATGCCGGAATGAAGTTTCTTCTCGATTATCACTATTCTGATACATGGGCCGATCCGGGCAAACAGTTTATCCCCAAAGCATGGAACGGGATGACTCACAAACAGCTTGTAAAAGCAGTATTCGATTACTCAAAGGAGACGATCATTGCATTCCGTAAAGCCGGGGTGATGCCTGACATGGTACAGATAGGGAACGAGGTGATCAATGGGATGCTCTGGCCAGATGGGAAAATTCCGGATAACTGGAACAATTTTGCCGAGCTTGTCCGGGCCGGGATCAATGGTGTAAATGCAGGATGTGATACCTTGAACAGACCGAAGATAATGATACATATCGACCAGGGAGGGAATAAAAGCAGAACCCGGTACTTTTTTGACAAATTCAACTCATATGGAATAGATTATGACTATATCGGCCAGTCATATTACCCATGGTGGCACGGCAGCCTGCTCGATCTTCGTGAGAATATGATCTTTATGGCTGAAACATATAAGAAACCAATAATTCTTGTTGAAGTTGCTTATTGCTCTTCGCCAACGGAATACAAAAAAAAGCCTGCTCCTTACCCTGAGACCCCTGAAGGACAAAAAGAGTTTCTTGATGAAGTCAATAAGGTTGTTTTGAGCACACCTTATAATCTGGGTGCTGGAATTTTCTGGTGGGAGCCGGCAACAACTTCAGGAGGAATTGGAACACGCGACTTTTTCGATGAAAACGGTAATGTACTTCCGGTGATTACTGTGTTTGATAAATATACAAGGCATTAATTCCCCTTTGCTGGCGCGGATTTGTAATCCGTGCCTGTATAATTACTTGATTATTAAGTATTTTTATCCTCCCATCTAATTTGGCACGGATTGCGCTGCGCTAAATCTGCGCCAGCAGGTGTTACACGGAGTCGTTCACGGAGTATAAAACAGTGTAACTCCGTTTTAACTCTGTGTAACTCCGTGTTTAAATGGATTTGATTATATAACCCCCTTCAGGGGGTTGGGGGTAATTTCAACTGTTTTAAGATCAACTTTATCAATTACCTTATAAACAGGATATTGATTATATCCCATTCCCCATTGAGGCACCAGGTACCTGTCGAAAAAATTCCAGGTCATCAGACCATCATTTGATTGGGGTTCGAGTAGATAAGCTGCGAGGTTTGCAAGAGGCTGGGCCATTCTGACCACCAGAGTGCCAGCAGGAAATTCCATGGTTTCTTTTACAAATCTGCCTTTTATAGTATTTGTATAATGCCCCTGGTTCAACCTGGTTGAACCCTTTAGTTCACTGATCTCAAACCGTTCAACATCAATTTTCGAATCTGTCGCTCAGTTCATCCAAAAGAATACCATGAGTCCTCAGAAGACTTATTATTTCAGGATCTTGTGTTTTAATAAGGTAAGCAAATGGTAGTCTGACATTCTTTGATCCGTAGTAATCAATGAAATATGGAACAGTGACAGTTTTCTGCCTGTCACTTTTCTGAAGCCTTCTCCTTCCGTTTGCATCAGTAATCATTTCCGCTTCGAAAGTCTTGATTGTGACTTTTTCCGGTGCAGCTCTTACTTTATACTCAATTGCAAATGAGTCTGTAACAGAAGGATCCAGTCCCCTCTGAACTGTTTTTCGATCTGTTTCGCGAAGCATATTTTTTATTTCAGATCCATGTGAAACCACATAATCAGCCAGAGAATAAATTAGCCGGTAGCAACCTTTGACCCTCGATTCATAATCAGCATAAACGTAGTTCTCATTCAGGATACCCAGTCGGTTCCTCAGTCCAAAATAATTGCTCATATACCTGGGATCGGAGGCGTCATAGAACCATCCGTTTTCGGGCATCAGCATATCGTTGAATTCACCGTAATAACAGTTCTCAACGTTATATTTCTTAAGCAGTGTTTCTGACATTTCAGGTATCATCCTGTCACGCATATATCTGATCAGCGAATTATCACCATTTGGATTTACCATCCAGGTAAATGTAACAGGTTCAACATGATATGATCCGTTAGTTGTATGGCAATCCATAAAAACTGCAGGATCCCATTTGTTAAATACATTGGTGATAACTCCCCGTACTTCAGGGGATTCAGCTTTCATTCCATCCCTGTTCAGGTCAAGCATCTGGCCATTGTGCCTTACTCCCACTCCGTTCACCGGACCATTCTGATAAGTCCTGTTGGCGGGTGATATCTGTTCGTTCCCGTCAGGATTGAAGTTGGGACAAAGAAGAAAAACAATATTCTTCATCAGATCAGGATTTTTGTCCGACAGAAGGTCCCTGGCAAACATAAGCACAGCTTCCTTTCCTTCGACTTCGCCGGCATGAATGTTTGCCTGGACATAAATGACAATCCGGTTGTCTTTTGTCATCTGTTCCGCGGATTTTGGAAGAGGGTTGCCTATAATTAAAAGAGGCACATCCCTTCCCTCAACAGATTTTGCGATTGTTTCAACCCTTATGAATTTTGATGATTTTCTTGAGCTGGTCAATAAAGGTCATTACATCATTGTAATTTGATGTGGATTTGAATTCTGATCTTTCAGCTACGGTTAATAACTTTACCTGGCTGTTAGTCTGGACTAAAGCTGAAATGAAAATGAAAGTAATAGCAAATATTTTTTTCATATAGAATTGGTCAAGAATACGGCAATAATAGTTAATTTTCTCATGTGAGATATCAAATAGATTAAATTCAGAACTAAATTGTTATTGGAGTTTATATGTCAAATTATTATTAACCACGGAGTTACGCGGAGTTACACGGAGTTGCACGGAGGTAACACAGAGTAAAGAGCATAACTCTGCGAAAATCTGCGAGAACAAAAAGAAAAGAATTTCCTCGCAGAGGGGCGCAGATAAAAACACAGAGTCACGCTGAAAAACCAACCCCCACCCCCCCTGCTGAAGCGGGTTAGTCTTTCCAAAGATGTATCTCTTTGATTTAACTGGGTGATCCGTGGTAAATATATTTTCATATTTTAATTAAATTATATACATTTGCAAACTAATTTTTAAAACATAATACAATGAACAAAGGAACAGTGAAATTTTTTAATGTATCAAAAGGATTCGGATTCATTAAAGATGCAGATTCAGACAACGAGTATTTCGTGCATGCAACAGGTTTGATCGACAAGATTAAAGAGAATGACGAAGTTACATTCGAACTTGCTGAAGGTAAAAAAGGTATTAATGCTATTAATGTAAAACTGGCATAGTTCAGCACACTACTGATTTAAAATGAGGAGGCCTTGGATAAAGCCTCCTTTTTTATTTCCAATAATTCCATTGGTACTGGGGTATGCGGGTATCGTGGTACGAGAGTGTTAATATAAATAATTTCTCCAACCATGCAGAGGAATTCGCAAGTTACGCAGTAATCACAACCAGCAACAGAAAGGGGCTGTTTTTTTAACAACCCCGGTTTCAACTCACTATCTACTCTTTTCAGCTTTTTTTGCCTTTTTTGCAGCACGTTTTTCCTTTAACGATTTAGTTGCCTGCTTCTTTTCCTTAGTCTGTTCTTTTGCTTTTTCGTGTGACATGACTTAAAGTTTTAATAATTAAACATGATATTCAAATATACAGAAAATCGATCAAAAATTGTCTTTAATTGTTTAAGCTGCTTGTTAATAGTATTTTTATTTTTCTATTAATTTCAAGCCATCCATATCATTATTTCCTTATTTAAACAAATTAATTAGCACCTGGCTCTCGGCACCAATTAACGATCCTGCCTCCTCATCAAGATACAATAACAATCTCCCGTCAGTCGGTTTAACAAATGACGCAGGAAATTGTTTTTTATTTTTATGCTTCCCTATAATGTTATTAACAATAACAGCCTTGTTTTTACCAGTTACAATGAAAATAATAGAGCCTGCATTATTGATTATTTTTCCGGTTATTGTGATCCGCTTTTGACCGGTTGACGGTTGAACAGCAGTTGTACAAATTTTATCTGTCAGAAAAAGCTCCTCATTGCCAGGGAAGACTGAGGCTGTATGGCCATCTTCACCCAGACCAAGAAGCATAATATCGAAAAACGGAAGACCGTCTCTTTTTACTGTAAAATCATTTATTTCCTTTGAATATCTTTCAGCTTCTTTAGTAGGATCATCTTCTCCTTTGATCCTGTGAATGTTTTCCTGAGGGATTTTAATTTTGCTGAATAAAACATCATTTGTCATCCCGAAGTTGCTTTCATGATCTTCAGGGGGGACGCACCTTTCGTCGACCCAGAAGAAATGGACCTTATCCCAGGGGACAGAACTTGCATACAGATCACCCAATACTGTAAACAGAAGCCTGGGAGTGCTTCCGCCGGAGAGTGCTATTGTAAAAGGATGATTCAGGGTATCAGCTTCTCTTATCTGACTGACAAGCTCAAGAGCCAGAGACTCGGCCAGAGCCTGAGGTGTTGGAAAAATTTTGATTATTTCATTCATATTTTTTAGTTTCGGACTCATCCCCCTTATCCCCAGTCTCCCAGGAGAGAAGGGAGTATAAATCACAATATCAGAACTATAGGCCCCTCCCACTTGGGGGAGGGGTTGGGGAGAGGTCAATTTACAAAACTACAACTCACAGTACAGCTCCTCATCCGCCATATTCTTACATGGATACCTCCACGTAAGTCCTTCTCCCTCAATAAGACTATTTGACGGTTCAGGGCCCCAGGTTCCTGCCGGATAACCATAAACCTTTATTGCCGGATTGTTTTTCCATGCCTTCTGGATCGGTTCAATGAACTTCCACGCTGTTTCAACCTCATCGTCACGTGAGAAGAGGGTTGAATCGCCAAGCATCACATCATAAAGAAGCCGTTCATAAGCAGAAGGAACTCTTACATCAGCAAGATCCTTGTAATGAAAATCCATATTTACATTTTTGACATTGAATCCGGCTCCTGGTTCCTTCATATCGAATTTGAGCAGCATTCCCTCATCGGGCTGGATACGTATAATCAGCTTATTTCCTGATAGTTTTCCTACTACTCTTTGAAACAGATGATGAGGAGTATGCTTGAAATGGATTACCACCTCAGTAACCCTGGTTGGCAAACGTTTTCCAGTGCGGATATAAAACGGAACACCTCCCCATCGCCAGTTATCGATGAAGAATCTCATTGCAACAAAAGTCTCAGTTCTGGAGTGAACGTCAACATCTTTCTCATATCTGTAACCGGTAACGCATTCTCCCCTTATTTTTGATGGAGTGTACTGACCCCTGATAACTTGCTTTTCAACATCCTCTTCCTTAATAGGCTGCAGCGACTGAAACACCTTTAACACTTCATTTCTGATAGCATCAGCTTCGAGTGATGAAGGGGGCTCCATAGCAGTTAATCCTACCATTTGCAGAAGATGGTTCTGAACCATATCCCTGAGGGCACCAGAACCATCATAATAGCCTCCCCTGTCCTCTACTCCCATGCTTTCGGCCGATGTGATTTCAATCCTGTGAACATAGTTCCTGTTCCAGAGCGGTTCAAAAATTCCGTTAGCAAACCTGGTAACCAAAAGATTCTGAACAGTCTCCTTTCCGAGATAATGATCTATCCTGAAAATCTGGTCTTCCTGTACGAGCGTATGTAAAATTTTGTTAAGATTAAATGCACTTTCCAGATCATACCCGAAAGGCTTTTCGATAATAAATCGTCTGAAACCCTTATTCTGCACACCCATTCCGGCTTTTGCAATATTGGTTGCAATAGTCTCATAAAGGCTTGGAGGAGTTGCCATATAAAAAATAATATTCCCGCCGGTTCCGCGCTCTGTATTGATTTTTTCAATGACCAGCCTTAGTTTCTCATAATCTTCGGGAGAATTATAATCCATCCTGTGATAGTCAATACAACCGGCAAATTCCGAAACATGATTGAAGCCGGCCTCCTTATCCTCTGAAAATTCTTTTACTGCATTCTCCATATCTCTTCCTGAACTCTTCAACTACTCTTTTCACTGCGGCCCACCCCAATGAGTGCACATTTCTCAGGCATCAGACCCTGATTTCTCAGTGAATAGAGCGCAGGAATAAGCTTTCGTGATGTCAGATCACCAGTTGCTCCAAAAATCACAAGAATAAGATTGGATGGCTTTTCCATTACAGATCTTTAATTTTAATATCAACGGATGCTAAGATAAGAAAAAGAGTTTACGGCCCGTGCGTCTGTTTATAACATCTTAACCCTTCTACACCAGCCTCTTCCCTTAGCAATAAGGGAAGAGGGGCACTATCAAGATACTTAATACCATGGATTTACACCCTTCCCCTTAACCTTAAGGGGAAGGGATGGGGTTAGGGTTCAAAAACATGTAAAAAGAGAGGCCTTAAGGCCGTGGTTATTGCAGGAAACTATTTAGAGGACTATAGTCAATTAACTGTCATGTTAATAACTTTTTAATATATTACGTGATTTTTATTAAGTTTTTTATCATTAACCGCATCAATCTGATAGTTTTATTGTACATTTGCTCACGAATTAAAGAAATGAAGTCGTATAATATTATATTTTCTGTTCTATTTTTGGTCATCAGGTTTACCCGAATTGACTGAGAATGGTGTTTTCATAGGATTAGGGATGACCGTTCTCTTCAGATTAAGAGAACGGTTTTTTTGTATATTGAAATTTGATAAAAGTTTAAATAAAACTAAATGAGAAGAGTCCGGCCCTCCAGTGAGGGATTATACAGACAGGAATTTGAACACGGCAGCTGTGGGATCGGTTTTGTTGCCCATGTGAAAGGAAGAAAATCTCATTCAATAATCAGCATGGGTCTTGATATATTAAGGAACATGACCCACAGGGGAGCGGAAGGTGCTGACAGCAAAACAGGTGATGGCGCCGGAGTGATGATCCAGATCCCCAGGGATTTTTATCTTATCCAGGGTTATGCACTACCTCCGGAAGGACAGTTTGGAACCGGGCTTATATTCCTTCCAAAAAATCTGGATGATGCTGAAAAATGCACTGAGATACTCCTCAGCATTATTAACGAAGAGGGTGTCAGTTTTATAGGATTCCGTGATGTTCCCCGCGATAATTCAACAATCGGTGAAATTGCACGCAGTGCTGAACCTGACATCCGGCAGATTCTCTTAAGTTCTGATATACAGCAGGATGATCTTGAAAGAAAGCTTTATATAATAAGGAAACGTACTGAAAAGGCGATCAGAGATTCGGAAATAAAGCAGAAAAAGCTCTTTTATATTCCCAGCCTTTCAACCAAAGTTCTTGTATATAAAGGAATGCTTACTTCCAATCAGCTCGGGGAGTACTATGGCGATCTCAATGATGAGAGACTCCAGAGCGCAATTGCCCTTGTCCATTCAAGATTCAGCACCAACACTTTTCCAAGCTGGGATCTTGCACAGCCTTTCAGGGTTCTGGGGCATAACGGGGAAATAAACACTATCAAAGGAAACAGATTCTGGATGGAGGCCAGGGAATCAATACTCAAATCAGACAAGCTGGGCGACCTGGAGCGGATTTACCCGGTAATTGAACCTGAAAAAAGTGATTCGGCATCACTTGACAATGTGCTCGAATTCCTTCTGATGAGCGGTAAATCACTCCCTTATGCAATGTCGATTCTGATTCCCGAGTCAATCAATTTGAAGAATCCCATCTCCCCGGAACTGAGGGATTTCTACCATTATCACTCAACTTTCATGGAACCATGGGACGGTCCGGCATCTCTTATTTTTTCCGACGGCAGGTATATTGGCGGAATGCTTGACCGGAACGGACTTCGTCCTTCAAGATATGTACTGACAACCAATGATCTCATAGTTATGGGATCCGAAGCAGGGGTTCAATCGTTCAAACCTGAAGAAATAAAAGAAAAAGGAAGGCTGAAACCCGGTAAAATGCTGCTTGTTGATACCCTTGAAGGAGTAGTTCTTTATGACAAGGAGCTTAAAGCCAAACTTGCCGGTGATTACCCTTACGGGAAATGGATACAGGATAATATGGTAAACCTGGAGGAGATCGAAACAGGACAGGTTATATCACCCGAACTGGGAACGCAATATCAGAAATACCTTTCTTCTTTTAACTACTCGCTCGAAGATATTGAAAAGATCATAAAGGAGATGGCTGCAACCGGAAAAGAACCTATCGGATCGATGGGTAACGATGTCCCTGTTGCAGTACTGTCGAGAAAGCCATACAGGCTTTTCAATTATTTCAAGCAGATGTTTGCCCAGGTTACAAATCCACCTATTGATCCTATCAGGGAAGAGCTTGTAATGACCCTTTCGGGGTACCTCGGTTCGCTTCAGCAAAACCTTCTGGACGAATCGCCCGATCATGTTAAAATGGTCCGTTTCAGGAATCCTGTAATTTCAAACACCTATTTCCAGGTTGTGAAAAACCTGAGGTATAAGGGGTTTTCGGCTGCAAATCTCCTGATGCATTTTGACGCCGGAAAAGGGGGTGAAGGGCTAAAGCATGCTGTTGATCAGTTATGTGCCGATGCTGAAAAAGCAGTCGATGAAGGGAAAAACTATATTATTCTGTCGGACCGCGGAATTGACGAAAACAAAGCACCGGTTCCCATCCCTGCTTGCTGTTTCAGCTGTTCATCATCACCTTATAGAAAAGCGCAAACGAATGCAGATCGATATTGTTGTCGAATCGGCAGAACCCCGGGAAGTGATGCATTTCGCCCTTTTGTTCGGATATGGGGCAAGTATTATAAATCCTTATCTGAGCTTTGCGGTTATCGACAGACTTGTAAGGGATAAAGCAATCCAGCTCGACTATCAGAAAGCTGAAGAGAATTATGTCAATTCTATAAATAAAGGTATTCTCAAGATAATGTCAAAGATGGGTATCAGTACCCTCAGGAGTTATCGTTCATCCCAGATATTTGAAGCGGTAGGTATTCATCCCGATGTAATCGACAGATATTTTGCCGGGACAACAACAAGGATCGGCGGGATAGGAATCGGCGAAATAGCTGAGGAGGTTCTGATACCACACAGAAAAGCTTTTACAGAGGACCAGTTGCCGGAAATTCTGACCGAGGGTGTCTATTATTTCAGAAAGCATGGGGAAAATCATGCATGGAACCCGGAGACAATATCACTGCTGCAATGGAGTACGAAAACAGGAGACAGGGAGAAATTCAGGGAATACTCCAGACGGGCTGACAGCGACACAACTTCTCCGCTGTTTATAAGGGGATTGCTCAGAATGAGAAAAAATCCAATCCCCATTGAAGAAGTGGAATCGGCTGAAAAAATAATGAAACGGTTTGTTACCGGTGCCATGTCATTCGGATCTATCAGCCGTGAGGCACATGAAACAATTGCAATTGCAATGAACAGGATTGGCGGACGAAGCAACACCGGTGAAGGTGGAGAGGATCCTAAACGGTTCAAACCTCTGCCGAATGGCGAATCTGTAAGGAGTGCTATCAAGCAGGTGGCAAGCGGCCGTTTTGGCGTTACAACGGAGTATCTGGTCAATGCCGATGAGATCCAGATAAAAATTGCACAGGGGGCTAAACCAGGTGAAGGCGGACAGCTGCCCGGTCATAAAATTGATAAGATCATTGCCAAAACAAGGTATTCGATCCCAGGTATTACACTTATTTCACCTCCTCCTCATCATGATATATATTCGATAGAAGATCTTTCCCAGTTGATTTTCGATCTTAAAAACGTGAATCCAAAAGCAATGATAAGCGTAAAACTTGTCTCTGCCAGCGGTGTCGGGACTATTGCAGCAGGGGTGACTAAAGCAGGAGCCGATCTTATTACAATAAGTGGTTATGAAGGCGGTACAGGTGCCAGTCCGTCTTCTTCAATCAAACATGCGGGGATTCCGCTTGAGCTTGGACTTGCTGAAACACAGCAGACTCTCGTGATGAACAACCTGCGCAGGAAGGTAACCCTGCAGGCTGATGGCCAGCTGAAAACTGCCAGGGATATTGTAATAGCTGCGCTTCTTGGAGCTGAGGAGTTCGGCTTCGCAACCTCCGCGCTTATTGTGCTCGGATGTGTAATGATGAGAAAATGCCACCTGAATACATGTCCTGTCGGAGTGGCAACACAGAATCCGGATCTGAGAAAAAGGTTCATGGGAAAAGCTGAGAATCTGGTCACTTTTTTCACTTTCCTTGCTGAAGATGTAAGAGTGTATCTCGCTGAAATGGGATTCAGAAACTTTGATGAAATCATAGGCCGGTTCGACCTGCTTGAGAGGAATCATGAAGCTGATCACTGGAAGACAAAAAACCTCGATCTCTCTGCTATGCTGAAGCTTCCGGCTGAAGCGGCAAGAAATGAAATGCATTGCATTGAGAAACAGGAAAGCAAACTGAAAAATATACTTGACCTGGAACTGATATCAAAAGCAGAAAAAGCAATTTCTGAAAAAGAACCGGTTTTAATTTCAGGTTCAATAAGGAACACTGACAGGACCACCGGAGCAATGCTCTCAGGCAGGATTGCATCAATATACGGATCATCAGGCCTCCCTGATGGTACTATTAAATGCCGGTTTAAAGGATCTGCCGGTCAGAGCTTTGGAGCTTTTCTTGCTTCAGGAGTTGAGCTTTTTCTTGAAGGTGATTCTAATGATTATCTCGGTAAAGGGTTATCAGGAGGAAGAATAATTGTGGTTCCCCCAACTGGTTCAACATTTGAATCAGATAAGAATATTATTATCGGAAACACAGTGCTTTACGGAGCAACCAAAGGTGAAATTTATATTTCAGGAGTTGCCGGCGAAAGGTTCGGAGTCAGGAACAGCGGGGCGACCGCAGTCGTGGAAGGAGTTGGCAATCACTGCTGTGAATATATGACGGGAGGTCATGTGGTAGTACTGGGTTCAACAGGTAGCAATTTTGCTGCAGGAATGAGCGGTGGAGTAGCTTATGTATTCAATGAGCTTGGGAATTTTGACTATTACTGCAATATGGGAATGGTCGAATTATCACTTGTCGAGGACCGGAATGATGTATATGAACTCCAGGAACTTATTACCCGTCACTTGAATTTTACAGGAAGCAAAAAAGCAAAAATGATACTGGATGATTTCAACAGATACCTTCCGATGTTTATAAAGGTTATCCCTTATGATTACAAAAAAGTCCTTGAGGAACAGAAACTTGAAGAATTGAAAAAGAAAATAGCAAATGTGGAGATTGATGTTGACATAAGTGGTGTTTAAAACAATAGAAATGGGAGATATTACAGGATTTTTAAAGATAAAAAGGAAAGAGGCCGGTAACAGGCCTCTGAACGAACGTATCTGCGATTACAGTGAAGTGGAGCAGGTACTTAACAGTGAAGACAGAATGCTACAGGCTTCAAGATGCATGGATTGCGGAATTCCATACTGTCACTGGAGCTGTCCGGTTGACAACCTTATACCTGAGTGGAATGACCTGTTATTCAAGGGTGGATGGAAAGCAGCCTATGAACGGCTTATCTCAACTAACAATTTTCCGGAAGTAACAGGAAGGATTTGTCCCGCTTCGTGCGAACATGCCTGTGTCCTTAATATTGACCAGGAACCGGTTACAATACGGGAAAATGAGGTGGCAATAGCAGAAAAAGCCTTTTCGGAGGGATATGTTAAGCCCGCTCCTCCTGCCAGAAGAACCGGAAAAACTGTAGCAGTTATCGGGAGTGGTCCGGCCGGGATGGCTGCAGCAGACCTTCTGAACAAAGCAGGACATAGTGTGACATTATTTGAAAAAGATGAAAAAGCCGGTGGCCTGCTGAGATTCGGTATTCCTGATTTCAAACTCAGCAAAGCAATTATTGACCGACGGATTGATCTTATGAAAAAAGAGGGGCTTATTGTTAAGACAGGCATAACAATAGGCAAAGATATTTCTGCAAAAGAAATAGCTGAACAGTTCGATGCTGTATGTGTTGCAATAGGATCGGGACAACCGCGTGATCTGAATATTGAAGGACGGGATCTGAAAGGAATATATTTTGCAGTTGACTTTTTAAGCAATCAGAACAAGGTAAATTCAGGGGGCCTTAATTTCTCAGATAACCTTTTAAATGCTGAAGGGAAAAGAGTCCTTGTGATCGGAGGCGGAGATACAGGATCTGACTGCGTAGGTACTTCAATACGCCAGAAGGCAGCAAGCGTTACACAGATTGAGATAATGCCAAAGCCTCCGGTATTCAGGACAGCCGATAATCCATGGCCATATTTTGCTAAAGTAATGAAGACCACTACCTCGCATGAGGAGGGTTGCGAAAGGATCTGGAGCCTTTCAACGCTCAGGTTTACCGGGGAGGATGGTTTTGTGAAAGGTGTTGAGGTCGAGGATGTTCATTGGGAAAAGAAAAATGGCTGCTATGCCATGAAACCGATTCCTGAAACTACACGCATACTGGAAGCAGACATTATCCTGCTCGCCCTTGGATTTGTTCATCCGGTATTTGATGGCCTGGTATCAGAACTGGAACTTGAACTTGACGACCGGCGGAATATTAAAGCAGATCAAAAGCTGGCAACAAATATTCAGAAAGTTTTTGCGGCAGGAGATTCGGTAACCGGGGCAAGTCTGGTGGTGACTGCGATAGCTTCAGGGAGAAGAGCAGCAAAAGAAATTGATAAGTTTCTGAGAAATTGCCCCCAACCCTCTAAGGGGGCTTAGCCCGCTGGTGCGGATCTGTGATCCGTGCCAATAGAAAAGGCACCGATTGCAACCGAGTCCCGATTTATCGGGACGAGCTCGACGAAGTCAAATCGGCGTCAGCACCTTGAGATTTTTCTATTTATCAGCAAGAGCCCTTAACCCTTTAACAGTCTCAATAAGCCGAACAAATTCCGACCGGTATCCTTCTTCATCTTCTCCCCTCGCCGATTTTGCAAGTCTGGCTGCCTCTTCAAGTGATGAGCTTCCCTTGAATTCAGAGTTTCTGAGTATCATCCCGAATTCTGAAACAGCTGCTGCAAACCTGAGGTTTTCTGATGCATCCTCCATGTCATTTACATAATTCCTGACCGGTTTTTCCATCAGCATGCTTGTGACCCCGTCAGGTTTTTTATAACGGATCTTTATTGTCAGATACTCATTGTGATAATTATTTTCCGCTGTCACCTTAATTTTACTTTCCCCCTGGTACTTAAGCGGATCTACAGAAGGTATCTGTTCATCAGAGCCAGCCGGGACAAGTTCATAAAGGGCAGTTACATTATGTCCCGATCCCATTTCACCTGCATCTTTCCTGTCATCATTAAAATCCTCATCATTAAGAAGTCTGTTTTCATATCCGATTAGCCTGTAAGACTTTACTTTAGCAGGATTGAATTCAATCTGGAACTTAACATCTTTCGCTATCGTAAACAGGGTTCCTCCAAATTCCCTTACCAGAACTTTCCTGGCTTCCTGAAGGTTATCGATATAAGAATAATTACCATTGCCTTTGTCGGCAATTATTTCCATTTTGTCATCCTTTATATTGCCCATTCCAAAGCCAAGGACCGTCATAAAAATACCACGGTCACGGTTCTCTTCGACAAGTCTTTCCATTCCTCCGTTACTTGATTCACCGACATTGAAATCACCGTCAGTAGCGAGGATGATCCTGTTGTTTCCTCCTTTGACAAAGTTTTCCGATGCAACAGAATAAGCAAGCTTCAACCCTGCCCCGCCGGCTGTCGATCCGCCCGCCTCAAGATTGTTGATTGCATTCATTATCACATCTTTTCTATTCCCCGGAGTTGATTCAAGAACCAACCCGGCAGCTCCGGCGTAAACAACAATTGCCACGTGATCCTGCGGTCTTAATTCGTTTACCAGAAGACTGAACGCAGATTTAAGAAGAGGCAGCTTGTTTGGAACATTCATTGAACCAGATACATCGATCAGAAAAACGAGGTTGGATGACGGAAGAGAGGACTTATCTATACTTTTTCCCCTCAGCCCAACCAGAAGCAGTTGATGTCTGCTATTCCATGGGCAGCCAGCCAGCTCTGTGTAAACCGAAAACGGATGTTGACCTTCAGGTTGCGGATAATCGTATTTGAAATAATTTATCATTTCCTCTATCCTTACTGCATCGGGCGGGGGCAAAACACCACTGTTGATAAATCTTCGGATATTCGAATATGATGCATTATCGACATCTATCGAAAAAGTTGATAATGGGTTATTTGTGACATTTTTAAAACCATTTTCTTCTATTCCGGCATAACCTTCAGTATTAAAATTGTTGTTATACCTTTGAAATGGTTGTCTTCCGCCATATGAAACAGATGCCGGAGCAGCCCTGGAATAG
Source organism: uncultured Bacteroidales bacterium (assembly GCA_963725585.1). Taxonomy (GTDB): domain Bacteria; phylum Bacteroidota; class Bacteroidia; order Bacteroidales; family VadinHA17; genus LD21. The sequence continues at coordinate 287,162 of CAVRYU010000007.1, read as the reverse complement.
CTGTCTGATGTCATCTCCTTTTTTGCACCGTATCCTGTAACTACCATTTCACTAAGTGCGACTGTGTCCTCCTGCATAATGACACTGATCTTAATCCGTTCACCAATTTTTTCATTTATAGTTATAAAACCAATCATAGAGAATTGAAGGATTTTATCATCAGGGGCTAATTCAATTTTGTAGTTTCCCTGCTGATCAGTAATTGTCCCTTTATTTGTGCCCTTAACAGTTACGCTGACGCCTGCCAGAGGGAGTCCGGAATTGTCAACAACTTTTCCGGTAATGGTCCTGGTCTGAACAAAAGCAATCATTATTGCTCCCAGAACCAGTATTGCCAGGATTGATAATTTGTTTTTCATAATTTTAAGTTTTATGGATAAATATTTCACTTATGATGCATGGATTCCGTGAATTCCATAAAATCCATTTAGTTTTATAATTCTTTATCTTTAAAGTCGATTACAAGATTTGTTAATGAAGTCCAAAGTGTTTTACCCCCAACCCCCTAAAGGGGGCTAGAAAGAGGGTATTATTTAACCCCTCCTTTAGGGGGGATGGGGGGTGAAAAATATGATTATGTTGTTTAAAATAACGAGAAAAAAATCTCAGAATAGATCAGATGAGGAACTTCTTGCTGATTTCAAGTCAGAAGGTGATCTGGAGGTACTTGGAGAGCTTTATTCGAGATATGTTCACCTGGTATATGGCGTATGTCTTAAATATCTGAAAGACAGGGATGAAGCAAAGGATGGCGTAATGCAGATATTTGAAAAACTCATAATCGAAATCCCGAAACATAATATTGAAAACTTCCATAGCTGGTTGCATGTTGTAACCAAAAACTATTGCCTCATGCAGCTCCGGTCAGCTAAATCGGAGAAGGAAAAATTCAGCGAATGGATAAATGATCCTTCAATTTTTATGGAAACTGTTACTGATCTGCATCCTTTGGATGATGATGAATACTCCAGGTCCGTTGAAAGAGATCTGGAAGATTGCATTGAAAAGCTGAAAGAAGAACAGAGGCTCTGCATAAGGCAATTTTATTTTGAAAACAGATGCTATAATGAGATCTCGGGGAACCTGGGTCTTGATGAGAAAAAGGTGAAGAGTCATCTTCAGAACGGGAAAAGAAATCTTAAAATTTGTCTTGAAGAGAAAAATGTCAGAAAGAAATAAAAAAGAGAATGACCGGCTCTCTGATTTCATCCGTTACAGGGAAAACAAAATGACGGACCAGGGAGAGAAATTCTTTCGAAAGGTACCTTCAGAAAGATCCTTTTGCTGAGGAGGCATCAGAAGGTTTTGAAAATATTGACCAGTCACTTGCCGGAAATGATATTGCCCGACTCAGGAAACAGTTAAAGAAGAGAGCCAGTCGAAAACAAAGAGTTCTATGGTATCGAATAGCAGCATCTGTCGCTGTGCTGATGATAATATCATCAATCTTTATTTTTATAAATAAAAAGAGTCCATCCGGACAATTGTCCTATACTCCGGTTACTGAGCAATCTAAAGGATCTGCAGACTTTGAAGGACCAGCCGGCAACTGAAACCAATGTACCAGCAGCTACAATTGAAAAGAAGCTACCAACTGCTGCAGGTCCGGAAAGAAGTATAAAATCTCCCGCAAAAACAATTGTAAAGGAAATTGAATCGGAGAAAAAGCGTGAAAAAAATAGGGAGAAGGTTTCTGTGGAAAACAGTGAACGAATGGAGGTTGCCGAAGTCGCTGAACCCGATCAGGTTTATGCCGCTGATAAAGCCATGCCTGCAAAACCGGTTATGGCGAAAAAATCTTCAGTCTCACTTTCAACAATCAATGGAAGAATTATTTCGTCAGAAGATATGCAGCCAATACCTGGTGTAAACGTTACTGTAAAAGGTACCAGCATAGGAACGGTTACTGATGTAGACGGCAATTTCAATTTGAATTCAGTGGATGCAGCAAACAGGGTACTTGTTGCGAACTTTGTGGGAATGGAATCAAAGGAGTTTAAAGCTGTTGAAGACTCCAGTCTCGAAATTATGCTTAACCCCTCTGAAATGGCTTTAAGTGAAGTAGTGGTTGTTGGCTACGGAGTAAAAAGTGCCGGTAATGAAGAAGAAGCTGTACCACAATATACTCCTCCACTTCCTATGAACGGGAGGACAGCATTTAACAAATACATTCAGGAAAATATCAGAAGACCAGATACGTCAACAACCGGCCAGAGAGTTGTTGTTCTTCTGAATTTCAAAGTAACTGAAAACGGTAAAATTGACAGTATTAGTGTTATAAGAAGTCCTGGTAATATTTTCTCCAATGAAGCAATCAGGCTTATCATGGAAGGTCCCTCCTGGAAACCTGCAGAGGAAAACGGGAAAGTCATTTCCGACGAAGTCAGGATAAGGATTGTTTTTAAATAATCCAGTCTCATTTTAGGTTTCACAGATAGTGATTTTCCTTCCTTGATTGACTATCTTCTATTCTCAGCCTGATAGTTTTATGAAATAGTTTGTAGATTATTTGCGATGGATTATAAAAGGCTTTAAAACTGGAGGTTTTAAAGTCCAATATCCCCGGTCACACCACAAAAGTCTCCCCTGCAAGCTGGCCCCGTCGCTAAAATAGCCCACAGGGCTATTTTTTGACGCTCGGTCCCATCCGGGGAAGAAGTAATATTATTTTTATCAACCCCAAAGTGGGTTGAAGTTGTTTTATTAAGAATATTTTCTTAATTTTAATCCAGTGCTAAATGTGGAAAATATGTCAACTTATACTCAGTATTTGTATCAGCTTGTTTTTGGAAGTAAAGACCATCTGCCATTCATTTCATCCAAAAACCAGGACATTCTTTTTGGATATATAGCGGGAATTCTTAAAAAGAAATCCTGTCATTCATATATTGTTGGCGGTGCAAGTAACCATATCCATATTATTACACACATTCATCCGACAGTATGTTCCGCTTATCTTATAAAAGATATAAAAGAAGCCAGTCATGCTCTTATCCTGAGGGAAAGATCTTTGTTTCTGAGTTTTCCAGGATGGCAGGTTGGTTATAGTGGATTCACTTATCATATTTCAAGTAAGAATTCACTGATCAAATATGTTAAAAATCAATCTGAGCATCACAAAACCATTTCCTTCAAAGATGAATTGATTGAACTATTAAATGAACATGATATCGATTTCAAAGAAGAGTATCTGTTTATTTAAATTTCTTCAACACCTCCGGTGTTGTACCTATAATGCCAGACTTTTACCATGGATGTAACCATGGATATTGGACTTCCAGCCTTCAAGGCTGGCTCCTTCGCAAAAAATACCCACAGGGGATTTTTATGCTCAGCCCTCACCGGCATCTTTTTATTAATTAGTGGTTTTAGTTGACACTATCAACACCCATACTTTCATAAAAAGTTCTAAAGACCTCTCATTGGGTTAGGGCTTAACTCTGTGGATCTCTTATCATACCATTTCCTTCATATTGTTTATAACATCCCTTTTTTCAATTATTAAAAGTCATTACATTTATTCGCTTTGATTTTGACTTTTAAGCTCCTGTCCCATTCTATGCCAAATAAGACCTTTTTTCTTCTGCTTTTTGCTTTTTCAATAACCCTGAATTCGTTCGGTCAGAAAATTGATAGCACCTCTTTTCAGATGAATTCCAGACTCAGCTTTTATTCTGAAGAAAAAAGAGGTGAAATGATCATTCACATCCCTCAGGCGCTTATATGGAATCAGTTAAATATTGTTTTGAAAATCAACAACAAGGAACTATCTGTGTGGAAGGGCATCCCAGGAAATAAAATCTTTACACTTCCATTTGAAATTGATATGCCTTCTGCAACCTATAATGTCGAAGCGGAAATAAAATCATCAAATGGATCCGCTTATAAAACTATTGCCAGTTTAAACATCCTGGATTACAAGCCAAATGAAGTAAAAACCGACAGACTTACCGGTGGACTGATAGTTAACAGAAAAATATTTTTCCCTTTCGGATTCTATTGCTATTCACCCGTTTACCCGACACTTCCTGAAGAAGAGATTGTAAAAGGTTTCAATATGATCTCACCATACCAGAAGATATTGCCGGAAACACTGAAAGAGAGGATAGCTTATATGGACAGGTGCGCCACAATTGGGATGAAGGTACATTATAATCTCCTGTCGGTTTCAGGCGGAGGCGGTGTTTCCTCAAAAATAGAAGGTATCTCTGAATCAGAGAAAAGGGAAAGACTGGTTTCTGAAATAAGGACTTTTATGGATCACCCGGCCCTTCTTGCATGGTACATCTCCGATGAACCCAATGGATTTAAAATATCTCCTGAAGAACTTGAAGAAGTCTATAGGACAATAAAGGAAATTGATCCGTGGCATCCGGTTTCAGTAGTTTTTATGGCTCCGTTTCTATCTTCAAGAAATTATGCAAATTCCTTTGACATTGTTATGGCCGATCCCTATCCGGTCCCGCATGGTTCAGTTTCCCAGACAGGCGATGTCGCAAGACAGCTGAGATCTGAATTTGAAGGCAAAAAGCCGGTTTGGATTGTTCCACAGGCTTTTGGCGGAGGCGAATGGTGGGAACGCGAACCAACATTCCAGGAGCTCAGGAGCATGACTTACCAGTCAATAGTGAACGGCGCCCGGGGAATACAGTATTTTGTAAGGCACGGAATGAACTCCTTTCCGAAATCAACATCGGCCTGGAACGAATGCGGCAGGATGGCTCTTGAAATAGCAGAGATAACTCCATGGCTGCTTTCGGATGAGAAGCCACTTCCCGTAAAAACCTCATCAGGTAACGTGATTATTTCTTCAGCGCTTCATGACGGACAGCTTCTTGTAATTGCCGTAAATAAGGTGAATTCACCTAAGAAAATAGATATAAGTATCTCAGGATCAACATTAAGCCCGGCCAAAGTACTTTTTGAAAACCGGTCGTTACCGGTATATGCCGGCGGATTTTCAGATTACCTGCCACCATTCGGATCGCAGGTGTACCTTATTAATACACGCATAAAAAAACAAGATGTAAAGCCCTTCAAGGACAATCTTGTAAAGGATCCCGGCTTTGAAGATATTTCAAGTACGGGTGTACCTTCATCATGTTATGCCTGGAATGAAGGCGACAGGGGTTCGACATATTTTATCGATTCACGGGAGCATTTTGAAGGGAATCATTCACTGAGACTTGTAACGCCCCTGGAAAACAAAGGAACCAGGTTGAGGTTCTTCCCGATCACGATTGAAAAGGGAAGGACTTATATGCTTACTATCCGGGCAAAAACAGAACCAAGTTTGTATGATAAGGGAAATGCACCTTATTTCGAACTTGGCCTTGGGGAATTTGGAAAGAAAAGGTTTTATCCGGGGGATGAATGGCAGCAATTTGTAACATCTGTTACAATTCCGGGAGATACAATCCCTTCGGCACGGGCAAATGTGATCCTCAGGGTCCCATCAAAAGGTACAATATGGTTCGACATGATTCAGGTCTTTAAGGCAGTTGATATAAAACGAAGCATCAATCCGGAGATTGCAAATCTCTGGGATTTTTAATTATAAACCACGGATTGACACTGGGTTGCACGGAGGAAGAACAAGGAGATAAACCACCGCTGGCGCGGATTTAACGGAACGAAGTGAAGCGTAATCCGTGCCTGCATAAAGCCAGAAGCACGGATCACAGATCCGCGCTAGCGTTAATAAACCTTGTAAATCCGTGTAAATCTGTGTTCGTGGTAAAAAAAATAATAACAGATCATCAATAATTTCTATATGAAGAGATTAATTTTTGCAGTATTCATTGTTCTCATTTCTTTGTTGTATGGTTGTACCGTAAAAGATGAGAACATAAACTATAAAGGTAATCCTGCTCCTATGAAACAAAATGCATATATCAAACTGCCTCTTGGATCTATAAAGCCTGAAGGCTGGCTGAAAGCTCAGCTTGAAGCTCAGGCTGAGGGGCTTACCGGTAATGTTGACGACTTCTGGCCAGACCTTGTCAATTCTTCATGGAGGGGCGGTGAAGGGGAAGCCTGGGAAAGGGGTCCATATTACCTCGACGGTCTAGTTCCTCTGGCATATCTTCTTGATGATGAAAAACTTAAAAAGAAAGTAACAACCTGGATTGATCCAATCCTTGCCAGCAGCAGTGACACAGGCTGGTATGGTCCTGCAAAAAACAAGGATCGATGGCCCCTGGCCGTTTCAAATAAGGTTCTGATGCAGTATTACGAAGCAACAAACGATGACCGCGCAATTGAAGTCCTGAAAAAATATTTCAGGTATCTGCATGAAACTCCACCCGACTGGCCCGATAAGGATTGGCGCGGTGTAAGGGCTATGGAAAATGCCGTTACAGGCTACTGGCTATACAGGCAGACGAAAGAGCAATGGATACTCGATGTGATTGAATCAATACAAAAAAACAGCTCCGACTGGACAACATACTATGAGAAGTTCCCCTGGGACTCTGCAGCATCTGCCGAAAGGAAAATCCCATTGAACTGGGGCCCCGATGGTTTGACCGCCCATGTTGTAAACAATGCGATGGCGATAAAATATCCAGGACTCTGGTATCAGCAGTCGGGTGATGAAAGATTCAAAAATGCAGTCTTTGATGGGATTTCAAAATACGACCTGAATCACGGGCAGGCAGGAGGAAGGTTTTCAGGTGATGAGCATCTTTCTGGAAAATCTCCCGATCGGGGAACTGAGCTTTGTTCTGTCGTCGAGTATATGTATTCGCTTGAAGAGCTCTATGCAATATTTGGTGACAACAAACTGGCCGACAGGCTCGAGCTTCTTGCTTTCAATGCATTGCCCGGGACTACAACTCCTGATATGTGGGCGCACCAGTACGATCAGCAATCAAACCAGGTGATTGTAAACGGTGAAAAACGGACATTGGAGCACGAATGGCAACTATTCAAATATATACGGACTGATGCCCAATTTTGCCTGCTGCCTGGCAAATATGCACCAGGGATGGCCGAAATTTACCCAGAGTCTCTGGATGGCGACTAATGACAACGGTCTCATTGCTGTTGCCTACGGACCTTCAACGGTAAAGGCGAAAGTCGGCAACATGAAGGAAGTGACTATAAATGAAGAAACTGATTATCCTTTTAAAGGATCTGTAAAATTTACGATCAGGACTGAAAAACCTGTCAGATTTTCCCTTTACCTGAGGATACCGGGTTGGGCTGAAACAGCTGAAATAACATACAAAGGCAAAACTGTTTCAGGAAAAAGGGGGTCGACTGTTAAAATTTTTGCGCGGTGGGATCCGGATGAGGTCATCACAATGGAAATACCAATGAATATCAGGGTTGAAAAAAGATATAATAATTCATTATCAGTGCTGAGAGGTCCGCTTTACTTTTCACTTAGGATCGATAAAGAATACAGGAATGTCAAAATCAATTATGACAATTTCAGCTACAAAGGTAGTGTCGACTGGGAAATCTATCCGAAGAGCCCGTGGAATTACGGATTGATGATCGACAGAAATAATCTGGACAGGGGAATTAAACTTTTAGAGAATGAGATTAGCAGGTACCCGTTTGCAGATAAGGGGGATATGATCTGGTCTGCTGATTCGGCTAAATATATTCCATGGGAAAAGGATCCTCCGGTAGTTATTACGACACGGGGAATGAAAATTCCGGAGTGGGTACTGAAGGACAATTCAGCGGACATACCACCTCTAAGTCCTGTAAGGCCAAAGGGTTCAGCGGAAGTAATTCAGCTTGTACCGTACGGCAGTGCAAGGCTTAGGATTACGGAATTTCCTGTGATTGATCTGAAACAGGTTGTTGATGTAATCCGATAACGAATTTTATTGACCTAGAAACTTCTTCTTGACCCAAACTCACGCTAAGATTGGCGCAAAGTACGCATAGTTAGGCAGTAATAATTTAATCTTTGACCGACCTTTGCGCTCCTCCGTTGACGGATGACTGGGTGGTTAAAATAGTTTTTTTCAAAATCCTTTTAAGAAACGGACTATTAAAGTGGTTCCGTTTTTTCTTTAAGCCAGTTTTTTTCTTCGGCAGTCAGATGCGGGCTCAGTTTATCATAAACTTCCGAGTGATATGCATTAAGCCATCCGATCTCTTTCTGATCCAACAGAGATTTATCGATAAGCGATTTTTCGATATAACACAATGACACAGTATCAAATTTCAGGAACTGACCAAATTCAGTCTCCTCATCCTCGTAGCATATTATCAGATTCTCAATCCTGATCCCGTATTCCCCTTCCCTGTAAATAGCGGGTTCATTTGATGTTAGCATTCCTGCTTCGATCGTTGTTTTATTATCGGCCGGGCTTATGCTCTGGGGACCTTCATGGACATTAAGACAGTATCCCACTCCATGGCCTGTTCCATGGGCATAATTCATTCCCGAACCCCACATTGCTCTTCTTGCAATAAAATCGAGCTGGTATCCCCTTGTTCCGTGAGGGAATTTTGCCAGGGCAAGGTTAATATGGCCTTTAAGTATAAGTGTAAAATCCTTTTTCTGCTGAGCCGAAGGGATTCCGACCGGTATCGTCCTTGTAATATCAGTTGTTCCTCCCATATACTGTCCTCCCGAATCGACAAGAAGCAACCCTCTCTCTCCTATCGCCGAACCTGAGCCTTCATCAGGATTGTAATGTGGCAGGGCACTGTTTTCATTAAAAGCTATAATTGTTGCAAAGGAGGATCCCAAAAAATCTTTCTGTTGTGATCTGAGTTCAAGAAGTTTCTCAGAAATGGAGTTTTCTGTCATTGGCTCCCTGCCATGATTACTTTCGAACCAATAAAAGAACTTCGTAAGGGCCACTCCGTCGCGGATCATAACACCGGAGATGTTCGCTATTTCGGTTTTGTTCTTTATTGATTTAAGACGCGCAGGAATACTTGTATCCTCGATATGCCTTGAATTCTCCAGGAATTGAGTTGAACAATTCAACTGAAGTAGCCTGCGGACTAAATAGAATAGAATGACCTTCAGTGACGGATGATAATATTCCAGATATTTCATCATAGGGAAGAATGACAATTCCCAGCTTGTCGAATGTGGAGGCAAGCTTTATAGGAATTTTTTCTTCATCAATAAACAGAATGATCTGTTCTGCCCCGATAATAGCAAATGATAATAATAATGGACTGTATTTAAGATCACTTCCGCGAATATTGAGAAACCACATTATATCATCGTTCGAAGTTAGAAGATGAAAGTCGGCACCCTGTCTCCGCATTTGTTCCCTAACTTCATTAATCTTGACTGATCTTTCCTTACCTGAAAATACTACAGGATGATCAAAAGCCTGAGAAAAAGGCAAAGGAGGACGGCTTGTCCATAAAGGTGTAATCAGATCACAATGAGTATCAAAGGAAACCATTTTACCGTCAAGTCTCCTTTCAAGTCTTCTGAAAGTGGCAATTGAAAATATTCTCCCGTCAATCCCAATTTTGTCTCCCTGTTTTGCATTCTCAGAAATATAATCCATATAATCATTTCTCTGAAATGCCCCTGGTGGGACAAATTCAAAACCTGAGCCGGAGATCTGTTTTTCGGCCTGGATAAAGTATCTTGAATCGGTCCATAATCCGGCGAAAGTATTTGTTATAACTACAGTTGCAGCAGAACCGGTAAATCCTGTAAGCCATTTGATTATCTGCCAGTGATCGGGGATGTATTCCCCAAGGTGTGGATCGGATGCGGGAATTATATAAAAATTAATGCCTTCCTTAAGCAGAGCAGACCTGATATGAAATAATTTCTCCACTGAGCCTTTCTCATAAGCCCTTTGTGTACCTTAGTGAATACCTTAGAGTCCTTTGTGGTAAGAAAATCCATTAACCACTAAGAAACAAAGTAAAGCACAAAGTCGCACAAAGGAAGAATTATTAATCAGCACGGATCAGAGATCCGCGCTATCATCTTTATGTTTATTACAGGTTCTTGATCTCATTTACCAGATTCTGCAGAGTACTTTTGGCATCACCGAAAAGCATCCTGGTCTTGTTATTATAAAAAAGCATATTTTCAATTGCAGCATAGCCTTTCCCCATGCCTCGTTTCATTACAATAATGTTTTTTGCATCACGTGCTTTGATAATCGGCATACCGTATATCGGACTTGACGGATCATCTTCAGCTGCCGGATTGACAACATCATTTGCACCTATAACGATTAAAACATCAGTATTTGGAAGATCGGGATTTATCTCATCGCTTTCTATAAGCTGTTCATAAGGTACATCTGCCTCAGCAAGAAGTACATTCATATGTCCGGGCATCCTTCCTGCAACGGGGTGAATTGCATATTTTACCTCCACTCCCTTTTCTTCAAGAAGCTTATCAAGTTCATGACAGATATGCTGGGCCTGTGCTACGGCCAGACCATAACCCGGGACAATAACGACTTTCTTTGAATAACTTAGAAGCACCGCGGCATCTGAAAGTGAGATCTCTTTGACAGTACCCGCTTCGGCAGCATTTGACTTCCCTCCGCCTCCAAAAACACCAACAATCACATTCAGCAACGACCTGTTCATTGCCTTGCACATGAGAACCGTGAGAATGGTACCTGCAGAACCTACAAGTATCCCGCCTGTCAGCATTGCCTGGTTGTTATACAGAAATCCTCCCATTGCGGCTGCAACACCTGTGAAAGAGTTAAGAAGGGAGATCACCACTGGCATGTCGGCTCCTCCGATTGGCATTACGAAAAGGACTCCGTATATAACGGCAATTGCAAACATTATATAAATATATGGAGTAAGTTCAGCACTTGCCTGAACATGACGGGTCATAATAAAGACTATAAAACCAATGAGAACAGCCAGTATCGTAAGATTGACATATTTCATTGCTTTTATCCTCATATCGCCAATCCAGCCGTCAAGCTTCCCGAAGGCGATCATACTTCCTGCCCACGACACTGTCCCTATCACCAATCCAAGAAGAATAGCAAGAACATGACCATTGGCCATACCTGACTTTGCTATTAGTTCCGGACTTACATGAGGGAATTCCATCATCGAGATAAGGGCAGCAGCAGCTCCTCCCATACCGTTAAAGAATGATACAAGCTGAGGCATCGCTGTCATCTTAACTTTTTTGGCAATTACCCATCCTATTACTGTCCCGATGGCTATTGCTGCCAGGATAAATGGAATATTTCCGATTGGTTCACCATCTTTTTTGTGAAATAGAATTGTGGCAATAATGGCAAAACCCATTCCGAAGGCAGCCAGAGTATTGCCACGGCGGGCTGTCAGCGGATGGCTCAGCATTTTCAATCCGATGACAAACAAAACGGAGGCTATAATATAAGTAATCTCTAATATCGTGATCCCACCTGAAACCTGAGATATTACGCTCATCTTTAATTAGTTTAGAATTTGACGATTTCTGATTACTTCTTCTTTTTGAACATTTCAAGCATCCTGTCGGTTACAACAAAGCCGCCGACAACGTTCAGTGTACCCAGAACGACAGCCAGAAATCCAAGAATCATTGATCCGGTTGTAGCAGCATGTCCCATTACAATTATGGCCCCAATAATTACAACACCATGGATCGCATTGGCTCCCGACATAAGAGGTGTATGAAGTATTGCCGGGACATGGCTTATCACTTCAATGCCAAGAAATATTGAAAGGATAACAATGAAAATTGCCTCCCGGTGCTGTAAGAAAAAACCTGAAAACTGTTCCATGAGTGTACTATTTAATTCCCAGCATATGTTTGACTCTTTGACTTATATATTCCCTGTTATGAACTGCAGTCGTTCCCTTGATTATATCATCCTGCATATTAAGCTGAAGGCTGCCGTCCTTCCCGATCATTATCTTCAGAAGATTAATGACATTTGATCCGAACATCTTGCTTGCATCTGAAGGCATTTCGGAAGCAAAGTCAGATTTCCCGATAATTGTTATCCCGTTAACTGAAATTGTCTTGTCATTTTCAGTCAGTTCACAGTTCCCTCCTGTCGATGCTGCAAGATCGACTATTATTGATCCCGGTCTCATAGCCATAACAGTCTCACCAAGGATCAGAACCGGAGCTTTTTTGCCCGGTATCTGTGCGGTTGCAATAATCACATCTGCTGCAATGGCTTTTTTCTGAATAAGCTCCTGCTGCTTCTTTCTGAACTCCTCTGTTTGTTCAACAGCATATCCTCCGGCGGCTGAATCTTCCTTTGCCCCTTCAACCTCGATGAATTTTCCTCCGAGGCTTTTCACCTCTTCCTTAACTGCCGACCTGACATCAAAGACCTCAACGACAGCTCCAAGTTTTCGGGCAATTGCAATTGCCTGTAGTCCGGCAACACCTGCTCCGAGTATCAGAACTTTTGAAGGTTTGATGGTTCCGGAAGCTGACATGAACATAGGAAAGAATTTCGGAAGGGATGATGCTGCGGCAAGGACGGCCTTATATCCGGAAACAGTTGCCATCGATGAAAGTATATCCATCGACTGTGCCCTTGAAGTCCTGGGAATCAGATCGAGTGCAAGTACCGTCAGTCCTCTCACCCTGGCATCCTCAAGCCATTTGCTGTTATCAACAGGATTGACGACAGAACAGATTACCTGTCCTTCCCTGAATGAATCCGCTTTATCTTCAAGCGGTGGATTTACACATAACAAAAAAGATGACTTTGATATCAAATCTCTCCGTTCAGCAATTGATGCACCGGCCGAAATATAATCAGTGTCTGAGGCCCAGGCTTTGTTGCCTGCTCCGTTCTCAACCATGATATCAACACCCAGCTTTTTAATTACGGCAACTTCACCCGGAAGCATGGCCACTCTTTTTTCAGTCCCGGATTCTTTAAGTATGCCAATAACCATAATTTATAAGTTTGGAGTTTGGAGTGTGAAGTTTAGTGTTAAAAAATTAACACCAAAATAACAAATATTTATTCTTTTCCAAAGAAACTCTTTAGCCAGAATTTGTTTGCCTCCGTTCTGGAATGAATTGCTTTTGCACCACCCCAGCCATGACGACCATCGGGGTATAACATGAACTGGAAAGATTTGCCTTTATCCTGAAGCCTCGAGATAAGATATATTGTATTCTGCATATGTACATTATCATCAAGATCTCCATGGGTCATGTAGAGCTTACCTTTATAGTTTTCAGCAAATGTCAGAGCGGAGCCGTCTTTATAGCCTTCCGGATTATCCTGTGGGGTGTCCATATATCTTTCGGTATAGATATCATCGTACAGACGCCAGTCAGTTACTGATGATCCGGCAAATCCGTGGGTCCAGAAATCAGCACCTTTGGTAAGGGCAAGACAGGTCATGTATCCGCCGTATGAGCTTCCGGTGATACCCATTCTTGCACCATCGACATATGGCTTTGTCCGAAGCCATTTAACAGCATCTTCGTAGTCGAGGATCTCCCATTTCCCCAGAGTGCGATGAAGATAATCGAGCCCTCTCTTCCCGAACTGACCAGAGCCCCTGTGATCAACCGTAAATGTAATTATTCCGTTCTGTGAATCCCACGACGGATTATTGCCCTGCCATCTGTTCGAGACATTCTTTGAATCAGGACCGCCGTAAATTCTGAAGATAACCGGATACTTTTTGCTTTCATCAAAATTTACAGGATACGTGATTATAGCCGGCATATTAAAAAGTCCGTCTGAAGTTGTTATTTTAACCATTTCAGATCTTGAATTCTTTGAAGGATCAAAAGTCTGTTGTTCAAATTTGTATATCTCCTTTACCTGTTTCCCTTTTTTATCAATTGCAATTATCGAGCCGGTGCTTGTTATACTGTTCCAGGTATCAATGAACCAGGTTCCCTTAGGAGAGATACTAACCATATGGGTACCGGGTCCATTTGTTATCTGAACGAGGTTTTTACCATCGAGTCCGACCTTAAAATAATGACTATCCGTTGATTCGGTTCCTGTTGCCGAAAAATATACAACCTTTTGCTCCTCATCCACCCTGTCGAGGCTGTTAACCCTGAAGTTCAGATTTGTGAGCTGTGCTATCAGTCTGTTATCCCAACTGTAATAATAGAGGTTTTCCCAACCGTTTCTTACACTATTCACAATAAAACCTGTACCGTTATTCATTACATAAATATCTTTGTAAAAATCAAGCCAGGCTTTCTGGGTTTCACTGTAGATCTGTGAAAAATCTCCGGTCGCAGGATCTGCAAGAATGATTTTCAGATCATTCTGATCCCTGTTTATAACCTGAATAGCGAGTTTCCTGCTGTCAGGTGTCCAGAAGGGCCATGCAAGATACTGATCAACACTATAGTCAGTTTTAACCCAGGTTGTTTTTGCAGTTGCTATATCAGCAATTCCCATTTTAACCCTTGGATTCGGGTCACCTGATTTGGGATACGGAACCTGTTCAAGTTTGCCATGGATCCCGTCTGCCTCATCGAGCCTGTTAAGAGTAAATAGAGGGACATCCGTTTCATCGGTCCGCAGATAGGCTATTTTGTTCCCATCGGGCGACCACCAGAAAGCTGCATAACGGCTCGGACGATCAAGTATCTCCTCCATGTAAACCCATGAAGAATAACCGTTATAAATTCTGTCAGATGCATCAAAGGATAACCTTATTTCTTTATTTGTAGTAAGATCAAATACATAAAGGTCCTTGTTCTTTGTATAAGCTATCTTTTTATTATCAGGTGAAAAACGGGCATTCACTTCAGGGACATCATCATTTGTAAGTCTTCTGAGCGCGTTATCCCCTTTCTTATAAAAGTAAAGATCATTATCCTTAACTATAATAACACTTTGAAGGTCGGAGCTTACAACATCATTGATCCCGATGTTTACACCTGCTGGGAGTGATTCTGAAAAAAGTTCCCTTTCTGACTTTTTTGGAGGAACAATTATACCTTTTCCGGTCTTTATATCGACACTTTTTATCACCGACTTGTTATCAGAATCAAAAGTCTGAATCAGATAATGATTATCATCGGTCCAGCCGGTAATACGTACCTGGCTGCCACCCCGCACCGGCATCTGGGATACAAGATGGAATGAAAACACAGGAGACAAACATAAAAGAAAAACAAGAATTCTTCGGGTGATAGTTCTTTTCATAAACAATATATTTTACATTTTTATTTAAAATAAACGACTGACAAAAATAACCATTTTAGAATATGAACCCTTCTGTAATTAGATTAAAACAACCTCTCACCTGAACAATAAGAAATAATGTTTATGAAAAGTATTATATTAGCCGGGCAACTTAAAATTTTGTTCCGATGAAGCGTTTTTTCTTAATAATTTCAGCCGTTTATTTAAATTTAATAAATTGTAACAGCCAGACTATTAAATCTCCTGGAGACTTTCTTGGGTACGAGCTTGGGACACAATTTACATTTCATCAAAGGGCTGTCGATTATTTCAGATATATTGCTGAAAGCTCGCCGCTGGCAGAATATCGCGAATATGGGACCACATATGAAGGAAGGCAGCTGGGTGTTTGCATAGTTTCGAGCGAGGAGAATCTTTCACACCTTGATGAATACAGAAAGAACAATCTTATAAAAACAGGACTTTCAGAAGGGAACTTCACCGGGAAGCAGATCCCTATTATCTGGCTTTCATATAATGTTCATGGAAATGAGTCGGCAGGAATGGAGACTGCAATGAAAACTCTCTATACTCTTGTTACTGGATCATACCCTGGTGCAGAAGAATGGCTAAAAACATGCATCATTATAATTGACCCCTGCCAGAATCCTGACGGCCGCGACATGTACACAAACAGGTTCAGAAATGCGCAGAATCTGATTTCAAATCCCGATAGCAAATCGGCTGAACATAACCAGGGCTGGCCTGTTCCAAGGACTAATCACTACATGTTTGATCTAAACAGGGACTGGACCTGGCAGACGCAGGTTGAAACATCGCAAAGGATCGCATTTTATAATCAGTACATGCCGCTGGTGCATGCCGATTTCCATGAAATGGGAGCTGAATCGACCTTTTTTTTCCCACCCGGTGCAACTCCATGGCATGAAGTTATAACACCCTGGCAGCATGAGTTCCATAGCCTTATGGGTAAGGGTAATGCCGCCCTGTTTGATGAGAAATCGAAGCTTTATTTCACAAAGGAGAACTTTGATCTTTTTTGTCCGAGTTTCGGCGATACATGGCCACTTTTCAACGGTGCAATAGGTTTTACTTATGAACAGGGCGGAAGCGGTGTTTCCGGACTGGCATATAAGCAGGAGTCAGGCGATACCCTGACGCTTAAAAAAAGAATTGACGGTCACTTCCTTGCATCAATGGCAACATTGAAAGTATCATATGAAAACAGGGATAAACTGATCTCAGAATTCAATAAGTTTTTCTCAGATAATGCGAATAAGCCTGCTTTTCAATACAAGTCGATAATTATAAAAGGATCAAATAAAAAACCTGATATTGAGGATCTTCTTCAACTTCTTAACAAGAATCAGATAAAATATTCATATGCAGGCAATACCGGGAAAAAATACAAGGGATTCGATTATCAGGCAAATGGTGAAGGGGATGTAACTATCGAAAAGGGAGATATCCTGGTAAGTGCCTATCAGCCTCAGTCAAGGTTTGTCCAGGTACTGTTTGAACCCGACAGCAAGGCATCCGACTCGCTGAGCTACGACCTTACAGCATGGGCATTGCCTTATGCCTATAATCTGAAAGCTTTTGCTCTGACTGAACAGGTAAAGTCTCTTGACGGAAAAGGTTGAAACGGAAAAGACAGTTATTAAACCTTCAGATTCACCTTATGGATATTCAGTACAGTATGATGGTTTTAATGTACTTAAATTTATTTCTGCACTTCATCTCAAAAACATCAGATCGAGATACTCAATGAAACCTTTCACTATCGGGGGAACCAATTATGAAAGAGGAAGTTTTATAATAACCAGGGGAGATAACCTGAGTATGAAAGATAAATTTGATAAAATTGTCACTGATCTGGCCGGAAAACTTCAGGTCAGTATCACACCTTTGACATCGGGACTTGCTGGATAAAGGAAAGGATGCAGGATCAAATTATTCTCCGCTAAAGACAAGACCTTCTGTAGCATTAATAAGCGGTAAGGAATCGACCTCATCCGAGGTCGGAGAGCTCTGGTACTTTTTTGAGCGTGAGCTTAATTATCCCGTCTCGCTGATTAACAGCGTGGATGTTAAGAACACTGATTTAAGCGATTATGATGTCTTGCTGGTTACATCCGGTACTTATCCGGACCTTAAAGATACAATTGTAGATTATGCAAAAAGGGGCGGAAGAGTTGTTGTAATGGAAAAAGCAATTTCGATTTTTGCATCAGAAAAATCAACCTCACTTTTTAAAGCTGTTGAAACAAGAACTGCCGAACAGAAAGCTGCAGAAAAGAAGGAAAAAAGTGATGATCTTTCCCTGCTTAAAAAGTTTGGTGATGAAAGGAGACATCTGCTTTCTGAAAATTCAGCCGGCAGTATTTATAAGGTCACTGTCGATACAACAAATCCTTTTGGGTTCGGTCTGGGAAGAGAATGGTTCATTATGAAGGAGACACAGCCATACCCTTTCCTTCCAAAAGGCAATAACATAGGTTATATTCTGGATAATAAACCGGTTTCAGGGTTTGCAGGATACAAATATCAGAAACTCATAAAAAACACAATGGTGATCGGATCTGAATCTGTCGGAAAAGGAGAAGTCATTTATATAACAGATGACCCATACTTCAGGGCCTTCTGGAAGAGCGGAAGAGCGCTGTTGTGGAATGTAGTGTTCAGATAGGTCTTCTAATGTATTACATATGATCAGAAATTTCATCAATATTCATTCTTATTTTAACCTCATCTTCATTTATTAGCTGTGACAGAACAGACGATTTTGAGAATGCAAGGAAAAGCATAAATCCTGCCGAACTTACCACATGGGTAAAAGATCTGAGTTCGGACCGCTTCATGGGTAGGGCTCCATTTACTGAAGGAGAAAAAATAACTGTTGAATATCTTGCCGGTGAGCTTAAAAAAATCGGGTTTGAACCTCCTTTTGATGGCAGTTATTTCCAGGATGTTCCCATGGTAAGGATCATCTCGGAAGTTAACGGCCCGGTTAAAGTGAAATCACCTGTGGCTCAATTTGAATTTAAAACTCCTGATGATATTGCAGTCATTTCTCCCAGAATTGAAAACACTCTGGATATTGAAGGTTCCGGAATGGTATTTGCCGGTTTTGGGATTGTTGCCCCGGAATTCGGATGGAACGATTATGAAGGACTCGATGTTAAAGGCAGGACAGTAGTAGTAATGATAAATGATCCGGGCTTATATACCAGGGATACAAATCTCTTCAAGGGATCCGAAATGACATATTACGGAAGATGGACCTACAAATATGAAGAGGCAGCCAGACAGGGAGCCGACGGTGTTCTAATAATTCACGAACCTTTGGGGGCAGGTTATGATTACAGCATACCAAGAAAGAGTTCGATAACTCCAAACCTCTATATCCAGTCGGCTGACAGCAACTCATCACGATGTAAGTTTACAGGATGGATCTCTTCCGAAACGGCCGGAAGACTTCTGAAAACAAGAGGCCTTGAAGTTTCAGAGCTAAGGTCAGAAGCCTGCAAAAGGGGATTCAGGGGATTTCCGCTCGATATGAATATATCCTTAAGAATCAGCAATACAATAGATTATAATAAATCAAAAAATGTTGCAGGTATTCTCAGAGGATCAAAGAAGACCTGAAGAGAATATTGTCTATTCGGCTCACTGGGATCATTTCGGAATTGGTGAAGCGGAAATACGGAGATTCGATCTACAACGGAGCGGTTGACAATGGAACATCCATGGCATGGGCACTTTCGATCGGGAAAGCTTTTTCGTCCCTGAAAGAACAGACCGGAAAGGAGTGTTATTATCCTTTTCCCTACAGCTGAGGAAGATGGTCTGATTGGTTCATATTTCTACACTGAACATCCACTGTTCCCGATCGACAAAACGGTTGCCTGCTTCAATAACGATCTTATCCTTCCGCTTGGCAGAATGAAAGATGTTATGATAACAGGTTACGGACAATCCGAGCTGGATGATTATGTCAGGGATGTTGCTGCAGATCAGGACAGATATGTCACCGGTGATCCCAATTCACACACGGGTATGTATTTCAGATCGGACCATTTCCCTTTTGCAAAAAAAGGGGTTCCCGCGCTCTTTGCCAGGGGAAACACCGACAGCCGCGAAAACGGTAAAGAGTGGGCTGCTGAACAGGAAAAGGATTATATTAAAAACAGGTACCATAAGCCGGCTGATAATTTTTATCCTGATACCTGGAATTTTGAAGGGATTGCTGAGGATGCGGAACTTGCATTCATAGTGGGTTACAAGCTTTCCATCTCTGATGTTTTTCCAGGATGGAAATCAGGATCTGAATTCAAAAAACTAAGAAGATAAGAGGTGTTTCTTTCCTTCAAATCTTCGTATTACCCATTACTTTGATTAGTGATTCAGAAAAATACTTTGTATTTTATATTCATTATTGTTATTTTATTAACATTGTTAATTTATTCACACTAAATAATTATCTTTGCTGTGAATTCATTAAAAATAAGGGCTCAGGTATATAAGTCTATATAAAAGAATTAATAATAGTAAGTGAAACAGGTAGCATTTTTTTGATACATTTAAAGAAAATATCCATCTGGAAATCAATTAAATTGAATTAACATAAAATTTTCACAAGCATGTCACAAATAAAGTCACTTGCGGATCTTAATAAGAAACGTGAAGAAACAAGAACAGGACCGGACGTCAGAAATATAGCAAGGGAGCCTGCAAATAATGTTCAGGTAAAAGTTGCGATGGCTACGTGTGGTATTGCTTCAGGAGCAAAACCCATCATGGAGTTCTTCGTGGAACAGCTCGACAGGAGGAATATACCTGGTATTGTTACCCAGACAGGTTGTATGGGTTATTGTTATGCCGAACCAACAGTTGAAATAAAACTGCCGGGGAAAGAACCTGTTGTATTCGGTTTTGTAGATCTGAAAAGAGCAGATATGATCATCGAAAAGTACATCAAGGAAGGTGAATTGATCGACGGCATCATCCCTGTAAATTATGAAACAATAGATTCTAAAGAATAGGAGGAAAAACAATGTCAAAATACAGCATGCATCTTATGGTATGCGGTGGCACAAGCTGCCATGCTTCAGAAAGCGATGCAATAGTCTGGAATTTAAGGGATGAGCTGGAAGCAAAAGGATTGACCGATAAGGTTCAGGTAATCCTGACCGGCTGCTTTGGCTTTTGCGAAAAAGGTCCGATTGTCAAAGTAATGCCCGATAATATTTTCTATGTCCAGGTTAAGCCTGATGATGCCCAGACAATTGTTGAAGAACATATAATCAAGAAAAAAATAGTCGACAGGCTTCTGTATCACGATCCTAAAACCGATAAAACAATCGGAGATGCAAAGCACGCGGGTATTTTCAAAAAACAGCTCAGAATTGTACTCCGTAACTGCGGAAATATTAATCCTGAAAATATTGATGACTATATTGCCAGCGATGGTTATCAGGCCCTGGGAAAAGTTCTTATCGAAATGACTCCGCAGGAGGTGATTAAAGTCATTAAAGACTCAGGTCAGAGGGGACGTGGCGGAGCTGGTTTCCCGACTGGTTTAAAGTGGGAAATCGCCAGTAAGAATCAATCGGATGAGAAATATGTTGTCTGCAATGCAGATGAAGGTGACCCGGGAGCTTTTATGGACCGTTCGGTTCTTGAAGGTGATCCTCACTCTGTACTTGAGGCAATGGCAATCTGTGGCTATAGTATTGGTGCCTCACATGGTCTCATATACATAAGAGCCGAATACCCATTGGCTGTTCACAGGCTCCAGGTTGCAATAGCTCAGGCCAGGGAGTATGGTCTGCTTGGGAAAGACATTTTTGGTACGGGATTTAATTTTGACATTGAACTTCGGTTTGGTGCCGGCGCATTTGTATGCGGTGAAGAGACTGCACTTATACATTCAATGGAAGGGCTGCGCGGGGAACCTACAATAAAACCTCCTTTCCCTGCTGAATCGGGCTTCCGCGGTAAACCTACCAACGTCAACAATGTTGAGACATATGCTGCAATACCGGTTATTATTCTAAAAGGTGCAGAATGGTTCAGTAAAATCGGAACCGAAAAATCGAAAGGAACCAAGGTCTTTGCTCTTGCAGGAAAAATAAATAATGTGGGCCTCGTCGAGGTACCAATGGGAACAACCCTGAGAGAGATAATTTTTGAAATAGGTGGCGGCATCAGGCATGGGAAAAAATTCAAAGCAGTACAGACCGGCGGCCCTTCCGGCGGCTGTCTCACTGAAAAGCATCTCGATATACCAATAGATTTTGATAATCTGGTTGCAGCAGGATCGATGATGGGATCAGGAGGTATGATTGTCATGGATGAGGATGATTGTATGGTCTCAGTGGCAAAATTCTATCTTGAATTCACTGTGGAAGAGTCATGCGGAAAATGTGCTCCCTGCAGGATCGGGAATAAAAGGCTCCATGAACTGCTCAATCATATTACGGAAGGAAAAGGATCGGCTGATGATCTAAACAGATTGAGAAACATGAGCCAGGTTATAAAGGACACTTCCCTTTGCGGACTTGGTCAGACATCCCCAAATCCCGTGCTTTCAACCCTCGACAACTTCATGGAAGAGTATGTGGCCCATGTAAAAGACAAAAAATGTCCGGCCGGAAAATGCAAGAACCTTATGGAATACTATATAATTGCTGAAAACTGCGTGGGTTGTACTGCATGTGCAAGGGTATGTCCTGTTAATGCAATATCAGGACAACGAAAGGAAATTCATACAATCAATCCTGAGGTCTGTATAAAATGCGGGGCATGCATAGAGAAGTGTAAGTTTGATGCAATAATTATCAGATAACCGGAAAAATTAATGGAAACAATTAAGCTTAATATAGATAATAAAGAGGTTGAGGTACAAAAGGGTACCACAATTTTAAAAGCAGCAAGGCAGCTTGGAATAGATATTCCGACCTTATGCTACCTTGATTTGCGTGATATGAATATAGAAAACAGACCTGGCGGATGCCGTATTTGTGTTGTGGAGGTTCAGAAAAGACGGAACCTGGCTCCTTCATGCTCGACAAATTGCGAAGAGGGTATGGTGGTTAAAACCCATACTACCAGGGTGCTTAATGCCCGCCGTACCGTTATGGAATTTATTCTGTCGGATCATCCCAAGGATTGTCTGGTCTGTGCAAAATCGGGGAATTGTGAATTGCAGGATATGGCGCATCGTCTTGGAATCAGAGATATTCCCGGAGCAGAGTATGCTGCAGTATCTACCTACAAGCCGGATACTTCTCCCTCTATCAAGAGAAATCTTGATAAATGTATTATGTGCCGCAGGTGCGAGACAATGTGTAATACGGTTCAGACCGTGGGAGCATTGTCGGCTGTGAACAGAGGATTTATGGCTACAGTCGCACCGGCGTTTGAACAGAACCTTGAACATTCAACATGTACATATTGCGGACAGTGTGTTGCTGTGTGTCCTACCGGAGCACTGACAGAGGTCGACAACACACCGGATGTCCTCAGGGCACTTGCTGATCCTACCAAAACAGTTGTGGTTCAGACTGCTCCCGCAGTGCGCGTGGCTCTTGGCGAGGCATTTGGGATGGAACCTGGTACTATTGTCACAGGGAAGCTGGTTGCAGCTTTAAGAGCGCTTGGATTTGATTATGTCTTCGACACTGATTTCAGTGCCGACCTTACAATAATGGAAGAAGGAACTGAACTGCTTGACAGGCTTACAAGGCATCTCAATGGTGACAAAACAGCCAGGTTGCCGATACTTACCTCCTGCTGTCCGGGTTGGGTAAATTTCTTTGAAGAATATTTTCCCGATCTGAAAGATGTGCCTTCAACTTCCAAATCACCTCAGCAGATGTTCGGGGCAATAGCCAAAACATATTTTGCCGAAAAGATAAAAGTAAACCGGAAAGATATGGTAGTTGTTTCAATAATGCCATGCCTGGCCAAGAAGTATGAATGCCAGAGAGAAGAATTCTCGGTTGACGGCAACAGGGATGTCGATTTTTCAATATCCACAAGAGAACTGGCTGCTTTTATCAAACAGGCCAATATCGATCTTAATAATCTTGAAGACGAAGACTTCGATGATCCGCTGGGTGAGTCAACCGGTGCGGGTGTCATTTTCGGAGCAACAGGAGGAGTTATTGAAGCAGCCTGCAGGACGGCCTATGAAGTTTATACAGGTAAAAAACTTGACCGTATTGATTTTACAGAGCTCAGGGGTCTGGAGGGAGTCCGCTCTGCCACGATCGATTTCAACGGGCTGCCGCTGAATATCGGGATTGCGCACGGACTGGGAAATGCAAGGAAGCTTCTCGACGATGTAAGATCCGGGAAATCCCTTTTTCATGCAATTGAAGTTATGGCATGTCCGGGAGGATGTATAGGCGGCGGAGGTCAGCCTTTACATCTTGGTAATTCTGAAATAATTAAAGCAAGAGCTGCTGCCATTTACAGGGAAGACAGCAAGAAGCCGTTGCGTAAATCTCATGAAAATCCATTTATAATAAAACTGTATGAGGAGTTCCTGGGTAAGCCAAACAGTGAGAAAGCACATCATCTGCTTCATACAAGTTATTTTGACAAAAAGAAAAAAATCATTGTAAAACAATAGAAACAGACCGAAAAGGTTAATAAAAAAATTCAATGCTATGTCTAGTATTAAAATAGAATTGAGACAAGAGGATGTTAACAAAATAAAAGAGATTAGTGCATCCTTTAATAATGATCCCCAGGAACTAATAAATATTCTTCACGGCTGCCAGGGACATTTTGGGTATTTGCCGGCTGAGATTCAGGAGGTCATTTCAAACGTGACCGGGGTCCCTGTTGCCAAGATTTATGGAGTTGTGACGTTCTATTCATTTTTCACAATGACTCCCAAAGGAAAACATCCGATAAGCATATGCATGGGTACGGCTTGCTATGTTCGTGGTGGTGAAAAGGTGCTTGATGAATTCAAGAAGGAGCTGGGATTACAGGTTGGCCAAACGAGTAAGGATGGCAAATTTTCGCTTTCGAGTCTGAGGTGTGTTGGTGCCTGTGGACTGGCACCTGTTGTTCTGGTAGGAGACAAGACTTATGGAAGGGTAGCTCCGGATGATGTAAAGAATATCCTCAAGGAGTATGAATAATAGCTTCAATCAAGTAGTTTATTGGTTTATTAAAAGCCGGGGTTTATTTCCGGCTTTATTTTTTATAATCAGACAATTAAGAAAAGGGAATCAGGTGTTTATGGGAGGTCATAAGACATTCAGAATCAAAGAATAGCGGCTATTTTAAAACAGTGGACTTAGTAGATAATATAAGTTATTAATAAATATTGAGATTAAAAATAAATGGTATTAAAAAATAATTGATATTAATAATATAATGGGTATTATATAATAATGGCTTTTATAAGATAAAGGATTTTAATAAATAAAAAGTATTTATAAATAATAAGTATTAATAAATAATATGAATTATATAATATTAACTATTAAAAGAGAACCATTCTTTTTTAAGAGCTATTAAGTAATTCAGACATTTACTTATCTGGATTTGTCCCTCCCCCTGATCCTGCTCTTTCCAAAACGCTCTTCTTTCTTTTTATACCAGAAAAAATAATCCTTCTGCTTCCTTTTTTCTTCAATTCCCCGTGCAACATATACTTTCTTACCTGTATACGGATCAAATCCACAATAGTACATCGCAGTCGAAAGCGTCATTGGTGTCGGCGTAAAATCCTGCACCTGCTCCGGCTTTATTCCAAGGCTCCTCACCTCCCCCGCCAGGTCCGACATGTCACTCGCTGAAGAACCCGGATGTGACGAAATAAAATATGGGATAATCTCATAATTCAAACCTGCCGCTCCTGTTATCCTCTCAAAATGCTCTTTAAGCTTCCGGAAAAGTGTGAAAGGCACTTTCCTCATAAGATTCAGCACATGAGGAGAGGTATGCTCCGGTGCAACTTTCAGCCTGCCAGATACATGATTAACTGCAAGCTCCTCGAGATACTCCCTTTCACCGGCTCCGGCATTATTATTCCACTCCTTGAAAAGAAGATCATACCTGACTCCGCTTCCTATAAAAGCTTTTTTTATCCCGGGAATCCTGTTCACCTTCCTGTATAATGAAGTAAGACCACTGTGATCTGTATCAAGGTTTCTGCACACCTGAGGCCAGATGCATGAAGGACGTGAACACTTAAGGCATTGTTCAAAATCCTTACCCTTCATCATATACATGTTCGCCGATGGTCCGCCAAGGTCAGAAAGATGCCCTTTGAAATCCGGCAGTTTTTTGACCTTTTCTATTTCAGCCAGAATTGATTTTTCAGACCTTTTTACAATCTGCTTTCCCTGATGTGCTGCAATTGCGCAGAAACTGCATCCGCCGAAGCATCCCCTGTGGATGTTGATTGAGAATTTAATCATTTCATAGGCCGGAATAAGACCTTTGTTGCTGTACCTGGGATGCGGCCGGTAACTGTATGGCAGATCATAGGTACGATCAGCTTCAGTTTCGTTCATTGGGTGAAAAGGAGGATTCAGAATTACATTCTTCTCGCCTGATGGTTCGATAAGTCTGGCTGCATTGACCTTGTTTGATTCTTTTTCAAAGATCACGAAGTTGGATGCAAAATCATTTTTGTCAGCGATGCACTTTTCATAGGAATTCAGCTGTATATCCTTCCAGTTTTTATTTACTGGCAAAGCACTGTTTTTATTCCTCGAAATAACTGTCTGAGGTATTGTTGTAAGTGAAGAAAATGGCACTCCTTTTACCAGAAGTTTTATAAGCTCCCTGATTGGCTGTTCCCCCATCCCGTAAATCAGCATATCGGCTCCGCTGCTCAGCAGAATAGATGGTTCAAGCTTATCCTTCCAGTAGTCATAGTGTGTAAGCCTCCTCATTGAAGCTTCAATTCCTCCCAGTACAACCGGTACCTCAGGAAAGAGTCTTTTCAGTATCTTTGTGTACACAATTGTCGGATAATCAGGCCGGAATCCCGATTTTCCTCCAGGGGTATATGCATCATCCGACCGCAAGCGGCGGGCAGCTGTATAATGATTAACCATCGAATCCATATTGCCCGCTGTAACCCCAAAGAAGTATTTCGGACTTCCCATCTTCCGGAAATCGCGAAGATCATCTTTCCAGTTAGGCTGAGGGACCAGAGCAACACGAAGTCCTTCTGCTTCAATTACCCTTCCGATTACCGCCGGACCGAATGAAGGATGGTCAACATAAGCATCACCGCTGAAAATTATAACATCCGGCTGGTCCCATCCCAATGCTTCAACCTCTTTCTTCGAGGTAGGTAAACTATTTGCTTCCCCCTTTGTTAGATTATTCACATTGTAAAATTACTCAAATTTAGTAACTTGCTTTAATTGCAGGAAATTTGCATGCATCAGCATGAATTCACAAAAATGAAAGTTAACTATCCGGTAATCCAATTAATTATTGAAACAAATATTTAAAATACTGTTCTCGATTCTCCTTCTGCTTCAATCCGGACAGTATGTTATAAGTCAGCAGGTAAACTCAAGGCCTAAGGTCGGATTGGCACTGAGTGGAGGAGGATCGCTTGGAATGGCTCACATTGGTGTAATTAAAGTAATGGAGGAAGCCGGCCTCAGACCTGATTATATTACCGGAGTAAGCATGGGAAGTATAGTTGGCGGCTTTTATGCAATTGGCTATTCAGCTGACAGTCTCCATAAAATAGTTAAAGGGATGAATTGGGATCTCATCCTGTCAAACAATATAGAAGAAAACAAAGTAATATTTTCTGAAAAGGAACACTTTAATAACAGCATAATTTCGCTTCCCTTAACATCCCGGAAAGTTACCCTCCCCTCAGGTCTTATAAATGGTCAGCAGATTGAAAATCTCTTCAGTTATTATGCCTGGCCGGCTGCAGGAAGAAACGATTTTTCAAAACTTCCTATTCCCTTTATGTGTCTGGCAGTAGATATTCTCACTGGTAAGAAAGTCGGACTGCGAAGCGGTTATCTTCCTGATGCTATGAGAGCCAGCAGTGCAGTGCCAACTTTATTCACTCCGATAAAGATCGATTCTGCCCTTCTTGTCGATGGTGGAGTATTACGAAACTATGCAGCTGATGAAGTGAGGAAAGATGGGTGCAGACATTGTTATAGGATCATACACCGGATTTCAGATTAAATCGGAAGAAGAGTTGAAAACGATACCTGGAATTATTAAACAGTTAGTTTTTCAGAGGAGCCATGAAGATTATCAGGAACAGAAGAAAATAACAGACCTGCTTATTGAGCCAAAGGTCAGGGATTTTTCTTCAACAGTGTTTTATAATGTCGATACCCTGGTTGAAAGAGGATATAAAGCGGCTTCCCCGTACAGGGAATACTTCAGAAAGCTTGCAGATTCACTCAATATTATCGGGCCTCAGAAACCGCTTGAAAACATACTTGAGAACCAGATATGGTCATTTGATAAGATTGAGGTAACGGGGAATGTGCTATACGCAGATTATCAGATACGTGGAGTCCTTGGAATTGCTCCCGGAGATAAAGTAGACAAGAAAACTATCCGCGATAAAATAGACCTTCTTTATGGTAAAACCTGGTTTGAAAAAGTTAAATACAGGATAACTTCACGGAATGATTCACTTATTTTATTTATTGACTGTATAGAGCGACCAAAATCAACACTTTATGGTGGAGTTCATTATGACAATACCATAAAGGCAGGAATTATTTTCAGGCTGACTTCAAAGGATCTTATCTCAAAAAAGTCCTTTTGTCGATTTCGACTCATTTATCGGCCAATTCTACAGGTTTAATTTCACAATGTTTCAGTATATCGACAGGAATGAGAGGTTTGGCTTATCCGCTGATTTACATGCAGATAATACAAGCCTTCCAATGCTAAGGATCAGGGATGAAACAGGTAGTGCTTTTTATCGTCATAACTATGCAAGATTGAAAATAAGCAAATATCTTGGACTTAATCATCTGATGAATCTTACCCTTAGCCTTCAGAATACTTCTCTGAGTCCTGAATACATTGCATCTGACTACATTAAAAGAATTTCATACAAGTATTTAGAAGGTGGTTATTCGTACAGAATCAATACGATCGATACCAAGCATTTTCCAAACAGTGGACTTTTATTCCAGATTTCAGTTAATACTTCAAAGCTTCTATCCGGGAAAATACGAACTGACAGTTATAATAAAACATATACCAGTGAATTCCCGGGTGATTTTCTTTTTAATCGATCCTATTCCGTTGCCGGAGATATGAGGCGATACTTTTCGACTGGCAGAAGGCTTACCTTTTCGGCAGGATGGAATGTTACTGTTTACACATACAAAAGATTCCATAACATCCCCGCATAATTATTATTTCGCCGGAGGAGAAGAGAGCGCATTTTACAGGATCAATACCTTTTACAGGATTTCATACCGGCGAAATAGCAGTTGACAGGTTCGCCGGTTTAAGATTTGATGCTGATTTTGAATTTTATAAAGACCTTCATTTAAGTCTGATTACAAACGTTGCCATCGCAAGGGAACCAGGCATCAGTGACGACTTATCAATCCTGGGTGGATACGGATTTGGTTTGGGATATATGTCAATAATAGGACCCGTTAAGATTGGGTTTATGCATGGATTAAGCAGCAGTGAAAGATATTATAGTGCCATAAAGGGGTATATCAGTATCGGATTCAACTTCTGATTTCTCATTTTAAGTCTGATTATCCGAAATATTGTCATAGCACAGTACATAACCATGAGTATTTTGGAGTTTTTTGCCAACGGCCTGATTGTTGTATGTATTAACAGGTTAATCTAAAATGATTTCTCGAAAATAATATTAAAGTGAATTAGAGTGTGAATACAACAAAAGTCATATTGCAGCATAAACAGCTCTGCAGACTTGTATCAGAAAAGAGGATCAAACAAAGTCTTGATATATTGAAGGATATGATTTCCATATCCTCCCTGGGCGACCTTCGCGATGAGTATAACAACCTGGAAATGACATACAGGAGTATGCTCACTTACACTATCGAAGGTATAAATGACCCTGAACGCAATAAGATCTATCTAAAACTTATCCAGTCTATTCTTGGACTGGCTGACCGGTTGAGACAGGACATATTGTCACAATATTCAGGCTGGCATACATACTGGGTGATGCAGCAAACCCTAAAAGAACAAAAACTGACTGGAAAAACCCTTGTGGAAACAGTTGATGATCTGATGTTTAAGTCGGAGCTTGATGAATGGCTCAAATTGAGCAATGTAATTAATCCTGATCCGGAATCGGAGCTTTCATTGAAACACAAAGAACTTATCAGGAAAATTTTCAATCATTTATGGCTGACCGACTATTATGGTGAAGCAGAGGATAGTCTGATAAGGATAATATTGAGTTCCGGTAAGTTCAGGTGGTTTGAATCGTGTCTTTTTGTCAGTGCTGTAACTCTCAGCGCTTTAAGAACATTTCAGGTTGAAAAGCTTTTCCACCTGATTGGATTTTATGAAAATGGACCCGATCAGGTTATAGAAAGAGCTCTCTCCGGACTGATACTAAATCTTCATTATTATAATTCGCGGATCCTGATGTACCCTGAAATAATTTCAAAGATCACTGAAATGAGTAAAGAAAGCAGGTTCAGGGAGCATTCCAGGATCATAATTTTACAGATAATCCGTTCCAGGGAAACCGAAAACCTGAGCAGAAAGCTTAATGAAGAGATACTCCCGAAGGTAGCAAAACTAAAACCAAGGATTGAAGAGAAGCTTGATCTGGATAATATTCTTCCAAAAGACAAATACGAAGAAAAGAATCCCGACTGGTCAGAGATGTTCAGTGATTCTGAGGAGATATTCAAAACGATGGAAGAACTCACTAAACTACAGATGGAAGGGGCTGATGTATATATGTCGGCTTTTGCAAATCTTAAACATTTCGACTTCTTCAAGGACTTTCATAACTGGTTTGTCCCGTTTTATCCCGATCATGAGATCATAAATGAAATATTCCATGATGAAATTCTCGGACCTGGGACCAATGAGCTTTCTGAAGCACTGTATAAAACCCCGTTTATCTGCAACTCCGACAAATATTCCCTGCTTCTGAACCTGAAATATCTGCCGTCGGCCCAAAAGACTATGATGCTTAAAGTTTTCAGGATGGAGCTTGATGGGCTTCAGGAGCTTGAGGGAGAAGAAAAGGCAACTGATCCTTACCGGAATTTCCGCACAAATGTTACTCAGTACCTTCAGGATATCTACAGGTTTTTCAAATTATCTCCCTACAGGAAAGAATTTGAGGACCTCTTCTCAGGTAAGCTGGATATCTACAATTCAGAGGTTTTCAGGATTACATGCAATGCCCAGGAGGCCCAGGCCGGTCTGGCTGATTACTTCTTCAGCAAAAACTATTATTCAGATGCTCTTGATCTTTTCCTCAGGATAGCATCGGAGAAACCTGATGATTCACAGCTATATGAAAAAGTAGCATTCTGCTATCAGCAGGAAGAGAACTATGAAGAGGCACTCAGGTATTACAAGAGAGCTGAACTTATTGACAGGAAAATCTGGACATTGAAAAAGATCGGTCTTTGTTTTCGCCGTTTGGGTAAAAAGGAAGAAGCATTGGATTATTATCTCCAGGCAGGAAAGCTTGATCCTGAAGATATGCATACGGCAATTATGACAGGACACTGTTATCTTGATCTCCGGGATTATGAAACTGCGCTGAAATACTATTTCAGGGTTGAGTACACTGACCCTGGTAACCTTAAGATCCTTCGACCGATAGCATTCGGTTATTTTGCCCTTGGCCGGTTTTCGGATTCTGAAAAGTATTATGACAGGTTATCTTCGGGCAAACTTAACGCCCACGATTACATAAACAGGGGACATCTTTCCCTGTGCATGGGAAGGAAAAAAGAAGCAATTGACTTCTACAGGCTGGGAATAAACAGCGGTGAAATATCCAATGAAGAATTCATGACTGTTTTTGAAGAGGATAAACCGCTTTTGTTATCGCTTGGTGTTAACCCGGAAGATCTGCCGATACTGCTTGATTATCTTTTGTTTTCAATTGGATGACAAAGTTGTGTCGCGATCACCATGGTACGCAGGTGGAGATACGGACCGCTGACCCGGACCCCGGTCAGGATATTCCCTTCTGTCGTTTCGGAACCTTGTTGTGTCATCATCACGTCTTTTTCTCTCCTGCCTCATCATTTCCTGCCGCTTTTCATCCATCTCTTTAAGGCGTGTCTGTTGTTCTTTGGTAAGGTTTGAATCGAGCTCTTTTCTCATTGCCTTGATATTTGAATCAAGTTCTTTTCTGAAATTGCTCTGGGTTTCGCTGTTGAGTTTACCGTATTTATCGAGGATCAGGTCGATTTTTGTTTTCTGTGCCTCATCAGGTTGAATTGTTTTGTAGAATCCTTCCCTGAATCGATCTTCAGAAAAATACATCCTCACCGGTTTGAGCCTGTGCAGGCGCAATTGTGCTGAAGTCAGCATACCTATAACAAATCCGACAATGAGAGTGATAATTCCGAGCAAAACTAGACGTGTTTTCATAAAACTGTCAAATTCCTGTTAATAGATACAAAATACTCTCATCATTGGTGTTTCCCAGTCCCAGAAATGAATCCACTGATAAGGAGCCCTGAACAATAAAGATCGAGATCATTAATAGAACAATTGCAGCAACTCCGGTAAGTGCGATCCGGTAAAAAACATTATTCAGGTTGCGGACAAATTCTATTTCACGTATTGCCGTATCGCCTGCAGTGTATATTTTTTCAAGAACACGGTCGCTGAATCCTTCCCTGAACCTGTAAGTCACACCAGCCTTCTCTAATTTGCCGTAGGCCTCTCCAGGATCAGTCTCACTGTCGAGAGATCTGACTATTAATTCTTTTAAATCTGAAATTTTCATAGCTTTTATAATTTCTTTAAAATATTCTTCATTTGTTCCTGAGCTCTTGACAGCCTTGAAAGAACTGTTCCGAGCGGCAGATCCAGAATTTCAGCAGTTTCTTTTGTTGAATAACCCTGAAGCATCCTCATTGCCACAATTATCCGGAATTTTGGATCGAGACTCCCCAGTGCCTTGCCGACCAGTTCGGAAGCATCTTTCTTCTCTTCGGTGTCATAGTCAGCAACCTCAAACTCATACATTTCATTGTTCCCTTTCTGTGAGAACGTCGAAAAGAACCTTTTTCGTCTTTTTATTTCATTCAGGGTAAGGTTTACGGCTATTTTCTGAATATATGTTGAGAGCTTGGCCTCACCCCTGAATTCGGAAAGAGAATGGAACAGTTTGATAAATACATCCTGTCCAATATCTTCCGAGAACACCGAATCGCCAAGCATGCTTTTTACTGTGCGAGCGACCATGTTCTGATATCGTGTTACAATTTCACCGAAGGCTTGTTTATCGCCATCAAGTGATGCTTTTACCAGTTCATTTTCACTCTTCTGCCTGTACGATTCTTTAATCATACTCCTTATAGACAATTATAAACGTGACAATATTCCCTTCTGTTAATTTTTGTTAACATTCTCTTCATCATTCACCAGCTCCAGCACGTAATCCTTTGAATATCTGATCAGAAAAAGTTTCTGATTTTCAAATCCGTCATTGCCGGATCTTCGTCTGAAGTCAAATTCAGTATGAAGGAGGTCAGGGTTATGAATCTCAGGATGCAAAAGAAACTCCTTCCCATGGATGGCGAGCCCTGAAATAAAATAATAAACAATATCGTATCCCTGCCAGGCATAACTCATTTCGGAAGGTTGTGTAAGGAATTTGGCGAGGAAATCAGCATTAAACTCAATAATATCCTTTTGTTTATAGTCGATCCAGTAGGGAGAATAGATCATAAGAGCCAGATCGAAGCATACTTTATGGTCAATATTGTCGAGAAATCTCATCCCCGGATATCCAAAAACATCAATATTGAATTTTCTCGAAAGTGCATGAATATTTGTAAGCGACTCGCTCATAACAGGGGTATCTTCAGAAGCAATAATAATGACATTCCCGGTACGATCGGTGAGTGCGTGGGAAAGCCGGTTTATTGAATCATTACCAAAAACGGATCTGCTGTAAAAAACCATATCCCTGAGCCTTATTTCCTCAATGGGCATTTTGTAACTCAGCTCATTAAGGATCATACTACGGAATTTGCTGATATTCTGCAACTCCTCTTCTGAGTTTGAATGAATCAGAACGATGTTACTGTTCTGATATTCCCCCATCTTCCTTGCAATAGCGTTCTGGGCAACATCAAGCGTAGAACCTGCCATGAAGAGGAAAGGATTGTTTTCCAGAACTGCATTATTGCTCAGCTGGACAGGCGATACCACCGGAATTCCAAGACTTCCGGCATAAGAGGCAACAACTGAAAGGCTTGCGGAATGCACCGGGCCAATTATAAGATTCATCCTGTCAAGCTTTCCTGTTCTTATCAGTCTTAAAACTTCAACAGTATCATTTTTTATATCAAACTGCATGAATATTGATATTAAGACCAAGAGCTCGTAATGTATCTGCTGCAAGCAATATTCCCTCATACATTTCAACAAAACCAAGACTCCTGGGATAAATCCAGTCGTCTGAACGGTTTACATAATTATATCACCTTTTTCCCCTTTAACTATTTTTGAAGAATCAATGCTGGTTCTTGTTGAATTTTCTGACAGGTAAAATGGAAGAAGAACCGCTATGTTATATGAACCATTGAGGTTGGCGACACGGGTATATCCTGAAGGCTTCTCAAGAAGGATAACTTGTTCCGCAATTTCAGGAACTGTATCCGCCTTAACCGTCACGACACCGGGTGCTGCAGATGCTTTCATTCCAGGTATCCTGAGATAATCACCAACCTGAGGGAAACGTACATCCCTGTTCTCCCTTCTCAGCTCCCTGACAGCCAAACCATACTTGCGGGCAATGGAAGCCATTGTTTCTCCATTAATTACCTTGTGATAATAGGGTTGGGCTTGCTGATTGGCAAAATTCTCCTTTACAGTCATAAACTCTTTCCGGGGAATTGCTACCTCATATCCAAGGGGGAGTTTGTTAATATCAATTCCGGGGTTACTCTGAACTATTTCGTTTTCGGAAACGCTATATTTTTTCGACAGATAATAGATTGTCTCTCCTGACTGAAGCTTGTGATAGACAAACCTGTTTTCATCACGGATCGCGGGCGATACTGAACCTGTAGGTGAATAAGGGGTCGTTGCCACAATTTTTTCAGGTATTCTTAAACTCTGACCTTCTTTCAGTCCATTCAGCGCAGGAGGGTTTTCCCTGGTAAGTTCATCTGAAGAGATACCATAAGCTTTTGAAATCGAGTATATTGTCTCTCCCTTTTTTACTATATGAAGATAATATGTGATCCCCGAGATCACTATTTTATCCTTCGACCGTTCAACAGGAACCTGGGACCAGACCATTGTACTGAATATCAGTATGATCAGAAATGAAATAAAAGTTCTCTTTTTTATCTTTGAATTCATCATTTTAATCAGAGTGTTTCCAGGAATTTCTGGCAATTTTTTTCAATTCTTGACCTTACATCCGAAATATCAGCCTTTTCAAATTTTTCACCGGTTATATTCTCATAAAGCTCTATATATCTTCCGGATACCTGGTCTACAAAATCATCGGTCATTTCAGGCACTTTTTGCCCGTGCTGACCCTGAAATCCATTTTCCATAAGCCATTCTCTTACAAATTCTTTTGATAACTGCTTTTGAGGCAATCCCTTATTAAAACGTTCCTGGTATTCGTCAGCATAAAAGTAGCGAGATGAATCAGGAGTATTGATCTCATCGATTAACATAATTTGTCCGTCTTTTTTACCGAATTCATACTTGGTGTCAACAAGAATCAGACCATGCTGCGCCGCAATCTCCGAACCCCTCATAAAGACATCCATTGTGTACTTTTCAATAACAGCATATTCATCTTCCGGTACAAGTCCGCTTTTAAGGATTTCTTCCTTCGAAATATCCTCATCATGGCGACCCTGTTCAGCTTTAGTTGTGGGAGTAATAATTGGAACAGGAAATTTCTCATGCTCCTTCATTCCATCGGGAAGCGTTATACCACATATCTTTCTTGAACCTGATTTATAAGTTCTCCATGAACTTCCTGTCAGATAAGCTCTAACTATCATCTCAACAGGATATGGCTTGCAAATGTGCCCGATTGTAACAGTCGGATCAGGGGTGGCTATTTTCCAGTTGGGAACAATATCGCTGGTGGCGTCGAGAAATTTGGCAGCGATCTGGTTAAGTACCTGCCCCTTGTATGGAATTCCTCTGGGGAGTACAACATCGAAAGCCGATATCCTGTCGGACACAACCATTAAAAGATACTTGTCATCAATGTTATATACGTCCCTTACTTTTCCCTTGTAAATGCTTTTCTGTCCCGGGAAAGTTGAAATCTGATGCTAAAATTGTTTTTTCCATAAATCTACGTCACTTTCGCTCTATCTTCTGTTCGTATTAGCCCCCCTTCAGGCCTGCCCTGACCGAAGCGTCAGGGGGGTTGGGGGGTTGTTTTCTTCTTTTTCATATGCCCTTACAATCCTTTTTACAAGTTTGTGACGGACTATATCCCGCTCATCAAATCTGATAATTGAGATACCATCAATCTCAGCAAGTATTCTCATCGCCTGCAGCAATCCTGATTCCGATCTTTTTGGAAGATCGATCTGGGTTGTATCCCCTGTCATTATAAATTTAGAGCTTATGCCCATC
The DNA here is from genome assembly GCA_963725585.1 of uncultured Bacteroidales bacterium. Lineage (GTDB taxonomy): Bacteria > Bacteroidota > Bacteroidia > Bacteroidales > VadinHA17 > LD21. The sequence continues at coordinate 251,250 of CAVRYU010000007.1, read as the reverse complement.
CTAGTAAGGAACATCTTCAGCTGGCCTATCGTCGCATTCTGGGCTTCGTCGAGAATCACACAGGCATTTTCAAGAGTCCTGCCTCTCATGAAGGCAAGTGGTGCTATCTGGACGGTGCCATCTTCAATCCAGGTCTCGAGTTTCTTGAAAGGAATCATGTCATGAAGAGCATCGTATAAAGGCTGAAGGTAAGGATCGAGTTTGTCTTTCATATCACCGGGAAGGAAACCAAGCCTTTCCCCGGCTTCAACTGCGGGACGGGCCAGAATTATTTTCTTCACCTCCCTCTCTTTCAATGCTTTAACTGCCAAAGCGATAGAAGTATATGTTTTACCTGTCCCCGCCGGTCCTTCAGCGATTATCAAATCATTGGTCTTATAATCGTTTACGAGATTAACCTGGTTTGCTGTTCTTGCTCTGATTGGTTTACCGCTGGTTCCGAACACAATCACCTCTTCAAACTCACCGTTTGAAGCAGATTTCATATGGGCATCATCAAAGAAGTATTTTTCAATATCCTGTTCATCCAGACGGTGATATTTCTGATAATATTCGAGGATCTCATTGAACTTTTCTGCAAATAATGTTATCTCCCTTTCCTCTCCCATGCATTTCAGCTCATTTCCACGTGCGACAATCTTAATTTTAGGGAAGAACCCGCGGATCTTATCCAGAAGTGAATTATTTGTGCCATAAAAGATTACAGGATCAATATCTTCAAGAAATATTAGTAATTCTGTCATTTATACTATCTGAATCTTTACAAAGTAAGCTTATTTTTTCTTCAGAAGATTATCTTTGTCCTAAGTTTTTTCCCTATGGCAGTAATAACCCTGACAACTGAATGGAGGCCTGACGATATTTACAACGGGATCATAAAAGGAAAGCTTTGCAGTTTTTGTCCGGGAGCAACTGTTATCGATAATGCTTCAAATATAACACCATTTGATATCTCGCATGCTTCTTTCGTAATAAGGAACACATTCGAGAATTATCCTGAGGGTTCTGTGCACATAATTTGTGTTCATTCAGAAGCCCGGAAGGGAGAGGGTTATTTAATAATAAAGGCAAGGGGCCATTTTTTTATCGGGACAGATAATGGCATTTTTAATCTTATACTTAATTCAGATCCTGAAGAAATTATAAAGATCGATCCTGCAGGAGCTAATGATGAACTTGAAATCTTTGCCAGGGCTGCTTCGGGGCTTTTGTCTGGTAAACAACCTTCTCAGTTGGGTACCAGGTTGAAGAAATTCAGTGAAAGCCTGCCTCTCAGGGCTACAATTGATTCAGATGTGATAATAGGAAGAATTATTTTTATTGACTCATACGGAAATGCAATTTCCAATATAACCAGGGAAATATTCTACAGAGTATTTGATAACAGGGAATTCAGAATATATATCCAGAGTAACAAAAACTATACGGAACATATTTCAAACGGATACAGTGATGAGCCTGTGGGAGACCTGCTTGCCAGATTCAATTCACTTGATCTTCTGGAAATCTCAATTAATGGTGCAAATGTATCAGAATTGCTGAGCATTGAAGTCGGATCTGCCATAAGGGTTGATTCTACAAGCAAAACCGCACCATCCAACCGTTTGTTTTAAAATCGTTAATAATGACTGACAAAGAAAAAAGCTGCGAGGAGTTCAGTAAACTCCTTGATATAATTGATGAACTCAGGGTTAAATGTCCGTGGGATATGAAACAGACAAATGAAACCCTCAGGAAGCTTACAATTGAAGAGACTTACGAACTTGCAGATGCCATTTTTTCAGGTGATGACGACGGGATAAGAAATGAGCTCGGAGATCTGATGCTTCATATTGTGTTTTATGCCAAAATAGGCATGGAGAAAAACTTGTTTTCAATGACAGAAGTGTTAAAGGGCATAAATGAGAAGCTTGTCTACCGTCATCCACATGTCTTCGGAGAAGTCAGGGTATCAGGTGCTTCAGAAGTTGAAAAGAATTGGGAACATCTTAAAATAAAAGAAAACTCCGGTTACAAGCCTGTATTGTCAGGAGTTCCTTCATCACTTCCGGCCATAATCAAGGCCAACAGGATACAGGAAAAGGTCAGAGGTGTTGGATTCGATTGGGAAGATCGCAGCCAGATATGGGATAAGGTGCTTGAGGAAATAAAGGAGCTCAGGGAAGAGATTGAAAATCATAACATCGCAAGCATTGAATCAGAACTTGGAGATGTACTCTTCTCAATAATCAATGCTTCGCGTCTTTACGGAATCGATCCTGAAGCCGCACTTGAAAAAACAAACAGGAAGTTTATCAAACGGTTTAATTACCTTGAACAGGAGACAATGGTAAAGGGCAAATCACTTCATGATATGAGTCTCGACGAGATGAATGTGATATGGGAGGAAGCAAAGAAAAGGGATTGACCTCACCCTAAATGTTGTCTGGAAAACTAACCACCTCCCCCTGACGCTCCGGTCAGGGTACTCCTCCTTAAAAAGGAGGAGAAATGTATAATACTGTATAACAATACTTTCCCCTCCTTTCAAAGGAGGGGTGTCATTCCCGAAGGGTAATGACGGGGTGGTTCAGTAAACTTTTTCAACACCCTCTAACTAAACTTATAGCTCAGCAGCTGATAAATAATCTTTGCTGCAACAAAATCCGGTGCTTTATTTGCTGGGTTGGGGCACAATTCAACAACATCAAAGCCTACAACATTTTTTTTCCATATTACTTCCTTAAGAAAATTCATGATCTCATTATACCCCGGACCTCCGGGTTCGGGTGTTCCGGTTGACGGGATAAGGGAAGGGTCAAAAACATCCAGATCGATCGTTATATAAACGTTATCGGTAAGCATATCTATGGCCTTCAGCATATTTTGTCTTGTCAACATACAATTCATGCGCCGGGAAAATCCTATCCCAGTCTGCAACGGAAGCCTCCTCACGCGACATGCTTCTGATACCCACCTGGATCACCGGTGCAACTTCGCGCATCCTGGCAATGGCACAGGCATGATTAAATACAGATCCTTCATATTCCTGCCTTAAATCTGAATGTGCATCCAGCTGCAGGATTGAAAGGTTTTCAAAATGCTCTGAAAAAGCCCTGGCCGATCCAATGCTTACTGTATGATTTCCGCCAACAATTACCGGAAATTTCTCCTGCTTAAGCAGGAAAATTATCCTGTTGCAAGACAGCATCGACAAGGGCTTCAGGAGATCTTCTCTCAATTATCGGTTCAACAGTATGGATACCGAAAAGATGTGCCTCTGAATCAGTCTCGATATCATAAAATTCAAGATTAACTGAGGCTTCCATTATTGCTTCAGGACCCTTATCGGCACCTTTCATCCATGTGCTGGTTTCGTCGTAAGGAACAGGAACAATGATTATCCTGGAATCAGAATAATCATAAACTACCTCATTACCACCAAAATTCATTGGCAAATGGTTTTTATCCTGGTATGTTTACTTTTTTGATTTTGGGAGGGCTTTTTTTCTTTTCACGCGGTACCGAAGCTGATTTTTTAGTTTCAGCAGCAGGTTTTTCTGTATCAGGTTCTTTTTCAGCTGCTTTTTCAGGTTCTTCCTTTACAAGCATTCCTTTTTTCTGAAGCAGGTTATACCAGAGAATGATTTTCTTTATGTCGCTTGAATATACTTTCTCCCTTGAATAATCGGGAACAACCTCTTCAAAATATTTCTTTAGTTTTTCTGACCCGGCTTTTGAATCAATAGCCTGACCGCCCGATTCTTTATCAAAAATTTTGTCGAATACTTTCCCAAGCGGAAGATCTTCATTTTCGGTAAAGACCGAGATGTCCTCCAGAGAACTTACTTTGGCCGAACTGAATGCACTGCTTCTTTTACCGGTCTCAATATGTTCCACAATAATAGCATTCTTTCCCTGGGCCACAAATTTGAAAAGGCCCGATTCTCCCGATATTGATAAAATGTCTTTTAATACCATTTAATTTACTTTTGTCTGCAAATTTAATTCTTGTTGTTCAATGTTTGATCAGGCTGACCTCTTTTTTTAAATATGCCTTCAGTTAATGTTCCTTTCTTTCTTAATCTTTTCATAGGCTTCATTTACTTTCTTAAATTTTTCATCAGCTGTTTTACGGAACTCATCTCCAAGATGGCTTACTTTGTCGGGGTGATATTTCATGGCCATTCTCCTGTAGGCTTTTTTTACATCATCATCCGTCGCAGTTGGTTTAATTTCAAGGATTTTATATGATGAGTCAGTTTCAGGAACAAACATGTTCCTTATGGATACATAATCGGATGTTGCTATTCCGAGATATCCCGACATTTTTTCGACAGCATCAACTTCAGAGGCATTGATGGCACCGTCAGCAAGGCTGATATTGAAAAGAAGATGCAACAGCTGAAGCCGGGAGGAGTAATCCATATTAGTACTGATCTGGGAACAGACATCCCTGACCGGGATATCTTTTTTCAGAATATCTTTTAGCATTAGAAGAGCTTCCCTCGCACTGGCCTGACCGAATTGTCTGATAAAGAATTGCTTAACGAAATCCAGTTCCGATTTCACTACCTTTCCGTCCGCTTTCATCATTGCAGCAACAAGGACAAGAAGGCTCATTCCAAAATCTCCCTGAGCCGTGCTCTGACCCGGAGTGTTGTATACTGAAGTCTGAATAGTTGTATTGTCAACCATTGAACCTACAAGAAAACCAAGCACAGCTCCGAGCGGTCCCCCCATTACAAATCCAAGGCCTCCTCCTATCCACTTTCCAAATTGTCCCATATGTCAGTTCGCTTTTTTGCAGAGTTTTAACATTTCTTCATGAATTCCAATTATGGATGGAATAATCAGATCATTTTCAGAATTGGAAATAACAAAATCCGACTGTTTTATCCTGGATTCGTCATCAATCTGATTTTTAATCCGTTCATTGATCTGTTCCCTCGTAAGTCTGTTCCCGCTGACAAGTCTTTCAATTCTTTCCTCCAAAGGAGTCACGACTGTTACGATTTTGTCCATAAATCTGAATGCACCACTTTCAAAAAGAATCGCCGCTTCCATGATTGAATAAGGAGAATCCTGTTGATCAAACCATTCCCAAAACGATCTGAAAACTGCCGGGTGAATAATGGAATTGACCTTTTCAAGCAATTTCTTATTGTTGAAGATCATCTTTGCCAGTGCAGGACGATCGAGTTTTCCGGAAGAAAAAAGATCCTTGCCGGCAAGTAAATTTATTTTAATTTGAATTTCCCTGTCACTATCCAGGATTCTTTTTGCTTCATCGTCCGCTGAAAAAACCGGAATGCCGAGAACTCCAAATACCTTGCATACAGTGGTTTTACCGCTGCCAATACCCCCGGTTACACCAAGTTTCAGTCCTTTTCCTCCGGGTATATTCATTTGATCTTTTTTTCAATGAGAAAATCAACCTTTGAAGGTGTGACTCTCAGGGAACTTACAAAGGGAGGAATATTCCGAAACCCGACAGGGATTTTTTCGGTTGAATTAAGATCAGCCACCTGCCAGATCAAGAACGACTTCGAATGGGATCTCTTCAAATTTCTTATAATCGCTTACAGCGACGAGGCATTTCACTGATACAACATCAGGAAATATCTTGACACTTATTGAATCGGGACAGTTCAGGATTTTTACCGGTACATTTATTTCAGCTTCAGTAAACTGTTCGACCGGTATTGTGACGATTACCTTCCTTGTGGAAACAGTACATCCCCCGGGAGTGACCAGAGAAAAGTTTTTCTTGATGGTCTCGTTGACACCCCTGAGTTTTTTAAACTTCGTTTTTACAGTTTTGATGGTATCGAGGATCCGCTTTGGACCAGTTATCGATATGGTATCGGGGTCAGCAAGTATGTTGCCCTTAACCAGGTATTGCTTTTCCGTCGATACTTCAATATGCGGGATAACCTGAACCTTTCTGGTAATTATCCTGTCGAAGGAAAAAAACAGAGTATCAGGCTTAATCGAGGATATTTCACATTCTGCCCTCAGCTGGTTTCTAAGTTTGGGGATGAGCCCTGTAGTAACTATATAATAACTGAGTGTCCCGCTCCCGGGAACTCTCCTGTAATTGATTGTTGAAACGTCAAGTATTACCGGGGAACGGTTTCCCGCCAGTCTCAGCTTAAGTATCGAATAACCCGGCCCTTTAAGGTAAAGATCAATTGTTGCAGGCAGGTCATCTGCCAGAACCCTCCCTTCAGGAAGATTAATATATCTTACCGGGTATTTTATATCATAATCTGCAGTCTTTTCGAGAGAATTGAGATACCAGAATATGAATGCAAGCAAAAGGAAGAAGGAAAACACAACAGCTTCCCTGTTAAAGCTTATTCCGCCTTTTTCTGCAAGTTTTTTAAACCATATGCCTGTAAACCATTTCACTCAGAAAAGCTAAAGGCAGGCTTAAACTGAATCAGCGCTTGGATCTTTTATAAGAGCACTCTTGTCCACTTTAAGCCTAAGATCGCCGCCAACCTCAAGCATGACGAAATTGTCCTTCACTTCCCATATCTTGCCGTAGATTCCACCGGTAGTTATGACTTTGTCACCCTTTTTAAGGGAGTTTCTGTAGTTAGTCATATCTTTCTGTTTTTTCATCTGCGGTCTGATCATGAAGAAATAGAAAACAACAAAGACAAGTAACAATGGCAGAAAAGTAACCAGTGCATTACTCTGGCCTGAGGCTGTTCCTGCAGGCTGCCCCATAAGAAGGATAAAAGCTAAATTGTTCATAATTATTATTTATTTGTGATTATTAATTGGTAATTGGTGATTGGTGATTGGTTTTTTCGTTTTTGGTGATTGGTATTGGTTTTTTCCCCTTAATTCCCCCTATAGGGGGCAGGGGGATGTTTCACCGTTTTGTTACCTGTTCTGCGATAGACTTCTGCTGTTATTTTAAGGATAACTACTTCGGTTTTGGAGTTCGACCTGACAGAGATTGTTTTTGTCTGTATTCCGTTCCTTCCACTTGAATCAAAAACAACCTCCAGGTTTCCGCCTTTCCCGGCCGCGATCGGGGATCTGTCATATTTTGACACTGTACATCCACAGCTTGTAGAAGCTGACTCTATTATGAGGTTACCTGGTCCCTTGTTTTCAAAAGTAAAGATATGAGCAACCTTCTCCCCTTCTTTGATCTTGCCAAAATCGTATTCATATTCCGTAAAACTTATTTCTGCAATCTCTCCACTTGCCTGGGAACCTGATTTAACAGTTGTTTTATCTCCCTGACCCGGACTGCATCCTGCAATGCATAAATAAGATGATGAAAAATGACAGGATTCCTTTCGTACTCATATTATACAATTATTCACAATTTAGTTTTCAATCTTTTCACCTATCAGCCCTTTACCGGTCTTCCTGAAAACTCCTTTTTCCTTTATTTCCTTTACAATATTATCAAGAATTCCATTGACAAATGTACTGCTTTTTGAGGTACAATAATATTTCGCAATCTCAATATACTCATTCAGAGTGACCTTCACAGGTATTTCCTGGAATTCAATTATCTCGGTGATAGCCAGCTGCATAACCAGAATATCCATAAGTGCAATGCGCTCGACTTCCCAATTTGTTGTGTTTTTGTCGATAAGTTCCGAATAACTACCGGAATTAACGATTGCCTTACGGAACAAGATCCTCACAAAATCCTCATCCTCCTTATTTTTGAAAAGTGGCATCATTAAGGCATTCTCTCCGCTTTCGGGTTTGAATTTCTTAAGGGTTTTTTCGATCATTATTGTTACATATTCTGTGTCGTCGTTCCAATAGATGCTTTGTTCCTCAAAGTTTGACTCAAGGTCCTCAGATTCGGCAAATAGTTTTGTTATGAGATTTATAATGAACTTCTTGTCGACCGTATAACCATGAACCTCTGAAGACATATATTCCTCGTATTTATCCCAAGCTACCATTTTGTTGTACATCAGCCTGGGAATATGGGGATAGTTTATCCACGAAAGTTTCTTTGAGGAAATATAACCATTAAAAGCCTTATTCTTTCTTAACTGGGCAATAAGCTGATTATCAATAAATCGTCTTTTTGGATTAAGGTCCTCCGCAGTAGGCATTCTTTTCTGCAGAGCCTGATCGATTTTCTCAGAAGCAATTTCAGCTACCTCAAGAACAAGAAGAAGCAGATAATGATAAAGTTCGTACGTTTTTTCGATACTGAACATCAACTCTTTCTCAGCCAGTGACACATCATCATCCTCCCGACGGTTGAATGCATATAGTGCCATGAGGGCTTTTATGCGCAATAATCTTCTGCTTATCATTAATAAAGAACCTCAGATTTCGGCAGCAAAAATAACCTTTTTCCTTTATGTTCAAAGCATCCGGGCAAAATTTAGGTACATTTGGACAGCCTTGTTTTGATTTTAAAAATATTTGTTACATTTGACAATCAAACACTAGCCTAACCTAATCCTAAACTGACTGAGAAATGGAAGAAGAAGCCGGAATAAAGGAGGTCACTAATGGTATTACTGAAAAAAACGTAAAGGAAGAGATTTACACCAAAGTAGTAAGAGCTGGAAAGAGGACCTATTTTTTTGATGTAAAGGCAACCCGCAAGGAGGATTACTATCTTACTATAACTGAAAGCAAAAAGCGTCTTGGCAAGGAAGGAAAAATTTTCTATGAAAAACACAAAATCTTTCTCTATAAAGAAGATTTTGAGAAATTTGCCGATGGTCTGCATAATGTCGTTACTTTTATTGGTAATGGGAAAAATGAATTAAGAACAGAAATAACACATTCAGAAGAAGAAACAAAACAGGATCCTGTTGATCTTTCTGTCAGGGAATTTACAAATATTGATTTTGAGGACCTTGGCAAAAAGTAAAAATCGTTTTTCTGAATGGTAGACTATATCCTGTTAATATTAGCTATTATTCTGATTATACTTGGTATAATTGGCTGTATGGCACCAGTTTTACCAGGTCCGCCGTTAAGCTATTCAGGACCTTGTTTTGCTGCATTTCACGAAATTTGCTGACTTCTCAAATACCCTTCTGATTACCCTTGCAGCTATCGTGGTAGTCGTTTCAATACTCGATTATATTGTTCCTATCTGGGGAACCAGAAAATTCGGAGGTTCAAAGTATGGGACACGGGGAGCTACTGTCGGACTTATAATCGGGCTTTTTCTTGGTCCGTTTGGTATTATTATCGGACCATTCATCGGAGCAGTGGTTGGTGAACTTATTTTCAAAGACGATATGAAATATGCGATCAAAGCCGGATTTGGCAGCCTGCTGGGTTTTCTTACAGGCATAGGACTAAAGCTCGCCACGTCGTTTGTGATAACATTTTATTTCGTCAGGGAGTGGATAAGGTGACCTCTATCCCCCATCCCCTTGATCTATTGAACCCTATCCCCGACCCTTCCCCTTAAAGTTAAGGGAAAGGGAGTAAATCCTTGATATACAGTAATTACACTCCTCCCCTTTTCCTTAAGGGGAGGAGATGGAGGTAGGGTTAAATAAATAAAAAGGGATTTAAGATGAGGCTATCCAAGCGTTGCTACCATCACTGCCTTAATTGTATGCAGCCTGTTTTCGGCCTCATCAAAAACTATAGAGTGTTTTGATTCAAAGACATCCTCTGTCACTTCCATCCCGTCGAGACCGAATTTCCTGAAGATATCCTCACCTACTTTTGTTTCCCTGTTGTGAAAAGCAGGAAGGCAATGAAGGAACTTCACATCAGGATTGCCTGTCTTCTTAATTACCTGCATGTTCACCTGGAACGGTTTCAGAAGCCTGATTCGTTCTTCCCACACCGAATCGGGCTCTCCCATTGAAACCCAAACGTCAGTATAAAGAAAATCAACTCCTTTAACTGCTTCATCGACATTATCGGTAATTTTTATTTTTGCACCGGTCTCTTTTGCAATTGTTTTGCATGTTGCCACCAGCTCTTTGTTCTGCTGATAGGCCTTGGGTGCTGCGGTCCTGAAATCCATTCCCATCTTTGCTGCTCCGACAAGAAGTGAGTTTCCCATATTATACCGTGCATCGCCAAGATAACAGAATGAGATCTTATTCAGGGGCTTGCCGCTATGTTCAATCATTGTCATAAAATCGGCAAGTATCTGTGTCGGATGAAATTCATTTGTAAGCCCGTTCCAGACCGGCACTCCGGCATACCTGGCCAGTTCCTCAACTATTGCCTGGCCATACCCGCGGTACTCAATCCCATCATACATCCTTCCCAGCACCCTTGCCGTATCCTTCATCGATTCCTTTTGTCCGATCTGCGAACCGCTTGGACCAAGATAAGTTACATGAGCTCCCTGATCAAAGGCTGCAACTTCAAATGCGCATCTGGTACGTGTTGATGATTTTTCGAATATCAATGCTATGTTCTTTCCCCTGAGAAGCTGTTGTTCGGTTCCGGCATATTTTGCTTTTTTGAGATCAGCAGCCATATTGAGAAGGAATTGAATTTCATCTGTTTTGAAATCGAGAAGTTTCAGAAAATTGCGGTTACGAAGATTGACTGGCATGGCAGAAAAGGTTTAAAGGTTTAACGGTTTAATGGCTTAATGGTTTAAGGCGTGAAGGCTTTAAATGTTCATGGGTTACAAAATTAATTATATATTTCTGTTAGTCAGATGATTGAAGACCGTAATTTCTGGATCCTCTGGATAGCCGCTACGCCTTCATGCGGGGCTTAGGTGCCGTTAAATGCCTTGATGCCATTATTTCTCGTATTCCATTGTAATCTTTGATCCGTACTTCTTATCCGCAAGCTTGAAGGCTTCAGTAATAACACTCATTTTGCCTCCTTTTTTAATGAAATTGAGACAAGCCTCAATTTTGGGAGCCATGCTGCCTTTTGCAAACTGTCCTTCATTAAGGTACTTAAGAGTATCAGCATAATTGAGGAATTCCTTGATTTCCTGGTCAGGTTTCTTATAGTTGATGTAGATGTACGGAACATCCGTCAGAATATAGAATTCGTCGGCACCGATCATTGAGGCAAGGAGAGATGATGCAAGATCTTTGTCGATAACTACCTCTGCAGGCCTTACATCATTCTTTTCATCGATATATACGGGGACCCCACCCCCTCCGGCTGCAATAACTATATTTCCCTGCATCGCCAGGTCGCGTATAATAGGAATATTCATAATATCAACCGGAACCGGAGAAGGAACAACACGCCGGAATCCTCCTTCAATCTTTACTTCCTCCCTGAATTGCCAGCCTTTTCTCCCGGCCATCTTATCTGCCTCTTCTTTGGTATAGATTTTCCCAATCCTCTTTTGCGGATCAGAGAAAGCCTTATCATTCTTGTCCACGACAACCTGAGTGACAATGCATATTACATTCTTATGGATCCCATGCCTGTTAAGCACATTCCGGAACATTCTTTCGATCATATATCCGATCCCTCCCTGGGAATCAGCCACACAAATATCAACTGGCATCTGGGCGATATTGTACATTTGTTCGCCTGCGTCATTCCTCATCAGTATATTTCCTACCTGTGGACCGTTTCCGTGGGTTATCACAAGATTGTAACCTTCGTTTATCAGAAAGATCAGATTTTCAAGCGTAAGCGTGGTATTCTCTTCCTGTTCATCTATTGTTCCGATCTGGTCACCCCGGAGCAATGCATTCCCTCCAAGGGCAACAACTGCAAGTTTCCTTTTCATAATAATCATTCAGATGTGTAATGTTTGAACGAAATCTCCGTTTTTATCCATAGTAAAAACTTGTTTCCAGGGCACAAAGCTATTGATTTTTGAGAATTGATCTTTAAAAGATTAATTCCCGGAGCATGGTAAATTTATGTTAAAGAACATATTTTTGTTTTCTCCACATAATTATAACTGAGCCTGATACAAGTTAAAAAAAATAATTACATTTACATTTTTCAAGTTAAACTGAAGTTGGTGAGATCAGGAAAAGCGCCCCTTTTTGCAATCATAATCATACTTATTACCTGTTCCTGCAATAAGACTGGAGGCAGACGCATGAATCAGGGAGAGATTCATTATGACGTTCAGTATGAAGGTCATGTTACCCTAATGCCAAAAGAGCTTATGCCTAAGGATCTTGTCGTCTCTTTCAAGGATGACAACATCATTTACGAGCTGATCTCTCCCTTTGGCAATTCAGGTATCACAAATTTGTCGAATCCTTCAAAGGAAATCTACGACACTTATCTCAGCCTCTTTACCATAAAATATTTTTACCCCTCAAAACCAGGTGAGCTTTATCCCGGATTCGATGCAATGCGAGACATGGAAATTAAAAAAACATCAAAATCCGAAGTTATTTGCGGATTCAATTGCAAGAACGCTGAAGTCACCTTTCCTTTCGACCGTTCAAAGATCTATAATGTATGGTACACTAACGAAATACCTATCAGGAACCCGAATGCATCAACCCCTTTCAATCAGATCGATGGTGTGCTGCTTAGTTTTTTCTTCTTCATCGGCCGTTCCGAATTTCATTTCGAAGCCCAGAATATATACCGCAAAGAGATTCCTGACAAAGTTTTCGAAAGAAAGGAAAAATTCAAAAGAGTCTCCAAAAACGACATTAACAAGTTTATCAATAAGATGGTTAGCCTCTGACTGGTACGAGGTACGAGGTACGCGGTTCGAGGTAAGCGGTAAAGTTTTTCAGCGCTTCTCTTCTCTTCCTTTAAAATTATTACCTTTGTGCAGTTTTTTCAGACTGTGGCTGAAGGAACAATTTATCTGATATGAAGAAAGAAGAAAACGGCAGGAAGGCATCAAAGGCAAAAGCGAAATCAAAACCTTTTTTCACGGATGAAAGGATAAAATTCATTTTCGGGATATTCCTGTCAGGAATCGCCGTATATCTTCTTCTTGCATGTATTTCATACCTGTTCTGGTGGAAGACTGACCTGAGCCTGGCTGATTCACAGGTCGTTTCAAATGCGGATGTGAATGTAAAGAACTGGTCGGGTAAAAGTGGTCATTTCCTTGCCAAGACAATAGTTGGATTTGGTTTTGGCTATGGGGCATTTTTCATTCCTGTTATAATTGGCGCTATAGGTTTATACCTTCTCAGGTTTCCCAAAATCAGCTTATGGAAACTCGTTGTAAAACTCACTTTTGCATCAATAATCCTTTCCCTTCTGCTTGGATTTATTTTCGGAAAGGCAGGAGGATATCTTGGAAGCGGACCTGGTGGCGCCCAGGGTTTTAAGATCACCGAGTGGCTGAATTCATTTGCAGGGAAGCCAGGTACAGGAATAATACTGGCCCTGCTTACCATTGGTTATCTTATTTTTGCCCTCAGATTCAAGCCTGATACCTTTACAAAGACTATTCCCGCTAAAATTAAAAGCGTTATTCCGGGTATGAAAAGTGAGAATCTTTCCGTTGAACCATCGGATGAAAGTACAGATAGTGAGGTTTCATCAGATGAAAAAGAAAAGGAGATTGAAGAGGAGGATGACGGGGAAATTGAATTCATTGTAAAACGTCCCTCAGGCGAAGATTATGAAAAAGATATCAAGCCATGGACCAATAATCCATGTTATCGGGAAGAATGAACCTGAAAAGAAAACCCCTGCAGGCGTATCAATAGATATAAATAAACCTGCTGCCAATGATATACTTCCCGATCACGAGGTAGAGAAGTTAATGGAGAACTATGATCCGCGTCTTGATCTTTCGAGATATAAATTCCCTCCGATATCTATACTGACCGATCATAAATCAGGTCTTGAATTTGACGACAATGAAGTTATTGAAAATAAGGAGAACATTATTAAAACCCTTGGTGATCATAATATCACCATAACACATATATCTGCCACAGTTGGTCCGACAGTAACCCTGTATGAGATTGTACCCGACCGTGGAATAAGGGTAGCCCGGATAAAATCGCTTGAGAATGACATTGCCCTAAACCTGTCGGCCCTCGGTATCAGGATCATTGCTCCCATACCCGGAAGAGGGACCGTCGGAATTGAGGTACCTAACAAGAAGCCTGAGATTGTCTCGATGAAATCGCTTATAACCTCAAAGGCATTCCAGGATTCCAAATTTGATCTTGCTCTTGCACTCGGACGCACTATCACAAATGAACCTTTTATAGTGGACCTCACAAAGATGCCGCATCTGCTTGTGGCAGGAGCAACAGGTCAGGGAAAATCTGTAGGGATAAATGCAATAATAACATCACTTCTTTATAAAAAACATCCCTCTGAAATTAAGTTTATACTTATTGATCCCAAAAGGGTTGAACTACCCCTTTACTCGAAGATAGAACGGCATTTTCTTGCAAAGCTTCCTGGCGAAGAAGATGCTATAATTACAGATACACAGAAGGTTATCAGAACACTGAATTCGCTCTGTATCGAAATGGATAACCGGCTTGAGCTTTTAAAAGATGCCCAGTCGAGAAATATTAAAGAGTATAATGAGAAATTTGTCGCACGAAGACTTAATCCTGAAAAGGGTCACAGATATCTCCCTTATTTTATTCTTATAATTGATGAGTTTGCAGATCTTATCATGACTGCAGGAAGAGAGATCGAACCGCCGATCGGAAGGATGGCACAGCTCGCAAGAGCAATTGGGATCCACCTCATTATTTCCACCCAGAGGCCATCGGCCAACATTATTACCGGTTTTATCAAAGCCAATTTCCCTACAAGGATAGCCTTCAGGGTATTCTCGTCAATTGATTCAAGGACGATACTTGATGCTACCGGAGCTGACAGGCTTGTAGGCCGCGGTGATATGCTCGTATCATCGGGCGCTGAACCCATTAGGGTACAGTGTGCATTCATCGATACGCCTGAAATTGAAGCACTGACCGATTTTATTGGTTCACAACAGGGGTACCCTGATGCCATGGCACTCCCGGAATACATTGATGACAGTGAAGGCGGAAGCCAGGAAATTGATCTTCACAAAAGGGACCCGATGTTTGAAGAGGCAGCCCGCCTGGTGATTCAGCATCAGCAGGGGTCAACATCTCTCATTCAGAGAAAACTCTCGATTGGTTATAACAGGGCAGGAAGAATAATTGATCAGCTGGAGGCCGCCGGGGTGGTGGGACCATTTGAAGGAAGCAAAGCCAGGGATGTCCTTATTTCAGATTACACACATTTGGAACAGATTTTGAAGAGTATTGATTAAAACAGATATAATGAGGTCAATACTTACCGGCTTTTTTCTGACTTTTGCATCCTCTAGCCGCTGTTGCACAGAATGATGCGGAAGCCACTTAAAATACTGGACAAATTCTCAGCTATTGCTCTTGGGGCTCCCTTCAGTCGCCATGAAGTTCACATTGGAGACAATCGATCAGGTTGAAGGCACGAATAACAGCAGTCCCGGTTCAATAATTTTCAGCAGGGACCGGTACAGGCTAGATATGCCTGACAATATCATCTGGTTCAATGGTGAAACATCATGGAGCTATCTTCCAGCTGAAAAAGAGGTTACAATTGCAAAACCTGACAAAAAAGACAACTCATTTATGTCGAAACCATCCGCTATATTCTCGGTTTATAAAAAAGGTTACAAAGTCAGACTTGTAGAAGAAAAGACGGATTCATATTTAATTGACCTCTATCCCGAGGATATAAGCAGCGATCATATCAGGATCAGGTTAAGTATCGGTAAGCAGTTACCTGATCTGAAAAGCCTCGAGTATAAGTATAAGAATGGAGTAACAGCAATCCTGACAGTTAATGAATATGACCTGAAACAACAGCCCGACAATTCGGAATTTACATTTTCACCCGATAAATATAAAGGCGTTGAAATTATCGATATGCGTTAACCCCTTGTTTTATCCCTTTCCGGGTAAGCGATCCTTGCATGGTAAATATTTAACAGACGCTTTATTAAAACGCTTTTTATATCTGTTATATCCTTGAAAGTAAGGGGTGTATCGGAATACTGGCCATCCTGCTCCTGAATATAAATGATCCTTTCAACAACCTCACCAATATTTTCTTCAGAATAGTTTGCCAGGCTCCTTGAAGAAGCCTCAACAGCATCGGCCATCATCACAATTGCAGTCTCCTTCGAAAAAGGTTTCGGACCCGAATAAGCGAATTTTTTCTCCATGTCGGTCCCTTTAGGATTCTTATCAAGGTATTTCTTGTAAAAGAAATAAGCCATCCCTGTTCCATGGTGGGTTTGTATAAAATCAATTATCTGTACCGGCAGGTTGAACTTCCTTGCAAGATCAATACCCTTTTTTACGTGTCCGGTTATTATTTCGGCACTTTTCAGAGGATCGAGATGATCGTGCGGACTAAATCCTTCTGCCTGATTTTCAACAAAATATTCAGCATTAAAAGTTTTGCCAATATCATGATAGAGTGCCCCGGTTCTGGCAAGAAGATTATTAGCCCCTATTTCCCTTGCAGCCTCTTCGGCAAGATTTGCAACCTGGAGTGAATGCTGGAACGACCCTGGGGCATCCTCCGACAGTTTTCGCAGAAGCGGCTGATTCGTGTCGGCAAGCTCGAATAATGTTGCGTCAGATAAAAACCTGAAAGTCTTTTCGAATACAAATATAAGAGGGTAACTCAGAAGAAGGAAAACGCCATTCCCTGCAAACCAGATATAGTTTTTCCAGTTCATGGCAGCCAGACTTCCTTCCTGCATCAAACCTATACCAAGATATACTACCGAATAAGCGAGGAAAACCATTAATGCCGCTGTAAACAGCTTTGCACGCCTGTAAACATTTGTAAGGGAAAATATAACTATCACGCCGGCGATGAAACTAAGGAAAACAAATTCGAAAGAATTCGGGACAATAAATCCTGCGAGCATTATTGAAATCAGATAAACAAAAAGTGCAAGCCGGGAATCATAAAACGTCCTTACAATTATGGGTATCAGAGCAAAAGGAACCAGGTATACAACATTTCCCTGAAGATAGATCACCAGTCGTGTTATAATAATAAATAAAAGGATAATAAGAATTATGAAAAACGTTTTATGGGTTGAGCTAAGCACATCGAATCTGAAATGGTACATAAAAAGATAAAGTGTCAGATAACATGCCGTTACAAGAATGAACCTGCCGACCAGTATAAACCATTTGTCATTTTTGCCCAGTCTTTTTTCATATTCACTCCTCATCGATTCAAGCATAATGTATTTATCCTCGTTAACAATCTCCCCCTGTGAAATAATAAGCTCGCCTTCCTGCACCAGTCCCCTGTTGATGCTAACCTCACTTATCATCTGGTTTCTGACTGCTGTTGAGGTTGCGGCATCGTAGAAAAGATTTGGTTCAATAAAATCATACAGGACCACCTTTGAAAGAAAATCGCTTAAAGATTTTCCCGAAACCTGTGAATGTTGTTTTTCAAGTTCTGTTTTTTTCTCCCCGGCAAACTGATATGCACTTTTCTGGACAAAGAGAGAGCTAACCTTTTTCTGTTCAGCCACCCTGCCGCTTACAACTGTAATTTCATCAGGCAGCTTTTCAAAAGGCATCAGTTCATTTGTTTCAAGTATTCCCTTTTGATATATGTCTGAAAGGATTGCATTTAGTTCCCTTTTAACTGAAACAAATCCCATAGGATTGAGCCCTTTTGTTTCTGCCTCATATTTTTTCAGGAGATCATTGAGATATTTGTCCAGTTCATCGATATTGTTCTTTTCAACATCAACCTGCCAGCTTGAAATAGGGAGAGAAATTTTTAAGTATGCTGTCGCGTTCAGCTGCGACCAAATTATCAGGCTTTTGCACGGGGAAGTCCCACGGTGCTATCAATGAAGAACCAAGCCATGGCTTGCCTTTCTGGAATTCATATCTGAATTTACCTTCGCGCGGTGAAATGGCTACAACTATTATTATGCTTGCAGCGAAAAGGAGAAGATGATAAAGATACTTCTTATTGGTTTTGATCTCCGGGGGTCGTCGTGATTCAGCCATTATCGTTAGTATTAGATATACCTGATAATCATACTCAAAAATAGGATAATTTTTTAAAACCCATCCCAGAGGTCGTCAATTAATAATCCTCTGTGGAACCTCTACGGCCAGCCCCTAATCCCCTAAGAGGGACTTAAAAGGTTACTGCCATTGTATAGCCCCCTTTAGAGGGTTTGGGGCTAAAACCTTCTCTCCTGGGAGAAGTCGCGGGATGAGATCAATCATCATGAGGATGTAGATCAGAATCATATTAATTCGTAATTTTGATAAAAATTAATCTTAGATGGAAATATTCATTTGCGAGAATGTTTTTGTTCCCCTGCGCTCAGGTCCTTCCCATAAGTCGGAGATGCTCAGCCAGGTTCTGTTTGGTGAAAAATACCGGATAATTGATCATATAGGCCACTGGCATAAAATTGAAACGCTTTTTGACAACTACACCGGTTGGATAGATGAGGACCATGTACAAAATTCACCGGGTAGAGAAGATTCAAACGGCCACGTATTAAACAGGTCATTGCTCTGTTTCAAGAGTGACAAAACAAAAATGGTTCTGGAAGCCGGGTGTGAGATTTATGAACCGGATTTTGACAACAAGTTTTTTTCAGCCGGTGAAAACAAATATTCAACGGGTTCTGAATTCAGTCCTGCCTGCCTGAAGGTCAGCGAGTCGCTGGCTGATACAGCAATGAAATTCATAAACAGTCCATATATCTGGGGAGGAAGAATTCCTTCAGGGATCGATTGTTCAGGGTTTGTTCAGCTTGTTTACAAAATTCAGGGAATCAATATACCCCGCGACAGCTGGCAGCAGGCAGAAGCAGGTGAAAGCATAAGCTTTATTGAAGAGGCAGTGCCCGGTGATATTGTGCTATTCGATGATGAAAGAGGAAAGATCACACATGTCGGGATGATACTGGCTCAGGGGCTTGTGATTCACGCATCAGGCAGGGTGAGGATAGATAATATAGATCATCAGGGTATTTACAAGAATGAGATTAAAGGTTATTCGCATAAGCTCAGAACGATAAGGAGAATCATAGAAAATAGTCATGCAGGCTGAGAGTGAAACGACGAGTCCGCTCTGCGGGATCGTGCATGTCGTGCATGTCGTGCATGTCGGACTTGCAGAACCTGCAAAACCTGCAGAACTGCATGACAAAAAAAGCTGCCCGCATTAAGCGGAGCAGCTTTTTTCTTTAAAAGATTATTCTGTTACTGGTTTGGAGTCATGAGCTTATTCAGGCTCAGTTCGTTAGCCGGGATAGGCCAGATATAACCAATACTTGTTGAAGGGATTGATAATACAGTACCCATAGAACCACCATTCTTTTCGGGGAAAGCCAGATTCAACCTTTGAAGATCCATGGTTCTGATACCTTCACCAAGGAATTCAATGTTTCTTTCCAGAAGGAGAGCTGTGTAAAAATCAGATACTGCAGGAAAACTGGCAACTGTATAGGCTCCTGTTGGGAATGAACGTGTTCTTACAGCGTTCAGAAGATCAACAGCTCCCTGTGTAACAGCTCCGCCTGCCCTTACAATTGCTTCAGCTCGATTAAGAAGCACTTCGGCATACCTTATAACTGGTGCATAGTTGGTAAGAGTCGTAAAATCAGGGTATTTTGTAAGGAAATAATTCCCTTTATTGAGATACAGACTCGTTTTCCTTGAATCAGTTGCATCCATTGCTGCATATGCAAACCCCGGATTAAGATTCAGAAAGTATGATTCTGAAGATAGGTATGAATAATAATGCGGAAGTCCGTTCTGAGTACCGGGAGTGCTCGTGGTAGTGAATGGCATCGACAATATCGATTCCTTTGAAGTGTAAGGACTCGCGAAGATCGCTGTATAACTCGGATTTAAAGAAAATGCCACACCGGTTGATGCTGTGAAGGGAGCTGCAGCTGAAACTATTTTGGCGGATTCTGTAACAACTGCTGCCCAGTTCTGCATATTCAGATAAACCCTGGTTTTAAATGCAATAATAGTATTCTTATGAACTCTGGTTGTATTCAGAAGGTCGCTCGAATGAGCCGATATTGCTAATGGTTCAGCATCGTTCAGATCTTTAAGGATCTGGGTATATACTTCAGCAACGGTGCTTCTTGCAAGGTCATTTCCTTCTGCGGATTTTTCAGCAATCAGTCTTAATGGTACACCGGGATTAGCCCCGTTACCCTGAATATAGGGTTTGCAGTAAAGCTGCAAAAGACTAAAGTAGCATATTGCACGTAATGTAAGTCCCTCACTTTTGAACTGATTGAATTCGGCATCAGTTATCTTTCCGGTCAGAGTTCCTGCATCCTTTGCAGCCTGCAATCCATCCAGAAATACATTAATACCATTTATATTGGCGTAGATCTGGCCCCAGCAGTTCTGAATTTCATTGGTGGAACTAACTTCCGAATGGTTCCAGGAAGCAAAATTGGTAACGAGGTTTGAGCTGCTTGGTATGAAATTGTCAGCCCTTACATCGCCGTAGACCTGATATCTCCCTCCCAGAAAAGCGCCTGAATTCATGTAATCATACATTCCGTTAACCTGGGCTATTATCCTGTCCTTTGTGTCAAATACCGACAAGTCGGAAAGTGATGTCTGAGGTACCGGCTCAAGGAACTCTTTAGAGCACCCAATTGAAAGCAACAGCAAGAATGCTATTGATATTTTAAATATATTTCTCATAATCATTTCTTATTAATTTGTTAAAAACTAATGTTTAAGCCCATGGTATATGTCCTTGCCTGGGGTGCAGTGTTCCTGTCGATCCCCGGAGTAAGGTTAGCATTACCATTGGTTGAAACCTCAGGGTCAGAACCGGAATAGTTTGTAAACACATAAGCATTAAAAATCTGTGCATACAATCTTATTTTCTCGATATTCGTAACAGCCGGTAGCTTTTTAAATGTATACCCCAGTGAAATGGTCCTTACCTTAACATAATCTCCCCTTTCAATGTTCTCAGAGATCGGGAATGATGATCCGTTTGATATGTTGTCATTCATTACAGGTTTCGGAATATTAGTGACATCACCTGGTTTCGACCAAGCAGTTTTATATACTTCGACTGAGTTGTTCCACCATCTCTGATCACGCAGGCCTGCTTTTGATCCGCAATATAGCTTAAAGCCAAGAGCATAGGTTAAGCCTACTGAAAAATCAAGATTATGGAATGTCACAGTATTATCCAATCCTCCAAAATACTTTGGTAGCGGCGATCCCATAACTTTTGCATCAGCTGCTGTGGTTATTGCCGGAGCTACTCCCGATCCATCCCTGTATTGCCATCTTGTTGCGGATGAGTTTTCATAAAGAAAGAGAACTTCTTTCCCGGCTTTATTTACATATATCCTTCTTCCGGTTTCCGGATCAACGCCTCTTGTCTCAACTGCAAAAATATTACCAATAGGTTCTCCGATAATAGTTTTGCTTGTAGTCTCAAGTCCGCCTGTCACACCCAGTAATTCCGTTACTCCGGGAGCGAGAGCTGTAACTTCATTTTTGAGAGTGCTGAAATTGAAATTCGTTGTCCAGGAGAAATTCGGTTTGGTAATATTATAACTGGTAAGAGTCAGTTCCAAACCTGTATTGAACATTGACCCGACGTTTGCTGCTATTGAATTGCCCGGAACACCTTTTGAGGGAGACTGAGGTACAGACAAGACCAGATCATTTATGTTGTTATAGTAATATCCTATCTCAGCCTGAATCCGGTCTTTCAGAATTCCAAAGCTCAAACCCAGATCGTATTTATCGCTCGATTCCCATCGGAGATCAGCGTTTCCTGCCTGGGAGAATGTAAGAGTGGGTGCAGCACCATAAACACCTGAACTGTACAGGAATAATGAGCTGAAATCACCCACAGCCGACATATTACCAACCCTTCCATAGCTGGCTTTCAAACGGATATCTGAAAAGAACGATCCAAGAGAATTTGCAATAAATCCTTCATTTGATGCATTCCACATCACTGAGACCCCTCCAAAGGTACCAAACTTGTTACCCTTGGCCAGTCCTGAAAAACCATCACGACGTACACTTCCCTCAATATAATACTTCCTGTTGTAATTGAAAGAGGCACGGCCGAAATATGATATGAAATAGTTTTCCCCTATACCGCCACCGGTTGTACCTGGAGTTACCCATGAACCCTGGTATACTTTAAAGAACGGGTCTGCAACATTAGTTGCCTGTCCGTACCATGATTTATCGGTAGTTCTCTGTTCCTCTATACCGGCAAGAAGTCCGACATTGTAAAGATCCTTTATAGAAACATTGTAGTTGGCTGTATTGGTCCATGTCCACCTGCGGAATTTTTCATTCTGATTATATACATAACCATTTGAACCATAACCATCTCCTGTTACAGGTGACCAAAAGGTCATATATTCGGATGTAAGGTTATCCATTCCATAACTGGTCTTTAGTATAAGTCCCTTTACAGGTTCTACAGACGCATAAACGGTTGTAAGAAGCCTGTCGGTTTCAGTTGTATACTGGTTAAGATTAA
Source organism: uncultured Bacteroidales bacterium (assembly GCA_963725585.1). GTDB lineage: Bacteria > Bacteroidota > Bacteroidia > Bacteroidales > VadinHA17 > LD21. The sequence continues at coordinate 228,813 of CAVRYU010000007.1, read as the reverse complement.
GAATCGCAACAGGATTGTAATATCCGTAGTTTGTAACTGGCTGACCCATATTACCAATCGCTGAACCAGCTATGTTATAATCGCCGCTTCCGTCGGTTTTGTACGGCCCCAGGTTTGGAGGCAGAACGAACGCAAGACGGGCAGCTCCTGCTGTGGAAAAAGATGACCCTGTAACCGGTGCTTTGTTCAGTCCATTCGTGTAACCTATATTAACGCCAAGAGTGATATACTTATTTAATTTATGGTCGAGATTCAACCTGGCATTTTTCCTGTTATAGGTGTTTTTCTTTATCATACCATTCTGATCGGTATAACCCACTGAAAGAAAATAGCTTGTGGATGCTGTCGAACCCGAAACTGTTACTGCATGATTATGCTGAAGTCCTTTCTGATAGACATAATCAGCCCATCTTGTATCAATAGGATCACCATTTGCATCATTGACTGATGTAAACTTCGGTGCAGTAGCGCCACTGAGGTTTACCCATGCTTTATTCTTGTGTTCAATGTACTGGGCAGCATTCATCATCTCGAAAAGACGGTAAGGTTCCGTCATCCCTACGTAACCATCATAGGTGACCTTGGTTCTGGCACCCGATCCGCGTTTTGTAGTAATAAGAATTACGCCGTTTGCAGCACGCGATCCATAAAGAGCAGTAGCCGAGGCATCTTTAAGAATATCCATCGATGCGATATCAGACGGGTTGATATCGGCTAGTGCATTAGTCTCCGCACTGTTGGAACCTCCGAAGTTTCCAGTTGCTATCGGGACTCCGTCAACAACAACCAGAGGGTAGGAACTTCCGGAAATTGAGTTAAATCCCCTGATACGGATAACCGGCATTGCATTCAAAGCGCCACTCGGCATTGTAATTGATACACCGGCAGCCTTTCCCTGCAAAGCCTGATCGAAACTCTGCACCGGAGCTTTATTGATAGCATCCAGATTTACCGAAGAAACTGATCCAGGAACATCTCGCTTTTGTTGTGTGCCATAGGCTATTACGACAACCTCTTCAACATTGAAGATGTCCTGTTCGAGATTTGCATCGACACGAGTCTTGCCGGTGATTGTAATCTCCTGTGTTCTGAAGCCTATAAAGCTGAAAGTAAGTGCCTTGGCACTTGCCGGAGCCGAAATGACATATTTTCCATCAGCTCCTGTAATGGCTCCAATAGTCGTTCCCTTAACGGTAACGTTTACCCCGGGTAAAGCAAGTCCGTCCTCCGAACTTGTGACAGTACCCGAAATCTGCACTGTCTGACCTATAACAAGAGCTCCTGTTATAAGAAACAGTGTGAAAATCATTAGGATTTTTTTCATAAATATTCAGGTTTAGGTTAAAAAACGGACGACTAAGATATTCAATTAATTGAAATGACAAAAATCATAATTAAGAATTTTTAACCTTACAGGTCAAAATATGGCATTTTGTAACAAAAACCATAGATATAAAATGGTTTTTGGCATTTTCAACAGAATAATCTGCAATGGATTCAGATTTTGTCACTTGAAATATAACAATCAGATTAACAAGGATCGCGTGCCTATTTATAGATAATATGTTAAATAACACAAATAACCAGAAAAGACAGGAGTTAAAAAATATTGAGTGACTCCAGAGAAGGCCTCATGATCCGGACCTGAAAGGGCCAAACAGAAGCACCACATCCGAGGTGCGATTTGAATAACCCCCGGTGCCAACCGGGGGCGGGTGATATCCCCATGATTATCAGCTCTGAAGGAGCTGAATATGCTATCTAATGAAAAAACCTTCCATCAATATTGATCCAGGAGCGATTGAAAAAGATCTGCATCTATACTCAGACATATTAAGGCCTTTCAGGGCTTGACTTCAGGAGAGTGTCCGCTACCCCCGGTTGCATCGCACCGGGGGTTATTCATATTTTGTCATATTCATGACTTCCTTTTTAAGCCCATCACAGGGCTTAAGAAAGCGAGATGTGTAAAAAGGTTAGCCATATAAAGGTGGGGAAAGTTATGATAAGCAATATGTTATCTTTATTTTTGAATTTTCTCTTCCGTTATCTTCAGAATAGCTTCTTCTTCCCTGAATGATTCTGATTCAATAGCCTGGCCTTTCTTTATCAGATCACTCACAAATTCTTTATCCTCCAGTCCTGAAGCATTTATTCTGACATTCAAAAATGCTCCTCTGATACAGGACCTTACCGCCATTGCTCCAACAGCTGCATCAGTCACCGAATTGGGATTTCCCTTTTCAACCATTTCCCTTATGAGACTGAAACCGGAAAATGCTGTCTCCATAACCTTAAAAGGTACAATTATTGCTTCCCTTGTTGCTTCCTGAACAGCAGATTTTCGCATCACTATCTCCTCTTCAGTTTTTTTGGGAAGACTAAAAGCATTCAGGATCTTGTTGAAAGCTGCAGTATCCTCATCAACAAGCTGTAACAGCTGATTCTGGATTGCCTTGCCCTTTTCGGCCCAGTCGGAGAACTCCTTCCAGCGGTCGTCCCAGCCTCTTTTATGGCTTGAAATGTTAGCTACCATTGTTCCGAGTGCAACACCAAGCGATCCCAAATATGCAGATACGGATCCACCTCCCGGAGCCGGTGATTCAGAAGCGGTTTCGTTCATGAATTCGTAGAGGCTCATTGAAATGAGCTTCTTCTTATTTTCATTTTCTTTCATAACATATTCAATTATTTTCTCTTCAGGGTTAAATTCATGTATATCGCTAAGCCCCATGGATTTAATAGCTATTTTAATAAGTTCCTCATCGGATACTCCGGAAGAACGCTGCTGTTTTGCAAGGAAATACCGGCCTGCATCGAGGATCGACTTAAGGGGAATAAGCCCAACGAGTTCTGAACCGGTTACTCTTATTCCTCTCGCGTCAGCTTTGCTACAGACCTCATCGAAAGCGATGTGAACAGGTGTTACCGAAATATTTGTAAGGTTCATAGAGATCTGTGCGATTCCGTACTCCTTAATATACCAGCCAATCGCCTTAACGCTTTTAAGTGTACCAGGTACATTTATTAATCCGCCATTATCATTTTTGAGGTTCCTTCCCTTTTCCCTGATATCAAATGCAATTGCATTTGCACGTCTTGTCGATGTTGTATTAAGGTTCACATTGAATGCAACAAGAAAATCTCTGGCTCCGACAGCCGTGGCACCGGATCTTTCATTAAATACAGCTGGTCCGAAATCTGGTTTCCAATCAGGATCAGCAAGTTTTTTTCTTAATCCTTCATATTCGCCTGCTCTGCAATTTGCAAGGTTTCTTCTTTTCTCTTCGAAAGCTGCATTTTCATAGCAAAACACAGGAATTCCAAGTTCCAGGCCGATCCTTTTGGCAAGCCTTCGGGCATATTCCGCAGTCTCATCCATTGTAATGCCTGACACAGGAACCATAGGGCAAACATCGGTTGCTCCCATTCTCGGATGCTCACCGTGATGCTTCGACATATCGATCAGCTCGCATGCTTTTCTGACAGCCCGGAAAGCAGCCTCTGAAACATTATCAGGCTCCCCCACAAATGTCACAACAGTCCGGTTCGTGTCCCTGCCTGGATCAACATCAAGAAGCTTAATTCCGTCAACCGATTCGATGGAATCGGTTATCTGCTTTATAATCCCCATATCCCTTCCTTCGCTGAAATTCGGGACACATTCAATGATTCTTTTTTCCATAAAAAAATCCTTTCTACTACAAAGTTTCTGCCAAAAGTTCAACTCCCCTGCCCCCCTATAGGGGGGTTAAATTCGGTAAATATCATTTACTCTTATCGGTAACTTGGAGATATCAGCCCCCCTTTAGGGGGGTTGGGGCGGTTTACTCTCTTCCTTTTAGTATAACTTGTCTCAATAAGATTACTTCCGTAAGCATACGGGAAAAAGCTGTACGACGGCATTTCCTTAGTAATAAACAGATTAGCTACCTTGCCCACAGCAATCGAACCATGTGTTTCAGAAATTCCCATTGCATAAGCCGAGTTTATTGTAACTGCATTTATTGCCTCTTCAGGAGTCATTTTCAACTTTATGCATCCCAGCGACATAACCAGCTTCATATTCCCCGAAGGTGATGAGCCAGGATTATAATCAGAAGCAAGGGCAACCGGAAGCCCGGCTTCAATCATCTTCCTCACCGGAGGATCGGGTAACCTAAGAAAAAGTGCAGATCCCGGAAGAAGAGTAGGCATTGTATCAGAATCAAGGAGAGCTTTAATTTCATCGACACCTGAACGTTCAAGATGATCGACCGACAAAGCATTGTACTTCACTCCCACCTGAACGCCACCGGAATTATCTATTTCATTTGCATGAAGCTTCGGAGTCAGACCATACTTAATCCCGGCCATTAATATCTGTTCTGTTTCATCAACTGAGAAAAATCCCTTGTCACAGAACACATCTATATAATCCGCAAGCTCTTCTGAGGCAATTAACGGGATCATTTCATTTATTATCAATCCGATATATTTATCACGCTTATTTCTGAAAGGTTCGGGTACAGCATGTGCGCCAAGGAAGGTTGATTTTACTTCCAGCATGGTACTCTCCTTTATACGTCTGATGACCCTGAGCATCTTAATTTCATCCTCCGTATTGAGGCCGTATCCGCTTTTTATTTCAACAGCTCCTGTTCCCTGATGGATGATTTCGTTTATCCTTGTAATTGACTGATTGTATAATTCATCTTCCGTCGTTTCATGAAGCTTTTTTGCAGAATTCAGTATGCCCCCTCCCCTCCTGGCAATCTCCTCATATGATAACCCCCTGATCCTGTCAGCAAACTCCTGTTCGCGGCTGCCTGCATATACTATATGAGTGTGAGAATCACAAAAAGACGGGAACACAAATTTTCCGAACGCGTCAATAACTTCAATATTATGGGAGTTCAGTTTTAACCAGGGCTTCCGGGATTTCACTCATTCTGCCAAAGCCGGAAATTTGCTCTTCTTCGATAAAGATATAAGCATCGGGTACCTGGTTAAGTATTGTCATATCTTTGCCGCACCTTTTAAGCTGAGGCTTATCCTCGGTCCCGATCAATCCTTTAATGTTTTTAATAAGCAGTGACATGAGTATTTAATCGTAAAATTGCAGCCTAAGGTAGCAATTATTAAAAAAACTGCTTGTGATTTCAAGTTTTCTTTATCTTTATCGCTGTCAACCAAAACTATAACCTATGAAAAAGACCCTGACTCTGTTTCTTATAACGATTTTTACAATCTCCTTATCAGCTCAGGAAAAGGAAGTAAAACCCGGGTGGAAACTTGATGGTATTCTTCCTGCAGTTTCTTTCGATTCCAATCTTGGATTTCAGTACGGAGTGCTATTTGAATTGATGAATCATCCGGATCCGGTTGCAAATCCGGATCTGTTTGATCATACATATACAGAAGTTTCGCGTTACACAAAGGGAAGCGGTATTTACCGGATCATGTTTGAGTCGAACCATTTGATCCCGGGAGTTGAATTTATAATTGATCTCAGCTATCTTCCTGACCTTGCGAATCAATTTTTCGGGTTTAATGGTTATGAGTCTGTGTATAATAAGAACTGGATGGATGTTGACGCAACTGATTACAAATCAGCAATGTTTTACAGCTTTCAGAGGAACCAATTCAGGTTCAGGAGCGATTTTCTGGGTAAATTGTCCGGAGACCACCTTAAATGGACTGCCGGATTTACATTTCAGAACTTCAAAATAGGCTCAGTTAATATTGATAAGCTCAACAAAGGCAGAAAAGTGAAATTACCCCCGGTTGCTGAAGAACCCGGACTGTTTGAAGTATATCGTGATTCCCTTGGACTTATCACGGCAAACGAGGCTGACGGCGGATGGGTGAATACTCTTAAGGCAGGACTGGTTTATGACAGCAGGGATAACAGGCCCAATCCCATGAAAGGGATATGGACTGAAACAGGTATTGAAATTGCACCGAAATTCATGGGAAACGATTGGGGATTTTCGAAATTCTATATCACACACAGACAATACTTTACACTGGTCGAAAATGATCTTTCACTCGCTTATCGTATTGGTTATCAGGCTACCTTATCGGGAGAGGCTCCTTTTTTCTATCAGTCACAGGTTCTTACTTACCGCCTTACAGGACAATCAAGTGAAGGATTAGGCGGATCAAGTTCTTTAAGGGGAGTCTTAAAGAACAGGGTAATCGGTGATGCTTTTGTCCTTGGGAATGTTGAGCTTCGCTGGAAACCGATACATTTTACATTTCTAAAGAAGGAGAGCTATCTTGGTCTCAATCTGTTCTATGACCTTGGAAAGACAACAAAGGGTATCACTATTCCCGACAATCTTCAGTCGAGGTTCAACAGCGAGATGACCCAATATAATTTCAACGATTTCTTTAATCCCGGTGCAGAAAAATTTCATCATTGCGCAGGTATAAGCATAATGCCGGTATGGGGTCAGAATTTCGTTGTTGCAATTGATATCGGGAAATCATTCAATGAACAGGACGGGAATATTGGATTTGCATTCGGGCTGAACTACCTGTTTTAAAAAATCTTAAAAACTTACACAGAGATCACAGAGAAGGCACAGAGATAAACAGAGAGGAAAGAACTTTGTGGTTCTCAGTGTATGCTCTGTGGAACTCTGTGTAACTGATTTTAAAATCCTTTCAGGAAGAACCCTAATCCCACACCCAGATAGTTTCCAATAATCCAGCCGATCACACCTACAGTGATCCCTGTTACAATTACATCTTTATTTTTTAGCGCGGCAGCAATGACAGGTACAAATGGCGGGGAATAAATAAAGGCAGTTGTGGTTATCAGATAGTCATCTGCATTAACCCTGAATATTTTTGACAATAAGAGGTGAAGAAGCAGGGAACCGAAATAAGCCCACATAACATATCCGAAGAGACCCAGATACCCAATATTGAACATGGTGCTGAGATCTGCCATTGATGCAAAGGCAAAAGAAAAAACCAAAATAAAATACATCCCCAGCTGAAAGGTTTTTTCAATACGGTTAATCCATGGAATTAGAGATGCTAAAATAGAAAAAGTGGTTATCAGAAGAATAGCAGAAGGCTGGAATGCTTCTTTGGGAAGCAGCATACTTATACCTACAGAGATCCCGACTATAAGGATTGAAATCCCTAATGCTTTTAATAATGGTAGTAATCTTCCCTTTTTAAACAAGCCCGAGAAATCCTCAAAGCTTTCTGCTTCAGCAACAGCCTGATCAGTATCAACAGCTTCTCCAATATGCTGGAATGGAGGCAAAAAGGCTCTGAAAACCCTTGGCCCGGCTGTAATGAAAAAGAAAATTGTAACAGCCCCGACAACTATATCGTATGTATTGGTCATTAAAAACAGATTTGGATCTACATCAAGTGCATAGCTCAGAGATGCCATATTCGGTGTGCCTCCGGTATAAACGCCGACAAGCATACCTGCAACTTTCCAACTATCGGGAACTACATTTTTGAAAATAAAGAATCCGGAGATAATAATTGCAACAATTGATATCAGGGCAAGAATCATACTCACAAAGCCGGTTTTTGCATACTTTAGCCATTTCCTGATATTTAGCGAGAAAAGCAACAGAGGAAAAGCAAGAGGAATTGCTATTGAAATTAGACCGTCCTGAACATTTCTTATCTGAGTTAATAAAAACATCATCCTGGCTGATAGTTCCTGATGCAAGCAGGGATTCGACCTTCGCTGATGAGAGTGCTGTATTTCCGTGCAATTCCAGATAATAATTTTCGCTTCCCGAGGGTAAAATTCCCGAGCTTCCCAAAAGAAGTCCGAAGGCATAGGCAATAACAATGGATCCAAGCTTTTTTAGGAAGGACCATTTCCTGCACATATAAATTATTACAAGGGGAAAAGTAAAATAAAGCAAGACAAGAATTAGAATTTTAATCATTGTGTCAGGTATTAGGTCAATTCAAATTTAAATAAAGCTATTGACCCGACAGCAAATCGTCTGTAAAATATGTATTTATACTTATTTACTTCTCGTCACAGTCACATTCCTCAAAGCTTTTCTTATACTGCTCAATAGCCCTGAGACTCATTCCCATGCTCGAGAATCCGCCATCATGATAAAGATTCTGCATTGTAACCTTACGGGTAAGATCAGAAAAGAGAGCAACACAATAATCCGCACACTCCTCAGCGGTTGCATTTCCCAGGGGTGACATCCTCTCAGAGAAGTCAAGAAGTGATTCCATTCCATGGACACCACTACCGGCAGTGGTAGGGGTTGGTGATTGGGAAACTGTATTTATTCTCACCTTTCTGTCGCGTCCATAAATATAACCAAACGACCGTGCAATAGATTCAAGAAGTGCTTTGGCATCACCCATGTCGTTATATCCTGTAAGAGTACGCTGGGCAGCAACATATGAGAGCGCCACAACAGATCCCCATTCATTAATAGCATCATATTTGTAACAAGTCTGCAAAACCCTGTGAAAACTAAGGGCTGAAATGTCGAAAGTCTTCAGCATGTTCTCATAGCTTGTATTCTCGTAAGGAATATCTTTCCTGACATTAGGCGACATACCGATTGAATGAAGGATAAAATCAAACCTGCCGCTCAGGATTTGCAGGCTTTCGGATACAAGTTTGTCAATATCGACCATGCTTGTAGCGTCAGCGACGATTACCCTGGAGGAAGTAATCTGGGCAAGTTCGCTTATGGTACCCATCCTGACAGCCACAGGCGAATTGGTAAGAACCAGTTCGGCTCCGTGCTTCCATGCTTTGAGTGCAACCTGCCAGGCTATTGATTTGTCGTTAAGGGCGCCGAAGATAATTCCCTTCTTCCCTTGTAAAAGTCCGTCATTCATATATAAATTATTACAAATTTCATGTTTCCAAGTTACCCCCTACCCAACCTTCCCCCAGGGGGGAAGGAGCTAAATCATCACGGAAGGCGTGACAGGAAAGGGGGTGTTCATGCCTATCTGCTTCCTGCCTTAATCAGTTCTTTTGCGTTTTTTATCGCAGTTTCAGTCACTTCACTGCCACTAAGTAATCTTGCGACCTCCCTTATCCGTTCTGCAGGAGATAACAATTTAATCCTCGTAATTGTTGAGTCGCCAGTGTCTTCCTTGTAAACATGGTAATGCACTGTTCCCCTTGAAGCGACCTGGGGCAGGTGTGTAATATTTACAACCTGCATATATTTTCCCATGCCCGATAGGATCTGTCCCACTTTGTCGGCGACTTCGCCAGATACTCCTGAATCAATTTCATCAAAAATGATTGTCGGCAGGTTTTTGCTTCTTGTCTGTAACGATTTAAGACTAAGCATCACTCTTGACAATTCACCGCCTGAAGCAATCCTGGCGATATTCTCAGGGTCTGTCTGTTTATTTGAAGAAAAAAGGAAGTCGGCAGTATCAATACCTGAAGAAGTAAAATCATTTGTTCCCGATAATGAAATTCCAAATCTTGCGTTTGGCATGCCAAGCTGCTTTAGAAGATCCGTTATCTTTGATTCAATTTCAGGCAATGCCGTCCTTCTCTTCTGCGATATTTCCCTGCCTGAGGCTGTGAGGGAATCCGTTGAAGATTTCAGGAGCTCTGAAAGCTCTCTGAGTCTTTCGTCGCCCGTTTCAATTGATTTTATAATATTCTCAATCTCAGACTTTTTAAAAATCAGATCATCAAGATTCTTAAGTCGGTGCTTCTGGATCAGCGAATAAAGATTATCGAGCCGTTTATTGATATTTTCCAGTCGTACCGGATCGGCTTCAGTATCCCGCTCAAGTCTTTCAATCTCATTTGCCAGATCATCAAGTTCTATTAATACCGAGTTTATCCGTGAAGGAATGTTAAGATCAGCGGGCAGGAAAGGGTCTATCTTTCCAATAATTGTCTTTGCTTCCCTTAACATTGCCAGCAATGAGTTATTATCTCCCGAAAATAGATCAGAGACATTTTTAAGTGCCAGTTTTATCTCCTCGGCATGTTCCAGGAGCTCCTGTTCTTTTTCAAGCTCTTCCTGTTCCCCTTTCCTAAGCTTTGCCTCCTCAAGCTGGCTCAGATTAAACTTAAAATACTCGAGGTCAGCCTTGTTCCTGTCAGATTTATCTTTTAGTTCGTTATACTCCTTCTGGTGTTTTTTGAAATCCTTAAATGCATCCCTGTATTTGTTCCTGAGCTGTCCGGTTCCCGCAAACGAGTCTATTATATTCAGCTGAAACGCATTATTATTAAGCATCAGAACCTGGTGCTGGGAGTGAATATCGATAAGCCTTTCCCCAAGCTCTTTCATAAGGTTTACAGTTACCGGGGTGTCGTTGATAAAAGCCCTCGATTTCCCGGCTGGATTGATTTCGCGTCTGAGAATCGCGGGACTTTCGAAGTCAAGGTCATTTTTTGTGAAGAAATCCTCAAGATCGTACTCTTCAATCTTAAATGTGCCTTCCACAACACATTTTTCACTCTTATCAAGAAGCACCATGGAATCGGTTCTTGAACCCAGAATAAGTGAAAGGGCACCAAGAAGTATTGATTTACCGGCACCAGTCTCGCCTGTAATTATTGTAAGTCCGTTTCCGAGAGAAAGATCCAGCTCCTTAATGAGTGCATAATTATGAACGGTAAGTTTTACAAGCATAGCCGGGAATTATGGTTATTTGGCGGCAGTTATCTTTTCATATTTAGTCTTGTTTCCCGGATCTATTTCAATAAGAATTTGTATGACACGGCTTTTCTCCTCCGGAAATGCCTCAGAAAAAATATTGACAAGTTCATCGGTCTTCGATTCCAGAATTACCTGAAGAAGGTACAAATAAGGGTCAGGTTTTGCCCTGTATACATCCAGAAGTAGCTTCAGGCTCTCGGCAATACTGGTTCTGGCTTCGGAAGTTCTTGATTCCATTCTGTCGAGGCCATTGATATTATATTCGTGAATGAACCTTCTCACCCCTTCATATTCCTTGTCGAGAGTATTTTTGACGAGCCAGTACCTGTTTTTGTTTCTTGATCCGTCGTAAGGTTTCCAGCCGGGTTCAGATGCATTCTGGGCATTTGTTACAATTTTTTCTGCAACCTGAAAAAACTCTGTGCCGCCCAGAGTGGAATAAGAATCATAGTCAAATCCGATTATCATATAGGCATAATAGGCAAGAACTGACACAAGACTCGACCGGTAGGAGTTCGGATCGAATTCAAGAGGCTGGAATTCGACATACCTGAACTGAAAATTGTTATCCATAAAATTCAGCATCGTCGAATTATAGGTTGTGTTGAATATCGGGCGCTTAAGCTGAACCTGTATTGTTCCCCTGAACTCATCAGCTGAAAACTGATCGGTAAGGTTGATAATTATATTGCATTCGATTCTTTCTGCATAGCTGAAAACATGGTTGGTCCATACAGTGTTGTTCATGAATTCATAAATATCGCGCTGCATCGATTCAAAAACCTGGCGGTTGGAACCCTGAATTTTCTGTGCAGAAACCTGAATATTACAATTAAGCTCCTGGGAATAAATTACTTCAGCTCCGGATATCAGAATAATCAGAAAAGAATATTTTAATAATTTATACAATCGCATTAAGGTTGAATTTTTTAAAGCATTGATACTATTTTGTCCAAAATATCCCGTGCCGCTTCATCCTTTGATTTCAACTCAAATTTATTAATAATATTGTTTCTGTCAATTATAGTTATCCTGTTGGTATCATAACCAAATCCTGCGCCCTTATCCTGCATTGAATTCAGGACAATCAGGTCAAGCTTTTTGCGGATAAGCTTTGCTGTTGCATTTGCTGTTTCGTTATTGGTCTCAAGGGCGAAACCAGCAAGTATCTGAGATTTCTTCTTCATTCTTCCCAGAGTTTCTGCAATATCAGTTGTAGGCTTAAGCCTCAGTATAATTTCATCTCCGGTCCTTTTTATCTTTCTTTCCTCAACTTTTTCAGGGGAGAAATCAGCCACTGCAGCTGAAAGAATAGCAATATCGCATCCTGGAAATCTGGCAATACATTCAGAAGCCATCGATTCAGCAGATATTACATTGATTATTTTAACTGGATCTGTTTTCCGGAATCCTGTTCACTGGTCCAAGCACCAGGTCTACCTCGGCTCCGTATTCTGCAGCAGTATCGGCGAGAGCGATACCCATCTTTCCTGAAGAATAATTACTGATAAAACGAACAGGGTCAATCTGTTCAACGGTAGGACCAGCATTTATAAGCAGTCGCTTCCCTGTCAGAGGTTTATAATTTTTTTTTTTGAGAAGAAGGACTTGATCTCCTTAACTATTTCATCGGGTTCGGACATCCTTCCTTTTCCTGTAAGGCCGCTGGCAAGTTCTCCGGAGGGAGCATCAAGAATATGATTTCCAAATGATTTAAGTGTATCGATATTCTTCCTGACAGCCTTGTGGCCCAGCATGTCCATATCCATGGATGGAGCAACAAAAACCGGACAGCGTGCAGATAACCAGGTTGTAAGCAGAAGGTTATCAGCAATTCCGTTTGCCATTTTGGAGATTGTATTTGCTGTCGCAGGTGCAATAAGGAAAAGATCGGCCCATATTCCAAGGTCAACATGGCTGTTCCAGCTTCCGTTTTCAGGACTGAAGAACTCTGTCAAAACAGGATTTCTGGATAAAGTGGCAAGGGTAAGCGGAGTGATAAAATCTTTGGCATGCCGGGTCATGATCACTTTAACCTCACATCCCTCCTGAATAAGAAGCCGGACGACGGTTGCAATTTTATAAGCTGCAATACCACCGGTTACTCCGACAAGTATTTTTTTCCCTTTCAGCATTAAATGCTAAATTTTGCTTTTGCCGGCAGCGGTATCAGGATTACGGTAAAATATCTTTCCTTCCTCAAGCTCCTGAAGTGAAATAAGAGTGGGTTTGGGAAGTTTTTCATAGAATTTCGATATCTCGATCTGCTCGCGGTTTTCAAATACTTCTTCAAGATTATCGGTAAATGAAGCAAACTCTTCAAGCTTTTTATTGAGTTCCTGTTTCATTTCAACTGAAATCTGATTAGCTCTTCTTGAAACAATGATAACTGTCTCATAAACATTTCCCGTATCTTTCGTCAACAGTTCCATATTACGGGTAACCGTAGTTGTTGGGGCCACTGATTTTCTATAATCCATACTTATTTATTTGTATTAACTAGATTAGCTGTGTTTTCTATTTTAAGATATCTTGCAGTTTCCTCATATATCTTTTTTACTTCTTTTGAATATTTGCCCTCAGGATACTCTTCCATAAATGAGAAATATTCATCAAGTGTTGCCTGGTACCTCTCCTTTTGCTTGTTGGCAATGCTTTTCTCAGCATAAACGTAGAGTGAATTAAGCTTGAGAAACATCATCTCCTCCCGGTACTTTGAGTCAGAATACTCTTTAAGACTGTTTGACAAGGCTGTAATTGCAGCCTTATATTCCTTCATATTGTAATAAAGCCTGGCGTTCAGATACGACTTCTCAACAAGCCTGTCCTGCAAGGTTCGGATATAACCCTTTGCCTCCTCAACCTTAGGACTGTTTGAAAACCTGTTAACAAATACATTGAACCCTTCAATGGCATTTCTTGAACTTTCCTGATCAAGCTCTGCCCTAGGAGAGATGTTGTAATCGCATTTTGCTGCCAGAAAAGTTGCTTCTTCAGCATACTTACCGAAAGGATACTGCTCGACAAGTGATTTGAAATAAGATCCGGCCATGTCGTACTGCTTCATGCCATAAAAGCTCTGAGCATTGAGCCAGTTAAGTTCTTCAGCTTCCTCTGTTGCCCTGAACCGGGGTATGACCTGACCAAACAATTCAGAAGCTCTTACATATTGTTTTGCATCAAAATATTCTCTGGCCTTTGCTTTCTTGAGATCATAGTCAGTGCTCTTAAGAAGTTTTTCATATTCCCCGCAGGAGCTGACCAGCACTGAGATTAACAGTATTATATAAAGCCTGACTTTCATAAAAAAATGTTGCGCAAAAGTACTGCTTTTTTTTGAACTAAGGCATGTAAACCAAATATTTAACTTATACATTAACAAATTAGGTATAAAAAGGTATAAGAGGGTGTTCCTAATTGCTTAAATTTGTGCAAATTTTTTAAAAGCATCTTAATATGGATATTTTCGACAAAATTAAATCAAACAGAGGGGCATTAGGTCAGTATTCCGGTATCGCTCATGGCTATTTTACATTCCCAAAACTGGAGGGAGAGATAGCTTCCAGGATGAAATTCAGGGGTAAAGAGGTTCTTACATGGAGCCTTAACAATTATCTTGGCCTTGCAAACAATCCTGAGATAAGAAAAGCCGACGCCGAATACACAGAAAAATATGGGTTGGCTTATCCGATGGGAGCCAGGATGATGTCGGGACAAACCACCAATCACGAGAGATTTGAGAAAATGGCTGCAGAATTCGAAGGAAAGGAAGATGCTTTCCTTCTGAATTTCGGTTACCAGGGAATGGTATCAATTATTGATGCGCTTGTCGACAGGCATGATGTTATTGTTTATGATTCTGAATCGCATGCATGCATTATGGATGGAATGAGACTCCACCTGGGCAAGAGGTTTGCATTTCAGCATAATAATATTGAAAGCTGCGAGAAGCAGATACAGCATGCTGTGAAGCTTACCGAAGAAACCGGAGGCGGAATACTTGTTATCACCGAAGGGGTCTTTGGCATGGCCGGGGACCTTGGTATGCTTGACAAGATTACCTCATTGAAAGATAAATATAGTTTTCGTTTCCTTATTGACGATGCTCACGGATTTGGTACAATGGGAGCCAATGGAAGGGGAACAGGCGAGCATTTCGGAGTCCAGGACAAAATTGATATATATTTTGCCACCTTTGCTAAATCGATGGCAGGAATAGGCGGTTTTGTGGCAAGTAAAAAAGAAGTTATCAATTATCTTCGTTATAATCTCCGCTCCCAGATCTATGCAAAATCGCTTCCGATGGCTATGACCCTCGGGGCTATTAAAAGACTTGAGCTCATCCAGGCTCACCCGGAATACAGGGAAAAGCTATGGACCATTGTAAGAGCACTTCAGAAAGGTTTAAAAGATGCAGGGCTTGACCTCGGAAAAACTGAATCACCTGTTACCCCTGTCTTTATGAAAGGAGGTATAACCCAGGTTACCCAGCTTATTTATGATCTCAGGGAGAATTATAATATTTTCTGTTCAGTTGTAATATATCCGGTTGTACCTAAGGATGTTGTTATGCTGCGTCTCATACCAACTGCTGTTCACTCGCTCGAAGATGTTGCTTACACGGTAAAAGCTTTCGTAGAGATCAAAAGAAAAATTGACAACGACGAATATCCGCATGAAATAGCTGATTTTACCAAATAAATTAGATAACATTTATAATCTAAAGCTGCACTTCCCGGTGCAGCTTTTTTTGCATTAGAGCAATAGCCATGATATAGTTTGAACAATTTTTATTCCTGTGGGTTATACTGCTGTCAATTCTAATTTCCTGAATACCCCGATAATATTTTTAATCTCTTTTAATAAGTAATGGATATAAGCTCAAATAAGAACCGGAATACTCTACTGAAAGGGTACAACATGCTGCTTTATTTTGCAGGCAGTATGATAATGTATGAACCGGTTGAAGAATGTGTGGTTGATTTCTGGTCGAAAGGCATTTTAAAATCCCTTCCTGTTAAGAGTAGTAATCCGCGGTTTAATACTGCTGCTTCACAGCTAAGGGAATCGTGCAGGGATAAGACTCTCTGCAGCAGTATTCTAAAGGAAGATTTTAATAGATTATTTTCAGCCTCCGTAAAACCTCTCGCTCCTCCTCTAGAATCAGATTACATTGATAATTCTCTCAGGGAAGTGCTAAACGCAGAAAAAGTAAGTGATTTCTATAATGCTTACGGATGGATAAAAAGAACACGATATAATATACCTGACGATAACCTTGGGATAGAACTTCTTTTCCTTACTCTTCTGACTGACAAGTATATTTCTATCGATGACGAGGCATGCTCTCTTGAAATGGGAAATGAAATAAGAAGGTTCATCAACCAGCATATCCTGTCGTGGATCCCTGACTGGAACGCCAGGATGCAGAAACATGCCGGGACACTTTGTTATAAAGGAATAGCGACCCTTATCTACGCATGTTGTGAGGATATTTATGACCTGATGGGAAATCCTAAACCTGAAATGAATTTTACAGTTGAGTTCAGAAATTAGGATTGAAAAAATTAATTATTGCGCCAATATAAAATTCTCTCCAACCTTCCGAAATCTGAGTAAACTCATCATCAGGAATATTGTTATGCTCAACTGTAACCTGAGAGTTTTCCCCATCAGGATTAATAAAGATAGTGACAACAGATTTCTCTGACTGGTCACCGAAATACCATTCCTGAACAACTTTCCTGTCCTGAACGAATTCAAGGTTTTTTCCTGTGATATCACCTTCCCAGAGAGAAAATTCCGACCCTGGTTCAGTTGACATTTCAGCATGGTAACCTGACCAGAGTTCAATTGTGTATGGATTTGTCAATGCTGCATAAATGTCGGAAGGCTCAGCATTAATTTTGAATGTCTTTTTGAACGTTTTCATATAAATGGATTTCTCTGTGTAAACCTGTGCTCCTTCAGGGAGCATGTGAAGCGTTAACTGTGTATTTCTGACAAATAACGTTCAGCATCGATCGCAGCCATGCATCCCGATCCGGCCGCTGTTACTGCCTGACGGTAAACAGGATCCTGAACATCACCGGCTGCAAATACTCCCGGGATCCTGGTTTTTGTTGAACCGGGTATTGTTTTGATATAACCTGTTCCATCCGTTTCCAGAAATTCTTTGAAAACATCTGAATTGGGAGTATGCCCTATTGCAAGAAAAAATCCATCGATCTTTATTCTTACGGTCTCTTCCTCGGAAGTACCTTTCTTTTTAACCAGAACAGCTCCCTCAACCCCATTTTCACCAAAAAGATCTACTGCCTGATGTTCCCAGAGGATCTCGATTTTAGGGTTATTCAATACTTCCTCCTGCATTGTCTTCGATGCTCTCAGCTCATTTCTTCTTACAATAAGATAAACTTTGCGGCATAATCCGGCAAGGTATGTTGCCTCCTCTGCTGCAGTATCCCCTCCTCCTACTACGGCCACATCTTTTCCTTTATAAAAGAAGCCATCGCATGTGGCGCATGCTGAAACTCCCATGCCTGCATAACGCGACTCAGCTTCCAGTCCAAGATACCTTGCTGTTGCTCCCGTGGCAATTATTACCACATCTGCCTCAATTATTTTATTTTCATCTAGTGTAACCTTATGTGGTTTGCCTGAAAAATCGACTTTTGTGGCAATCCCGAATCGGATCTCTGACCCAAAGCGCTCGGCTTGCTTTTTAAATTCTTCCATCATTTCGGGCCCCCCAATTCCATTAGGATATCCCGGGAAATTGTCAACCTCTGTTGTCGTTGTCAATTGTCCTCCCATCTGAAGACCAGTATATAGAACAGGATTAAGGTTAGCCCTGGCTGCGTATATGGCGGCGGTATACCCGGCAGGACCTGAACCTATTATCAGACAGTGCACCCTTTCAATAATTGTAGCATCGGGCTTCTGAGTATCTTTTGAAAGATCCAGAGGTTTAAAAATATCCATAGATTTTAATATATCTTGTTTCTGCAAAATTAGTCGGGCAATTCAATTAATAAATGATTGTCAGCAATCTTTTTTACTCCGCTTGTAATATCAAATTTCTCATCCTGCCATTTATTGCTTTCAAGAAACATCTTATAAGATCCTTCCCTGCTGAATTTAACCGAGATAATTAACTTTCCCCCCTTCACTATGACTGCAGTAAAATTTTCAACGTTTTTAAAATAATCATCAAGATCGGGAGAACCGTTAATAATTCCAAGTTTTCCTTTCGCAAGGATGCACTTTGTCTTTATTATCTCCTCATTAATTCCCGGAAGATATGAGGACAGATCGATCTCTTCATCTCTTATTTTATCAGTTATTATTCTACCTATCGTTACTGATGCTATGCTGTCGGTTTTTGTTCCTGTTCCGTTTATGATACTTATGTAATAAGGCCCCTTGCAGATCTGAAGCTGATATTTGGTCCTACAGGTAAATTTAGAGAGGGCGGGCATATCCTGACAGCGGTATTTTGATACTGAGAAGATCCCGAAAGCCTCTTCGGGTCCGTTCATCTTATAGATTTCTGTCTTGAATTTTCCATGCATATATTCTATTTCCGCAACCGATACAACCGAAAAACCATATTCCAAATAGAGTTCAGCACCCCCATCGATATATCCAAAAAGCGACTTACCGCTAAATGTTCTTGAAGACGAAAACTTAGCTTCAGGCAAGTCAGCTTTATTTACCGATGGAAAATTTTCAGGAAGCTGAGAAAAACTAACAGGGGAAATAAGAAATAATAGAAATAAAAGAGATATAGGAAATAAAATAGTTTTCAGCCTAGTCATTTTAATATTATGTTCTAAGTTAAGGTTTTAAATTCTGCTAGCGTGGATCTGTGATCCGCGGTTAATAAATCCGAGCCAGAAGTATTTACAGAACTAACTCATTTCAAATACCTTCAGGTTAATCTTACTCTTATCAGACACTCCGAGACCCAGCGCGGTTGCCATTGTCAAAAATGTAAGTGATTCAGGTGAAGAAGCTTTCTGCAGTCCCTCCGCTATTCTTTTCTCGGCAATCAGATCATAGGCGATCCTGTCCATTGCCACCGGATCAGTAGAAACCAGCATGGAATTATAATTGCAAATAAACTGAGGATTTGCGCCCGGCCCGCCGTTAAAGCATCCTCTCAGCCCGTCGCAGATATTGAGGATGGTCTTATCGCGCAAGGGAGCAAAAGCACATACCTCCGCACAAGTGTCGTTCCAGAGTTTTGCATGAAGCCTGCCGGTATTTGAAACTGAACCGAAAGCGAGATTCTTCAAAGCATTAGTAATCGAACCTCCTGCGTTTTTAAGGATAGGAATATTAATGATCTTATCAACCTCTTTTGTCACGATTTTCGTGAAATATGAGAACTTGCCCCCGTTGACCATATATGGCATAGTTTCCGCATCGTATTCACCTTCAACATCAGCCCAGTAGTACCATGATTTATCAATGTTCCTTTCCCCGTAAAGCTTTCCGTTTTCATCAACGAATGAGCCTTTTTCATCCTGCAGTTCTGTTCCTCTGATAGCGATACCGGGATAATTATCCTGTGTGAAGCCTGTATCCTTCAATTCCATATCCCTTCTGTCCCAGATTATAATATCTTTCCTGTCAATGCCACTTTCTGTTAATTGTTTAACAACAGATTGTACAACGGCGTGACTTGTAAAAAGAAGCTTACCGGCAACAGGATTGACTTTCAGTCCAATTTTTTCACCAGGATTTACAAACATTCTCCAGGCTTTTTTAAGATTTTTCTGTCCGGTAAGTTCGAGCATTGATCTCTGAAGCATCATGTATGCAGCTCCTTCAACAGGCACATCATTCACTACCGAATTGATGTTCTTAACCAGCACAACCTTACCTGGAAATTGGCCCGGCATTGAGGCTGATGTTCTTGGACTTTTTGCAGCATCACTGACGTTTGTTGAAGGTTTTGGTGTTGCCTGTATAAGGTTCGTTGATATCCCTGAAAGAGGTTTGACTGCAAGGGATGCACCTCCAACTCCCAGCATTGTGAAAAAACTTCTCCGGTTAAGACTTCTCTTTTTCATACTAAATATGGTCAAATTTCAGAGTAAATATAGTTAAATAATCATTGGTATGAGGTATGAGGTATGGGGTGTGGGGTGGGACAAATATCTTAATTTCCTATCATGGTAAAGACGAATTTTTATATTACATTTGCCATCGCTTTTGATAAAGATGAAACAAAGTCGTTATTAAGAAATTTCGGGGTGTGGTCACGCAAAGTGTGATAAACTCCGTTGGCTAGCGCATCACGCAGAGCGTGAGGGCCGTCCGATCGAGACGATAAATAGCCAGATTTATTTTCGGGGTGTGGCGCAGTTGGCTAGCGCACTTGCATGGGGTGCAAGGGGTCGTCCGTTCAAGTCGGATCACCCCGACGAATGAATAAGGGGCTATCATTCGCCCCTTTTTTTTTAATTTGCTATGTACATTACATATATTATATTCAGTCCCTCAATCAATAAATTTTACACTGGTCAGACCGAGGACCTTGAAAGACGATTAGAGGAGCATAATCGGGGTAAAACTTCTTTTTCGGTTCAGGGTAAACCCTGGCAGTTAGTTTTCTCTAAAGCTCTTTATTCACGTGGCGAAGCTATGAAACTTGAAAAGTTTATCAAAAAGAGAGGAGCTGGTAGATTCCTCATTGATAATAATATCGTAGTTGGCTAGCCCATCACGCAAAGCGTGAGGGTCGTCCGTTCAAGTCGGATCACCCCGACGAAGAAGAAGGGGCTATCATTCGCCCCTTTTTTTTTAATTTGCTATGTACATCACATATATTATATTCAGTCCCTCAATCAATAAATTTTACACTGGTCAGACCGAGGACCTTGAAAGACGATTAGAGGAGCATAATCGGGGTAAAACTTCTTTTTCGGTTCAGGGTAAACCCTGGCAGATAGTTTTCTCTAAAGCTCTTTATTCACGTGACGAAGCAATGAAACTTGAAAATTTTATCAAAAAGAGAGGAGCTGGTAGATTCCTCATTGATAATAATATCACAGTTGGCTAGCGCATCACGCAAAGCGTGAGGGTCGTCCGTTCAAGTCGGATCACCCCGACGAAGAAGAAGGGGCTATCATTCGCCCCTTTTTTTTTAATTTGCTATGTACATCACATATATTATATTCAGTCCCTCAATCAATAAATTTTACACTGGCCATACCGAGGACCTTGAAAGACGATTAGAGGAGCATAATCGGGGTAAAACTTCTTTTTCGGTTCAGGGTAAACCCTGGCAGTTAGTTTTCTCTAAAGCTCTTTATTCACGTGGCGAAGCTATGAAACTTGAAAAGTTTATCAAAAAGAGAGGAGCTGGTAGATTCCTCATTGATAATAATATCGTAGTTGGCTAGCCCATCACGCAAAGCGTGAGGGTCGTCCGTTCAAGTCGGATCACCCCGACGAAGAAGAAGGGGCTATCATTCGCCCCTTTTTTTTTAATTTGCTATGTACATCACATATATTATATTCAGTCCCTCAATCAATAAATTTTACACTGGCCATACCGAGGACCTTGAAAGACGATTAGAGGAGCATAATCGGGGTAAAACTTCTTTTTCGGTTCAGGGTAAACCCTGGCAGTTAGTTTTCTCTAAAGCTCTTTATTCACGTGGCGAAGCTATGAAACTTGAAAAGTTTATCAAAAAGAGAGGAGCTGGTAGATTCCTCATCGATAATAATATCGTAGTTGGCTAGCCCATCACGCAAAGCGTGAGGGTCGTCCGTTCAAGTCGGATCACCCCGACGAAGAAGAAGGGGCTATCATTCGCCCCTTTTTTTTTAATTTGCTATGTACATCACATATATTATATTCAGTCCCTCAATCAATAAATTTTACACTGGCCATACCGAGGACCTTGAAAGACGATTAGAGGAGCATAATCGGGGTAAAACTTCTTTTTCGGTTCAGGGTAAACCCTGGCAGTTAGTTTTCTCTAAAGCTCTTTATTCACGTGGCGAAGCTATGAAACTTGAAAAGTTTATCAAAAAGAGAGGAGCTGGTAGATTCCTCATCGATAATAATATCGTAGTTGGCTAGCCCATCACGCAAAGCGTGAGGGTCGTCCGTTCAAGTCGGATCACCCCGACGAAGAAGAAGGGGCTATCATTCGCCCCTTTTTTTTTAATTTGCTATGTACATCACATATATTATATTCAGTCCCTCAATCAATAAATTTTACACTGGCCATACCGAGGACCTTGAAAGACGATTAGAGGAGCATAATCGGGGTAAAACTTCTTTTTCGGTTCAGGGTAAACCCTGGCAGTTAGTTTTCTCTAAAGCTCTTTATTCACGTGGCGAAGCTATGAAACTTGAAAAGTTTATCAAAAAGAGAGGAGCTGGTAGATTCCTCATCGATAATAATATCGTAGTTGGCTAGCCCATCACGCAAAGCGTGAGGGTCGTCCGTTCAAGTCGGATCACCCCGACGGTTGATAATAAGAGAGTTACAGTATTTGTAACTCTCTTTTATTTTGTCTATTTTCACACAATTTGCACACAACTGAATTCTAAATAGTTTCGTCTTGATGGTTGGGGCCTCAAACCTCACTCTGGGTATGGGAAAATTGACCTGAATGCTTTCTCATTGCGGACAATATTAATCAAAAGGAGTAATTCTTTAACCTGCTCAATTACAGCATTCTTTATGACCTCATATTTCCCCTGCTTTTTACTGCCGTGTGCAGAAGCCAGGTCAACCACATCAATTTCAAACCGGAGGGCCTTAAAATAGCTCTGGGATACTTACTTGATTGCTTTGGTAGCAAGACATCCATTGCCGAGCTTTTATTAAAAAAAAGAGAAGCATGATAGCTTCTCAATTCATCTTTACCTTAGAACAATTCTCCACCAATCATGCCTAAGTCTGGATAGCAACCGTCTTTGCCCTTCATAAACTCGATATAATTTTTTACTTCAGTCTGTAATACGAATTTAAGGGAGGTATTTGCCTCATAATGTTCTATTGCAGCAACTATCAATTGGGTGCCATTTGAAAGCTTATTCTGTTATGGACTCCTCCTGACCAGATTTTAATAAACTTGACTTTGGTTTAAACAAAGAATAACTTTGATATAGTTAAATCAAAGAAATGAAAATCATGAAAAAGATTAAAGTGATTTGCGTTTTGTACTTCCTGGTAGGTAGCGTTCTCTACTGTCAGGATCAGGCAAAAAACATATTTGGATTATCCGCAGGTATTGCTCCGGGTATGGGGGATATGTATTTTGATATGCCCTTCAATTTTTGGCCAAACCGGGAATTAAGTCCAATCTTCAATGCTTTTTACGCTCGTCAGGTAACTGAATCTTTCAGGATCGGTGGCTACCTCGAGTACGAAAAGGTTAATTTCTCTGATAATTTAAATGGGGATATTAACTACTTCAACTGTTACAATTTGGGATTAAACTGGCTTGGGCAGTTTCCTAAGACATCATTACATCTCCAGTTGGGCGGATATTTCGGATATGGATTTCTGATGTCTGAGGGCTGGGACAACCTAAAAGGCCCGCAATATGGGTTTATTGCTGGTCCCGCTTATGAAAGAAACAAATTCGGCATAGCGATCCATGTGCATCAGGGACATGCCTGGTATGAATCAACAGGTACGCCGATTGGGGTGATGCTCTATACACCGAAGTATCTTCTTAAAATATATTACAAATTATAAGCAAAATTTACCATAGGTATTCCAAAAAATGAAAATGACTTGATTATGACAAAGGCATGATATTGAAAAATCCAAAGTCAATTTTATTTTATAGCAAAACCTCTGATATTTCTACCAGGGTTCAAAGATTAATGACTATCTTCTCGGAAATATCAAATTAAGCAGGATCAAAATAATTATTGCTCCGATAGCACCTGTGAGAATGACTCCAATCCACCCGCTACCAAGATCAATACCAAGTTTCCCTAATGCCCAATATCCGACAAAACTACCGATAATCCCAATTACAATGTTTCCAAGTAATCCCAGGCCGCTTCCCTTGTAAATCGTACTGCCTAGCCAGCCAGCTACTGCTCCAATAATAAGAATTACAACTATTTCCATTTTATTAAGTTTAAGTGATAAAAGAATTACAGTAAAAAGAGAGGAGCTGCCAGATTCCTAAACGATAATAATATCACATTTGGATAGCGCATCACCCGGAGCGGCAGGGAATTTTACACATACTTATGCTTCCGGTTTTCTAATGGTTATTCCGTTGTTTTTCCGTCAAATTTTACATCCCCTTTTTCAGCATCTTTTTTTGTTGCGTTTATGAGGCCGTCTTTGTGTTGAGGAGGGGCATAGATAGTGTACATTTTTAATCCTTTTACGGAATCTGTATTTATTACATTATGCTTAGCTCCGGCAGGTATAACAATCGCATCGCCATTTTCCACTTTATATTCATTTCCATCAATAATGCATTTGCCATTTCCTCCTTCGAACCGGAAAAACTGATCTGTGGTGCCATGAGTTTCCAAACCTATATCTTCACCGGGTTTTAAGCTCATTAACACAACCTGAAGATGCTTGCCTGTGTAGACTACTTTTCTGAAATTCTCATTTTTCAGAGTATCCTTTTCTATGTTACTTTTAAATCCTTTCATGATTGTATTTATTTGGTTTAATAAAAAAGTTAAGAATTAATTTCTGGGTTATGAAAGATTACTACGTTTCCAAAGGCCTTTCTCTTTATCTATACCCGCAAATTTGATCAGCTCTTCATTAAACTTCTGAGTTTCCTCCAGAAACAGACTATGACCGCTATTTTCAAAAGGCACGATATGTGAATTTTTAATTCCGGCTTTCATTTGTTCCGCCAGATCAAAAGAACATATTTTGTCTTTTTTGCCATGCATAATCACTGTCGGAATTTTTATTTTTGCCATATCACTTCTCAGATCCGTATCACGTAAGGCGATAAGACATTGAGCAGTAGCATAAGAAGAAGCACTCAAACAAATCCCATTTAACCAGCTGCCGATCCCATCATTTAATGATGTTTCAGCAGCAGAGAATATTTTTGCAAAATCGGATAAAAGCTTTGGCCGGTCCTTATAGTTCAATTCAATTAAACCATCAACCGCACTCTTTGGAAGATTATATGGAAAATCTTTGCGTTGTGTCCAGATCGGCGCTGCTGCGCTGAATAAAGCCAGCCTGGAAACATGGGCCCCATTATCTGCTGCTGCATAATGAAGTGCAATGGCCCCGCCCATGGAAAAGCCACCCAGAACAGCATCTTTTATGTTCAACCTGCCTAAAACCCTTTTTATATCCAACACATGTACATCATAATTGTAAGCTCCGTAAGGTTTATCGGATTTGCCAAAACCTCTTAAAGTAATACCAATTACCCGGAAATTCTTATTTATCAAATCGTTGTACTGGTATTCATACATTTCATCACTTAACGGCCATCCGTGTATTAACACAACAGGCCTGCCTTCACCAGCATCAGTAATATGAAGATTTACATTGGGTTCTACTTCAATATACTCTGCCCTTGCTACTGCCGACTTTAATTCATCAAGTACTTGTTCCATATTTTATTATATTTAATAAATGTTGCTTTTTAATCTGACGTCACCGATTTTCTGCAACAAAAACTTTTAGTAAACTGATGCAATAAACTTCTTCAGTTGGATATTAAATTCACCCGGATTCTCCAGGTTGCTCAAATGACCGGCATGTTCAATTATTTTAAGGAAAGAACCTTGGATTTTTTCAAACATAAACTGCGCTGCTGCGGGAGGTGTGATTTTATCTTCCTTTCCCACCAAAATAAGCACAGGCATCTTTATTTCCGTTAGTTTACTGCACGTTTCCTTACGAACAGATAAAGCATTCAGGGTATTGCACAACGATTGTTCAGATGTATTAACAATCATCTCCCTCACAGCTGCAATTTCTGCTTTCCTTAACATGAAAGATTCAGGCGCAAAAAGATTCTTAATACTCTCATCGGCATATTTTTTCACTCCTGCTTTATTGATACTATCAATTGCTTTTATCCGTTTCTCTTTTGCTTCCGGTGTATCAGCAGTGCATTGAGTATCACTCAGTATTAACGCCTTAAACCGTTCAGGGAAGTTCTCAACTGCATTTAATGCAATATATCCGCCCAAGGATAAACCACACAGGACTGTTTTGTCAATCTTCAGCGCATCCATCATATTGAGCAGGTCTTTAACGAAAAGCTCTATTGAAAAATCCCCGGTCCCGGCATCAGAATTGCCATGCCCGCGAATATCATAAGAAATTACACGATAATTATCTTTAAGTTCTTCCAGTTGCAATTTCCACATCGACTTATTAAAGGGAAAGCCATGGATGAAGATGATTACAGGTGATCCATGCTGTCCTTCATCGGTGTAACTAACCAAAAGATTATTTATTATCATTTCGAATTTGTTTACAGAGTAGATATTTGGCTATTAATTCTCTTCACAATAAATCATCCTTATCCTCATCCAGATTATTATGATCATCTCCTCCTATACTGTAATAGTTATTCTCCTCATCCTCATTCCCGACATTTTCCTGATCATCATCCAACTCCGAGCCTGGAATATCCAGATTACTGCCAGTTGTATCATCATTTGATTCTTCATTTGATTCTTTCTCAGTATTTGTCCGGACTTTATCACTTTTATCTGATTTTTTTACTTTCGAAATGTCCTCAGGATCCATGTTTTTCTCTTTCTTAAATTTATTGTAGATATCTTCACTGTCAGGATACACTGGGTATTCTGGTAGATTGTCTTTCATATCCTTGTCTGGCGCTTGTCTCGGAGGATAGTTTTTCAGATTTTTTTTCATCTTCACTAATTAATTTTTAGATAACTATTTACATCTGATTGCTCCAGTTACATGGTCATATAAGCCATAGATGCGTTGTCACTTATTAAATAATTGAATATTTATTTCATTATCAGTGACTTTAAACCATTTTCATATCTCCTGGCAACCTCCTCCCAGTTAACAATATTCCAGAATGCATCAATATAATCTGCTCTTTTGTTCTGATATTTCAAATAATAAGCATGTTCCCATACATCCATAGTAAGCAGGGGGACTCCCTTTTTCTCAGCTATATCCATCAGTGGATTATCCTGGTTTGGTGTGGAACAAATAAACAGGTTTGCGTTATCCCCAACGCATAACCAAGCCCAGCCACTTCCAAACCTGGTTTTGCCTGCATCTGAAAATTGTTTTTTGAACTCATCAAACGATGTAAATGATTTAGTAATAGCTTCCGATAATTTACCATTTGGAAGACCGCCTCCATGAGCTTTCATGTTTTCCCAATAAAATGTATGATTGAAATAACCGCCGCTATTGTTTCTGACTGCCATCGGATATTTGCTGATATTTCTGAAAATATCTTTGATGTCCATTGATTCCATTTCTGTCCCTTTGATTGCATTCATGAAATTGTCATAATATGCTTTGTGATGTTTGCTATAATGGATTTCTACCGTCAGCTTATCGATTGAAGGTTCAAGAGCATCATAAGCATAGGGCAATGGTTGAAATTCGAATTTGTTTGTCGTATTCATAGTAATTTGGTTTTTAGATTGATTGTCTTTTTGATTCATTTGTAATTGACCTTTTTGGGCATCTTGTGCTTGTCCATAAGTTATGCCTTGCATACCAAGAAACCCTACGATTATTAATGACACAAATAATTTAAGTTTATTCATAATATGTCCTCCTTATTTTTATTAAATTGATTCACGGGAAGTGGTTTTTATCTATGAGTTCGGGTATAAAATTAAGCACCTGCTGACAATCAAATGTTACATATCTATAATAAAGAGTTACATAATTCACGCATTTTTATGCGGGTTGTATTTTAAACGTTATAAAATAAAATTTCTAATTTTGCCACCATGAATTCAATACCGAATCTTACTTTGTTTTTGTCCACTGTATTTATTGGCTTCTTCGCCATGTTAAATCCTATAGGTAACACGCCTGTTTTTCTAACAATGGTTGGGGAGGCTGACAAAAAGATAATTAAAAGGGTTGCATTCAGAGCTGTGGTCGCAGCATTTGTTATCATTACGGTCTTCTGCCTTTTTGGACATATCATTTTCAGACTCTTCAATATTACACTGCCAGCCTTTCAGATTGCAGGAGGAATAATTGTATTTTTTATAGGCTATGACCTGCTTAAAGGGAATCAGGCAGCCGCACACAAATCAAAGGTAGTTGACTCATCCGCCCCATACGATGATATGGCAATCTCCCCTTTGGGTATTCCTTTGCTTGCCGGTCCCGGAACCATATCAACAGCTATGAACTTTGTTGGTCAGGGGAAAAGCTTTATTAATACGGTAATAATAATACTTGTCTTCGCTGTCATTTGCGCTATAACTTATCTGATGTTCATCCTTAGTAAAAGAATAGCTGATAAGTTAAGTCCAAGCCTTATTAAAGCAATTTCAAGGATAATGGGTCTGATACTCGCGGTGATTGCCGTTCAAATGTTAATTAACGGCATTTTTAACGTTATTAAAGAGTTTCCACACTGATTATCAGTTTTCCGCCAACCGTCAATTCAAACCTACCAACGGTTGCACAACCCTTTTTTAGTATTTGTTTATAGAATACTTTCGATATGAGTTTATGACAGGACAGATCTAGACTCAGACGAAAAGATTTTTTGGACAGACAGTAAAAAGTATTCTTAATTTAACTAATCATTAATTCTTAAAAGCCATGAAAAGAGTAATTTTATCAGCAGTACTTGCAGTTGCATTCTGTACTGCATCGTTAGCAGGAAAAGTGGTTGCCAAAGGTCCGACATACACGTTGCTTGGTAACTACACTATTGAAACAGCCGATAATCCCGCATTTATTAAAGGGGAAGAATGCAAAACATTCACTATCAGCTACGAAAATACTCCGATGGAGGTTACAGTTGCTATTTGTAAGGACCGGAAGTGCAAAAAATATGTCGTTATTTCCGACAAGCTTTCGGTACAGTATGTTTGCAACGATAATTATTTCGGGGTAGAAAAGTTAGACAAAGCTTTTGAAAAGGATGGTTTCAAAACCAGTGATTCAGAATTGAACAGGTTTGAATACTATCATCAGAAAGTTTTAACTCCTGGCAAGAGAGGCGAGCTTGAGGCCACCCAGCTTATAGCTTCTTATTTTCCAATGCTTCTTAACAACCCGACCGAGGCTACTGCTTCGCGGTAATTGTTTTCACCCGGCCATCCGGCCGATCCTGGTTTCAGGTTTGAATTTAACAAAAAGGGGCATACGATTGTATGCCCCTTTTTTTTGAAATGTCCTGAAGTTTTATCAACCTTTGAATTTTGCCATATGTGCCAGAAAGAGATCTTTCCTGTTCCTGGACACTGGGATAATTACACTATCTGTCATTTCGATATATCCGCCTTCCTTACGGATATATTTCTTTACATACTTTAGATTTATTAGATGTGAATTATGCGAACGGAAAAAATGCCTGTCGCTGAGCATCTCCTGAAATTCCTTCAGATGTTTTGAGACAAGTATTTTACGACCTCCGTTCAGATAAAACCATGAATAGCTTCTGTCTGCTTCAATTCGGATAATTTCTCTGGGATTAAGGTATTCCATGCCGTCAGCAGTTGGAATCGCCAATCTTGAAGGTGGTGATATCCTTAAATTCTCCATAAGAATTTTCAGGTTTTCATTTCCATGAGAATGCTTTTCGGATCGCTTTTTAACAACTCTGTTTACAGCTTCGATAAACTCATTTATGTTAATCGGCTTCAGGATGTAGTCGACAGCGCTGAACTTAATTGCCTTGATTGCATAATGATTGAAAGCAGTTATAAAAATGACATCAAAATCCTTTTCCGGAAACTGGGCAAGCAGATCAAATCCGTTTCCATTAGGCATTTCAACATCAAGGAACACCAGGTCTGGTTTATTGTCAGTTATAGCTGCAACTCCCTGAACAATATTATTAGCCTTGGCTACAACCTCAAGCGAAGTGCAGTATTCTCCTATAATTGAATTTATAAATTCAACAGCATCCTGTTCATCGTCAACAATTACAGTTTTCAGCTTTTTACTCATGGGATTAAAGGTATATGAATTTCCACCCGGGTTCCGGCCGAATCCCCGTTTTCATCCTTAATGTCAGTGTAAATTGTCTGCAGACTGGTGCCGTAAAGTTCATTTACCAGATCAAGGCGCGATTTGGTGATCTGTGTCCCAAGCGAGTTATGATTGTTTTCCCTTTTAAGATTTCGCTCCTTCGCCGCATCACGCCCGATACCATTATCTTCTATGACACATAAAATATAATCATCTTTCAGCTTCAGGTCGATGTTTACAAATCCCTTCCCTTCCTTTGGCATAAGTCCGTGACAGATCGAATTTTCAACATATGGCTGAATAAGCATTGTCGGGACCTCGTGCATAAGGGGGTCTATTTCCTCATCTACTGTGATCTTATATTCAAATTTATCTTTGAACCGTATGCTTTCAAGTTCAAGATACAGATTTAAAGCGGTTAACTCATCACTGAGGGGTACAGAGGTATGCTGAGAGTTATCAAGCACTTTCCTCATAAGGCTGGCGAACTTGGTAAGATAGTTATTTGTTGCAAGCTTATCATGCTGGTACATGTAATACTGAATGGAGTTGAGCGTATTAAAAATAAAATGCGGATTCATCTGCTGTCTCAGGTTAGCCTGTGTTACCTCGCTTATCTTCCTGTTCATCTCACTTAAACGGCGTTTATCTTTAAGCTTTGAACCACGGAAAAGCAATAACCCAATTAAGGTGGTTAATAAAATGAATCCGGCTAATCCATAATTAAGAAGTCTGTTATTCTTTAACCTCAATGATAATAGTTCTACTTCCTTATTCTGAGTATCTGCTTCATACCTGATCCTTGCATCAACAAGGCTTTCGGAATTTCCTTTACTGATCCATTTATCTGAGTATTTCTTATAAAGCACAAAATTCCTGTAAGCATTAGAAGTATCTGCTAATTTCAGATACATGTTGCTCATATCCCGGTATATCCACCACAATTCATAAATATCATCAACCTTTTTTGCCTGGATAATTCCTTTTTTATAATATGCTATTGCCTTCTCAGGTTGCCTGAGATCACTATATATTGTACCAAGATTCCCAAGTGAATTGGCTGATGTTTCATATAAACTTGAGTGCGCGCTATATTTAATTGACTTTTCGTAGTAATAAATGGAAGAATCATACATCTTTTCAAGGTAGAAATTCCATCCAAGATGTGTCAGAGAGGTAGCAATTAAAAATGTATCACTAATTTCTTCCGAAACTGATATCCCTTTCCTGACGATTGAATCAGCCAGCCTGAAATTCCTTCTTTCAGCAGTAGTTGTATCACCTAAATAAGAATATCCAAGCCTTTCATATCCACGTCCGGCAAGGGCAGAATTATTTTCATTGTAAGCAGATTCAATCATCATCTGAAGACTTTGCCTTTCCGCTTTCAGATCTCCGATGGTCCTGTAAACGTCATATTTTCCAAAATATGCCATAGGGATAAGACCTTTTAACTTTTCCTTCTTTGAAATTGTTATTGAGTTATCATAATATTCGAGACTTTCTGCAAAAAATCCAGTCCTGAGATAATACCGGCCAAGAAAAATATTTGTCTTTGCTAATATATCCGATTCCCCCTCGCCAGCCGACTTTTTGAGGGCTAATGAAGCCTCTTCCGAAGCACTCCTGAGGTCTCCTTTAACATAATGATATTGAGCCATGAGCAAGTGAAGCCGTGCAGGGACATCAATTCTTTTTCTTTCACAGATCAGAACAGCGCTGTCAATACACTCTTTAACAATATCCAGGTTATTACCCTTAGATGAAAGTAATTTTATACCCTTTCTTACAAAAGCGTTGACTTCAGCAGTATCTTTCTGTGATCCTGATGATAACTTATATTTTATCGCTGAAGGAGTTGACTTCAGCCTCTCTCCTGACAATGCAGTTAATTGAATAAAAGCAAGTAGAAGTATAATCAATTTAAAGGCTTTCATAACGATTGCAGCAGATTAAATATCAAATCAAATTTATGCAATTCAACGAAGGTCGATCCGGTTAGATGTTTTATCTGCGCATTAAGATATTAAATTGATCACAAATATCAATTCACTGGTTAACGGATTCCAGCTTTGAATTTACGGTTGGATGTATTGATCCAACAATAGATTTTTCCTGGTCTATTTTTGATAAACCCTTACATAATCAACCAAAACAGTGTCAGGAAACCGGGTGAATTCATCAGGGTTCTTTGGCCAGTCACCTCCAATTGCCAGATTAAGAATGATATAGTGAGGCTTATGAAATTCTGAAGTGCTGTTAATACTGTCTTTTATACAAACCCCATGAAACCTTGAACCGTCAAGGAACCATTTTATTGAATCATTATCCCATTCGACAGAATAGTTGTGAAACTGAGACATTGTACAGGGTATTTTTGTTCCTGAAGAAACGTGCTTTTCATTGTGCCAGTGAAGGGTCCCATATAAAATATCCTCGTTATTAATATGTTCCATTATATCAATTTCCCCGCACCGGGGCCATCCGACCTGGTGGATGTTCTGGCCAAGCATCCAGAATGCAGGCCATATCCCCTGTCCTTTCGGCAGTTTCATCCTGGCCTCTATTTTTCCATATGTCCAGCTGTGTTTCCCGTCAGTTGTCAGGCTCGCTGATGTGTAACCGGCTGAATCATAAGGTTCTTTTCTTCCGATAATCAAAAGATTTCCGTCGTTAATGACAGAGTTCTCTATTCTGCGTGGGGTATAATACTGAAGCTCATGATTTCTTATAAATCCGACTTCATTGGTCCAGTTTGCAGAATCTGGCAACCCCGGATTATTGAATTCATCGGACCATACAAGCTTCCAATCGGGATTCTTACTCTGACTGCAGGCAGTCAGAACCAGTAACAGTAAAAACAGCTTTTTCATATATCATATTATTTAAAATGTTGATAGAATTTCACTCCACATATCTGTTAAGATTTTCAAACTTAATCTTCCATTTCCCGTTATCAGGGAATTGTTTCTGAACGCACATTTTTGCCACCGCGGTCAGCAGGCCCCCGTTTCCCGGAAGATAAATTGCAAGCCTTGTATCCTGATAATTATGGCCATTTATAAGGTAGCGGTTTTTAGGGACATTCATCATCAGAAAATCAATAGCCTGTTCTGATCTCCCAACCGATGCAGCTGACATGGCAAGCATAGGAAAGTCCCATCCCCAGGTTGACTGCCAGTTCCACTTTTCCATTATTGTATCAAGTGTGCTGACAAGATTCTTATCATCAACCATTCTTGTTTTAGGAAGCACTCCGGAAACAGCTGAAACTATAGGATGATCACTTAAATATCTCTGGTTTTTATATGAATCTTTGGTGTCCTCGGAACAAAGATAGAGCCCTTTTAAAACAGGAAGTTCTGATAATTTTTCAAGTACCTCTGTCCACTTGGGATCAGGATCAAGGCTCAGCCTCAATCTCCACTGCTGTGCTGTTTTCAGTCCCCAGTACCAGTAAGCAAGTTCAAATGACGGATTCATTGTCGTTTCAAGCTTCAGGCTCTCCTGAGCCGGAATCAGAACAGGACCAAGAACATACCTGTTCGCAACAGTGTCGTGCCATGCATAACTGGCCATAAAATCAGCTGTTGCAAATACAAGATCTTTGTATTTTCTCAGGATATCTTCCCTGTTTTCTGAATTCTCATACAGCAGCTCTGAAAAAAAAATAAAATGCGGCTGCTGCCAGATCAAATAAGTTCCGACGCTGCTGGGACTCTCTCTTCCGTCAGGACCAACCATTTTTGGCCATCTTACTCCTTTATAACCCTGTTTTTGTGCAGTTTGCCTGGCATTTTCAAATATTCTGCGATAATAATCCATCTGTTTTTCAAGTATCTCCTCCCTTTGCCACAATGCAAAATGAACAGCATGCCACCAGTGCATTTCAAGGTGAAATTTTCCATACCAGCTGTTATACGTCAGTCCTGTTTCAGCAGAAGGAAGAGAACCGCTGCACTGGATTCTTGTAAGATATTGTGAAAGCACAATCCGTCTTTCAAGTTCAAATGCACGAGGATCCGTACATTCTGATAAATCAACCGCTCCTCCTGTCATCCAGAATTCGGACCAGCTCTTTTTGGAGGCCTCTGCAACCGCGTCAAAGATGTCTGCCTTTTCATCTGGGAACTCTTTTGTAAAAAGGCAGGAGAATTCAAGTACAGTATCTGCCACAGGATCAAGACAGAATAAGTGTTTGTCGTACACTTTTAATCCGGCACCCGGATGATTAACTTTTACATAATATTTGTCCTTTTCCTGTTTCCGTTCAAAAACCGTTTCATTACCTGAATCAGATAAGATCACCGTCGAGTGTTTATCAGGCTGACTGAAGTCATAACCCGCTGGTAATGAAACACCAAGAGGAAAACTGATCCTGATCTTGAGCCTGTCCTCTGATATCAGCTTTGAAATGACCCTTCCAGAAACAAGATCCTTATCAGGATGACAAACAGTAACAACTTCTACAGGAGTATTTCCGATCATAAACCGGCTTATTATCTCTCCTGTCCATAAATCAAGCTTCTGAACAGGATTTCTGACATCCCCGATATTTATTTCATTCCCGTCTTCTTTAAAAATCTGAAGTCCGATCATTCCCAAATGGATCCGGTGAGGATTACTCCTTAACCATTCGGAAGCAGCTGCTTTAAGAGAGTCTTCATTTGCACTGAACTGATGCACATAATTAACTTCCCTCCCATGAACCTCATATGTTTTGTACACGTCTGACAGCTTAAAGCCTGCAGGATTTTCACCAGTATGCCAACCCCAGTCTGACATTGTTCCAAGCGGAATGCCTTTTGCGTAATATTTTGGAAAAGTCTGCAAACCGGTTATGTCGGTCGTGAAAACAAATTCCCCGTTGCCGACTGATAATGAATTCAGGCTGTCGATTTGCGAAATCTCAATATTGTGCCGGGTTACTAGTGACACCCTGTCGATATTTGAGTTTTTATTACAACCAGCACCTACGGATATTATAAATGAAATAATTGAAATAAATAGAAATAGATGGAACCATTTTATCCGGAAAATCAGAATATGATTTTTCATTTTTGAGTCGTGAAAGACAAATTTAGTTTTTTTTAACCGAACACAACAAAGGATTGCTCAAAGGTCCATGAAGGAATATAATATATTATTTTAGTTTTGTGAAATATCATCAGAATTAATAATGATGGATGCACAAATTACAATTATAGGGGCAGGT
The DNA here is from genome assembly GCA_963725585.1 of uncultured Bacteroidales bacterium. Lineage (GTDB taxonomy): Bacteria > Bacteroidota > Bacteroidia > Bacteroidales > VadinHA17 > LD21. The sequence goes on along the minus strand of CAVRYU010000007.1, from coordinate 193,792 downwards.
GTTGTCGGACTGGCCATCGCTGAAAGGGTTTCAAAAGATTTTAATGATATTTTCCTCATTGACAAATATCCGACATTTGGTCAGGAGACAAGCAGCAGGAACAGTGAAGTGATTCATGCAGGCATTTATTATCCAAAGGGTAGTTTGAAATCACGGCTATGTGTCGAAGGGAAAAGGCTATTATACGATTATTGCAAAAAAAATGATGTCCCGTTTAAGAATTGCGGCAAGCTTATTGTTGCAACTTCTGAAGATGAAATTCCAATTATTGAGGGAATACAAAGGACAGCATTTAACAACGGTGTTGAAGATCTTGTAATAATCGATAAGGGCCGGATAGCTGAACTGGAGCCTTCAGTGTTCGCGATGAAAGCTATCTTTTCTCCATCAACAGGTATTGTAGATTCGCATTCCCTTATGAAAAGCTATGAAACCGGAACGATCAATAACGGTGGTCAGATTGTTTATGGAAGTGAAGTGACCGCAATAAGAAAAATTGAAAATGGATATGAAATTACTTTGCTTGATTCGGACAAAAACATTTACAGGTTTACAAGTAATATTGTAATTAATTCCGCAGGGCTGAATTCCGACAAAGTCTCTGAAATGACTGGTATTGAAGATGATAAGCTTAAAATTATGTTTTGTAAGGGAGAATATTTCAGGCTCAATCCTCCGAAGAACCGTTTAATAAACAGGTTGGTTTATCCTGTTCCGGTCCATAACCTTGAAGGAATAGGCATTCATGTTACAGTTGAAATGGGGGGAGGTGTAAAGCTTGGGCCGGATGTAACATATCTTCAATCAAACAATTACGACTATAAGGTCACACCTTCAAAACAGGAAGCCTTCTATAAATCTGTCAGAAAGTTCCTTCCTTTTCTGGAGTATGATGATTTATCTCCGGAAATGGCCGGCATCCGTCCAAAGATCCAAAAACCAGGGGATCCGGTAATGGATTTCTATATTAAAGAAGAAAAAGAGAGAGGCTGTCCGGGATTCATAAATCTGATTGGTATCGAGTCGCCAGGATTAACTTCTTCTCTTGCCATTGCAAACTATGTTAAAAAACTAATACTTATCTGATATTTATTTTATAATTTTAGTCTTTTTAAAATAGTTGAAGAATTAATTTTAAACATATGAAAACAAGAACTTGGTTAATCTCATTAACACTTCTACTGTCACTATCATTCATTACAATAACTATTCCGGCACAGGTGAATCAATCTGGAAACGGCTTTGTTCCGCAGGTTGGTCAGCAGGGCAAGGATGTTGTATGGGTCCCTACACCACAGGAGCTTGTTAATAAAATGATGGAAGTGGCAAAAGTCACCCCAGCTGATTTTGTTATTGACCTGGGGTCCGGCGACGGAAGAACAGTAATTACCGCAGCCAAGATCGGAGCAAAAGCAAAAGGAATTGAGTACAATCCCGATATGGTAGCCCTGTCGAAAGAAAATGCAAAAAAAGATGGAGTCGGCGACAAGGTAGAATTCATTCAGGCAGATCTTTATGAAACTGATCTGTCGAAAGCTACTGTAATAACAATGTTTCTCCTGCCTGAAATAAATCTTAAGCTTCGCCCCAGGCTGCTTGATCTGAAACCAGGGACACGGATCGTGTCAAATACTTTTACGATGGGAGAATGGGAAGCAGATCAGGAAGTTACTACCGAAGAGAACTGGAACAGCTGGAACACGGCTTACCTTTGGATAATTCCCGCAAAAGTCGCCGGAAAATGGAAACTTGGAAACTCAGAACTGGATCTTACCCAGGAATTTCAGTTTATACACGGGGCATTAAACAATGGAGGGAAATCACTTACAGTTACAGATGGAAGGCTGAATGGTAACTCAATCAGCTTTGTCGTCAATAATGAAAAGTATTCGGGTACTGTTGGTGATAAACTCATGAAAGGAACTGTAACAAATTCCTCAACAGGCTCCATGAGTGACTGGGTTGCTACCAGATAGAAATTTACATCCTTGTTACTGTGACTTATTTCTGAGAAGCGTTTGCAGATCAGATATCTCATCCCTTAATCTTGCTGCCTGTATAAAATCAAGCTCAGATGCAGCTTTTTCCATATTCTTTCTCGTTTTTTCTATTGCCTTTTCCAGAGCTCCCCTGTCCATATATTTAACAACCGGGTCAGCAGCAATATCAGGTCTGTCGGGCTCGATATAAGCCTTAACCGCTATTCCTTTCTTACTAAACCCGCTCAGTATTGTCCCTGTTTTTTTAAATATTTGTCTGGGAGTGATGCCCATCTTCACATTATAATTCAGCTGTTTTTCTCTTCGACGGTTGGTTTCATTGATTGTTTCCCTCATGCTTCCCGTTATAACATCTGCATACATGATTACCTTGCCGTTAAGGTTACGTGCTGCCCGTCCTGCGGTCTGGGTAAGGGATCTTGCCGAACGAAGGAACCCTTCCTTATCCGCATCGAGTATTGCTACAAGTGAAACTTCAGGCAAATCAAGGCCTTCCCTTAAAAGATTGACACCGACCAGCACGTCGAATTCTCCAGTGCGCAATCCTTCCATAATATCAATGCGTTCAAGTGTTTCAATATCTGAATGGATATATCTGCATTTTATGTCATATCTTAAGAGGTAGGCGGAAAGTTCTTCCGCCATTCTTTTTGTAATTGTCGTAACAAGCGTTCTTTCACCTGCCTTAGCCCTGCTCCTGATCTCTGACATCAGGTCATCGATCTGGTTAAGACTTGGCCTTACTTCAATTGGAGGATCCAGAAGTCCGGTTGGTCTTATTACCTGATCGACAATAACCCCTTCGCTCTTTGCAAGCTCATAATCTGCAGGGGTAGCGCTAACGAAGATTGTTTGTCCTGTTAGTGCTTCAAATTCTTCAATTCTCATCGGTCTGTTGTCGAGAGCAGCAGGAAGCCGAAAACCATACTCCACCAAAGTTTGTTTTCTTGAATGATCTCCTCCGAACATTGCCCTGATCTGCGGTACACTGACATGGCTTTCATCAATAACTGTCAGAAAATTCCCGGGGAAATAATCCAGCAGGCAGAATGGTCTTGTTCCGGAATTTCTTCCGTCAAAATACCTGGAATAATTCTCAATTCCGCTGCAGTAACCAAGTTCTTTGATCATCTCAAGATCATACAGGACTCTCTGTTCAAGCCTTTTTGCCTCTTCCCTCTTTCCAATATCCCTGAAATGAGTGACCTGTTTTACGAGATCATCCTGAATCTGGCCGATTGCCTGATTGATCCTTTCTCTTGTTGTAACAAAAATATTTGCAGGGTAAACAATGTACTCGGTCAAAATGTCAATTCTGTTCCCGCTTACAGGATCAAACGACAGGATTTCTTCAATCTGTTCTCCAAAGAAAATCACCCGGATACCTATATCAGCATACGAAGGCATAATATCAATAGTATCTCCCCTGACCCTGAAAGTTCCATGTTTGAATTCAAGCTCGTTTCGTGAATAAAGACTATCGACCAGCTTTCTTAAAAACATGTTTCTGGCAATTACCTGCCCCTGCCTAATGTGTACAGTGTTTGAATGAAAGTCTTCAGGATTTCCTATACCATAGATACACGAAATTGAAGAAACGACTATGACATCCTTTCTCCCTGAAAGAAGGGCAGATGTGGTACTGAGTCTTAATTTTTCAATTTCTTCATTGATCGACAGGTCTTTCTCAATATAAGTATCAGTGACCGGGAGGTAGGCCTCAGGCTGGTAATAATCATAATATGAAACAAAATATTCAACCCTGTTTTCAGGAAAGAACTGCCGGAATTCCCCGTATAACTGGGCTGCAAGCGTCTTATTATGACTTAAGACAAGAACCGGACGCTGGACTTTTTCAATTACATTGGCAATTGTGAAAGTTTTGCCCGATCCTGTAACACCCAAAAGAGTCTGGTAAGGAACACCTTTTTGGAGTCCGCTGACTAGCTGGCTTATTGCTTCAGGCTGGTCTCCTGTCGGTTGATAATCTGATATGAGTTTAAATTCCATCTCGCATCAAAAATAACGGTTCTTTTTATTATCCTGTTTTTTTTTGTTTCTTTTGACATTCAGAATTCCGGTTTGTTTCTGACAATTGACTGAAATCTTTTCAAGATGCAGGTACTTATAAATAAGCTTTATCATCTTTCAATCTGTTTTATCTGCCTGGTTAATATTTTAAGCGAAACTTCATTCGCTCAGCAATTTAATATTCAAACATTTACAACCAGGGAAGGATTATCCCATAATGATGTAAGGGCCGTAGCTGTTGATAGTTCCGGTTTTTTATGGATTGCTACCTGGGACGGGCTGAGCAGGTATGACGGTTATTCATTTAAAAACTACTTTCATAAAACTGATGATTCAACATCGGTTCCGTATTTTTCAATATTAAATATTGTTGTTGATGGGGCGGATAACCTGTGGTTACTAACAGACAACCAACTGGTAGTCAGATATGACATTTCGAATAATATTTTCAGCAGGATTGATCGGCTATATGACAGTCTGCCTGAGTTTTACTCAAACATCAGCATAGATGAAGATGGTTACATGTGGCTCATAAATACTAACATGCTTATAAAATTCGATTTCAAAAAGAACAGATTTGACAAGTATTACATTTCTGATCTGGCAGATAATTTACAACAGACTTTTCGAATAGGCATTCCTTCAATTTCAACTTATGAGAAGGACAGAATTTGGCTGGTTTATGAAGACATATATGAATTTGAGAAAACCTCTGAAAACAAACTAATTCTAAAAAATAAATATATTGTTGACACCCGGAATCATATCAGGAATTATGATTTCAGTTTTTGGTATTGGTACAGGATCCGATTTTCAGACTCAGGGGAAAAATGGATCTTCTCCAACTCGGGATTATACCTGCTTGATGAGAGTACAGGGATCTTCAAAGAGTACAAAGGAATCCCTTCCTTTAGAGACTTCAGAGGCAATGGTTTTCTCTCCTGGGCAACCAGGGATAATGGAATTTATGTATATGATCAGAGCAGAGAGAAACTATCAAACATACCCTGGCAGTATTGTCAGCTTGTAAAAGGAATTTTCTGTCAGAACAAGGATCTTGTATGGTTTGCGAACAATTCAGTTTCCGGTGCTGCGCTTGGCATTAATCGGGTTGTATTCACTCCTGATTATTTTAAAAGTTTTAACATCCCGGTCGAAAAAAATGACGTTGCAACTGTCTATTCTGTCTCAAAAGATAAGTTTGACAGGCTTTGGGTAGGCATGAGAGGCATAAACTCATTAATCATGATTGACTCGGGCGGGAAATCAAAAAAAATAAAAGTCCCTGTATTCAGCAGTATAGATGATCCTGGAGCAGTAAGATCACTTACGGCAACTTCCGATGGATTATGGATTGGGTACTTCAGAGATATTTTACTGTTTTACGAATACAGCTCAGGAAAATTTATCAGACATCAGCCCGGATCAGGATATTTCAGGCCTGTTGCTGCAAATAAAGAAGGGAATTTGTTCATTTGGAGATCTGACAGTACAATTGGTTTGTACAATGCTGAATTAAGAAGGATAGAAAAAAGATTTAATTATCAACCTTATTCTGCCATATACAAGATTTTATTTGATGACAATAACAGATTATGGGCAGGAATGAATCAAAGTGCACTTGTAAGAATTGATCTCCTTAGCGAAAAATCAGTGACTTTCTATTTGTCAAAGGATAATTACAATATTGAAGATATTTGCATTGGAGACGATGGAGATATGTGGTTAGCCCTGCTTGGAGGAGGTGTCTGTCAGTTTAATCCTGAAACTGGCAGGAAAAACTTTTACACAACATCCAATGGTCTTGACAAACAACATGACCTATGGCCTTCTGAAAGATAAGACAGGTAACATATGGGTATCCACAAACACCGGTATTTCCAGAATTAATCCAAAAACAGGCCTCATAAGGAGTTTTGGATTAAACGAGGGACTTGACCATAAATGAGTTCAATTCCGGAGCTTCATATAAGGACAATTATAATCAATTTTTTATGGGAGGAATGGGAGGACTGGTTAGTTTCTATCCAGATTCAATCAACAATGAGCTTATTGAAATTGCTGATCAGAGAATAATTATAAATGAAATTAAAGTCTCAGGTGAATTGAAACATTATAGAAGATCTGTTACAATGCCTGATACACTGTTCTTAAATAAAGGGGAAGACAATATCCAGGTTAATTTCTCCTCAACTGATTTCTTAAACTCCGACAGAACGCTCTACAGGTATAAACTTTCAGGCATAAATGAAAACTGGATAGAAACAGATCCAAGGAACAGAAGCATAAATTATTCAAACCTTAAGCCAGGCTGGTATAATCTGGAGCTTCAGGCAACTGACAGGGGTGGTTTATGGAAACAATCCAAAGAAATCAGGATAAAAATAAAGCCATTTTACTATGAATCCCTTTTATTCCGGATTGCCCTTCCTTCCATATTTATTTTGCTGATCTCCAGCATTATACTCATTTACATCAGGCAGCTTAAACAGAAAGCCGATCAAAAACAAAATGCATTACGCCTTCAATCACTTCAGGGACAGATGAATCCGCATTTTATCTTCAACTCTCTAAATTCGATCAACTATTTTATCTCTAAGAATGATGCCCTCTCAGCGAACAGGTATATAGCTGATTTCGCTAAGCTCATCAGATCGATTTTATATAACTTCAATTCTGATTTCATCTCACTTGAAAGGGAGACGGAATCACTTGAAGAGTATCTTAAGATCGAACATCTGCGTTTCGGTGATAAGTTTAATTACAAGGTTATCATGAATCCTGAAGTTGCACCTGGTCAGTTCAAGGTTTCTCCGGGACTTGTTCAGCCTTTTGTTGAAAATGCCATCTGGCACGGGGTCAGAGGGCTTGAAAATAGAAAGGGTAATGTTATGGTGACCTACTCTTTGGAAAATGAAATACTGACCTGTACTGTTGAAGATGATGGCATTGGTAGAAAGAATGCAGAAGCTTTGAAGAATAAGATCGATCAGAAAGTGTCAAAAGGTATTTCTATTGTCACTGAGAGGCTGAATATTATAAATAAGCTTCAGAAAAGTAATTACCAGATCATAATTTCTGATCTTTACCCCGGAAAAGAGGAAACCGGAACGAGAGTTGTTATTGATATTCCGGTGAAAAAGAGTTAAAACCAGGATTATGTTACGGACGATTGTAATAGATGATGAAAAGCTTTCAAGGGAAGTGATTTGCAATTACCTTAAATCGTATTGTAAGGACATCGAAGTTGTTGCAACAGCATCATCAGTAAAAACAGCCTATAAGGTCATTATTAAACACCATCCTGATTTTATTTTTCTGGATATAGAAATGGCTGATGGAAAAGGATTTGATCTTCTTAAGATGTTCGAAAAAATCGATTTTAAGGTAATATTTGTTACAGCCTATTCGGAATATGCGGTTAAAGCATTCAGATTCAGCGCGGTGGATTATCTTCTTAAACCTGTCAAAATTGATGAGCTGATTTCTGCAGTAGAGAAAATCAAATCTCTCAAAGAGCAGGATCCGATGTTCGGAAATCTTTCTGAGCTTATGAAAAACCTTACTAAAGAATCCGCACTTCCCCGGACACTAGTAATCCCGCATTTAAAAGGATTTGATGTGCTAAAGATTTCTGAAATAATAATGTGCGTTGCTGATGGTTACTGTACAAACTTCTTTGTTACTGGCAACAGGAAATATACAAGTTCCAGGAACCTGAAGCATTTTGATGAAATGCTTGAAGAGCTGAATATAATAAGAGTTCACCATTCATATCTGGTCAATCTGAATCATGTTCTCAGTTACAGCCGACAGGGAGAGATTTTGCTTGCCGAAGGGCATAAAGCCTATCTTGGAGATTCGTACAAAAATTACTTCATAAAGATTTTTGCCGGAAAGTAGCTTTGGTTTTCCAGCTGTGACTTCACTTCTGTTTAAGACCTCTCTTCTTCCAGAGAATCCTGACCGTTAGAAGGACTTTTATGCATTGATAAATCCTGTTTATTACACTGCCTGATTCCATCATAAAGGAAATTTATCAATTGCAGCCTAATGTTTATCAAAATAACCTAGCTTTTTCACCAACTTGTTCCTAATTTTATAGTGGATTATCAGCAACAAAAGTTGGTCAGATACAATTATTAAAATGAGAAAATTCCTGGCAATTGCTTTTATATTATTTTCTGCCCTGGTTAAAATTCAGGGACAGAACTATACAGTAGATGTATCAGCAAATCCAGCAGCAAGTGGATCTGTGAGTGGAGGTGGTACATTTAGTTCGGGAACGTCTGTTACTGTAATTGCTACACCAAATGCAGGATATTCATTTGTCAACTGGACAGAAGGAGCCACGACTGTTTCCACAAGTGCCAGCTATATTTTTGACATTTCAGCAAACAGGACGCTTGTTGCCAACTTCAGCCAGATTACTTACACGGTAGGTGTAACTGCAAACCCTCCGGCAGGAGGCATTGTGAGCGGAGGTGGAACATTTAATTCTGGCGCGTCTGTTACCGTTACGGCAACACCAAATGCAGAATATTCATTTGTCAACTGGACAGAAGGAGCCACGACTGTTTCCACAAGTGCCAGCTATATTTTTGACATTTCAGCAAACAGGACGCTTGTTGCCAACTTCAGCCAGATTACTTACACGGTAGGTGTAACTGCAAACCCTCCGGCAGGAGGCATTGTGAGCGGAGGTGGAACATTTAATTCTGGCGCGTCTGTTACCGTTACGGCAACACCAAATGCAGGATATTCATTTGTCAACTGGACGGAAGGAGCCACGACTGTTTCCACAAGTGCCAGCTATATTTTTAACATTTCAGCAAACAGGACGCTTGTTGCCAACTTCAGCCAGATTACTTACACGGTAGGTGTAACTGCAAACCCTCCGGCAGGAGGCATTGTGAGCGGAGGTGGAACATTTAATTCTGGCGCGTCTGTTACCGTTACGGCAACACCAAATGCAGGATATTCATTTGTCAACTGGACGGAAGGAGCCACGACTGTTTCCACAAGTGCCAGCTATATTTTTAACATTTCAGCAAACAGGACGCTTGTTGCCAACTTCAGCCAGATTACTTACACGGTAGGTGTAACTGCAAACCCTCCGGCAGGAGGCATTGTGAGCGGAGGTGGAACATTTAATTCTGGCGCGTCTGTTACCGTTACGGCAACGCCAAATGCAGGATATTCATTTGTCAACTGGACGGAAGGAGCCACGACTGTTTCCACAAGTGCCAGCTATATTTTTAACATTTCAGCAAACAGGACGCTTGTTGCCAACTTCAGCCAGATTACTTACACGGTAGGTGTAACTGCAAACCCTCCGGCAGGAGGCATTGTGAGCGGAGGTGGAACATTTAATTCTGGCGCGTCTGTTACCGTTACGGCAACGCCAAATGCAGGATATTCATTTGTCAACTGGACGGAAGGAGCCACGACTGTTTCCACAAGTGCCAGCTATATTTTTAACATTTCAGCAAACAGGACGCTTGTTGCCAACTTCAGCCAGATTACTTACACGGTAGGTGTAACTGCACACCTCGGGTAGGCATTGTGAGCAGTGACATTAATCTGGCAGCTGTTACCGTCGGCAACGCCTGCAGGATATTCATTTGTCAACTGGACGGAAGGAGCCACGACTGTTTCCATTCAAGTGCCAGCTATATTTTTAACATTTCAGTAACAGGACGCTTGTTGCCAACTTCAGCCTAGATTCATATACCGTAGGCGTTTCAGCAATACCCTCGGCCGGAGGCAGCGTCAGCGGAGGTGGAACTTTAATTCAGGCGCGTCAGTAACTGTAACTGCAACACCTAATGTCAGGGTACTCATTTGTCAACTGGACTGAAGGCGGTACTCAGGTTTCTTCAAGTGCCAGCTATACCTTTACATGTCAGTGCCAACAGGACGCTTGTTGCCAACTTCAGCCTTAGTTCATATACCATAGGCCTTTCAGCATTACCTCCAGCCGGCGGTAGCGTCACTGGTGGTGGAATATTCACTTCAGGTACATCAATAACTGTAACTGCAACACCTGCTGCAGGGTACTCATTTGTCAACTGGACTGAAGGCGGTACTCAGGTTTCTTCAAGTGCCAGCTATACCTTCACTGTAAGTGCCAACAGGACTCTTGTTGCCAACTTCAGCCTTAATTCATATACCATAGGCCTTTCAGCATTACCTCCAGCCGGCGGTAGCGTCACTGGTGGTGGAATATTCACTTCAGGTACATCAATAACTGTAACTGCAACACCTGCTGCAGGGTACTCATTTGTCAACTGGACTGAAGGCGGTACTCAGGTTTCTTCAAGTGCCAGCTATACCTTCACTGTAAGTGCCAACAGGACTCTTGTTGCCAACTTCAGCCTTAATTCATATACCATAGGCCTTTCAGCATTACCTCCAGCCGGCGGTAGCGTCACTGGTGGTGGAATATTCACTTCAGGTACATCAATAACTGTAACTGCAACACCTGCTGCAGGGTACTCATTTGTCAACTGGACTGAAGGCGGTACTCAGGTTTCTTCAAGTGCCAGCTATACCTTCACTGTAAGTGCCAACAGGACTCTTGTTGCCAACTTCAGCCTTAATTCATATACCATAGGCCTTTCAGCATTACCTCCAGCCGGCGGTAGCGTCACTGGTGGTGGAATATTCACTTCAGGTACATCAATAACTGTAACTGCAACACCTGCTGCAGGGTACTCATTTGTCAACTGGACTGAAGGCGGTACTCAGGTTTCTTCAAGTGCCAGCTATACCTTCACTGTAAGTGCCAACAGGACTCTTGTTGCCAACTTCAGCCTTAATTCATATACCATAGGCCTTTCAGCATTACCTCCAGCCGGCGGTAGCGTCACTGGTGGTGGAATATTCACTTCAGGTACATCAATAACTGTAACTGCAACACCTGCTGCAGGGTACTCATTTGTCAACTGGACTGAAGGCGGTACTCAGGTTTCTTCAAGTGCCAGCTATACCTTCACTGTAAGTGCCAACAGGACTCTTGTTGCCAACTTCAGCCTTAATTCATATACCATAGGCCTTTCAGCATTACCTCCAGCCGGCGGTAGCGTCACTGGTGGTGGAATATTCACTTCAGGTACATCAATAACTGTAACTGCAACACCTGCTGCAGGGTACTCATTTGTCAACTGGACTGAAGGCGGTACTCAGGTTTCTTCAAGTGCCAGCTATACCTTCACTGTAAGTGCCAACAGGACTCTTGTTGCCAACTTCAGCCTTAATTCATATACCATAGGCCTTTCAGCATTACCTCCAGCCGGCGGTAGCGTCACTGGTGGTGGAATATTCACTTCAGGTACATCAATAACTGTAACTGCAACACCTGCTGCAGGGTACTCATTTGTCAACTGGACTGAAGGCGGTACTCAGGTTTCTTCAAGTGCCAGCTATACCTTCACTGTAAGTGCCAACAGGACTCTTGTTGCCAACTTCAGCCTTAATTCATATACCATAGGCCTTTCAGCATTACCTCCAGCCGGCGGTAGCGTCACTGGTGGTGGAATATTCACTTCAGGTACATCAATAACTGTAACTGCAACACCTGCTGCAGGGTACTCATTTGTCAACTGGACTGAAGGCGGTACTCAGGTTTCTTCAAGTGCCAGCTATACCTTCACTGTAAGTGCCAACAGGACTCTTGTTGCCAACTTCAGCCTTAATACCTATACAGTTACCACATCCTCAAGTCCTGCTGGTGGAGGTACTACTAGCGGAGGAGGTTCTTTCAACTCGGGCACTTCAGTAACAGTCACGGCAACTGCCAATACTGGCTATACATTCGTTAACTGGACAGAAGGCGTCACATCCGTTTCCACAAGTGCCAGCTATACATTCACTATAACAGCCAACAGGACACTTGTTGCTAACTTCAACCCAATAACCTATACAATAACCACATCATCAAGTCCCACAGACGGCGGTACAACAAACGGAGGTGGAACATATAATTATGGAGCTTCAGCTACTGTTACCGCAACACCTGCAACAGGTTACCAGTTTGTCAACTGGACACAGGCAGGGTCTGCTGTTTCAATAAATGCAAGCTATACTTTCCCCGTTTCAACAAACAGGACTCTTGTTGCCAACTTCAGCCTCATATCCTATTCAGTCACCACATCATCAAATCCAACAGCAGGCGGTACAACAAGCGGAGGAGGAACCTATAATTTTGGCACTTCTGTTACACTCTCGGCAACTCCCAGTGCAGGCTATGCGTTTGTTAACTGGACAGAGGGCGGTACTCCCGTTTCAACAAGTGCCAGCTATAATTTCAACATATCAGCCAGCAGGACACTTGTTGCCAACTTCAGCCTCAATACCTTTACAGTTGTCACATCATCGAACCCCACAGCAGGCGGTTCCACAAGCGGAGGCGGAACATATAATTATGGAGCTTCAGCAACAGTTACTGCAACTCCGGCGACAGGTTACCAGTTTGTTAACTGGGTAGAAGGCGGCACTGCGGTTTCAACAAGTGCCAACTACACCTTCACTGTAAGTGCCAACAGGACTCTTGTTGCAAATTTCAGTCTAATAACCTTTACAGTTGCTACATCATTAAGTCCCGCGGGAGGAGGTACTGCAAACGGAGCTGGATCCTACGGTTACGGCACATCAGTAACGGTGTCTTCAACAACAAATACAGGCTATACATTCGTTAACTGGACAGAGGGCGGTACAGTCGTTTCCTCAAGTGCCAGCTATACTTTCACTTTAAATGCTAACAGGACTCTTGTTGCCAATTTCAGCCTCAATACCTATGCAGTTGTAATATCATCAAGCCCCACAACCGGTGGTACAACAAGCGGAGGAGGAACATTTAATTATGGCACTTCAGTTACAGTCTCGGCAACTCCCAGTACGGGCTACACGTTTGTTAACTGGACAGAAAGCGGAACTGTCGTTTCAGCAAATACCAGCCATTCTTTTACGTTAAGTACTGACAGGACTTTTGTCGCCAACTTCAGCCTTCAAACCTATACAGTTACCACAACATCAAGCCCCACAGCCGGCGGTACAGCAAGCGGAGGTGGAATATATAATTATGGAGCTTCAGCTATAGTTACTGCAACTCCGGAAACAGGTTACCAGTTTGTTAACTGGACAGAAGGAGGCGCAGCTGTCTCTACAAATGCCAGTTATACCTTCACTGTAAATGCCAGCAGGACGCTTTTAGCTAATTTCAGCCTTGTAAATTATACGGTCAGTACATCCTCAAGCCCTGCTGCAGGAGGTTCAACCAGCGGTGCAGGAACATACAGCTACGGCACATCAGCAACCATTACTGCAACTCCTACAGCAGGTTACCTGTTTGCAAACTGGACCGAAGGCGGAACTGTTGTCTCAACCAATAACAGCTATGCTTTCACAGTGACAGGGAACAGGGCCATTGTCGCTAATTTCAGTCTGATTACACATTCAGTCAGTACATCTTCAAGCCCGTCAGCCGGAGGTACCACAAGCGGAGGAGGAACATATAATCCGGGGATCTCTGTAACTGTTACTGCGACCCCTGCATCAGGTTATCAGTTTTTAAACTGGACAGAAGGAGGCATTGCTGTTTCAACAAACCCAAGCTATACTTTCCTGGTTTATGCTGGCAGAACTCTCGTTGCTACATTTCAATCTATAAATTTTATAACAATTATTGCTTTATCAAATCCCGGCGGTGGAGGTACAACAACCGGAGCCGGAACTTATACAGCCAGTTCAATAATAAGCGTTACTGCAACTCAGGCAACGGGTTATCAGTTTGTCAACTGGACCGAAGATGGCTCTGTTGTTTCAACTAACGCAAGTTACACCTTCACTGTAACCTCAGGCAGGACACTTGTTGCCAATTTCAACCAGATAATGTATACAGTCTCCACTTCATCAAGTCCTGCTGCAGGTGGTTCTGCAAGCGGTGGAGGAACTTACAGCTCTGGTTCCTCAGCAACTGTAACTGCCAATCCGGCAACCGGATATCAGTTTATCAACTGGTCCCTGGGAGGCTCTCCTGTTTCAACTAGTGCAAGCTATTCCTTCACTGTAACATCCAATTTAACGCTTGTTGGCAACTTCACCCAGGCAACCTATACAATAACAACATCATCAAGCCCGTCAGCAGGTGGGACAACAACCGGTGGAGGAGGATTTAATTACGGTGCTTCAGCAACTGTTACTGCTGTACCTACCTCAGGTTACCTGTTTGTTAACTGGACTGAGGGCGGTTCTTCTGTTTCGACTAACGCAAGCTACACTTTCACAGTTTCTGATAACAGGAGCCTCATGGCTAATTTCAATCAAATCCCTAAAATACTTAATTTGACTGATGCTAATGGGAAAGCTCTTCATAACAATGATATAATTAGAATAGATAACTCCGATGCCGGTTCTTTTTCTATAAAAGTTGAATCAAATGCTGAGTGGACAGTTAGTGAGAGTTGCTTATGGTTCAAAGCTGTAAAAGAAAGCAGTACTTCAATAAAGGTAACTTACATGGAAAACATATCAGTTATTGAAAAGACAGCATCTATGAAGGTTTTAACTGCATTAAATGCTGAAATACAGATCAATGTTCAGCAAAAAGCAAGGGTATCTCAATTAAATGTATCGAAATTTGAGACCATTAGACTATATCCAAATCCTGCAAATGATTTTGCCTATCTGTATTTCGGTGAGGAGTTTCCAGGAAAAATCAGGATCACAGTTGCAAGCATTCAGGGATTAGTGGTTCAAACCAAAGAATTGAATGATATAGAGCCAAATCAGATCATCGACCTTGATGTTGCCAGGTTGCAGTCCGGGCAATACCTGGTAAAGGTAAGCGGAAAGACCAGCCAGAAGGTATTTTACATGATCAAGTACTAGATCCCCGGCTGAATCTAATGTCTATCAAAAAAGTCTGGAAAATTATGTAACTTGTTCAAACTTTTATAAGATAATATCGGCTGCAGGAAGCAAGTCAGATTCAATAAAGAAAATGAAAAAATTTCTGATCGTTGCTTTTTTATTATTCTCTGCATTCATAAGACTTCAGGGACAGATATATACAATATCCACATCATCAAGCCCTGCCAGCGGGGGAACTACAAGCGGAGGAGGAACATATAATAATGGAACTTCAGCGACAGTTACCGCAACTCCTGCAACAGGTTACCTGTTTGCAAACTGGACCGAAAGCGGTACTATTGTTTCCACCAATGTCAGCTATGCTTTCACAGTGACACGGAACAGGGCAGTTGTCGCTAATTTCAGTCTGATTACATATTCAGTCAGTACATCTTCAAGCCCGTCAGCCGGAGGTACCACAAGCGGAGGAGGAACATATAATCCGGGGATCTCTTCAACTGTTACTGCGACCCCTGCATCAGGTTATCAGTTTTTAAACTGGACAGAAGGAGGCATTGCTGTTTCAACAAACCCAAGCTATACTTTCCTGGTTTATGTGAACAGGACTCTCGTTGCAACATTTCAACCTATAAGTTATATAACAATTAATACTTTATCAAGTCCGGGCAGTGGAGGTACAACAACCGGAGCCGGAATATATGCAAGCGGTTCAATAATAAGCGTTACTGCAACTCAGGCAACGGGTTATCAGTTTTTGAACTGGACAGAAGGTGGTTCTGCTGTTTCAACTAACGCAAGTTACACCTTTACTGTAACCTCAGGCAGGACACTTATTGCCAATTTCAACCAGATAATATATACAGTCTCCACTTCATCAAGTCCTGCTGCAGGTGGTTCTGCAAGCGGTGGAGGAACTTACAGCTCTGGTTCCTCAGCAACTGTAAATGCCAATCCGGCAACCGGATATCAGTTTGTCAACTGGACCCAGGGAGGTTCTCCTGTTTCAACAAGTGCCAGCTATACTTTCACGGTTATAGCTGACATAACCCTTGTTGCCAACTTTACAGTAGCAAGCTATACAATCGCAACTTCTTCAAACCCTGCAACAGGTGGAACCACAACCGGTGGAGGAGGATTTAATTATGGGGTATCGGTAACTGTCACAGCAACTCCGGCCTCAGGTTACCAGTTTACAAACTGGACCGAAAGCGGGACTGCAGTTTCAACTACCACAAGTTATGTTTTCACTGTAACCATGAGCAGAAACCTTCTTGCTAATTTCAGTCTGATACCTAAAGTTCTTAACCTGACCGGCTCAGGTGGGACAATACTTCACAATAATGACATAATAACAATTGGAAGCTCCGATGCAGGTTCATTTTTGATCACTGTTGATGCAAATGCAGAGTGGACAGTTAGTGAGAACGCCTTATGGTTTAAAGCTGTAAAAGAAAGCAATACTTCCCTAAGAGTAACTTATATGGAAAACATCTCGGTTATTGACAAGACTGCTTCTCTGAAAGTTTTAACCGCATTAAATGCAGAGATGCAGATCATTGTTCAGCAAAAAGCAAGGGTATCTCAATTAAATGTTTCTAAATTTGAGAATATTAAACTTTATCCCAACCCTGCCTTTGATCATACCTTTTTATACTTCGGAGAGGAGCTGACGGGAAAACTAAGAATTTCGATAACAAGCATGCATGGGACTCTGCTCCAGACGAAAGAATTAACTGATATTGAGGCGAATCAGATCATCGACCTTGATGTTGCAAATATGAGGAACGGACAATACCTGATAAAGGTAAGCAATGAAACCGGTCAGAAGATTTTACAGATGATCAAATACTAGAGTTCCGTAATATAATCTTTAGTCAGGGCCGCTGACCATTATTTAGGCCCATTAGCTATCTCCGACTCCTGGATTGTCATATTGGACGAATAATCTGCGCCAAGACCCAGTATATCTGATTTAACTGAATTTTGTCCTTCGCCTCCAATAAATAGTCTCCATAATGGAGACCCTGTCTTTTGAGCCTCGAGGGAATAAAATCCTGAAGCTTCAATTGTTTGAAGTGGAGTTCCGAAAAGGCGGAGCGTAATTTCAGGTCCTGAATATATTTTCAGGTCGGAGTTTTCTGTTATCTGCGGTACTGAAAAATCATGAATTTCAGAATTTATTAAAGGATCGGCCGACCAGATTGAATTCTTATAATTCAATCCCGATGTAATAACTCTGTCCTGTCTTACTCCTGAAGTCAGCGCGCCTGCTACAATTCCGTTAAACCCGCAATATATCTTAACTTCAGGTATAAAAACCAGGCTGTCAATTATAATTGGGGAGTGTGTAAATTCAGCTGCGACAAGCCTTTGTCCTCCGCTGAACGCTCCGTTTGAAGAGAGAGTAAGTTCATCAACCTTATTGAGTGTTGTGACAAGACTTATTTCATTAATCTTTTTGGCCCTTATTTTTATCGTCAGGTCAATCTCAGGACTGATACCAATTGCTCCGCTAAGAGTGACCAGCCTGGCACCATCCCTGAATAATTCAAAATTCTCAAGTGTTACTGCAAGACCGTCGAACGCTTTTCCCGGACCTGTTACAAGGACTCCGTCCATTTTAGATTTGAGCGTAAAATCCTTTTCAAGCAGTTTCACCTTCAGATGAATATTGCCTTCCTTTATTACATCCGTCAAAAGAGCATCAATGGTAGATACAGTAACGATGGTCCCGGTACTCTGGATACCGGTTACTTTTCTCATAAGTCCATAAGGTGTTTTCTCACCGATTCCGGTAACAATAATGTTCAAATCAGTCAACTTTTCTATTTCAGCCGATGAAGCACTAAATACAATCTGATTTGCTGTAACTACGGAGAGTAATCCAATTTCTTCAGAACCCAGCAAGACAACCTCTTCAGAATAAGTAAGATCCCCGACTAAGGTACCCCAAATGAATTCTTCTCTTTTACAACCGGAGGCAAGGATCATTATAATGATCAGGATGCCGGCCGATAAAATATATTTCCGCTGCATATTTCCAATATTTAAGTTAACCTCCGAAATCTGACTAACAAACAACTAATAAAGCGTTTTACGCATCTTATTTGAAATGCTTTTATTCCTGATTGCTGACCGTATTATTCCAAATGCCGAAACAAGTGATACACCGCCTGAAATATAGGTATATGTATCAAACTTCATCGTTTTATTATAGTAATGCTTTGCTATATCGATGGATTCGGCATTTTTATATGATGAATAAAAATTTCCGGCCTCTGATCTGAAGTACACTGTTCCCGCCGCACAAATAGCAAAAACAGGAACTGAAATAATACCGGCAATTTTATTAAACTGTCTTTTTTTCACTAATCCTTTATCATATGGCAGTCTGAAATCATATTTGGGGATTAACTTAACAGAACTTAAAAAGTAAGTGCTTCTTGCTGAATTGGCCATGGGCAGGTTTAAAGTATAAGAACCTTTCTTAGAAATCAGTTTAGCCATTTCATTATTATTCTGAATTTTAGCAATGACTTTGGGGGTCAGTTTCTGATCAGTTTTTATCCTGGAATTTGCTCCCATGTATAAAAGGTCTTGTGCCAATCTGATATGATTCAATTCGGAAGCAATATGTAATGGAGTATAACCTGAATTTCCTTTTATATCTATTTCAGCTCCCTTTAGCATCAGTTGATTGGTAATTTGTCTATCATTCAGGAATGCAGCTAAGGTGTAATGGAGATAGTTCCAGTTTGTTTTTTATGTTTAAATCAGCACCTTGATTTATCAATGAGATAGCATACTCACTTTCTCCGGATAAAATTGCAACATGTAATGGACTATTTCCATTATTATCGGTTTCATTTATTGAAATTCCTTTGTTTTTAAGTAATGATATCAGCTCATCATTTGAAATAGTATCATTCATTAAATGAAATATATTTCCACCATCCGGTCCTTGTAAAACAATTTCAGCTTCATCCCGTAATAGTGTTTTAAATAAGACCGTATCTTTTCTTTCGATGGATTCTGCAAGTAAGCGATTATGTTCCTTTACATTGAGGATTTCGGTCGGGACAGTTTTTTTTGCAGATTCATTGGGAGTATTCTTAACTATGTTCACAGTTTTTTGAGCAATATTTCCTTTTCCATCTTGTAAAATAATTTGTTTATAATTTACAAAACCCTTTTTCGGATTTAAATTGTTTATGGAAAGTATATCAACAGAGTTTGGTTTAATTATTATTTTCCCTATCACAGGAGTTAATCTTTTTGAGCTTAAATTAATTATTGCGGTGGTTTTCGAGGTTGTCGTGCTTGAAACAGGTTGTGTTTTCGTAATTGGCTTTTCATTCGCTGGTGTTGTCTTTGAAATCGTTTTGCCTCTAACAGATTCAGATTCAGTTTTAGTAATTTCACCATAAGTACCTGGATTAACCCGATAAACGTAAAAAAGCTTTTCGAACTTTAATATTTCACCTCCTTTAGATGACCTGTATTCGATATTAAGTTTATATCCCCCCTCCCTATCAACTATTGGGATGATGAATTCTATGAAGTCAAAACTAATCCACGGAGACCATCTGGTAAAGTTACGGTCAATCGCAGTAGCTCCTCCGGCGGGTATTTCCAGCCTGTATCTGTATTCAGTAACAATGGACTGGTTTCTAAAAAAACTTAAATCAATTTTATCAGGAAGCCTGATTGTTGGGGGAACAGGTTTGAGAAAATAAAATGGTGCTTCCTGGAGCAAAAACAATTCCAGAATAAAGGATTCTTCAGTTCTGTTGGCAAAACAAAAATTGTTTGAAATTAGTAGAATAGAATATAATTGAAAGATAAAAAAACAAGATTTCATTACTTCTGCTTTTTATATTCCTATAGGCTCAATTTTCCAATCTTTCCAATTTAGATTTACCAGATATTCAGATTTATAAAGTTATAGATTCCCAAAAATATATCATAATTATTTTGACTAACTTATTTGTCTTCATGATCAGAGGGTGGTTTGATTCTGTTTTATGAAATCAGGTTTCTGTAAGTCAAACAGGGCAATCTGTTAGTTTTGTGTTTAATAATCAGTTCAGAAATATATTTTTATGCTTTACAGTTAAATAAAAGTTTTAAAACTTATTTTCAAATAAAACAATTTTCCCCTGCTCGCACATTCCATGCTTGCGAGCTTTTAATAAAATGAGCCTCTCCCCGGGGCTCATTTTTGTAATTGATTGCCCATGGCACAAAAAAGGGGTGTCCTGTAAACACCCCTTCAGTAATTTAAAACCCTAACTACTAACCTAAATAACCCTTCAGCAATCTGCTTCTTGAGGTATGTCTTAATCTTCTTATAGCTTTCTCCTTAATCTGTCTTACTCTTTCACGTGTAAGTCCGAACTTTTCACCAATCTCTTCAAGCGTCATCTCCTGGCATCCGATCCCGAAGAAAAATCGGATTATATCCCTCTCCCGCTCGGTCAGAGTAGCTAGCGCTCTGTATATCTCCCTTGAGAGTGATTCATCCATTAAAAGCTTATCAGCCACGGGTGAATCAGAATTTGTAAGAACATCCAGCAGACTGTTATCCTCTCCTTCAATGAATGGAGCATCAACTGACACATGCCGACCTGATACTTTCAGCGTATCTGTGACCTTTTCCTTTGGTAATTCAAGAACGTCAGCCAATTCTTCAGGTGACGGAGTACGTTCATTTTCCTGTTCAAATCGCGAAAAAGCCTTGTTTATCTTGTTCAGCGAACCAACCTGGTTAAGAGGAAGCCGTACAATCCTTGATTGTTCAGCAAGAGCCTGAAGTATCGATTGCCTGATCCACCACACTGCATATGAAATAAACTTGAAACCTCTGGTTTCATCAAATTTTTCAGCAGCCTTAATTAGTCCCAGATTTCCTTCATTTATAAGGTCCGGAAGACTTAATCCCTGGTTCTGGTACTGTTTTGCAACAGAGACCACAAAACGGAGATTAGCTTTGGTGAGCTTTTCAAGAGCAGCCCTGTCTCCCTTTTTGATCCTTTGTGCAAGTTCAACTTCTTCTTCTACAGATATCAACTCTTCTTTACCAATTTCCTGCAGGTACTTGTCGAGTGATGCACTTTCCCTGTTGGTTATGGATTTGGTAATCTTTAGCTGTCTCATTATGCCTCCGAAAAAATTTCCGCAAAGATATTGCTTTATTATATATAAACAAAATTAAATCAATAATGTTTTGAACAGGGGATCTTAAAATAAAAATCCCCTGTAAAACAATTACTTATGGCTGTCAGTCATTAGTTTCTGAATGAATAGCTAAAGAATGTTCCGTTTGCCTGGATACCTTCAATCGAAGTCAATGTGCTTTCATTGTCAGTTGCCTGACGGACTTCAGTTGCAGTTTTAACCTTTTTACCGTTTACACTCAGAATTACATATCCTTTCTTAAGTCCCAGATCTTTAAACTTTCCATCATTAACTTCTGTGACTTTAACTCCACTATCAACATTAAATTTTTTCTTATCCGCCGATCCAAGAGATTCCAGACGGGCGCCATAGACACTTCCTGTACCGCCCATACCTGGTGAAACCACATTTGTGTTTCCGGCAAGATTCTTCAGAGTTATCGGAATTGTCACTTCCTTTCCGTTTCTCACATAGGTTATATTTGCCTTGTCACCCGGACGGAACTTTCCGACTTGTTCCTGTAGTTCCGAAGGAGAAGAAACCGACACACCATCGAACCTGACAATTATATCGTTTTCCTTAAGTCCGGCAGCTTCAGCTGATCCATCAGGAATAATTTTTTCAATACGGGCACCCTTTACTTCACTGAGATTGAATTTCTCAGCATCTTCCTGAGTGACCTCCATAATATTAACACCAATTATTGCCCTCTGAACCTCACCATATTGTTTCAGGTCCTCTACTACCTTCTTTACTATAGTCACGGGTATGGCAAACGAGTTTCCTGCATAAGCTCCGCTCGGAGATAAAATTGCCGAAGTGATTCCTACGAGTAACCCTTTTGTATTAACTAAGGCTCCTCCGCTGTTACCCATATTTAAGGCGGCATCAGTCTGAATAAATGATTCAATTTTCAAATCCGAATCTAGAATACCAAGGTTTCTGCCTTTTGCACTAACTATTCCCGCAGTCACGGTAGAAGTCAGATTAAATGGATTACCGACTGCAAGGACCCATTCTCCAAGTCTTAGCTGTTCCGAATCCCCATATTTCACAAAGGGAAGTCCGCTGGCTTTTATTTTCAGAAGTGCAATGTCGGTACTCGGATCCCGGCCGACGATCTCAGCTGGGAATGTCCTGTTATCATTCAGCTTAACTTCAATGTTTTCAGCATCTTCTATAACATGATTATTAGTGATAATATATCCATCAGAAGAGATAATCACTCCCGATCCATATCCCTTTACCTCCCTTGGCTGATTATATCGATCGCCATAGAAGTATTCCATAATAGGATTACTGGCCTGCGGTGAAATCGTGCTTTTTGTGCGTACGTGAACCACAGCATGTACAGTCTGTTCAGCTGCGTAAGTAAAATCTATCTGTCCCTCCTGCATTGTAAGAGAAGTAAGAAGTGCCTCTGCATTCCTTGCCTCATTCTGTGAATTATCCTTTAATTGAATTATAGCCGGTTTTTCAACTATTTTAGTATATGTAAACAATGCTATCCCAGCTCCTAAAAGAGCTGTGAACAAACCTCCAAACAAATATTTCATTTTCATAGCTACCTACTTTTTAAGTTTTACTTTCTAATTATATAATGTCAACTTTTCAATTATTATGCCTTTATAAAAGATTCATATCTTTACAACCGTTTTCAAACATTTTTGTTCTGCAAAGTTTATGCATTTTTTTATTGCTCATGACTAATTGACAAATATTTAACTACACTTTAACAATGATGACATTAGCTTTTAACAAATACCAGGGCGCAGGAAATGATTTCATTATAATAGACAATCGAAATCGTGTTTTTAATCCTGAAGATCAGAAACTGATAAACAATCTTTGCGACAGAAGATTTGGCATTGGTGGTGACGGATTGATTCTTATAAATAAATCCGATGAGTTTGATTTTGAAATGATCTATTTCAATTCTGACGGATTCAGGGGTACAATGTGCGGCAACGGCGGAAGATGTGCAGCCGATTTTGCTATAAAGTCAGGAATTGCAGGAAATAAAATGAGATTTAATGCTGCTGACGGGATCCATGATGCTGAAGCGAAAGATGGAGTGATCAGATTAAAAATGAATGATGTAAAAGAGACCCGTTCAGTGGCAGGCAATTACTTTATAAATACCGGATCGCCTCATTATGTACTATTTAAAAGTGGACTTGACAATCTTGATGTTTTTAATGAAGGCAAGAAGTTAAGATGGTCAAAAGATTTTCAACCGGGCGGAACAAATGTAAATTTCGTTGAGGCTGAAACCGGAGGCATTTACGTCAGAACTTTCGAACGCGGAGTTGAGGATGAAACCCTTTCCTGCGGCACTGGTGTAACTGCTTCTGCCATTGCTTCAGTCCTATCAGGACACTTTGTCAGCGGACCAATAAATGTCAGGACAAAGGGTGGCAATCTCAGGGTAGAGTTTGAAAATTCAGAAGGTCAGGTAAAAGGCATCTGGCTAACCGGACCGGCTACTTTTGTTTTTGAAGGAAAAATAAATATTTGACAATGAAGAGGAACTTATTTATTACGGCTTTATTTCTAATTGTCTGCCGATACAACTGTCATCTCAACCTGGGAATACAGAATTGATGAATGCAATTAATAAAGCAGGATCAAACTTTGAGGCTCTGGATCACAGGCTGGATGTTATTGAAAAAAAGATAGATGATGTTTACTGGTATAATAAGGTTGGTGATATAGCATTCATCGATAAAGTGTACATAACTGGCCTTCCAGTTGCAAAAGAGTCAAATCCGACAGGTCAGGGTGCCGGGAATCCGTTGAAATTCTGGAATTATATTTTTATACCTAAAGGTGCTGAACCGGACAAAAAATATCCTCTTATTGTTTTTCCACACGGGGGAGTTCACGCCAATTTCGATACTTATTATACACATATTATCAGGGAGATGGTCTCGCAGGGGTATATAGTAACTGCAGCCGAGTACAGAGGCTCGACCGGCTACGGAGCATCAATGTACAACAAGATTGATTACGGAGGTCTTGAGGTACAGGATGTTGACGCAAGCCGTCAGTATATGATTGATAATTATTCAATCGTGGATAAGGATAGGGTGGGTATTGCCGGGTGGAGTCATGGCGGTTATATTGCCCTATTCAATATTTTTGAATATCCCGATAAATACAAAGTAGCTTTTACAGGTGTACCAGTCAGCGATCTGATTGCACGTATGGGATACAAGGATCAGGAGTACAGGGATCTTTTCTCGGAGCAGACTGCCATAGGTAAACCTGCAGATCAGAATGTTGCTGAATATCGTAAACGATCACCTGCATGGCAGGTGGCCAAATATCAGAATACTCCTCTGCTGATACATACAAATACAAATGATGAGGATGTGAATGTTCTTGAGGTTGAACACCTTATCAAATCATTGAAAGCTGAAGGCAAGAAGAATTTTTCATATGAGATATTCCAGAATATGCCAGGGGGACACTCATTCGACAGAATGGATTACATGGAGGCTAAGGAAATCCGTTTGAAGATCTACAATCATTTAAACAAATATCTCAATCCTCCCAAACCATTTAAATCGATTAAGGAATTGCAGAAGGCTGGGTATGGGTTTAATTAATAGAACAAAACATCCCCCTACCCCCTTCAAAGGGGGACTTTTAGAATATAATCGTTACTCTCATTCAACATTATTAAATGCCAAAAGAGAAACTGTTCGGTAAAACTTTAGATGAACTGATAGTCGTCACAAAGGGACTGGAGATGCCAGGCTTTGCCGCAAAGCAGATAGCCGACTGGCTCTACAAGAAGGAGATACGTACAGTAGATGAAATGACCAATCTCTCGAAAAAGATGAGGGAACTTCTTTCAAATGATTATGAGATAGGGCTTTCCGATCCTGTGAATTTCTCACAAAGCAGTGACGGGACAAAAAAATATCTTTATAAAGTCCTGGACAATAAATTCATAGAAACTGCATATATCCCTGAAGTTGACCGGGCGACAATATGCGTTTCGGCACAGGCTGGGTGTAAAATGGGATGTATCTTTTGCATGACAGGTAAACAGGGATTCCAGGGCAATCTTTCCTCAAATGAAATATTAAACCAGTTCCGCAGCCTTCCTGAATTCAGACAGCTGACCAACATGGTCTATATGGGAATGGGGGAACCGCTCGACAATCTTCCGGAAGTACTGAAAAGCCTGGATATCCTTACAAATGACTGGGGTTATGCATGGAGCCCGACAAGAATTACTGTCAGCACAGTGGGTTTGGTTGACAGTATAAATGAGTTTCTGGAGAAAAGCAGATGCCATCTTGCCATCAGTCTTCATTCACCCTTTGATGATGAACGCAAACAGCTGATGCCTGTTCAGAAAACAAACACCATAAAAGAGATTCTTGAAATAATAAGAAATTTTGATTTCAGCAAGCAAAGGAGAGTGTCATTCGAGTACATTCTTTTCGAGGGGATAAACGATTCTCCCCGACATATTAAGGAACTTGCGCGTATCCTTAACGGGATAAAATGCAGGATAAATATAATCCGCTTCCATCAGTTCCCAGGATCAGATTTCAAAAGTCCGGGTATGAAAGCTATAATTGCTTTCAGGGAAGCACTAAATGACAAGGGAATTCTATCGACAATCAGGTCAAGCAGAGGAGTTGACATAAATGCTGCATGCGGACTTTTATCAACACTCGGGCAAAATAAAACCTGATAATTATGCCAAAAAAACAACTGATTATTATTCTTTTTTTTATTCCTCTGCTTCTGGCTGGTCAGGAAAAGGCTCTGAATTTGCTTTTGGCTGACTCTTCAATGTCAAGTTCGTCAGTCTCTCTATGCATTCTTAATGCCATAAACGGAGAAGCTGTCTTTGAATTCCATGAAAAGGAAAGTCTGATGCCGGCCTCAGTTCTTAAACTTGTCACCTCTTCCGCAGCCCTTGAATTACTCGGACCTGATTACCGCTTCAAAACGAAAATAGGATATACCGGCAACTTTAATAAACGTACCGGAAGGCTGACTGGAAATCTTGTAATCATTGGAGGAGGTGATCCTGCATTGGGATCAGATTATTTTAAGGATCATTACAACAATTTTCTTAAAAACTGGATTGTTGAAATCAGGATGCTGGGGATAAATAAGATAGAAGGAAGTGTTATAGTTGATGATTCGTGGTATGATTACCAGCCTGTCCCGGCAAAATGGCTCTGGGAAGATGCAGGTAATTATTACGGGGCAGGAGCTTACGGGTTATCTGTTTTTGACAATACATTTGAAATTCACTTCAGAACGATGGGTGAAGGGTCAATCCCTGAGATTACCGGCATTTTCCCTGTTCAGTGCAGGTCGGATCTTTCGAATCAGCTCATTGCTTCAGGCGATACTGATGAAGGGTATGTTTTTTCAGCCCCATACAACAAGTATAAGTGGGTTGCAGGATCAATTCCTGTCAACACAGAAGATTTTGTGCTTAAAGCTTCAATAACAGATCCTCCCCTGCTGCTTGCTGAAGTGTTTGACTATATGCTCGATTCTGCAGGAATAGATGTATCCGGGAGCCCCTCCACAATAAGGAACTTAAATAAACCTGCTATTATTGAGTCCGGAGATAATTTCAGAAGTGAGTTCTCCCGCGCTCAGCGAAATTATTGAGGTTCTTAATCATGAAAGTGTTAATTTGTATGCTGAGCATCTTATAAAAGAGCTTGGAAGAACATTCAATAATCAAGGAACTACTGAAGCAGGAATTGAGGTAATATACAGGTTCCTTAAAGATTCTGGAGTGAATTCCACTGGTATCTTCCTAGAAGACGGAAGCGGGTTGTCACCTCTGAATGCTGTTACTTCGCAGAGTCTTGCTCAAATTCTGTTTTACATGAAAAACAAAGCAAAATATTTCAATGAGTTTTATAATTCCCTTCCTGATGCAGGAAGGAATGGGACACTTAAAAACTATTTCCGGAATCCGGTTTTTTATTCGAATCTCAGGGCAAAAAGCGGATCAATTACAAGGGTCAGAAGCTATGCAGGATATTTCAGAACCTTATCGGGCAATGAAATGGTCTTCAGTATATTAGTCAATAATTATTCAGGTCCTTCCAAAAGGATCATAACTGGAATTGAGGATATTCTGCTGGAGACAATTATGAATAAATAGTTTTGTAACCTCCTGATTACCTGTTTTTATTTGCTCTCTATACGTCGATCTTTGCATATTTCGCATGAGTTTCGATAAACTCCCTGCGAGGTGGGACCTCATCACCCATAAGCATTGAGAAAATATGATCAGCTTCAGCAGCACTTTCAATAGTGATCTGTTTTAAAGTCCTTGTCTCAGGATTCATAGTTGTATCCCAGAGTTGTTCTGCATTCATCTCACCAAGACCTTTATACCGTTGAATACCTACCAACGATTCCTTACCCTGCCCCAGTTCATTTACTGCGGCAATACGCTCATCTTCGGTCCAGCAATATCTTTCTGTTTTACCTTTCTTGACCAGATATAAAGGAGGCATTGCAATAAACAGGTTCCCGCCCTTTATAAGGTCCTGCATATATCTGAAAAAGAAAGTCATAATAAGGGTATCAATATGAGACCCGTCCACGTCGGCATCGGTCATTATTATTATCCTGTGGTATCTTAACCCGGAGATATTGAGAGCTTTGCTGTCTTCATCGGTTCCGATATTAACTCCAAGAGCGGTAAAGATGTTTTTTATCTCTTCACTTTCATAAATCCTGTGCTGCATGGCTTTTTCAACATTCAGTATCTTTCCCCTGAGGGGCAGAATAGCCTGGAATCTCCTGTCTCTTCCCTGCTTTGCTGTGCCTCCCGCTGAATCACCCTCAACAAGATATATCTCACATTTTTCAGGGTCACGGTCAGCACAGTCGGCAAGTTTACCCGGAAGGCCTGACCCTGAAAGGACATTCTTACGCTGTACAAGTTCCCTGGCTTTACGTGCAGCATGGCGCGCAGTAGCGGCAAGGATAACCTTCTGAACAATTATTCTGGCATCCTTCGGATTTTCCTCAAGGTAGTTTGAAAGCATCGTACTTACTGCCTGGTCGACTGCACCCATAACCTCTGAGTTCCCTAGTTTGGTTTTGGTCTGACCTTCAAACTGTGGCTCGGCAACCTTTACCGAAATTATTGCCGTAAGTCCTTCACGGAAATCATCTCCGTTAATATCAAATTTCAGTTTTGAAGTAGCTCCTGAGTCGTCTGCATATTTTTTAAGTGTGCGGGTCAATCCTCTTCTGAACCCAGCCAGATGTGTACCACCTTCAATTGTATTTATGTTATTCACATAAGAATGTACATTTTCAGTGAAAGAGTTGTTATACTGTAATGCTATTTCAACAGGTATTTCAGTTTTATCGTTGGATATATAGATGGGTTTTTCAATTATCCGTTCCCTGTTGGAATCGAGGTATTCAACAAATTCCTTAAGTCCCAGATCAGAACGAAACTCTTCATAACGCGGTTTCCCGCCATTCCCGTTTTCAACAAGCTCTCGTTCGTCTGTTATAGTAAGCAAGATCCCTTTATTTAGGAATGCAAGTTCCCTCAGCCTTGATGTCAATATCTCAAAATTAAACTCAGTAGTCTGGAAAATTGTCCCATCTGGCTTGAACCGGATTGTTGTCCCAGATTTATCAGTTTCCCCGATTACCTTAACTTCAGTGATTGGCTTCCCCTGTTCATATTCCTGCTTGAATATCTTGCCTTCCCTCATTACTATTGCATCGAGATGACTTGACAATGCATTCACGCATGAAACACCAACCCCGTGGAGACCGCCTGAAACTTTATAGGATCCTTTGTCGAATTTTCCACCGGCATGCAGAACTGTCATTACTACCTCAAGTGCTGACTTCTGTTCCTTTTCATGCAGTCCTGTAGGAATCCCCCGGCCATCATCAATCGTTGTCAAAGAACCGTCTGTATGAATAATCAGATCGATACGCGAACAAAACCCTGCGAGAGCCTCATCAATTGAATTGTCAATAACTTCATATACCAGATGATGCAGCCCTTTTACCCCAATGTCACCAATGTACATTGCAGGCCTTTTCCGCACGGCTTCAAGACCTTCAAGCACCTGGATACTCTCGGCAGAGTATTCAGCTTCATCCTGCAATTTTTTTTCATTTTCATTCATCGCTAAATAAATTACAATAACATTTTTTTATTAGTTCAGATTGCGTTTTCAGCAATTACTTCCCCCTATATAAACTATTGATTATATGAAACTTAATAATCGTGACAAAGATACCTTTTTTAACTGTCTTTTTTAGTTAAAACAAGTTAAAAGTAATCCACAATTTGTTAAAGAAATTAACATTTTGAAATTGTCATGCGGTCATTGCAGTCATGCGGTCTTGCAGTCAAAAAAAATTCTGACTATTAACAGGTTTTCCTCGCACCCCGGACCTCGTACCACGCACCAGTTAGAGGCTGTAGCTGAATCCGAACATGAAATTGAACATTTGAGAAGGGTAATAAGCCCATTCGTAATAGCGGTTCCAGGAGATATTATTTACTTTAAACCAGAACGAAAGGATTTTCGTATAGCGGTATTCCGCACTGAATCCGAGGTTTACATGGACAGGTTTTTCGATTACGGATGGTTCGAGTGTCATCCAGCCGGTCGGACTGTGGCTTACCATAAGCTTCCTTTTTCCAAGAGCGGTCAGTTCGGTCCCGGCAATAATCTTGTTCCGGAGATTATAATAAAATCCCAGCTTACCGTCCCAGTTAGGCTTATTCCATGCGTATTCATTAGTGGAAAGCGTATACTGGTAATAATTTACAGATGTGTTAAATGAGAGCCTTTTCGTGAAATTACCGGTTAATTCCCCGTGAAAGTTAAGAACCTCTGCATCATCAGGTGTAATTATAAAGTAATTACCTCTTTCAACTGATCCTGCTGTATCGGGATAAACAATATTTGAAAAAAGAAGAAGATCATTTACAAGAGAATAGGAAACAGATGCCAGGTAGTTACCACCAAGTCCGTTATTTCCCTTTAATCCAGCAGAAATTATCAGTGCATGATTTGTATTAGGAACTCTGAAAATAGAACCATCCGGCACCATGTATGGATTTTGAGAAATAACATTCAAGGGTTCATTATTTTCAAGCTTCCCTCCCAATCCGGCAAAAAACCTCATATATTCAGGAACAATGCTGAAGCCAAAGGCAAGATCGGGATGGAAATAAACCTTTGCCCTATCTTCAATATTCTTTGCAATCGAAAGACTTACTCCCAGATTAAAATTCCACTGATCACTGCTTTTTCTTATAAAGGGGCTCAGGGAAAGAATATATTTTGGTTCCAGATCAAGAATTTCCGAAAGCTTGTAATGATCAATTTTCAGTGCTGATCCGACATAAAACCCCTGATAAAGTCCAGACATTTTACCGGTAAAACCAATGTGATTCATCTTTCTTTCGCTTGTATTGTGGAAAAAGTCGTAGGACAATCCAAAATCATATGAAAGGTCTGCTGAGTCAAGGTTAAGGGATGCAAGGGAAAATTTCCCTCCAGCATCATAATAATTGAGCTTTATGTCTTTTTTATTGAATTCGAAAGGCACCTCAGTATTGTATCCATATGCATATCTTGTTCTCTGGAGAAAATTTGCTGAAAGATCGATGTAACTCCTGTCGAAAAATTTCTTTCCGAACAAGGTAGCGTCATTATCCATAAAACCCGCAAAAGCCTTCTGCTTGTTTTCAAGGGGCACCCTGCCATTGGAAGAATAGTGTTTGGCATAGAATCCCACGGCACCCTTTTTGGAACGGTGATTCGTAATGCTGAGTTCGGCCAGAGGTGTATTATTATTTCCTATACCAATTTTAACATAGCTTTTATATAATTTGGGAAGTGGGTCGGAAAGAAGTGATGCAGATTTGATAGTTGATATTGTATATGTCGGGCTATATGGTTTTGATTTTACCTCGTATTCAAAAACCGGATAAACCCTTGCAGTGTCGTTGATTTCAGGCAGATAGCTTTTCTTTCTTGCATCAGCAAGAGAAGGTTTGTAGGGATTGTATAGTGTAACTTCCCTTTTCATATCTGATTCTTCCTTATTTACCTGAGATCTCACAGGCAGGAAAAAAACAGCTATCACGAAAAAAATGATAATGTTTCTTTTTATCATATCAGCATTTTCAATTTTTTTAATAACTCTTTTCAGTTCACTGCATCAAGGGATGCCAGTTTCGCTTTAACCTCATCGAGAATCCCATCATTATCGATTGTATAATACTCTCTCAGGCTCTGCAATGTTGCCCTTGCCTGTAATGTATCTCCTTTCTTGATGCTTATATCTGCAAGCAGTAGAAACATTTTTGCCATCCAGAACTGGTGAGGGGAATTCTGTTCAATAAATTGATTAACGATCTTTTCCGACTCTTCGGTAGTGCCTTTTTTAAAGAGAATTTCAGCCACCCTGTATTTTGATTCAGCTCCTTCGATGCTGACCACTTCAGTTGCCGTTCTTCTGAAATCCCTTAGGGCTTCATCAAACTCGTTGAGGCTGTAATTAGCTTTGGCACTTACAAATACTGCCTCCCGGGTCAGCTCTTCAGGCATACTTGTTGAATTTTTGATACGGTCAGCAGCTTTTATGCTTTTCCGGGCATCACCCTCCTGGTAGGCCGATCTCAACTGGCCTCTCAGGGCAATTAGTTTACTTTCTGAAGATGTCGTTACTTTCTCAAGTCTTTCAAAGTAATCAAACGCACCTGAATAATCCTCATTGTCATAGAGTATTGATGAGGCCGTAATAAGCGTTTGTTCCATAAACTGATTATTCGGGGTTTTTATAACCTCCTTGTACAATGCAAGAGCTTCATCCTTTTTTCCGGCTGAGTTCAGACATTCCGCAAGATAAAACTGTGCATTTAGCCTGAAGCTTCCATACTGAAATTCACGAAGGTAATTCCTGAACACTTCTGAAGCCCTGTCGCATTTTCCGGATATATACAGATTCTCGCCTGACATATAAAGCAGGGAATCTTTTTCAGCAACATTAACATCACCGTATCCAAGTGTTTTTACATAGGCAAAATAGCTCTCCACATCATTCATCTCAACATAGGCATTCTTTAAACCCGTCATAGCATAGCGGGCCTCCGGAGTGGACTGGTAGTTTTCAATAACTTTCTTGAACTGGGCAACTGATTTCTCATTCTCCCCCTGGTTGTAATATAGCAATCCGAGCTGAACTATAGCTCTTGGAACAAAGGGACTTGACTGGTAATTTGCAATTATGTTTACAAAATCAGCTTCGCCACGTCTGAAATCCTCCATTACCAGGTAGGCTCTGCCTCTTTCATAAATTGCATTAGGGACATAAGAAGATGATGGATACCTTGATGTAAGCAAAGTCAGAATATCCGCTTTCCCCTTCTGGTTGTTTGTAAGCCCGAGGCAGAAACCTTTCTGATAGAGAGCATAATCTGCATCAGCTTTCCCAAAGTCAATAACCTTGTCGTAATAACTTATAGCCTGCTTATAATTTGTAGTGATAAAATTGCAGTCAGCTATCCGGAGCTTTGTGTCAATCTGTATATCCTGTCTGGAACCTTTATAGGCTGTTTCAAATGCCCTGAATTGAGTAAGAGCATTATTGTAATCCTTCAGGTTGAAATTAACATAGCCAAGATTATACCTTAAAAGTTCAGACTCAGGAAGAGACATTGATCCGGGAATTCCCATGAACAATTCGTAATCATTCCTGGCCAGTTCATATTGTCCGATCCGATATTCAGCTTCTGCCTTCCAGTAGATTGCCCTTGACCTGAGTTCCCTGCTGTACTTCTCATATTTAAGTGATTTATCGAACATACCGATTGATTGTTCGACCTCCATGTTTTTAAACATTTCAAGACCCCTGAAGAAAGCCACTCTCTGGTAAGCCGCTTCAAGTCTGCTGTCCTTGTTTCTTATTTTATCAAGGGCAGTCAGAGCTGCTTTATAATTTCTTATTTCAGTAAAGGTTGCAACAAGATAATTATATGCTTCCTCTATTTTATCAGAACCCGGATAGAGATCAATATACTCCTGGAATGCTGCAATAGCTTCACCAAATGGAGAAGAGGAGGTTTCGTATGTCAGTTTTGCAAAATTAAATAGCGATTCCTCCTTCAGTTTTTTGTCAAAATCCATCCTGGAGGCCTGGCCGAATGCAAACTGGGCCCTTTTCTTATCACCCTTTTGCAGATAACAGTCACCAAGCACGAACCAGATATTCTGGCTCAGGATGTCTGATTTTGCGCCTGCCGTCAGCAGTGTTTTTATTGCCTGATCTATATTGCCTGTTTTGTAATATGAGAAGCCAAGCTGGTATTTATCTTCTCTCTCGCTCGACTTTGCTCCGGCAGCATATTGCTCAAGGTATTTAAGGGCTTCCTGGTAATTACCCTTGTTATAGTAAGCATCACCAATAAATCTGTACATTTCAATTGCCCTATCTTTGGGAGCCGATTTAATAAGATCCGGGGAGATTTCAAGGATACCGTCGTAATCCTTGTTCAGATAAAGGATCTGGGCAATATAAAAAGGAACAATGGGACCAAATGTCTCATCTCCTCTAAGCTTCATGAACCCCTCCAATGCAGTCTGGTACATTTTCTGTTCATAGGCAATATGTGAGAAATAATATATTGCCGGAGCTGTATATTCAGTGTCAATATCCTTTATTTCAGAAAACATCAGAAGCGCTTTGGCTTTATCTCCCTTTATATATAAAGAGTATCCGTATCTGAAAAAGTATTCCGGCAGTTTATCTTTTTCCAGTTCATATCTGTTAACGACCTCATAATATGAACAGGCCTTCCTGTAGCTTTTGTTCTGATAAAAATAATCTCCGAGGGAGATCCTTGCTTCATTGATTTTGGGACTCTCAGGATGTGTTGCCATGTAAATTATCATCCTGTACTCGGAATCAGGATTGAATAGTTTCAGTGCTGATAAAGCAGCATAATATTCAGCCTCAGCAAGATGAATCCTGTTATTATCCTTGTCATTCTTCAGGTAAGTATCGAAAAGTCTTATCGCGGCCGCATATTTTTCCTTATTATAGAGGTCCATCGCCCTGTTAAAATCTGAGCCGAGGTCATTGCCCGAAAAGGAAGCCTGCGACATGACCTGAATGATAATTATAAAAAGGAAATTGAAGATCAATAATGCTTTCTTACTGTTCATAACTAATATTTTTTGGCTTATAATTCAACCACTGTTCTTTTCATCAGGAGTTTTCCCGATTCAATAACAAATTAATAATAAGCCATATAAAACAAAAACCGATTCTTTTCAGCACTTGTAAAAATACAATTATAAAACGGGGGCTTCAGGCCTTTATTACTGATTTTATTAACATATAAATGTTATTTATCAATTCTTTTTATACTTTGCACTGCCAACTGATAAGAAATGCAGGATCCCATATCATCCGACAGAATAATAGAACTCACAGGCTGTAAAATCTGGCAGCAGGATCATCTGGTTCTTACTGACATCAACTTAAGTGTAAACAAGGGCGAATTTGTATACCTCGTGGGCAAGGTCGGAAGCGGGAAAAGCAGCCTTATCAAAACTCTGAATGTACAGCTTCCCCTTAAGGAAGGAACCGGCATCGTAGCAGGTTACAACCTATCAGAGATAAAGACAAGGGAGATACCATATCTGCGCAGAAAAATCGGCATAGTATTTCAGGATTTCCAGCTTCTGATCGACAGATCAGTAAATGATAACCTTGAGTTTGTTCTCAGGGCTACAGGATGGAAAGGAAGCGCGGAGATTGAAAAGCGAATCAGCGAGGTGCTGGAAAAGGTCGGCCTCAATCTTAAAGGGTACAAAATGCCTCATCAGCTTTCGGGTGGTGAACAACAGCGTGTTGTTATCGGACGCGCCCTGCTTAACGATCCGGAAATTATCCTGGCCGATGAACCCACAGGCAATCTCGATCCCGAAACGTCTGAAGGCATTATCAGATTGCTTAAGGATATTAGCAGCACTGGAAGAGCTGTTATAGTTGCAACCCATAACTATACAATAGTCAAAAAATTCAGTGCAAGGACTATCAAATGCGAAAACGGGAAGATGTATGAAGTGAGGGATGATGAAGAGATTGAGCTTGAAAAGCTCTGAGTCATTTCCTTATTAATGGTTCGGAATCATTTACCTTTTCATATAATCATCA
Source organism: uncultured Bacteroidales bacterium (assembly GCA_963725585.1). GTDB lineage: Bacteria > Bacteroidota > Bacteroidia > Bacteroidales > VadinHA17 > LD21. The sequence goes on along the minus strand of CAVRYU010000007.1, from coordinate 158,489 downwards.
TACAGAACCTGCAGGAAAGCCTTGCCAAGGATTTCATTAGTATCCGGATGAGGTCCTGTTTTTAGTACAGGGGCTCCAAGCTTATGATCATAAATTACTGCAGAACTGTCGGTAATAAATGCAAATCCTTCATTGAAAACATAAAAGGCAAAAGAATTTGATTTGTCTGATAAAAGATCTTTTCCGAAAGGGAATTCACCTGTAAGATCCAGCTGATTCAGCAATGTAACCGGAATATCGACCTGTGTCCCAAGCTTTTCTATTCTTTTTCCTCCTGATTCAAGTGCACCGCCAAGCCATAACATCGGGATCCTGAAAATATTCTGTGAATAGACCATATCTTCAAGTGAATTGCGGCGACAATGATCAGCAACAAGTACCAACAGTGTGTTTTTCCACCAGTCGGTTGTTTTTGCCCAGGCAATGAAATTTCCAACTGTTCTGTCAGTATAATAAACTGAATTCCTGAATTTGGCAAGATCGTCTTTTCCCCCGAAAACTGGTTCCATAGGCACTTCAAATGGCTCATGGCTCGAAAGAGTGAGTACAACCCTGAAGAATGGCTCCCTGAGCCTTTTCATTGAATCCTGCATTGCTTTAAAAAGCACATGATCGTGGACACCCCATTTTGAATTGTAATCGGATGGATCAAAGTTATCCTTCGTTATTATCTGGCTGAACCCTGCACTAATTAAAAAAGAGTTGAAAATTGGCAAAGTTGATGTCTCCTCCGTACCAGAAAGAACTTGTATAGCCTGAACCATTCAATATTTTTACCAGGCTTGTCATCGACTGGGTTTTCTTAGGATCTTTAATTACAGATACTGCCGGCTGGGCAGGATAGCCAGCAAGGATTGCAGGCAACGCTTTGTCGGTGCGATTGCCTGACGCATAAAAGTTCGTAAACAGAAGACCTTCGCTGCAAAGCTTGTTCAGATTCGGAGTAGTTGCCGTATCACCGCCAAGGGGACCTATAAGCAAGTTGCCAAAACTTTCAAGAATAATCACAATTATATTTGGTTTTGCAGTGTTAATGAATTTAAGTGAAGTGCCAGATTTTACAGTCAGAGAATCCCTTATTGCAACAGACCTGTTTAAATCCCCAAATGAATACGGATTTACGGAAGGCTTCCTGTTGAAATAGGAGCTTCCTACATTCCAGACTACGTTAATTGCAGAATGATTCGCAAACATGTCGTCGCTGAAATAAACGGTTCCGGCATTAATAGGTGCCAGTCCGAATCCTCCCCTGACCGGAATTATAAGCGAGCCAAACAGTAATGTAAAAAAGAGGGTAACAGGCACTTTATTCCTTATTATTTCTGTGCCCTGGAATCTTCTGTCAATTAGTCTGTTATATAATATTCCGAAAACTATTGTTAATAAAATAACAGTAACACAGAAAGCAATTATCTGACCTGCAGTTACTGAAGCTGCAGCATCCTTAGGGGTAATGAGATATAGAAGGGGTGTATAATCCATTCGGAAACCCCAGTAGGAATACAATGTAGAATCTCCGGCAATTAAAAGGGAAGATATCAAAAGGATGATCCATGTGTAGAACCTGACAAAATGCCTGAACCACTCTCCTTTTAACCAGATTGCCGGGATAAGAACAAGCATGGGGATTGCCATGATATAGGCAGTTGCTGAAATATCGAGTTTGATCCCATGAATGAAAGTGCCTGCCAGAACCTGAAATCCCAGTCCTGTCGCCTCCGTATGGTGAACAATAAGAAAATACAGCCTGGCACAAAAGAAAAATAGTAACCAGAAAACCGAATAGACCAGCAGAGCTGAAAGTTTTCGCTTCATTTTGCCATATCTGCTTTGGGGCTTGCTTTCCTGATGTTTAAAAAGAACAGGATAAGTGAGCCGGTTATTATAATCATTCCAATTATTGTCAGCCATTCAGGATTCTCGCCGGGTACAAGCAGCCAGCTTAAAACTGCCCCGACAACCGGGATGATGAATTTCCACAGGTTAAGCTCCGAGACTTTCACACCAGGTCGCTGCAGAAGCTTATACCATAATGAAAATGCGAATGCTGACATAAAACTTAACCAGAGGAGATCGAGCCAGTAAACCATCGGTCTGTGAACCTGTACGTAACCTTCGATTGGAAAAGAAAAAAGAAAAAGGATAAGTCCGCCAACTCCGAGCGAAAAAGAACTGATAACCAACGGATTGATTCCCCTGGTTTTAAGGGAAACAATAACATTACTTGTTGCTGTTGCAATATTTGCCCCGAGTATCAATATCACACCAAGGAATTCCATTGCTGTTCCTAATCTGAATGCCTGTCTTCCGGCACTGATGAGTATTACTCCTGAAATGCCAAAAATTATAGTGACTATCTTTCTTTTTGTCAGATTCTCCCCCTCATGCATCATTGCAGCAACAACCGCTGTTACAAGTGGCTGAGATCCAACAATTACAGCACCAAGAGCACCTGGAACAAGATCCAGACCAAAATAGAAGAGGGAATAATTTATAAGTGTCTGAAGAACCATTATCGATAAAACTGACCTTCCTGTTATCCTTAATAATTTTAATATAGGCCGATGGCCTTACCGTGAAAGGAAGGATCATTAATGCCGAAATTATAAACCTTATACCTGCAAAGTGCAGAGGAGTGTCATACTGAAGGCCGAGTTTAATTCCGGCATAAGCTGTTGACCATAACAGACATGCTATTATGGCCCAGAATATTGTATTTCTGTTACTGTACACTTTCAATAATCAGGGCGCAAATATCATAAAAAAAATCATTTTTCAACCATGTTCCAGTCTGGCGGCTCAACACCAAGAAGATTTTTAACAAAGAAATCACGACGTTTCCTTTCTCCGTAAACACCTCCGCTTGTATGTCTGGCTCCGGGAATAAAGACATATTCAAATTCCTTATTTGCCTTTATTAATGCATTGACAACCTGCATAGTAGAGGTAGGATCAACATTGTTGTCCATCTCTCCGTTAATAAGAAGCAGTTTCCCTTTAAGTCTCCAGGCATTATCGACATTCGACGATTGTGCATATTCTTCACCAACCGGCCAGCCCATCCATTGTTCATTCCACCACATTTTGTCCATCCTGTTATCGTGACAACCACATGATGCAACAGCCACCTTGTAGAATTCAGGATGGAAAAGCACAGCACCTGCAGCATTCTGACCTCCGGCGGATGTTCCATAAACACCAACTTTTTCAAGGTTCATATAAGGATATTTTTCTGCAGCAGCCTTCATCCAAAGGATCCGGTCTTCAAAACCGGCATCCTTGATGTTTTTCCAGCAAATGTCGTGGAATGTCTTTGACCTGTTTGAGGTTCCCATACCATCGATTTTAACAACGATGAAACCAAGCTCAGCAAGCTGATGCATAGTCGTGGCAGGACCCCTGAAGCTCTTTGGAACAAAACTGCTGTGTGGTCCTGCATAAATATCCTCAATTACAGGATATTTCTTTGCAGGATCAAAATCGGTGGGTCTTATTATTATTCCCCATATATCTGTCACGCCGTCCCTTCCCTTTGCAACAAATACTTCAGGAAACCTTATGCCTGTTTCAAGCAATCCTGATATATCAGCCTTTTCAATAACCATTAATTGTGATCCGTCATCACTCTTCCGAAGAACAGAAACAGGTGGAGTATTAACTGTCGACCACGTATCCACAAAATATTTATGATCGGGCGAAAAACCTGCCTCGTGATTTCCCTCGCCTTCAGTTAGACGGATTAAACCTGTCCCGTCAAAATTAATGCGGTAATAATAAAGGAAGTAGGGATCACCTCCTTCCTTTCCGCTTGCCTGAAAAACAATCTGCCTGCTCTTTTCATCAACATAAGCCACATCCCTTACAACCCATTCTCCTGCAGTTATTTGATATTTTACCTCTCCTTTGCCCGAATCGTACAAATAAAGATGGTTCCATCCATCTCTCTCCGATGCCCAGATTATTTCATTTGTCTGCTCAGCATCGAATCTGTACTTTTTTCCGCTGTAATCAAAAAAGGTAGGTGATGTTTCATTGATAATTATATTGGAGACACCCGATGATGCATCAACTTTGATCACATTGTAAACCTGATGGCCGCGCTTGTTATATTCAAAGGTAAAGTAACGGCTGTCCTTGTCCCATTTAATATCATTTACGGAGTACTGATTATTAATCTGGCTGTCATCGACTTTAATATGTTTTTTTGAATCAATATCGAAAAGCTGTGGATACTTTTGAGGCACAGCATCTCCCGGTTTCTGATATTCATAGGAATAATGCCTTGGCTGAAGCTGATCCTCCGGGGAAGATTCAATGTAATAAATCATATGTTTTTCAGCAGGTTTCATACGGTATGCAACAAGCTTTCTTGAATCGGGTGACCACTTTACGAAGGATGAGTAATATTCACCGAGGGCCCCGTCGAAACTCAGCTGATATTCTTTTTTGTCATCTTTTGACCTTATAAAAACATTATAGTTCTTAATAAAAGCTGTCCATTTTTTATCGGGAGAGTCAATAGTATCTTTGGTGAGCTCATCCCTGAAGCCCCAGTCCCAACCTGCCGGTCTCCGTCGATCAATTACTTTTTCCCCTTTCGTTATTTCGTAGTTTCTTAGATTGCATATCCAGTTATAACCATTATGTGTGAAAGCAAAGCTTCCCAATTTATCAGAAAAAACAATATCCCTTAATGGCAGCTTACCTGGTTCGCTCTTTTTACCTGTAGCAGCTTCAAATGCTGATGCGAATTTCTCCTGGTTAAAAGCTTTCTTCTTTGTGAGCTTCTCCGCATCAACAATTATGTATTCAGATCCGGAAGGTGTGAGATTTTCATAAAGAAAACTGTTTGTTTTTCCGATCCAGACCGGCCGCACATTTCCGTAAAAAACCTTATCAGCTGTCTTTTTTGCCAGATCATCAGCTTTCCTGTAAATATCAGGCGGATTATCTGCTATTGCGGTAAATGTTGAAAGGATAAAAGCTGCAGTTATCAGAATACCTGTATTTTTTGTTTTGATTTCCATAAGGGTTATTTTAAAAAAGATGCTGATAAATTTAATAGAATTTGTATTCGTGAAAGAAGTTTGAAGAATTTAATTTAATAGCTTTGACAATCATCAAATCATTTAACATGACTGTTGCTGAATACATTGCAGATCAATTATATAAAAATGGTGTAAGGTATGTTTTCGGTGTTCCTGGAGGTCCTTCTATTCCATACATGGAAAGCTTCCGATCGGCAGGTATTGAATTTATACTTACTGCGCACGAAGCAGCAGCCGGTATAATGGCCGGAGTATCAGCAAGAATAACAGGTATCCCCGGCGTATGTCATGCAACCTTTGGCCCTGGTGCAGTCAACCTTGCCTCGGGTGCCGGCGGCGCCCTTCTCGACAGATCACCTGTAATTATCCTTACAAGTGAGATGGATGATAAGATGATTCAGCGGACCACACAGATGAATATAAACCATCAGAAACTTTTTGAACCGCTTACAAAAGCAACCTTCAGAATGACACCCGCCAATGCAGCTGAGGTCATCGGTAAAGCATTAAAGTTATGCAGGGAGGAATATCCGGGACCTGTCCACATAGGGCTGCCTTCAGATATTGCTTTTTGCGAAGTGGAACCTGCTGTAGAATTTAATCCTGTTGACCATTGTATTCCCTTCAGCAATGATACAGATAACATAGTTTCTCTTCTGCAAAAATCCAGGAAACCGCTGATAGCAGCAGGATTGACATCTGCGCGGTACAAAATTGGAAGTAAGCTGACCGGTTTTCTGGATAAGAATAAGATCCCGGTAGTTGTGACCCCTATGGCAAAAGGTCTTCTTCCTGAAAACCATCCATGTTATACAGGTGTTCTTTTCCATGCTTTAAGTGATTACATGGAAGATATTTTCAGGGAAACTGATCTTGTAATCGGACTTGGTTACGATCCGGTTGAATATAATTATGAGTCATGGATGCCCGACGTGCCTTTGGTTATTTTTAACACAATTGAAACGGATTTACCGGAAATAACCAGGGTTATCCAATTTACAGGTCCTCCGGATGAGTGGTTCACCATTCTGGGCAGGATGGAAAATGGACCAGCTGTTTTCAACAGGTCCGCTGTTAAGTCAGTCCGCGACGAAACAATTGCGGTATTTAACGGATTTACCGATCATTTCGGCCCGGTTACAGCTTTTAAGATTCTGCAGGAGGAGTTGCCTGAAGACACGATTCTGACAGTTGATGTAGGTTCTCACCTCCATCTTGCCGGGCAGTACTGGAAGACTTCAGGCAAACAGAAAATCATTATGACAAACGGATGGTCGGGAATGGGCTTTGGTCTTCCTGCAGCACTTGCAGCCAAAATTGTTAGTCCGGATTCGGCAGTTGTCTGTGTGACTGGCGACGGAGGATTTCTTATGACGGCCGGTGAAATTCTTACTGCCCGCCGGTACAATCTTCAGGTTATAACTGTTGTCTTATCCGATGGTGAACTGAACCTTATAAAGCTGAAGCAATCATGGAAGAACCTTTCACCGTACGGAACCATCCTTTATTCCGGAGATCTTTTCGATTCAGCAAGTTTTTTTGGGATCAGTGTAATAAATGCTGATTCTGAAGAAAGTATGAGAATCGCAATAAATGAGGCTCTCTCACTCAAAAAACCTGTCATCATAAATGCCCGGATCGATCCGGATGACTATAAGTGGCTGGTAGTAAGGAAACAGAATTAAGCTTTCTTCTCTTTTACAGGTTTGGATACCTTCTCTTCCTTCTTTTCTTTTGCCGGCTTAGCTGTTTTTGATTCCTTTTTCTCCTTTGTCGCTTTTACCTCTTTGGTTTCGGTTTTTTCAGCAGATTTTACTTCCTTCACGGCTTTTGCCTTCGGAGCCGGTTTTGATTCTTCTTTTACAGGCTTAGGTTCTTTTGTAGCTTTTTCAGGTTTGGAATCACTGGTTGCTTTAACTGGCTTGACTTCCTTAACTTCCTTTACTTCAACAACTTCAGCAACTGCTTTAACTTCAGCAACCTCTTTTTTCTCCTTTATAGGCTTTTTCTCTTTTATCTCTTTATCCTTTGGAAGAATGACTTGTTTTATTTCCGGCTTATCAGCTTTTTTTCTGCGGCGCCTTACACCGTAGGTACCAAGAATTATCTTGCCTCTCCTGGATTTTTTATCACCTTTTCCCATACAATTTACTTTTATTTTATAACACTTTTTGAGAATCGGGCAAAGTTAACAATATTCTTTATTTTTAATTGTTAGTGTCCGACTAAAAGTATTAGATTCTTCGCTCCGCTCAGAATGACAAGGGTTTAGTTTTTTTCTATCTTTATAAAATTAACAGTATAATAGTTATATATTATGTTAAAGAAACAACAAACAGGTAATAATTATGAGAAAAAAAGAAAGGGAAATAACCTCAATTGATGAAATCGAGGCAATAATAGGACGTTGTGATGTTTGCAGGATTGCTTTGATGGATGAAAATACCCCGTATATTGTCACAATGAATTTCGGATATTCCGGGGGAGTGCAAAAAAAACTCTTCTTCCATTCAGCCGGCGAAGGAAGGAAAATAGATATTATAAGGAAGAATAACCATGTATGCTTTGAGATGGATACGGATCATGATCTTATGAGCAGCAGAGAAGCCTGTGATTTCAGCATGAAATACAGCAGTGTCGTTGGATGGGGTGACATTTTTATTATCAGTGATGATAAAGAAAGAAAGGAAGGTTTGGATTCTGTTATGAAGCATTATACAAACCGTGAAGAATTCACCTATAAGCAGGATGTTTTTAACAGAACAACGATCCTGAAGCTGGAAATAAAAACCATGACCGGAAAGAAAATCTGAAAGGTCGAAGATGCCTTTTATTCCTGACGGTAATTTTTGAATATCTTCCTGGTCAGCCGTAAAATAATTCCCTCGGGAACAAATAATGCAACATTGAAAAACAGTTTGGATAATTTGCCCGGCACGATTACATTTTTCCCATTGAACATTCCTGTTATGATTTCAGCAGCGACCTCTTCGGGATTAAGGGCAGATTTCTGTGAGAACCAGCCGTTTCTTTCAATTCTCCCCATAGTGTTTTTGTTTGTCCTTACGGCCGATGGCACTGCGACGCATGTTTTAACGGATGTTCCGGTGAATTCTGATTCCAGAGCCCGGGTAAAATAGAAAATATATGATTTTGTGGCGAGATAGATACTTTTATATGCGGTTGGGGTGTAAGCTCCAAAACTACTGATATTCAATATATATGACCGATCGTGAGTTTTAAGCTCAGCGGTAAAGAAAACCGTAAGTTGGGTCATAGCCCTTACATTCAGCAGTATCATATGATCGATCTGATTTCTTGTATAGTCTTCGACCGGACCTTCATATCCTATTCCGGCGTTATTAACAAGAATATTTACCTCAAGCTTTTTATTTTGTACAAATTCGCAAAGGCTTTCAGGTCCGTTTTCCGAGGTCAGATCACATTCGAAGGAGAAGGCACGGATCTCGTTTGCTGATTCAATTTCATGGCATAAATCAGGTAAACCCTGACCAGGCAATGAACTTAGGATCAAATTGTGTCCTCGTGCAGCCAGCTCTTTTGCTATCGAACGGCCGATACCGAGGCTGGCCCCGGTCACAACAGCAAATGTATTATTTCCCCGTTCCATTATTTATTGTTTTTAACCATTGTATTGTTCTGAATACTCCTTCAGAAAGAGGAGTTATTTTGTAGCCAAGTTCCTTAGACGCCTTATCGCTCGACATAATCCAGTTGTTCAGGTATTTATCAAGCCAGTCCATGGTTATGGCCGGGGACGATCCGCTGATTTTCGAAATGAACATAAATCCTTTTACGATACCTTTCATTAATCCTGCGGGAAGATTAACCATAATTCTTTTCTTCCCTGCAGTCTCCCCGATAATGTCAAACAGATCACGGAAGGAATGGTTTTCACCCCCAAGAATATAACGTTCTCCGCTCCTTCCGAACCGGGCTGCCAGAATATGACCTTCAACAACATCATCGATAAATACATAGTTGCCTATCGATTTCCCGTTGCCCGGGATTATTCTCCATAAGCCAGAGATATAGAGCCTGATTATTTTAGTCATTGAATTGCTTTCTGTAAGCATTCCCGGTCCATATACCCGCGTAGGATTGACTGTTATGACAGCCAGCCCTTTTTTGCTGTAATCAATAGCAATCTTTTCTGCTTCTGCTTTTGTCTTTTCATATAGTGTATGAAGTATGGGATCGGGATTTGTAGATTCATCAACAGGATTTCCGTCATGGGAAAAGCTCATTGTGCCCCCTGTGGAAGTAAAGACAACCTTTTTTACATGACTTTCAAGAGCTACATCGAAAACATTTACTGTTCCGTCAATATTGATCCCTGTTACAATTTTCGGATCCTTATACGAAGGTTTTGCCCATGCTGCCATATGGAAGACCCAGTCACAATCCTTCATTCCTTCGGTAAGGGCTGATTTATTCGACAGATCACCTTTAATAATATTGACCTTATCTTTTCCGGTAAAGCGTACAGCTGAAGGATTGCGGGCAAGAATTGTTACTTCATGGTTTTCGGAAATTAGTTTTTCTGTTAATCTCGACCCGATAAACCCTGTCCCGCCGGTAATAAAAACTTTCATTTGCCTGTATCGCTAAGGTGTAGACGAAATTCATGATTATGATATAAGGAAAATAAATCGGTCAGGACGGCAATAAGAGAATGTATCAGAAAGGCGGCTATAAATGATCCTGTCAACTGGCTTAAAAGGCATAGAACAATTCCGACCGGAAGTGCACCTATCGCCATAAATTTTCCCTGCGGCAGGTGGACCAGAAAATAAAGCAAAAGATTTATTACAAGTGCCGGCCAGAATCCGAATGCCTCATAGCACAGAAACCAGAGTACTCCGCGGAACAGGAACTCGTATCCGAGAATATATAACACCCATAAAGAAACAGAGAGAACAATATGCCACGGAAACCAATCAATAATTTTCAGCTCAGGTGACCTTTCCTGTATATTCCTGCCTTTTGATAGATTAAAGGAGAGAATAGCTGTAACAATCATCAGTAAAATCAGCAGGTACCAGAAATGGAAAGTGCGTCCGATCACTAATCCTATTCTGGAAGGCTCTGTCCTGAGTATTAATAGAAAAAAGATAAACGGAATTATCCCGGTGAACAGAATTCCGGTCAGCTTATATGAAATAAATTCAATAACTCCGGCTGATCCGGATTTGAAACAGAGGTTTTATTATAAGATTCAGAAGAATCTTCTTTCTTAGTAGCGTAAAAGAAGAAAAAGAACATCAGGAGAACTGAGAAAATGGCTGTAAAAGCTAGTACCTCAGCTGTTAATTTAATTTCTCCCATAAAGAATGGCGGATTTCAGGAATATATAATGATTAATCCACCAAAATATAAAAATCAATATGATTTACAAAGGCTATCCCTAAAAAAGGGTAACTTGCCGGAAGTTTATCAAATCAGAATTATGCAAACATTAAACGATCTAAGGCTGGCTGTCCTGATAGATGCTGACAATATCCCCTACAGCAATGTAAAAGGTATGCTTGAAGAGATAGCAAAATACGGGACCCCTACTTTCAAAAGGATCTATGGTGACTGGACCAAACCAACTGTATCGGGATGGAAGTCAGTGCTTCTTGAAAATGCTATAACTCCTGTACAGCAATATAGCTACACCCAGGGGAAAAATGCAACTGATTCAGCTATGATTATCGACGCCATGGATATTCTTTATTCACGAAATGTTGATGGTTTTTGCCTTGTATCGAGCGACAGTGATTTCACCAGGCTGGCAACCAGGTTAAGGGAAACCGGGATGAAGGTAATAGGGATCGGGGAACGGAAGACACCTTCCCCGTTTATAATTGCCTGCGATAAATTCATTTATCTCGATATAATAAATACCCCATTAGTGGTAACCGATCCAAAGGATATAAAGAAAAAGCCGGGGAAGCCTTCACGCGGCAAACCAAGGAAAGATGATAGTGATCAGCAGAATCAGAAAAGCAGGGCAAAGCGTCTTATTGCATCTTCAATTACAGATCTTGCAGATGAAACAGGATGGGCATACCTGGGGGATGTAGGAAATCTGATCCTAAAAAAACAACCTGATTTTGATCCAAGGAATTATGGTTTTGCAAAGCTAACCCCGCTTATCCGGTCGCTTGATTTCGAAATTGATGAGAGAGATTCGGGTCAGAATAACATAAAACATATTTATATCAGAAATAAGAAATAGGGAAATAGGGAAATAGAGAAATAAAGAAATAAGGAATTATGAAAACAAGAAGCTGAATCTATACCAGGGTTATTTAATTACTGGTTTTTATTTCAGTAACAGAAAAGATTATAGATTGAACAAATCAAACCTAAAGTTGTTTGTTAAGAACAAATGTTGCAAAAAGCCCTTTTGGATTGATATTTTACCCAGAGAGAATATCTTTTTACGAAAAAGCAGTAAAATTCAACATATTGTAAGTTTTTATTTTCAATTATCAAAAATTAATATGACCTTTGTTACTGTTTAATTACTTAATTATTGAATTATGAACATTTATGTAGGAAGTCTTCATTTTAAAATGAGTGAAGCAGAATTAAAAGAAATCTTTGAAGAGTATGGCGAAGTTGCATCCGCTAAAGTCATTATTGATAAATACTCTGGGAAAAGTAAAGGATTTGGTTTCGTTGAGATGCCAAACGAAGCCGAAGCAAAGAAGGCCATTGAGGAACTTAATGGTGCTGAAGTTCAGGGCAGAAAAATTATTGTTAACGAATCTATTGAACGGACCGACAGAAAAAGAGATTTCCGGGGCGGAGATAACGATCGCAGAGGAGGCGGCGGTAACAGAAGGGATAATTACAGGTAGGTTACAAAAAACTCAAGAACTATGAAAGGTACTGTTAAATGGTATGACAGGGTTAAAGGTTTTGGGTTTCTGCAGACTGAAGATCAGAAGGATATTTTTATCCATCGGTCAGGTCTCGAGAGTCCCCAGACCGAACTTGAAACAGGACAGGTAGTTGAGTTTGAAGTAGAAATGAGAGAAAAAGGACCTGTTGCTATCAAGGTAAGAAGAGTAGATTAATTTTTGCTCAGATCTATAATTTAAAGAGGCTGAACGATCGTTCAGCCTCTTTTTTGTTGCCCCTAAATCCCCCTGGCAGGGACTTAAGTTTTAGCCACGCAAGGCGTGGTGGGGGTGGCAGATTTACACCAGTTTCCACGGACTGCGATATTCATAATGCAGGCGCTTTGTAGCTTCGCCATCAGAATCATCAATGAAAGTTTCGGTTTCAGGATTCCATTTAATTGTTCTCTTCAGGTCACATGCAATATTTCCAAGATTGCAGACAGTACAACTGCTATGACCAATATCGACAGAAGCAACAGGATCCTGACGCGACCTCACGCATTCGATAAAATTGATCTGATGGGGAATTCTTGTTTCATAGGGTCCCTCATCAGTTGATGTAGCAACAGGAGGATTGAATTTGGGATCAGAAGCATTGAAGTAACCCCTGGCAACTTCTATCCAGCCATTTTCTCCCCAGAATTTCACCCCCTTTGTGAGATTTTTATCAAAAGGTTCTGAAGTCATAACCACCCCGTTTGCATATTTCCACGAAATGAATTCTGTGCCGTCCCCGATTGGAGAAATTTCCACCGGTCCGTTTTTATCCATCCCCAATCCCCATTGTGCAATATCAAACATATGTGCTCCCCAGTCTGTTGTAAAGCCTCCGCCCATTTCTTTATACCAGCGCCAGGCACCCCATATCTCTTCATCTTTTTCAGGATCAAGTGAAATAAGAGGATCAAGCTGGTTATTGTAATGGATATTTGCAGGAAGAGGTCCGAGCCAAAGATCCCAGTTTAGATCGGCAGGCAGAGGTTCTTCGGGAAGATTATAAGGTGTCGGGGGTGCTCCCAACGTAAGCATTCACCTTGCTGATTTTACCCAGGGCACCTGTCTGAACCAGGTTTACTGCATGCTGGAATCCGGCATCAGAGCGCTGCTGACTTCCTACTGCCAGTACCCTGTTGTTCTGCCGGACCGCTTTTTTAAGCTCCTGCCCCTCTTTAATCGTGAAAGTCATTGGTTTTTCAAGGTAAACATCCTTACCGGCCTTGCAGGCAGCGATTGCAATAATTGCATGATTATGATCAGGAACAGCTATGACAACTGCATCAATATCCTGCCTGGCAAGTACATCCTGGTACTTTTCGTATGTATCAACCTTTGCCTCTTTGCCAGCTTTTGCATAAAAGTCGGTTACCCTTTTTTCAAAACGCTTGCGCTTGATGCCATACACATCACAACCAGCAACAACTTTTACTCCGGCTACCTGGAGAAAGCCACTGAGGAGGAACATTGACTGTTGTCCCAGACCTATAAATCCGAGTGTGATTTCATTACCCTCTTCGGCAGTTTTAGCTTTGGTTTTACCCTTGCATGAAGTTGCAAGATTTGGAATTACAACCATACCAGCCATTCCTAATGCTGCAGAACCAAGGAAACGACGCCTTGACCATGATTTGTTTTGATCTTTCATAAGTTAGTCTCTGTTTTTGATTAAGTTAGATTATAGATAATTTCTAAACAATTTCCGGCAGAAATTTATCAGGTATAAAATTAAAGTTTTTTCTATTCACAATGGAACTGGAGGCTAAAATCTTAAAACCTTCCGAAGATCGAGTATTTTCCTGTATTGCAGAAAATAGATGAATAGATGAACAAACCATTTACACTTGTCTCTATCTTCCTTTCAAGGTGGAGTACAGGCTGTCCTTTTTCAAGCTTAAGAAATTTGTTAATTTTCGGTGAGGGTGAAATTGCCCTGATCCTTTGTTCTCCCCCTTTTATTTCGATATGGTAATGTTCCCGAAGTATCGTAAAAAGAGATTTGTTCTCAAACTGCCTGGCAGTAATCCTCGGAAGATTAATATTTGCAATAAAGCTGATATCGTAGAATATTGGAACTTCATCAAGCAGACGAAGTCTTTCGAAATGGATGCATCCTGATTCCTTCTCAAGGTCAGAAAGTGGAAACATGAAATCGGCAGGCCATGGCTTAAGGGCCGGTTTAACTATGATTCTGGTCTTCAGGTTCCTGTTTCCTACTGCGGAAGTAGTGCCGGAAACTGACAAAATCCCGATATCCCTGGGAGGGTGGCTAACAATACTTCCTTTGCCCTGATACTTCCTGATATAACCATCGTTAGCAAGGCATGCAAGCGATTGCCGGACAGTCGGACGTGTCATGCCATATAACCGGCAAAGCTCATTTTCAGACGGAAGAAGGTCGCCTTCTTTGTAAACACCTTCGCTAATGTGCTTCCGGAGTATTTCATACAGCTTCCTGTATTGCGGAATTGAACCGTCTGAGGTCATCCTGTGTAAATTTTTGTGTAAATATATATTTTTTTACTTGTAAATACAAGTTATAATATTTATTTTTGTAATCACATTATATTTAACACTATCGTAAATTAATTAAATAACATTTTAACCAACTTATAATAACAAGTTAAAACAATCGTAAAATCTAACCAGCATCCAGAAATTAATAACCAATCACTACAAATGGCAATACCAGTAATTATGCCGCGGCAGGGTCAGTCAGTCGAGACCTGCATAATAACCAAATGGTTCAGGCAGAAAGGTGACACTGTAAAGAGCGGTGATCTTCTTTTTTCATATGAAACAGATAAAGCTGCCTTTGACGTGGAATCACCTTCAGATGGAACTATCCTGGAGATATTTTATGGCGACGGTGCTGAAGTACCTGTTCTGGTTAATGTGGCACTTATCGGTGATGCAGGAGAAAAAATTGAGCCTGTAATCTCTCAATTATCACGAGAACCAGGTAAACCGGAGAATAGTCAGGAATCCTCTGAAGCAATCAGATCAGTTCCCCCGGTTTCAAAAACAGAAAATGCAAATGAAACCGGAGAAATGAAAATCAGGATATCCCCCAGAGCAAAACGTTATGCCGACAAGAAAGGACTCAGTTTTTACGGCATTCAGGGGTCAGGGCCGAATGGAAGAATTATCTGCAGCGACATCGAAAAAGCTATTTCTCCATCAGAAGTCAAAATGGATGAGGTTAAGGTACAACAAGATGAATTTACTGAACAGCCGCTTTCAAACGTGCGCAAGCTGATTGCACGGACCATGCATGCGTCGCTCCAGAACTCGGCGCAGCTTACCCATCATATGAGCGCTGATGTTCGCAATATTCTTGAGGCCAGAAGGAAAATCAAGGAGGGTCTGAAAAACGGATCTGAAAAACAGGATATTACCCTGAATGATATGATCTGCATGTGCGTGATAAAAGCTATAAAAAAATTCCCTGAGATCAATGCCCATTTCCTTGATGACCGCATAAAAGTGTTTAACAAAGTCCATCTTGGTATTGCCGTTGACACTCCCAGGGGACTGATGGTACCGGCAATAAAAAACGCCGACGATATGGATCTTCAGACATTATCGAGGGAGTTAAAATCAGCAGCAGATGCCTGCAAAAAAGGGAATATAAATCCTGAATTTATCAAGAGCACTGCAGCTTCATTCACTATCTCAAACCTGGGGAATTACGGAGTTGAAATGTTCACCCCGGTTGTAAATCTGCCCCAGAGTGCAATACTTGGAGTATGTACAATTATAAACAGGCCCGCTGATCTCGGCAATAACACATTCGGCTTCGTTCCTTACATCGGACTATCCCTGACATACGATCATCGGGCAATAGATGGTGGACCGGCAACACTTTTCCTGAGAGAAATAAAAGAACAGATTGAAAGATTCAGTTACTAAAGAATAAGATTGCTTCTCCGCCGGCTGGCGGATCGCAATGACGGTGGATACAATTAAGATCCCCTCCAGGGAGGGGTTTGGGGTGGGTTTTAAAACTTATAATTACTAAAAAAATATGCCTAAAAGTCAGAACATTGATCCTAGAGAGGTCCGCAAACCCCAGTTCATTGAATTCGGCAAGATCCCTGTAAACCAATATAACAGGTCGATTGAAGAAGAAAAGAACAGTTTCAGCACTGACGATTTTGTGAGAATTTATCATGATATGGTAATTATCAGGGAGTTTGAGACAATGCTTAACCTGATTAAAACCAAAAATGAGTATAAGGGCATTCCCTATAATCACCCGGGCCCCGCACATCTTTCGATCGGTCAGGAGGCCTCAGCGGTAGGGATGGCGTACAATCTTGATATTGATGATTTCATATTCGGATCGCACAGGAGCCATGGCGAAATACTTGCCAAGGGATTATCTGCCATTAATAAGCTTGATGAGGATGTTCTTTATTCAATAATGAAAAACTACTTTGGAGGAGCTGCCCTAAAAGTTGTTGAAAAAGGATTTGCTGGTCCCCTTAAGGAACTTGCAAAGCACTTTCTTTTATATGGTGCACTTGCTGAGATATTTGCCAGGGCCAACGGATTCAACAAGGGGCTGGGCGGTTCAATGCATGCATTTTTTACTCCCTTTGGAATATACCCGAACAATGCTATTGTCGGAGGGTCAGGTGATATTTCAGTTGGTGCAGCCCTTTATAAAAAAATCAACAGGAAACCTGGGATAGTCGTTTGCAATATCGGTGATGCCTCAATGGGATGCGGACCGGTCTGGGAAGGTATTGCATTTTCTACTATGGATCAGTACAAAACTCTCTGGGATGGAGAATATAATGGTGGATTGCCCCTGATTTTCAACTTCATGAACAACCTTTACGGCATGGGCGGCCAGACTATGGGTGAAACCATGGGCTATGGTATCCTTGCCAGGATAGGTGCCGGCGTTAATCCCGAAATGATGCATGCTGAAAGAGTCGACGGGTATAATCCGCTTGCTGTAATTGATGCCTTCAAACGTAAGAAAGAGATCCTGCGCAAGAAAAACGGGCCAGTACTACTTGATACTCTGACTTACAGGATAAGTGGACATTCGCCTTCTGACGCATCATCTTACAGGTCAAAAGAAGAGGTTGAAGCATGGCAGAAAGAAGATTCGATAACTGCTTTCGGGAACACTCTGATAAATTCAGAAATTGCAAAGCCGGAACTGCTTGATGAGATCAGGGAAGAGGCCGGTGAGCTTCTTACACATATTCTTAAGCTGGCCGTCAGCGATGAAGTTTCACCAAGGCTTGACCTTCAGAAAGATCCTGATGAAATCGGAAGGATGATGTTTTCAAACCAGTCGGCCGACAAAATGGAAGAGAGGATTCCTGAAGTGCTTATTCCAATGGACGAGGTCCCCAGGGTCATATCATTGAAGAACAAAGAGCGGTTCTTTAAGGATAAAGAAGGCAAACCGGTTTCAAAGGCAAGGCTTTTCCAGCTCAGGGATGGGATTTTTGAAGCTGTAATTGACCGATTTTACAAAGATCCGACACTTGCAGCATGGGGTGAAGAAAACCGTGACTGGGGTGGTGCTTTTGCAGTTTACCGCGGTCTGACAGAAGCTCTCCCTTATCACCGTCTCTTTAATTCACCTATTTCCGAAGGTGCTATTGTCGGAACGGCAATTGGCTACGGGATGTGCGGCGGACGTGTAATTGCTGAGATAATGTACTGCGATTTCCTGGGACGATCTGGTGATGAGGTATTCAACCAGCTTCCAAAATGGCAGGCAATGAGCGGGAATATAATAAGAATGCCAGTTGTAGTAAGGGTTTCTGTAGGGTCTAAATATGGTGCACAGCATTCCCAGGACTGGTCATCGCTTGTTGCACACATACCAGGATTAAAGGTTGTCTTTCCGGCCACGCCATACGATGCCAAAGGACTAATGAACAGTGCATTACAGGGAACTGACCCTGTGATTTTCTTCGAAAGCCAGCGACTTTATGATACCGGCGAGATGTTTCATATTTCAGGTGTTCCGGAAGGCTACTACGAGATACCTCTTGGCGAACCTGATATTAAGAGATCAGGTGATGATATTACAATCCTTACAATAGGAGCTACTTTGTATCCTGCTATTAAGGCGGCAGAGATTCTTCAGAAAGATTATGGAATAAGTGCTGAAATAATAGATGCCCGCACACTGGTTCCGTTTAATTACGAGCCTGTAATTGAATCTGTTAAGAAAACAGGAAAGATAGTTCTTGCCAGCGACGCATCGTCAAGGGGTTCATTCCTTAAAGAGATGGCACAGACAGTAACCGAGCTTGCTTTTGACTACCTCGATGCTCCTCCCGTTGTGGTCGGTTCCAGAAACTGGATCATTCCCGCACATGAAATGGAGAATGCCTTCTTTCCCCAGCCCGACTGGATCCTCGACGCAATACACGAAAGGATTATACCTTTGAAAGGACATGTCTCCAAATCAGATTTTACTGCAGGCAAGTCATTAAAATTAAACAGAGAGGGGGTTTAGATCCTTTTAATATCTTTACATGACAATTTTGATTGAAATGGAAAATGCAGTTGAGAATATAAAAGCAAAAAAAGGCTTTATTATCGATATGGATGGGGTAATCTATCACGGTAATATATTACTGGCGGGTGTAAAAGCTTTTTTAAAATGGCTTGAAGAATCCGGGAAGAGTTACCTGTTCCTGACCAACTCCAGCCAGAGAACCCAGAAGGAATTGCAGGAGAAGCTTCAAAGACTGGGAATTAATGTGGGAGAAGAGCATTTTTATACAAGTGCACTTGCCACAGCCGGTTTCCTGGCAAGCCAGAAACCTAACGGAAGTGCTTATATAATAGGCGATGCAGGACTTATTCACGCTTTATACAGCATTGGCTATACGATTAATAATGTCAATCCCGATTATGTGATAGTGGGAGATACCAACAGCTACAGTTTTGAAAAGATAGAGATGGCAGTAAACCTTGTTCTAAGGGGAGCACGCCTCATAGGTACAAATCCTGATATAAGTGGTCCGGTCGAAACTGGTATAACTCCATCTGTCAAGGCTTTGATAGCTCCAATCGAAATTGCTTCAGGGAAAAAAGCATATTACGTCGGGAAGCCCAATCCGCTTATGATGAGGATTGCCCTTAAAAAGCTGGGTGTCAAGCGGGAAGAGGCTATTGTTATTGGTGATCGTATGGATACTGATGTAAGATGCGGACTGGAATCAGAAATAGATACTCTACTTGTTTTAAGCGGGATCACTAACAGGGCTGAGATTGACAATTTTCCGTATCGCCCGCAATATGTCCTTAACGGTATTATTGATCTGGTCCAGCAAGGATAGCTCATGGTAAACCCGGACAATTATAAAAGAGAACGCAAGGAAGTCGCAATGTTCATGCGGCGTCTTTACAGGCAGGGACTGACCACAACCTCCGGCGGAAACATAAGCCTTAAAATTTCAGACGATATCATTGTGATAACCCCATCAGCTACCGATAAAGGAAGGATGAGATGGAAGGAAGTTGGCATTATGACACTTGGCGGCGAAAACCTGACTCCTGAATTGAAGCCTTCAATAGAAAATGAAATGCATCTTTCAATATACAGAAAGAAGAAGCAAATTTCAGCCATCGTGCATGCTCATCCCCTTTTTGCTTCGGCATTCACCGCAATGAAGTGTACAATCAACACCGATCTTACTGCTGAAGCAAGAGCAATATGCGGAGATCCATGCTTTGTTCCCTATGCATTGATGGGAACCAGGGAACTGGCATCCGTTGCATCTGAAAGTATTATGAAATCTGATATCCTGCTACTTGAAAATCATGGAATTCTTACAACAGGATCATCAATCCTCCAGGCTTTTGACAAGCTTGAAGTTCTTGAAAATGCAGCTAAAATGACGATGATAGTAAAGATGACCGGAAAGAAAAAGCCTCTGAGCAAGGCAAGCATCCTGGAACTTGAAAAGTTATTCAGGTAATCGGGAAAGCTAAAAAATGCGTAATGCTTCCTGCTGAAAGGAATTAAGATTTTATAACTGTTTACCCTAAAACATTAAAAAGTGGACAAGTATTTCCTGGAAGACTTTCCCTCTCTTAAAGAACTAAATAAACAATTCAATAAGAACAATTTACCCCCATTCAGGGAGGCAAATGCTCATATTCACACCCCGTATTCATTCAGCTCATTCCCCGACATGGAAACTATATTCAGCCTGGCAAAAGCGGAAGACATTGCTGTACTGGGTATCAATGATTTTTTCGTAGCTGACGGTTATAAAGATTTTAACTATGGCTCTGTTCAAAACCGGATATTTCCTCTGTTCAATATTGAATTTATAGGTCTTTTAAGGGAGGAGCAAAAAAAAGGCAACAGGATCAACGATCCGAATAACCCGGGCAGGATATATTTCTGCGGAAAGGGGTTGGATTATCCATTCAATCCGGGATTCTTTCAAAATCTCAGACTGAAGTCAGTCATAAGGGAAAGCCAGAACCAGATGAAGGCAATGATCTCAAAGCTTAACAAGATCTTTGAACCAGTTAATCCTTCAATAACCCTGTCATACGAAAATATAAAGGCGAAGTATGCCAAAGACCTGGTCCGCGAACGGCATCTGGCCAAGGCTGTCAGATCAGCAGCTGCTGAAGCTTATCCTGATCAGACTGAACAAATAAGGTTCCTTGAAAAAATCTATGGAGGTAAGAAATCAAAAGCAGAAACCGGAAATACTTCACAGCTGGAAAACGAGATACGGTCAAATCTGCTGAAAAGCGGAGGAGCGGCATTTGTTGAAGAGAATGAAAATTCATTTCTTGAACTTGACAAGATCATAAAAATAATTATCAAAGCCGGAGGCATCCCATGCTATCCTGTCCTCCTTGATGATCCTTCAGGGAATTATACTGAGTTTGAAAGTGATAAAGAAAAGCTTGCAAAAGCACTTTCTGCCCATAAGGTAGGATGTATCGAACTGATCCCGGGCCGGAACAGCCTTTCTGTTCTCAGGGACTTTGTTACCTGGTTCCATAAAAGGAATTTTCTGATCACCTTCGGTACAGAACATAATACTCCCGAAATGGTTCCCTTAAAAGTTACTGCACGGGGATCCGAAGAACTTGATGATGAAATGAAACATATAGCATGGGAAAGCATCTGTGTTATTGCCGCCCATCAGTATCTCCGGGCAAAGGGGATGCAGGGTTACGTCCTGCCTGATTCAAGGCCAAGCGTCGATCAGAAAAGAGAACTTTCTCTTCTTGGCAGGATGTTAATCGAATTCTATCTGACTAAAAAATAAAATTATGAAACCGGAAATCGCCCAACTGATTGAAATATCCAGATTTTACGGAAACAATAAAGATTATGTTATCGCCGGTGGTGGCAATACATCTTACAAGGATGATCAGACAATCTGGATTAAAGCCAGCGGACAACCTCTTGCCGTTCTTAATGAAACCGGACTTGTTGCACTCAGCAGGGAAAAGCTACATACTATATCCGGTAAGAAATATTCAGATGATCCCGTATTACGGGAAGAAGAAGTCAAGAATGACCTGTTTAACAGTATAATTGATTCCGGTCAAAACAAAAGACCTTCAGTAGAGACTTCTCTGCATGAACTGATAAAATACAAATTCGTGGTTCATCTGCATCCCACCCTTATAAACGGAATCCTGTGCAGCAGAAATGCAAAAAACCTGATTATTAAACTATTTGGTGAAAAAGCCTTGTTCGTGCCATATACTGATCCCGGCTATACATTATTTAAAATGCTCGAATCGGAAATTCGTCAGATACAGGGTTCAGAATTCCTCTGATCCCCAGATAATCTTACTTGAAAATCATGGATCATTTGTTGCTGCCAATTCAGTCGAAGAGATTAAGAAGATCTATGAACAGATTATATCAGTAATTGAAACACAGTTCAGTCGCCTGAACGACATTATTGACATTCCTTATAACCCTGTTCTTTACAAGGTTCTGCCTGCCCTGCGTATGCTTCTTTCAACTGACAGCGTAAAAGTAATCAGATACCGGCATAACACATTGATCGCTAAATATTTCCAGAACCAGCAGGAATTTCATAAGATATCCCTGCCCCTGACTCCCGATATAATTGTCTACTGCAAAACCAGGTACCTGTTCATTGAGCAATTTGCAACAGCCGAAAAAATACTGGAATCCATTAAACTGCAATTACCCCGTTTTCAGACTGAATATGGTTATCTTCCAGCTGTCATTGTAATAAAGAATGCAGGTATCCTGGCTCTTGGGAATTCTGTGGCTTCCGCTGAGACTATACTGGATGTTTACGAAGATCTTATTAAAATAAGTCATTACTCATCATTGTGTGGTGGTACAAAAACCTTAACACCCGATCAGGTGGCATTTATAGATAAATGGGAAGTTGAGAACTACAGACGTAAAATAGCACAGAGCTCAGGCAGGGAAAACAGACTTTGCAATAAAACAGCAATTATTACCGGAGGGGCACAGGGATTCGGAGCAGGTATTGCAGAGGCTTTGTTCAGATTAAGTGCCAATGTTGTTGTTGCCGACCTGAATGTAGAAACAGGCAATAAATTTGTTTCAGGACTGCAGGCTTCAGGATCGTTGAACAAGGCCCTGTTTATTAAGACTGATGTTTCAGATCCTGAATCTGTTAAAAGCCTCGTTGAAAGAACTGTCAGTGAATTCGGTGGACTGGATTTAATTGTTAGCAATGCCGGAATCTTAAAAGCCGGCGGACTTGATGAAATGGAACCGGAAATGTTTGCAAAAACCACAGGTATAAATTACAACGGATATTTCTATTGTGCAAAATATGCTTCAGAGGTAATGAAGATTCAGAATCTTGAAAAGCCTGATTACTTTACCGATATCATCCAGATAAACTCCAAATCGGGACTGAAAGGAAGCAATAAGAACTTTGCCTATGCAGGTGCTAAATTCGGCGGGATCGGACTTACGCAATCATTTGCCCTTGAGCTTGCTCCTTTCAGGATAAAGGTGAATTCAATTTGTCCCGGAAATTTCTATGAAGGACCGCTGTGGTCCGATCCGAAGACTGGCCTTTTTGTGCAATACCTTAATACCGGTAAAGTACCGGGAGCCAAAACCATTGATGATGTAAAGAAATTCTACGAGGAACAGGTTCCAATGAAGCGAGGATGCCGCCTTGAAGACGTAATTAAAGCTCTGCTGTATATTATTGACCAGGAGTATGAAACCGGACAGGCAGTGCCTGTTACAGGGGGGCAGGTGATGTTGGGTAGGCCCCCCAACCCCCCTAAAGGGGGGCTTTGAAATCCACTGGAATGTTTTTAAGTCCCCCTTTGAAGGGGGTAAGGGGGATGAAAATTATAATTATGAAAACAAAAGCAGTCAGAATTTACGGGAAGAAGGACCTCCGGCTGGAGGAGTTTGAACTTCCTGATATGAAAGAAGATGAGATTCTTGCTCAGGTTGTTTCTGATAGTATATGCATGTCGTCTTACAAAGCTGCACAGCAGGGGTGCAGATCATAAGCGCATTCCAGACGACATTCATTTAAATCCGACAATCATCGGTCATGAATTCGCCGGTATAATCCTGGACGTCGGTAAAAAATGGAAGCACAAATTCTCTACCGGTCAGAAGTTTTCAATTCAGCCTGCCATGAACCACATGGGCACTCTTAATGCACCGGGATATTCTTACAGATTTATCGGCGGTGATGCCACCCATATTATTATTCCGGACATAGTGATGGAAGCAGACTCCCTTCTTCAGTATGATGGTGAGGCATTTTACCCTGCATCACTTTCTGAACCTATGTCATGTATTGTGGGTGCATTCCATGCATGCTACCATGTTCCGCCCGGAACATATAAACACTATATGGGCATAAAAGAAGGCGGGAATATGGCCATTCTGGCAGGTGTCGGGCCTATGGGACTTGGAGCAATCGATTATGCGCTTCACCAGGAAAGAAAGCCGGGATTGGTTGTTGTAACCGACATCGACGACAGCAGGCTTGCAAGGGCAGCATGTCTTTTCCCGCCGGAACATGCCTTGAAAGAGGAAAATATAAACTATTCTATTTAAATACGGGTGAGACAGATGATCCTGTAGACTATCTGCGTCAACTTACAGGAGATAAAGGATTTGATGATGTGTTTGTATTTGCACCAGTCAAACAGGTTGTCGAGCAGGGTGATGCAATCCTTGGATTTGACGGATGTATTAATTTCTTTGCAGGTCCTGCGAATCCTCAGTTTAAAGCTGAATTTAATTTTTATAATGTGCATTATGCATTTACCCATATAGTGGGAACATCGGGAGGGAACACCGATGACATGCGGGAATCATTAAAATTGATGTCAGAAGGGAAGATCAATCCGGCGGTAATGATAACCCATGTTGGAGGTTTGGATGCTGTTGTTGAGACTACATTGAATCTGCCTCAGATCCCAGGGGGTAAGAAACTGATCTACACCAATATATCGATGCCGCTCATCTCTCTTTACAAGCTCGGGGAAGCTGGCAAAACCGATCCTTTCTATGCAGGACTGCATGAAATAGTATCAGAAAACGACTATATCTGGAATCTTGAGGCAGAGAAATATCTGCTGGCAAACTCAAAACCAATTTAAAATAACCATCTGTGGAACTCTGTGAAACCTCTGTGTAGCTCTGTGTAACTAAAAGAACTTACACGGAGAGACACAGAGAATGCACAGAGGCACAGAGAAAAACCCCTGTTCTATTTTAGCTTTTCTGCAAATTCCTCCGAAATATAATTCTCATAACTCATACACACATCCGATGCAAAATCAACTCCGGATGAAATAACCTTTGACCACAAATCTTCTCCCATTACAGCAAGCTGGTCCCGTTTGATTCCGGTTTTATAAATTGCAGCAATCATTCCGGCATTGAAATTATCACCGGCACCGATAGTGCTGACAGGCTGTATCTTCCTCACGGTAAACCTTCCGGCAAAATTTGTCGTCCTCACAAATGACCCCTTCAGAACTTGCCGTATAAACCATGCAATTGCAATATTGCTTTACGACATCCCATGCATCATCAGGAGAAGAGGCACCGAAAATATTCTGAAAGTCCTCATCCGAACCCCTTATCAGGCTTGCCATCTGAATGTTTTCTATGATCAACGGTCTGAGTTCATCCAGCTCTGAAGCATGAGCTTTTCTGAAATTCGGATCATAGAGTACTATTGCTCCATTAGCAGCCGCCCCTCGTACGAAGCTGACGAACTTTTGCCGAATCTCCCTTGTAATGGCATATATCGACCCGCAAAGAATGATATCATCCTTCCTGATCAGCGGAAAATCCATCTCAAACCTCTTCGAAGGATAGTTTTTGTAGAAAGTATAACTTGCATCATTTCTCTCGTTCAAAACTGCAATTGCCAAAGCGGTATTACCCTCCCTGAAATGGTCAGAAAATGATGTTGAAACTCCATTCGCTTTCAAAAAATCGTCAATTATCCGGCCGATATCATCATCACCATATTCGCTTATAAGATGAACCGGCAAACCTATCCTGCCCAGTGAAACAGAGCTGTTAAGCATGGCACCTCCTGCCTTGCCTGCCTGTGGCTGACCATCCTTAAATATTATATCAAATAACGTTTCTCCAATAGTATAAATCTTTCTCATAGCTGTTCTATTTACTTTGTGAATCCTTTGTGTTAACCTTTGAGTCCTTAGTGGTTAAATATTTTTACCACAAAGTCGCACTAAGGTTATCACAAAGTAACACAAAGGAATTACATTTTGATACTATATTTGTTCAATTTAAAAGCAATTGTTATGAAAGCTATGATGCTTACGGGTATCCGGGAAATGGAAATGAGAGAGGTTCCTGATCCGGTTCTTAAAAACCCATACGATGTTAAGATAAAAATGCTGGTTCTGGGAATCTGCGGTTCGGATATACATTATTATACAAATGGCCGGATCGGTTCCCAGATTGTGAAGTATCCCTTTACTGTCGGACATGAATGTGCAGGTGAAGTTATTGAAACCGGACCAGCAGTTACGCGTGTTAGGAAAGGTGATATCATTGCTGTTGAACCTGCTATGTGGTGCGGTAACTGCGATCAGTGCCAGTCGGGAAGACAGCACACCTGCCGGAGTCTCAGGTTCCTTGGATGTCCGGGTCAGGCAGAAGGCGCTCTCTCGGAATATGTCGTTATGCCTGAAGCAAGCTGTTACCCCCTCCCCGGGATGCTTACTCCTGACCATGGTGCAATCTCTGAACCTCTTTCCATAGGAGTTTACGCAGTTAAAAAAGCAGGTACAATAAAAGGTGCAAAAATCGGTATTCTCGGATTTGGCCCTATCGGAATGAGTGTTATGCTGGCTGCAAAAACTAAGGAAGCTGGAGATATATCTGTCACGGATAAAATTGAAGAAAGACTTAAGATTGCCTTAAAAGAGAACGCATCCTGGATTGGTAACCCCAAAAAAGTAGATATAGTCGAAAACATAAAAAAGGCAGAACCCCTTGGACTCGATATTGTTTTTGAATGTTGTGGCCAGCAGGAGGCCGTCGATCAGGCTGTTGATATTCTCAAACCAGGAGGTCGTCTTATTATTGTCGGCATACCTGACTTTAAAAGATGGACCCTGAGCGTTGATGACACACGGCGACGGGAAATATCAATTCAATTTATCAGAAGACAGGTTGACTGTGTTGAAGACGCACTTGAAATGATGAATACCGGGAAAATTAATGTATCTAACATGGTAACCCACCGTTTCCCTTTTGAGAAGACCAAAGAGGCTTTTGATCTGGTAGCAGACTATAATGACGGAGTCATGAAAGCAATGATAGACTTCTAGCCCCCAACACCCTACCTTGCTTCGCAGTAGCGGCTACGCGAAGGAGAAGTAGGGGCTCAAAAAACTGCTTAAAAGGGGCTGTCTCAAAAGTGTTTTAACCACCCCGTCATGACCCTTTGGGCATGACACCCCTCCTTTACAAAGGAGGGGAAAGTGAAGATTAACAATGGATTAACTTTCTCCTCCTCACTGAGGAGGAGTACCCTGGCCGAAGTGCCAGGGGGAGGTGGTGGACTAGATACAGCTCCTTTTTAATCCAGAAGTTTTCTGTACCTCAGTAAAGCTTCAATAAAATAGTAATCAGCGTATGTAAGAGGTACATCCACCTCACTTTTACCAGGAAGGGAACCAACGCTGTGCATCAAAATAAAATTACCATTTTCACCTTCTTTAGCCAGGTAAGCAGGTGAAGACAGAGTCCTTATTTGCTTTTCAGCGACATTAAGATACTGGCCCCTTTTCTCTTCCCCAACGAAACTGCTAAGCTCGATAAGCGCTGAAGCCATTATTGCACCGGCTGAAGCATCTCTTTTTGCATCAGGGATACCCGGAGCATTATAGTCCCAGTATGGAATCTTATCCTCCGGCAGGTTGGGATGGTTTATGAGATAATCTGCAATATGCTCTGCCTGATCAAGATATCTCTGCAGACCTGTCTCACGGTACATCACCGTATATCCGTACAATCCCCAGCTCTGACCGCGCGACCAGGCGGATCCGTCAGCCGCGCCCTGCGCGGTCTGTTTTGCTTCAACCCTGCCTGTTATAGTATCATATGATACTACATGCCAGGTGCTGAAATCAGGTCTGAAATGGTTTTTGATTGTCGTATCTGAATGAGTTACTGCAATTTTATAAAAACTTGAATCACCTGTCTGCTTATAAGCCCACATCAGAAACTCAAGGTTCATCATATTATCAATTATGACAGGGTATTGCCATCCCTTCCTGCTTCCCCACGACTGGATGCACCCGATGTTAGGGCGGAAACGGGTTGAAAGAGATCTTGCACCAGTGAGCAAAACATCATTATAGTTTTTGTCGCCTGTAAGTCTTAATCCGTTGCCAAAACTGCAATAAAGCATAAATCCCAGGTCATGGGTTCCTGTATTATTTTTCTCCTTTTCAACCCTCGAGGTCATTTGAATTGCAGCATCCTTAACTTTGTCATCCTTTGAATACTCATAAAGATACCATAGGCTTCCGGGGAAAAAACCGCTTGTCCACCAGCCTGAATTTGAAGTAACCAGTTTACCTGATGCATCAGTCGTTCTTGGAAGAAGATCTGGTTTGTCCTTCATTACATCAGCCATAAGAGTATACTGCCTGGCTGAAAAAGCAAGAGATTCATCAATAATTTTAGTAAGAGGCTTTTCATTGTTGCATGAAGAGAGAACTACAAAAAATACAAAACCTGTTATTATCAATCTGGTTTTCATAAAGGATCATGATTAAATTATCAATGCAAAATAACTTAACTTTAAATGTAAATCAAATTTTGCTACATTTAACTAACCATTTTTAATCTCACGACCTATGAATAAAAAGATCTTTTTACTTACTGCATGCATTCTGACCTGTATGTTTGCAGTTGCCCAGAACGTCGGCTCATCACCCGAATATATAAAAGCACTCACTTCCGAATGGAAAGGGGAACGCTTCCCTGACGGAAGGCCGAAGGTTTCTGATGCCATTCTTGAGAGATTGAAAAAGATCTCGATCGAGGAAGCCTGGGGTGTTCTCCGGAATAAGGGCTATCAGAACCAGTTTGAAAGCGACTGGCAGATCATAAACCCGGATGAACCAATGACTGGCAGAGTAGTGACAGCTCAATATATGCCCCTTAGGCCTGATCTGGAAAAATACATAAAAGCCCAGGGTAAGACAGAAAACCGTGCCCAGCAGGGTGCAACAAACTCATGGCCTATTGATGTTCTTGTTGAAGGTGATGTTTATGTTGCCGACAGTTATGGTAAGATTGTCGATGGAACCCTTATAGGTGATAACCTTGGTAATTCTATTTACTGCAAAATCAAAAAGAGGTGTAATATTTAACGGATCGGTCAGGGACCAGGAAGGATTGAGTGAGATAAAAGGTTTCAACGGCTGGGTAAAAGGACAGGATCCTTCGTTTATCCAGCAGATGAGCCTCGTTTCAATCAATGCACCGGTCAGAATAGGAAGAGCAGTTGTTCTTCCGGGTGATGTTGTGCTGGCCAAGAAATACGGGGTCATTTTTATTCCGTCCCAGCTTGTTGAAGATCTTGTAATTACATCAGAGGTTACGGCATTGCGTGATGAATTCGGTCACCTGCGGCTGACGGAAGGGAAGTATAAACCCGGACAGATAGACAGCCAGTGGAGCGATGAGATAAAAAAGGATTTTTTGAACTGGCTGGCTAGCTATCCGGGAAAGCTTCCTATGACCAAAACTGAGCTTGATAATTATTTTAAAGATAGGAACTGGTAATCTTAGTGATAATTAAAGCGAGCGGTAATTTATTTATTAAATGAAATACCCCCTTTCAGTTTCCCCCCTGGGGGGAAAGTAGAGCCAGCCCCTTCCCCTCTGGGGGAAGGCTGGGAAGGGGGTAAATAAATTGAATAAAAATGAAAAATATAATCAAACAGATACAATTCCAGAATAAGCGGATGGAAACAGCTGAAGAAAATGCTAACCGGGCTGAAACAGTTAATCCAGCGACTGATAACAGCCGACGTAACTTCCTTAAAAAGACAGCTCTTGGAGGTATTGCCCTTGGAGGTTTGATGCATCTGTCTGTCGAAGATACTGTTGCACAAACCACATCATATGTTCAGCGGTCATCGAGCCCTTCTGAACTGAAGATTACCGATATGCGAATGGCTATGATAGCCAATAAATGGATTATCAGGATTGATACAAACCAGGGTATTTATGGTCTGGGCGAGGTGAGGGATGGTGCTGACGGACGTTATGCATTATTTCTGAAAAGCAGGATACTCGGTCTGAATCCCTGCAATGTTGAGATGCTTTTTAAAATAATCAGACAGTATGGATATCATGGACGACAGGGAGGGGGAGTATGTGCTGTAGAAATGGCACTCTGGGATCTTGACAGGGAAAGCATATAATGTTCCTGCCTGGCAGCTGCTCGGAGGAAGATATCGCGACAAAATAAGATTATATGCTGATACGCCCGGTGCCAGGGATCCGGCGGCTTTTGCTGTCACCATGAAAAAAAGGGTTGAAGATCAGGGTTTCACCTGGTTAAAAATGGATCTTGGAATTCATGTGGTGGCTAACATCCCCGATGCACTGGTAAATACAAAAGCCTGGGATGGAGCGACAGGTCAATATGATCTCAGGGACTACATGGGCTACGGCAATACTTTGCATCCTTTTACCCAGGTTCAGATCACTGACAAAGGCCTGACTGGCCTGGCCGAATATGTTGAATCAGTAAGAAATGCTGTCGGATATGAAATGCCTTTATGTGCTGACCACTTCGGGCATTTTGATATAAATAATTCAATCCGTTTCGCAAGAGCCATGGAAAAATACAGGTTAGCCTGGGTTGAGGATATGGTGCCATGGTTCTATACCGATCAGTGGAAAATTGTTTCAGATGCTATTGAAACACCTACTTGCACAGGTGAAGATATCTATATGCTTAAAGGTGGATTCAAGCCCCTGCTTGATTCAAGAGCTATAGATATAATTCAGCCTGACCTCGGAACTTCCGGCGGACTTCTTGAAACCAAAAGAATCGGCGATTATGCAGAGGAGTGCGGAGTTGCTATGGCGTTGCACATGGCAGGATCGCCGGTATGTTTCATGGCTAATGTACATTGTGCTGCTGCTACACAGAATTTCCTTGCTCTCGAGCATCACAGTGTTGACACACCATGGTGGAGCGACCTGGTAAAAGTAACAGGAAGCAAGCCTATGATTGAAAAAGGATTTGCAAACGTTCCTCTGGATGCACCCGGATTAGGTGTTGAACTGAATGAGGAAGAGTGCAGGAAGCATCTTGGTAAGGAATCAGGCTGGTTTAATCCGACACCGGAATGGGATGCAAAAAGGTCGCACGACAGGATCTGGAGTTAGCTGATTGAATAAATCGATTAAAATGGGAATTGTGTTTTCAAGGAAACGATGGTACCGGTTAATACCAATTGCTTTTATAACATATAGTCTTGCTTATCTCGATCGTGCCAATTTTGGATTCGCGGCGGCAGCGGGAATGGCTGAGGATCTGAATATTACAGCAGCAATGTCTTCCCTTCTGGGATCACTTTTCTTTCTGGGATATTTCTTCTTTCAGATACCCGGTGCAGTGTATGCTGCAAATAAAAGTGCAAAGAAATTAATATTCTGGTCCTTAATTCTTTGGGGAGCTCTTGCGATGGCAACCGGTTTGACCAAAAATGTAAACGGACTCATCGTTATCAGATTTATGCTCGGCGTTGTTGAGAGTGCCGTTATGCCATCAATGCTGGTTTTTTTGAGCAAGTGGTTTACAAAATCTGAACGTTCACGTGCCAATACTTTTCTGATTCTTGGCAATCCTGCAACAATTTTATGGATGTCTGTTTTATCCGGTTATTTAATAGATTCAGTTGGCTGGCGCTGGATGTTTATACTGGAAGGTTTCCCGGCTATTCTCTGGGCTTTCTTATGGTGGCGGCTGGTGGTGGACCGGCCAGGAGATGCAAAATGGCTGACAAATAATGAAAAGCATGATTTGCAGGCACAACTGGATATTGAGCAACAATCGATTAAACCGGTTAAAAACTACGCTGTCGCATTTAGATCAAGGATAGTTATTTTACTATGTCTTCAATATGCTTTTTGGTGCATTGGGGTATATGGATTTGTAATGTGGCTGCCATCTATCATTAATGCCGCTCCTGACTCGGACATCATAAAAACCGGCTGGCTGGCATCAGTCCCCTATCTTTTGGCTATAATCGGAATGTTAACTGCATCCTATTTTTCCGATAAAACATTAAAGACGAAAATCGTTTATCTGGCCTTTTCTGTTAATCGGGTCCCTGGCCTTCTATGGTTCGTACCTGATTGGTACAACCAACTTCTGGTTATCGTATATATTGCTTGTCATTGCAGGAGGAGCAATGTATGCCCCATACGGACCATTCTTTGCAGTAATCACTGAAGTTTTACCGCGGAACGTATCTGCCGGTGCTATAGCATTGATAAACAGTCTGGGTGCTTTAGGATCTTTTGTCGGCGCTTACATTGTGGGTTATCTGAATGGCACCACAGGAGGATTTGGCGCTTCTTATATTTTCATGGCGGGTTCCCTTTTCTTTTCAGCTGTATTAACGATCATTGCTTTAAAAAGAAATCTCAGCGTATTACCCTCCCCGATCCATCCCCATTCATAAGCTGTTCAACTTCCGCGACAGAGACAAGGTTGTAATCGCCATGAATTGTATGTTTAAGACATGAGGCAGCCACCGCAAAGTTCAGAGCTTTCTGATCGTCACCTGGCCAGATGGTCAAACCATAAATCAATCCACCCATAAAAGAATCACCCCCTCCTACTCTGTCAACAATATGGGTTATTTGATATTCAGGTGCTTCAAATAGTTTCTTTCCGTCATACAGAACACCCGACCATGAATTATGATCCGCATTTATTGAACCGCGAAGTGTTATAATAACCTTTTTTGCCCCTGGAAACTTGATTCATTAGTTTTACACAAACCGATTTATATCCTTCTGCACTTACAACCCCTTTTGAAACATCTCCTTCTTCCGGCTTAATTCCAAATACCTTTTCGGAATCTTCCTCGTTTCCGAGTATAATATCGCAACCGCTTACCAGATCCGGCATAACCTCTCCGGCATTCTTCCCCCATTTCCAGAGGTTTTTCCTGAAATTAAGATCACATGAAACGGTTATTCCTTTCTGATTGGCGGATTTAATACCTTCCAGGCAAACCAGAGCAGCTCCTTCTGAAATAGCCGGAGTGATACCTGTCCAGTGAAACCATGAAGCATCTTTGAAAACTTCATCCCAGTCAATCATCCCTGGTTTAATCTCTGCTATTGATGAATTTGCACGATCGTAAATAACTTTGCTGGGTCTTGATACTGCTCCTGTCTCAAGAAAATAAATTCCCAACCTGCCGCCACCATGAATTATATGATGTGTGCCAACATTATGTTTTCTCAGATCCATTAGGACTGCCTGTCCCAGATCATTTCCAGGCAGACGTGTCACGAATTCTGAATTTAGCCCATAATTAGCAAGTGAAACAGCAACATTTGCTTCACCGCCTCCGAATGTGGCGTTAAAAAAAGTTGTCTGGGTAAATCGCTGATGCTCAGGTGTGGCCAGACGCAACATAATTTCACCGAATGTTACTATCTTTTTATTCATAGCTGAAAACGCTTTTGGTGTTATTAGTGTTTAAATATACTTAATTGGTCTGATACCGGCAGAAAGCTAATTTATTTATCTGGCCGATTGAGAAAAATATTCTCAAAAGAAAATTATATCTTAGATTTAA
Source organism: uncultured Bacteroidales bacterium (assembly GCA_963725585.1). GTDB lineage: Bacteria > Bacteroidota > Bacteroidia > Bacteroidales > VadinHA17 > LD21. The sequence continues at coordinate 125,167 of CAVRYU010000007.1, read as the reverse complement.
ATAAAAAAAGTTTATACAAGACATAAATTTATGGGCAGAATTGTTGTAATCGGAAGTACAAACACCGATATGGTGGTAAAATCAAGAAAGATCCCAGCTCCGGGTGAAACAATAATCGGGGGTACATTCTTTATGAATCCGGGAGGAAAAGGAGCAAACCAGGCCGTGGCAGCCGCAAGGCTTAAAGGAAATGTAACATTTGTTACAAAAACGGGGAATGACTATTTCAGCGAGCAGGCAAAGCATATCTTTGACTTTGAGCAGATCGACACCAGATATATGGTTAAGGATCCGAAGAATCCTTCAGGCATTGCATTAATAATGGTGGATCAGAACGGGGAAAACTGTATAGTTGTTGCACCCGGGTCAAATGGGACAATGTCGGCATATGATATCGCCGACGAGATTTATGGTAATGATCCTTCAGATGTTTTCCTAATGCAGCTTGAAATACCTGTAAGCACTGTGGAGTTCGTGGCTGAGAAAGTCTCAAGGAAAGGGAACAAGGTTATTTTGAATCCGGCACCGGCAAAGCAACTATCAATTGAAATATTGAAATGTCTGTTTTTAATTACGCCTAATGAAAATGAAGCCGAACTGCTTACAGGAATAAAAGTTACCGATATCTCTTCAGCAGAAAAATGCGCTGAGAAATTAAAGTCAAAAGGTGTCAGGAATGTTATTATTACAATGGGTGCTGCAGGAGCATATTTATTATCGGACAAAGTTTCAAAGCATATCCCGGTTGTTCCCGTCAGGGCTTTGGATACAACTGCCGCAGGGGATGTATTTAACGGTGCCCTTGCAGTTGCAATTTCTGAAGGCAAAGAACTTGAGGATGCTGTAGATTTTGCTAACAAGGCTGCTTCAATCTCCGTAACACGTATGGGAGCACAGGCATCAGCACCATTTAGAAATGAGATATAAGAAATAATAGAAATAATAGAAATAAGAAATATGAAATATTTATTTTTTACATCATTCCTTTTCATCTTATTCATTTCCGGGTGTTCAAATCAGGCTCCAAAAAAAGCTGACATCCCAGTAAAGATCATTTTTGATACTGATCTTGGTCCGGATTATGATGATGTAGGTGCTCTTGCCTTTCTTCATGCAATGGCCGACAGCGGAAAGGCAGAAATCCTTGCCACCGTATCCTCGAACAAGCATGAGCTTGTTGCTCCCGCAATTGATGTAATAAATACATATTTCAATCGCCCGGGGCTGGAGATCGGAGCACCAAAATCGGCCGGAGCGAATATGGGATCATCACAACACTGGGCCGATTCAATTGTTAACAAATACCCTCACAGGATAAGTTCTACTTCTGAGGCTGCCGATGCTGTATCGGTTTACAGAAAGATACTGCAGAGCCAGCCTGATAACAGTGTTTCTGTAGTTACAGTCGGATTCCTTACCAACCTTGGCAACCTTCTTAAATCACAGCCGGATAATATCAGCGATCTTCCCGGAGATGAGCTTGTCAGAAAGAAAGTAACCAGGCTGGTTTCAATGGCAGGATGGTTTCCTGAAGGCAGGGAGTTCAATGTTTTCATCGATTCAGCATCATCAAAGTATGTTTTTGAGAACTGGCCAGGAGAGATAATATTCACCGGTTTTGAGATTGGCAAGAATATTTTTACTGGGCTACGGTTAATTCAATCACCTGTTCAGAACAGCCCCGTTAAAGATGTTTTCAGGATAAGCATCCCTCTTTCGGAAGAGGACAGGAACGGACGGATGAGCTGGGATGAAACTGCAGTGTTGATAGCTGTTTACGGTACTGAAGGATTTTTTGATACAAAGAGAGGCACAATAACTATTTTTCCCAATGGCAGCAACAGCTGGAAAGACGATCCGAAAGGGAAACATCAATATGTTGTTCAAAAAATGGCCATCCCGGAAATAACGAAGTTCATAGAGGATAGGATGATGCATATTCCAGGCCCCCCAACCCCCCTGAAGGGGGGCTTTTAAAATAAGAATGAAGAACACATGAACAGCGAATTAAGAACTTCTGCATTCAGCATTCGTTTGTTAAAATGTTCTTACTTCTAACTAAAATAGTCAAGTGCAAATTAAATATTTAATTAATGTTTATGAAAAAAATGCGTTTTGTTTTAATCTTCATCACGGGATTAGCAATTCTGACTTCCTGTAAGGATTCGTCTCCCGATTTAAAATCCATCGGTCCTGATGTTCTCAGGGACAAAATAGCCGGAGGATGGGCGGGGAAAATGATCGGTGTCACTTACGGTGCACCAACCGAGTTCCGGGCCCAGAGCCTTATTTTTGAAGATTCAATTAAATGGAAACCCTCCGATATAAAGGGCAGTATGTGGCAGGACGACATCTATGTTCAGCTTACATTCCTGATGTCGATGGATAAATACGGGATTGATGCACCTGCAAAAAAATACCAGGAAATGTTTGCCAAAGCCGGATACCAGCTATGGCATGCCAATATGCAGGCGAGAAAAAACTATTACGACAGCATTTTTGCACCTCAATCCGGAAGTCCTGAATACAACATTCATGCTGACGACATTGATTTTCAGATTGAGGCAGACTATATAGGGTTTATGTGTCCGGGAATGCCACGCACAGCCTCTAAGATAGCTGACAAGATCGGTCATATTATGAACTATGGTGATGGTGTATATGGCGGCATTTTTGTTGCTGCTCTATACTCGGAAGCTTACTTTGAATCGGATATTAAAAAGATTATTGAAAAGGCCTTAAGATCAATTCCTTCTGAAAGCGACTATAATAAGATCATCTGTGATGTAATAAAACTCCACCAGCACTATCCTTCTGATTGGCGCGCTGCTTGGAAGGAACTTGAGGATAAGTGGGGTGATGTTGACATTTGCGGCGCAGGGTCGCCTTTTAATATTGATGCAAAACTGAACGGAGCTTATATAGTTATGGGTCTTCTCTATGGGGAAGGTGATCCGGTTAAAACACTCGAAATATCAACCCGTTGCGGGCAGGATTCCGACTGCAATCCTTCAAATGCACTTGCTGTTCTTGGAGTAATAAAAGGTTTCAAAGGACTTCCGGTGGAAATGCAGCAGGGTGTCAAATCATTAGGTGATTCCCTTTTTATCCATACATCATATTCGTTCAACTCAGCTGTAGCTTCAACTTACAGTTATGCAACAGACCTTATCACTAAAAACGGAGGATATACCGGAGATAAAAATATTATGATAAAGGTTCAGGATCCGGTTGCCCCTGAACTTGAGGTGGCATTTCCGGATGTTGTATTTGACAAAAGAATTTCTGTTTTCGAAAAAGGGTCGTGGAAAATGAAAGGGAAATGGAATACATATGAGGTTACAGGAAGGGATGGTCAGATACAGAAGCAGGCAATTTGGTCCGACAAAGCAGGTGATGAGCTTGAAATAAGCTTCAATGGAACAGGAATTTCATTGACTGGAAACTGGTTCAGGGATGGCGGAAAGGCAGATATTTACGTTGATGGTAATCTGCACAGGACAATCGATACTTATTATGACTTTGCAAACCAGCAGCATACTGAAAGCATTTGGCATGTTCTGAACCTGAAGCCAGGAGACCATACTGTAAGACTGGTGGTTAAAGGTGAGAAACGGCCGGAATCTGCAGGATCGAGAGTGTATATCACTTCGGCAACCATATTCAAAACAGCTCCCAAGAAAAATGAAGCCTTTAAGTTTTCTTTCGAAAAATAGTCTTTTTAAACCCACCCCTCACCCCTCCCAGGAGGGGATTCAAGGGCATAATTTTTTATCTTTTTATTTTTATCTTTTATCTTCTGAAAAATGTTTATACCACAAACCTACTCATTAGCCGTTGTCCTCTGCATCGTAACGATGCTTTGCTGGGGATCGTGGGGCAATACCCAGAAACTTGCAGGAAAATCCTGGCGCTTTGAACTCTTTTACTGGGATTATGTAACCGGTATTGTTCTCTTTTCCCTACTTCTCGGGTTTACTCTCGGAAGCTCTGGTTCTGAAGGCAGAAGCTTTATTTCTGACATATCCCAGGCCGATAACGGAAATATCTTTAAGGCCATGCTTGGTGGAGTGATCTTCAACGCCTCCAACATCCTCCTGGTTGCAGCTATGGCTATTGCAGGAATGGCAGTTGCTTTTCCTGTAGGTGTCGGAATTGCGCTGGCCCTCGGCGTAATTATCAATTATATTTTTGCACCGCAGGGCAACCCGGTAGTACTGTTCTGCGGAGTTGCACTGATAGTGGCGGCAATCATAATAGATGCTTTTGCTTATAAAAAGCACAGTGCTTCATTGCAGAAAGTTTCCGGGAAGGGCATACTGCTCTCGGTTTCAGCAGGAGTTCTGATGGCACTTTTCTATCGTTTTGTTGCCAGCTCAATGGCCGCTGATTTTATAAATCCTGAAGCAGGGAAACTGACACCATATTCTGCTCTTTTCTTTTTTGCCATTGGTGTTCTGGTCAGCAATTTTCTTTTTAACTACCTGATAATGAAAAAACCATTTGAAGGAAAACCGCTTGCATTTAAAGACTATGCGGCAGGAACCATTGGTACACATCTTACCGGAATTCTTGGAGGTGTGATCTGGAGTCTTGGAATGGCAATGAGCATTATTGCTGCAGGTAAAGCAGGTTTTGCAATTTCTTATGGCCTGGGCCAGGGTGCAACACTGATAGCAGCCTTATGGGGTGTATTTATCTGGAAAGAATTCAAAGGGGCATCAAAACAGGTTAACACTCTTATCCTCCTTATGTTCCTTGCCTACCTGGCAGGACTGGCCCTGCTGGTTTATGCCGGATTATAGTACTATTTCCTGATCTGGCCGTTACCTTTTATTATCCATTTGTATGTCGTAAGTTCTTCAAGTGCCATCGGTCCCCTTGCGTGAAGTTTCTGTGTCGAAATTCCAATTTCTGCACCTAGTCCGAATTCTCCTCCGTCAGTAAAGGCAGTAGAGGCATTAGAATAAACAGATGAAGCATCGACAAGGTTTAAAAACAGGTTAATTCGTTCAAAATTTTCAGAGACTATTGCCTCACTGTGCTTTGAACCATATATCTCAATATGTTCAAGTGCTTCTTCCAATGATGCCACAGTCTTCACAGACATTCTGTAAGAGAGAAATTCCATACCGTATGAGTCTATTGTTGCTTTATGAAGAAGTCCGGAAGGGTAATTTCCCTTCAATGCTGCAAAAGCCTCTTTATCAGCCCAAATCTCCACTTTTGATCCTGAACACAGCTCAACAAGGAAAGCCAGGTCTCCGAGGCGCTTTTCATGTATTATCAGGCAGTCGAGGGCATTGCATACGCTCACCCTTCTTGTCTTTGCGTTGTTAATAATATCCCTGCCTTTTGCTTTATCCCCATATTCGTCAAAATAGGTATGACATATTCCGGCACCTGTTTCAATAACCGGAATGATTGAATTATCTCTGACGAAATCAATTAATTCCCGGCTTCCGCGAGGTATTATAAGATCAACGTATTTTCGGGCATTCAAAAGCTGTAATGTTTCTTTACGTCCCGAAGGCAGGAGGGTTACAACATCCTGATCAATACCTAGTTTCTCAAGGCAACTCTTTATTAATCCGACAACGGCCCTGTTTGAATTTATTGCATCGCTCCCCCCTTTCAGGATGCATGCATTACCTGATTTCAGGCAGAGAGAAAAAACATCAAATGTTACATTTGGCCTTGACTCATAAATAATCCCGATAACACCAAATGGGACTGTAATTCTGGATATTATAAGCCCGTTAGGCCTGGTGGTTTCTGAAATAATTCTGCCCAGCGGACTGGTCATCTGAGCAACATTTCTTATATCTGATACGATCCCTGCTATCCTTTCACTGTTGAGTAATAAACGGTCATATTTAGGATCGGCTTTATCCATAAGAACCAGATCCTTTTCATTTTCAGAAATTATCAATCCGGAATTCTTTTCTGTCTCCCTGGCTATTAAAAGCAGAGCTTCGATAATTATACCCGGACCCAGAACATTTAACGACCGGCCTGCTTCTGATGCTCTCTTAAATGCTGATGTAAGATTCATTTAATAACGGCTTTTTGAATACATATTCAGGCATGGATAGTATTAATATCCTCATTAATAACCATATAATCATATTTGATAAGAGGTTTGCTTTGCTTCTCACCAATATTATTTGCAGCCTTCTCTGAATCATATTGTGATTTACCCAAACCTATACTGTTACCATTTTCATCAAGTACCCTGATTATGTCGCCTCTTTTAAAGGAGCCTTCAATTTTTGTCACTCCTATCATCAGCAGACTGGTAACCTTGTCATTCAGAAGAGCATCTTTTGCACCGTTGTTAATATAAACCGCCCCCCTCGCAAATGTATCAGAGTGAGAGAGCCATTTCTTCACACTGTTTTTCTTATTATCATTCGGAACAAAATGGGTAAACGGCACATCCCTCCCTTTTAAGATGTCAGTTACAATCGAATCGCGCATACCGTTTGCAATAAAAACATCAATTCCAAGTGATGCAATTTTCCTGGCCGTCATATATTTTGTATGCATGCCTCCCCGTCCGGATCCTGATTTTTCAGATGTTATGAATTTCTCCGGACTTACAGAATCGATGGTGATCTCTCGTATAATTTCGGCGTTCCCTGTCCCGGGCAGGCCATTATAGATGCCATCCACGTTCGAAAGGATGAAAAGTGCTTCGCTGTTCATCAGTGAAGCTATCATTCCCGACAGTTCGTCATTATCGGTAAACATCAGTTCATTTATCGATATTGTGTCATTTTCATTTACAACAGGAAGGACCTTATTGTCGATCATTGCGGAAATACAGTTTTTCATATTCAGATAATGCCTCCTGTCGCTGAAGCTCTCTTTTGTTGCAAGAAGCTGTCCGGCAGTTATATTATATTTGCTGAACAGGAACTGGTAAGTCGACATCAGCTTTACCTGACCAATGGCTGCCCATACCTGCTTTGCAGAAACAATGTTTGTTTTTTTAGAAGGATCTATTGAGTTCCTGCCTGCCGCAACTGCTCCTGATGAAATAAGTATCACCTCAAGTCCCTGTTTGGAAAGAACTGCTACATCCTCCACAATACGAAGCATCCTTCCCACATTAAGTGAACCATCGCTTTGTGTTATCACATTGCTCCCGACCTTAATTGCAATTTTACTGTATTTCCATTCAGATTTTTTCAATTTGTAATCCTTTAAGCCTTTTTGCAAAATTTATTGCGCAAAAATAATTGAAAAAATTAATATTTTAAAGTTTTCATAAAGACAGGTTGATTCCAATGGGGTTTCTTTTCGATCACTTTAAGAGTTTTGGAACATTTAAAATCCTATTTTTATAAACGAAACACCGTTTCCAGGAAACCTTTTATTTCGTCCCATACGGGACTTTAAAAAAGATGCAACAAAATGTCTACAAATATCTTGTCCTGCTGGGACAGTTCCGTCAGGAACCAAATATTTGTAGAAATATATATACCCTATTGTTTAATAAATCCCGTAGGGATGCCATAAATATGAATGCTTGAAGATATTTGTAAGTTTTTTATCGGACAATAATTTAATATGAAGATTTTCCGGTACCTATTAAATGATATCAATTACATTTATTCATTAATATTCATGAACCATGAAGAATCTCAATTCATTATTAATATCTGATTTGATTCTTGGTTTTTGTTTTCTGGCTGTTTCATGCGGAGAATCAAAGAAAGTTCAAACAGAGGGTGAATTAAAAGTCTGGCACACGATAACATTTACTTTCGACGGCCCTGAAACAAGTGAGTATGACACAATAAATCCATTCACCGATTACCGCCTCGATGTTGAATTCACCAATGGAAGCCAGAGGATCCTTGTTCCGGGATATTATGCTGCCGACGGAAATGCTGCTGAAACTTCATCAAAGTCGGGTAATAAATGGCAGGCACATTTTTGTCCTCCCTCAGAGGGTGAATGGAGTTACAGGGTCAGTTTTCTGAAAGGCAGGAATATTTCTATCGCCGATGATCTGAGTTATGGGAAGAAATGCTATATGGATGGTGAGACCGGAACATTCACGATAGAAAAAACCGACAAGATTGCACCTGATTTCAGGGCAAAAGGAAGGCTTCAATATGACGGAACCCGGTATTTGAAACATTCGGGAAATGGCGAAACGTTCCTCAAGGGTGGAGCCGACAGTCCTGAGAATTTTCTTGGTTACAGGGAATTTGACGGGACATATTACGGCGGCAGCAACAAGGCCAGAAGCGGAGAGGCAGTACCTAACAGTGGACTACATCTTTATGAACCTCATATAATGAGATTGGAAAGAGGGTGATCCGCAATGGAAAAACGGGAAAGGCAAAGGGATAATAGGAGCACTGAACTATCTATCGTCCAAAGGGATGAACAGCTTCTATTTCCTCACTTTGAACATTCTGGGCGACGGTGAGGATGTCTGGCCATACACTGACCGGAATGAACGGTACCGGTTTGACTGCAGCAAGCTCGACCAGTGGAATATTGTTTTCTCTCACGCCGATAAACTTGGAATCATGAAGCATTTTGTTTTACAGGAAACTGAAAACGAATGCCTCCTCGATTGCGGATACCTCGACGTACAGAGAAAATTATACCTGAGGGAACTTATAGCCAGGTTCTCGCACCACCTTGCAGTAACATGGAACCTCGGCGAAGAGCATAATCCGACTTTATGGTCCCCATACGGTCAGACCTATGAGGACACAAAGCTTATGGCAGATTTTCTCAGAAATACTGATCCTTATGACAATTTCATAGTAGTTCATACACACTCTGATCCGGAACAAAGAAGAAAAGATATGACAGCATACCTCGGATTCAGTAATATTGAAGGTCCTTCAATCCAGTGCGGGAATATTGATGAAATACATAATGATGCAAAATACTGGCTGAAGCAATCTGCTGATTCGGGACATAAATGGGTCGTCTGCATTGATGAGATAGGTCCGGCCAACAAGGGAGCTTTGCCCGATTCCTTTGATACTGATCATGATACAATAAGATATAAAGCACTCTGGGGGAATTTAATGGCAGGCGGAGCCGGGGTGGAATGGTATTTCGGGTACAAATATCCTCATTCCGATCTGAGCTGTGAGGACTGGCGCAGCAGGGATAAGTCTATGGGAACAGACAAAAGTGGCTCTTGATTTCTTTCATAAATATCTGCCTTTCATGAGATGAAAAATGCTGATGAGCTTACAAAAGATAAAAATGATTATTGCTCTTGCTAAGGAAGGAGAGATTTATGCTATATACCTTCCGGAAGGAAAAGCAACTGACATACTACTACCTGAAGGAGAATACACAATCAATTGGTTTAATCCGCGAACCGGAGGCGATTTGCGGTCAGGAAAAATCAGTAAAATAATGGGTGCCCGATTTGCTTCAACAGGTACTCCACCCGGTATCGACGGAAAGGATTGGGTCTGTCTTATAAAAAGAGAATAAATTCTGAATTGTAATCGTACATTATGAATCACTAGTGTCCGACTAAAAGTAGGAGATTCTTCGCTTTGCTCAGAATGACAAGGATTTAGTTTTTCATAGGGAAGGAGGGAGTTTGGAGGCTTGCCTCCAAACCTCCTTCAAAACACTGGCTGTCATTGAGCGGAATCTTTTTCCCTTTTTAAATAGCCTTTTTGGGAGTGATTGTTAATTTTAATCTATATCATTTTGATATCATTTTAATATCTTTTTGATATCATTTTGATATCATTTCCCCTTTAAGTTTTTCGTCAGCGGATGATGAACCTATAACAAATTCGATTTTCCCTGGTTCAAGGGTCCATTTATTTGTATTCGTATTCCAATATGTCAGATCACTTCCTTTCAACGGGATTGTTACATATCTGGTTTCTCCTTTTTTAATAAAAATCCTTGTAAATCCCTTCAACGCTTTTACCGGTCTATCCACTTTTGATCCCGGAAAGCTTACATAAAGCTGGGGTACCTCATCACTGTCGTAGTTACCTGTATTCTGAATATTGAAGCTTACATTAACAACCTCTTTGTCGGACAAAGTTTTTTTGTCAATTTTCAGACCCGAATATTTAAAACTCGTATATGTAAGCCCGTAACCGAATGAGAAAAGTGGGATGTTCCTGTCATACATGTAGGTTCTTCCATTCCTTATATTATAATCAAGGATCGGGGGAAGCTGATCGATTGATGTGATCCAGGTCTGAACCAGCCTTCCGGCAGGACTGACCTTCCCGAACAGGACGTCTGCAACTCCATTGCCAAGCTCCTGGCTTGACTGGCTTACATGAAGGATCGCCGGAATATTGTCCTTCGACCAGTTTATCGCATAAGGGAAACTGGATACTATAACAAGGATTGTATTGGGATTGGCTTTGTAAACCAGCTTCACAAGGTCTTCCTGCTCCAGTGATATTGCCTGCCTGTCAACATCCTCACGACCATCGCTGGCTACCTGATTCTGTCCCCATCCAAGACCGTAACTCAGTGGATGGTTTCCAACGCAAACTATAGCAACATCACTTTGCTTTGCCAGCAATAATTGCCGAATCAGCTTTGTTGCTCATCGCAAATCTGATAATTACATCACTCCCCAGTGCATTTTTAATCCCGTTCAGTATGTTGACATTATAAGGAGGAGTACCGGAATACCAGTCGGAGATCACCTTGTTGGCAGATGGTCCTATGACAGCGATTGATTTTAATCTTGTTTTTCTGAAGCGGAAGAAGTGAATTTCTATTTTTCAGCAAGACTATCGACTTTTGAGTTGCCAGTCTTGCCAGATCACGTGCTTCATTTTTTGTCCATGGTGCGATGGTATCCGTCACTCCAATATCAGTATAGGGATTCCTTGTAGAATTATCCAGCATACCAAGCTTCAGGACAACTCTCAGATTTCCGTAAATTGCTTCCTCGATCTGCTTTTCAGTAATCAGTCCCTTTGCAAGAGCCTCCTTAAGAGGAGCCATGTAATTATCAAGGAATACGGTTATTCCGGCTTTAATACATTCAGCAGCAGCAATATCAAGCGATGGATAATAAGCATGCGTGGTTAAAAGCTGCCTGTAGGCTCCACCATCAGTACAAATAATACCTCTCAGTCCCCAGTCATTCATCGTCACATTCCTTAATACCGGATGAACAGTGCAGGGGATGCCGTTGTACTTGTTATAAGCGGCCATAAAGCATTGTGACCCTCCTTCAGTAACTCCTTTAAAAAATGCATAGGAATAGTATTCACGGAATAGCCTGTCATCAAAATCGGAGCTGTTATATGTACGGTTGTTCTCGTTACTGTTCGCAAGGAAATGCTTCATAAGTGAAGCCGTTTTCCAGTACACAGGGTCGCTTCCCTGAAGTCCCCTTACAAAAGCAGTAACGGTTGCACCATTAAGGAATGGATCCTCTCCAAAACACTCTTCAGTCCTTCCCCAACGTATATCGCGACCCATATCGGCATTTGGCGCAAACACTACCAATCCCCCCGTCCCGAATTTTTTATTCTGGGCCAGAAACCTTGCTTCGGTTGCCTGCCAGTCAGCTATCCTCCTGATAAGCTCAGTGTCCCACATCTGTGCAAGACCATAAGCCTGGGGGAAAGTGGTTGTGGGAGAAGCCTTTGGTCCTTTCACGGCCCAGTTTGCAGGACCGCTGTAAGCAAGTCCGTGCAATCCTTCAATAGTCCTTGTTCCTTTCACCCCGAGGCGGGGAACAGCGATCCGGGTTGAAAGGCAGGAGATCTTCTCATCAAGGTTCATAAGTGAGATCAGGTTTCTGATCCTGGCATCTTCTGAGAGGGAGACATCCTGAAATGGATAATCCTGTGCTTTTAATACAACATATAAGCCTGTTAAAAGCAGAAATACAACCAATCTTTTCATTACAGCAAATTTTATTGATTTAAGCCATCCATGGACGCTGCCGCTCCTTTACCATGCTGAGGGTGTCAAGTGCAATATTCACATCTTCAACAATCTGGAAATCATACATTCCCAGGCAAACAAAATCGGCACCATTTGTAAATGCATATTTAAGCCCCTCTTCCGGTTTAATGGCTCCTGCAGCAAGTACTTTAAATGCGATCCATGGTTCCGGAAGTGTTGCCATGAATCTGACTGTTTCCTCCGGATTAAAATCGAAAAAATTGTCATTCCATGGTTCTGCCGACTTCGCCGACCAGTAATTATGGCTATGACTTGTCTTTACCCAGAAATCAGGTTTTAAGCCATATTCCACGCAGGCTTTAATTGCTTCTATCCTGTGAGCGCCGATGCCTGCAGGCTTTCCATTCGCACGGATCTGTTCAAGTCCGGCTTTTATCAGTTCCATTCTTTCAGTAACTGTTCTTTTATTAGGATCGTCCCATTCAGGATTTGTGAACCGGTCGGTAATTTCACCCTGGCAATACAGAGCATCCCAGTCTGCTGCAAGCGACATCTCAATGCCCTTTTGAAAATCGAGGTTGGTACCACAATCTGAAATGAACTTGACTTTACCCCTGAATTCATGCCTGTATTTCTGAAAGATCCTTCCCATCTGCGGATTGGAAATTATTGCATTCATACCGCATTTTTCTCCAAGAGCCAGAGTCTGAAGCACTTTTTCATCGGTATGATATGTCTTTACAAGTTTTGATACATAGATAAGATCTCTTGCATGTGCCCATCCTCCAATAAGGTTTCCTCCCATTAAAAGGCGGCTAAGCTCAAAATCGGCAGGATTCCCATTCTTATCCCGGTACTTAATAACTCCTTTCGGGACCTGTCCTTTAAGGTCCTTAAGCGTTGAATAATTAAATTTCAGCAAGGGTGGCACCCGAATTTGCATCCATCCCGTCAATGGTAAGAAGCTTTTCCTCAAAACTGTCCCATTTCTTTTTCCTGTAAAGAGCATATGCAAATGCTCCCAATGCCGGAATAGAAATGAGATCCCTTAAAGCCTCCCTACGGCCCACGCCTGTTTTTGAGTCAGCAGGCATCTCCCCGACCGGCTTTCGGGCTCTCTCCTCTCTCCATCTCTCAATCAATCGGTCAAGGCTGAAGTGGTATTCCCTTGATAGAATAATGAATATTGCAAGAGCAAATAACTCAATAAGATTTCTGTTTACCCAGAGGTAGCTACCTTCAACCGGAACTCCAAACATATATCCTGGTAACGGCGGGTATGCCACGAAGTAAAAGAAGAGCATCAGTGTTCCTCCTGCAGCGGCCCACCTTGTGAACAAGCCCAGAATCAGACCCAATCCGACCAGAATCATCCCCCAGATATTTATGAAATCAATTACAGCGATTGCTGCAGGGCTTCCGGCCATTGCAGTGAACAATGGAGCAAAAATCCATTTTGAGCCTGCCAGATATGGGGCAGAGGTCCATCCTGCAGCCATAATTTTTGATATACCTTCATACAGGAAGTGCCATCCGATAACAATTCTGACAACTGTTAATGCCCAGGGAAGCAACTGACTGGTTTTAACCTGTAATGTTCGTGACATAGGAAAAATATTATTTCGTTTTTCTTTCCGATTGATTTACAATATTATCGAATTTTATTTCAAGTCGTGCATCAAATTTTGCCAGATTTTTCCATTCTTCTGAACCATAAACCCCTGCCGCTGAATAATCGAACGGGACAAAGCCGATCCTTTTAGCAACAGAATTCTTTTTCAGGTGAAAATCGAACGCTGATGGATTGACAAACAGGGGATCAGCAATTATTGAATGGATATCCTTTCCCGATTTTTTCCATTCGGCAAATGAAACATCACCGAACCTGATATCTTTTGTTCTGGTATCCCAGTAAACATTTTTATCAGCAAACAGATTGAATTTATGCCAGTTACTGCTGAATAAAGTACCCTTGTCAAAATATATTATGTTGTTTGTGAACGAAAGGGACTTGTGCTCTTCTATTCTTGTAGCCTGCAACTGCGACCTGATGTTATATGCAAAAATGTTGTTCCTTATTATATTTTCTTTCCCATAATGCTGATGAAATCCTGAGTTTTTACAGGCATACACAAGATTGTTTTCCATGATGATATCATAAGAACCTTCGTCGGTATAGAGCCCCCAGCCTCCATAATCGAATGAGTATATATGGTGTATATGGTTATTGGCGACAACAGTTCCTTCGGATGCTCCAAGTGTATAAACGCCGCCCATGTCACAAAGCTCCCCCCAGCCGAGATGATGGATATGATTGAATGCTATAAGGTTACGCTTTGAGGGACTCTGAGCATATCCCCAAACCCAACCGGCAGAGATACCCGTGTAGCGCAAATCAGCTATTTCATTATGGGTAAGCTTGTTATCACTTGCATTAAAGATAATTATGCCGACTGCACACGGGAAAATATGACCTGCATCCCTGATTATATTATTATCAACCGTTATCCTGTTTGTAATTTCGTCAGCAGCCGGTCTTATGATAGTCTCCCCTATTTTAACTCCTCCGGCTCCAAGATCATGCATATAACATTGATTTACTATACTATTGCTGCATGCCCTGCGAAACCAGAAAGCGTATGTGCCGGTATGAGCTATTTCACAACCTTTGAATTCTATTTTGTCGGCAAAATCGAGGGTAACTACTGCATCGACCGGAGCGGCTGCTTGTGCGGGTTCATTTCCGTCAGGAGGCGTTTTATATCCTGCCACTTCAAACACCAGATTTTCAAATTTTACATTTTCCACTTTTTTACCTGATAAGAGGTCACCCTGAATTGAAATAAACTCCTTGATTACAGGAATATAGAAGGTTGTGTTCTCAATAGTCTCACCTTCCAGCGGGATATACCAGAGGTACCCCGTCCGCTCGAGGAACCATTCACCCGGAGCATCAAGGGCAGCTTTAAAATTCTCAACAAGGTATCTTGATTTATTATTTATCGGATTCCAGGGCTTCATGCCTTCACCTGCAATATAGACTGATGATGCCTCCTTTGAGAAACCTGTCACCCTTTTTCTAGTATTGTCCCAGTTGTGATAAAATACTATCAGGGCATCCTGAAAATCCTGCTTGGAGAATAATTGAAAACTTGTCGTGTCTGCAGTATCAAGCTCAACCTTCTGTACAGCCAGTTCCGGAGATCTTC
Source organism: uncultured Bacteroidales bacterium (assembly GCA_963725585.1). Classification (GTDB taxonomy): domain Bacteria; phylum Bacteroidota; class Bacteroidia; order Bacteroidales; family VadinHA17; genus LD21. The sequence continues at coordinate 110,060 of CAVRYU010000007.1, read as the reverse complement.
CCGATCCTTTTTCCAGTACTGTTTCAGTGACACTTTTTACTCTAAAGAATCCATCATTTGGACTCTTAGCCCGTATGGCTCTTCTGCCGTTAACATATAGCTGTTCAAAGTATGAATCGTACCACTCTACCTGAGGAATAAATGCTTTCCAGAGCTTATCGTTCACTTTTTCAAATCCGGAAATTGAAATACCTCCCCTGAATATTGCTTTAGTTCCCGTCTCAGCTTTAAATACCAGGGGGGAAGCTGGTGTACCTGAATCATCTGTTGTAAGAAAAAGAGGCTGCATCATTAAATATTCACCTCCAGCTGCAACGATTTCAATTGGTTCATTATGTTTCATTGTTTTCCTCAACTCCCTTGCCTTATCGCGAGCAGCATTAAGAGTAAGGAGAGGTTTATCAGCTGTTCCGGGATTAATATCGGCTCCGGCCGGTGAAACATAAATTTTCTGGCTGAAAGCTACTTCCTGAAAGGAAATTAATAAGATAATCAGCAGGCAGATAGCGGATTGACGTTTCATATACTTCAAATATTTTTGAATTGATAAGTTAATTGATTTAATACTGAAATCCAATACCTTCACTTTGGATTCCAAAAACCTGCAACAGTTTATTTATTTTCTAAATTTACACTATTCTAAGTCCAAATCTGAATAATATGAACATAGCCGGATTCTTTTGCAAAACATTGCTGATTGTTACAATTGTTACATTAACAGGTTGTAAGAAAACATACAGGCTGGAAACGGAAAAGTTTTTAATTGAATTTGGCAGCAAAGGGAACGTGCTTGGGCTGAAAAATAAAGAGAACGGATATGACTACCTGGCCAAAGAGGCCTCTTCTTTTTTATTGTCATTAAGAATTGACGGAAAGTTATACGAACCAATTTCTCTCTCAGCATCTGGTGACGTTTTTCTTCTCCATTATCCCGTGAAAGAGCTATCGGCAAAAATCAAAGCAGTAACCAAAGACTCATATTTCACATTAGAACTCCTGGAAATATCTGATAAAGAAAAAGTTGAGCTTATTCAATGGGGACCTATAAAAACCTCTATCAAAGAAACGGTTGGGGAAACGATCGGAGTTGTAAGAGACACAACATTTGCTATTGGGATTCAAACACTTAACCCCAGAACGCTTGGTGGATATCCCGATAATGAAGATGACAGTTTTACCGGTTATGATATTTTTGCCACAACAAGCCTTGTAGATGTTGCTGATTCTGTTCATATTCTTTACAGGGGTAACACCGCCAGGCCTGAACAATACGGGAGTTCTCTGAATGCTTACACCCGTTCAAGGACAAAAGAGAGGATTGTATCATCGATGCAGAATCAAAAATATACAGCCCCTGCTTTCAATGATGAAGGTATTATAGGTTCTAAAATCGCTCTTTTTGGATGTAACCCGGTAGAAGTACTTGATGTTATCGAGGAGATCGAACTTACAGAAGAACTGCCTCATCCTCTTCTCGAAGGGGTGTGGGCAAAACGCTCAAAGAGGGCTGTATCAGCGTATCTGATTCAGGACTTCACCCGTGAAAATTACCGGCAAGCAATTGAACTTACCAAACGAGCAGGCCTGAAATATTTGTATCATGGAGACCCATTTAAAAACTGGGGACATTTTGATCTGAAGAACAGCATGACCTGGGATGACCTTGCTGCTATTGTTGATGAAGCAGAATCACAGGGAATACGAGTAGGCGCCCATATCCTGTCAAACTTCATTACTACTAATGATCCTTATGTTACACCTGTCCCTGATAAAAGACTGGCAAAGGTTGGTAGCTCTATAATAACTGAAACCATTTCTGATAATGAAACCAGCATTGGCATTTCAGATGCTTCATTTTTCAATCAGATGCAAAATAATACTCTTAATGCAGCTCTTATTGGAAATGAACTTATCAGGTATGAAAAGGTTTCTGAATCCGAACCATGGCGACTGTTGGGATGTGAGCGTGGAGCCTTTGGTACGGCTGCTTCTTCGTTCAGAAAAGGGGATACAATATCAAAACTTGCTGATCATGCATATAAGGTATTCCTTACCGATAATGATCTTTCGGCTGAGGTCGCCTCGAGAATTGCAGACCTTTATAACAAAACCGGACTGAAACAGATTTCATTTGACGGACTTGAGGGCAACAGCTCTACAGGTATGGGGAAATACGGGGAACTGTTATTCGTGAAGAACTGGTACGATCGACTGATTCCTGAAATTAAGAACGACTACATTATGGATGCCAGCACACCCGGGCACTATTTCTGGCATATGTTCACCAGAATGAACTGGGGGGAACCATGGTATGCCGGATTTCGCGAAAGCCAGACAGAATACCGGCTGCTTAAACCAGGACTATTTCCGCAGGAATTATATTCCCTGCATGCTGGGATGGTTCAGTATGAGACCATCGACAAGCATCGAGGATATTGAGTGGATGCTCGCAAGAAGTGCTGCATTCGATGCAGGTTATGCACTTGTCACGAATGCTTCCGTTTTTGAAAAGAACGGCTGTGGAGAACAGATACTGGAGAAAATACGGGAATGGGAGAAAGCAAGGATGAGCGGGGCATTCAATTCAGACCAGAAAAAGAGGATGGAAAATATAAAGAATGAATTCACCCTTAAAGTCTCAGGAAAGAACCAGTGGCTTCTGATCCCTTATGAAGTAAAGAGATATGAACATATACATCGTGAACTTCAGCCGGGAGAGCCGGCTTCAACATTATTCACATTCAACAATCCATACGGTGAACAGAATATTTGTTTCATCCTTACAGCAAAGGATGGCCCGGTTGAAGATATCTCAATTGCAATTGACAACCGGCATAAAACAGTTCTGCAGGTCACGATCAAACCAGGGCAAAATCTGAAGTATGAAGGTGGTGATGAAGTTTTACTTTATACAGAGAACTGGCAGTTGATAAGGACTTTGAAGATAAAAGATGATGCTTTCAGAATCGGATACGGAGATCATGATTTTTCTGTCGATTGCAGGTTCCCTTCTGATAATAAAGGAATCCTGAAGCTGGAAATGAAGACTTCCGGTCAGCCCGAATCAGTGGGACCTGGGTCCGAAGCTGAAAAACCATAACACCAACACTTTGGTCTATGAAACAGGTATTGGCTTATTCATAAATATTGATCAAGATAACGTTTGCAGAGAACTAAGGAGTATTTACGATCCTCCAATGATCCTTCAAAAGTCTTATCCTCGACTTCCACGCATACAGGGCCAGCATAACGAATGTCATTAAGGGTGGAAATGAATTTTCCCCAGTCAATATCCCCCAGCCCTGGAAGCTTCGGGGAATGAAACTCAAGCGGAGTTGCCATAATACCAACATCATCAAGCTTTTCGCGGTATAGCTTTGCATCCTTAAGATGGATGTGGAAAAGCTTGTCCTTAAACTCATAAAGAGGTTTGATGTAATCCATTTGCTGCCAAAGAAGGTGTGAGGGATCATAATTTAATCCGAAATGTTCGCTTCTGATCTCGCTGAACATTCTTCGCCATATTGCAGGAGTTGTCGCAAGGTTATTACCACCCGGCCATTCATCCCTGGTAAATATCATTGGGCAATTCTCTATGCCAATCTTAGTATTTTTTTCACCAGCATACCAGATTATTTCCGGCCAGACTTGTCTGAATATTTCAAAATTTTCATCAACCGACCTGTTCTTATCGCGGCCTATGAATGTATTTATCTTATTTATTCCAAGCATTGCGGAAGCATCTATCACTTTCTTAATGTGATCGATATAGACCTTCCTCTTCTCCTGATCAGGATCAAGAGGATTAGGGTAATAGCCCAGTCCGGATATCTCAACTCCTTTTGAATTAAGGTATTGGTTAATTTCGTCGGCACGTTTCTGATTAAGCTGATCAACATCGATATGGGTTACTCCTGAATATCTTCTTTCAGCTTTGCCGACAGGCCAACAGCAAACCTCTATGCATTTATAGCCAAGCTCAGCAGCATAATCAATAAGCTCTTCTAAAGTGAGTTCAGGCAATATTGCACTTACAAAACCCAGTTTCATAAATATTATTACTTTTTCAAAATTACCAACCTTAAATCCTTACCTCTTTCCCATCCCGATAAGCAGGATGCTCTTCCCCCCTGGGGGAAGGCAGGGAAGGGGGTTATGAACACATTACAAACTTAATCTATTAATCCTGCAAGAGCTGCCCCGATAAGACTCGATTGCTCTAACCTGGGTAAATTCCACATATCTCTTCCGGTCACCCTTAAGGAACTCAGAAAAAAAGTTCTCAAATCTCTCTTTCAGAATATGGAGTTTAAAATATGTAGTCCCTTCGATAGTAATTAGAACAGGCCGTTCAGGTTCGGTTCCCTTTCCGGTTTTCAGAACAACGGCAGCCAGGTTTGCTGCAACTAGCTTAGCCGTACGGTCTATCAGCTTATCGATTATATATAAACTATTTTCCCTGTCTTCTTCGTCACTGAAGCATTTTACAAGAATATTGTTATTGGTTTTGACAGCTGATAAATAACTATTTGCCTCTTCAGCAGTAAGTTCTGTAATGTTGTTCAGCCTTTCCGTTCCTTGTCCGGAGAATATGCCCTCCTTTGAAGCAGCCTTCAGAACAAAAAGGCAGAGACCTCCGAAATAGCCTCCCGAGAACATCTTTTCGAATGTATAATTACCCGGATTCATCGTTGTATTATCAAAGGAAATATCAAGATCCGTCCTTGGAGCCTTTCCGAAATTTCCCGACTCAACATTTATGATCATACTCTTACCCCGATCCAGCTCCGGGTTTTTAAGAATACTCCTGTTGGTTTCTATATAACATGTATTTGTGCCGGTACCCAGTATATAACCCATGAATGAATCATAGTCTCTGCCATATGATGCGGATTTTCCTGCCAGAAGGGTTGCAACAGTATCATTGAGAAGAACTATCTTTTTATGAGGTGTACCCAGGGCTTCGAGCAAGGATTTGCCTATAATCTGACCTATCACCTCCGGTGCCTGAACCTCCTTGCAGAACTGCAGGAGCCGGCCGTCCTTATCGGGGAAAATTTCTGTCGGATAGGAAAAACAGAATCCTATCCGGTCCGATTTTTCAGCTAATGGCTTAATATATCCCGACATTGTATCAAAAAATTCCTTCTTCGATACCTCCCTGTCAAGACCGGGCATTAAGCCGCTGACTATCTTGTCAATTTCCAGTTTCCCCTTGCTTGTGAATCTTACAAGTGCAGCCCTGAAATTGGTTCCTCCGGCGTCGATGGCAACCACAGGAGTCTCCTTCAGAAATTCATTGTCTGCTTCAATGTAGGTCGGGATCATTCTGAGTGAGCTTTGCTCCCCTTTTAGACCTTTAACCATTTCCGAAGTGAATAACTCTACCAGTTGTATCATGTCAATATCACCGGCTCTTAATTTGTGATCCGCAAGAAATCTATCTGCTTTCTCCATTCTGTTTATTTGTTTTTATTTATATTTCTTATTTCTAATGATTTTGATAATCAAAATGTTGATATTTTGATACATTTAATCACCAAAGTATAAAAAATATTTCTTTTAACTTTAACCTTGAAGTGTATTGGTTTACAAAATTAAAAACCAGATACTATTTTTATCCACCTATATCTATTTATATCTACTTATTTCTATTTATATCTATTTGTATCCTAAATAAATACCCCAAATGAACAAAGTAACGGAAATAGCAAAAATGATCGATCATTCAATTCTTCATCCGACACTTACGGATGAAGATTTAAGAAGAGAATGCGAAGTAGCAAGAAAGTATAATGTGGCATCAGTATGCGTTAAGCCGTATGCCGTGAAACAGGCTGCAGAGCTTCTCAGAGGAAGTGATGTACTTGTTGGCTGCGTAATAGGATTTCCGGCAGGTAACTCATCCATCGCAGTAAAGGCCTATGAGACTGAAACTGCCTGCAAGGACGGTGCCGTTGAAATTGACATGGTGATTAATATCGGCAAGGCACTTCAGGAAGACTGGACCTATCTTGAAGAAGAGATTAAAACAGTCGTTGACACATCACACAGATACGGTGCAATTACCAAGGTTATTTTCGAGACTGACTATATTACAAAAGATGAGCATAAAATAAAGCTTTGCGAGATCTGTTCAAAAGTAAAAGCTGATTATGTAAAAACCTCGACCGGTTTTGGATTTGTAAAGGGTTCTGATGGCAAATACTCATATGCCGGGGCTACAGCACATGACCTTTCTCTTATGAGGAAATACTCAGCACCCGGTGTAAAAGTCAAAGCAGCAGGGGGAGTCCGCACACTTACTGACCTTTTGAAATTCAAGGAATTAGGGATTACCAGATGCGGTGCCACAGCTACTGTATCAATGATTGAAGATGCAAAAAAGCTTTTCGGCGAAAAATAATGAACCCATGAAAAACAAGACCTTTCTTTTCATCTTTCTGCTGTTGTTGCTGTCCTCATGCAGAAATGAAAATACTCCGTTGAGCCTGCATCAAGATAATCCACATTATTTCCTCTTCAGAGGCAAGCCAGCAATACTTATTGGATCGACTGAGCATTATGGTGCGGTTATGAATCTTGATTTTGACTATGTTAAGTACCTTGATGAGATTTCGGATAAAGGACTGAACATTACCAGAACCTTTTCTGGCATTTATGTTGAACCAGAGGGAGCTTTTGGTATTGCAAAGAACACTCTTGCCCCCGCGAACGGGAGATTTATCTGCCCATGGGCCCGATGTAATGTGCCCGGATATCCGGGTGGCGGTAATAAGTTTGATCTTACAAAGTGGGATGAGGCTTATTTCACACGCTTAAAGGACTTTATCTCTGAAGCCGGTAAAAGAAATATTGTTGTGGAACTGGATCTGTTCTCCAATTTCTATGATACTATTCAATGGAAACTTAGTCCCCTTTATTACGCAAATAATATCAACAATCTTGAACCCATACCTGATCATAAGGAAGTGTTATCGCTCAGACATCCTCAGCTTCTGAAAATTCAGGAAGAGATGGTTCGAAAGATAATTGCTGAATGCAACGGTTTTGACAATCTGTACTATGAAGTGTGCAATGAACCATATTTCGGGGACCTTCAGGCTCTTGATTCCTGGGAGGATCACATGACCGGGATAATTGCAGCTGCAGAAAACGGGCTGCCTAATAAACACCTTATTTCCCAGAATATTCAGAACGGATCGTTTAAAGTTGAAAATCCTCATCCTGCCGTATCCATTTTCAATTTTCACTATGCAAAACCACCCGTTACAGTCGAAATGAACTATGGGATGAACAAGCCAATAGGTGACAATGAAACGGGATTCAGAGGTATTGAGGATGTACATTACCGTACCGAAGGATGGGATTTTCTGACAGCAGGCGGTGCACTTTATAATAATCTTGACTACTCCTTTACTGCTGAAAATGAAGACGGAAGCTTTGTTGTAGCTCCTGGCCAGCCGGGTGGTGGAGGAGAAAAACTCAGAAGTCAGCTTTCAATACTCAAAGCAGTTTTCGGAGAAATAGATTTCATAAAAATGAAACCTTTAAATTATAACCTGCAGCCCCAACTTCCCGAAAAAGCAACTGTCAGGATACTTGCTCAGGAAGGTAAACAATACCTTGCATATATCGATAACTGGCACCCTGAAAAAGGGGACAAGCCAGAACCTGAAGATACGACTCTTAATGCCTGTAAAGTGCCAATTGATTTACCCTCCGGCAATTATTCCTGTGAATGGATTGATCCGGTAACCGGTCAGCGAATCAGATTTATTCTTAACAGCCATAAAGGAGGTGAACACACCTTTATTCCTCCTTCACTGAAAGAAGATCTTGTTCTGTTAATAAAGAAACAGCATTGACATGAGAAAAAAAACTGCACTCCTTTTTATAATCATTTTATTGCATCCGGCCCTTTTCAGCCAGGTGAAATCCCAGAATCTGCTAAAAACCTGGGATGTATTCGAGATTTCGCTTGTTTCGAAGGCTGCCTCTTCGAATCCTTACATGGAAATAGCCCCGGAAAAGAGTTCCTATCTGACAGCGCGTTTTACCGGAACAGATGGAAAGGCAACCGGGCAAATAATAACAGTTCCCGGATTCTGGGACGGCAATAATACCTGGAAGATAAGGTTTGCCCCTCCCCTTTCAGGTACCTGGAAATACGAGACTGTCTCTGCCGACAGGAAAATGAATGGCCAAAAAGGGCAGCTGATTGTTACAGGCTGGACTGAGGAGGAGCTTAAGGCGAATCCGACAAGAAGGGGCTTTGTGATAGTAAATAATGAGGGGGATAGAAAAGGAAGATATTTTACATACAGCGACGGAACTCCGTTTTTATGGATCGCTGATACATGGTGGGACTGGACAAGCAGAAAGATAAAATTTGAATCCTTTAAAAAACTGGTTGACACGAGGGCAGACCAGGGTTTTAACATAGGTCAGCTCTTTTTTGCAGCTAATGGATGGGGAAGAGAGAGCTCTCTTCTTGATGCTACATTTCAACACCCTGATATTGAACAAATCAGGAAGGTTGAAAAGATGATCGGATATGCAAACTCCAGGGGAATCACTGTTTGGATACATCCCTGGTGGAGCCGCGAGGGGATCAACAAATCAATAGGTGAGGAAAATATTATCCGGTGGTGGAGATATGTGATTCAAAGGCTTCATGCATACAATGTTATATGGGTGCTTGCCGGAGAATATAATATGAACAATTACGGCGGATTTCCTCTCAGCTTCTGGAATGAAGTCGGATCAATGATAAAAAAAGAGGATCCTTATAACCGGATAACAGGAGCCCATCCAACTCCGCCAATGTGGAGCGGAGGTGCAGATGCTCCACAGTGGTCAACAGCCGAAGCCATCCACAGTCAGACATGGCTCGATTATAACCAGAGTCAGACTGGTCACGCAAGGTGGTGCAATGAGCTTACACCATGGATAATAACGAATGCTTATAATAAGAAGCCTGCAAAACCTGTAGTGGTTACCGAACCATGGTATGAATTCATCGAAGGCAACCCTGCTGCAATGGATATCAGGTTCGGAGCCTGGAGTGCTGTAATGTCGGGAGCAGCAGGACACTCCTACGGTGGCGGACATATCTGGAGAGTTCACCTGCCTGAACGTCCGACAGGTGTTGGCAGCTGGCCCATGGATACAAGCTTTGCGACCAACACAATGCTTTATCCGGGTGCAATTTCCGTAGGTTTTATGGGAAAATACCTGAGGAATCTTGAATGGTGGAAACTTGAGCCGCACCCTGAACTTATGCTTGAAAATCCATCTCCTTTTTGTCTGGCAGATCCGGGAAGGGAATACCTGCTTTTTCTAAGATATGGAGGTTCTGTTAAGCTGGATCTCAGAAAATTCCCTCAATCTTCGCAGTATTCATTTCAATGGACTGATCTTGTAAACAGCCGCGACTCAAAGTCCGGGAACATATCCGGAGGATCAATTGTAGAAATCAAATGTCCTGAGGATTATCCCGGATCTGTGAACTTTAAAGACTGGGTACTTCATGTGGTGAGAAAGAGTGAATAATCAACACAAAAGATTCAAGATTATGAAAAAAATAACTCTGTTTTTATCCTTTATCCTGATATCAGCTATTATTCATGCCAGGCAAGTTGAACAGTATGGAGTTCTGGAACTTGAACTTAAGGGCCCCAAAACAGGTAATCCTTTTACCGAAGTCCAGCTTACAGCTGAGTTCAGGTTGATGAACCGATCTCTGAACTGTGAAGGATTTTATGACGGAGATGGTATATTCAGGATCAGATTTATGCCCGATGAACCCGGAAACTGGACTTACATTACAAAAAGCAACATAAAAGAGTTGGACTCAAAGAGAGGCAACTTTACCTGTGTTGCTGCCGCACCCGGAAATCACGGACCTGTAAAAGTCCGGAATACCTATGACTTTGGTTATTCTGACGGTACACCTTTTTATCCGGTCGGAACTACATGTTATGCATGGGTTCACCAGCCAGAGGAACTTGTTAATGAGACTCTTGCCACTCTTGCAAAAACTGCTTTCAACAAAATCAGGATGACAGTTATGCCGAAAAACTATGATGTTTACATTAACAACGAACCTCCGTTTTATCCTTTTGAAGGATCAAAGGAAACGGGCTGGGATTTCTCGAGACCAAATCCCGCGTTTTTCAGGAACTTTGAGCAGAAAATACTTGAATTGCAAAAGCTTGGTATTGAAGCAGATGTTATCCTTTTTCATCCGTACGATTCCGGAAAATGGAACCTTGATAAAATGAATTCGGAACAGGCTGTTTTCTACCTGCACTACCTTATTGCCCGGATTGCTGCCTATCGAAATGTATGGTGGTCGATGGCCAATGAATATGATATAATGAGAAAGTCTGATCAGGAATGGGAAAATTACTTCAGAATTATTCAGACTTATGATCCTTATTTGCACCTGTGCAGTATCCATAACGGCATGTCCTGGTACAATCATTCCAAACCATGGATAACACATCTGAGCATTCAAACTGCCTACCTTGAGGACATCCAGGACTGGAGAGAATTGTACAGGAAGCCGGTGATAATTGATGAATGTGTTTACGAGGGTAATATCCCGAACGACTGGGGAAATCTCACTCCTGAGGAGATGGTAAACAGATTCTGGATTTCCTGGTGCAGGGGAGCTTATTGCACTCACGGTGAGACATATATACATCCTGAAAATATTCTATGGTGGTCGAAAGGAGGAAAGTTGTACGGAAAAAGCCCGGAACGTATAGCTTTTCTCCATAAAATAATGATGGAAACTCCCCCGGAAGGCGTATACCCGCATCACAGCATATGGAATAAAGAGACCTATCTGATAAAGGACAATGAGTTTTATTTATATTATTATGGCAACAGTCAGCAGGCAAAGGCAAGGTTATACCTTCCGAAGAATATTAAGTTCAGACTTGAAGTTATTGATTCATGGAACATGACGATAACACCTGTTAATGGAGAATTCAGCGGTATGACCGAGATACCTCTGCCGGGAATCCCTTATATGGCAGTGAGGGCAATAGCAATAATCTAAGCCTATGAATAAGAAAAAGCTTTTTCAGGATCTTCTGAAAGGTAATATAAATAAGGAAAGAGTCTTCTTCCGTCCGATACTAATGCATTTTGCTGCCAGATTCAACAATACAACCTATGGCAAATTTGCTTCAGATTATAAAGTTCTTGTAGAGAGCAATATACGGGCTATGGAATATTTTGATACAGATATGGTATCACTCATTTCAGATCCCTACCGCGAAACTTCTGCATTTGGTGCCCCAATTGAATATATTGATGAAGGTGTTCCAAGGTGCCTGGAAAAGATTGTAAAAACGATGGATGATGTTAAGATCCTTCCTTCTCCTGATGTTTATAAATGTGAACGCACTCTTGACAGGATTAAAGGGGCTGAATATTTTCAGAAATTGCTTAAAGGTACGGTACCTGTCAGTGGCTGGATAGAGGGTCCTCTGGCTGAAGCTTGCGATCTGACAGGTGTAAGCGAGATGCTTCTGAATCTGATGATTGATCCAGATTTCTCCAATACGCTGATGGACAAATGCATGCTGACAATAAAAGATTTTGCAAAAGCCCAGATAGAGGCTGGCTGCGACCTGATAGGCATTGGTGATGCTATTTGCTCTCAGATTGACAAAGACAGTTACGACTTATATGTTAAAGACAGACATCGCGAACTGATAGCTTTTGTTCATGATTGCGGAGCTTCCGTGAAAGCTACATATCTGCGGTAATGTGACACATCTTCTTGAATCCTTAAAAGATCTGAATGCAGATATTGTGGATCTTGACTGGCAGGTCGATATAGGGCATGCCAGGGAAATAATTGGCAATGAAGTTGTGCTTGGTGGTAACATTAATCCGGTACTTGTCCAGGACAGATCGGAGGAAGAAGTGTATGCTCTTTCAAGAAGACTTGTTGATAACTTTAAGGATCAGAAGTATTTGCTTGCTGCAGGATGCGAAATAACAGTTCTTACGCCACATAAGAACCTGATGGCAATGCGTAAGGGCATCTATCCTTTAGTACAGAATATTAATTGCATTTCCTGAGTTGTGATAAACCATGAGGATTCCTCCTTTTTGAAGAGGCTGCCAGCTCCATCCCTCCTTTTGTTTATCTGCTTCTTCGTTAATTGCTTTGCCATTGACTGTTAATGACTTTGGTTTTGAAATAAGATGCAGTATTTCGTTAGCACTATCATCCCAGGTGATGTATTCAATTCTGTCAGCCAGATACTTAACTGATTGAACCACCGATGAGGTACCAAGCAAACGGTTTTTTTCAGCAGGGGCCAGCTCAGGCATTGCAGCCATTGCCCTGATGTAATGGCGGACATAATCTCCGTATCCGTCAGTTAACCAGATATCGTCGCGGATATATCTGTTGCGGCCATCGGAAGCAACAGTATATGTTGCCCAGTTGAGAGTGCGGATTGCATTTTCAGTGAAGGACGTATCACCGGATAGAGCTCCATACATAAGCTCTACAGATGCCTGCCGTGATGAGTGGCTGTTGCCGGGAACACGGTAAACTGTCTGTTCATTCATAACAGTCACTTTGAATTTTTCATACTCATGGTTTCCAAGTTCCCTGTAGGTCCAGTCAATGATCCCCCTTACATTCTCTTTCCATGAAGGGAAAAGATTCCTGTGTTGCAATATGAACATGGCAAAGCTGATGGCATTTGTCTGAGTGTCGCTCCATCCCGGGATATCCTCAAAAAAAGGACCCCATTTATTGTTTTTAAGAGGATATTCCTTCATCCATTCGAGGAAAGAGTTAAAGCTTTTCTCATATACATCTTTTTTGACAGGGTCCAGTTTGGCCAGTTCCCCGAAAAGCATCATTGTGCCTGTCCAGTTTGAGGTATAAAGGGCTGGTCTTACTTTCTTCCCGGAGCCCATATTATCAAATAAAGATCCTGTTTCACCAGTTTTGGCATTTACCCTGAATGGCAATGGAGATCTCAGACTGTCTCCCTTAATAATGTTTCCTGAAAGAGTTTCTGCAATTTTTTTTGCAGCATCAAGGTATTTTTGTTCTCCGGTAATTTTATAAAGGTTTACCAGCTCAAAGCCAAAGCTACCTGCTTTATCAGGCTGTGTTATTCCTTTTCCGTTTCTCATATCTCCATCATATTTACCGGAATGAACCTCAGTATTGTAAGGGTATGGGATAAATGGCCATTTGTCTGACAGATCGGACAATGATCGTTCAAGATAGTTGTCAGCAATATATTTCATATTATCAATTATTTCAGGGTAACCGGTATATGCATAAAGTAATCCCCATGACGAGAGTGCCATGTTTATCTGATCTCCTCCAAGTCCGCGCATATCATGCTCCGGTCTCCATACCTGATGGTTCATATAGTATTTAAGTCCGTTTGAATCTGTCTCCATATTTTTCCAGAAATTCCAGACAAGCATCATTACAGTATCATACGACTTACCCTTGTCAGCTGAAAACCATGGAAGAATTGATCCGTCCTCCTTACTGATTCTCACAGGGTGATATTGAATTGTATCGCTCAAAATTATTGTGTCATTAACCAGGTTACCAGTTTCAGATTTAGAACGACATGAAGAAAATCCTGCAATGAATGCAAAAAGAAATGCCAGATATAAATATTTCATACTAATTTTATTGTAGTGTTAACTTCCAAATATCCTGTTAAATTATTAACAATTCCCCGAAAAACAAATCTCGTATGAATCATCGAAATCCAGTAAAGGAATTTACAGAAGCATTGCCGGAAAGAATAAAACAAACCGGGAGATCAGAAGAAGATCCCCCTGAGATCCTCCTGAAAGCCGGAAAGCTGAATGTGACATACTGCAACGGGGCCATGAGATATTTATCAGTACATAATAATGAGCTTTTAAGAATGATATATGCTGCTGTCCGCGACAGGAAATGGCTGACAATTGCTCCTGTGATAAAGGATCAGAAAATCGAAAAAAATGAAAACTCGTTCAGAATATCGTTCAGCTGCATTTATCAGAATGGAGAAATAAGTTTCTCAGCGGATTATGTCATAGAAGGCAGAGAGGATAATAGTATAATATATAATATGGAGGGCGTGGCTCTTGAAAGCTTTGAAAAGAACCGGATCGGATTATGTGTGCTTCATCCGATTGATGGCTGTGCCGGAACAAACTGCCTGATTACTCATAACGATGGCTCACTGGAACAATCCGTTTTTCCCTGGGAGATAAGCCCCAACCAGGTATTCAGGGATATTAAATCGATGAAATGGATGGCAAACAGGGTTCATTGCCGAATCGATTTTGAAGGTGATATATTTGAGACAGAAGACCAGAGAAACTGGACAGATGCATCATTCAAAACCTATTCAACCCCTCTATCGCTGCCTTTTCCTGTGAAACTTGAAAAAGGGACGAGGGTAAACCAGCGCATAAAGTTCAGTGCCGAAGCACCATTTGATGTCCCTGATGATGCAAGTGAGAAAATCATTGTTAAGCTATTTCCTGAAGAGGCATTAAGACTTCCTTCCATTGGTATCTGTCAGTCAACCCGGTCACATCCCATAACACTCAGTGAGACTAAAATTATCAGATCACTCCGGTTTGACCATTACCGGGTTGATCTTCACCTATATAAAAGTGGATGGCAGTTCAAAGCTGAACAGGGATCGCGGGAATCAACTGACCTTGGCTGTCAACTGGAACTTGCCCTTTTCTTTGACAATAATATTCAGCAGGAGATAAACAACTTTACTGACTGGTATTCACGGAGGAAAGTTTCTGTGGCATCAATACTATTGTTTCATAAAGAGATCTCTTCAACACCTGATAATCTTGCCAGGGAAGTCATTCCAATTCTCAGACGAGTAAATCCTGCCGTTAAAATAGCAACAGGGACAAATGCGAACTTTGCACAGCTTAACCGTAACAGGCCTGAAGAAACTGGGAATGATTCTGTGTGCTATTCGATTCATCCTCAGGAACATGCTTCAGATAATTTAACGCTGACCGAAAACCTTGAAGCTCAGAAGTATTCAGTCATGAGTGCTAAAAAGTTCTCCGGAAGGAAGGGGATCATTATTTCACCTGTAAATATTCAGAGGAGGTTTAATGCCAATAAACCGTTTACCGAAAATTCTCATTCCCGGAACTGATGCACTTCAACGGATAGACAGCCGTCTGATGTCTCTTTTTGGTGCCTGCTGGACTGCTATCAGTCTTAAGTACCTCTGTGAAAATGGTTCGGAGAGCATCACCTTTTATGAAACAGTTGGTGAAGGCGGAATTTTCCAGGGAGAGTTTGATACCCGATGGCCTGAGCAGTTTCCGGCAGTGAAAGGAATGATTTTCCCGGTATTCCATGTTTTCAGATTCATGATGGGAAACAAAGATCTGAAGCTGATTAAAAGCCGGAGTTCAAAGCCTCTTGCGATAGACTGCATTGCCCTTACAGATGGGAAGAAGGCAAAATTAATTCTTGTGAACCACAGCGGAATAGTACGTTCCTTGCAGCTGGATTGTTGTTCAGGTCTTTTCAGGATGAGGACACTGAGTGTGTCAAGCTTTTCAGATGCTGCACTTGATTTCAGGTGGACAGGGATTGAAAATGAAAAAATAATAAAATCGCATGATACTTTTCCAATTGAGCCATATTCTTTAAACTTTATTGAAGGATGGAAGAAACACTGAATTGATTATATTTATTTAATATTAATCCTGTATAACTATGGTACTTGTTCAGAACTATTCATTAGCTGTATTTTTATGTTTCGTTGCCATGTTCTGCTGGGGCTCATGGCAGAATACACAGAATCTAATCGGCAAATCATGGCGCTTTGAACTTTTCTACTGGGATTATTCAATCGGGATCCTGCTTTTTGCACTGGTTATGGCATTTACCTTCGGAAGCTTCGGAAACCAGGGAAGAAGTTTCATACCTGATCTTGCCCAGGCTGACCCGAAGAATCTTCTGTGGGCCGCTATCGGAGGCTTCATCTGGAATATTGGCACTCTCCTGCTTGTTGCATCAATTTCAGTTGCCGGAATGTCGGTAGCATTTCCGATAGGAGGAGGAATCGGATGGACACTGGGAATACTTATTAATTACCTTGGGAGACCTGAAGGAAACCCATTATTCCTGTTCGGCGGAACAGCAGTAATAATTATTGCAATTCTATTCAGCATGCAGTCTTACAGGAAGCTTGCCGCACAACAGAAAAAACCATCTTTCAAAGGTATTGCACTCGCGCTCCTTGCTGGTCTTTGCATTGCATTTTTCTACAGGTTTGTTGCAGCATCCCTGGCATCTGATTTCTCACTGGCCGATGACGGGAAAATAAGCTCATATACTGCTGTTGTTTTATTCTCAATCGGGGCTCTTTTAAGTACAATAATCGTCAATCCTATCTTCATGGCTAAACCAGTACAGGGAGAACCTGTCAAGATCGCGCAATGGATGAAAGGAACACCCCGGGCTCATCTGTTCGGATTACTTGGCGGAGCCATCTGGTGCCTTGGTAATTCAGTGAGTTTCATGTCGGTGGGTGCAGCCAGTCCGGCTATCTCTTACGGACTGAGCAATGCAGCACCAGTTGTCGCTGCTCTCTGGGGTATATTTGTCTGGAAGGAGTTTAAGGATGCACCCAAAGGTACCAGCCTCCTGTTGGCACTCATGTTTCTTTTTTATTTAATAGGACTTGTATTGATAGTCTATTCAAGATTTGCCTGATTAACTCCCCCTTCGAAGGGGGAATAAAACCAAATACCCATTTAATTAATATGTAATAAACACTTTTTATGAATAAATCAATTACACTAATTATTAACCTGATTTTTGTAGCCTGTTTTCTTATTCTCAGGAAAATACATGGAAGGGACCTTCAGTCGACTTAAAACATGGTAAACTAAAAATATCTGAAAACAGACATTTCCTGATCCATGAGGATGGAACCCCATTCTTTTATCTGGGAGACACCGGATGGGAATTGTTCCATCGTCTCAATAAAGAAGAGACTGAGAAGTATCTTGAAAACCGTCGTGCAAAAGGTTTTACCGTAATTCAGGCTGTTGCCCTTGCCGAGCTTGATGGTCTCAATACTCCCAATGCGGAGGGGAACAAACCATTGATCGATAACGATCCTTTTAAACCAAATGAAGCCTATTTTGAACATGTTGACTGGGTTATCAAAAAGGCTGCAGAAAAAGGCATTTTTATCGGACTTCTTCCAACATGGGGCGATAAGTGGAACAGGAAATGGGGTGCAGGTCCTCAGATATTCAACCCGGAAAATGCAAGGTTTTACGGTAAATTCCTGGGGGAACGCTACAGAAATTATCCTAATATAATCTGGATCCTTGGTGGAGACCGGCCGATTGAGATCGAATACCACAGGCAGATAATTGATGCAATGGCTGAAGGATTGCGTCTTGGCGACGGTGGGTCACATCTTATAAGTTTTCATCCCACCGGAGGTCAGGGATCTTCACAATATCTTCACAACGAACCATGGCTCGATTTCAATATGCGTCAGAATGGGCACAGCCTGAGCTTTACAGGACGTTATCAAATGACATATGATGATTACATGCTTGAACCGGAAAAGCCCGTGATTGATGCTGAACCCATTTATGAGGATCATCCCATTGACTTCAATCCGGATGCAAACAGCCACTCAACGTCAGCAGATGTTCGCAGGCCGCTTTACTGGGATCTGTTTATCGGAGCCTTCGGCCATACATACGGACATCATTCGGTGTGGCAGATGTGGGCTCCTTCACGAAGTCCTGTTAATCGCCCGCTGATGCCATGGTACGAAGCAATTGATCAGCCCGGTGCAGGACAGATGGTTTTTGGACGTCTTTTGATGGAATCGAGGCCTTTTTTGACAAGAATACCCGATAATTCAATAATTGTCCCTGACAATATTGTCTCAGCGGTCCCCGGAAGCGGTTCTTACAGGTTTGTTGCCACACGTGACCGTGATGGGACCTATGCAATGATCTATGCACCTGTGGGACGGAAATTTACCGTCCGCATGGACGTGATCAGTGGCAAGGAAGTTGCTGCATGGTGGTATAATCCGCGCAACGGAGAAGCAACGCCAATAGCAAAGTATTCCAACGCTGGTACACAGATATTCAATACTCCAACACCTGGGGAGAACCTCGACTGGATACTTGTTCTAGATGATGCTTCAAAAAAATATCCTGCTCCGGGTTCAAAAAAACAGTAGTTATGCTCCTAGGATTATCATCATATACTTACACCTGGTCAATTGGCGTAAACGGGTCGCTCCCTGAAGACCCGATGAGCGTATGCGGATTGCTGGAGAGAGCTGAAGCAAAAGGAATTGATCTTGTTCAGATAGCTGATAATCTGCCTTTGGAAAATCTTTCTGAAGATGAGTTGGATTTACTTCGTGATTATTCAGAGTCAAAAAACATTAGTCTGGAGATGGGTGGAAAAGGACTTACTCCCGAACATACTGTGAAATGTCTTGATATCGCTGAAAGAATAAAATCGCCGCTGCTTAGAATGGTTATTGATAACCAGGATTTCGAGCCATCCATTCCTGAAATAAAAATCATCATCAGGGACCTCCTGCCCGAGTTCAGGAAAAAAAGAATAAAACTGGCAATTGAAAATCACGACAGATTAAAGGCAAGGGAATTTGAGGACATTATACAATCAATCGGATCCGAATGGGTAGGTATTTGCCTCGATTCTGTGAATTCAATGGGAGCTGGTGAAGGATTTGAAACGGTTGCTGAAATACTTATCCCATATACAATCAACCTTCATATTAAGGATTTTACAATCTTCAGGGTCCGGCATAGAATGGGATTTATTATCGAAGGGAGACCTGCCGGTAAAGGAATGCTCAATATACCGGATCTCATCAGCAGAACTTCTCAAACCGGACTCTGCCGGAGCGCTATCCTCGAATTGTGGACTTCCCCGGAAACTACTCTTGAAATGACACTAAAAAAGGAACAGTCTTATGCTGAAGAAAGTATTAACTACCTGAAATCTCTATTTAATAGATGATTACCGAATTGAAATCAGCGACAATCTGCGTGATCAGCGGGAAATTCTTTTCCTCCCGCAGATTTCGCAGATTCACGCAAATTAATAACCACATACAATAATATGGAAAGCTTAAAATTCGCGGTGCTTGGATGCGGTTTCTGGTCGAAGTTCCAGATCGGCGCCTGGACCGAAGTTGAGGGTGCTGAACTTGTTGCAGTTTACAACCGGACAAGATCAAAGGCTGAGAAAACTGCACAATACTTCGGGGTGACAAAGGTCTATGATGATCCAGGGGAGCTATTCAGAAAAGAGATGCCCGACTTCGTTGATATTATCACTGATGTTGATACCCATGCATTATTCGTTGAAATGGCACTAAAATATGGTATAAAAAATATCATTTGCCAGAAGCCGATGGCGCCTGATTTTCCTACAGCCAAAAAGATGGTGCAAATGTGTTCCCATGCCGGAGCCAGGCTCTATATCCATGAAAACTACAGGTGGCAGGCACCGGTAAGAAGATTTAAGCAGGTAATCGAATCAGGTGTTATCGGGAAGCAATTTAAGGCAAGAGTCTCTTTTCTGTCAGGATTCCCGGTATTCGATAACCAGCCTTTCCTGAAGGAGCTCGACCATTTTATCCTTACTGATATGGGCTCTCATGTACTGGATGTTATAAGGTATCTTTTCGGGGAATGTGAGGAACTATGGTGCCAGACAATGGCTGTAAACAATGGTATCAAAGGAGAAGATGTGGCTGCTATAATGATGAAAATGAAAAACGGCATGCCAGTTTTTTCGGAACTGTCATACGCATCGGTGGTGGAACACGATTCCTTTTCAACCCTTTATATCCTTGCTGAAGGAGAAAAAGGTTCTGTTTATCTCGGCCCTGAATTCGAGATCAGGACAACGACAAAAAGCGGGACAACCTCCGAAATTGTAAAATTCCCATCCTACTCATGGGCCGATCCCGATTATATTGTAAATCACGAAAGCGGCATTCATATCAACAGGAACATACTTGATGATATGACAGGTAAAGGTAAAGCAGAAAACACCGGAGCAGATAACCTGGAAACTGTAAGGCTGATATGGGCATGTTATGAATCTGCATCCTCAGGAAAAACAATCAGAATAGACGAGTTTATCTAATATTATACTAAATAATATGTTAAAAGTTGCACTTGTGGGAGCTGGAGGAAAGATGGGGCTTCGCCTTACACATAACCTGAAAAACTCAGGTTATCTCATGTCGTACCATGAGGTAAATCCATTGGGTATTGAGAAACTTAAGGAAAAGGGTGTGATTGTATCGGACCCCGCCTTATTTATTCCCCGGACTGATATAGTTATTCTTGCTGTTCCTGATGTGGCCCTCGAAAAGGTGTCATCAGAGATTATTCCTGCAATGAAAGAAGGGGCTCTTGTTGTAACACTCGATCCGGCTGCAGCGCTTGCCGGAAAACTTCACCCTAGAGAGGGAATCTCATATTTTATTACCCATCCATGTCACCCTTCAATCTTTAACTGGGAACCTGAACCGGAAAAGATGAAAGATCATTTTGGCGGGATACTGGCAAAGCAGGCAATTGTATGCTCCCTCATGAGAGGCAAAGAAGAAGACTATTTTGCTGGAGAAGAGCTTGCAAAGACATTTTACGGTCCTGTATGGAGGGCTCACCGCATAAGTGTTGAACAGATGGGATTGCTCGAGCCTGCCCTGGTGGAGACACTTGCATCCACGTGTGTCTATGTTATCAGGGAAGGTCTGAATGAAGTCATAAAAAGAGGCGTTCCTGCTGAAGCAGCCAGGGATTTTCTTCTCGGTCATCTCAGGATACAGATGGCTGTCCTTTTTAATGAACTTCCCGGAGCTGTTTTCTCCGACGCTGCAAACAAAGCACTTCAGCGCGGTCTGAAAGAATTTATCAGGGAAGACTGGAAAAAAGTATTTGAACCAGAAAATGTAAAAGATCAGATAACTTCCATAACCTGATTTTTTTTTAAAGAATCAGGATATTACATTTTACAAAGAAATTATAATGAAAAAGCTTCTTCTCCTGTTTTTTGTACCACTTACCTGTATGGCTCAGCAGCCAATCCAGTATGTTGATCCGCTTGTCGGAACTGCTTCGGCGACCAATGAAAGCGCACGGAAAAACAGTGAAGCAAGTTCAGAACTTAAAGGCCAGACTTTCCCTGCCGTTGGCCGTCCTTTCGGCATGACACAATGGACCCCGGAAACCAGACGTACAGAGCTTAAATGCATATCCCCATATTACTACACCGATAAATATATTACAGGATTCAGAGGAAGCCACTGGATGAGCGGAAGCTGTACCCAGGATTATGGAAGCGCAACCATTATGCCGTTTACGACACAGGCACCTGATACAATTAAATCTCCTCCCTCATCGCGATTCAGTCATAAAAATGAAACAGCTTCGCCCGCCTATTACCGTCTGTTACTCGACAGCTACAACATAACAGCTGAGATTACAGGCTCTATAAGGTCAGGAATGATGAGGTTCACTTACTCTGGAAAGGGCAAGAGCAGTATTTTTATAAGAATCAACAGCGATGAAAAAGAAGGGAAAATCTGGATAAACAGTGAGCAGAGCGAGATTGTTTTATGTAATCCTGTACATCGTATTTACCAGGGATCAGGCCAGCCGGCAGGATTCAGCGGCTGGTTCGTTATAAGGTTTGACAAACCTTTTGTTCAAATGGATAAACTGACTGACAATCAGCAGATAGCTCTAAGCTTTGGCGACCAGAAAACTGTCAGCGTCCGTATCGGAACATCATTTACGAACATTGAAAATGCCCGCGGCAATCTTGAATCCGAAATACCCGCATGGGATTTTGACAAACTTCGCAAGTCTACAGAAGATGTATGGAATCAGACTCTTGGTAAAATCAGACCCGGAGGCGGTACCGAAGAAAATCTCAGAAAATTCTATACAGCTCTTTACCATTGTTATCAGCTTCCACGGATTGTCAGCGATGTGGACGGCAGCTATCCAGGCTTTGCGCAGGACACCATAATTCATAAAGCTGCAGGGTTTGATTATTATGATGATTTTTCTATGTGGGATACCTACCGGGCGCTTCATCCTTTAATGACAATCCTCGAACCTGAACGAACACTTCATATGGCTAAATCGCTTATTGCCAAAGCTGAACAGGGAGGCTGGATGCCGATTTTCCCTGCCTGGTCAAATTATACGGCAGCAATGATCGGGGATCATGTGAGTGCTATGATATCTGACGCCTATATCAAAGGAATAAAAGGTTTTAACATTGATACAGCATATTTCTATATGAGGAAGAATGCTTTTAATCAGCCCTCATCAGATGAATATAATGACGGGAAGGGCAGAAGAGCCCTTGCCAGCTATCTTAAATACGGGTATATCCCTCTCGAAGACAGCGTATGGGACGCTTTTCACAAAAGAGAGCAGGTATCCAGAACACTTGAGTATGCATTCGATGATTATGCTATTGCACAGGTTGCCAAAGGAATCGGGAAAAACGATGATTACAATCTCCTGATGAAGAGATCTCAGAACTGGCGAAATGTCTTTGACACTAAGACAGGCTTTGTAAGGGGCCGGTATGCTGATGGGACATGGTCAGAACCATTTGATCCGAATTCAAAGGCAAGCTTTATCTGCGAGGGAACTCCCTTCCAGTATACATGGTATGTACCTCACGATATTCCCGGATTAATACAGGTTATGGGCGGAGAAAAAGCCTTCACTGATAAGCTCGAAATTTTTTTCAGGGAGGGGCGGTACTGGCATGGTAATGAGCCGGGTCAGCAGATCCCTTACCTGTTTACACTTGCGGGAAAACCTTTCCGGACTCAGGAAATCGTTCGAAGCATAATTCAGGAAGAGTACGGAACCGGGCCCGGCGGGTTAAGCGGGAATGAGGATGCCGGACAAATGTCGGCCTGGCTCGTGTTTTCGATGATGGGATTCTATCCTGTCTGCCCTGCTTCAGATCAATATGTTATCACCACCCCTGCATTTGATGAGATTAAAATATTCCTTCCAGGAGGAAAGTATTTTCTTATAAGCTCAGTCAGCAGTAAACCAGGAAGCAGATATATCAAAGTAATAACCAGGAATGGAGGAGTATATCCATATTGGGTAATAACTCATGATGATATTGTAAAAGGAAGCAGGTTTACACTTCAGCTTGTGGAAAAACCTGGCGACCAGGAAATTAAAGGAAAAAGAACTTACACTGAGATACACAGAGAAGGCACAGAGAAACACAGAGGAAGAAATTCAATACCAAGGCACTCTCTGCGGAACTCAGTGAAACCTCTGGGGAACTCTGTGTAACTTCTGGCTATTGGACTTTTATGATTTTCTTTATTGATACCGGCGTTCCATCCCCGTTAATGCCCTGAATGCTTATTTCATAATCAGACCTGAAATCCGAGCTCCAGAACTCAACAACTGCTCTTCCTTCCTTAATGGTCTTAACCGCCGGGTTCCAGTAAAGGGTGTTCCTGAAGTCAGGAATATGGCTCTGCTTTTTTTCAGGAGAAGTATAATCAGGCGACGAAAACGAATTAACCGGTTCAGTATCTCTGTAAGGAAGCCTCACAGCATAATCGGGAATAGTGACATTCCTGAAATCTCCAGCCCTGGTTATAACATTCACTAGGCCATACATCATATATTCACCGACAAAATAACGCGATTTCACAGCATCAATCTTCTCAACTATTTCAGGATCAAGATTGGCTATTATGGCCGGATCCTTAATAACCACACCATCAATAAACATTAGAGGTGCCTCATCATAGATCCTGTTCTCGACAGGGTCAGCTATTGAAATTTCATACTCCGACTTTCTCTTTTTCAGAAAAACCCCGGGTATCAATTCAAAAAATACTTCCTGCATCACAGGCAGTTTAATATAATCATCCATCACCAGTTCTATATCAGGCTTTCCATAGAATCTCCTTGTTCCACCCGTGAAAGTAACCGGTGATGATTTATCAGGCATAACATCTGATCGGTAAATCTTCATCACCTGGTAATTTACAGCCAGCTTTTGATTATCCAGGGCTGAGACTTCCGCAGAAACTTTATTAGCCGGGGCCACTTCAGGATATTTATCGGAAAATGAAGATTCAATTCTAATGTTATCATTCCTTTTTGCATCTTCGGGCTGAATTATCAGGTCCCTTAAATTACCATCCAAAGGAAGGGTGAAGGTAAAATCTCCGTTTTTATCTGTCTTTGCATACTGAAACATCGCTTTCTTGCCAGGCATTGATAGAAACAAGTATTGTTCCGGATCAGGGATCTGGGTGTTCTTGTTTATCAGACGGCCATACAAAAAATGATTTTCGGTCTCTTTTTTATATCTGATAACCGGAAGGCTCCCTGACAGGATCCTGTTCCAGTCAATCCAGCTGCTTTTCATCGGCAGGAGGAATCTATCTATAGTATCTGCCGGAGCGCCATTCTGAATTGATTTCCATAATTCTTCTGACAAAACTCCGAACTCAGATCCGAAGATCATATAATCATCAATTCCCGGGAAGGAATTACCACTCCCGGCAGAAACAGAAATACTTAGAGAATGCAAGTTCTCTGAAGCGGCTGATCCATTTTTGATTTCAACTCCAAGCCGGATCTTTTCCCTGGTCTTAAGATTTTCGGTAGCAGTTAAGTTCAGATTACCTGTTCTGTTATATGGTGTGTAAATCAATCTCTCGAAAACGGGCCTGCCTGCTGTGCTGAACAGAGTAATATGGTTAATCCCCGGAATAAGGATACCGGGCGGCATATTGACCACTGTTCTCTCATCTGAAAGGCTTACAACCTGTCTGAAATTAATAATGCCATGAGTCTGAACAAAAAGGTAACATGTACTTCCCCCGACCAGCCGGAAATCCCGGGTGGAGTTTATGATGATTCTGATGCCCTCCTGATTTTGTTTATCAATTTCAACAACAAGTCCGGTGGATTCATTTTTGGTAATATCACCTATCTTCTCCTTAAGTTCTGAATTTATATTAAAACTTTTTCCGCTGAGAGCATTGTGTATCACCAGTCTTTTACTGAAACAGTTTTCAGGCAGAAAATTCTTCATCCAGTTTGTATATGCCCTAAGCGTATAAATGCCTGAGCTGATTGTATCAGGCAATACTATTTGTCCCGGCCCGAAGCCCTGCTCAATACTGATCCTTTTCTGAACTACCGGTCTGTTTTCAGGGTTAAGGATTTCAAAATAGGCGATTTTATCCGACCCTGATGGTTTTGCAGTTTGCCTGTCAATCAGATATATACTAAACCATAAATCTTCTCCGGCAACGTACTCCTGTCTGTCAGTATGAACATAAATTTCTTCGCGTGGGAAAGAACTACAATATTTCTGAAACTTGTCAGAAACTGCATCAAGGAAATCCTGCCGGACCTGTCCGACAGATGACAAGCTCTGCAGGCAAAAAAGAAACAGGCAGACAGATTTACTATATTTTGCCATGAATATATATTTCAACATTTTTAATCATTGTTGTTCCTCCCAGAAAGCCGGCTGTATTGTAGTACCCTTAACAGAGCAATCAGCACAAAATTTCATTTCTGTAATTACCCTGTAAGGGGGCATTGCATAAGGCTGCTCTTCAATTACCCAGACGGAACTGTTTAGGAAAGGTATTGGACCTGTTCCATATATGGTGTCGGCAGGGCATTCCTTATAATAGTTTACGAGCCCAAGAAAATTTTCATCAATATAAATTCTTTTGGAAGTCTTTCCTGAAACGCTGAAAAAGCCAAGGACCTGTTCAGCCGGATCCTCGATGCAAAAAATATTGCCAGGAATTGAAGATGGCGTTATATCATAAAGGCTACCGACTTCCTCAGAAATACTTTGCAGTTTTTCCCAGTATGTGTATTCACTTTCGCTGAGTGAATATTGATTCACAAGGATAGTATAGCGTACCGCCAGCCGGTCGGTTTCATTTGAAATAAACTTAAGGGGAAAGCGTGATATCCTGTTTTGTGTGAGTACGGACATGCTTTTTATATTGATTTCGTTTGAATTGTTTGTTATCCAGCATGTATTGTTAGGGACATTATATGGAAGACGGAATTTCCAGGTTTCGGTATAATCCCATCTGTAAAACTTGCAGGATTCCAACGGGTCATGAGTATTGAGATAGACCTGACTTCCCTCCTTCGCACCCGAAAACTCAGTCTTTTCCTGAATTACCACTTTTTCATAGAAGAGGCTGTCGATAGGAGGAACAGCCTGCATCTCCATCGGCAGGGACTCATATGAATAATGGTTTGTTGTTGAGTTATTAGTATTAATATGCAATGTGTACTGACGTCCCACAACTCCCCTGAAAGTTCCGGGAGTTGTCAGGTATGTGCCGGCAGTTGTTGATTCAGGTGCTAAATAGGCATGGCCCAAATTATCTCTGATAGATACTGTGCATCCCTTGAGAGGCCTTAATGTTGTCTTCTTCCCAAGAGGCATTGATTTTGAAAGCTTTATTGTATAAACTTCGGGCTGATCTGAGATCAATCCTTCAACAACCAGCAGGTTGGGATCTTCATCAATATCGGGTACAAATTGCGTGATACACCCTGAGATGACCAGAATCAACAAAACAATTGCTATATGAAATATTTTTCTCATATCAGTTAAAAATCAAAATTAAAGCTAAGTGACGGAATAGCTCTTCCAAAGACTGATAGTTTATAACCATTCACCTTCTTGTTTTCATTCTTGAAATAGATTGAATAAACATTCTGCCTTCCCAGCAAATTGTAAACTGAAAAGATCCAGTTTGGATTGGCAATCTTATGCGATTTCAGGTTTCCGCTGAGCTTCAGCGACAGATCGAGTCTCATATAGTCGGGGATCCTGTACTTATTTCTTTCGGAATAGTGAACAAGCAAAATATCACCCATATAATAAGTCGCCACCGGGTATGTAATTGGTCTCCCGGTACTCCAGGTATAATTGGTTGAAAAGCTGAATCGCCTTGAGAACAGGAAATTAAATGTTGCAACAAGGTCATTTGGCTTATCAAAATTGGCAGGGAACCATTCCCCCTTATTAATAATCTCATCGCTGAATTTGCCCAGGCTCTTAAGGAATGTTCTTGCATATGTATATCCTATGCTCCACCTGACTCTTCCTTCATCTCTTTTAACTGAGAATTCAACTCCATAAGCTTTCCCTTTAACATTGACAACATCCTTTTCGATATTGTCAGCCATAACCAGATTGGTTCCACCCTTAAAATCAAGCATGTTGCTTATCTGCTTATAGTAAACTTCAACAGAAGTCTGAATACTATTGTTAAACATCATCTGGTAGAATCCCAATGCATACTGGTCGCCAACCTGCGGCTTGAGGTAATAATCGCTCAGCTTCCATGTATCGGTGGGGGATATTGAGGTGGTGTTTGATAAAAGATGGAGATACTGCCTTGTCCGGTTATAATTGATCTTGAAAGAACTTCTTGAGCCGGTCCTGAAATTCAGTGATGCTCTGAATTCAGGTCCTGCATAGGTCCTGATTAATTCCCTCGACTTAAAATTCAGGGTGTCAATCACAGTGGATCGGCTTTTTGAATAATCCGGATCATACTGGAAGAACGACCTTGGTCCGAAAGAGAAGAAAGAGGAGAATCTTACTCCCGCGTTTATCGACATATAATCAGTCAGAACAAATTTGTCTTCTATATATAATGCTGTTTCCAGGGCTTTCTCCCTTTGAATTATCTTTGGAATTACAAGGGAAGAATCGCTTGATGGCAGATAGCTGCCGGGAAGCACAGAATAATACGTCAGGTCAGCACCATAGTTTATTTCATTCCGGCCCTGATACCAGTTGAAATCAGCCTTGAACCCTGTGCTGTTGACCTTGTGCGATAAAGCGAATCCTTCTTCAGGAATGCTGCTGCTTGTGACTCCATAGCTGTAACTGCTGTTATTCACCGAAAGAAATGAAAAGAACCTGCTGTTATAGAAATGCTTCCACCTGAGGGCAACAATACTGTTATCATAACTGTAAGTGGTATCTGAGTTGAATCTGAAGGAATCGTGGCTCAGATAAGAAGAAACATCTATCCTGTTATTCTTATTGAGATCATATGTAATTTTGCCATTAAGGTCATAGAAAGAGGCCCTGCTGTTTTTGAGTGATGTATTGTCGATCAGCCCGAAAACCCAGTTGGAATAAGTGGTTCTGCCCGTCAGAATATAAGTTAACGTGTCTTTTTTGATCGGTCCTTCAACCATAAAATGGGCTGTAATCGGGCTTATCCCGGCATTACCTGCAAATTCTTTCCTGTTTCCGTCTTTTGAAGTGATATCAAGAACTGACGATATCCTGCCTCCGTATCTTCCCGGGATGCCTCCCTTGTAAAGCGTGACATCCCTTATTATATCAGAGTTCACCGCAGAAAAGAACCCGAAAAAGTGAGATGAATTATATATGGGTGCCCCGTACAGGAGTATCAGATTCTGATCAGATGATCCGCCGCGTACATTAAATCCGGCCGATCCCTCTCCCACCGACTGGACTCCGGGAATCAGAAGCACACTTTTTATAATATCCGATTCACCAAGTGAAGTAGGCAATAATCTGAAGGAAGTTATATTAACTTTTTCAACTCCAACTTCGTATCTCTGAAACATAACATTCTTCTGTGCCGAAATAACAGTCTCTTTAATGGGAATAAGCATACTGTTCATTTCCATATCAAGCTCGCCTGGTCCGTACAGATTCACATTGACCTGTTTTTCCTTCATGCCTAAGAATGAGAACTGAAGAAGGTGGACCCCTCTCGGTAGTGTTAAAGTGTAAAAGCCGTACCCGTTTGAAATTGTTCCGACTGACAGCTTCTGGACAAGTACAGTTGCTCCCGCGACAGGCTCCCTGGTGTCCCTGTTGAGGATATAGCCTGTAAGAGTTACATTACCTGACTTATAACGGTCGGCAGGATTGCCGATATCAACAAAGATGTTCCCCGATAATTTTTGCTTATCCTGTGAATCATAGTACTCTGTGGGGGCAATAAAGTTCTGTATTCCTGTAACAGGAGCTTCGGAGACCCTGACAGCAAAATTCTTTGTAATCACCACATTTCCTGATTCATCAATGAAATAAAAGAGGGATTTATCCCTGAACAGATTATCAAGCAGTTCAGTAAGTGAAGTCAATCCTGGAAAATCGCCCGGCCTTAGGTCATTCACCCATTCGTCCCTGAAATAGAACCGGAGGCTGGAGACATTTTCCGCTTTGTTTACAAATTCCCTGAAAGAGAGGTCTTTATAATCCCAGGTGATTTTTATTTCATCCTGTGCATTTAGCAGATTTGAAAAAAGCAGGATCAGAAGCAGAAGCCGTATCTTCAATTTCATCTTAAAATTCTAATGTTGGAGTTTGTCGTAATATTCAATCACCGGTTTGAAGCTTTCCGGGTTTCTCCTTGAAATCTTTAGCTTGTTGGTTCTTATAAAGCCGGCCACCTGACGTTTTTGATCTTCAAGCAATTTCAGCAATTCCCGTTTACTGTCAATCCTGAAAATCTGTCCATTCTTCTCTACAAAAATCCTGTTGATCTGATTAAACATATCATATTTATTTTCAACAGCCAGTAAAAGGATCTCTTTCCTGTATTTTACATAGAGTGAGGTTCCTCCATCATACAAAACATTTACAAAACCCGAAAGTACATTAATGGAATCTGCATTGAGCCGTTTGAAACTGAAGATCCGTTCCTGGTACTTTATTGTAAAGAGGTCTATCATCTCCTTATTGAGCTGAAGGATAATGCTATGATCGGTAATCGTCAGCAGTTCATCATTAAAGATATCATATTTGAGAAAGAGGTTATTATAGGTTATGCCGTCAATTGTAACGCTTCCTGTTAAAAATTCAGTTGAAAACAGGAATTGATCTCCCCTAATCTTGTAATAAAGATTCCTCCACGCCCTTCCATTATAGAGCACCTGTATGTCAGTTGTATCATTGATATTTGTTAAAGGAACAGCACTGTAGCCTGAAATATCATAAAAACAGGCCAGCAAAAGGTAAAATGCAGAATAGAAAAGAAGTTTTCTTCTCATCAGGTTTAGTAGACAATCGGGGTCAATATAATATTTCTGTATGAGACCTTCCCGTGATCTCCCTGCAGGTATATCGGACCCGGAGCAAAAACATCCGAAAGGATCGCTCCGCCTGTAGGGCCATAGATTGGCTGATTATCAATTATCTTAACACCGTTAAGAATAACTGTTGCATGCCTTTTACAAAGGGTTATATCAAGCGACTGCCATTCGCCGGCTGGTTTTTCAGCAGCCGTAAGCGGCTTGATCCTGCTGTAAACGGCCCCCATATTATGAGGATCGAGCTCTTTTTTGTAGGAATCAACCACCTGTATCTCATACATTCCGCGGAGGTAAACACCGCTGTTATTCCCGGCAGGCACATTTACCTCGAGTTTAAGGTTAAAGTCTTCAAATTCCTTAACGGTCCTTAGATTACCATAGCTTATATGTGCCTCTCCCTCTTTCTGAACAGGGTCATTTACCAAAGCCCCGTCAATAACCCTGAAGCCATTGACCTGCTTTTCATTTATAAGCTTCCAGCCGGTAAGGTCCTTTCCATTGAAAAGGTTCACAGGTTCTCCGAATTTTATACTTGAAAGATCAGGAGCCGACGGTACCGGAGGAAGCTTTGTCCCGGTAAAAAGTGTACTATCGACACTTAATCCGTTGCGTCGTGGTGATAATAGTATTCCGTTGATTTTGTCACCAGATTTGGTGATTTCCATCCAGTCGGTAACCACCAGTGTCTTAACAGGATTCTTATCTTCGTCCCTTTTTACAACAACATTATTTGATCGCTGGACCATCAATATCCGATCCATTGCAAGAAATATATTTGAAACAGGCAGAACACTGCCTCCGCCCCACAAAACATCTGCATCAAGATAACCGTCCTCCTGCCTTACCTCAAGCCAGCCGACCGATCCGCCCTCAATATCAATCGTCCATTGGCCGGTAAATTCAGAAATATCAGTTTTTTGAGATGAAGTCGCAGCAGGTTCATTTTTGGGACCTGTGCACGAGGAAAATAAAAGAATCCCTAAACAAAGGGAAAAAAGCAAAAGTTTTGTTTTCATGGGTCAGGTTCTGATTAGAATGTTTAAGGTAAAGATATAGATTTTAGGTATCGTTGACATCCCCCTACCCCCTTCAAAGGGGGAAATATCAGCAAACAACCCCTTCAAAGGGGGAATTTAATATTATTTAACATTTGTAGACGGGGAAATCTTAAAACTGATGCCTGACGCCTGACGCCCATTTAATTAATCTCCTGTATTTTTAGCAGTTCACTGTTATACTTACGGTTTTCAAGTATCCTTGTATATTTCAGAGCCTGCCGGATTTTATAATCTTCCCATGATTTCTGAGCCCATCCGAGAGCGTCATCAAGGGAACCATTTATTTCGTTGATAATGGCCATGTTATAACAGGCTCTGCCTGCAATCTTCATCTTTGGATTTGCTGTTTCAAGTTCCCAGAGTTTGCCGGCCTCATCCCACTTTCCTGTCTGGGCTTTTCTTCTGGCTATTTCGAAGTTGTTCGTTCCCTTAACAAAATAATCCCTTGTCACTCTGAGCCTGTAGGGAAGAATCCTCATAGCATATGTATGGCCCGCGTTCCGGCTGACCTCCTTAATTGCGTTTTTCCGTTCCTTAAGAGCGCCAGCTGCCGCGATAAGATTTATTCCTCTTGCCGTAAAATCAAGCGATTCGGCAAAACTGAACTCATCAAGTATTCCTGTACCTGCGGGAGCATAAATACGCCATCCCGATTTTATGATTGTCTCCATTGAAACCTCAAGTCCGAGCAGAGGTATATTTCCGAGCTTTGTCTCGACCTTTCCGGCTGAAGAGTAGGATACTTTTGTATCCGTGTCAAACCGTTCAAGTGCGAAAAGGGCATCAGTTCCGGTTACAGCGCAAATGCTGTCAACTATCCTTCCCGCTAGCGGAGGAGGCAGGATGCCAATCCTGGATGCTTTGAAGTTAATGTCATTCAATGGCTTAACTTCATTGAACCTTTCGTTGCTCTTCAGCTCCTCTGTCATTCCGGCTATACTCTCCCAGGCTCCTTCCCTGTCAAGATCAGTGCCTTCGAGCGAAAGGGTTTTATCGAGTGCATCAAGCAGCTTTGTTTCATCTGTGGGGATACTCCTGTTTATTATGCCGATATTTTTTATGTCGGGAGACAGAGTAACCGGGGCAGGTTGAAGAACATTAATGTAAAGTTCGTTGGTTTTACACGAAGTAAAGAGTATGGTCAGCAAAATTATGCAGGTGACGTTTTTCATAGGAAATTTGCTTTAATTGTATAAACGTGGTGGCGACCTTCTTAAGTATGCAATCCTGCTCAACATACCCCTGATCCTCCAAATGAATCACCCACCCCCAGCCCCTCCACCACAAATCTCCCCTGCATTCTGGCTCCTCCCTAAAATTAGCCACAGGCTAATTTTTTAACGGTCGGCCCCCCAGGAGGGGAGCCAAATGGATATTCCGTATTGCTGCTGTCGTTCTCCACGATGCTATCCCGAAAGGTTTTGACAGTTCAACTTCCGGGCGGATTGAAAGGAAATTATCTCGAATGGTGAAATCGACAACTTTTTCATCATCAATCCATGCCTGTATAACCTCCTCAGTGACTTTGAGCCGGATTCTATACCAGCGATCCTTTTCAAATTGCATTACCAGAGTGGTCTCATTTTCCGAGGCATCCATTCCATTAATGCTGCTCAGGCCAACAACTGATCCTCCCCAGCCACCGATAATCAGGGAACATGGATCCTTACCAACTGGGAAAGTCATACCGCAGAAGAAGTCATTGCCATCAACCCTCATTGCCTCAAGAGTAACCTCATAATCTGAAGCCGGGAAATCCTCATTCCATGTTATTCCCGTGCAACCATCCCCCATACCAAATACGATCTTATCGCCCGAGATATAAACGTCACCCTGGGTGCCAAAGTCAGTTATTTCCCAACCTTTGAGCGAGTTGCCGTCAAAAAGATAGCCGCTGTCGCGTGAATGAAATATTTCAGCTTTCTTAGTCAATCTATCCTTTGACCTGCAGTTGTATCCGGAAATAAATATGGCTAACAGAAACAGGCATGTTATAGTTCTATTCATTTTTTATTATATAATTATTTTATTATATAATTAATTCATTATATTCCTATTTCATTATATTAGATTTCAACATAAAGATAGGAAATAATGCAATTTGTGTTAATTTTGAATTATCAATTCAAAGCCATGGAATTTACCTGGGTTCTTGAATACAAGATTAAAATCAACCGTTCCGGACTCTGCTGATCCTTTTCCGGGGATTCATCCTAATTTCTTTTTTTCTATCTGAAAGATCAGATTGATTTCGTGTATTTTAATTTCAGCAATTTTATTTAAACAAGAACAGATGAATAATTTAATAATAACGGGTAGTGGTCTGTCCGTAAACGATGTAGTAAATGTAGCCCGCCATGATCAGAAGGTTGAACTTCATCCTGATGCCAGAAAACGAATAACAATTTGCCGGGAAATGGTTGAAAAGAAGATCGCTGCACATGAAATAATGTACGGGGTAAACACCGGGATCGGGGAGTTCTCGGAAATAGTATTGAATGACGACCAGATAAAAGACTTCCAGAAATATCTGGTCTATAACCATGCTGCCGGCATTGGCGATCCGGCGTCAATTGAGACAGTGAGAGGCGCAATGCTGGGCAGGATAAACGTTCATGCACACGGAAATTCAGGTAACCGGGCGGAGATAACCGAAACTCTGGTTGAAATGCTTAACAAGGGGGTGACTCCGTTTGTCTGCCAGAAAGGATCAGTAGGAGCTTCCGGCGATCTGGCACCTATGTCACAGATTGCATTGCTGCTCCTTGGTGAGGGTGAGGCTTATTTTAAAGGAGAGCTTCTTGAAGGAGCAGAAGCCATGAAGAGGGCAGGCATTGCAGTTCCGGGGCTTCATGCCCGCGACGGTCTGGCAGCCATCAATGGATCGAACATGCTTACGGCAATGAGTGCAATCTGGCTTGTTGATGCAAACAACTGGCTTAAACAGGCTGAGATAGCGGCTTCAATGTCGCTCGAAGCCCTGAAAGCCAATATGAAACCATATACTCCCCTTCTTCATGAAGTAAGAGGCTTCAGGGGAGCAGTACGGAGTGCAAACGCAATTAACAAATGTGTTTCCGGAGGCGATCTGAAGGAAGGCAGGGTAAAATCGAAAGTCCAGGATGCATATTCAATGAGGTCCACTCCTCAGGTAATAGGCTCAGCCCACGATATGCTTGCCTATGCAAAATCGCAGGTTGAAATTGAGCTCAACGGAGTTGGCGACAATCCCATCTTTTTCCCTGAAAAGAATATTCAGCTTTCAGGTGCCAATTTCCAGGGATCACCGGTATGTGTACCAATGGATATGGCTGGAGCTTGCATCACAATGGTAAGCGTGTTGTCGGAAAGAAGGATGAACAGGATGAACAACCAGGCTCTAAGCGTTGGACTGCCAGATTTCCTCACAAAAGGGGCCGGTATGTTCTCGGGAATGATGCTCAGCCAGTACACTGCTGACACTCTTATTGTCGAACAAAGGATCCTTTCGGTGCCTGCTTCTATACAGTCGATACCTGCAGCGGCCGACCAGGAGGATTTTGTTTCAATGGGCATGAACACTTCAATCAAGAACAATCAGATCCTCGATTGCGCCTACGGAGTTCTTGGGATAGAATTCATGGCTGCTGCACAGGCACTGGACTTCAGAAAAGAGGAATACAAATTCGGGGCAGGTGTCCAGAAAGCAAAGGATGTAATCAGAAAGCATGTAGATTTTCTTGAGATCGACCGACCCCTCTACCCAGATCACACTAAAATGAAGGAGCTTGTAAAATCGTGCGAAATTCTGTATGAAGTTGAAAAGATAACAGGATCTCTTGAATAAAAACAGACTATATTTGTATGAATCAATCAGTAATTTATGAAAAAGTATCTTCTGCTGGTCACCTCTATTGCGGCACTCTCATTGCTGCCAGGATGCACCTCAAAACAGGAAAAAGCTGAAACACAGATGAAAGATTTTATCTCCGCTTATGAAACAAAGGTTATTCCGCTTTATAAAGAGGCAAGCCTTGCTTCCTGGAATGCAAATGTAACAGGAACTGACGCGGATTGGGCCAAAAGCGAAAAAGCCTCTTTTGACCTAACGAAAATCTATACCGACAGTTCAGCCTTTAAGCAACTCAAAGAGTTGAAAGAAGGTGGCCTGGTAAAAGACTCACTTCTTGCCCGCCAGCTTGACCTTATATACAATTCCTACCTGGGCGGACAGGTTGATCCTGCCCTTCTCGCTGAACAAATAAGGATGGAGACCGAAATCAGTAAGAAATACTCTAATTTCAGGGCTAACCTGAAAGGGAAGGAACTGACTGATAACCAGATAGAGGATATTTTGAAAAATTCGAAAGTAAGCTCCGACCTTCAAGCTGCCTGGGAAGCCCATAAGATGATAGGACCGGTTGTAGCTGAGGATATCATAAAGCTGGTAAAGCATCGCAATATGATCGCCAGGAAGACAGGATTCAGCAACTATCATGAAATGACACTGAAGCTTTCGGGTCAGGAACCGGCGGAAGTGACTCAGATTTTTGACGAGCTTGATGACCTTACAAGGGAGAGTTTTACCAGACTTAAAGGGGATATCGATGCATTTTTTGCAAAACAGTACAGCCTCAGGATTACTGAACTGAAGCCTTGGCATTATCAGAACAGGTTCTTTCAGGAAGCTCCGGAAATTTATCCTGTAGATTTCGACAAATACTATGAAAACCAGGATCCGGTAAAGCTCGCTGCTAAATTTTACGACGGGATCGGGCTGAACGTGGATGCAATTCTGGCAAAAAGTGACCTGTACGAGAAACCAGGGAAGAACCAGCATGCTTTCAGCACCGACATTGACCGGTCAGGCGATGTAAGGACTCTTGACAATGTAAAGCCCGATTCATACTGGATGAATACCATGCTTCATGAACTTGGACATGGTGTATACTCTTACTATAACGACAGAAACCTGCCTTTCACCCTCAGGGATGCTGCACACTCATTCACTACAGAGGCAATTGCAAACCTTTTTGGCAGGTTCGCCACCGATCCCGTATGGATGAATGAGATGGGTCTGATCGATAAAAATGAAAGCGAAAAGATAATGCCGGCAGGTAAAAATGCGCTCCGGCTTCAGATGCTTGTCTTCAGCAGGTGGGCACAGGTGATGTACCGGTTCGAAAAATCGATGTATGAAGATCCCGACCAGGATCTTAACCAGCAATGGTGGAACATGGTTGAGAAATACCAGTTGCTGAACAGGCCCGAAGGCCGGAATATGCCTGACTGGGCAACAAAGATCCATGTTGCACTTTATCCTTGCTACTATCATAATTACCTGCTGGGTGAAATGCTTGCATCACAATGGTACTATTACATAACAATGAATATTTCAAAAAATCGGTCTTTTGTCGGTGAGAAGGCAGTTGGCAATTACCTCAGGGAGAAAGTATTTATGCCAGGGGCAAGATATTACTGGAACGATATGATCGAAAAATCGACCGGTGAAAAGCTGACAGCAAAATATTATGCAAAACAATTTGTAGAATAAGTTTGTACTGTATTTTAATGAATGAGATTGCTTCGTCCAGATAAACCGGGACTCGCAATGACGGTAGACACCAAATAGCTCCCCTCCTGGGGGGCCGACCGTTAAAAAATTAGCCTGTGGCTAATTTTAGGGAGGAGCCAGAATGCAGGGGAGATTTGTGGTGGAGGGGCTGGGGGTGGGTTAAAATAGAATCAAAATAAAAACTAGACTATATGATTAAATCAATTTACCTGATCCTGGTCCTTATCCTGGCAGCTGCCTGCTCTTCACCTCAGAAAGAGAAAGCACCTGCTGACACTTCTGCATATATAAATGATGCAATAATCACATCTGTAATTGACAGTATCAAAATCTTATATCCTTCAACCGATGCATTTCTTCCTGCAAAAGGTGTCAGACATGCTGCATCACTCTGGAGGGCAGAGGACGGAACAGTTTCAGATTTTTCGACCTTTGTGAAAAACAACTATATTCCTGATGCTGAAAAAAGGAGCGCTGTATTCAGGAAAATATCAGGTTATTTCGAATCCCTTGCCGGGAACTATAACGAGATAACCCTCGACCTTAAAAAGAATCTCGATGAAGCCACTGGCGAAATTGATGAAATTGACCGCATGTTCGGCACCTGGTCGGTCAGCTCCCACTTTTCTGACGATTTCTATTCCAATAAAATCGCATTTTACATAGCGCTCAATTTCCCGTACTACACCCTCGATGAAAAAGAAAAACTGGGACCCCGATGGAGCCGTGATGAGTGGGCAATGGCCCGCCTTGGCGATTACTTCATTTCGAGAGTGCCTGCAGGACTTAACCAGGCTCTGAATACGGCTGTAGGGAATGCAGAAATGTATATCGCCGAATATAATATCTGCATGGGCCATCTGCGCACAGATGACGGGAGGCAGCTGTTCCCCGGGGATATGGTTCTTCTTTCGCACTGGAACCTGCGTGATGAGCTGAAATCCCATTATGCTGAAGGTGAAAAAGGAATTGAAAAGCAGGAAATGATCTATAAGGTCATGGAACACATTATAAAGCAGGATATCCCAAAGATCGTTATTAATAATCCGGGATATGAATGGGCGCCATTTTCGAATAAGGTAACTAAGGATGGAACTCAGGTGGAAGCTGCTGCTGAGCCCGATACCAGGTACGAACATATTGCAAATATCTTCAGGGCAATGAAAAGTATCGATCCCTATAACCCTGAGATGAACACTGCAATCCTTCGAAAGTTCTCCGGTGAGATGGAGATTTCGCAGGAAGAGGTGGAGGCTCTTTTTGATTCATTTTTGAGCTCACCTCAGCTTGTAAAGCTTGGCTCTGTGATAAAAGAGAGGCTGGGACGCGAACTGAAACCATACGATATCTGGTACGATGGTTTCAAGAGTCGCAGCAGCATTCCTGAAGATCAGCTTACGGCTAAAACTTCATCACGCTATCCCGGTCCACAGGCATTTAAAGCCCAGATGCCAGTCATGCTGCAAAAGCTTGGGTGGAACCCTGAAAGAGCAAAATATCTTTCCGACAAAATCGTGGTTGATCCGGCAAGGGGTTCCGGACATGCAGCAGGTGCAGCCATGAAAGGTTCCGTTGCTCATCTTCGAACCAGGATATCAGAAAAAGGAATGGATTACAAGGGATATGAAATTGCAGTTCACGAGTTCGGGCATAATGTTGAACAGACAATTTCACTGTATGATGTCGACAATTACATGATGTCAGGTGTTCCAAACACCGCAATCACTGAGGCTTTAGCCTTTGTTTTTCAAAACCGGAACCTTATGCTCCTCGATATGAAGGATAATGCTCCTGACAAAGACAAAATGGAGACCATGAATGCTGCCTGGTCGCTTATGGAGATAATGGGTGTCGGAATGGTTGAAATGAAATCATGGAAGTGGCTTTATGAGAATCCTGAAGCCACTCCCGCCCAATTGAAAGAGAGAATTATCGGGTTCGCTGTTGAGGTATGGAACAGGTATTTTGCCCCGGTTATGGGGGTAAAGGATTCACCTGTTCTTGCTATCTATTCTCACATGGTTGAAGTGCCCTTGTATCTTCCGAATTATTCTTACGGACATATTGTACAGTATCAGATTGAGGAGTATTTAAAAGGGAAGAACCTCAGCGGGGAGATTGACCGCATGTTCAGTCAGGGGCGTCTGACTCCCCAGCAATGGATGATGGGAGCTGTAGGTGAAAAGATCTCTGCGCAACCAATTTTAAATGCACTGGATAAAGTTCTAAAATAACATGTTTTCTATGCGTCAATCTGCGATATCTGCGGGAAAAATAGTTTCCATCCCCCGCTGATCACCCAGATATTCGCTGATTAAAATGAGATTATTATACTATAAACTAACTGATTATGAAAATCAAGATCGCTGATTATCCGACATTCAATAAAGAATGGGACAGGAAAGAAACAGAGGAAAAAACGAAGAAGATCCTTAAAAAGATCGGAAGGCTGCAAAACAAGATGTATGCCCAGAATAAATTCAGTTTACTCCTGGTACTCCAGGGAACTGATGCTTCAGGGAAGGATGGAGTCACAAAAGGACTGCTGAAATACTGCAATCCGGTCGGTATTAAAATCCATTACTTTAAGAAACCGACTGAAGAAGAATATGCTCATGATTTCCTTTGGAGAGTTCATTATGTTGCCCCGGCAAAAGGGGAAATGAAGATCTTTATCAGGTCACATTATGAAGATATCCTGGTTCCATCGGTTGAGAAGTACATCCCTGCCGAAATCATTGAAAAGCGTTACAAGGTCATAAATGATTTCGAAAAAGTGATTGAACACAATGACACCAAAATTCTGAAATTCTTTTTGAATGTTTCAAAAGAGGCTCAGAAAGAGAGGCTTATGGAGAGGATCGAGCTGAAGGAAAAACACTGGAAACACAAGGACGGCGACTGGGATACACGCGAAAAATGGGATTTATATATGGAGGTTTATGAAAAGATATTAAACACCTGCGACACAATCCCATGGCATATTGTACCATCCGACAAGAACTGGCAGAAGCTTTATGCAGTTGCCGAAGTGGTCCTTAAAACTCTTGAGGATCTCGAACTTAAATGGCCTGAACTTGTAACTGAAAAATTCAAACCAACAGAATGATGGATCTTTTAGTTACACAGAGTTCCACTGAGAATCACAGAGTGACACAGAGCCGTTATACTTTTTAACTCTGTGGATCTCAGTGTATTCTCTGTGTTTCTCTGTGTTTCTCTGTGTTTCTCTGTGTTTCTCTGTGTAAGTT
Organism: uncultured Bacteroidales bacterium; assembly: GCA_963725585.1. Taxonomy (GTDB): domain Bacteria; phylum Bacteroidota; class Bacteroidia; order Bacteroidales; family VadinHA17; genus LD21. The sequence continues at coordinate 69,957 of CAVRYU010000007.1, read as the reverse complement.
TTTCATTATTTTTTTTTAAAGCAAATTTATTATGATCCGAAAACTATTTTTCCCGGTATTATTTCTTTTTGCAACAAGTGTCAACGCTCAAACAGTTTATACCCCAACCCACGAAAACCTTCAGGCCCGCCAATGGTTCCAGGATTCAAAATTCGGAATGTTCATTCACTGGGGTGTATATAGCGTTCTTGGTGATGGTGAATGGGTTATGAACAACCAGAGAATTGATAAACAAACATATCAGAAACTGCCTGCATTCTTCAATCCCATCAGCTACGATCCCAAAGAATGGGTCTCTCTTGCAAAGGTTGCAGGCATGAAGTATATAACAATAACCAGCAAGCATCATGATGGTTTTGCAATGTGGGATTCGAAACTTACCGACTGGGATATTGTTGACCGTACCCCTTACGGAAAGGATGTTCTTAAGATGCTTGCCGAAGAGTGCAAAAGACAGGGAATAAAACTTTTTTTCTACCATTCGCACCTCGACTGGTTCCAGGAGAACTATTTTCCAAGGGGAAACACAGGACAAACTTCAGGACGGCCTGAGAAAGGCGACTGGTACAAATACCTTGATTACATGGACGGACAGCTAACCGAACTACTAACAAATTACGGCGAGATCGGAGGTATATGGTTTGACGGCCACTGGGATAAAAAAGATGCCGACTGGCGTCTCGACAAGACCTATAAACTTATACACAGCCTTCAGCCTGCAGCCCTGGTTGGCAATAATCACCATCTTGCCCCATTTGCCGGAGAGGACTTCCAGATGTTCGAGAAAGATCTGCCAGGACAGAAAACAACCGGGTTTAATCCTGAGCAGAAGATCGGTGAACTGCCTTTTGAAACTTGTGAAACAATGAATAATTCATGGGGATTCAATCTTCAGGACAATAACTACAAATCAACCAAAATTCTGATCCAGTATCTTGTAAAGGCTGCGGGGTATAATTCCAATTTCCTCCTGAATATCGGCCCGATGCCAAACGGAAATATCCAGCCTGAATTTATTAATACATTGAAGGAGGTTGGCACATGGATGGAGAAATACGGAGAGACCATCTACGGGACCCGTGGTGGTCCGGTCAGTCCAAGGACCTGGGGCGTAATGACACAAAAAGGAAACAAGATATATGTGCATTTACTCAGCCCGGAAGACAATAACCTGCTAATCCCGGATTTTGGTAAAAAAGTGAAAAATATTACCCTGTTCACTTCGGGAGCCAAAATGAAATTCAGGCAGGATGCATTCGGGATAGCGGTGTCGATTCCGGCAGGAATAGTGGATGAGACGGATACGATTTTGGTGATGGAATTATAACCCCCAAACCCCCAAAAGAGGCTTAAAATTTTGGCACGGATTACAAATCCGCGCCAGCGATTAACTGTATGCTGGCGCCGATTTGAAATCGGTGCCTGATTTAGAACTATTTCAGGTATATTTCCAGCACAGGTATCTCCACCGGCGGCTTCAGAACAGGCAGCTGCAGGTTTATATCATTTTTTGTTTCGTTGCTTCCTGTGCTGAACCTTACTTCAGAGGCATCGTGAAGGAACTGAACATATTTAACTTTGTCCGCCATATTTGCCAGTGTAAGCGAACCCATCGGGTAAGCAAGAAGCTGCACGTACAATCGTTTCGTGACTGGATTATATGTTAAAATTGAATTGGCGGGCGGCATAAATCCGGCAGGCGCCTCAGTACAGTTGTAGACAGAACGGCCGTTGAACTTCATCCACTCTCCCATCGCTTTCAGCCTTTCCTGAGCCCTGTTGTCAAATGAACCTCTTGCAGTCGGTCCCACATTAAGTAAAAGATTACCACCCTTGCTCACCGATTCGACAAGCAATTCCAAAAGCTGAGCGGGGCTTTTCCATGATGTTTCGTCGCGGTAGTATCCCCACGACCCGGAAAATGTCTGGCAGGTTTCCCAAAGTACTCTTTTGCCATTTACCTCAGGCCATTTAGTAACCTTGTACTGCTCAGGTGTTGTGAAATCCCAGCCACCTTCAACATCTCTCAGGTCGAGACGGTCGTCGACGATAATTCCGGGCTGAAGCGACCGGGCTAGTTTCAGAAGGTTTTCTGAATCCCAGTCCTGGTGACCTTTCCCATTTTTGCCAGGAAAGGAGAAATCGAACCAGATTATGCTTATTTCCCCATAGTTTGTAAGCAACTCCCTCACCTGGTTCTTCATGTATTCCCTGTACTTATTCATATCCTTACCCTTATTTAGCCTGGTATATGCAGTGTCACTATCCTGCCGCTGGGGGTGATTTCTGTCGATGGTATAATCAGGATGGTGCCAGTCGATAAGTGAATAGTAAAATCCAACTTTCAGCCCTTCAGCCCTGAATGCATCAACATATTCTCGTATGATATCCTTTCCAAAAGGTGTATTTGTTGATTTATAATCGGTGAACTTTGAATCCCACAGGCAAAAGCCCTCATGATGCTTTGCCGTAAGCACGACATATTTCATCCCTGCTTCCTTTGCCATTCTTGCCCATTCTTTCGGGTTATACATATCGGGATTGAACATCTCGAAGTATTTCTGGTATTGCTCACTGGTTATACGTTCCCTGTTTTTAACCCACTCGTGGCGGGCAGGAAGGGCATATAATCCCCAGTGAATGAACATGCCGAAACGGGCATCGGTCCACCATTTCATTCTTTGGGTTTTCTGGGCTTCAGTCTCTTTCGGAAGCTGGGCCGGGGCCATCTGTGAAATTATTAACAGAAGGACCATCAGGATAGTAATTGTAAAGGTTTTTGTTTTCATGGTGATTGGTTAAAGGTGATTAGTTATTGGTGATAGTAATTGTTTATGAGGAATTAGTGATTGGTTGTGAATATATTTAAAAAGATGAAAAGTCGGAATAGAAAAGATTAATAATTTAATTCTCTGTGTTGCTCTGTGACTTCTCTGTGTTCTCTGTGTTACAAAGGAAGAACTTACACTGAGGTTCCACAGAGGATTCACAGAGTTTATACATTGATTCTGTCAAAGTCTGCTTCTTAAAATCTCCATCAGATCTTCTGTCTTCAGTTTCACAGGATTATTTTTCAGTTCGGTAATTCTGCAAATTGGTTCAATATCCTCCTCCTTTATCCCGAATTTACCAAGAAGTGGTAGTTTCAGTTCGTCAGAGAGTTTCCCGAGATATTGAACAAAACCATCAATATAATAATCATCAGGTTTTCCTTCGGTTTCAATAAAGAGCCTTCCAAGCCTGTAATATTTATTCATAGCTTCAGAATTAGTATTTTCTTTCCTCAGTTCTCTTACTGTTATGGCATTTGCCGGTGCCATAAGCGTACCGCAAACCACACCATGCGGAATACTGAACATCCCTCCTATTGATGAAGCAAAACCATGGACAACACCAAGTCCGGCATTTGCAAGGCAGATCCCCGAGGTGAGGGCTGCAAACGACATTCCTGTCCTTGCAATAATATCATCACCGTTAGTATAGGATCGAACAAGAGATGACTTCAATGCTTTAATTCCTTCCCATGCAAGAGCATCAGTGTATTCTGATGCCTTGTCCGAAAGAAACGATTCGGTAAGCTGGGTAAAGCAGTCCATTCCGCTTGCTGCAGTTATATCCTGCGAACAGCTTAAAGTAAGTTCCGGATCAACAATTCCAATATCGGGAACAAAATTATCGTGGCGTAATGATTTCTTAAATCCATTTTTTCCGATCTGTGATATCACAGCATTTTTGGTCGCTTCACTTCCGGTACCCGATGTGGTAGGTAGTGCAATAAAAGGCAGTTTTGTACCCGGATGCACCCTGGTGCCTACTCCCTCGAGATACTCCTTAACAGATCCCTGAACACGGATCATTGCCGATATTGCTTTACCGGCGTCCAGAACACTTCCGCCTCCAATAGCAACAACGGCATCCACAGCTTCATTCCTGAACTTCTCTGATACAGCATCAATCATTTCAGGAGAGGGTTCGCCCGGAATAACTACGTGATAATATGTAATCCCTTCCTTTCGTAATGACTGTAACAGCGCACCCGCATAAGATGATCTAAGGAATGATTCGCTGGCTGTTAACAGGATAACTGTTTTCCCATATCTCCCGATCACCCCTGGCAGAACTATTAATTGTCCGGTTCCGAAATAAATAATGGGCAATCTGGAAAACTGGAAAGCTTTTACCATTTCGATCTGTCTTTAGGCTCGAGGATATTGTATTTTACGCCATATCTCGCATCAGCCATCATATCCTTAACAGTATCACGCCATTTGAGATAATGGTCCGTTTCTTTATGTGCCAAAGCTGCTTCTTCCGATTCAAATGCTTCATAAAGCATGAACCGACAGGGATCATCTGATTGCTGAACAAAATCGAACCTGAGATTTCCGGGTTCCTTAACAGATCCCATATGGTTCAGGACCGATGCCTCTATAAAATCGTTCACCGATTCAGGTTTGACATGAACATGGACACAGGTTACTATCATATGAAATGGTTTTTCAGTAAAGTTAAGGCTTCTGTAAAAATGTCCGTTATTGTCCGGTTGGATTTTTTAAATTGCATTAATTTTAAAAGATGTAGATATGAAGTTCACAAATGTAAAAATTCAATGGACAATTTTCTTTGCAGTATTTTCATTTATTCAGGTATCAGCACAGCAATTATCTGATCGTGAAAACCTGTTTGATTGCGGATGGCGGTTTCATCGGGGAGGGGCCCAGGGAGCTGAGTCGCCTCAGTTTGATGATTCACTATGGAGGAAAATAGACCTTCCTCACGACTGGAGCATTGAAGATCTTCCAGGGACAACAACACCATTCAGTATTAATGCAATCAGCCAGGTCAGCGGGGGATTCACGACCGGAGGTACGGGCTGGTACAGGAAATCATTTATCATTCCTGAAAATCTGAAAGGAAAGCGATTCAGAGTACTTTTTGAAGGTGTTTACATGAATGCGGAAGTCTGGCTTAACGGGCACCCGATCGGAAATCATCCTTATGGTTATTCAAGCTTTTGGTTCGATATTACTGACAACCTGAAATATGAAGGAGAAAATGTATTGTGCGTCAAGGTTAAAAATGAAGGTGAAAACAGCCGCTGGTATTCAGGATCAGGTATTTACAGGCATGTGTGGCTGCTGGTTCTTTCTCCGGTCCACGCTGAAAGCTGGGGGACATATATAACCACACCGCAGGTCTCCGAAACGGAGGCAACAGTTAATATTACGACATCTCTTGTAAATGAAAGCGGGGAATCCCGGAAAATCAGTCTCATAACAAAAATACTTGATAAGTTATCTCAGGAAATTTCAAAATCTGAGACATCGGTGACGATTGAGCCTGGGAAATACAGCGTTCAGGATCAGGAGGTCAGGTTAAAGAATCCGTTTCTCTGGTCAGTTGATTCACCTCAGCTCTATAATGCCGTAAATGAAATCTATGAAAATGATATTCTTATTGATAAAACAATCACTGCATTCGGAATCAGATCAGTAACAATTGATGCTTTGAACGGCTTAAGACTGAACGGGAAAGCACTGAAGCTGAAGGGAGGATGCGTCCATCACGACAATGGCCCTCTCGGAGCAAAGGCATACGACAGGGCTGAGGAACGCAGGGTTGAACTGTTGAAAGCCAGCGGTTTCAATGCCATCAGATGCTCCCATAATCCACCCTCCCCTGCATTTCTTGATGCTTGCGACCGGCTGGGAATGCTTGTTATAGATGAGGCATTTGACATGTGGAATGAGCAGAAGAATCCCTACGATTATCATCTGTTTTTTGATAAGTGGTGGAAAAAGGATGTGGAGAATATGGTCATGCGCGACAGAAACCATCCTTCGGTCATAATGTGGAGCATAGGTAATGAAATTCCCGGCAGGCACCGACCGGATGTGGTTGAAACTGCCAGAATGCTTGCAGAATTCGTTCGTAAAATCGATCCGACCCGTCCGGTTACCTCAGCGGTGAACGATCTCAAACCCGACAAGGATGCCTACTTTGCAACTCTCGATGTGGCGGGTTATAATTATGCATCGGGCGGTGATCATAACCAGGAAAGCCTGTATGCACAGGATCACAAAAGAGTGCCAAACCGTATTATGGCCGGAACTGAATCTTATGCCCTGGAAGCATTCGGAAGCTGGATGGGTGTGGTTGATAATTCTTATGTTATAGGCGATTTTGTATGGACCGCTTTTGACTATATAGGAGAAGCGAGTATAGGCTGGAGAGGATACTGGCAAAAGCAGGATTTCTTTCCATGGAATCTTGCTTATTGCGGTGATATTGACATCTGCGGCTGGAAACGTCCCCAATCCTATTACCGCGATGCTTTATGGAAAGAAAATCAGCTATCAGTATGGGTCACTCCTCCCGAGCCCTCATTTGAACTTAATCCTGAAAGGCAATCCTGGTCAAAATGGCACTGGTATGATGTCACCGACAGCTGGAACTGGAAAGGAAGCGAAGGAAAAACGGTGGATGTTTGCATCTATGCGTCATGCGAACAGGTTGAACTGTTTCTGAACAGCAAATCATTAGGGAGGAAACCCACAAACCGCAGTAATCAGTTCACTGCCGTATGGCAGGTTCCTTATCAGCCCGGAACTCTTAAAGCAGTTGGGTATAAAGGGAGAAAGCAGGTAAACATTTCAGAATTAAAAACTGCAGGAAATCCAGTGCAGATAAGACTTACGGCTGACAGATTAAAAATCAAAGCTGACGGGCAGGATCTGAGCTATATTACTGTGGAATTGGACGATGCAAACGGCATCCGAAATCCAGAAGCTGAAAACCTGATCTCATTTTCAATTGAAGGCCCTGGTACAATTATAGCAGTCGGAAATGCAAATCCGGTGAGCATCGAAAGTTACCAGCTACCTCAAAGGGAAGCCTGGCACGGGAGATGCCTGGTCATAGTTAAATCCGATCCAAAAGCAGGCCCGATCATACTTAAAGCGACAACACCCGGTGTGAATCCTGCTTCAATTGAGATAAATAGTATTTAACATTGCAGGGCTCTGAGCTAAGGAATAAACCCACCCCAAACCCCTCCCAGGAGGGGATCCAATTCTATTGACCTGCATGACTTGCATGACCTGCACGACTTGCATGACATGCAAGACCTTTATTATTTAGCTATTTCAATTTTCTTCTTCTCCTTGAAGAAAAAGATGAAACATATAAGCACTGCAACAGCGATATAAGCAGGTACAAGCCAGATGCTTCTCCACTGGTACACCTGACTGACAGAATAGTAGGTTGTCACGAAGCCGGAGAACCAGGTACCAATGAACATGCCTAATCCATATGTAACAAAGGTAAATAATCCCTGGGCTGCATTCTTGATCCTTTCATTTGATTTCTTCTCTGTGTACATATACCCTGTAACGAAAAAGAAATCGTAGCAAACTCCGTGAAGGATAATACCGGCATAAAGCATCCAGACGCCAGGACCCATACTTCCGAAGGCAAAGCAGATATATCTTAGTATCCAGGCGGTCATTCCGATAAGAAGCATTTTCTTTACACCTATCCTGTTGAAAAGGAAAGGAATTGCAAGAATGAACAAAGCTTCTGAAATCTGGCCCATGACCATTTTTCCGGCGGCATTTTCCATTCCTGCCTGGTTCAGGAAGAGGTTAGCAAATCCGAAATAGAAAGAAAGCGGAATGCAGACAAATATTGCAGCAATGAAGAAGATAAGGTATGGACGGTCTTTAAAAAGAACAAATGCATCAATACCCAAAACTGACTTTGCCGTCGATGGTGTTTTTGCCTGAGGAGGTGTATCAGGAAGAAAAAAGCTGAACAGGCCAAGGCCGACTGATACTACTCCTGCCATATAAAATGTTAATGGTGTTTGTTCAATTCCGAGAATAGCGATCATGAATCCTGATATCACCCATCCTACGGTACCAAAAACCCTGATAACCGGAAACTGTTTACCTGGGTCGCTCATCTGCCTGAATGCCACACTGTTTGAAAGAGCAATTGTAGGCATGTAGGCAAGCGAATAGAGAAGAATGATCCAGTAAAAAGGTCCGTTCGCAGTAACCCTTGAAGCAAAAAACAGCAACACACCTCCAACCAGATGCAATACCCCCATAACCCGTTGAGCGGCAAAAAACCTGTCGGCGATCATTCCGATAAAAAACGGAGAAATCATTGTGGCAATTGCCAGGGCACTGTAAGCTGCACCAATCTGTATACCGGTGGAACCAAGAATTTTTGTCATGAATGTTCCCATGGTTACGTACCACGAACCCCATACATAATATTGTAGGAACATCATCAAAGAAAGTATAACGCTGGTTTTCAGTTTCATAGACAGGAATATTTTTATAAAACAGGCTTAATTATTCAGTCAGGTTTACCTGTCTTAATTAAATCAATAATTTCCAATTTTCAAACTCAGGCATTTAATTTTATAAATAATTAACTTTAATCCTGTTAAGTTTGAATAACTTTTATATATTTTTATAAGATGATTTACAAATCCTAAACACTATAACGTATGAAAAACACTGGCAACGCAAAGAACGGCATTTCAAGAAGAAAGTTCCTTGGAAGCACGGCAGCAGCCGCTGCTTTGACGATGGTTCCCCTTTCCTATGGGTCTGCAAGTACAACTCCTGCAGCAGCTCAACGTGCAGCATCGGATAAACCCAATTCAAAATTCGGCGGCGTTCAGATAGGCGCAATAACCTATAGCTGGCGCAGTATGCCGGGTGGCATTGAGAACATTATTAAGTATTGCAAGGAAGCCGGGATAAGCTCCATAGAATTGATGAGTGGAGATCTTGAAGATTATCTTGGCGCTCCCAAGAATCCGATGGCCGGAATGTTCGGACCGCCTCCCGCAGGACAACGGCAGGTCGGTGCTCCTGCCGCTGGTGTCCCTCCTGCTGCTGGTGCCCCTCCTGCAGGTGCCCCTCCTGCAGGTGCTCCAGGTGCTCCGGCAGGTGGTGCCCGTCCTGCAGGTGGTCAGGGTGGACGTCAGCCGCTTACACCCGAACAGGAAGCTGCAAGAACTAAATATACACAGGATCTTAAAAGCTGGCGTGTCGGAATGGATATGACTAAAGTCGGGGCAGCCAAAAAATTGTTTGATGATGCAGGCATTGGGATCCACATTGTCAAATTTTCTCCTGCCCGCTGGTCAGACGAGGAAATTGAATATGCATTCAAGGCAGCAAAAGCGATGGGTGCTAAAGGCGTGTGTGATGAGATCAGCGAAGAAGCTGTAAAGAAACTTGGCCCTATAGCTGAGAAACACGGAATGTATGCCGTATTCCATAACCATATGCAGTTCGCAACAGAGGGTTTCAGCTACGATCCTTTCCTTGCGGTCTCTCCTGCTGTTATGATGAATTTTGATTCAGGCCATTTCTTCGGCTCAACAGGAATACATCCCAATACCATAATTGAAAAGTATCATACCCGGCTGTTCAGCGTACACATGAAGGATAAGACAGGACCAAAAACAGATCCAGCAAACCAGAATCAGGTATGGGGACAGGGCGAGGTGCCAATTGCAGATATCCTGTTGCTTATAAAGAAGAACAACTGGCCCCTCTATTGCGACATAGAACTTGAATATGACGTCAAGCCATGGTCAAATCCCGTAAAAGAGGTTAAAACCTGCGTTCAGTATGCCAGGAATATACTGATCTGATAGTCTTCCTGGAAACAATATTTTAATTCGATCAACAGCCCCATTCAAATCGGTATTTAAAGGAAAGGAATGGGGTTGTTCATGATTAACCACCCCGTCCGCCAGCTGGCGGATCAGGGGGGAGGTGGTTGAATTAATTGAGCTTCTTTATTATTATTGACGGATCGAGAGGAAATTGCCCTGATTCCTTACCATATACTGATAGTCCGCCCTGTGATGAACCAACCTCATCAACCTGGAGACGAACAATGATTTTACCTGTTTCCACTGCCTTTTTAATATCAGCCCCTGTAAGAGGAACCTTAACCAGGTATCCATATGAACCCGCCTCATCAAGCAGCCATCTTTTGCTATGGTCCTTACTGCCCCATGCCCAGCCCGGTTCCTGATTCATCCATGAGAGCAATCCACGGTGATCAGCAGGATCGTCGGGTAATAATGTTTCAGACGATTTTTTTCCGTTAACGGAAATGATAACTTTGGAACTGAATGTTTTCTGATCGGTCTGAGGATAGCTGTTCTTACCATATCCCGGAGTCGTCCCTTTGTCAGTGACTACTGTCATTCCTATTCCTTCGGCAACGCCTTCCTCAAGATATTTTTCCTGGGGATAACGGGCCGAGAGCTCAGCCCTGAACTCAACGGAAGAAATCCTGTTAGTATCAATACCGCGCGGAAAGGCAAATTCATATTCAAAGAATCCCGAACCCATTCCCCACACTTTCTTTCCCTGCTGTGGGGCATATTGCCTTATGCTCCATTTTGCATCTGCAAATCCGGAAGGCGGACGGGAAATAATAATAACATCAGTAGGATTTTTACCCTCAACCCGGAACGGGACAAAATTGTGCTGGAGAACATTTCCCTCCCCGTCTTTAAGGATCACAGCAAAAATCATAACTGAAGTCTCCGACGGAAGAGTTACAGAAACAGGATTAAGCTGAACAAACGTGAATGGTTCAGCTTTTGCCGGGACCTCCCCGTTCTTCCATTCGAACCTGTCACCTTTCTGATCCCATCCGTATATTGCATATTCAATCTTCATGCCGGCAGGGATTTTACCGGTAACCGAACTGACACCCAGAGGCATCCGTATCGATTCACCTCCCTTGTATTTCCTGAAGAAATCATCACCGGCCACAACATAAAGATCACTGTGCATATCATTCATCGACATTCCTGGACACAATTCATCAAACCCGAAAATCTTTTTACTGCGATCGAAGCGGTAATACCCGTTCCATTCATTTATAACGTCGTGGAATTCAGTAAACAGGAATCCGGCAATTTTTGGGCGTTTGCGGAATTCATTCATCATAATATGGTACTCCCATGTAATATCGATGTCGCCGGTGCTTCCGCTGTATCCCCAAACAGCCCCGCATTCGGAATTCAGCATCGGCTCATTTCCCTGAACATTGCCTCCGATAAAATTGTAGGTTGAACCTGGATAGGTTTTGCTTACAATTTCATCGAATAATCCCGCCCATTGTCTTGCCGGATTATATGAATGCCACGTGTTAAGGTCAGTTATAACATGGTCGAAATTACATGGTGAATTATCCTCCACGAGCCTGGTGGGGTCCATAGCTTTGGCTTTATGATACCACGATCTTACCCATTCCTGTGTTTGAGGAGTGTAAGAACGGCGTCCGGTTGCAGAGTCCCTGCTGAAGAGACCCCAGGTCTCATTGAATAGTACCCATGAAAAGATCGATGGATGATTATAATCCCTTTCTATCTCACGTTCAGCAATGTATTCCCAGTTTGCTTTTGCTTCGGGTGTTGGTTCGCCCCAGAAATTTGGAATATCTTCCATGATCAGCAATCCATACTTATCGGCCCAGTATAGCTTTCGCGGGATTTCGGCCTTTATATGGATCCTCAGACCGTTCAGGCCGATATTTTTGGCACGCATTATTTCATCCTTAATGAAATCATCTGAAGGGAAGGTATAGAATCCTTCAGGATGATAGCTTTGATCGAGTGTAAGCCGCAGGTAGAGAGGCTGATTATTGAGAGCAACGTATTTGAATTCCTTTCCAGGTATGGAGACTGCAGAAATCTTGCGCATACCAAAGTAGGTTTTTACAGAGTCAATAATCCTTTTGGAAACAAGCGATGCGGTAACATCATAAAGATAGGGATCATCGGTGGACCAGAGCTTCATATCTGTAACAGGTATTTTAAAACGGGCAGCAGTATCGCCTGCTACCAGTGACGATTCAAAAGCGACATTATTGCCCTTTCCCTTAAGAGTGAACTGCAAACCTTCAGGTGCCGGAGCCGACAGATGGACTTCAGCGCCAAGCTCAGCCTTGTCAATATCAGGTGTAAAGCGAACAGCTGAAATATACAGATCATTCCGGGGTTCAAGATAAACTGTCTGCCAGATGCCTTTAGCATTGCCATAATATTGTTTCCCCGAAGGACGGTTATTAAGCTCCTCATCCTCAACCCTGACAACCAGCTGGTTCCTTCCTCCTTTAAGAAATGAAGTGATATTGAATTCAAAAGGCACATAGCCTCCCTTATGCTCTCCGGCATATTGTCCGTTTATCCAGACTTTTGTATGAAAGTCGCAGGCCCCGAATATAAGAAAAACGTTTTTCCCTTTCCATCCGTTTTCCCTGCCAATGTTAAAGGTGCGTGCATACCAGGCTATGTTAAGTTTTGGAAGGGTAATCTCACTTAAGGGACTTGCCCACGAAAAAGGCACCAATATCTTTGAGGTAAAATCTCCCGGATTTTCCTGCCAGTTTTCCTTTTCACCAGCATTCAATGAGTCAGGTGCAAACTGCCAGTAGCCATTAAGATTCTGCCATGGGCTCCGTTCAAAATCAGGCCTGGGGTGTTCTTTAAGGGGGATCGTAATATCAGCTAAAGGTTGTTTCTGACTGCAGGAAACCATCATTAAAATCAGGGGCAGTAGGATTAAGGTCTTTTTCATAAGAATAAATAGATATTACAAATAACTAAATCACAATTATTATATGTAATTACATTGTAATTACACATTTTTCAATACAATTCCAGTGCCAGGCCAAATAAAAACAACCACCTCCCCCTGACGCTTCGGTCAGGGTACTCCTCCTTCCAAAGGAGGAGAAATTGTAATACTTTCCCCTCCTTCTCAAGGAGGGGTGGCCCCGCATAGCGGGGACGGGGTGGTTTTAAAAATCTCCTTCCTCCTTTATTAGGCCAGCTCCCACTGATCCCGCAATAGTTTCAAAGCAGCCGGGATAACAACGTTTTTATCACCTTTGGTGCCGCATTCAAAGCTTACAAAATGCTTGTAATTGATCATCTTAAGAGCTTTAAAACCTGTAACATAATTATCACCTTCATCTTCGCCCGGAGCTTTTCTGGTTTTGCGGCTTGCTACATGAACGTGGTTCAAATATTTCTGGCCTGAAATAAAAGCTCCCATGTCGTCAGTCTCTTCCCATGTCATGTGCCAGAAATCGCCCATGCAGGTAACTCCCGGGCTATCTACATCCCTGCAGATTGCTGCAGCGTCGGATACCTGCCTGAGGAACCAGGCTTCTTTCCTGTTCAGAGGCTCCAGAATTACTGTTGTATTATTCTTGACTGCGAATTCGCCAAGTTCCTTTAGCTGGTCGATCAGAATAGCCCTGGCTTCAACAAACGGAAATGATGGTTTCTGGCCGTTAAACCCGGGTACAAGTATCATCCCGTATGATCCGAGTGCACCGGTCGCAGCAAGTATCTCCTTTGAAGTGTCCATACATTTTTTCCTCTCGTTCTCATCGGTTGAAATCAACCATCCCTTAAATCCGGCACATATTGCAGATATCTTTACTTTCCGGTTCTGAAGCGCTTTCTGGATTTCGGGTACCCTTGCAGCCAGATTGCCACCTCCGACCTCCAGACCATAAACCCCGTTTGCCTCCATAAAATCGAGTTTTTGGCTTAATGAGTCGCCCGGAGCTACTCCTTCCTGGAGTCCCAGGTTAAGAGAAACTCCATTCTTTGATTTTTTCTTTTCCTTAGCATCTGAATATGAAGCTAATGCCGGTATAGCACCTATAGCAGCAAAAGTGCTGCCGATGCCTATCTTTCTTATAAATCCACGACGAGTTTCTGTGTTATAGTTTTTCATATAGCCTGTTGTTTATTAATGTAAAAAAAAGTTATTTAATCAAGATCCGTTAAAAAGACAATGCATGTTGCCAATTTAATGTTTTTTAAATTATCAGGAAGAGTTAAAATTCATAATTGATGTTTAATTAAAGAAATTAAAGCTGGAGAATAAAAATTAGATAGTTTTGTGAAATTCTTTCTGAAAATGAGTATCGGTTATCATAAACAGAGCGGCTGAATGATTCGAAATAATTACCTGGTTTTTATCATTATTAATTTAATAATATTTAACAGCATTTCCGGAATTTATCCTAGTGAGGCAATATCCTCCGAATTCAGATTTTTTAAGACAGGATACAATAAATGAGAATCAGTTTCTGTATAACGGAAGGATCTGGCGGAACCTGTACCCTACGATTAAGGAAAATCAATTTCTGTTTTCAAAAGAGTTCCTGGCAGCTTCAGTAACCATGAGAGGTAAAACATTCTCAGATGTCAGGATAAAGTACGATATATTTACAGATGAAATCATTACCCCGTTTGCTCCTGCTGGAATGCTTCAGCTGAACAAACTTATGGTTGACAGCTTTTCCCTGATTTTTCAAAATAAAAATTATCATTTTATACGGATCCCTGATGGCAATACAGCTTTTCCTGGTGGTTTTTATCATGTGGTATATAAAGGTAAAAACACCCTATATGCCAGATACACAAAAAAGATAGAAAAGCTTGCTGATAAGGAAGAATTTGATAAGTTCTATCAAATTAACCGGATCTATATGGAACAGGAAGGCAAATTGTTTAATATCGCCGGGAAAAATGATCTGTTCAGGGTCCTTAATGTTCCGAAGAAGGAAGTCAGGCAATTCATGAGGGAGAACAATACAAGAATCTCAAATGAAGATCCCTTCAGTTATATACCCTTTCTCCGCTTTATAGATGATTTGAAAGACTAGGATACTCCAAATGAGATTAAAGATCTTCTTTTTCTTCTGTTTGTTGATTTTTCCCGGTTATGCCTCAGCCCAGGAAAAGAAGTGGTCACCTGCTGACTATAAAGATATTTCATTTAAGGATTTTGCCGCCTCCACACAGTCGCTTCAAAAAATCAGATTCTTTTATAAGTATGAATGGGTTAAAGACCTGACACTGAAGGAATATCCTGAAAACTACACTCTCTCCGATTTACTTGATGATCTTCTGCAGGGAACAGGTATTTATTATTACATTGACCGGAAGGGGAATGTAATCCTTACAAAAGATTTTGCAATTAAAGTCACCTCCGCTTCAGATGATACTGAAAAAAATTATCTGGCTCCTTCAGATTATTCTGAAACTCCAGAAGAACAGGATAAAAACGGAAATACATTTATTGAAATCGGGAATCCATCAGAAAGAAATAATTCGGGAAAGGTCTTTATTTCAGGATACATAAAAAACAGTGAGACAAAAGAACCAGTGGCAGGTGTAACAGTTTTCAACCAGAAACTTGCCACCGGTTCAATTTCAAATGAATTTGGATATTATTCCCTGCCCCTTCCGAGGGGAATTCATACTCTTCAGTTTTCATTTATCGGGATGAAAGAGAAAACCGTTAACCTGAACCTTTTTGGGACAGGTGAACTGAACGTTGAAATGAAAAGCATTTTAATTCCTTTAAAAGAGACGGTTGTTTCGGCTGAGAAAAACATGATCCTTAAACGGTTTGAAGTGGGTATGGAAAAGATCAATATTCAATCGTTTAAATTGTTGCCAACATCACTTGGTGAATCAGATATTGTAAAAAGCGTACTTCTGATTCCGGGTGTAAAATCAGTTGGTGAGGGTTCAGCCGGATTCAATGTAAGAGGCGGTACGGCTGACCAGAATCTGATTCTTTTATACGGAGCTCCAGTGTATAACTCATCTCATTTTTTCGGATTCTTTTCAGCAGTGAATCCTGATATGATTAAAGATGCAACTTTGTATAAAGGTGGTATACCTGGACGCTATGGAGGAAGGATATCCTCAGTGCTTGACATCGGGACAAATGAAGGTAAAAACGAATTTGCCGGAAGCGCCGGCATAAGTCCCATTACAACTCAAATTATGGTTGCAGGGCCGCTGATCGAAGACACTCTAAATTATATTATCACAGGCAGGACCACCTATTCAAACTGGATTTTTGGCCTTTTCAACAACAAGACTCTCAGGGAGAGCAGTGCCGCATTCTATGATATAAATGGTAAAATAACTTACAATCTGAATAAATCGAACAAGCTGGATTTTGCTTCATATATAAGTCATGATGCATTCAGATTTGGTTCAGATACTGTTTACAAGTACGACAACAATATCGTGGCTTTAAAATGGCGTCATATTTTCAACAGCAGGTTTTTTTCTACTTTCTCTTTGAACAACAGCTTTTATGAATACAATATTTCAAGTCAGAAGCATAAACCTGAATCATTTGTACTCTCACATAAGATCAACAGCACTGGTTTCAAAGCCGATTTTAACTTGTTTAAAGGCAGAAATGAACTGAACTTCGGACTTGACCTTAACAGATTTAGTATTTTACCAGGCAGCTATAAACCTGCAAATGATTCGTCGCTTGTAAAACAATATTATATTAAAAAAGAAAGAGCAATTGATGGTGCTTTATATGTTGAGGATAAATTTATTCTGACAAATTTCTTATCAGTCAATGCCGGTATAAGGTTATCTTCCTATTTTTCAACCGGACCAGGAAGAGTGATGGTTTACCGTCCGGGATTTACAAAATCAAGATCAACAATTATTGATACACTTGATTTTAAAACCGGGCAGATAATGAAGAAATATGCTGGTCCCGAGCTTAGAATATCATTGAATTTCAGGATATCTGACAAAAACTCCTTCAAGATAAATTATAACAGGACAAGACAATATCTTCATCTTCTGTCGAATTCCACTTCAATCTCCCCTACTGATACCTGGAAATTAAGTGATTATAATCTTAAACCTCAGGTGGGAGACCAGGTAGCAATTGGATTTTATCAGATGCTTTTCAACAGCACAATTGAAACTTCTGCAGAGATCTATTATAAGGGAATAAAGAATATGGCCGATTTCAAGGGAGGGGCAAATCTGATTATGAATGATTTCATAGAACAGGATATTGTGAACGTGAAGGGAAAGTCGTACGGGCTGGAACTTTTGTTAAAAAAGAATGAAGGAAAGCTCAGGTTCACATTAGGATATACATATGCCCGGACTTTTATAAGGAGCCTGAGCACCCTGAAAGAAGAAATTATTAATGAAGGAAAATGGTTCCCTGCAAATTTTGACAAGCCAAATGACCTGACTTTTACATTTAACTATTTACTCTCGCGCCGTTTCAGTTTTTCTGCCAACTATACATGGAGTACGGGCCGTCCGATAACTTTTCCCGTAGCAACTTATATTATGTACGATGATTTACTTGTTCATTATTCGGACCGTAATAAATACAGAATTCCTGATTACTCGAGGCTTGATCTATCCTTCAGAATCGGGGGAAGCCTCAGGTTAACCCAGATTGCCCATCCAAACTGGACATTTTCGGTTTACAATCTGCTGGGAAGGAAGAATGTCTATTCAATATACTTTAAGAAAGAAGGAGATGTCATTAACGGTTATAAATTGTCAGTTTTCGGACAGGCAATTCCTTCTGTAACCTTTAGCTTTGATTTTTAAAAATGAGACTGATATTACATAACTAACCGATGAAACAAATTCCTGATAGCCTTAATTCTTCATGGCTACCATCAAAATATCATTATTTTCTTCACCCTGTTTCAGGATTAATCTTGTTATGTTTCTTCATTTTTCTGACTGGCTGCATTGTCCGGTTCACCCCTGAGACTGAAGAAGAGAAAGAGCTTCTTGTTGTTGAAGGATTAATTACTGATCAGCAGGGCCCGAATACGATAAAACTATCTAAATCACTGCCATTTGGAAAGAAAAGTGAAGCAAAACCACTGACGGGATGTTTGGTCAGTCTGAAGGATGATTTGGGGAATTTTTATTCATTATCAGAGAAAGCGTCAGGAACTTATGTAACAAACTCATCAACTTTCAGAGGTCAGGCAGGGAGAATATATACTTTAAGAATAAGTTCAAATAATGGGACTAAAATTATTAATTATGAGTCATCCCCGGTGGAAATGAAACCAGTACCTCCGATTGACAGTATTTATTATGAAAAAACCGTAATTAAAGAAGGGTATGAGAATTACTTTGGAATTGATGGCTGCAATATCTATCTCGATACCCATGATCCGGAAAATAAATGCAAGTACTACAGGTGGGACTTCAATGAAACATGGGTTCTCAGATTGCTATTTCCGGTTGAGAATATTAAATGCTGGGTAAGTGATACTTCAAATAAAATCAATTTTAAAAGTACTGCCGCCTTTGATGAATCCAGAATAATACGTCATCCGGTTACATCTATTTCGAACCTAACTGACAGGCTCAAAACTAAATACAGCATTTCAGTTAATCAGTATTCCCTGAATGAGGATGAATATGTTTACTGGGAAAAGCTTCAGAATATAACTGATCAGGTTGGAGGCCTTTATGATGTGATTCCTGCGTCTGTTCCAGGCAATGTTTATTGTATTGACAATCCGGGAGAGAAGGTTTTGGGATATTTCAGCGTTTCTGCCCGATCATCAAAAAGAATATTCATTAAGGACAATTTCTCAGGTATTGTCAACCTGTACCCCGATTGTCCCATCGATACCGTATATGGAGACGTTGAAATATGGGGACTGGATGTAAGTGTCTGGGTTCTTTCAGATAATCCCCCTTCATTCGGAAGCCCCCGGAGAAGAATACTTACAGATAAAAGAGGCTGTGCCGATTGCACCGTCAGAGGAACAAATGTAAAACCGGAATTCTGGATTGGCGATTAATAGATGATTATCTGAAAAAAATGGCATGAAAAACAATATAAAGCCGGCATATATCCTTTTCTTTTTATTCTTCCTGATCAATCAGAACTATGATATTCAGGGACAAAATAATATCCCGGATCTTTTAAGAGAGCGGTTTCAAAGTTACATTGAAGCTATACCCATGGAGGAAATTTTCATCCACACCGACAGAGATGAATATATTTCAGGTGAAGACCTGTGGTTTGCAGTTTATCTTATTGACAGGAAGAGTCATAAGCCTTCAGTGTCGAGCAGAATCACCTATTTTGAACTCATAAATTCCGAAAACAGACCTGTTGTACAAAAAAGGATCTATCTTGCAAATGGCTTCGGTCCGGGGCAAATAACTCTGCCCGATACTTTAAGCACTGGCACTTATACAATCAGGGCATATACAAACCTGATGAAGAATTTCCTTCCGGATAATTGCTTTGTCAGGGATATCAGGATATTCAATCCATTTAATAACAAAAGCCTTAAACTGAGATCAGGCAATGCCGGGATAAATTCTGGAAGATTAAATGGACAATCAGGTTCCGGAACTTTCAATACCGGAATGACTTTAATGATAAATAGTTTTAAAGCCGAAAACATCGAAATAGTTCTCAAAGCAGATGAAAAGTACCGTTCTGAAAATAACAATCTATTCTATTTATTCATCCAGACACATGGATTAATTGATCATTTAAGCACTGAAATAATTACAGGAGAAGATAAAAAAGTACTTATACCTGCCCGATCTTTAACCTGTGGTTTAAATCAGATCACTGTATTTGATTCAAAAGGTCAGCCAGTTTGTTCAACATATTACTATACACCTTTCCGGGACACTCTGGCTATTTCGGTAAATTCCGGAGAGAGTTATGGTGTGAGAGAAAAGGTAATTGTGGATCTGGAGACAGGTAATTCATTTACAAACATATTGAAATCAGGAAGTATAAGCATTTCAGTATCTCCGATAACTGCAGGAAGACAGATGGCCGATCTGAAGGATTATCTGGTTTTTGGTTCAGAATTCGGACTTAACAGATATGGTTTTTCGTCTGCAAAGACTAGCGACACAACCCGGGAAAAAATTGACAGTAACCTGTTAAATATTAAGAGTAAGTGGATTGACTGGCCAATAATATTATCCGGCAAAATACCCGGTTTAAAGTACAATACGGAGAGAGAGTATCACATCCTGAGAGGTAAGCTGACTTCCGGAGATAAGGCGATATATAAATCTTCAGAGTATGTTTTACTTTGCATGCCCGGCAAAGAACCTGCATTTCAATATGCAAAGACAGATAGTGCAGGGAATTTCAGCTTTAATATCCACATTGATAATAGCATTAATGATTTAGTATTAATGCCTGATGATGAAAGCAGTATGAAGAAGATTATTCTTGAATCGGGATTTGCTGAGCAGAATGCCGCGGTTCAAGTTGCGTCGGGCACTGGTGAAATTCAGATTCCTCAGTATATTACTGACTGGAGTGTCAATTACCAGATAAAAAAGATTTACGGTGTATCTTCCTACGAAAGTCAGGTTGAAAATAACTTCCGCACTATAACCCCTGTAAGGTTTTATGGGAAACCGGATATTGAACTTATTATGGCAGATTATGTAACCCTGCCTAAAATGGAAGAGGTCTTTTATGAACTTTTACCGCATGTTTCGATGAAAAAGAGAAATTCCGGTTATGAAATTCTTATTACCGATCGCATAAATGAGAGCAGGTATGAATCATCACCGGATCTTTTTCTGGATGGGGTGAAAATTAATGATGCCTCCATTTTTGAGAATCTCGATCCTTCAAATGTTGAAAGAATTGATGTGATTAAGGAAAAGTATTTTGTTGGAAATTATTCCTTCCCCGGATTAATAAATATTACAACACGATCGGCCGATTTCAACACTATTCAATTGCCTGGTTACATGATTAGGCTCCCATACAGAGTAACAGAACCGGTACAGTCATTCTTTTCACCCGATTACTCTTCATCAGATCTGAAGAATAGCACTATCCCCGACTTCAGGAATACTCTCTATTGGAATCCATCAGTTAAGGCCGACAGTGAAGGTAAAGTCAGGATTGAATTCTGGACTTCAGATTTTGTTTCTGAATATGAAATTAATGTTCAGGGAATAACCTCCGAAGGTGATGTAATCTCAGAAAGGAAAACCTTCAGGGTGGAATGACCGGGAAATTAAAGCTGACTATCTCAACTTTAATGATTAACTTATGTCGCTTTGAGCGCAAATTCAGATAATCAAAATACAATATATAAGATGAAGACAATCAGCATTTTCTTTGTGATATTCCTTATTGGAACCTCATGCGGGAGAAACACAGGAGACAAAAAAGTCAATACGAATCCAGAATTAGCAGCAGAAAAGATGTCAGATGATTCCCTTCTGACACTTGTCGAATACAGGACATTCCAGTATTTCTGGGATGGTGCTGAACCGGTTTCAGGTATGGCCCGGGAACGCATTCATATCGACGGTCTTTATCCCGAAAATGACATGAATATTGTAACTTCGGGAGGATCAGGATTCGGTCTGATGGCTCTCCTGACCGGAATCGGGAGAGGTTTTATTTCCAGGGAAGAGGGACTTGCAAGATTTCAGAAGATCGTTGCTTTTCTTCAGAAAGCCGATCGTTTTCATGGTGCCTGGCCTCACTGGCTCTATGGCGAGACAGGCAAAGTAAAACCATTCTCCCCGAAGGACAACGGAGCCGACCTTGTTGAAACCGCTTACCTTGTACAGGGACTGCTCGCGGTAAGACAGTATTTCAAAGACGGATCTGAAGAAGAGAAGAAGCTTTCTTCAGATATTGACAAGTTGTGGAGAGAGGTTGAATGGAGCTGGTTTACAAAGGGGGGGGAAAACGTGATATACTGGCACTGGTCGCCAGAATATGGATGGGCGATGAATTTCCCGGTAAAAGGTTATAATGAATGCCTGATAATGTATGTACTGGCTGCATCATCGCCAACATATCCGGTACCGGCTGATGCCTATCACAAGGGATGGGCACGTGGCGGTGAAATAAAAGCTACCGGCGAAAAATACGGATATCTCCTTGAGCTTAAGCATAACGGGGCCGAAGAGTACGGTGGTCCGCTGTTCTGGTCGCATTATTCTTACCTCGGACTCGATCCCAGGAACCTGAAGGACCGGTATGCCGACTACTGGCAGCATAATAAGAATCATACCCTCATAAACTGGCAGTGGTGTGTAAGAAACCCTAAGAAATATGCCGGGTATAACGAGAAATGCTGGGGACTGACAGCAAGCTATTCAGTGAATGGCTATTCAGCACATGCCCCGGGAGACGCCAATGACCTTGGAGTAATATCGCCTACAGCAGCAATATCATCAATACCTTATACTCCTGAACAGTCGTTAAATGCGATCAGGTATTTTTATGAACACTACGGGGAAAAGGTTTGGGGAAAGTATGGCTTCTATGATGCTTTCAGTGAGCAGAATAACTGGTACCCTCAACGATACCTTGCAATCGACCAGGGTCCGGAAATTGTAATGATTGAGAATTACAGAACAGGATTGCTCTGGAAATTGTTTATGTCTTGTACGGAGGTAAAGGAAGGATTGAACAAGCTGGGGTTTACATCGTATTAGTTGATGGTACGGGGTACGGGGTACGGGGTGCGGGGTAAGAGTTAATTATTTACTATTGGCTAGTTAATGGAGAATCAATACAAACCGGTTTTTGTAACGGGGGGAACAGGTCTGTTAGGAAGTCATCTTATTTTTACGCTTATATCCCAGGGGGAACAGGTCAGGGCAATTCACAGGAAAACCAGCAACAGGGAGACTCTTGAAAAAGTAATTGGTTATTATAAGGGTGATGCAGACAAGCTTCTCAACCTGGTGGAATGGATTGAATGCGATATCTGCGATTATGACAGGCTTGAACAGACAATGCTGGGTGTTGAAATTGTTTATCACTGTGCAGCGGCTGTATCGTTCGAGAACCGGAATAAAGATTATGTGCTGGACAACAATATTAAGGGAACTTCCAACATTGTTAAAGCATGTTTCGCTAACAAAATCAGAAAACTGTGCCATGTAAGTTCTATTTCAGCCCTTGGTGCTTATGACGGAGAGGCGATGGTAAATGAAACTCATAGTTGGGATGAAGCAGGTTACCGGTCGCCATACGGGACCAGCAAGTATTTGTCGGAGAAAGAGGTATGGAAGGGGATCAGCAATGGATTGAATGGAGTGATTGTGAATCCGACAATCATATTAGGACCGGGGGGATGGAACCGTGGCTCTTCAGCATTTTTTCCTAAAATCTATAGCGGATTACTTTTTTATACAAGCGGGACCAATGGTTATGTCGATGTTAATGACGTTGTTAAAGCCATGATTACCCTAATGAGGAATAATATCTCAGGAGAACGGTTTATTGTAAACGGGGAGAATCTTACATACGACAAGTTCTTTGGTATGATCGCAAGAAGCCTGAAAGTATGGGGTCCATTCATCAAAGTGCCGAAACTATTGTCATATCTGGCTTTGCCCCTGGTTTCGGTACTTGAAATTTTTTCAAAAGGGAAAACAACTCTGACAATGGAGATGTTAAAAGTTGCCTGGTCGCGGATAACCTATGATAACAGCAAGCTGATTAAAAGAACGGGATTTTCTTACACACCTATTGAGAGAACGGTTCAGGTAATCGGGGAGATATTCCTCCAGGAAAAGATAAAGATGGGGTTGTATCCAAAGTCCACCACCTCCCCCTGATCCGCCAGCTGGCGGACAGGGTACTCCTCCTCAGTGAGGAGGAGAAAGTTAATCCATTGTTAATCTTCACTTTCCCCTCCTTTGCAAAGGAGGGGTGTCCCGACCAAAGCGTCGGGACGGGCTGGTTAAAACACTTTTGAGACAGCCTCATGACCCTGCCGTCTTGTTGGATTGAGATTCCTCGATGGCGCTACTAATGACAGTGGTTTTAAGTATGATTCACTGGTTATGATCCGAGTAACTTTTTCAGATCATTAATCTGGGCATCCCATAGGTATATGGCGTCTTCCTTTTCATCGGGTTCGGCAAAATCAGTGATGAGAAGAGCCAGGTCGCCGGTAATATCGTGAACAATTATTTTGAATTCGAAGAAAGCGGTCTCCTTATCTCCTTCATCATCGTCCCATTCAAACCGGACAAGCCTGTTTTCCTTCAGAGCTGCAAGCCTGGCTTTCGCTTCTGTTTTTCCCCAGTGGAAAGTAAAATTTTCCCTATCAACAAGAACATCGTCGGCAAACCATTCGCCTAGTCCCCCGGCTGTGCTAAGACGTGAGAAGAGCACCTTTGGTGAGCAGTTAAGATTGTATTCAAGGTCGTATTTTATTCTCATTGAAACTATCGTGTCTGATGACTACTATCTTGCAATATAGTAATAATAATCAAAAGAAAAATGTCATATTGGAATTTTGGCATTTACTGTTTATATTTGCACCCGCAAAACGGGAGTTGGCGAGATAGCTCAGTTGGTTAGAGCGCATGATTCATAATCATGAGGTCCGGGGATCATTCCCCCGTCTCGCTACAAAAAGAGTTCTGATAGAAATATCCGGACTCCTTTTTTTATAATAGCAGAATAAAATATTACCTGTATATACTTTACAGCCAATCCATTGACAGGTACTATACTGGTTATTCCAGTAACCAGGAAGAAAGCAGGCACCAGATTCGGCCTAAATAATGGGTATAAAAGAAAGAAACCCGCTGAAATCAATTTATTTATATCTTAACGATTCTAATCTTTACAATCATGCCTGCATGAAAAAAAACTCAATTGCTTTTTTCCTCCTGCTTGCTTCTTCATTGAATTCTTCCAAATGTCAGGATATAAATATTTCAAATTCAATAGATAACAAAAGTTTCGATCCTTCAACAACGCTATGGTATAGATCACCGGCTTCGGTATGGGAGGAAGCCCTTCCTGTAGGAAATGGTCGTCTTGGAGCAATGGTATTTGGAAAATATGGAGAAGAAAGAATTCAACTCAATGAAGAGACATATTGGTCCGGAGGTCCTTATTCAACTGTAGTTAAAGGTGGTTACAAGGTATTACCGGAAATTCAGAAGGATATTTTTCAGGGGAATCCAATTAAGGCACATAAGCTTTTTGGAAGATATTTGATGGGTTATCCGGTTGAACAACAGAAATATCAGGCTCTTGCAAATCTCATTCTTTCATTTAAAAATGAGAAGGATGTTAACAGCTATAAGCGCTGGCTCGATCTTAAAACAGGAATAACCTCTGTTCAGTACACAGTAAATGGGGTTACCTACCTGAGAGAAGTCTTATCTTCAGCACCGGAACAGACAATAGCAATTAGACTTACAGCTGATAAACCCGGAAGTGTTTCTTTTACTGCCGAGCTGCGTGGTGAAAGAAATAGTTCCATGTCAAACTATGCAACTGATTATTTCAGAATGGATGGTGTTGGTAATGATGGCTTGAAACTATCAGGTAAATCGGGCGACTATATGGGTATAGAAGGGAAAGTCCGATATGAGGCCAGATTGAAAGCTGTAGCTGAAGGCGGTACTGTGAAAGTGGATGATAGTGACCTTATAATTGAAAATGCCGATGCAGTGACACTGTATATTGTTGCTGCCACCAACTTCATGAATTACAAGGATGTAAGTGCCGATTGCCAGGAAAGAGTTGAGAAATATCTGAAAGGTATCGAGGGTAAGTCATATAACCGTATAAGAGAAGCTGCAGTGAAGGATTATAAATCTCTGTTCGACAGAGTAACAATTACTCTTCATTCAACAATGACCTCATTTCTTCCAACTGACGAAAGGCTAAAAAGCTTTGCTGCCGTATCTGATCCTCAATTAGCTTCACTTTGTTATCAATTTGGAAGGTATCTTCTAATTTCATCATCCCGCCCCGGGACACAACCTGCCAACCTTCAGGGAATATGGAATAAGGACATGAATCCATCGTGGGATTCAAAATACACAACAAATATTAATACCGAAATGAACTATTGGCCGGCAGAAACAGGTAACCTGTCTGAATTGACTGAACCACTGATTAAAATGGTTAAAGAACTTACTGATCAGGGAGGCCAGGTTGCAAAAGAACACTATGGTGCAAGGGGCTGGGTGTTTCATCAGAACACTGATATCTGGAGAGTAGCAGCACCTATGGACGGACCAACATGGGGTACATTTACGGTGGGAGGAGCATGGTTATCAACACATCTGTGGGAACACTATCTCTTTACGCTTGACAATGATTATCTGAAAGAAATTTATCCCGTAATCAAAGGTTCAGTTGAATTCTTTATGGATTTTCTCATTGAGCACCCTAATGGTAAATGGTTAATTACCAATCCTTCCACTTCACCTGAAAATCCGCCAAAAGGACCAGGTTATAAATATTTCTTCGATGAAGTGACCGCTATGTACTATTTTACAACCATCTGTGCCGGTTCATCAATTGATATGCAGATACTGACTGATCTCTTTGGCTATTATGTTGAAGCAGCTAAAGTACTTGGATTAGATCAGAATTTTGCAGCTATGGTTACTAAAGCAAGAGCACGCCTTGTTCCACCACAAATTGGAGCCAGTGGAGCACTTCAGGAATGGTCCGATGATCTGGCTCAGATGGAGGATAAACACCGTCATTTTTCTCACCTTTATGGTCTATATCCGGGAAATGTTATATCAGCAAAAAGAACACCAGAGTTAATTGATCCCGTCAAAAAAGTGCTTGAACAACGTGGAGATGAGGGTACCGGGTTTTCAAGGGCATGGAAAATGAGTCTCTGGGCTCGTTTATATGATGGGAACAGGGCATACAAAATATTTCAAGGCTATATCAACGACCAGTGTTACCCGCAACTTTTTGCCAAATGCTATACTCCCTTGCAGGTCGACGGCAGCTTTGGAGTAACTGCCGGAATAACGGAGATGCTAGTACAATCTCACGAAGGAGTAATAGATCTTTTACCAGCTCTTCCTGATAACTGGCCAGATGGTTCTTTTAACGGAGTATGTGCAAGAGGGGCTTTCGAACTTAAGTTCAGCTGGAAAGCCAAGGCAGTGACCTCAGTTGAAATTCTGTCAAAAGCCGGACAATCATGCAGGTTACATGCCGGCAACCTCAGTTTGGTAACAAATAACGGGAAGAAAGTAAAAGTCACAAAATATCCCGATGGTTCTTTGGAATTTGATACAGAACCATTGAAAATCTATAAACTTGGGAAAGATTGAGCCAAATATTTTCTTAAAGCTTACCGATAAATAATAATAACCGGATCTTATTTTTCAGGAGATAAATAGTATTAGATTTGTTTTATAACCATAATTAATGCTAAGTAAAAGGTAGTTTTTCACTTTATAATAAAATTTACCAAAGCCGATGATGCCAAGCATTTTTAACGATGTTATAGGTCCGGTAATGAGGGGTCCTTCCAGTTCTCATACTGCCGCTTCACATCGCATCGGAATGATTATCAGACAGTTTTGTCCTCCTGAAAATGGGAAGGTGCTGGTTGAATTTGACAGGAAAGGGTCACTGGCAACAACATATGAAGGACAGGGTAGCGCCATGGGTCTGATTTGCGGCCTGCTTGGAGTTAGTATTCTTGATCCATCCATTGTAAGATATAAAGAGCTGGCTGAAGAAAGTAAATTGAAAATAAGATTTCAGATCACAGATTTCGAAGCTTCTCACCCAAATACGTACAAAATCAAGGTTGAAAACAAAAAGCGGGAACAATTTCACTTCATAGCCGTTTCAACAGGCGGAGGAATGATCGAAATGCAGAATATCAACGGATTTGAGGTTTCAATCAGAGGTGACTATTTTGAAACCTTGATTTGTTGCGAATCAAAACCTCCGGAAAAAATTCAGAAGCTTTTTCAAATTCTGAAAAATCGTACAGATCATTCAGAGATCAGGCTTGCCCAAAAAGGTCATAATAGTTTTCTAATCAATATAAAATCGAGAGACCCGTTACTCATGGAAGTCAAAGATCTTATAATTGACTCTGAAAATGTCACCTGGATACGGGGGATCGATCCTGTAATGCCAATTCTTGCCGGGACAAATGAAGAATTACCCTTTACTACAATAGATGAGTTGCTCAAATTATCCGGACAAAAAGGTCTTGATCTTGCCGATCTCGCAATCCTGTATGAATGTGCGAGGGCAGGTATAGATCCTGAAAAGGCTCTCTCTCTCATGCATGATATTGTTTCAAAGATTAAAAACTCTATTCAGGAAGGATTGAAAGGGATGACCTACAAGGACAGAATTCTCGGACATCAGTCTCACCTGATCCTCGAAGCTGAAAAGAATAGAAAAATAATCGCGACCATACAGAATAAGATAATTGCCCATGTGACAGCTTTAATGGAAACAAAAAGTTCGATGGGAATCATTGTGGCAGCTCCTACTGCGGGGTCAACAGGAGTGCTAGGGGGAGCTATTTTCGGCGTTGCAGAAGATTTTTCTGATGATCTTGGCTCCATTGTAAAAGCATTCCTGGCAGCAGGTCTGATCGGAGTATTTATTGTTCACAAATATACTTTTGCTGCGGAGGAAGGAGGATGCCAGGTTGAGTGTGGCGCTGCATCAGCCATGGCTGCAGCCGGACTTGTACAGCTTATGGGGGGGACGGCCAGACAGGCAATAAACGCGTCTTCAATGGCATTGCAGAATGTTCTCGGTATGATCTGTGATCCTGTTGCTGACCGTGTTGAGGTTCCGTGTCTCGGGAAAAATATTCTGGGAGCTACAAATGCACTTAATGCTGCAAATATGAGCATTGCCGGTTTTGATCCGGTCATTCCTCTGGATGAGGTAATTGATGCAATGAGATCTGTCGGGGAAATCATGCCATCCTCATTGTGCTGCACCGGTCTTGGAGGATTATCGATGACCCCGGCTGCATTGAAACTTCATAAAGAGCTGAAGACGAAAAACCTTTAAATTTTGATACTTCTGTTTTGCAATAATTATAACTTAGACAGAAGCAAAAAATGTTATAAGGGGATCGATAAGGTATAATAAAATTAAGTTCTGATGGAATTTTTTGACAGCAAGACCATAGCAGAAATAGCCTCTCAGTCAGAGTGGATCGACACTATGGAAACGGCATTGCAGATGATTACCACCGGCAAGTTTGTAATGCCAAAGAGGATGCATCTTGATTATGGTGAGAATACATTCCTTCTTATGCCATGTATAACTGATGAATACTGGTCCACTAAATTGGTTTCGTTTTGTCCGGGCAACAGAGAAAAAGGACGACCCTCAATTTATGGAACAGTTGTTTTGAATGATACAAAAACAGGAGAATCTCTGGCAATATTGGATGGGGGAATGATTACTGCAATGAGAACAGCAGCAGTTAGCGCAGCGGGCATAAAGCATCTGTCGCCTCAAAATAGCCATTCTTTGGGCATAATTGGCACCGGAGTCCAGGGAATTTACCAGGCACTTTTTGCCTGTTCGGTGCGTGAGATAGACGAGATCTGGGCTTTCGACCAGAACCCTGGTAATCTAAAACAGTTTGCAGTTGAAATGAATTTCAGGTATCCCAACATAATGGTACATCTTACAAATGATTCTGATCATGTTGCTCTGAATTCACAGGTTATAATTTCTGCAACAAATTCTCAGGATCCGGTTTTTAGGAATTCAAAAGAATTATTTACCGGAAAGACTTTTGTGGGAATTGGTTCATATAAACCCGACTGCAGGGAGTTTCCGGAGCAGCTATGCAGGCAGGTTGATCAGATTTTTGTGGATACCATGGACGGTAAAGACGAGAGCGGTGATTTGATAACTCCCGTCAGGAGCAACTGGATAGCTGACAGAAATATTTTTCCGATAGGCAGCCTGATAGCAGGGAAAATTGTTACTGCTGAAAATCCAACCAGATTATACAAAACTGTAGGCAGTGCACTTTTTGATCTGTTTGCTGCCAAGCTGGTTTATGAAAAATTTATTGATAATAATCATAAATAAATTATTCATGAATTTGGTTTCCATCGGAGTCGGATTTTGGAATCCGGGGGGCAGGCTATTCACCCCTCCCGCTACAATTAGTAATCAGCCAATTACAGCGTTTATATCTATTGTGAACGGCTTTTTTATTCACACTTAATTCATTCTCTTCCAGTCTTTAAATAACAAGCCACCGGAATGATTTCAGAGGGCTTCGCTGTTTTCAGAAGATAAATCGTGATAAGATTATTTTAGTCGGATATACTTTTCAATACTATATTTCTCAGCAAGTTTCCAGTTTTCATCTACAGGCCATTTCTGAATTAAAGTATCAATCTTAATTTCCAGTATCATTTTATTTTTTCTATTCATTATCATTTTGCCAGCATAAAGAACATTTTCTTCAAACCTGTCTCCTTTAAGATTATAAGTCCCGCCACCATAATTATCGTGAGTCAACGTATCCAAACTATAATGACCGACAAAAGTGAAATTACTTTTTGAAAATATTTTGATATGATAAATGTCCATATTACCAGGAAACTGGTAAGTCATTGTGTCGCCAGGATTCCAGTTATACCACTTTCCATAGGTAAGTTTCCAAATCCCTTCAATTGGGGAAATTTTTTGCTTAGCACAACTGCCGAATATCAGAGCAATAACAATACTTAAAAAGATAAATTTCTTCATTATTACAGGATTTAGTTTATAATTCTGAATATGTTATAGTTTATGTTTCAAAGTTACACCTGCATAAAGCCAAAGTCAATTTTATTTCAATACCTCCGTCTCGCTACAGAGGACAAAACAGGAACTTTTTCCTTTCAGGCATTGATTCACCTCCCTCCTTCCCGGAGCTATTCTTTGTACACATCTTTCAGAATTAATTCACTCTCTGATATTATGCCATTTACAATTATTTATCGATCATGGGAATATGGTGAATTAATGACACCAGCGGTGTCACCTTCCAATAGCCCGGGTCTCGCCCCGGGTAGATTGCACCCCATAAATTACCAATCCCGGAGGGATTGACTTCCAATTGAAGTCCACCCCTCAGGGGTGGCGAGATCGTTTTATATCCTTTCCCCGGATGACATCGGGGCTATTGGAAGTCAATGCCGCTGGCATTGAAATGCAGTTATCATTCTACAAATTCTAAAATATTTGTGAAACATTGTCAATTAGAAGTCCAGCCTTTTCATTTCATTTAAAAAGCAATATTTATTTTTGATTAGGACTCCTTCCATTGTGATGGGGTTCCTCCAAAATCGTAATCAGGCCCAGTGTGGACGTAATAAAAAGCATCGCATTTATATTATTAATTAAATAACTTTGATTTTCATAAAACTGATTCCGGAATTATAAATAATATAAATCATGAAATATTTTTTGGTATTCTTTTTTGTTTTCGCCCTGAAAATGGTACCCGGTTGGAGCATCAATCCATTTGCAAAATGGACAAAGACTGAATTGGTGCTCGATAACGGAATAGTACAACGGACTATAAAGCTCCCATCACCGGAAGGAAACTTTGTAACTTCCTCATATAAGCCTGTAAATGGTGATTTTGACTATTTCCTGAAGATTAATACCGACTTTCAATTTGAAGTAAACGATGTTGTATATTCCGGGACAGGAAATTGGAAGCTGAAAGATATCCGGTTGATAGAAGATTCAAAAGGGGGAAACGGAGCGTCAGTAACTCTTCTTAGTCAGGATAAAAAAATTGAACTGACAATAAAATATCTACTATATCCCAATTCGCCCACAATACGTAAAAGCCTTATTGTTAAGAATTTAACAATAAATATGGTGAAACTTGAGTCGGTTGATACAGAAAAGTTTGAAGTGCCGGGTTATTATCCTGTTACCTTCAGCTGGATTTACCATGATTATGGAAGAAGAAGATTTATAGGTAATTACGATGGAGGGAAACAGGATGCTCTAATTATAGTACACGATATGAATACTGAACAGGGTATTGTTCTCGGAAATGAGGCAACTGGCGTTTTAAAGCACACTTCAGTATTCTGGGAGTCGCAGGATATCTGCATCGGACTGACTCATAAAAACTCTCTTTTCCCATTTCGCAAATGGATTGCCATTGGTGAGTCATTTGAAACTCCTCAGGTCTTCACTATGGTTTATAATAACCAAAAGACACCTGATGAGATACTTAATACAGCTGTACCCGATTTTGTGCGCAAGTATATGGGAATAAGGCTCTCGGAACTTAAAGAGAAACCGACTTTTGTGTATAACACATGGGAGCCCTTCTATAAAAATATTAATGAAAAGCTTGTAATGGAACTGGCAAAAGCTGCTGCAGATGCCGGCATGAAGGAGTTCATAATTGACGACGGATGGCAGGACAGCTATGGCGACTGGGGTATAGACTACAAGAAATTTCCCAACGGACTGAAACCTGTTTTTGATTATATTAAATCGCTTGGAATGAAGCCCGGGTTATGGGTTAGCATCGGAAGCGCCGCACCATCAAGCAAGGTATACAAAGCACATCCTGAATGGTTTGTTACTGATATAGATGGTAATCATACATCTTTGCATGCACCAGGTGACAGGGAGAAATTTACTGCGTGTTTTGGAACAGGGTGGTATGATTATATTAAAGAAATTTTATTGAAAATGGCTGTCGAATACGGGATTGAATATTACAAGCTCGATTTTGCAGTAGTAACAAGTGCCTATACATATGATCATACCCAGTCGGGCTGCTATTCGACGAATCACCCGGGTCATAAAGATCATAATGAATCGCTCTATACAAATTATGAATGTCTCTGGAAGTTGTTTGATGAACTTCATTCCGCCAAGCCAAACCTGTTTATTGATTGTACCTTCGAAACACTTGGAGGCACACAGGCAATAGACTATGCCCTTGTGAAACATGCGGAAGGCGACTGGCTATCAAATTTTGAGGGAGCCGCAGGTGAAAAAACCGATATCAGGATTCGGAATATGGCATGGTGGCGTTCACCTGCAATGCCGGCAACGGCACTTGTAATAGGTAATCCCCAAATGCAGGATCAGGGATGGGAAACACATATAAAATCAATTGCAGGGGCACTTCCCATTATGCTTGGTGATCCAAGAAAACTTTCAAGTGACGACCAGAAGAGATATCACGGATATGCTGACTGGCTTCAGCTTATGGAAACAAAATACAACATAATGAGTTTCCGTCAGGATCTGCCCGGATTTGGAGAACCGATGGAGGGAATGTGGGATGGATTTCAGCGCATCAATACCGAAACAAAAGATGGTGGAATAATAGGTGTATTTCGTCATGGTGCTATTGATTCAAAACGAATTGTTACTGTTAACTGGCTTGACCCTTTAAAAACTTATCAGGTAAAGTCAATTGATGGAAAAGTGGTTGCCACATTAACAGGTAGTGAACTTAAATCCCAAGGCTTTACTTTAACGCTCACTGAGCTTTATTCAGGAGAGCTGCTTGAAATAAGTGATGTATCTTTTTATGCTCAGCCGCGGAAAACAGATCTCTCCGCCAAATGGGATACTGTCCGTCCACTGGCCAATCCCGATAAAGGGTGGTATCACCACATGCTCGACAATGGTATTGGCAAATACCTTCTGAAAGACGAATCAGAACTGAAGGCTTTTCCCGGAATGGACCACCTCTATCTAAGGCTTGCATGGGCCTATCTTGAACCAGAAGAAGGCAAATTCGACTGGTCGTATATCGATAACATTGTTGAGAAATACGTTCCGTTGGGTTATGGTATTTCTTTCAGGATTTCGTGTAAAGAAACAGGGGGAAAACCCAATTCTGTCCCCGAAGAAGTTAACGGTGTGTTTTATGCAACTCCCTCATGGGTTGAAAAAGCAGGAGCCAAAGGTGTTATACCAAATCAGTATGGTTCAAAATCATGGACACCTGATTGGGATGATCCTGTTTTCCTTGAAAAGCTTGATAATTTTCACCGTGAATTTGCTGCAAGATATGATGGAAAACCATGGGTGAGGTATATTGATGTCGGTAGTATTGGTGAATGGGGCGAAGGTCATACTAACAATTCAACAAGAATTCCGCCTTCTGTTGAAGAAGTAAAAGCCAACATGGACATATACCTTAAAAACTATAAAAAGACGCAGCTGGTCGTTACTGATGATTTGCTTTATTATAACAAAAGTGAAAAGGATGTAAAAACATTATACGATTATGCTGTAGCTAATGGGTTTACCCTTCGCGACGATAGTCCGATGGTAAAGTATTATGTCGAAAAAATGACAAAGACCTGGTCGGTAAGCCATCCTCATTTTTACACACCGCTGTATCTGAAAAAGCCTATAGTTTTAGAATCGGAGCACTACCCGACGGTGAAGAAAAACGGACTGTGGCTAGGTAAAAACGGAAAAGATACAATTCCTTCTGTTGGATATTCAGGAGCTAAAATATTCAGTGAAGCAATTAAACTGGAACATGCTACCTATATTGGGTTTCATGGTTATTCGGGGGAATATCTTACCGACAATCCTGATCTTGCAATCGAAATGCTTAACCTTTGCGGATACTGGTATTTTCCAAAATCGCTGACAATTAAAGATGTAAAAATATCGTCTCTGCAATTCGATATTGAGTGGGTGAATAAAGGTGTTGCCCCGGCTTATTCTGTGTATCAGTTGAAAGGAAAATTAACCAATGTAATAAAGCCAGGCATACCTGTTTATTTTAACATTCAGAACTCCGGAAACAAAAACTGGCTTCCAGATGTACCTTATACTGAGAGCTATTCAACAGAATTCAAAGAAAAGCTTAAAGGTATTTATTCAGTCTTGCCTTTCAGTTGTTTGATGCAAGATCAGGTAAACCGGTGGAGGTTGGATTAAATGAACAACTGAGGGATTCAGAAGGGTATTATTTAGTTTCAGATATTGAATTTTGAATGTTTTGAATCAATCATTAAGAAATATGAAAACAATCTCCAACTTATTAATTATCTGCTCTCTGCTTTTTCTTCTCTCTTCATGTACAGGATCAGAAAAGAATATCTTTCTCGATGAATTGGATCTATCAGGTATGAAAACCGGCTGGGGAATCCCTCAGATAAACAAATCGTTTAAAGAGACTCCTTTATCAGTTGGGAATAAGGTTTATAAGCGTGGTGTGGGAGCCATTGCCACAAGTTCTTATCTGATCAATGTTAACAGGACTGGAAAATCATTCCACTCAAAAGTTGGTGTGGATGATAGCTCAAATGAGAGCGGGTCAGTAATCTTTTATATTCTTGGTGATAAAAAGATCCTTTGGGAAAGCGGCCTGATGAGAAAGGGGGACAGTGCTAAAGTTGCGGATCTGGATATAAGAGAAATTTCAAAGATCGGGTTACTGGTATCCGATGCGAACGACGGTAATTCAAGAGATTATGCGGACTGGCTCGACACTAAAATCAAATATTCAGGAAAAGTGCCCAATCCGGCACCTTTCAATATAATTGCAGAGGGCGAGGTCCTTACACCGGAAGCGCCTGCAGAACCACGTGTTAACGGACCAAAGATCTGTGGAATGCGCCCCGGCTCTCCTTTTCTCTATCGTATTCCCGCAACAGGTGAAAGACCTATGTCATTTGATGTGAAAGGACTTCCCGGATCACTGAAACTGAATAGAGAAACGGGGATCATAACCGGAAGTATTTCAAAACCCGGCAGGTATAATGTCGAATTACTTGCAAAAAATAACAAAGGGGAGTCCAGGCGTCCATTGACAATTGTTGTTGGGAATACTCTGGCGCTCACTCCTCCCATGGGTTGGAACAGCTGGTATATTCATTATAACCGTATAAGTGATTCACTAATGCGTCTTGCTGCAGATGTCATGATATCTTCCGGAATGGCTGATAACGGATATCAGTATGTAAATATTGATGACTGCTGGATGAGAAAAGAGCAATCAGATGACCCTGATCTTGGAGGACCATTACGTGATAAAAACGGGATAATCCTGGCTAATAAAAGATTTCCCGATATGAAAGGACTGACTTCATATATTCATGATAAGGGTCTGAAAGCAGGGCTGTATATCTCGCCCGGCCCGACAACATGTGCAGGATTTGCCGGTAGCCTGGGACACGAAAAGCAGGATGCTGAGACTTTTGCTGCCTGGGGATATGATTTCCTTAAGTATGACTGGTGTTCGTATGGAAGCGTGGTCAAAGGCAGAACTATTGAGGATTTCAAAGCCCCATATAAACTCATGTGGTCGCAGCTTCAAAAGGTTGACCGTGATATCGTTTTTAATCTCTGTCAGTACGGCATGGGGGAATCGTGGAAATGGGCAGGTGAGGTTGGCAATTCGTGGCGCACCACTGGTGATCTGGGACTAGAGACCTCAAGTACAATGCCTGGTTTTTTCAATATTGGAATTAGCAACGCCAGCCACAGCGAATATGCCCGTCCGGGTGCCTGGAATGA
This sequence comes from uncultured Bacteroidales bacterium, assembly GCA_963725585.1. Taxonomy (GTDB): domain Bacteria; phylum Bacteroidota; class Bacteroidia; order Bacteroidales; family VadinHA17; genus LD21. Next base: position 33,775 of record CAVRYU010000007.1, on the reverse strand, counting down.
TCCTGATTACATCCTCATAGGATGGGTAGGAAGTGCAAATTCAATGGGCGAAGGTGAAAAAACCATTCTTACCCCTGATGAACAATATACCTATATGTCCATGTGGTCTTTAATGGCTTCTCCCCTGATCTTCAGCGGAGATATGTCAAAGCTTGACAAATTTACCCTAAATGTATTATGCAATAATGAAGTAATTGATATTAATCAGGATGTTCTTGGCCGTCAGGCAAAAATCCTGAAATATGCAGATAATGAATTAATTATGGTAAAGGATCTGGAAGATGGATCCAAAGCTGCCGGCCTTTTTTATGTGTCAGGCAATCCTCCTGTTCCTGCTGATTATTTTGAATGGGATCCACAGAGATTGCCAAAGAAAATAAAAATCAGCCTGAATGAAATAGGAATGGACGGAAAAGCAAATGTAAGAGATGTCTGGAGGCAAAAGAGTTTGGGATCGTTTGAAAATACTTTCGAAGTTGATGTTCCATGGCATGGAGTAGCATTTATGAAGATAAGTAAGGAATAATAATTCTAAATCTTAAAAATATGCACAGACCTCGAATTGTATTTATTCTAGTAACAGTTTTGACTTTGCAAATTGTCAGAGCACAGGAACCCCGCACGGTTATAAGTCTTAATGGCACCTGGGAATTCGACCAGACAACAAAGGCTTTTCCTCCTGAGAAATTCACCAGAAAAATTCCCGTTCCGGGATTGATCCATCTGGCTGAACCACGAATTGAAGAGTATGATAAATTCTTTAAACGTCCGGAGAAAGCAGAATCAGTAGAACAATTCAACCTTTATAACCTCGACTATACACCCCGTTACAGCTGGTACCGGAAAACAGTTTTTATCCCGAAGGAGCTTGAAAACAAAGAAGGGATGATAACAATTAAAGAAGAGTCAGTATGTAACCCAGGTATATATTAACGGAATGGATATGGGCACTTCAATTGCATGTTACACTCCCATTGAATTTCCTGTAAATAATGCTGTTAAGTTTGGTGCAGAAAATGAGATCCTGATAAGAGTCGGTGAGCGGACCTGGCTTCCTGCCGAGGCAGCAGGTGGAACCGACAAGGAGAAAGAACATTATCTTCCTGGAATATGGGATGATGTATATCTCTCATTTGCGGGACATATCAGGATAAACCGGTTGCTGGTCCTTCCATCTGTTGCAGATAAAAAAATTACCATTAAAACTCAGGTGCGAAGCCTCATTCCTGCACAGATATTTTATGGTGATCCGATGAATGACTCTGTAAGAATTGAAGTATCGATAGCTGAAAAGATCTCAGGTAAAAAGGTCGCATCCGGGCAGGGAAAATTCTCAGCAAAAAGAGACAATCTTACCGAAATAGTACTGGAACTTCCATTTAATCTGTTCACTTCCTGGACACCCGAAAAACCATTTCTATACACTGCAACTGCAAGACTTATTACCAAAGAAGGTGTTTCTGACGAACTCAGTCATCAGTTTGGAATGCGCGATTTTACAACCAGGGGTAAGTTCTTCTACCTGAATGGTGAAAAATATATTCTTCGCGGAACAAATATTACTCTTCAGAGGTTTTTCGAAGATCCTGACTGCGGGAATCTGGCGTGGGATAAGGAATGGGTGAAAAAGCTTCTGGTAAATTATCCCAAACAGCTGAATTGGAATGCGATGCGTATCTGTGTGGGTATTGTTCCTGATTTCTGGTACGATATTGCCGATGAATATGGTTTATTATTACAGAATGAATGGCTTTACTGGCAAAACCATGGTTGGGATGATCAGATAAGGAAAGAATACACCGATTGGGTATGGACCGATGGAAACCATCCCAGTATTGCTATCTGGGATGCAATTAATGAAAACACAGATAATTTTATTGGTAATACACTTATTCCCGACCTGAAAAAACTTGATCCTACGCGTATATGGGATGCCGGATACATGAGAGAGGGCCTCATGAAAACTGATGAAATGGATGAGCCCCATCCTTACCAGGGCCGCGTTTCAGCAAACCAGGAACCGAATAAGGACTTTTATCCTCTCGGGAATCTTGATTTTAAACCTGAGGCACTCAAAATGATAAAAGCAGCAGGCGTCCCTCAGCTGGTAAATGAATACGGATGGATCTGGCTTTGGCGCAACGGCATGCCAAGCAAACTCACAGTGAACGAATACAATTATTACCTCGGACCTAATTCTGCACCAGAGCAAAACCGTGAATTCCAGGCTTATTATATGCAGCTCGAAACTGAATGGCTGAGAAGTGAACCCGAGCTGGCAGGTGTACTTGCATTCTGTTATCTTGCGAATAACTATGGATATACCGGCGACTGGTTTATGGACAATATTAAAGATCTGAAACCAATTCCAACCCTGAACTGGTTCAGATATGCTTTTGCACCAACTGCGGTATTCATAAATTTAACTGATGAAAGATATGTCAAACTTATTGACCCTCATAAGCCAGGGGAAAATATATCGCTTAAACTAGCAAAGGTCAATGATGTTAATAAAGCAGTTTCAGGGAAAGTCACTTTAAAAATTATGGACAGTGATGGCAAAACAGTATCAAAAAAGAATATTACGGTGACTTTTGTTCCGTTCGACCGTTCGGCATTTTCGGTCGATATTTCAGTGCCTGAGAAACCTGGTGGATATTTACTTCTGGCTGAGTTTCTGCCCGACAGCAGTATTGATCCGGTAATATCAAGGCGGTATATAAAAGTCGGTACAACTTCTGAATATAAATTTTTAGAGATAAAGGCTGACGGGCTTAAATAAAATATCGAATGTAGAAAAACACATATTAATAAGAATATTATCAATTTCTTTGGGTTATTGTTAATTTAATAACAGTGGCATGAAATTTGATAATTATTTGAATACCTGACCGCTACCTATAAGAGTAAATAATTCGATAACCTCTTCAATCATGACTAATTAAATTTAACACAATGAAAACAAAGTTGTCATTATTAGGAATGTGCAGCTTAATGATTTTGATATTATTAAGTTGTCAAAAAGTTGATTCTGATATTAATTCTACTCAAGCAAATGCCAAACTTAAACAAGTATTGCTTTTCTCAAATATAGATTCTCAGGACCCAATCAGCATAGTCGAAGAATATGAATACGATGATGACGGGAAAATAAGTAAAGTATCATCTCCAATGTACGATAATGGGACCATTGTTGGAACCATTAAGTATGATTTATATGAGTATAATTCGTCAGGTCAACTAATAAAAATCATGAATTATAATGCAAATTTAAACTCCCCTACTGGCTTTATCAACTTGAAAAATACTACGTTTTATTACTCGACAGATGGGAAAAAAATAAAAGAGACAATAGCATATCCTCTGGGAGGTATAACGGAATATTCAGATTTCGAATATCAAAATGGACTACTTTCAAAAATTGAAAAATATTTCGGCAATAAACTTGAAAGCTACACAGAATTTCAATATGATAAATCAGACAAATTAATTAAGGAAACATTTTATGCTTCTGATGATCAATGTATTTCCTATACTATCCACTCTTATACAGGTACCCTGAAAACAAAATCGGATCTTTATACATATCCGACTCATGCCCATTATCGATCAATAAACCGGACCTTTGATAATAGCAATAATATCATAACTCTTGAATCAAAAGAATTATCATTGTATAGTTCAATGATGAGTCATGTTCTCAGGTATGAGTATTACGAATAATCTTACCGGATTATTATACAACGACTTGTTTACCTCACTAAAAGAATTGACTTTTATGAATCCACTGGTATCATTTGAAAAATCCCTTATCGCCCCGTGCGGTATGAATTGCGGTACATGCATCGCTTATCTTAGAGAAAAAAACAAGTGCCCGGGTTGTCGGATTTACTCTGCAGATAAAGCTATATCCATTCAAAGATGCATAATTCCAAAGTGCGTTCACCTTGACAAGACAATTTCAAAATTCTGCTATGACTGTGAAAAATATCCATGTCAAAGAATTAAAAATCTCGATAAAAGGTACCGTACAAAATACAGAACAAGTTTTATTGAAAACCTGACGATGATAAAGGAAAAGGGGATTGACAGTTTTCTCGTCTTCGAATCAAAACGCAGGACATGCCCAAACTGCGGATCAGTTTTAAGTGTGCACCGGAATACCTGCCTTATCTGTATGAAAAATTAAAATATGCTCGAAAAGAAACTCTACTCAAACGGACAACCAGTTTATGAGATGACTGGTGATAAGCTTACCTATTTCTACAAAAATGGTAAAATCAAAGCTCAGGGATCCTTTATTAATAACTTAATGGAAGGTGAATGGATTTTCTACCGTGAAACCGGACAACTATGGCAGGTCGCAAACTTCAGGAATAACAAAAAACACGGATCATGGATTCGTTACGACAAAAATGATAAAATTGAATACCAGGAAGAATTTGAAGATAACAAGATAATTAAGAAAGTGTAAGAATGCAGAACCCCAGGCATAATCCAAAGGGCTCATTAATAAGCAATCTATAAAATTTTTTGTAAATTTGATTCTAATTAATAACTGGAAACAGATAATAAGCAACCGATTAAAAACATCGACTATGAAGAATCAGTTCAGGTTGACAGCATGGTTATTACTCATGCTCGGTTCAAACTTTTTCGTTTCCTGCAGTGAGGATTTTCTTACAAAGGAACCTCCCGGATCTGCCGCTGGATCTGTTATATCATCTCCCGACGGAGTTGAAGCGGTACTTGTAGGCACATATGCATCAATGAAAGGGAGAGATATATTCGGTGGTGCAATGGGTACTGACTGGACATATGGGAGCATCACATCAGATGATTGTTATAAAGGAACTTCAGCAGGAGATGAGACTTCCTTTAACCTCATTGAGAGATATGAAATGGGAGTAACAGATCCTTATATCCATGCACGGTGGCGCGACTGTTATGAAGGAGTTGCACGGGCAAATTTCACACTTGAATGTCTGGCTGCAAACCAAACCGGTGACAGGCCAATCCCTGAACCCAGAGCATCTCAGATAGAGGCAGAAGCAAAATTCATGAGAGCCTGGTTCCATTTCCAGGCCAATAAGGTTTTTGAAAAGATTCCATATATCAAGACAAAAGCTGAACTTGCCCCTTTGCTGCCGGAATACGTTCCTAATACAGATCCGGCCTGGACCCAGATCGAAGAGGATCTGCAGTTCGCTATTGAAAACCTTCCTGGCACCCGTCCTTTAGGAGAGGTTGGACGCGCATATAAATATGCTGCTGAAGCCGTTAAAGCACAGGCACATATGTATCAGAAGGAATTCGATATGGCAAAAGTGCTCCTCGATGATATAATAAGTAACGGTGGATTTTACCTTGCTGATAATTTCTATGATAATTACGACATGACCCATGAAAATAACAGGGAGTCGATTTTCGAGATACAAGCATCTACAACTTCAACAACTTATTCCTCAATATTAGTATCTGGTGCTGTTTTTCATCAGAAAGGTCCGGCAAGCTGCGGTGGATGGGGATTCTTTCAACCATCACAATGCTTGTTCGAAGCGTTTCAGGTGGCCACCGACGGTTTACCGGTACTTGATATTGAAAGTCGTGAACCACTGGCAAATGATATGGGATTAAGTAGTAGCAAAACATTTGTTCCGACAGATCATTTGCTCGATCTCCGCGTTGACTGGACGATAGCCCGGAGAGGTGTTGATTTCCTGGAATGGGGAATCCATCCTGGCAATGACTGGATACGTGAACAGACACATGGCGGGCCATATATGACAAAAAAGTACATGCATAAAAAGTCGGAACAAAGCCTGAACTATAATGGGATTGGTTTCAAAAATGGCAAGAATTACAGGTTGTACCGTCTCGCAAATATTATACTCTGGCGAGCTGAGGTTGCAGTAGAAGATGGTGATCTTGAGCTTGCAAGGAATCTCGTTAACCAGATCAGAAACCGTGCAAAAAACAGCAATCCTGTAATGGGACTCTGCACAAGTTATCAAAACCCATGGACTAATCCGGTTGTTGACTGGACAAAACCTGCAGCTAATTATAAGGTAGAACCATATCCGGCGGGCCTTCCTGCTTTCGCATCAAAAAGTGAAGCAAGGAAAGCGGTAAGAATGGAAATAAGGCTTGAATTTGCTACTGAAGGACACCGGTTTTTTGACTTGCGCCGCTGGGGAATTGAAGATGAGGTCCTCAATGATTATATCCAGAGGGATATAAATTTCAGACCTTATCTGAAAGGGGTTGTCTACGATCCCGAAAAAAATGATTTCTGGCCACTTCCAAAGGACCAGGTTAATATTCAGAAAGGGATTTTACATCAAGATTCTTCATATCTTAATTATAAATATTAATAAGTTGATTTAATCAGGATTGGCAGATCCGGTACATACATCTCAAAGTCCAGATTCAGACCCTTAGCGAGCCCCGGAACCCCCTGACTCCATAGTAAGATTCTGCTCCATTGTGATAAACAAAGACATGGTCATAACGACGATCACAAAAGAGGGCACCGCCATGTTTTCTAATCTCAGCAGGTGTCTTCACCCAGCTCGATGTTTTTATATCAAAATTTCCAAGTTTCTGCAAATCACGATATTGTTCTTCCGTTAAAAGTTCAATGCCCATAGCATCTGCCATATCTAAAGCGTTATTTTCGGGTTTAAATTCTTTCCTTGATTCCAACCCTTCGCGGTCGTAACATATACTTCTGCGGCCTTTAGGACTTTCCGCTGAACAATCGTAAAAGATGTATTCGCCCGTCCTTGTATCTTGACCAACAACATCCGGTTCGCCGCCTGTTCTTTCCATTTCATTGAGCGACCAAAGTTTTCCTCCGCTTGCTGGCAGATTTAGCTTTGCTTGTAGTTTAGCCCATTCAAGACCTTTATGGCGGATCGTGTTTTTTTCAAAACGGGCTTTCAATGCTCTGAGTAGTTCATCACGCTGTTCCGGTGACAACTCCTTTTTTGTTTCAACTTTTAACATAATTCTTATATTAAGAAAACAAGTGGTTCATTTTTATTTGCAGTATTCATGTGTTAAGTCATTATTCAACCTGGTATACATAGTACTTTTGAATTTTATTCTATATAACAATGAAATTGCTTCTGTGTTCAAACTTTAAAACTTATTACCTGATGCAATCCGGCATATTTTTTGTGCCTTATAATTTTGCCGGAACTAACCTTATTAAGAAATGAGAAGAATTTACACCGTGGCAATGATTCTGATATTGTTTTGCATTTCATGCGATAAAAACGACTCACAAAACCCGAATGATAAAACTGAAATATGGAGACCTGCATTATCATCGATAAGAGATGACTCCTCAATCAGATTATTTTGGCTTAATCCGGTTACCTTTCAAAAGATTTTGCTACCATTTACTTATATTGATCCGGACAGGTTCGAAATTTACATGTCAAAGGGAGATCCTCAGCATCTGGTTAAAATTGCAGACCTCGATAATGATAAAAAATATTCCTATAAAATAACAAACCTGACTAATAACTTGAATTACTTCATTGCTGTTAAGGCTATTAAGCACGGTAAAGAACCTCTGATGTCTGATACAATTATGGTGATGCCTTCAGTTGATGAGGTAATTCAACAGATAACTGACAATTCAGGTTTTCCGATGGAATCCGGATCAATTTCAAAGGATAATCAAATGATTGCTTATGTGAACAGAAATTTTACCTGGGACAACGGGAAATATGGTAATATGTCCTTATTTGCTTTAAATCTAAATTCAAAGGAGAATTTCATAATAGATACTTCTTCTTATTTTCCTGATTGGTCACCAACTGAAAAGAAAGTTGTTTACTGTTCAGACAAGCATGAGATTACAAATGAAAATGGCAGGCCGCAACATCTTTATATCTATGATTTTAATACAGGAACCAGGAATAAGCTGACTCAGGGGGATTATTTTGACATAAATCCGGATTTTTCACCTGACGGCAACTGGATTGTGTATTCTTCTGATGAAGGAAAGCATGGCGTTTTTAATTTCTGGAAGATCTCCAGGGATGGTTCTATGAAAACCAAATTAACTAATAACTTAAACCTGACTTCATTATCAATTGGAAACGTTGCTCTGGGACGTCCTTTCTGGTCGAGTGACGGGAACTCGATTTTTTTTAATATCCTTTCTGAAAATAATTCTCAGAATGGAATATTTAAGCTTAATCTTACAAACGGGAACATTGATCCAGTAATTAAATCCCGATGGAAAGATATGTGTCCTTCTTCTTCTCCCGACAACTACAACATTGCATTTATCAGCAACAGATCAGGGAATAATCAAATTTGGGTTTATAATATTTCTACTAAACTATTCCGACAAATTACAGGTAGTAAAGGGAATAATTTAAATACTGACTGGGGTAAAATTGAATGGATTAATGATCAGAAGCTTTTGTATAGCGGATATTCTTATACTGATTCAAAGGAAACGATTTTCACAATTGATTTAAAATAAAACCTTTCCTTATCCCGGACAAATTATTTTTATGGCCTTTAAGGATATAATTACTATGAGAGTTCGTATTAAGATTTGTTGTATCAGCTCTATTGCTGAAGCTATAACAGCAATCGAAGCCGGAGCTGATGCAATCGGACTTGTCGCCAGGATGCCAAGCGGTCCAGGACCTATCTCCGATGACCTTATCAGGAAAATTGCCCAAACAGTACCCCCTCCTGTCGGAACTTTCCTTCTGACAAGCGAAACATCTGCCAGCGAGATAATAAAGCATCATCAAAGGACCTCAACAAATACAATTCAAATCGTTGATTTACTTTCAGACGGGACATATTCCCAGATTAAGGGAGCATCACCATTTGTGAAAATAGTTCAGGTAATTCATGTTATCGACTCCAGTTCGGTTGATCTCGCAATAAGTCTTTCCGAAAAGGTAGATGCATTACTTCTTGACAGCGGGAACCCTAATCTCCTGGTAAAAGAACTGGGGGGTACTGGCAGGGTCCATAACTGGAAATTAAGCAGACAAATACGTGAAAATTCAAAATGTCCTGTTTTCCTGGCAGGTGGATTAAAACCCGAGAACGTCAGACAGGCAATTGAAGAGGTACAACCTTTTGCGGTTGATGTATGCAGTGGTGTCAGGTCAAATGGAATGCTCGACAAAAACAAGCTTGATGCCTTCGTGAAAAATACTCTGATGGGCTGACACGTCTTTAATGAATGTTTCGAAGGGGAATCATCAGGATCCTATCCATTTTAGCAAACAGTATCGGCAACATTTAGTAAAAAATCAGTACCTTTGCCGGTTGAAAAATCAAGGGCATTGAAGAAACTCGATAAATTTGTTTTAAGATCCTTTATAGGACCGCTTATACTCACATTCTTCATCGTTCTTATTATACTTATCCTTCAATTCCTCTGGATGTATGTCGATGAACTTGCCGGTAAGGGTCTGGAGATAGGGATAGTGGCAGAACTGCTTTTCCAGTTCTCACTGACATTTGTACCGATGGCGCTTCCCCTTGCTATTCTCCTGGCTTCACTTATGACTTTCGGAAACATGGGTGAATACAGTGAACTTACTGCACTAAAATCATCAGGGATATCATTGGGAAGAATTATGAGACCCCTTGTTATAATGATCTCCGCGATCTGCGTGGTTTCCTTTTTCTTTTCCAACAATGTTCTCCCCTACTCCAACAGACAGGCAAGGACTCTTCTTCAGGATATACGACGGAAACGACCTGATATAAATCTCCAGGCCGGTACCTTTAACAACGATATTGACGGATTCAGCATAAAAGTAACTTCAAAAGATCCTGTAACAAACCGGCTCGACAAGGTATTCATTTATGATCATCGCAAAAACAAGGGAAACAGCGATGTCATTTATGCCGACTCAGGTTATATGAGGGTAAGCCCCGATGAAACGGCAATGTCGATGGTGCTGTACAATGGTTATTCCTATGGTGAGATGCCGGAACAGGATCCTGGCAGATCGGAAAAAAAATACCCATTCAGAAAGGATGTATTCAAAGAGCAGACGCTTGTGGTATCACTTTCTGGATTCGATCTGGAACGGACCGAAATAGACCTCTTCAAGACTAACTCGGCAATGAAGAATATAGCCCAGCTCACTCATGAAATTGATTCGATGAACAAAAGATATAACAACCGGATTAATGACAATTTCAGAGAATACTCGACATCATTATTATATACAGGAAGAAATTTCAATGATAACAATTATGAGAGGCAGGGTGAAGAGACATTACCCAGGCTGGTATTTGATACTAAAACCCTCTATGATTCCCTTATCGCCGTTCAAAAAAAGACAGCTATCTCATTGGCGATCTCAAATATAAAGAGCGCCAGCAACTACCTGACTACACAAAGTGAAATCCTTCATAATGATGTAAGATTTATAAAACGTTATGAGGTCAACTGGAACAAGAAATTCACACTATCGGTAGCCTGCCTGGTTTTCTTTCTTATCGGGGCACCGCTTGGAGCTATAATAAGGAAAGGGGGATTAGGAACACCCGCTGTCATTTCGATTCTGTTTTTTGTAATCTGGTATGTTATATCCCTGTCAGGAGAGAAACTGGTTGAAGAGAATCTTGTCAGCACAATCGCTGGAATGTGGGCATCGACTTACATCCTTTTGCCGGTTGGTTTGTTTCTTACTTATAAAGCTTCAACAGATTCGGTAATTATGAATGTTGACACTTACCTGGCGTTCTATAAAAAGATAAAGGATTACCTGTACAGGATTTTCATAATTGGAACATGGCGCAAAACTGGTTTTGAAGAGCAATAATATTGATAAAAATGGAAATTAAGCTAAATACGATTGAAGAGGCCATTGATGATATCAGGAAAGGGAAGCTCCTGATGGTCGTTGATGATGAGGACAGGGAGAATGAAGGTGATTTCATCTGTTCAGCTGAGCTCATTAAACCGGAAACTGTAAATTTCATGGCTAAACATGGCCGCGGACTTATCTGTGTCGCTCTGCCTGAAGAGAGGTGTGAAGAACTTGAACTTGATATGATGGTCGGAACAAATACCTCCCTTCACGAAACTCAATTCACGGTTTCAGTTGATCTCCTTGGCCCGGAAACAACAACCGGTGTTTCAGCCAGAGACAGAGCACTGACAATCAAAGCGCTTGTAGATCCTGCCACCAGACCCTCCGATCTGGGCCGTCCCGGGCATATATTTCCCCTTAAAGCAAAGCAGAAAGGTGTTCTCAGAAGGGCCGGGCATACCGAAGCCGTTGTTGACCTCACCCGAATGGCAGGATTGAAGGCAGGCGGTGCTCTTGTTGAAATAATGAATGATGACGGGACAATGGCCAGGTTACCCGATCTCGAAAAACTGCGACAGAAATTTAAAATCAAGATAATTGCTATCAGAGATCTGATCACATACACTCTGGAAAGAGATACAATTATTGAAAAGGGGGAGCTGGTGAAACTGCCTACTGAACATGGTGAATTTGAGTTTATACCCTTCAGACAGATAAGCAATGGTATTGAGCATGCTGCACTCGTCAAGGGACAATGGACCAGGGATGAACCAGTTCTTGTCAGGCTTCATTCATCATGCTTTACAGGTGATATATTCGGTTCATTAAGGTGTGATTGCGGCTCTCAGCTGCATAAGGCCATGGAAATGGTTGAAGATGCCGGAAAAGGAGTTGTAATTTATCTCAGCCAGGAAGGAAGGGGTATCGGTCTTTTCAACAAGATTAAAGCCTACAAGCTCCAGGACGAAGGAATGGATACGGTTCAGGCAAACATAAAACTCGGATTCGGGGAAGATGAAAGGGATTATGGAGTCGGAGCCAGTATTATGAGGGAGCTCGGGCTGGGCAAAATAAGACTTATTTCGAATAATCCTGTCAAAAGAGCCGGACTTGAGGGTTATGGTATTAAGATCGTCGAAACTGTCCCTCTTGAGATCCCATCTAATCCATATAACGAATTCTATCTGAAGACCAAGGCAAATAAAATGGGACACAATCTTACCTGTTACAAACACATTGTAAAAGATTGATTTTTTTTGTAAATTTGTTTGGCAAAAGGTCTGATTCCATTTATGAAAAATCTCAGGGTAGTGTTCATGGGGACACCGGAATTTGCTGTTGCCCCTCTTGGTTCACTTCTTATGAACGGGTATAACATTGTCTCGGTGGTCACTTCACCCGATAAACCTGCCGGAAGAGGGAGGAGTGTGACAAAATCTGCTGTGAAACTTTTCGCTGAATCAAACTACCTCCCTATTCTTCAACCTGAAAATTTAAAAAATCCTGTATTTATAGAACGTCTGAAGCGTCTTAATCCTGATGTTTTTGTAATAGTTGCCTTCAGAATGCTTCCCCGTGAAGTCTGGGAAATACCTCCCAGAGGAACCATAAATCTTCATGCATCGCTCCTGCCACAGTACAGGGGAGCAGCACCGATCAATCATGTTATTATAAACGGTGATTCAATGACCGGGGTGACGACATTTCTTATTGATGACAAGATAGATACCGGGAACATACTTCTACGACAGGAAGTTCCTGTTTTTCCATTTGAAGATGCAGGTGATTTGCATGACAAACTTATGAAACATGGTGCCAGGCTTGTAATCAAGACCCTTGAGGGACTGGCCGGTAACTTCATCAAACCTCAGAATCAATCAGATTTCATGATGCCCGGAGAGATTCTTAAACCTGCACCCAAAATTTTTCCTGATTATTGCAATATTGAGTGGAACAACGAACCGATGAAGATCCATAACTTCATCAGAGGTCTTTCGCCCTATCCGTGTGCCAGGGCCATCTTCAAAAACGAGAAGAGAAGCATCGCCTGTAAGATCTTTGAAAGTCAGCCTGAAGCATCAATTCACCTTCTTCATCCGGGACAGATTGTCTCGGATGGCAAAAGTTTTATTAAAATAGCCTGCAAGGGTGGATTTTTAAAAATCCTAAGCCTTCAGGCAGAGGGAAAAAAGAGGCTTACCACTGAAGATTTTCTGAGAGGATTTAAAATTGAAGAGTTCTCTGTACCTGTCAATTAACTCAAGTTCCTTGATTCTGGTTGCTGGTTACTGGTTAGTTACTGAATAACAAGATATAAAAATTCTTTAAAGAAGGATATCTAATGCCTTGGCAAAGTGATTAAATATCAAACAACTAGCAACTAGCGACAAGTAACCAGCAACTTAGACTAATTGGTTGATTTTATTCCCTGAAGCCAGATCTTTTGTCCTGCAACCGGCTCATTTCCATCAATCATCCTGTTCATCTCAAGAAGACTTTTCAATTTAATCCCGTATTTCTGCGATATAAAATACATTGTCTCACCTTTAGCCGCTGTGTGATATTCCAGTCCGGCATCAGATTTCTCCCGTTTTGGTTCCAGATATAACATCTGACCGGGAACTGGAGTGAAATTATCGTTCAGATCATTATATCTGGCCAGTTCCCATTTAAGAAGCTGGAATTCATTCTCGAGCTTCTCCCTGGTATCACCGTCTTTAACGATAATATACTGAATCCTGTTATTCTCCAGTATGCGGGGTGCTCTTGCCATCACATCGCCAAAAGTAATAGTTTCTCCCTGCGTAGTTTTTTGGGGCACTGTTGTCTCATTTACGGGAATTTTCTCCTGAGGTTTATTATCGGATGATGTATAACCCCTGTCTAAGTCGTAAAGCTTGTTTTCTTCAATTTTTCTGATCAGCAGGTTTGCATATTCAGGATTAGTGGCGTATCCTGCTTTCTTTAAACCCTTTGCCCAGGCTTTATAATCGAGAGGATCGAGGTCAAAGAGAAAACGATACCTGGAGCCGGATTTCAGAAAGTCGGAATGATCATAAAATGAATCTTCAGGCCTTCTGTATTTCCTGAAACATTCGTTCCGGCTGTCATCATGTTGTCTTATAGTCTGACCATTCCAGTCATTATGACATTTTATCCCGAAATGGTTATTTCCGATTCTTGCCAGTGAACTCCGTCCGAAATCTGATTCAAGAATACCCTGGGCAAGTGTAATGCTTGCCGGTACTCCTGTTCTTCTCATCTCACTTACTGCCAGATCCTTGTAAGTGTTAATATAATTGACTGCAGAACCACTTATATTGACTGGCCTCACTACTGGTTTTGAAACCCTGCATGAGTAGACTCCGGCTAAAACTAAAATACTTAAAAGAAGATATTTTTTGATTCTCACTTTCACCATGTTTAAGGCAAAAGTAGGAAAAATTAAGTTAAGTGCCTAAAGTGATCCAGAGTGCCTAGAGTGCCTAGAGTTAATTATAACTCTAAGTACTCCAAACTTTAGCTCACTCCAAACTCAATTCTTTTGCTAACTTTGTAACATAAACTGGATAAGAGAGTTATGTCTAGAATTATAAATATCTCATTTTCTTACAAGGAATATGAAAGAACTGAAGAGCTTAGTGCTGAAGATCAGGAACTTATAATAGCAGCGAAAGAGGCAGCCAAACTGGCGTATGCTCCCTACTCTAAATTCATGGTTGGTGCCGCAATAAGACTTGAATCGGGAAGGATTGTCCATGGATCGAATGTTGAAAATGCTGCTTTCCCCTCAGGTATCTGTGCTGAAAGGACAGCAATTGCGGGAGCTGTTTCAAACTATCCTGATGATAAACCAGTCGCAATGGCGATTGCAGCTATTACTGATGAAGGTTTGCCTGCTGAATCTGTTTCACCCTGCGGAAATTGCCGGCAGGTAATTGCTGAAGAAGAGGGAAGGTCAGGCAAACAGATCAGAATTATTCTTTCAGGCAAAAACACTATTCAGGTAATTGATAGCGTAGGTCCTCTTTTACCATTACAGTTCAGCAGGGAGAGTCTCAGGCTAAATCGTCCCTGATTATAAGCTGAAATCCGGCTCCATGTATATTTTTAATATTCAGCCGGGGATCCTCCGATAAGAATTTTCTAAGCTTTGTAACATAAACGTCCATGCTCCTGGCAGTAAAATAATCATCTGAGCCCCAAATCTTTTTCAAGGCCATCTCTCTGCTTATCAATTCATTAGGATTTATTGCCAGAAGTTCAAGCAACTGTGCCTCCTTTGGTGAAAGTTTCTTTTCATCATCACCGCATGTAAGCGTTCTGAGTCTTGCATTAAATACGAATTTACCGATTTCAAAAATATCCCGTGTGCCTGTCTGAAAATCACGTCTTGAAAGAATAGCCCGTATCTTCGCCAAAAGAATTTCAGTATCGAACGGTTTAGTTACATAATCATCACCGCCTGAACCATACCCTTTTAGAACATCCTCCTTTAGCTTTTTTGCTGTCAGGAAGATAATCGGAACCAGATTGTTTATCTTTCTTATTTCTCCGGCAATTGTGAAGCCATCCACATGAGGAAGCATCACATCAAGGATACAAACGTCAAAGGTACCTTTCCTGAAGTGCTCAACAGCATATTTCCCATCATCAACCCAGTCAACCTGATAGTCACTCAGTTCAAGGTACGACTTAAGTACTGAGCCAAAACTCAGATCATCTTCAACAAGAAAAATTTTTGGGGATTTCATATTATTTTCAGTTTTCCCAGTTAAAAGGCAGGAAAATATCGAATCTGCTTCCTTTTCCCGGGTCGCTTGTTACAGTTACATTTCCTTTATGGGCATCGATTATTGCTCTCACGTAATTGAGTCCAAGTCCGAAACCCTTCACATCATGAACATTCCCTTTGCTTTGTCTGTAAAACCTTTCAAATATCTTGCTCTGTACACTTTTTGTCATCCCGATCCCTTTATCTTCTACAGATAAGATTAACCCCTTTCATTGTTCTTTGTCTCCACAGTAATGTCAGGAGCCTCCGGTGAATATTTTATTGCATTATCAAGCAGGTTGTTAACAAGATTTGTAAGATGTTCATAGTCGCCATAAACTACCGGTTCAGGAGCCAAAAGATTCAAAGATATTTTACCATTCTTCTGATGAACCTGGATCTCAATTGTTTCAACGGCTCTTTCAATGATTGAATGGATTGAAACATTTTCAAATTTGAAATCAATTTCTTTTTTGTCGAGCGACGCTATCTGAAGAATTGTCTCAACTTTTTTGTTCATCCTGCTGTTCTCTTTTTTAATCATCCCGATGAAGTGCCTTATGCTTGCTTCATCATTAATGACTTTAGGATTGGTTATTGTGTCTGCAGCAAGTGATATAGTTGCAATTGGCGTTTTGAACTCGTGAGTCATGTTATTAAGGAAGTCGGACTTCATTTCTGAAATCTTTTTCTGCCTTATAATAAAGAACAGGCTAAGGGCAAATGTAGCAAGGATAATAAATGAAAAGAGCAGTGATCCGCCGAGAAGCCAGCCAATTGAACCCAGAACATAGTTTGCCCGTTCCGGAAAGATTACGGATAAAATAAGGTTCTGATTCAGAATGTTATCAGGAAACAACTGAACCATATAATTGCTTTTCAGAAAATCATTTCTGCCTGATTTCTTAAATGTTCCCTCCTGTACATTCCCGTCTTTTATCACCGCAAACTCAAAAGGAATCTCAATTCCGGAAAAGTGAAATGATCGGGTGAGAGCAAAATTGACCTCATTTTTATCCAGAGCCATAGTCTTTTCCCACTGGTAAACTTCAGCGATCATCTGATCGCTCATATTCTGGAATTCGTTCGCCCTTTTTCTTACCCTGTCAATAAAATCTTTCCTGTTTACCGGCAAGGGCTCCTGCCGGGCTTGTGCTGACCTGTTATCTCCGGAAATGCCTGATTCACTTTGTCCCTGAGAAAGATCAATTGATGGAGTTCCTGCTCCGGAATAGAATGTGGTATCCTTTCTGGTTATTACAGGTTCGTTCAGCTTTATATTCCCGCTCGAATCCACAGTACCAGTAACTGACTGGCTTGTAACGCTATAACTAAAGTTTTTTCCATCATTTGAAGAGTAACTCCCTACCCTTAAATACGACGTAACATCTCCTGCCGATTGATTCAGCGACATGGGCGAATCAAAGAAAAAGCTCATTTTACGGTTTGATTCAATTGCGCTGGCTGCATCATTAAGTCCTGCGAAGACAGCCCTGTTAAAAATATCATTCCTTATATTCACTGCATTCCTGATCCATACTATCTGCACCCAGATAATACCTGTCAGCGACAGCAGCATCATTAAAATCAAACCGATGAACTTATTCTTGCTCATGGCACAAAATTAATTTTTTACATAATTTCATTATAATGATTTAACTTTTCCTTAACTCTTATTAACCTGATCTTAACTATGTTTGAATTCAGAGAAAGTAAATTTGCAATGTAATCCTGTTACAAAAGAGCAATAAGAATAACGAAAAATACGGGATCAGATGGAAAAAGAGTTAGAAAGTAAGATAATTAGAAGAAATTAGTTTTTTGTTTATGCTTTCATGACAACCGAAAATGAGCCCGGAATTTCAGGCTCATTTTCTTTTTATACCTCAGCATTCCTGAAGAGTTTCCATACGTCTCCCTGAGGAAAATGGGCTTCGATAATCATCTTTTCTTTTTTTACCGGATGAATGAATTCCAGCCTTCTTGCGAAAAGACTGATACTTCCGTCGTCATTTGACCTTGGGTAACCGTATTTCAGGTCACCTTTGATTGGACATCCGATACGTGCAAGCTGCGCTCTTATCTGGTGGTGCCTGCCCGAATGAAGCTCTATTTCCAGAAGGAAAAAACGATCAGATCGGCCAGCCAGTTTATATGAAAGCGATGCCTCTTTTGATCCTTTAACCTCATTATCATATACATAGGTTTTGTTCTGTAATTCATTTTTTTTAAGGAAATGAGTAAGGACAGCTTCATCAGCAGGAGGTCGCTCATTAACAATCGCAAGATAGGTTTTTCTCACTTCCCTGGTCCTGAAAATTTCATTCAAACGCTCAAGTGCCTTTGATGTCCTCGCAAACAGCATTACCCCTCCCACCGGACGGTCGAGCCTGTGAACAACTCCAAGGAAAACCTCACCCGGCTTTTTGTACTTGTCAGCAATATATTTTTTTACTTCGGAATCTAGGGCAATGTCACCTGTCCTGTCACTTTGTGAAAGATCAGAGGGCTTCTTATTAACTGCTATCAGGTGGTTATCCTCATATAATATTTCTACCATCTTCTTATTAGTATTGTTCCTTTTCGTTCGGAAAATCCTGTGAGCGCACATCGCTAATATAGGACTGGACAGCTCCTTTTATTTCAGCATAGAGATTATGGTACCTCCTTAAAAAGCGGGGTGAGAATTCCTGTGTAATTCCCAGCATATCATGAAGAACAAGAACCTGACCGTCAGTCTTGCCCCCTGCACCAATTCCTATAACCGGTACCTTTAAGGTAGTTGATACCTCTTCAGCAAGTTTGGCCGGGATCTTTTCAAGCACTATGGCAAAACAGCCAGTCTTTTCAAGGATTCGCGCATCTTCCATCAGACGACGGGCTTCCTCTTCTTCCCTTGCTCTTACCACATAGGTTCCGAATTTGTGGATCGACTGAGGTGTAAGTCCCAGATGACCCATAACAGGTATCCCGGCTGTAAGAATCCTTTCGATTGATTCAGCTACCTGCTGTCCGCCTTCAAGCTTCACTGCTGCAGCTCCGGTCTCCTTCATTATCCGGATTGCTGAGACAAGAGCCTCCTTTGAATTTCCCTGGTAAGTACCGAATGGAAGATCCACGACTACGAGAGCTCTTTTTACAGCTCTTACAACTGAAGCAGCATGGTATATCATATTCTCGAGAGTAATCGGGAGTGTGGTGTCGTATCCTGCCATGACATTTGAAGCTGAATCACCTACAAGAATAACATCAATCTCTGCTTCATCCAGTATTCTGGCCATTGAATAATCATAGGCAGTAAGCATGGCGATCTTTTCGCCTTTCAGTTTCATCTCATTCAGAACATGAGTTGTTACCCTGCGGACAGATTTATATACCGACATAACTAATTAAGATTAATCCAGATGACAAAGCTACAAATTTGTATCGGAGAAATTTTAGTCAACAGGTTCTTTTTGTCCTGACATACTCCTACAATCATTCATGTCTTTTTGTCACGTTAATCGGCCAGTGAATTGCAAGTAATGCCATAATTTCATAAAAAAGTCCTGTTAAGCCTGTGGCATAATCATTGCAGTTTAAAGAGACATAATTGAAATTTCATAAAAATCAGAAAATGGGAAAAATAATAGGAATCGACCTGGGAACCACAAACTCATGCGTAGCCGTAATGGAAGGGAATGAGCCGGTAGTGATCCCTAACAGTGAAGGTAAAAGAACAACACCTTCAATAGTAGCATTTGTTGAAAACGGAGAACGCAAAGTAGGCGACCCTGCAAAACGTCAGGCTATTACCAATGCCAGAAAGACAGTTTATTCTATCAAACGGTTTATGGGGGAAACATTTGATAAAGTAAACACCGAGATAAAACGTGTTACTTTCACTGTTGTCAAAGGCGATAATAACACTCCGAGAGTAAAAATTGACGACAGGCTCTATTCTCCACAGGAGATTTCAGCAATGATCCTTCAGAAGATGAAGAAAACAGCTGAGGATTACCTCGGACAGGAAGTGACAGATGCTGTAATCACGGTCCCGGCCTATTTCAGCGACTCGCAGCGACAGGCTACAAAGGAAGCAGGAGAGATTGCAGGCCTGAATGTAAAAAGAATTATTAATGAGCCTACAGCTGCTTCGCTTGCTTATGGTCTGGATAAAAAATCCCAGGATCTCAAAATAGCTGTTTTCGATCTTGGTGGAGGAACATTTGATATTTCAATTCTCGAACTTGGTGATGGTGTATTTGAAGTCAAATCAACAAACGGGGATACCCATCTCGGCGGCGACGACTTTGATCATATGATCATTGACTGGCTTGCCGAAGAATTCCTTAAAGAGGAAAGAGTTGACCTGAGGAAAGATCCTATGGCGCTTCAAAGGCTTAAAGAGGCCGCTGAAAAAGCTAAAATCGAGCTTTCAAGTTCCATAACAACTGAAATAAATCTGCCGTATATAATGCCGGTTGACGGTATTCCAAAACACCTTGTTAAAACACTTACCCGCGCACAGTTTGAAAAACTTTGTGATAAGCTTATTCAGGCTTGTATTGAGCCCTGTCAAAAAGCACTGACCGATTCGGGACTGAAGGCCTCAGAAATCGATGAAGTACTCCTGGTAGGAGGATCAACACGAATCCCTGCCATTCAGCAGCTTGTTGAGAAATTTTTTGGCAGAATCCCTTCAA
Organism: uncultured Bacteroidales bacterium; assembly: GCA_963725585.1. Taxonomy (GTDB): domain Bacteria; phylum Bacteroidota; class Bacteroidia; order Bacteroidales; family VadinHA17; genus LD21. The sequence goes on along the minus strand of CAVRYU010000007.1, from coordinate 13,496 downwards.
AAGGGGTGAATCCCGATGAGGTTGTTGCAGTTGGTGCCGCAATTCAGGGTGGTGTTCTTACTGGTGAGGTTAAGGATGTTCTTCTCCTTGATGTTACTCCCCTGTCGCTTGGCATTGAAACAATGGGTGGAGTAATGACCAAACTTATCGAATCAAATACCACGATCCCGACCAAAAAGACTGAAGTTTTCACAACTGCTGCCGACAGCCAGCCATCAGTTGAGATTCATATACTCCAGGGAGAGAGGCCTATGGCAATTGGAAACAAAACTATCGGACGCTTCCATCTCGACGGTTTGCCACCAGCCCCAAGAGGTGTACCTCAGATCGAAGTTACTTTCGATATCGATGCCAACGGGATCCTGCATGTCACTGCAAAAGACAGAGGTACAGGAAAGGAACAGAGAATAAGGATCGAAGCATCATCGGGCCTGAGCGACGACGAAATCAGGAGAATGCGCGATGAAGCCAAGGCAAATGCCGAAGCTGACCACCAGGCAAGGGAAAAAGTTGACAAGATAAACAGCGCTGACAGTATGATCTTTTCAACCGAAAAACAGCTAAGGGAATTCGGAGATAAAGTTCCTGCCGATAAAAAGGCTGGTATAGAAAGTGCTCTTGCAAAACTTAAAGAAGCTCATAAGGCACAGGATGTTCCTGCTATCGACAAGGCGCTTGCTGACCTGAACGCTGTTTGGCAGTCTGCCTCGGAAGAGATGTACAAAACAGCTCAGAATCAGAATGCAGGCGCAGGACCGACAGCTTCTCAACCGGGCCCTGACCAGTCCGGAAGCGGGAAATCGCAGAAGGGAAACGATGAAGTGACTGATGTTGATTTTGAAGAGGTTAAATAAAAGACTGCCTTAAATAGTCTTACAAAAAGAGGATGGATCTTGTTTCACCCTCTTTTTTCTTATTTAAAACTCTTATCTGCAAAGCAGCAAAATGTTTCCCCGCAGATCTCGCAGATAATCGCAGATTTAATCAAATGGTTTATATCGGATTTTCGATCAGGAAGATTTACCTGTGTTAAATCATATTTTCGTACTTTTGTTTCATATTTATCGCTCAAATTTCATGAACTATAAAACACTGGCTATCTGCATTTGTATCCTGCTTTCCGCACCTTGCTTCTCTCAGTCAGGTCAGACAACCCTGAATCAGACTGACAAGGATGGAAAAAAGCAAGGCCACTGGATTAAGAAATATCCGAATGGCAATATTATGTACGACGGATATTTTGTAAATGATAAGCCTTCAGGGGAATTTAAGCGGTATTACGAGGAAAAGCCTTTGAAATCCGTGCTTGTTTTCAGCAAAGACGGAACAGAGGCAGTTGCCACTCTCTATTATCCTAATGGACTGGTGGCTTCAACAGGAAAATATGTTAATCAGCTCAAAGAAGGGAAATGGCGGTTCTATTCAATAATGGCAAATGAAATACTGATAAGCGAGGCGGAGTATTCGGGAGATAAAAAGAACGGTCTAACGGTAAAATACTATCAGGACGGCAAACTGGCAGAAAAACTCTTTTACAAAAATGATCTTAAGCATGGAGAATGTGTTAAATACTATCCCGATGGAACCTTAACCCTTAGAACGAATTTCATAAATGGGAAGCTGAATGGAAAATTTGAAGCATTTTTCGAGAACGGGAGACCTGAAATGCTCGGGCAATATAAAGATAATTTAAGGGAGGGTCAATGGCTCATCTACAAAAAAGACGGAAGCCTAAGATTTAAAACGGAATACACTGCCGGCATGCCGGACAACAGTAAAATTGATATTTATCAATCAGACTATATTGATTCACTCGAAAGGAACAAAGTAAGAATTGCTGATCCTGAAAAAACAGGTGAAATATGGTAGCAGGATCTTTAAATCCGAACCGGCTGGAAATTGGAATAATCGCTTTTGCACTGTTTCTGATAAATTCTTTTAATACAATTAACTGTCAGGAAAAGAGTTACAATTTTTTCTACAGGGTCTACTTCAAAGACAAGGGAACCAACACAATAAACGATTTCTCACCAGGCGATCTTCTTTCCGTTAAAGCAGTTAAAAGACGTGAAAAGTCAGGTATTCCTGTACCGGATATGAGGGATATTCCGGTCTATTCAGGCTATATTGACCAGATAAAATCGTCAGGGTTCAAACTGCATTGCACTTCCAGATGGCTGAACACGGCGCTTTTTAAAACCGAAGCCGTGGCTGACATCAATTCTCTGATTAACCTCCCATTTGTTAGCAAGGTGAAAGTAGTAAAGAATACGAGTGGAAAAGGTCAGTCATATGATAAACTCAGCTTTATAACAGGACAGGAGGATCTTCCGGGATATGATCAGCCTGCTAAAATGTTAAATGGACTGTACGGTACATAATTCCGGTTTAAACGGAAAGGGAATACTTATAGCAGTTCTTGACGGAGGTTTTTTAAATGCTGATAATATTTCTTCTCTCGATAATCTCAGAAGACGTAATGGAATAAAAGGAACATTTGATTTCGTCAAAAATAATAAGTTCGTCTATGGGTACCATAATCATGGCACTGCAGTGCTTTCGGTACTTGCAGGCTACATTCCGGAATCAATAGAGGGGACAGCCAGGGATGCTGATTTCTGGCTTTTAAGGAGCGAGGATACAGAAACAGAATATCCCGTTGAGGAAGATTTCTGGATAGCAGCAGCCGAATATGCCGACAGCCTTGGAGCCGACATTATATCTTCATCGCTCGGGTACTTCACATTTGATGATCCTTTAATGGATTATAAGTTTTCGGACATGGACGGGAACAGAGCATTTGTTACACAGGCTGCCGACATTGCTGCATCCAAAGGTATTCTGGTTGTTAACAGCGCCGGAAATGAAAGAAATAAAACATGGTTAAGGATAATCGCACCGTCAGACGGGGACAGCGTTCTGGCTGTAGGAGCAGTAGATTGGAGTAAAACAATTTCTGCATTTTCATCAGCAGGCCCTTCATATGACAATCGGGTAAAACCAGATGTGGTTTCGCTGGGAGTAAGTGTCCCTGTACAGGTCGAAGCTTTAACAGTTGAAAGATCAAACGGCACTTCATTTTCATGTCCCATTATCAGCGGTATGTGCGCCTGCATAATGCAGGCAGTGCCAGATGCACTGAACTCTGAAATTATTTCAGCCCTGCATTCCGCTTCAGACCGGTTTCTTAATCCTGATTCACTATACGGTTACGGAATTCCTGATATTGCTGATGTTATAAAACACCTGCAGGATAAATATACAATAAGACCTTCCGACAGGTCGGTTGCAAGTCCGAATCCTTTTAAGGAAGAACTTAAAATCACATTCAGGGAGATCCCGGAGCATTTAAAGGTTTGAGATTTATGATGTAAACGGGAAACTTGTCGTGAGTAAGGATTACAGAGATTTTATAAGCCGGACACTGATCATTGATGATTTTCATGATCTTATGCAGGGAATCTATTTTGTCAGGCTTATTACTGCCGGAGGTATTTTCGTTCATAAGGTAATCAGGGTAAATAATCGGTTATGAGCGAAAAACTGTCACTTACCGAATTACAGCTTATCATAAAGGATTCTTTATATCTGGCATTACCAGATATGTATTGGGTGATAGCTGAAATCTCCGAGATGAAAGAAAATTATAACGGACACTGCTACCTCGAACTTGTAGAAAAGCTCCCTGATGAGCTAAGTATAAGGTCGCGCGTAAAAGCGGTCATCTGGAGCAGCCGTTACAGGTTCATTAAATCTTATTTTGAGAACTCAGCAGGAGAGTCGCTCAGGGTTGGACTGAAAATTCTAATCCGGGTAAAGATTGAGTATCATGAGATATATGGATTAAGCCTTGTTATAAACGATATCGACCCGGGGTTCACAATCGGGGAGATGGCACTCAAGAGGCAGCAGATACTTAAAAAGCTTGAAGAGGATGGTGTACTTACCATGAACAGAGAGCTGGAATTCCCGGTTGTTCCCCAGAGAATTGCGGTAATATCCTCTGCCAGTGCTGCAGGGTACACCGATTTTATGAAGCATCTGAAAGATAACAGTTTCGGATATGTCTTTTATTCTGCACTTTTTGAAACACCAATGCAGGGCAAAGAGACTGAATCGGGAATTATAAAAGCCCTTGACAGGATTGCTACCCTTATTGACAAATTTGATCTTACAGTTATTATAAGAGGAGGTGGGTCCCAGACCGACCTAAGCTGGTTCGATAATTATAACATAGCCTATTATATTACCCAGTTCCCTTTGCCTGTAATAACGGGAATTGGCCATGAGAAAGACCTTTCAGTAACTGATATTGTGGCACACAGGTCTCTTAAAACCCCCACTGCAGTGGCTGACTTTTTAATCGGTTGCATGAACGACACCGATAATCATATTATCGATCTCAGCAATGAGATAGCCGACAGATCAATACTCATGATGGCTGAGAGCAAAATGAAGATTGAGACATCGCGTTTAAGACTGATCCCTGTTGCAAAGGCACAATTGGTATCAAACAGTACGGCCCTTAAAAGGAGAGGAGAAATTCTGGTTAATGCTTCAAAGAACAGACTTAATATAATCAATAGCCAGTTGACCGGATTTAGTAATTCGTTGAAAATCCTTGACCCGGAAAATGTTCTGAAAAGGGGTTATACGATCACTTCATTAAATGGTAAGATTCTTAAGAAATGTGAACAGATTAAGAAAGAAGATGTACTGGATACGAAAGTTCAGTGACGGATCAGTCAAAAGTAAAGTATTTGGAGGTGTAATTACATTGTAATTACATATTTATTACTCCGTGTAACTCTGTAAAAACTCAGTGTAACTCCGTGTTTAAAATAAAAAAAAATATTATAAATTATAATTCAAACTAATATGGCAAAAAAAGAATTTTCATTTAACCAGGCTGTAAACGAGATTGAAAAAATTCTGGAGGAGATAGAAAACGGCGAAATGGATGTCGACAGGCTATCGGTTGAGGTTAAGCGCGCTTCGGAGCTTATAAGACAATGCCAGAAAAAACTGAAATCTACTGAAGAGGAGATTAACGCCATTTTCAAGGATCTTGCATAAAAAAACCCGCGGAACAGGTGCCCCGCGGGAATTTACTTTACTACCCTAAACCTAAATCCATGAAAAAAACTCATGTAACCTAATTGGTTACTACCTTTTGTTTATATAACGTATTAAAGATAAGTAATGTTTCATAAAAACTATCTTTTTTTTGCACAAAATAAAGCTTTTTTATTAACATCTTATTTCTCTACACCAAGTACGTCTTTAAATGCCTTTACAAATGTCTCCTTTGGCAAGGCACCCATTGCCATTTGAGGCTGTCCGGCTGCCGGTACAAACAAAATGGACGGTATGCTTCTGATGCCAAACACTGAAGCAAGCTCCTGCTCCTCCTCGGTATTTACTTTATAAATATCAAGCTTACCCTCAAATTCCTTAGCGAGTTCTTCAAGTACAGGAGCGACCATTTTACACGGACCGCACCAGTCGGCATAAAAATCAATAACACAAGGCTTTTCACCTTCAAATTTCCATTCCTTGTTCTTTTCAAAGTTGAAAACCCTGCTGAGGAAAGTTTCCTTTGTTAAGTGCTCTAACATATTATTTTTTCTTAGTTATCATTCAAAAGTGAGTGATGTTCATTTTATTACCAATCTTTGTACCATAAATGCACAATCGGTTCAATTTCATTAAAAATAGTTATTAATTGTAACTTTGTCATCATTAATAAACAAATTGTCACATTCACATATGAATATATGTCTAAATGACAAAGTATTTGATCTGCTTTCTGATGTTGTTTCCACGGAAAGCGTAAAAGCCTGGGTTATCGGAGGATATGTCAGGGACCATCTTCTAAAAAGAGATCACCCCGGTAAAGATATTGACATTGTGGTAGTTGGAAACGGCATTGACATCGCCAGAAAGGCTGCAAAAAAAATGGGGCCCGATATTAAAGTATCCGTATTCAGGAATTTCGGAACAGCAATGTTCAGGTACAAGGACTATGATATAGAATTTGTTGGTGCAAGAAAAGAATCATATAACCGCGGATCGAGAAAACCTGTGGTAACCACCGGCACACTTGAAGATGATCAGAGAAGGAGAGATTTCACAATTAATGCTCTGGCAGTCAGCTTAAACAGGGAGACATTCGGGGAATTGCTGGATCCATTCAATGGAATTAATGATCTTAACGAAAAGATAATAAGAACACCTCTGGATCCCGATATAACCTTTTCGGACGATCCTCTCAGGATGATGAGGGCGATAAGATTCGCCGTTCAGCTGAATTTTACGATTGAAGAAACCACTTTCAGCTCAATAGCCTTAAATGCTGAACGGATAAGCATTGTATCGCAGGAGAGGATAATTGATGAACTGAATAAAATAATAATGTGCGACAATCCCTCCAGGGGATTTATCCTCCTTGAAAAATCGGGCCTTCTTAAAATCATTTTTCCTGAGCTTGATAATCTTAAAGGTGTTGAAAAGAAAGGAAGGAAAAGCGCATAAGGATAATTTTGTTCATTCGGTGAGAGTGCTTGACAACGTAAGCAGAAAAACGACAAATATCTGGCTCAGATGGGCAGCGCTGCTACATGATATTGCAAAACCGGTCACGAAAAAGTATGATACGGAATCGGGATGGTCATTTCATGGCCATGAATTCCTTGGAGGTAAAATGATACCTGACATTTTCAGAAAGCTTAAGCTTCCTTTAAATGAAAAAATGAAATATGTCAAAAAGCTCGTTGATCTACATCTGCGTCCGATTGCACTTTCACAGGAAATTGTATCAGACTCCGCTGTCAGAAGGCTATTATTCGAAGCAGGAGATGATATTGATGACCTGATGCTGCTATGCGAAGCAGATATAACATCAAGGAATGAAGCAACCAGGAAAAGGCATCTGGAGAATTTCAGGATGGTAAGAAGCAAGCTCAGGGAGATAGAAGAAAAGGATGCGGTGAGGAATTTTAAACCCCCGGTCGACGGAAGCGAGATAATAAATACTTTCATGATTAAGCCAGGCAGGGAGGTTGGCATTATAAAAAATGCAATAAGAGATGCCATTCTTGACGGAGTAATTCCAAACGAGTATGAAGCTGCAAAGAAATTAATGCTTGCGAAGGGCCGTGAACTTGGTTTGACTCCTCATAATGATTTACCTGAATCCAATATCAAGTAAAACAGGCAAATGATCGCTGAATCCCCCAAGGTAACTGTAACCGCGATAAGTTGAAAAGGTTGTCATTCCCGGATATTTTGCATCATTTCGCAGAAGAAAATCAGGGTTGAAGATCCTGAAATTATTTTTTTCAGCAAAGAGTCCACTATCGCTTTTCAGAAGTCCTTCAGATACAATCACCTGATCGAGCGTCTCCCATGTTCCCATATACCTGTATGTTCCCCATGCACCTTTCGGATGCTGTTCTGCAAGATTATAAAGTACATGCTCACCAGACACTGAACTCTTTAAAAGGGAGGAGATGACTGGATCATCCGTATTGCAATTAAAATCACCAAAAATAATTGCTTTCAATTGGCCCCCGGAGACATTATATAAAGAATCAACCGCATCTCTTACCATCGTTGCCACCTCTTCCCTCAGTGGTTCTCCGGCAAGCACCCCTCCCCTTCTTGATGGCCAGTGATTGATTATCAAATGCAATGTATCGTCAAGAACAGCGCATTTTACGTAAAGGACATTTCTTGAATGAAATTCATCTTTCCTGATTCCCGGCGGGATCCACGACCTGTGATCGATCAACTTTACAAGGTCTTTACGGAATATCATGCAAACATCGATACCTCTCGGATCAGGTGATTCTTCGTGAACAATTCCATACCCGAAATTTGAGAGAGTTGTTCCATAAACAAGGTCCTCAAGCACTTTCCTGTTCTCTATTTCACATAATCCGACAATAGCCGGAGGATTCCACTCCCCTGCCGCAATTATTGTTTTATAAACGGAATTTATCTTCCTGAAATACCTGGTCCTGTTCCATCTCATTAGTCCGTCTGGAAGAAACTCGTCATCATCCTTCAGGGTATCGTCATAAGTATCAAACAGATTTTCGGTATTGTAAAACATCAGCCGCACAGGCAAAGAATCGGATTGTACCTGCGAAAATGCCAATACATTAAATAGAAACATCAGCACGAGCGGGCTGGCCGCTTTCAGTCTGGCTTTGTTAAAAAGCATTTACCCATCTGTACCTCCGGGCACTGGTTCCGAATTTCACAGCGAGCGAGAACTCATGTGTCCCGAGGCTTTGTTTTCTTATATCTGTCAAAGTGAAGTCGAATGCATATGCAAAATAAAACCTGTCGTATTTCAGGCCAAGCATCATTATTAGGGCGTCATTTGTGCGCCACGACAGACCAACCCAGTAATCATTCTTGTAATAAATACGGGATGATATATCGAGTTGGATGGCTTTAAAGAGCATATCAGACGATTTTATAAATGCAGATGGCTCCAGAAGCCAGTTTTCTGCTAATGGCAGCTTGATACCGCCTGTCAGAAAATAGTGACCAAGTTCAGTATTGCTATTGTTGTTATTGTCATTTGAGAACATAACAGAACCTCTCAACAGATTTGTCATTGAAAACCCGACAAAATATTTAGGTGTTACATAACTCACCCCAAAATTGAAATCGGGTATGAATACCGACCTGTCATAGTTGTTCAGGTAAGGATCATCCTGATCATAAATGAGTCCTTCATAATTTATTACATACTGGTAAGCTGTTAGTCCCAGTCCGAAGGCCAGGTTCCTGATCTCCTTGTCATCGCTTTTCCCCAGGGGGATGGTATAGGAATAGGCAGCCTGAACACCTGTTCTGTGCATGATTCCATTATTATCATTAAAGACATAACCCCCTACGCCAACCTGGCCGCCTCTTGTTGGCCTGACAAGCTTCTTCTTTACAGTTGTCGATTTTGAAATATAGCTGTTCTTCAGTATCCTGGTCTGAAAGCTCAATGCATAGGTGCTGGGAGCCTGGGCCATTCCTGTCCATTGTTCCCTGACCGTAAGATTGACAGAGGTATAACCATCACGTCCGGCAAAGGATGGATTAATAAGGAATCCGTTCATTATATACTGGCTGTACATAGGAACCTGCTGAGCTTCGGAGATCCGCAAAAATAAAGAAGATAACTACACCTGATATTATACTTCTTAAATGGCTCATATCTTTATACTTCAACATAATGTTCATATCATCTTATTACACTTATTACTCCTGATCGCGGCCCTGAGCCGTCGTTTAAGTAAAGGATATAGTGGTACGAATCGGTCGGAGCAGGCTTCCCTCCTATTGTTCCATTCCATGGATTATCCGACAGGTTCTTTGCACTGAAAACCATTTTACCCCACCTTGTGAAAATGCGGACCTCGGCATCGGGATAAAGATCGATGTTCCTGATTCTCCATTCATCATTAAATCCGTCATTATTGGGTGTAATAACCTGCGGTATAATTAAGCAGCCGAAGGTATGGGTGAATTCGACGTTAACAACAATTGCTTCCCCGCAGTTATTCTTATCAGTTATCACCGCATTGTAAGTTCCCGGCTCAAGTTCTGAACGGTTCTGTCCGGTAAATCCATCCGACCAGAGAACGTTAAACGGACCTGTGGTACTTGTAATAGTGAGAATTACTGATCCGTCTTTGGAATCAGGACAGGAAGCAGGAGTTACAGATGATTGAATATTCAGGGGCTGAGGCTCTGTGATATTTACTGATCTGGTTCTTATGCAACCGTAACTATCTGTTACTGTTATTGTGTAAGTCCCTGCTGAAAGGTCTGTTGCTGTCTCTTTAGTTTGCACCGGGATTGTATTCCATGAAAAATCAAACGGCTCCAGGCCACCTGTAATAGTCGCTGTTGCACTGCCTGTGGTCCCGCCGGAACAAAGAATATTTTCCTGTGTTACCGATACTACCAAATCGGTAGGTGGTTGAGAGATCGTAACACTATTTGTTGCTGTGCAACCATTTGCATCGGTGACTATCACAGTATAGCTACCGGCACTCAATCCTGAAGCGGTAGGTGTAGTCTGGACGGGTACTGAATTCCATGAATAGGTATAAGGTCCGGTTCCTCCTGTCACTGAAGCGGTAACGGTGCCTGTATTCCCTCCAAAGCAGCGGACATCTTCTCCTGAAGCAGCAACAACAAGAGATTCAGTTTCAGTAATAGTAACCGGTAAACTGTAAATATCCATTGCAGCATCTCTGATAGTAAAAACATGGATTCCGGCAGTTAATGAACCAAATGTTCCTGAAGCCTGAAATGCTCCCCCGTCGATTGAATACAGATAAGGCAATGTCCCTCCCCAACCCTCAAGTACTATGTTTCCATTATTTCCGTCATGGCACGATACATTGTTACGGGTAATAATATGTGCAGTCAATGGTATCCATGGCTGTGTTATTGTTTCCATTATGTTGAAAGTACACATTGAAGCATCCCTTATTGTTACCGTGTAAGTTCCTGCAATCAGTGAACCGAATGTTCCGGATGCATTGTAGATTCCCCCGTTAAGACTGTAATCATAAGGGGAAGTCCCTCCCGAGCCGGCGATTGTGAAACTTCCATCGCTGCCTCCATAAGCTGAAACATCGGAATGGGATGTTATACTCCCACCCAGTGCACCTGGTTGCGTTACAGAAGCATTTACAACAACAGTACAACCTTTCGAATCGGTTACTGTCACTGAATAATTACCGGCAGGAACGTTAATAATATCCTGGGTTACAGCCCCGTTACTCCAGAGGTAACTATAAGGGCCAGATCCGCCATTAACAGTTAAGACGACATGCACCAGAATTGGCACCAAAACAGCTTATATTGGTTACAGCTATGTTTCCTTCCAGAGGAAGAGGTGGCTCTGTTATTGAAAAGGGTAAAATAACCTGGCACAGAAAGGCATCACTGATAGTTATGGTGTAGTTTCCTGCAGTTAACGATCCAAAAGTACCGGATGACTGAAAAGTACCCCCGTTTAGTGAATAGGTATATGGGGGCTTGCCTGTTCCGGAATTAACTGCTGCAGTCACAGAACCATTGGACCCTCCTTTACAGGCGATTTCGGTTTTTGATATTATTGAACCTGATAGATTGGAAACCTCAATATTTACGAGTACCGTACCGGTGCATAATGAATTGTTCCCAGCAGATACTGAAATGCTTCCTGTGGGGCTACTTCCCCACCTCACAGTGATAAAATTATCTGTTAAATTCCCCCCGCCTGTAATTACACCACCTGTCACTGTCCAGCTTTGAAATGCATACGAACCCGTAAGAGTGTATGTATTTGTTGAGCTTGTGCAGACGCTGGTAACCGGATTGATGAAAACAGGCGTAGGGACAGGGGTAATTGTAACAGTGTCGATAATTGTGGCTTCGCATTGTCCGCCTGAAAACAAAATATTTGGTTCACGAATTGTAGTTACTATTCTACCCTGAACAACTCCCAGATTCCACCTTATGCTTATCCTGCTTGTATCCTGATTACTTGTTAAAATTGTTCCATTTGTAACTGACCAGCTATAGACCGCATCGCTCTTGTAGTTTACGGAATGAGTTTTAATTTCTCCTTCACATGCCTGAGAATGTCTCATTGTCTGATTATTGAATATGGCTCCTGTCTTGTTAATTTTTATTTCCGTTGAATCGGCACATCCTTTTCCATCGGTGACAACAAGACGGATATCATAATAACCATTTGCCATTGTATTATTAAAAAATGGAGATTCCAGAACAGTTGTGTTTGAAAATGAAAGTGATGGTGGGAATGGTATTATCACCATAAATGGCATGGTTGCCGCATTCAGGCCTCTCCAGAAATATGAATAGTTTCCATCTCCGCCCTCGGTATCTGCATCGAATAGAGCCAGTGTTGGCGACATGTCGCAAGTACTGAGGGACATGCTAACGACACGTAGTGTGGAAGCAATTGTTACAATCACGTTCCGCGATGATGAATTCCCATGTGAATCGACTGCTGTCAATGTAACGGTTTTCTGGCCAATATCACTGCAGCTGAAAGTGGCTGGAGTAACTGACAATGAGACTATGCCGCAATTATCGAAGGTTCCGTTATCTATGTCTGCCGGCAAAAGGGTTCCTGATCCTGAAGATCCAAGGAACAGGGTAAATGGTTTGATGTTGATTACCGGAGGGGTCTTGTCCTCAACGGTAACCGTTGCAGTGCATGTTGATGTTTTACCTTCATTATCGGTTACAGTAAGAACAACTGAATTAAGGCCAATTTGGGAACAGTTGAATGTGTTCGGAGATACTGTCCGGCTTGCAATGGTTCCATCCGGGTCGTATGAACCACCGTCGACATCAGAACCGTTTATTATAACAGTACCGCCTGATCCGAGCTGAACTGAGATATTTTTACATACTGCCACAGGAGGCAGAACAGGGTTAATGCTAAGCACGGCAGCATCCGACTCATTAAAATAAGTCATGAAAATAAAGATAACCATCAGAATCAGAGGTTTCAGTACTTTCTGAGCCGGGGACATAATTACAGGAAGTCTGTAAAATCTTAACAGGGAGTTCATACGGGTCAGGATCGAGGGTTGATCAAAATTTACTATTCAAGGTATATCAGACAATCAGATTTATTCTGACCAAAATTTTCCTTTTTTACCAGGAACTTTTTGGTTCAGCGATATATAACGTGAATTTATATGATTTTCATACTTTCAATCCAATCATTTTTGCAGGTTTTCAACATATTAACAATATTTATAAATAAAAACACCTGGCTGTCACAATGAAAATGATGCCTGATGAAGAGCACATTGGAAGAATGTACCTGAATTTTAAATCTATTTTTTTGCAGAGAATAAAATCTGGATTATATTTGCAGCCTGTTCAGAGAGATTCAGGGCGATTAGCTCAGCTGGTTCAGAGCATCTGCCTTACAAGCAGAGGGTCGGGGGTTCGAATCCCTCATCGCCCACAACATAAAAGCCGGTCCCGCATTTGCGGGATCGGTTTTGTTTTTGAGGGACGTTTAAAGCTTGCTTAAAAAAAGGACGTCAAAAACAAAACGGATAAGCCACGCGCAGCGTGGCGCCGGCTTTTATGTTGTAAGGGTCACCAAAACCGGGATCAGTGAAACTAATCCCTCATCGCCCACAACATAAAAGCCGGTCCCGCATTTGCGGGATCGGTTTTGTTTTTGAGGGACGTTTAAAGCTTGCTTAAAAAAAGGACGTCAAAAACAAAACGGATAAGCCACGCGCAGCGTGGCGCCGGCTTTTATGTTGTAAGGGTCCCCAAAACCGGGATCAGTGAAACTAATCCCTCATCGCCCACGAATGAAAATCAAGGAGTTAGAGTGATCTTACTCCTTTTTTATTCTATGTCGGTTGCAACATGGTTGAAACAAATCCTGGAGATCCAGATTGAATGCTTTAGTTATAATATTAAATCTGCAG